>CAYNGJ010000013.1:0-119068 GCA_964396895.1 uncultured Hydrogenophaga sp. | reverse complement strand
CAAAATGGACACCGGCTTCCAGCATTTCGCGCATGGAGACAGACATGTGATTTCTCTCGGAGGTTGGTTCTTAAATCCAAGCCTGATCCATGCAGCGCGGCCAATAAATGCGCAACATCGACACCTGAGTGGCTTGGTTTGGGATTGTTTTGGGCATTGCCGCCCGAAGTAGGCTGACGCTCACCAAAACCCTACGATTCTAGCAGCCATTTCCCCCTTTGCCCCGCCAGCGAGGTAGGCCACCAGCCGGCAAGCGGTTTTTGCGTCGCGCAAAAGCCGGATGTGCACATCCTTGTCGGTGACAATTCAAGCCACACACACCACTGAACGGAAACGATGTCTTTGAGAGTAGCGGTCATTGGCGCGGGGGTCGCTGGCATGACCACCGCATGGGAGTTGCTGAACGATGGCCACCAAGTTGAGCTGTTCGACGCCAACAGCGGCATCGCCGAGGGCGCCAGTTTTGCCAGCACCGGCTGCGTGGCCCCTGCGGCCTTGGCCGCCTGGGATTTTGCGGGCCATGGCTTGGCGGTCGGTACCAGCGGCCTGCTGCCCCCACCCTGGGCACGCAGCCTGGCGGGCATGGGCTGGCTTCGCCAACGCAAGCGCCATCTGTCCTCCGAGCAGTTGCCCAAGGTGTTTGACGACACCCACGCCCTGGGCCTGCTGACGAAAGAACGGGTCACCGCGTCCATGAAACAGTTGCACCAGGAGGTGGAATCTGCCCAAGGCATGCTGCTGCTGCTGAATTCCGACGATGTGCGCAAAAACACCCGCCCCGGACTGGAGCACCTCAGGCGCGCCCAGGTGCGGTTGTTTGAAATGGACGCAGGCAGCGCTCGCGCCATGGAACCTGCGCTGAACGCGGACGGCCCTTTGGCTGGTGCCATTGCCTTGCCGACGGATTTTGTGCTGAACGGGCGACAGTGGCTCGCACTGTTGAAGGCCGAAATTATCCGCTTGGGCGGCCACGTTCACCTGCGCTCACAAGTCACCCAGCTGACCCCAGAAGGCCGGTTCCTGGCCACCACGACGGGCGGCACCCAGGCACAGGCGCACCAATTTGACGCAGTGGTGGTCTGCGCCGGCCACGACGCCACCCGGCTGCTCAAACCCATGGGACTGGAATGGCCGCTGATGGTGCTGAACCAATGCTCCGTGTCCGCCCCGGTGCGGGAGCCCTTGAACGCACCCAACAGTGCGGTGATCGATGCGCAGCAGCGCGTCATCATCACGCGCACCGGACAACGCATGCGCGCCAGTGCCGGTGAAGCCCTGGTGCCGGGCAGCAACGCCCAGGGGGTGTTCCGGCGCCTTTACCAGGTCATGGAAACCTGGTTCCCTGGTGCTTCTCAGTTGCACGGTGCCAACGCCCTCGTTCAGACCTGGCAGGCCAGTTGTGCCCACACGCCCGATGGCTTGCCGCTGGTCGGTCGCACACCTCACCCCCGAATCTGGCTCAACACCGGCCATGGCAGTCGCGGCTGGACACTGGCACCCGGCGCATCCCGCATGCTGGCCGACCAACTCGGTCAACGCCCCACCGTCGGCCCACTGGAGCGCTGCAGCCCACAGCGCTTCGGCCGCCTCGCCTAGACATCCCCTGGGTCACCGCCATGCTGCACCGCATCGTCACCAGCCCGGCGCAAGAACATCCGCCCACTGCCCTGCCTCTGTTCAGCATCGACGCCACGCGCGCCCTGGAGCGCCGCTTGGCCCAAACGCTGCCGCCCCACACCCTGATGGCCCGGGCTGGCGCCGCGGTGGCTGCGCTGGCAAAAGCAGTGGCACCCCACGCCCGGAGCATCTGGATCGCCTGTGGCCCCGGCAACAACGGGGGAGATGGCTTGGTCGCAGCGGCCCTGCTGCAACCCTGGTGCCAGGCGCGTGGCGTGGACCTGCTCGTCAGCTGGTGCGGGCACGAAGAACGCCTGCCGAACGATGCCCGATTTGCCCTGGCCATGGCCAGGGATGCGGGCTTACGGTTCACCGAACCCCCGGCAGCATGCGATCTGGCCATTGATGCACTCCTGGGCATTGGCGTGCGGGCGGCCAACACGGCCGAACCGTCGGACCAACAGCGGCAGATTGCCCGCTGGATCACCCATTTGCAGCAGTGTGCACCCACCCTGTTGTGCGTGGACATCCCTTCCGGCATGAACGCCGACACCGGAAAAAATACCATAGCTAACAATTCAATATGTACATGCGTTAGAAGCATTTTTTGCTTGACATTCATTGGCCTGAAGCCCGGGTTGTTCACCGCAGATGGTCGGGACCAGGCCGGGCAGGTGTGGCTGGATGACCTGGGCGGGCAGGCTGCGGCGCCACTGCTCACCGCCACACCGCCAGCACCCATGGCATGGCTGGGATGCCCCAGTGTGCTGCGCCCCACCCCACCACGCAGCCAACGGCACAACACCCACAAGGGCCATTTCGGGGACGTTTGGGTGCTGGGCGGCCAAGGCCTTCACCCCAGCGGGGCGGGCATGACAGGTGCCGCTTTGCTCGCAGCCAAGGCGGCTTTGCATGCCGGGGCCGGGCGCGTGTGGGTGGCCATGCTCGATGCCTCCAGCCCCAGCTGGGATCCCTCGCAACCCGAGCTCATGCTGCGCACCGCCCAGACACTGTTGGGGCCAGAGCCCTTGGCTGCAGGCACCTGGGTGTGCGGATGCGGCGGCGGTGAGTCGGTCGTACCCCATTTGCCCAAGCTGCTGAGCCAAGCCCGCACCCTGGTGCTGGATGCCGATGCCCTGAACGCCGTGGCCCAATCTCAGGACCTGCAAACGTTGCTCCGGTCGCGGCTGGCAAATGGGCTGGCGACGGTGTTGACGCCGCACCCTCTGGAAGCGGCCCGTTTGCTCGGCCAAGACACGGCCCACGTCCAAGCGGACCGGTTGGCGGCGGCGCGCGAACTGGCCACCAGATTTCAGTGCGTGTGTGTGCTCAAGGGCAGTGGTACCGTGCTGGCCACGCCATCGGGCATGCTGTCCATCAACCCCACCGGCAACGCCAGCCTCTCCACGGCCGGTACCGGTGATGTGCTGGCGGGCATGGTGGGCGCGGCGCTGGCTGGCACCACCTTGGCGCCAACACCCGATGGGTTTTCCAAACCCACCCTCCCTGAGGCGTGGCTGGACGACACGGTGTGGCCTGCGGTAGCGTGTGCGGTGTACAGGCACGGTCTGACCGCGGACCGGTGGCCACCGCAGCTCACCCTGACGGCCGAAGCGCTGGCCCGTCGGATCACCCCAGCAGCATGAGACCCACCTGCAACAGCAGCAACAGCACCAAAGGCGACAGGTCAACCCCGCCCACCAGCGGAATGACGCGCTGTATGGGGCGCAACAGGGGCGCCAGCAAGCGCCCCAGCCACTGCTGAACCGGTGCGTGGGGCTGCACCCAAGACAGCACCGCATGCAGCAACACCAGCAGCAGCAAACCCTGGATGGCCGCTCTCAGCAGGAGCTGAACGGCCAGACCCAGCCAGGCCGGCAGGAACCAGGCGCCGCCCAGTGCAGTGTGCCCGCCCCAGTGCCCCCCCATCTGTCCCCACACGGCCATCAGCAGTCCGGCATGGACCAGCACCAACAAGACGGCGGCCAGCACACTGGCCACATCCCACCTTGACCGCTGCCAGGCCACCGGCAGGGTGCGCCGCAGAGGCATGACCAGCCAATTGGTCACCGCCATGATGAAAGGACCGGGTTGCTCGTACATGCCGATTCGCCGTCCGTTCAACCACGCCCGAAGCAGCGCGGCACACACGAACACAAAAAACACCGTGTCCAGCAAAAAAACCAATATGTGCATGAGTTGCCTTCTTCGGCTGATCAACGACGTGGCTTCTTGGTCTTGTTCCGTGCAGGTCCGCGGTCACCCGACTTGCCGACTTTGGGGGCGCCCTTGCGCGGAGGCTTCACCGCATCCGCGCGGTCTACCGCAGCCCCCCCTCTGCCCGAGGTGCTTCGGGACGATGTACCGGCTTTCCCCTGCCGGCCGGATTTGCCCGTAAAACCGTCGGCCCCGGGCGACTTGTCCCGCGGACCAACTGCACCTGATCCCTGCTCACCCTCGTGCACCAGGCGAAAATCAATGCGACGCCCATCCAGGTCCACGCGGCTGACCTGCACGTTCACCCGTGTCCCCAACTGGTAGCGGATGCCCGTGCGCTCACCACGCAAATCCTGGCGGGCCTCGTCAAACCGGAAGTACTCACCACCCAGTTCAGTGATGTGGACCAAGCCCTCCACAAACATCGCGTCCAGCGTGACAAACAGACCAAAGCTGGTGACCGAAGACACCACCCCGCTGTACTCCTCGCCCAGGTGTTCACGCATGTACTTGCACTTGAGCCAGGCCTCCACGTCGCGACTGGCTTCGTCCGCACGGCGCTCGTTGGCGCTGCAATGCAAACCGGCTGACTGCCAAGCCAGCACATCGGCGGACGGTTTGGTGACACGCTCAGGCTCGACACCCCGTTTTCGATCGGCCAACCGCTTGCTCAACTTGGCGTGAGCCTCTCCCGGTGTCGGCAATTTGGGCAACTGGTAGCGGCCCTCTTTCAAGATGGATTTGATGACCCTGTGCACCAACAGGTCGGGGTAGCGGCGAATGGGGCTGGTGAAGTGGGTATAGGCATCAAAGGCCAGGCCGAAGTGACCGCTGTTGTGCGGGGTGTAAATGGCCTGCTGCATGGAGCGCAGCAACATGGTGTGGATTTGTTGCGCATCCGGTCTGTCTTTTGACACCTGCGCAATCTGCTGAAACTCGCCCGGCGTCGGGTTGTCGCTGATGGTTTTGGGCACACCCATGACCTTCAGGTAGTTGCGCAAGATTTCCTGTTTCTCTGGCGTGGGACCCTCATGCACGCGAAACAAACCCGGTTGTTTGCCTTGTGCAATGAACTCGGCAGAACACACGTTGGCCGCCAGCATGGCCTCCTCAATGAGCTTGTGCGCATCGTTGCGGGTACGGGCCACAATTTTTTCGATTCGCCCGAATTCATCGCAAACGATTTGGGTTTCGGTGGTTTCAAAGTCCACCGCCCCCCGGGCTTGGCGAGCTTGCAACAACGCACGGTACACATCGTGAAGACACAGCAGGTGCGGCACCAGGGCTTTGCGGTTGCTGGCCTCCGGCCCTCGGGTGTTGGACAGGATGGCGGCCACCTCGGTGTACGTGAAGCGCGCATGGCTGAACATCACCGCAGGGTAGAACTGGTAGGCGTGGATTTCGCCCTTGGCGTTGATGAGCATGTCGCACACCATGCACAACCGCTCCACGTCCGGGTTCAGCGAACACAGCCCGTTAGAGAGCTTCTCGGGCAACATGGGAATGACCCGACGCGGAAAGTACACACTGGTGGCGCGATCGTAAGCATCCACATCGATCGCGGATCCGTTGTCCACGTAGTGGCTGACATCCGCAATGGCCACCAACAACCGCCAGCCTTTGCCGCGCCCCACCTTGGCGGGTTCGGCATAAACAGCGTCGTCAAAATCGCGGGCATCTTCACCGTCAATGGTCACCAGCGGCACGTCGGTCAGATCAATGCGGTCCAGCCGGTCTTTGGGCGTGACACGGTCAGGCAGCGCGCGCGCTTGGGCCAGGGCGGCATCTGAAAACACATGGGGTACGCCATATTTGCGAACCGCAATTTCGATCTCCATGCCCGGGTCATCCACCTCGCCCAACACCTCGCTCACCCGGCCCACAGGCTGGCCATACAGCGAGGGCGGCTCGATCAACTCCACGACCACCACCTGACCGGCCTTTGCCGATGCCAAACCGCCCTTGGGAATGAGGACGTCCTGGCCATAGCGTTTGTCTTCTGGTGCCACCAGCCATGCGCCACCTTCCTGCAGCAACCGCCCGATGATGGGCGTGGCGGAGCGCGCCAGTATTTCGGTCACCCGTCCCTCAGGGCGCCCTCGGCGGTCGGTGCGGATGATTTGCACCTTGACCCGGTCTTTGTGGAGCACCGCCCGCATCTCGTTGGGGGCGAGATAGATGTCCCCCGTTTGCTCATCCCTCGACACAAAACCGTGTCCGTCCCGGTGACCGAGCACCGTACCTTCGAATTCATCAGTGAGGTTTTTTGTTTCTTGCATATTCAGTGTTATACTCTAGGCTTTCCTGAAGAGCCCAGGTGGCGGAATTGGTAGACGCACTAGTTTCAGGTACTAGCGATGAGAGTCGTGGAGGTTCGAGTCCTCTCTTGGGCACCAAGTTTAAAGGCCAGCAATCATGATGATTGCTGGCCTTTTTTACTTTCTGGTGGCAAACAATCAAAAAAGAGCTGACGCGATGGTCAGCTCTGCATGCAGGGTCATCGGGAACTGACGCAAGAACACCGTCACAGTGCTTTGCGCCCGCAGGGGGGGCAACCGGTTCAAACCGGCAGCGCCACAAGGTCGTGCCCTTCGATGCCCACCACGCGGGCTTTGGTGAACTCCCCGATCTTCAATGTCTTGCTGATTTTTTGTGGGGGCAACAACCGGACCACGCCATCAATCTCAGGCGCATCGGCGTAGCTTCTGCCGATGCCTCCTTTTTTGCCCAGCCCTGGCGCAGCGTCCACCAGCACCTGCAAAGTCGCACCCATTTTGGATTGCAACTTGGCAGTAGACACAGCTTCGGCCACCGCCATGAACCGAGCGCGGCGCTCTTCGCGCAAGGCGTCGGGCAACATGCCTGGCAGCTCGTTGGCGGCAGCGCCTTTCACGGGTGAGTACGCAAAACAACCTGCCCGGTCAATCTGGGCTTCAGACAGAAACGCCAGCAAGTGGTCAAATTCGGCTTCGGTTTCACCAGGAAAGCCCGCGATGAAGGTACTTCGAATGACCAACTCAGGGCACATTTCGCGCCAACGAAGCAGTCTCTCCAGATTTTTTTCACCGCTCGCGGGGCGCTTCATGCGCTTGAGCACATCGGGATGACTGTGCTGAAACGGCACATCCAGGTACGGCAGGCACAGCCCATCGGCCATGAGCGGAACGATGTCATCCACGTGCGGATACGGGTACACGTAGTGCAAACGCACCCATGCACCATGCGCACGCGCCAGAACACCCAGCTCCCGAACCAAATCCAGCATCTTGGTCTTGACTGGCTTGCCACTCCAAAAGCCCGTTCGGTACTGCACATCCACACCATAGGCGGATGTGTCCTGGCTGACCACCAACAACTCTTTCACGCCACCTTCAAACAACCGTGCCGCCTCGGCCAGCACATCACCCACTGGTCGGCTGACCAAGTCGCCGCGCATGGACGGGATGATGCAGAACGTGCAGCGGTGGTTGCAACCTTCGCTGATTTTGAGGTAGGCGTAGTGTTTGGGTGTGAGCTTGATGCCCTGGGGCGGCACCAAGTCAAGAAACGGGTCGTGCAGCTTTGGCAAATGCCGGTGCACCGCATCCATCACCTCCTGGGTGGCATGGGGCCCCGTCACAGCCAGCACGGACGGGTGAATATCCGAAACCAGATTGCCACCGCTGTCCGACTGGCGCGCACCCAGACAGCCCGTGACGATGACTTTGCCGTTTTCAGCCAGTGCCTCGCCGATGGTGTCCAAGCTCTCTTTGACCGCGTCATCGATGAACCCGCAGGTGTTGACAATCACCAGATCCGCCCCTTGGAAGGTTTTGGATGTCTGGTAGCCCTCGGCACTCAGTTGTGTGAGGATGAGTTCGGAGTCGGTCAGTGCCTTGGGGCAGCCGAGGCTGACAAAACCGACTTTGGGGGCACGGCCCGCCTGCTCTGCGATGGGTGAATTCACAATGTGTCTGTTGGATGCGCGGGTTCAACCCTGGCGCTTGATGCCCATGGCGGTCAACATCTGCTCGCTGCTGCGCTGCATTTGCTCTTGCACCTGCTCAAAGGCGGTTTTGGATTGCTCCATGTAGGAACCCATCATTGTCTGCATGACAGGCCCCTGAATGCTGAGAAACTGGCTCCAAGCCTCGGGGGTCATGCCCTTGGGCTGGGTCGCCACCTTCTGCTGCATCTCCATGAACACTTGCATGTTCTTTTCCAGGTAGGCGCCCACAAACCCCTGCATGGCATGCCCGTAGAAACGGATGATGTTGGCCAAAATTTGTTCTGTGAACAGTGGAACGCCAGCCGTTTCTTCTTCCAGAATGATTTGCAACAGAATGCTGCGCGTCAGATCGTCCCCGGATTTGGCATCGAGCACCACGAACGGCTCCGCGTCCATGACCAAACTCTTGACCTCTGCCAACGTGATGTAGGCCGACGTGTCGGTGTCGTACAAACGACGGTTGGGGTATTTTTTGATCACCCGAGGACTGGGCGCAGCACCGGGAAGGGATGACTTGCCGTCAGGATTGCTTTTGTGCACGGAGGTAACCTTGAGAGAAAGACTGCCACGCAGCCCATCTACCCAACCGGTTAGGAGACCGTTGGCCTCTGACTAGCGTGCATTTTCCGGGGATTGCCATGCATGGTGGTGCATGCAGAAGATGTTGGTAGGCGCGATTGGACTCGAACCAACGACCCCCACCATGTCAAGGTGGTGCTCTAACCAGCTGAGCTACGCGCCTACATCTGTTCGAAGCTCGAATTATAGTGCGAAAAATGCCGTCTTCGCAACGCTGTTGAAAACTCTTTGCAACACCCGAACATTGAGTGACAGGGAGCACGCCAGCTCACCGGCGGCGTGCGCGGCTGACGCCTTCCACTTCCGTCATGGTCGCCAGCACGCGGTTCAGGCGTGAGGCATCGGACACCTCCACCGTGAAGGTCATCAGCGCCACCCCTTTGACCGACTGGGTTTGCACGCCGATGACATTGATTTTCTCGCGGGCAAACACGTCGGAAATGTCTCGCAGCAACCCCTGCCGGTCGCGGGCCTCCAGCGCCACATCCACAGGGTAGTATGCAGCGTCGGTGGCCTTGGCGCCGCGCCACTGCACCGCGATCACCCGATCGGGATGCGTCCGGCTGATGTAGCGAAAGTCGGGGCAGTCGTGTCGGTGAATACTCACCCCCTTGCCCTTGGTCACAAAACCACCAATGGCGTCGGGTGGTGCCGGTTTGCAGCACTTTGCCAACTGGGTGAGCATGGAGTCCACGCCCACCACCAGCACATGGCTGCCCTTGAACTTGTCGCTCTGGCGCGTTTTGCGCACAAACGGCAACTCGTCTTCCTCGGTGGGCATCGGATCGGGAGGTGACAGTTGGCTTTCCACCGCCCGCAACGACAACTCATCCTTACCCACCACCTCGAACAACTGGTTGCTGGATGAGAAGCCCATTTGCAAGGCCAGATCGTCCAGGCTGAGCGCGGTTTTGCCTTCACGCTGCAGCAGCTTTTCAATGGCTTCGCGGCCACGGGCGATGGTGGACTCGATGGCCAGACCGTTGAACCACGCCCGGACCTTGGCCCTCGCCCTGGGACTGATGAGGTAGCCCAGCTCAGTGTTCAGCCAGTCGCGCGAAGGCCCGCCCTCTTTGGCCGACACGATTTCCACGGTTTGCCCGTTTTGCAATGGGGTGCTGAGGGTGACCATGGCCCCATCCACCTTGGCCCCACGGCAGCGGTGGCCCAGCGAGGTGTGCACGGTGTAAGCAAAATCCACTGGCGTGGCGCCTTTGGGCAGCTCCACGATGGCGGCGTCGGGTGTCAACACATAAATGCGGTCGTCAAACAGCGCCTGCGTCTCACCACTGAGGTCGCGCTCCCAGGCCAGGAGCTGGCGCAACACGGCAATTTTGGCGTCATATTCCGATGAGGCCGACACACCAGCATAGCCCTTGGCCCCAGCTTCCTTGTAGGCCCAATGCGCGGCCACACCATGCTCGGCGTGCTCGTGCATGGCCTCGGTTCGAATCTGGATTTCGATGGCGCGGCCCTCGTCATCGCGCACCACGGTGTGCAAAGACTGGTAGCCGTTGGCTTTGGGATTGGCAATGTAGTCGTCAAACTCCTCGGCCACCGGGTGAAAGCGGTCGTTCACCCAGGCCAGGACGGCATAACAGGCGTCCACACTGTCCACAATGACCCGCAAGGCCCGGATGTCGAACACCTGTTCAAAGTCCAGACCCTTACCACGCATTTTTTTGGCAATGCTGTAGATGTGTTTGGGCCGTCCTTGGACCTGGGCGCGCACCCCCATGGCCTGGATGGCCTGCTCCAGAGCGTCGCGCAAGTCGGCCATGTAAATCTCACGGCCCGATCGCTTTTCGTCCAACCAGCGGGCGATCTGCTTGTAGGTATCTGACTCCAGGAAGCGGAAGGCCAGGTCCTCCATCTCCCATTTGATCTGCCAGATGCCCAACCGGTTGGCCAGCGGGGCAAACACGTGCAATGCTTCCCACGCAAGGCCATCGGGTGGCGTTTGTTTGGTGGCAGCGAAGTAGCGCAGGGTTTGCAGCCGGGAGGCCAGGCGCAACATCACCACACGCAGGTCACGCGAGAACGCCAGCAACATCTTGCGCACGTTCTCCGTCTGATTTGCTGCCAACTCGGACACAGGCGCCTTGCTGGGCGAGGGTGCGCCGGGCAAGGTCTCCGCCTTCTCACGCTCCATCCTGGCCTGGTGGGTTTTGATGCGGGTTTGCCGCTGTAACTGAATGAGTTTGGACGTTTCCTGGGCCAGATCGGCAAAATGCGTGCCAAAGGCTTTGGCAATCAGCTCCTGCGGCTTGTTCAAGTGCTCCCAGGCGTACACGAGGTAGCACGCGGCCTGCATGGCCTCCGAACCACCGATGTCCGCCAGAATGCTGGCCACCGCGTCGGCATGGTCGAGGATGTTTTCCCCCGTGTCCAATTCAGCCGCTGCCAACAGGGGCTCAGCCATCGATCGGGCACGGGCAATGCCATTGACCGCCACGGGCAGGCTGTGGGCAGTGGCCGCCACAATCAGGGCGGTGGGTGCTGCAGCCGCTGAGGCATCCACCGATGGGGTGATCTCCGGTGCGCCGTCCAATGGGTTCATTCGCTGGCCATCAAAAAATCGGTGACCACATCAACCTGCCCCTGGCTCACCAGCGTGGGGGCGTGCCCCACGCCCGCAAACTCCACCAGGCGAACTTGGGGGCCACGCTGCGTCATGGCGTGCGCAGTGGCCGCGCTCAGCAAGTCCGAATCGACACCGCGCAGCAGGAGTGTGGGCTGCGTGATGTGGTCAAACAGTTGCCACAGCGTGTCTTCACCCTGACTGGCGGCGGCTTGTGCGGCATCGGCCGTCAGTGCTTTGAAGGGCACGGCCAAGGCCGGGTCGTAGTGCAAACACCAGGCCCCCTCCTCCTCCCGCAGCATGGGCGCCGACAGCGCCAGCCACTCGGCCGCGGTGTGGGGGCCAAAGCCCTCGGAGATGCTTTGCAGGTGGTCGGCCGCGGCCTGCACGCTGGCGAACCGCTCGCCCAGGCCCAGGTAAGTCCCGATGCGCAACAGCGCCACGGCTTCAATGGCAGGCCCCACGTCATTGAGCACCAGGCGCCGCAGACCCAACCCCGCCTGGGCGGCCAGGGCCATGCCGATCAAGCCGCCCATGCTGGTGCCCACCCAGTCGATGGTGACCACCCCTTGGGCGCGCAACTGTGCCAGCAAGGCCACCATGTCGGCGGCGTAGGTGGGCAGCTGATAGGCCATGGGGTCGGCCAGCCAGTCGCTGTGGCCACGGCCCGCCACATCCGGACACACCACACGGGCATGGGGCTGCAGCGCCCGCGCCAGCACGTCGAAGTCACGGCCCTGACGGCTCAGCCCGTGCACACACACCACCACGTGCCCAGGCGCACCTTGGCCAGTGGGCTGCCAATCCCAGTACGCCATGCGCCGGGCAATCGCCTGCGCACCGACCACCACCTCGGGCCGATGTCCGGCGTCGGGAGGTGTTGGGCATTCGACGAAACAGAGTTGGGGTGAGGTCAGCATGTGAGGGTGGGGTCCGAGATAATCTGCTGGCGCCGGGTTTGCTTGCAAACCCTCCTTCGCCTGAATGGGTAAATCGTAATGGAATCGGAGAACGTCTCATGCTGAAGAGCAAAACCGCCCTGGTCACAGGATCCACCAGTGGCATCGGTCTGGGCATAGCCAAAGCCCTGGCGAAGCAAGGTGCCAATATCATGCTCAATGGATTTGGTGACGTGGAAGCCGCCAAAGCCGAAGTGGCTGCCTTGGGTGTGAAAGTGGGTTACCACGGTGCCGACATGAGCAAACCCGCCGACATCGAGGCCATGATGGCCGCCGCCACGGTCGAATTTGGTCGGGTGGACATTCTGGTGAACAACGCTGGCATTCAGCACGTGGCGCCCATCGAGGCCTTCCCGACCGAGCGTTGGGATGCCGTCATTGCCATCAACCTCACCAGCGCCTTTCACACCACACGCCTGGCGCTGCCCGCCATGCAGGCCGCCGGTTGGGGCCGCATCCTCAACGTGGCCTCAGTCCATGGCCTGGTGGGCTCTGCACAAAAGTCGGCCTATGTGGCGGCCAAGCACGGCATTGTGGGCCTGACCAAGGTCACCGCCCTGGAAAACGCCACCACAGGGGTGACCTGCAACGCCATATGCCCCGGCTGGGTGCTGACCCCGCTGGTGCAAAAGCAGGTAGATGCCAAGGCCCAAGCCCTGGGGGTAAGCAACGAAGAAGCCAAGCGTGTGCTGCTGGCCGAGAAAGAACCTTCATTGCAGTTCACCACCCCAGAAGAGCTGGGCGAGTTGGCCGTGTTTTTCTGCTCGGCCGCGGCCGGCAACGTGCGGGGCGTGGCCTGGCAGATGGACGGCGGCTGGACCGCACAGTGACCCCGCCACCCAGGTGACCGCGTCACTTCAGGCGCACGGTACCGCTCACCGACAGCGACACCTGTGAGCGCCCCGCTTCGGCGGGCACTGCAGCCTCGCTCAGGGCACTGCGGGCGGCCATGGCCACCATGGGCCGGGGACCGCTGCCAGGGTTGTCCACCGCCCCCACATTCACTTGCAGCAGCTGGTAGCCGCCAAAGCCAAAGGCGGTGGCCACGGCCTGCGCCTTGGCCTTGAAGCGGTCAATGGCCTGCGATTGCAAACTGGCTTCCAGCCCCGTGCGCGCCACGGGGCTGAGTCCGAACGACACCCCATTGAGCGTCAGGGTTTGAACCTTGCCCGCCGTGGTGGTGATGCGATCGAAATCCTTGCCCTCCAGCGTCAACTCCACGCTGCCTTGCCAGCCATTGATCTTGCCATCGCGGCCGTGGCGGGGGTAGAGGCTGAAGTTGCCGGTGCGCAGCACCATGCCATCGGCGGTGACCGCTGGCTTGGCCACGGCCAGTGCCGCCTCCAGCGCTGCCTTGAGCTGGGTTTGCACAGCTGCGGCGTCCACCCCCTCCCGGACGGTGCCCAGGCTCAGCGTCATCCAGTCCTGCGCCACCTCCACCATGGCGGTGGCCGACAGGCTGACGCGGTTGCCCGGATCTGTCGCCGAGTCTTGCGCCCAAGAAGTATTTAAACAAAAAAGCGCTGTAGCGCTTATCAATATTGAATTTAATGCTCTCATTTTTGATAACCAAGTCAACGGGTGTGTGGGCCAAGGCATGGCGGTGGGTGCGGAGCGGAACATCGCGCCACTGTGCCAGAACGGCAGCACAGGCGTGTGCCTTTGCTGGTGCTCTGAGCCCGCGTTTTTGTAACTGGATGTGTCCGTCACGCCCTTTGTCGGCCCCATGGGCATGACGCAGGGGTTTCTGCGGCCAAAATGCCATACACCCACAGTCGGCCCCACACCGCAGCCCATGCCACACACGCAGACCCCACCCAGCGCCCCGCCCCACGCCCCTGCCCCGCCCTCCCGGGCCGACAAGGTGCTCATCGTGGACGACGACCAACGCATCCGCGACCTGCTGCGCCGCTACCTGACTCAAGAGGGGTTTGTCGCCATCGTGGCCGACGGTGGCGCGGCCATGGACAAAATCATGCAGCGCGAGGGCGTTGACCTGATCGTGCTCGACCTGATGATGCCCGGCGAGGATGGCCTGGCCATTTGCCGCCGCCTGCGCAGTGCGGGGGAGCGCACCCCCATCATCATGCTCACCGCCAAGGGCGACGAGATGGACCGCATCGTCGGGCTGGAACTGGGTGCAGACGACTACTTGGCCAAACCCTTCAACCCACGCGAGTTGCTGGCCCGCATCCACGCCGTGCTGCGCCGCCGACCTGTCACCGAAATGCCGGGTGGCCCGTCGGCGGACGAAGGGGTGGCGCGCTTTGGCCCGTTCGAGCTGGACCTGGGTCAGCGCACCCTGCGCAAGGATGGCGCAGAGATAGCGCTGACCACGGGCGAATTTGCCATGCTCAAGGCCCTGGTACGCCACCCGCGCATCACGCTGTCGCGCGAGCGGTTGGCGCAACTGGCCAGGGGCCGGGAGTTCGAGGCCTTTGACCGCAGCCTGGACGTGCAGGTCAGCCGACTGCGCAAGATGATTGAAAGCGACCCCACCACCCCGCGCTACATCCAAACGGTGTGGGGCGTGGGCTACGTGTTTGTGCCCGACGAGCGCAGCGCATGAGCCTCTACTGGCGCACCTTTGGCTACCTGGTCCTGCTGCTGACGGGTTGCATCCTGGCGTGGGTACAAACCTTTCGCTCGCTGGAGTTCGAACCGCAGGCCCTGCAAAGCGCCCGCCAGGTGGCCTCGCTGGTCAACCTGACCCGTGCGGCCCTGGAGCACGCCGATGCCATTAATCGAGTATCGCTGGTGAAAACCCTGGCCGATGAAGAGCGCCTGCGCATTGCCCCCCGCGAGCCCCGCGACAGCTTCAGTGGCTACGGCACAGACCCCCTGAGCCAACGCGTGACCAGTGAGCTGGAGCAGCGCCTGGGCCCAGGCACCATCGTCGCCCGCGAGGTGAACGGTTTCACCGGCCTGTGGGTGGCCTTCACCATGGACAAAGACAGCTACTGGCTGCTGCTGGACCCCCACCGCGTGGCGAGCATTCAAGGGCGCACCTGGGTGATTTGGTTGGTCATCGCCGGGCTGCTCTCGCTGGCCGGTGCAGCCCTGCTGGCCCGGTTGCTGAACCAACCGCTGGCCGCCCTGTCGCGCGCCGCCGCCAAGGTGCGCGATGGCCACCTGGCCGACAGCCACCTGAACGAGCAGGTGTCAACGCCCGAAATCCGCGCCGTCAACCAGGGCTTCAACCGCATGGCACGGCAACTGGCCCAGGTGGACTCCGACCGCCAACTCATGCTGGCCGGTATTTCGCACGACCTGCGCACCCCCCTGGCCCGGTTGCGCCTGGAAGCCGAAATGAGCGTGCCCGACCCCCAGGCCCGTCAGGACATGGTGGCCGACCTGGCCCAGGTGAACGGCATCATTGAAAAATTTCTGGACTACGCCCGCCCCACCCACACGCCCTTGCAGGCGGTGGACGTGGCCGACGCCATGCAAGCCGCCGTGACCAGCCAGTTGGCCTACCCCGGCTGCCACCTTCACGCACAGGTGCACGCCCCCGCCGGTCTGCTGGCGCTGGCAGACCCGGTGGACCTGCTGCGCGTGTTCAACAACTTGCTGGAAAACGCCCAGCGCTATGGCCGCACCCCGCAGCCCGACGGTCAACCCGGCCAAGCCCATGTGCACCTGCGCGCCCGCACGCAAGGCCAGTGGGTGTGCATGGAAGTGAGTGACCAGGGCCCGGGCGTGGACGCGGCCACCCTCGCCCGCCTGACCCAGCCGTTTTTCAGGGGAGACCAAGCCCGCAGTCAGGCCAGCGGCGCTGGCCTGGGACTGGCGGTGGTGAAAAAAATGCTGGAGCGCATGGGGGGCGAACTGCAGCTGAGCAGCGCCACGGCGGGGGGATCAGCCCCCGGGCTGACGGCCCAAATCCGCCTGCGCGCCGCCTGAGGTGTGCACCAGCAACACCACGGCCCGCGCCTCCATGCTCAGGCCCTGGCCGACTGGCCCCAAGCGCTCAGCGGTTTTCGCTTTCACGTTGACCTGAGCAGGCGCCACGCCCAACACCTGAGCCACCGCGTCCACCATGGCCGGGATGTGGGGAGCCAACTTGGGTGCCTGGGCCACCACCGTGCAATCCAGGTTGAGCAGCTCAAACCCGGCGGCACGCACACGGCGCATGGCCTCTGCCAACAACACGGTGGACTGCGCGCCCTTGAAGCGCTCGTCGGTGTCGGGGAAATGGCGGCCAATGTCACCGAGGGCGGCCGCGCCCAGCACGGCATCGGTCACGGCGTGCAGCAGCACGTCGGCATCGGAATGACCCAGCAGGCCGTGGGTGTGGGGAATGGTCACTCCCCCCAGCACCAGTGCGCGACCGGGCACCAGGGCGTGGCAGTCCCAACCCTCACCCACCCGCAGCCCTTGCAGCAAGGCCAACGCGTTGATCATGACTGACGCTCTTTCAAAATGGCCTCGGCCAGCGCAAAGTCTGGCGGGTAGGTGAGTTTGATGTTCTCGGGACTGCCCGGCACCAGACGGGGTTGGTAGCCCTGCTGCTCCATGGCACTGGACTCGTCGGTGATGCGCTCGAGCCCCATGCGCGCTGCGCTGACCATGGCTTGCAGCAAATCACCATGGCGAAACATCTGTGGTGTTTGGGCCAGCCACTTGTCGTCGCGTGCCAGTGTGGCCCCCACACGCCCGGCCACGGCCTGCTTCAGGGTGTCGGGCAGGGGGATGGCCAGCAGCCCCCCCACCGGATCGGCTTTGCAGGCATCCATCAGCGTGGTGATGTCGAGCGGCTTGACCAGGCAACGCGCCGCGTCGTGCACCATCACCCAGTCACCCGGGTTGACCAAGCCGTCGTCTTGCAACTGCTGCAGGCTGTTGAGCACGGTCTGCGCCCGGCTGTCACCCGCGCAGCGACGCACCTGCAACCATCCGCCGGATGTGGCGGCATGGCGCTGCTGCACAGCGGGCAAGTGCGCAAAGCCCCCCGGCGGCAAGCCCGCGTGCGTGGACTCGAACCAAAAATCGTCCGGCGCAATGGCCAGCACCACACCCTGCAAGCCAGGCACCTGGGCCAGGGCGTTCAGCGTGTGGGCCAACACCGGCCAGCCGGCCAGAGGATGGTACTGTTTGGGCGAAGCGCCGCCCGCGCGTGAGCCCTTGCCCCCGCAGGGCACCACAGCCCACACGCGGTCGGTGCTACCGTGGTGGTCTGCGGCAGGGTTGAAATCGACCTTGGTCTTCATGTGTGCTGGTGCGTGGTGTGTGGCATCTGGGGACCATGATTGTGAACGCAGACGCCGGGAACCACCCCTGCCATACAGCATCGGTCACCACATACCCGCCGCCTCGCCAGCACCGCCCACTGATACCCTTGTTTGCCCCAACCTATCCCTGCGACCCTGCGCCGCCCCGTTTGATGCCCCACAACCACACCCCCTTTCAGCACTTGGCCCGCAACGGCACCTCCATCACCCCCTTGCAGCGCCCCATTGGACCGCCGCCTTTCAACCGCCGGCGGTGGATGGGGAGCTCGCTCGCGGCCCTGGTGGCCGGCGCAGCAGGGCTTTCGGGCGCTTGGCCCACGCTGTTGCACGCGCAGACCCCGGCGCGGCGCACCGGCAAGCTGCTGATCGTGGGGGGCGCGGAAGACCGCTTGCAAGACCGCGTCATCCTGCGCAAATTTGTGGCGCTGTGCGGTGGCCCCATGGCCCGCATCCTGGTGTGCACCGCCGCCAGCGGCGACCCGTTGGCCTCCTGGGCCGGTTACCAGCCGGTGTTCCAGGCGCTGGGTGCGCAGCAGGTACAACACCTGGCCCTGCCCAACCCCGAGGATGCGAACGACCCGGCGCGTGTGGACCAAATTTTGCAGGCCGACGGCATCTGGCTGGGCGGCGGCGACCAGCGCCGCCTGATGGCCACCCTGTGGGAAAGCGAGGCCGCCCGTGCCATGCACCTGGCCTTTCATTTGCGCGGGGCCAACATCGGCGGCACCAGTGCTGGGGCAGCTGCGCTGTCGCGCCAGATGCTGGCCATCGGCGAAGCCGCCGTGCGGCCCGAAAAAGACCTCGTGAGCGTGGACATCGGGCTGGGCTTTGTGTCCCGCGCCATCGTGGACCAGCACTTTTCCGAGCGGGGACGCCTGGGGCGACTGCTCTCGGCCATGGCCCAACGCCCCGACCTGCTGGGCGTGGGAGTGGACGAAGACACCGCCCTGCTCATTGAGCGCGGGCGGGGGGTGGAGGTCATTGGTGCGGGCAACGTCACCCTGGTGGACGGGCGGCACATGGCCACCAACTTCAAGGCCCTGGGCCCCAGCGAACGGCTGGAAATGCTGGGCGTGCAACTGCACCTGCTGCCCGCCGGCAGTCGCTACACCGTGGGGCCAGACCCCACACCCGACCACCCCCTGCCCAGCGCGCTGAAAGAAGCCCTGCGCCTGCTGGTGGAACCCGGCCCCATCCGGGGCTGAGCGCGCCTGCGGCCCTTTAAAATTCCGCCATTGCCACCCCATTGCCCACACCCGTCGGGCAACGGGGTGTTGGCGTTGGTGGGCTGTCCACTGCGCCCTTTGCCGCCCAACGCCCACTGACAGCCGCCTGAGCGGCCCGCCACTGCCCCATGCACCTTCCCAAACTCACCCCCGGCAAACGCTTTTCCCTGCCCAGCCCCGTGGGCTCTGCCGATGCCCTGCTGCTGGCCCAGCTGGCGTTGCGCGAAAAGGACAGCGGGCACGCCACCGCCATCATCACCGCCGACGCCGCCGATGCGCAGCGCCTGCTGTTGGAGCTGCCCTTCTTTGCCCCTGGCCTGCGCTGCGCCCTGTTTCCCGATTGGGAAACGCTGCCCTACGACGCGTTTTCGCCGCACCAAGACCTGATTTCGGAGCGCCTGGCCACCCTCTGGCGCATCCACCACCGGGGCCACGGCGGCAGCCACGACGACGGGGCTGACGTGGTCATCGTCCCCGCCACCACGGCGCTGTACCGGCTGGCGCCCCCGGCTTTTCTGGCGGGTTACACCTTTCACTTCAAGGTCAAGCAAAAGCTGGATGAGCCCCAGCTCAAGGCGCAGCTCACCCTGGCGGGTTACCAGCACGTCACGCAGGTGGTCAGCCCTGGCGAATACGCGGTGCGCGGCGGGCTGATTGACCTGTTTCCCATGGGCAGCCCCGTGCCCTACCGGGTGGACCTGTTCGACGACGAAATTGACAGCATCCGCACCTTCGACCCCGACAGCCAGCGCAGCCTGTACCCCGTGCCCGAGGTGCGGCTGCTGCCCGGGCGCGAATTCCCCATGGACGAGGCCGCCCGCGCACGCTTTCGCAGCCGCTGGCGCGAACTGCTGGAGGGCGACCCCACCAAAAGCCGCATCTACAAAGACATGGGCAATGGCGTGGCCACGGCGGGCATCGAGTACTACCTGCCGCTGTTCTTTGACAGCACCGCCACCATTTTTGATTACCTGGGCCCCCAGGCCACGGTGGTGCTGCACGGTGACCTGGAACCCGCCTTCCAGCGCTTTTGGCAAGACACGCGTGACCGCCACCGCCTCATCCAGGGCGACCCGGAGCGCCCCGCCCTGCCCCCCGAAGCCCTGTTTCTGGATGCCGAAGGCTTTTACGCCGTGGCCAAGCCCCATGCGCAGCTGGCCCTGCGCCCGGGGGTGGCAGATGTGGCCGACAGCGCCAGCGTGCAAACCCTGCCCGACCTCACCGTGGTGCGCGGCAGCGAGGACCCGCTGGCCCGGCTGAAAGAACATCTGGGCCTGAAAACATCAGAAATCGCAGCTGCAAACCCAACACAGAAAAGCGCTGGAAGCCAAAAAAGCATCAAAAATCGCGTGCTGGTGCTGGCCGAGAGCAATGGCCGCCGCGAGAGCCTGCTCGACTTCCTGCGGGCCTCACAGCTCAGCCCACCGGCGTTTGACTCGCTGGCCGAGTTCGCCGCCAGCGACGAGCCCATTGGCATGGCCACGTCGTCCCTGACGCAGGGCTTTGCCTGGGTGGAAGAAGGCATCGACTTCGTCACCGAAACCGAGCTGTTCAACACCGCGCCCACCGCCCGCCGCCGCAAAAAGCAAGAGCAGGTCAGCGATGTGGAAGCCCTCATCAAAGACCTGAGCGAGCTCAACGTGGGCGACCCGGTGGTGCACAGCGCCCACGGCATTGGCCGCTACCGGGGCCTGGTCAACATGGACATGGGTGACAAAAACCCCGACGGCACCCCCGCGCCGCTGGAGCTGCTGCACCTGGAGTACGCCGACAGCGCGACGCTGTACGTGCCCGTGAGCCAGTTGCAGCTCATCAGCCGCTACACCGGCGTGAGTGCCGACGAAGCCCCGCTGCACCGCCTGGGCTCTGGCCAGTGGGAAAAGGCCAAACGCAAGGCCGCCGAGCAGGTGCGCGATGCCGCCGCCGAACTGCTGAACATCTACGCCCGCCGCGCCGCCCGCGTGGGCCACCCCTTCAGGTACAGCGCAGCCGACTACGAAACCTTTGCTACCGACTTTGGCTTTGAAGAAACCGCCGACCAAAAGGCCGCCATCCACTGCGTCATACAAGACATGATTTCGCCCCGCCCCATGGACCGTCTGGTGTGCGGCGACGTGGGCTTTGGCAAAACCGAAGTGGCCCTGCGCGCCGCCTTTGTGGCCGTGGTGGGCGGCAAGCAGGTGGCCTTTTTGGCCCCCACCACGCTGCTGGCCGAGCAGCACTACCAGACGCTGGTGGACCGCTTTGCCAAGTGGCCGGTGAAGATTGCCGAGATGAGCCGCTTTCGGTCCACCAAAGAAATCAACGCCGCCGCCAAAGGCCTGGCCGACGGCACGGTGGACATCGTGGTGGGCACACACAAGTTGCTGAGCGAGTCGGTCAAGTTCAAAGACCTGGGGCTGCTCATCATTGACGAAGAGCACCGTTTTGGCGTGCGCCACAAAGAGCAAATGAAAGCCATGCGCGCCGAGGTGGACGTGCTGACGCTCACCGCCACCCCCATTCCCCGCACCATGGGCATGGCGCTGGAGGGCCTGCGCGACCTGAGCGTGATTGCCACCGCACCGCAACGCCGCCTGGCCATCAAAACCTTTGTGCGCAGCGAAAGCCAGGGTGTGATCCGCGAGGCCGTGCTGCGCGAATTGAAGCGTGGCGGGCAGGTGTACTTTTTGCACAACGAGGTGGAAACCATCGAAAACCGCCGCCAGAAGCTGGAAGAGTTCTTGCCCGAGGCCCGCATATCAATAGCCCACGGCCAAATGCCCGAGCGCGAGCTGGAGCGTGTGATGCGCGACTTTGTGGCCCAGCGCTTCAACGTGCTGCTGTGCTCCACCATCATTGAAACCGGCATTGATGTGCCCACGGCCAACACCATCATCATGGCGCGGGCCGACAAATTTGGCCTGGCCCAGCTGCACCAGCTGCGCGGGCGCGTGGGCCGCAGCCATCACCAGGCCTATGCGTATTTGATGGTGCCCGACATCGAAGGGCTGACCAAAGCCGCCAGCCAGCGGCTGGACGCCATTCAGGCCATGGAAGAACTGGGCAGCGGTTTTTACCTGGCCATGCACGACCTGGAGATTCGCGGTGCGGGCGAGGTGCTGGGCGAAAACCAGAGCGGCAACATGCTGGAAGTGGGCTTTCAGCTTTACAACGAGATGCTGGCCGAAGCCGTGCGCTGCCTGAAGGCAGGCCACGAGCCCGATTTGCTCAAACCCCTGAGCGCCGCCACCGACATCAACCTGCACGCCCCCGCCCTGCTGCCCAACGACTACTGTGGCGACGTGCACCTGCGCCTGAGCTTTTACAAAAAGCTGGCCACCGCCAAAACGGCCGACCAGATCGACGGCCTGCTGGAAGAAATTGTGGACCGCTTCGGCAAGCTGCCCGCCCAGGCCCAAACCCTCATCGACGTGCACCGCCTGCGCGTGCTGAGCCAGCCCTACGGCGTGGTGAAGGTGGACGCCACGCCCGGCGTGATCATCATCAGCTTCAAGCCCAACCCACCCGTGGACCCCATGGCCATCATCCAGCTGATCCAGAAAAACCGCCACATCAAGCTGGTGGGCAACGACAAGCTGCGCATAGAGCGCGCCCTGCCCGAGGTGAAAGACCGGGCGCAGATGGTGCGGGATGTGCTGAAGGGCTTGGGGAAGGTGGTGGAGGGGTAGCTGGGTCGTGCCCCTTTCGTCCATGAGATGGTCCACCTCCACCTGCCAGACATAATCCACCCCGAAACTTTCCCCCACATTGCCCATGAGAGACCACTACGCAGCCCTTGGGCTTGGCAGCGATGCGTCGCTGGCCGACATCAAAAAAGCCTTTCGCCAAAAGGCCGCCCTTTTCCACCCTGACCGCAACACCGCCGCCGATGCCGGCGAACGGTTTCGGGCCGTGCAAGCCGCTTACGAGGTGCTGTCCGACGACACCCAACGCCAGGCGTACGACGACAACCGGCGGCGCAACCTGCTGGACGACCCGCTGGAAACCGCGCACGACATCTGGCAAACCTACATCAAAGCCGTGCTTTGACCCCCCTCTGTTTCTGAAAGCTTTTGGACATGCGTATTTCCCCGTTTTTTGGCCACCTGGATTCGGCCTATCAGGCCGAAGTGGACGACCTGAGCTTTGATTCCGAAGGCAAGGACGTCTTGCGCCAACGGCTGGCAGAAAAGCGCAAAGAGCTGACTTTTTTGCGCCAAATGATCGAGATCAGCCCAGAAATGGTGGCGGTGGTGTTTCACCAGGGGTTTCAGTTCAAATCGCCCGCCGCCATGGAGCACCTGGTGCGCCAGGAGTCCGATGAGCTGCCCGACTGGAGCAGCCTGACCGGCGCGGTGGCGCTCCAGCCCTGGGCCAACAGCCTGGCCACAGAGATCCTGAAAGAGCCCAAGGGCAGCTGGCTGATGGTGGTGGCCGCTGGCCTGGAATACCTGTACACCCGGCCGGGCAAGCCCCTGGCCGTCGCCGATGACGGGGATGCCGACAGCGACGAAGACCACGACCTGGATCAAGACCAGAGCGATGACCCGCGCGACGACCAAGACGACGGTGATGGCGACGGCGGTGCCCGCCGCCGCGAAGAAGCCGGTGAGGACTGGATGGAAGCGCACGGTTTTGACCGCAAAAACCACTGAGCACCCCCCACAGCCACCGCCGCTGGACGGCCGCCCCCCATTGAACAGCCTGAACCGAGACGCCGAATGAACCACCTTGCCCTGATCGCGAAAACCCAAAGCCTCATCGCCGCTGGCGACATCGTGGGGGCCGAGTCTGCGCTGGTGGAGTTGGCCGACACCGAAGGCGACCGGGCGCTCATGGTGGTGCTGGAGCAACTGCCGCCCAAAGACATACTGGCCGTCATTCGGGAGTACGACAGCTCCAAAGAATCCATCGTCAACCTGCTGGTCACGCCCGAGCAGTTTGCGCGGGCCATGGTCATTGAAAAGCAATACAAGGACCTGCACCACACCCACCTGCGCGGCATGGTGAACGCCATCATCTTTCGTGAGGGTGCGGACCCCGTTGAGTTCATGAACGCGGTGGGCTACCTGGACGGTGGCGTGGAAGCATTGGCCGACTATTTCGCTGAGCGCTGGGGCCGCGTGGAGGCGTTTGCGCGCACGGGCACGTTCGACACCGCCGAGGACGACGGCCAAATGCTGTCCAGAGCCGACTTGCTGGCTTCAGCCTACGTCAAACCCCGCGTGGACCAAGACGAAGTGGCCGACCAAGACTGGATGGAACTGGCCTGGATTCTGCGCTACGAGTGCTCCGACCTGTTTGTGGAAATGCTGCTGCTGCTGCGCGCCAGGGCCCAGGCGTTCGCCCGGGGTGCGGGCGACGAGGATGACGAGGAAGAAGACGATGGCAAGGTGGACACCCGCGACACCGATCAGGGCCAGGCCACCCCTGCCGCGCGGGAGTCGGACGAAGAGTCGGCCATTTGACCCTGCGCGGCGGCGCCCAGCCCCTTGTTTCTGTTGCACACCCTGAGTTGCCCATGTCCACTGTTTCGCTGTTTGATGCGCGTCCGTTTTTTGAAAAAGCCTTGGTGTACGGGGTGCAGCACGGCATCATTTCGCCGGAAAAAATCGCGGCCATCAACGCCGATGCCCCCAAAGGCATGGTGCAAATTGCCCGCTACTTTGGCAGCGAATTTTTGCGCCCCGAGCTGGAAAAGGCCAAGGACCGCATGGTGAACCTGGTCAGCCTGTACCTGGAGCACAGCACGGGCGGCGACCTGCAAAAAGCGGCTGAGTCGCTGCGCGACCATTCGTTTTTGTCGCGATCCAAGGGCGGCTCGGACATGCTGAAAAGCCTGATTGCCATGCCACAAAACAGCCACTTCGGCATGAACGAGTACCGCGGCTTCACCAACGACCACATTCCCCAGCTGGCCAAATGGACCTTGCGCCCCTTGAGCGACTACCAACAGGAACTGACCCAACGCAGCGAGGTGGCGCTGGAGCTGGAGGCGGCCACCTGGCTGGCCGATGCGCTGGGCCTGCCCGCCCGTGACCTGCAAGAAGCGGGCAAAGACGCCGAGGCCGTGATCCGCACCGCGCTGCTGCTGTCGGCCCGCCAGCTCACGCGCATGCCCGATTGGGTCGCTTTTGAAAAGCTGATTCTGGCCTTGCGCAAACAACACGCGCTGGCCAATAAGCCGTCAACCGCCCCGGCGCTGGCCATGGCATGGCCCAACACCCTGCCGGCGCGTTTTGTCCCCGTCGTCGAGGCCATGCGCCAGTCGGTCTTGAACGACCTGCCGACCCTGCTCGACGCCAGCCTCCCCATCCGCAAGCTGTTTTGCCAGACGCCCGCGTTCGTGGACCGGTACTTCTGGATCGAAGACATGGTCAGCGAGATCGACCACTTTGACCGCGCCACCTCCACCGCCTGGCGCAAGGCCACGGCAGGCCACCAGGACGATGCCTCGCTGCTCACGCTCTTTTTGTGCGTGGCGGCAGGGGCCACGCCCAAAACGCTGCTCACCGAAAGGGGCGCCGCCGCCCTGTGCCGAAAAATCCGCAAAACGGGGCTGAAACCCGAGCTGGCCTCGGCCTACATCAGCCAGCACGCACCCGAGGCGCACCAAGACGACTACGCCAGCCTGTGGGAAAACTTCATGGACGAGGCCCTGCCCACGCTCACCAGCGACCACGAACACGCCCAGAAAGACGCCCTCGCGCTGCTGCGGCGGGAGTGCCACCTGGCGGGCTGATCGCCCGCCACGCGGACCGCGTACCTGACCGCCGCGCCCGCATTTCGGCACCCGTTGCCCTTCCCACACTCCACAGGCATCAACCCAGGCCCACCTCCGCAGCCCAGCGATCCAGGTTTTGCTCGTTGGCTGGGGCCACGATGTGCGCCACGGCCTGGGCCACCGCCGGGTCGTCAAACGCCTGGTGCCAATGCACCCGCGTGCCAGACGGCAGCGACAACAGCGTGATGGTGAGGGTGAACAGGGGCTGGCAGGTGTGGCGGATGACCACCCGGTGGTCGGGTTCGATGCGCTCGAACACCGATTCGTTGGCATACACCTGACCGTCTGGCCCGACCATGTCAAACACCCAGCGCCCACCGGGCTGAAATTCGAACACCGCAAAGCGGTTGGTAAAACCCGCTGGCCCCCACCACCGCGCCAGACGTGCAGGGTCTTGGATGGCGGCAAACAGGGCTTCCGGTGGCGCCGCAAAGTCACGGGTGTTTTGAAAGACGTTCATGTCACTTCCTTTTGATACAGGCCCACCACACCGAGGCATCCATGGGCGACCAGCATGCCACAGCGCAGGTGTGAACAGCGTCAGATCAGCGAAGTGGGGCCGATACACTGTCGGCCAAGGCCGTTGCAGCCGCTGGCTGAGCGTCAAATATTGTGAGTATTGAAGAATATTTCAATAGCAACCATCGCCACCAATCAAGCGATAAGGCCATTTTTTGTTTATCAATTTCTTCATAAAAACATGAGCACCCACACAGAAGTGTCGCCCGGCCTGGTGGTCAACGGCATCACCACACCCCTGCGCCTGTCCGACTACAAGCTGATTGCGTTCGACATGGACTCCACGCTCATCAACATCGAGTGTGTGGATGAAATTGCCGACGCCGCCGGTCGCAAAGCCGAGGTGGCCGCCATCACCGAAGCCGCCATGCGCGGCGAAATCACCGACTACAAGGCCAGCCTGCGCCAGCGCGTGGCGCTGCTCAAGGGCGTCACCATCAACCACCTGGAGCAGGTGTACACCGAGCGCCTGCAAATCAACCCCGGCGCGTTTGAGCTGATTGCCGCGTGCAAGGCCGCCGGCATGAAGGTGCTGCTGGTGTCGGGCGGGTTCACGTTTTTCACCGAGCGCCTGCGCCCCCGGTTGGGGCTGGACTTCACCCGCGCCAACGTGCTGGGCGTGGACAACAGCGGCCCCAGCTGCGGCCAGCTCACCGGCCGCTTGGTGGACCAGCCCTGGGGCGACATTTGCGACGGCGCCGAAAAACGCCGCACCGTGCTGGAGGTGGCCTGCCTGATGGGCATTGCCCCCGAGCAGTGCATTGCCATGGGCGACGGCGCCAACGACCTTGACATGATGGGGGTGGTGGGCCTGTCGGTGGCCTACCACGCCAAGCCCGCCGTGCGCGCCCACGCTGACGTCGCCATCAACCAGGGCGGGCTGGACCGCTTGCTGGAGTTGTTCGCCTGAAGAGCATGGGATGGGCGTGGGTTGTCTCCCGCGGTCAGTGCTGCCCCCGCTTGGCCCTCACTTCACCTCACCCTGACTTTCACCCGACGCACAGAACCGCAGCATGTCGCCCGCATTCGCCACCCTGCGCTGGATCGCATTCGCCCTGCTGCTGCTGACCCTGTCAGCGGTGCTGGTGGGCCTGTTGGCCTATCGGCGCGACATGGCGCAGGCCTACCACCGCATTGCGCAGCGGGGCACCGTGGTCGCCTCGCCCCAAGGCGACATCGAGTTCACGCAGGGCGGCACGGGTTGGCCGGTGCTGGTGGTGCATGGCAGCGGCGGCGGCTACGACCAAGCCGAGCTGCTGGCCCATGCCGTGCTGGACGACCAGCAGCAGCATTGGATAGCGCCTTCGCGCATGGGCTACCTGCGCTCCACCCTGCGCCCTGGCGCCACGTTTGACGACCAAGCCCATGCCTACGCCCACCTGTTGGACCACCTGGGCATTGCCCAGGTGGCGGTGGTGGCGCTGTCGCACGGCGGGCCGTCGGCGCTGCTGTTTGCCGCGCTTTACCCCGAACGGGTGTCATCGCTGGTGCTGCTGTCGTGTGGGGTGGCCTCATCTGCCGACCCCAGCCAGACGCAGGCCAACGACAAGGGCAACGCGTTGACCCGGATTTTTCAGCACGACGCGCTGTACTGGCTGGTCAGCACCCTGTTCCACGGCCCACTGATGAAGCTGATGGGTGCCAGCGACGACGTGATTGCCGACCTGCCACCCACACAACGCCAACTGGTGACGCGCCTCATCGACCACATGAACCCGGTGGCGCCCCGCGCCCAGGGCGTGGCGCTGGACAACCGCGCGGCCATGCCCAACGAACGGATAGTTGCGGTACAAGCCCCCACGCTGGTGCTGCACGCCACCGACGACCTGCTGCAACTCTTTCACAACGCTGAGTTTGCGGCTGCCCACATCCCGCAAGCGCAACTGGTGCCCTACACCAAGGGCGGCCACCTGCTCGTCGCGGTCGAACAGGCGGATGTGCGCCAGCGGGTGCAGCGGTTTTTGGCCGCCAACCCGGCACGGTAGCCCGTGGTGCGCCAGCCTGACCAGCTTTACACCGCAGACACCGGCGCTTGATGTTGGTTCAAACAGCGGGGGCAGACTGGCCGCATGAACACCCACATCAACGCCCACCGCCCCTGGATCACCCCGCTCGTCATGGGCTCGTTCACCCTGTCGGGGGTGACTGGGGTGCTGATGTTTTTTCACCTGGACAGTGGCCTGAACAAAGCCGCTCACGAGTGGCTGAGCTGGGTGATGTTGGCTGGGGTGGGCCTGCATGTGCTGCTGAACTGGAACCCTTTCAAACGCTATTTGAGCCAAGTCACCGCGCGCTGGGTGCTGGGCGCCAGCGCGCTGGTGCTGGGCTTGAGCTTTGTGCCACTGGGTGGGGCAGGCACGCCGCCGTTCGTGGTGCCCATTCAGGCGCTGGCGGCGGCACCCTTGCCGGTGCTGGCCAGCGTGGCGGGCGTGGACGTGGCCGAAGTGCAGCGCCGCCTCGCCGCGGCGCAACCCGGCTCAACCGACCCCAAACACACCGTGGCCCAGCGGGCTGGGCCCGACCTGAAGGCACAGGCCAAGCTGCTGAACGCCGTGCTCAAGCCCGCCAACGCCGCCCGGCCGTGAGGTCCCGGCCCGGGCGCTGGCTGCCAGGCGTCACAACCCGGCGGGCACGCTGGGCAAACCGGCCAAGGCCATGGCCAGCTCTTCTTCGTTGTAGACCTCGTCCTTGAGGTCGCCCGCAAAGTAGCGCTGGTAGGCGGCCATGTCGAAGTGGCCGTGGCCACAGAGGTTGAACAAAATGGTCTCGCTCTTGCCCTCGCGCTTGCAGCGCAGGGCTTCGTCAATGGCACCTTTGACGGCGTGGTTGGCCTCGGGTGCGGGCACGATGCCCTCGCTGCGGGCAAACAGCACGCCCGCCTCAAAGCACTCGCCTTGGGTGTAGGCCACGGCCTCCATCAACCCCAGCTCCTTGCAGTGCGACACCAGTGGCGCCATGCCGTGGTAGCGCAGGCCACCGGCGTGGAAGCCGGGTGGCGTGAAGGTGGAACCCAGTGTGTGCATTTTGGTCAACGGGGTCATGTGGCCGGTGTCGCCGAAGTCGTAGGCGTATTTGCCCCGCGTGAGCGAGGGGCAGGCCGCCGGTTCCACCGCCACGATGCGGGGCGAGGTGCCCCCGCGCAAGCCCTGGCCCATGAACGGAAAGGCAATGCCCGCGAAGTTGGAGCCGCCGCCGGTGCAACCCACCACCACGTCGGGCCAGGCGTTGGCCATCTGCATTTGTTCCATGGCTTCCAGACCGATGATGGTCTGGTGCAGCAGCACGTGGTTGAGCACCGAGCCCAGTGCGTACTTGGTGTCGTCGCGCTGCACGGCCAGCTCCACCGCTTCGGAAATGGCGATGCCCAGGCTGCCGGGGTGGTCGGGCCGCTGGGCCAGCACGCTGCGGCCATAGGCGGTTTGGTCGGACGGTGACGGCAGGCAGCGCGCACCGTAGGTTTCCATCACCGCGCGGCGGTAGGGCTTTTGGTCGTAAGACACGCGCACCTGGAACACCAGCACCTCCAAGTCAAACAGGCTGCCCGCAAACGCCAGCGAGGTACCCCACTGCCCGGCACCGGTCTCGGTGGTCAGGCGCTTGACGCCGGCTTGCTGGTTGTAAAAGGCCTGCGGAATGGCGGTGTTGGGTTTGTGGCTACCCGCAGGGCTGACACCTTCGTATTTGTAAAAAATTTTGGCCGGGGTGCCCAGCGCCTTCTCCAGCCGGTGGGCACGGTACAAGGGGGCCGGGCGCCACAGCTTGTAGATGTCGCGCACGGGCTCGGGAATGTCGATTTCGCGCTCGGCGCTCACCTCTTGCAGGATGAGTTCCATGGGGAACAACGGCGCCAGGTCGTCCGGCCCCACCGGCTGCAGGGTGCCGGGGTGCAACACCGCAGGCAGTGCCTTGGGCAAGTCGGCCTGGATGTTGTACCAGGCCTTGGGCATCTGGCTTTCTTCGAGCAAAAACTTGGTTTGTCCGGTCATGGGTGTGTCTCCTCTTTGCGTGTTGTTGAAAAAAGCAGGTCTGCTCAGCGCCTGTCGCGGGGGGTGAAAAACATGCCCAGGCCCACCACGATGAGCACCAACGGCCACCAGGTCAGCACGATTTCTCGGATGCTGACGTTGATGAGCCCCAGGTTGGAGAGCAAAAAGTAACTGCCCAGCAGCACCAGCACGGTGGCGGCGAAATGTCCTCGCATGGCGAACTCCTGAGGGGGTTGGGAAATGGGTATCCGGCGGGTCAGAGCGCAGCGGCCAGGCGCTTCACACCTTCGGTGATCTTGTCGGTGCCCACCGTGGCAAAGCTGACGCGGAAGGTGGCGTGGTCGGGCTGGCTGGCGAAAAACGGGGTGCCGGGCACAAAGGCCACGCCCTGCTCAATGGCCCGCTTGGCAAAATCGTTGCCGTTGGCCACCTTGCCCCCCGCACCGGTCAGGCGCGCCCAGACGAACAGGCCGCCCTGGGGGGGCACGAAGCTCACGGCATCGCCCAGATCGGCGCGCAGGGCCGTGCACATGGTTTGCGCCCTATCGGCATACACCGCCCGCACCTTGGCCAGCGTGGCGGGCATGCGGCCCGCAGCCAGGTACTGTGCGGCCGTGGCCTGGGCAAAGGTGCTGGTGTGGGCATCGCTGAACTGTTTGCACATGGTGGCTTTGCCCAGCAGCTCAGGGGGTGCCACCATCCAGCCCACGCGCAGGCCGGGTGACAGCACCTTGCTCAGAGAGCCGCAGTGGGCCAGCAAGTCTCGACTGCCAGGCACGCCATCGCTCAGGGCCAATAAACTGGGGGGTGGCGCCTGGTCAAAGTAGAGGTCGCCATACGGGTCGTCTTCCACCACCAGGGTGTTGTACTTCACGGCCAGCTCCAGCACTTTTTTGCGCCGCTCCAGGCTCAGGGTGGCGCCGCTGGGGTTGCCAAAGGTGGGAATCAGGTACACCAGCTTGGGGCGGTGTTCGGCCATCAGTGCTTCGAGTGCGTCGGTCTGCACACCGTCACCATCGATGGGTGCTGAAATCAGCTCGGCCCCGTACAGGCGAAAGCACTGGATGGTGGCCAAAAAGGTGGGGCCTTCGACAATGACCTTGTCGCCGGGAGAAATCATGGTTTTGCCCAGAAGGTCCAGCGCCTGCTGGCTGCCGGTGGTGACGATGAGCTGGTCAGCCGTCACGCTGGCACCCTTGGCCTGCATGAAGGCCGCCAGCTGCTCGCGCAGCGGGTTGTAGCCCTCGGTCGCACCGTATTGCAACGCAGCGCCAGGGTCGGCGGTCAAGGCGGCATTGGCGGCCTCGCGGATCCCGTCCACATCAAACAAGGCCGAATCGGGGAAGCCCCCTGCAAAACTGATGATGCCGGGTTTGCCCAGCAGCTTGAACAGCTCGCGGATGGCGGAGGTTTCGACGTTGTTGAGGCGGTCTGCAAACTGCATGGTGTGTCTGTCCGTTGAATTCGTAGGTTGCTCATTTTCCACAAGTCACCGGCCGCCGCCAAAACAGCCTTCAAGCGGTGTTACAAAGCAGTCTTCTCAACTCCACTCGCTCAAGGCAACTGCATGCAAACCATTGAACAGTTCATGGAAGGCGTCAAGCTCCCCACCATGCCCGAGGTGGCTCAGAGCCTGATCCGCACGCTCAATGACGATGACATCCCATTTGAAAAAGTTCGCCTGGCCATTTCCAAAGACCCGGCCCTGACCGCCAAGCTCATTCGCCTGGCCAACAGCGCACGCTTTGGCCTGCCCCGCACGGTTTCTTCGCTGGACGACGCCATCACGCTGGTGGGCCTGAACCAAGTGCGCACCCTGGGCCTGGCCGCCTGCATGAGCGATGCCTGCCCCGTGGTGCCGGGCATCAACCGCAACGACTACTGGAAAGAAAGCATGGCCTGCGCCGGTTTTTCGCAGTGGCTGGCCAAGGCCGTGGGCACCGATGCGCAACAGTCCTGGCTCACCGGATTCATGGCTCGTTTGGGCGAGCTCATCATCGGCCAGAAAACCCCAGCGCTCATCGAGGTGATTGAGCAGCTGCCCCACCACCCCGGTGGCCGCTGGGAGCGTGAGAAGCTGCAGTTGGGTTTCACCGAAGGCCATGTGTCCGCCGAACTTGCCAGAAAATGGAACTTCCCCCCTGACGTGGTGCAGGCACTGGCCGCCAGTTCTGAACCTCTGGAGGCCAAGCCGTTCAGCCGCCTGGGCGCCATCGTGCACATTGCCACGCTGCTGGCTGAAATTGGCATCGAGGAACACAAAACCCCCGAAGAAACGATTGACGCCTTGCCCGCCGATGTCCTCACCAAGCTGCAGCTCAACCACGACTGGCTGAAGGACAACCTGCCCGACGCCGCGTTGTTTGCGGACACCTCTGGCCTCTGATGCCCGCACCATGAAAGCCGCCGCGGTTCACGCGTTCTTCAGCACACTGCGTGCGGCCAACCCGCAGCCAGTCACGGAGCTGGAATACACCAACGTGTTCGAGCTGCTGGCTGCAGTGCTGCTGTCGGCCCAGGCCACCGACGTGAGCGTGAACAAGGCCACCCGTGGCCTGTTTGCGGTGGCCAACACACCAGCCCAGGTGCTGGCCTTGGGGCAGGACGGCCTGGAGGCCCACATCCAGACCATTGGCCTGTTCCGCAGCAAGGCCCGCCACCTGCTGGCCACCTGTCGCATCCTGCTGGAGGAACACGACGGCCAAGTGCCCCGCACGCGCGAGGCGCTGCAAGCCCTGCCGGGCGTCGGACGAAAAACGGCCAACGTGGTGCTCAACGCAGCATTCGGTGAGCCGACCATGGCGGTGGACACCCACATATTTCGGGTCAGCAACCGCACAGGGCTGGCACCCGGCAAAACACCGCTGGAAGTGGAGTTGAAACTGCTCAAACGCATCCCTGCGGAGTTCTTGGTGGATGCCCACCATTGGCTCATCCTCCACGGGCGCTATGTGTGCAAGGCCCGCACCCCGCTTTGCGGCAGCTGCTCGGTGGCCCAATGGTGTGACACCGGACGCCGGAATGCCACCTAAAATGAAGCGCTCATCGGGCGCACAGCGCCAACCACCTATGCACACCCACCAGCCCACACCCTCCACTTTCTCGCGCCAAGCTTGGTTTGTGGTCAGCCTGTTGCTGGTCTTGTGCGGCTGGGCGGGTGCGGTCCATGCCCAAGCCCTGCGCACCACCCCAGCACTGACAGCCTTGCCCGACGAAGATGCGGTGCGCGCCTTTCGCATTCTCAATGACACGGATGGCAAAGCGGCGACCGATGTCGCGGCCACCCTCGGACTGGGGGATCAGCTGCAGATCACGGTGTTTGGACAACCCGACATGTCGGCCGAAGTCACTGTGGGCGAAGCGGGCACCATCATGCTGCCGCTGGTGGGCCTGCTCAAGGTGGCCGACCTCACCTCAGCCCAGATTGAAACCCTGATCGCCACCCGCCTGCGCGAAGGTAGCTACCTCCAAAACCCCAGCGTGGCGGTGCAAATCCGCCAAATTCGCAGCCAGATGATCTCGGTGCTGGGTGAAGTGCAGCGCCCAGGGCGCTTTCCCTTGCAGGGCCGCATGACCGTGCTGGAAGCACTGGCCAGCGCCGGTGGCATGACTCAGCGTGCCGACCGCAAACTGGTGGTGCTGCGCCGCGCCGCGCCCGGCAAAGGCAACACCAGCCAACGCATGGAAATTGGCATTCAACTCGACCAGGCCAACGCCAATGACCGAGCCCCACTGGACATGGCACTGCTCAACGACGATGTGGTGTTTGTGGGCACCCAGAAGCAGTTTTATGTGCATGGTGAAGTCAGGCGCCCCGGGGCCTACCCCATGGAACCCGGTCTCAACGTCATGAAGGCCTTGTCCATCAGTGGCGGTGTCAGTGAGCGCGGCTCCATCCGACGCATCCGGCTCCATCGGCTTGACGCGCAGAAAGTGCTGCGCGAAATTCCAGCCCAACCCGCCATGGAGCTGCAAGCCGACGATGTCCTGTATGTGGATGAACGCCTGTTCTGACACCGTCCCCCAACCCACCCAACCGCCACATGCCACAGACCCACACCGATCCGGGGATTTCGCTGGTGCAGCTGGGGGCCATGCTGGCTGCCCGCAAAACCCTGATGGTTTTGATCCTGCTGGCCACCGTGGCCCTGGCCGTGGCAGCCTCTGTCCTGCTGCCCAAAACCTACACCGCCACCGCTGAGTTGTTCATTGACTACCGCGCCAGTGACCCCATTGCCGGTCGGCAGTTTTCGCCCATGCAGGACGAGAGCTACATGCAAACCCAGATGGACATATTGCGCAGCGACGATGTGGCCCGCCATGTCATCGCTGCCACCGGCATGATGTCCACCGACAAGACGAAAGAGAGCATCGCCAAGCTGGGCGAAGCCACGGTGCGCAGCCAGCTGTCCACACAGGTCATCAAATCGCTTGAAATCCTCCCCAGGCGCAGCAGCCGTGTGCTGGAGCTGAAGTTTTCGGCCAAGGATCCCCTGCTGGCCCGCGATGCCCTGAACGCGGCCATCAAGGGTTACATGGACATCAACACGCGCATCCACTCAGCACCCGCCAAGTCCCGACAGGAGCAGTACAGCGGTCAGCTGCAAGCCTTGCAGGCCGAGATTGACCGCATCCAGACCGAAATCACCAACTACCAGCAGCAGGCGGGCATTCTGGACACTGACGAGCGCTTGGACACCGGTTCACGCCAGTACAACGAACTGAGCACGCGGCTCGCCGGGCTGCAGGCTTCGCAGGCCGAGGCAGCGGCCCGAAAACGCGCCATTCAGACACAAATTGCCAGTGGTGCCCGCCCCGCCGATGTGCCAGAAATTTCCCGGCACGAGGGCATACGCGACATCAAGCTCAGGCTGATCGAGCTGAACAGCCGCATCGCCGATGCGGCGGGCGTGTTGGGCAGCAACCACCCCCGCTTCAAGGCGCTGCTCAATGACAAGGCCGCCATGGAAGAGCTGCTGGCCCATGAATCCCGCAGCGTGCTCAAGTCCCTGGAAATGGATGATCTTCGCTTTGCCGATCAGGCCGGTCGCTTGGGGGCCGATCTGCAACAACGCCAACAGGCCTTGCTGGAAATGAAAAAACACCGCGATGTGATTGCCTCTTACCAACGCCAACTGGCCAGCGTGCAGCAGATCTACACCTCCGCGGTTCAGAAGTACGACGAGATTTTGATGGCCAGCAACGTGGACAGCCCCAACATGGCGGTGCTGCAGTGGGCTGAGAAACCGCACAAACACTCCAAACCGCTGTTGGTCAACAACGTGTTGTTCAGCATTCCCGCTGGCTTGATGCTGGCCCTGCTCAGCGCGTTGTTGCTGGAGTTTGCCCAGCGCCGGGTGCGTTGCGTGGAGGACCTGCAAACCAGCTTGCCCGTACCTGTTCTGGGAGGGTTGACATGAACTCCCCTGTCCCAGGCCACAAGGCCGGCGAGCCCTACTCCCCCATCTTTGAGCATGGCGAACTGGGCGATACATCCAACCTGCACAGCCGTTTTTCGGACGACGAGGTATCGGCCTTTGGCGACCAAGCGGGTGGACGCGAGGTCAGCCCCGAAGAAATGATGGGTCGCATGGGTCAGGCCTTTGTCAACGCCAAGAAGCTGACACAGGAAGAAGTCACCCGCATCATCCAGATGCAGCGTCGGCGACGCATCCGCTTTGGCGAAGCCGCCATCAAGCTCGGCCTGCTGACGGAAGCCGACATCCACGAAGTGTTGGCCCAGCAGTTCAATTACGAAACGGTGGCGCGCCACCCCAGCGGGGGGCACAAAAAAATCAGCAGCCGGCTGCTCATCGCGCACAGCCCCTACAGTGCCGAAGCGGAGGCCATTCGCCGCTTTCGCTCGGAAATTCTGTTGCGCGTGGGCGAACGCGATTGCATGGTGTTTGCCTTGGTCAGCCCGGGCACCAAAGAAGGCAAAAGCCACCTCGCCGCGAGCTTGGCCATTGCGTTCTCCCAACTCAACCTGAAAACCCTGTTGATTGACGCCAACCTGCGCAAACCCGCGCAGCACCAGTTTTTTGACCTGCCCAACAAAACCGGCGTGTCCACCATGCTCGCAGGACGAACACTGGCCACCTTGGACCTGGCGCATACCATCAACCACAACCTGCACGTCATCACCGCCGGGCCCAAACCACCCAACCCCATCGAAATCCTGAACGCGCCTGCCATCAGTGAACTGATCGACCGGGTGAAAGAGGACGTGAAGGTCATCATTCTGGACACGCCCCCCACTCGTGTGGGCTCGGATGCCCAAATCATTGCCCCGCAAGCCGGATTGGCCGTCATGATCTGTCGGAAAGACCAAACCAGCCTCGCCGACTTGCGCCAAGCCTACCGCGACATGGAAACCGCCAGCGTACCGGTACTGGGTTCGTTCTACAACGATGTGCCCGGTGCGGTGACCGAGTCCGTGGGCTGGTTGCGGCGCCTGCTGGGCCGATTTGGCGGCAACCCCAACTGAAAGCCCCCGAGTGACGACGCCAACCCTGCGCCTGGGCGCATGCCTGCTCGGCGTGTGGCTGCTCTGCGCCAGCACAGGCGCACAGGCCCAATCCCATGTGGTGTTGCCGGGCACATGGGGGCGGTTTGTTCAAGCGGCTGACCAAAGTGGGCTGAACCAGCCCCTCACCCCGGCCGACAGGCTCACCGTGGTGGGCCCGCACTTCATGCGGGTGGGACCGGACAACAAACCGGCCACCCGGGACGATGAGCGGGTGCGCCTGTTTGGCATCAACCTGTCCCACGAAGCCAATTTCCCGGCACCCGATCGTGCCAAAGAGGTGGCCGCCACGCTCAGGAGCCTGGGCTTCAATGCGGTGCGCCTCCACCACATGGACACCCTGCCCACCGACGACCCCCAGTCGTTCAAAAGCAGCCTGACGCTGGGCCCCTACCCCAGCCTGCACACGGGGGCTCTGAGTCGGCTCAAGCAATTCATACCTGCGCTCAAGCAAGAGGGCATTTACGTCAACCTCAACCTCATGGTGGGTTACCAGTTTCGGCCTCAGCAGGACAAGGTGCCCGCGCTGGACGACCAGGGTACACCCCCGGACCGCGGATCTCCCGTGCACATGTTCCACCCCCGGCTGGTGGAGCTGCAAACACAGCATGCCCGCCGCTTGCTGGCCTACCTGAACCTGGGCAACGACCCCGTGCTGGCACAGGTCGAATTGGTCAACGAAGCCTCGTTGGCGGCCGCGTGGCTGCATTGGGACCGTGGGTATTGGGACCGCCAAATCCGTGGCCCCTATGCCCAGGAACTCACCCGCCAATGGCATGCCTGGGCACTGGTCAAGCATGGCAGCGCCAAGGCCGCGTGCGCAGCCTGGCAAACCTGCGAGGGAACGCTGCCTGGCATCCTCAGCCCAACCCAGGCTGACAGCCTGTCTGTCGCCGCACAGGGTGCCACCTTCGCACGCCTGAAGCAAAAGGCCGAAGACAGCGTGCTGAAGCTGTCCAACCAATGGGGCTTGGGCGGGGGCAAGCCGAGCAGGCCCGCCACTGTCCACCCGTTGCTGCGCGATTTTCTGGCGTTTGTGGCAGACACCGACCGCAAATTCATGAACAGCCTGCGTGATGTGGTGCGGGCATCGACCCGACCCGATGTGCCCGTGACCGGCACACAAGCCAACTTTGGCGGACCACTCAATCTGTTGTCCCACGCACAAATGGACTATGTGGATGTGCACCACTACACCGACCACCCTGATTTTCCGGGGGGCACGTGGTCGTGGACCGACTGGCGCATTCGCAACAGCGCCGTCACCGGCCCCGACTTCGTCAACCTGCTGAACCTGTCGGCCTACCGGGACCTGAGCCGACCCTTTGTGGTCAGCGAGTTCAACCAGCCCTACCCCAACACCCAAGGCCACGACATCGTGCCCGTCATGGCCTTGTTGGGCGCTCAACAGGATTGGGATGGCCTGTACCTGTTTGACTATGTGGACGAACACCCCGACCGCAACACGCCCCACAATTTCAATTTGCAGGGCGATTGGGCGCGTGCCGCACTGGTGGGGTTGTCGGCCCGCATTTTCCGGCTGGCGACCGTACCCGCACTGGCCGCCACCCAAGCCACGCCCCTGGCACCCGAAACGCTCTTTGACGCCACGGCGAAACGCCGACGTCCCGATGCACTCGAACTCTACTGGCGCAACGACCTGAACGTTGGCACCACCCAAAGCCTGGCAAACCGCAGTGGCCATGGCGGCAACTCCTCGAGTGGCGCATCCGCCAGTGGAGCAGTCCCGCCCGCCGCCCTCAACCATCTGGCCGAAGAGCGGTTGCTCACCGCCAACTCACCACTGGTCGCCGCCATCATCGGGGAGGTGGCGGCGGAGGACACCCGCATGGCTGGTGACCTGTCGGTCAAAGTGGACCGGCGTGCACCCAAACAAAATGTCACGTTGCTGGCGCATTCGCTGGACGGTTTGCCGCTGAAAAATGCTGCGGCCATTCTGCTGGCCACACCGGCTTTTGTGGTTGGATCCCAGCCTGCGTCACTGCCGCCCCGCCCGCAAAAATTGATCCCTTACCGGGGTGACAAAGACTGGTGGACGCTGGAGCCCGCCCCACCCCACCAAGGTGAGCCATCTTCCCCCCGATCGGCCATTGGGCCTTTGTGGCTGGAACGCAAACCCCTGCGCGTGGGCCTGACCACCTCACACCCCCGCATCCGCGTCTACCCGCTGGGTCCCAAGGGCGAACGCCTGGCCGCCCTGCCCGACTCAGCGGTGGTCAAGACCCCTCAGGGGTTTGACATTGCCCTGAACCACACCAAAGAACAAACTGCCCTGTGGTTTGAGATTGTCCGAATCCCATGACCCGGTATTTGCCCTCCCCTCCCCTTGGTACGGCGACGCTGCTGCGCACGGCACTGCTGTGTGCCGGCCTGTCCACGGGCACCTTCGCGGGCGCCACCGTGGACCTGGCCCTGCGCTTGGAAACCTCGCTGAGCAGCAACAGCAACCTGTTTCGCGTGGCAGAGCCGGGCACTGCCACAGTGCCCGTGCCCACCGACGTGGTGTCTGCCCGCGCCCACCGCCACCTGATGGCCTTTGCAGCAGGCCTGCCCCTGGATTCCGATGACACCCGCCTGGTGTTGACCACCCAGCTCGGCTGGGACCGGTACAACGGCAACAATGTTATCAACAACCAGAGCAAAGAAGTGACAGCTCGGTTGCCCTGGCGCTTTGGAAAGCTTGTAGAAGGTGAGTGGGTGAGGGGTCACACCACCCAACCCTACGCGTTGGACCAAGACTACCAGCGGCTGGACCTGGTAACCCGGGATTGGCATGGCATGGTCCTGACGCTCAAGCCCACACCCTGGTTATCGTTCCCGGTGCAGCTGGTTCGCCAAACACTTCGCCACCAAGACCAGCCCGCGCACGGCAGCCTGGACGAAAACCGCACGCGCACCAGCGTGGCCGCCCGCTACCTGTCGCCCACCGGCAGCAGCTTGCAACTGGGATCGGCCCGCACACAGGCCACGTTTCCCCGAAGAGAGGCGCTGCCCGAGTTGGCCAACCGGGCCCAATTCACCGACCAAGACACCTTTGTGGACATGACTTGGAACTACAGCCCGCTGACGCAACTGAGCTGGCGCTGGACCAACAGGCAGCGCCACTACGCTGCCGCCCCCGAACTGAACAGCCACATGGCGCTGAGCCGGTTGAATCTGAGCCACGCACCGTCCCCCTTGTCTCGGGTGGATCTTCAGTGGTGGCAACAACCCACAGAAACCGATAACCCGGCATTGCTGTATGGTGCGGTCCAGGGTTTTGGTGTCAGCGTCAACTGGTTTGCATCCCCTTTGACCACCCTCACGCTGCAGTGGCAACAAGAGACGCAGGATGACAAGCCGTCAGCCCCGGTCAACGCCTTTGCCCAGGAAAACCCCAGAACCCGTCGGCTGGCGGCGCGCTTGCAGCACAACATCGTCCGGGGCGTCAATGCCTATGTGGATGTCGCCCGTGAAACCCGCACCCGGGAACGCCAGGGCCGGTCCACCCAGAACGTGGTCCGGGTGGGGCTGGACTACACCTACGACAACATCCCTGGCGCACCCGCGCGCACGCGCGCCGCAGCGGCACCTGAATTTTGAACACAGGTCAATCGCGGTCCGTTCGCTTCCACACACGCTCCCGCTGCTGCACAAAGCGTTTGTAAATGCCCAGCTTGGACCACACATAGCGGGGCACGCCGAGGAGCTCGGCCCCACTGATCACGCCACGCCCCCATTGCCACCACGCAAGCATCACGGCACCAGCAGACAGGCCCAGCAGGCCCATGGCCCACCCGGCCATCCACCACCAGCCCGTCCATGCGCTGAACAACAGCGCCAATGCCGCCAACATCAGCAGCGCCAGCACCAGCAAGCTGAGCGGGGGCACGGCAATGTCCAGTGCCAAGGCCAACACACGTGCATCACGCCGACGCCACGCCAGGGCCAGCAACCCCGGCAACTCGTCTTTCAGCATGCCCAGGTGGCCATGCTCCCAGCGGCTGCGTTGCACCTGCACCGCGTGCGCATTGACAGGGAACAGGCTGATCACACCCACATCGGGGTAGAAACTGGCCATGGTCCCCTGCGCCGCCAGCGCCATGGTCAGCTGCAAGTCTTCCACGATGTGCCCGCTGGCCAGGTTCTGCTGGCCGATGATGGACCACGGAAAAGCCATGCCCGTGCCCATGAGCTGGCAAGGGGCGCCCAGGCGCCCCCACCCCGTGGGACGCACCCAGGTTTTCACCAACCAGGCAAAAGCCGCCACCTTGACGGACACCGGCGCGCCCGGTGGGGCCACCATCAAGTTCTTGCACTGAACGGGCGTCTGGCGAAGCGTGGTCTCCAGGGCGAGTTGCGTCAGATCGGTGGCACTGACCTGGCAATCGGCATCCACCACCACCAATACACTGGGCGGTGACCGACGGATGTGGTCCAGGCCAAACTGCAGTGCATGGCCCTTGCCCCTCAGCGTGTCATGCGTGCGCTCCAGCACCTCCACCCCTGACTGACGTGCCAACGCGGCGGTGTCGTCAGAGCAGTTGTCGGCCACCACCACCACCCGAAAGGCCTCGCCGTGGGCGCTGGCCAGACCCGCCAGGGTACCCACAATGCCTTGAGCCTCGTTGTGTGCTGGTATCAGCACGGCCACTCTGGGCGGTGTGGACACCGCAGCGTCGATCCGCCGCTCGCCTGCTGGAGCTGGCCGCCGACCACGCGCACCACCACTGGCAAGCAACACCTGGACCACGAACACACCGGCAGGCACGGTGAACAGCACCAACAACACGCCCCACAGCCACGCCAGCACCGCCAAGCCCAGACCATCCATTCAGTTCACCTTCTGACCGGGCACGCGGTCCTGATCCAACATGTCCTGGTTGACCATGGCCATGGACATGAACAGCACCACCTGCAGAAACAAGAGAATCCGCAACGCGGAGCTCTCGGTGGCGTTCGACAGCAAAAACACCACCAGCAGCGACAGGTGAAACGCAAACTTGGGACGATTGACACGCACCAAGCGGATCACGTTGACCAGGTGATTCAACAGCATCAGGGCAAACAGGCCAAAACCCAACACCCCCAACTCATTGAGTACCTCCAAGTAGCCGTTGTGGGCGGAATTGGGTGTCCAGTAAAAGTGGCTCACCAGTTCCTGCGACGGACTGCCCGGCCCCAGCCAGAATGAGCCATACCCCAGGCCGAAAGCCCAGTGTTTCTCGATTTCCAACCACATGTATTCCCAGATCTCCGTACGCCCGGTCAAGTCGGCGGACTTGCCAAACAGGGCGGAGAACGGCTCGATCAACTCCTCCCACAGGGGCAGCCGCGCATGCTGAAAGAAAAACAACGTCAACCCCACCGTGACCACCATCAGCACCACCACCACCAGCCGGGCAATGGCCAGCGGTGTTCGGATGTAGGCGCGGTAGAGCAACAGGTACAGCCCAATGGACAGCAGTGCCAGAAACAGGCTGGTGGAGCTGCGGGACATCAGCAAACAGGTGAGGATGATCAGGCAGGTCAGCCCGGCCGCCCACCCGCGCCGGGGCGCCAGGGTTTGCAGCACCAGCCAAAAAAACAGGCTGACTGCCGACACGATGCCCAGGGTGTTCTTCTGGTCCAGAATTCCCCGCCAAGCCCCTGCCAGGCTGACGACCGATTCCCGACCAATGTCGGGCACCAACACCCCTGCCAGAACCGACAAGAACAGAATGGCCGTCAACCCATCCAGCCCGGTACGCAGCAGCGTCACAAAATCGTGACGGCACAGGTGAGCCACCGACAAACCAATGAGCAACACACCAAAAAATTGGAATGAACGCTTGATGACCGCACCAGGTTCAGGTGACCACAACACCGACAACACACAGTAGGCCAACAACAGCCACACAAATGGGTTTTTGGCGGCCGGGTACACCACGGCCCAGCCAGCGGTTCTGTAAATCACCCACGCCGCAAAGGCAAACACACTGGTCCACTGCAAGCGGAGCACCCAGGATCCGTCGGACGACTCTGCCACCACGTCGTAATTCCAAGACAGGCCAGTGGGCAGCGCGGCAAAACACAAGGCCACCCAAAACAACAGCAACCCGGCCCACTGCCATGCAGGCGCAGCGCCCATTTTCAGCGGTGGTGACGTGTCAGCGGTACTCATGGTAGCTGCGCCCGAACAAGGAAGACAGCTTGCCCACCTGGGCGGCCACTTTGCGGAACCAGTAGAAACCACGGATGATGGAAAACGGGTAATTGACCACCGTCAGCAGCAGCGACAGCACCAGCAACACACCGCTGCGCAGCAACAACAGGCTCCAGTTCAGGGCCCAGCCCATGCCCGAAGTGCCGTGCAAAGTGGTCCTGATCCAGGTCTGACCGATCCGGTAGGAGCGCTGTGTCAACCACCGCGTGTTGGCACGGTCAAACGGCACCGTCTCGTGAATGACCGCCTCCGCACACCAGGCGGACTGGAATCCACGGCGGTACAACTCTTGAAAAAACAAGGTGTCTTCGGCCCCGGTCTTGCCATAGCTTTCGTCGAATGGCGGCTCAAAGGCCTGAAAACACGAGCGGTGAATGAGCACATTGCCCCCCCGAACGGCCTCCAGGGGCACGGGGGCACCGGACTCGTAGCTGGGTTGGTCAAAAAAACGGCCGTCTTGTATCCACTGGGGAGAGCGCTCGTCAAACACTGGCAGGATGGGACCAAAAACCACCTGTGCCTGGGTGTCACGGTGGGTCTTCAGCAGCTGGTGCACCCAGTTGGGACCGTCCGGGTACTGGTCATCGTCGATCAGCAGCAGGAACTCACCGCGGGCCATGGCCACCACCCGGTTGCGGGCCAGGGATATGTTGGGCTTTGGCAGGTTTTCGTACCGCAAGGCAATGGGCAGCTTGCTGACCCAGTCGAGCAGCACGGGCTGAGACGAAAAACCCAGGTCGTTGTCAACCACCACCACTTCACATTCGGTGGGTCCGCCCGGGAAATCCAGCCGCGCAATTCGACCCAGTAAAAATTCCAGCTGGGCAGGCCGCTTGTGGGTACAGATGCAAATGCTGATCAGCATGTCAGGCTCGGGCGACGTTCATTTTTTTCATGGACTTGGGTAACAGGTAACCCCACAGAATGGCCGTTTCCAGCACCTCGGACGCCACCAGGCACCACACCACGGCAGGCATTCCGTGCACCGCTGGCCACCACAGCAGCAGCCCAGACTGTAAACACAAGGACACCACACTGACCAGCAACATTGGCCGATAGGCCTCAAACCCCACCAACAGGCCAACGGCAATGAACTTGACCGTGTACACCGCGAAATACACCCCCCATACCAGGGTCAAGTCCTGGAGACTGCCATATTGGTGTGCCGACAGCAGCAACACCACCCAGTCGTAGCCCACCGCCAGCACACCAAAATACCCCAGGATGGGGGTGAAGATGATGAGCAGCGATTTCGCCAGGAACACACGCATTTTTCGCAGGTCGTTGTCGCCCACCAGGCGCGCAATGTCGGCGCGCGCCATTTGGAACCAGGCCACGGTGATCAACCCCACCGGCATCAGCAGGAGGCGAGCGGCGTTCAATTCGGCGGTGGCGGCCAGACCCAAAATGGCACCGGTGAGGTAGAGGTAGATGCTGTTGCCCATCCAACCCACCAACACACCGGGCACTGCCCATCGGGTGATGCCCCAATGCTCTTTCAGCGTGTGCCACACCGCCGTCCAACCCGCATCGGCACGCTCCACAGACACACTGACCGTGAGCACCAGGGCCAGCACATTGGCCAACGTGAGCACACTGAAGATGCGGAACACATTGAAGTGATCCAGCACATACAGGGCCACGCCACCCAATGCCGCCGCCACAAAGTAGCAGCCATCCAGGCGCAGCACATCCACGGGCCTGCGCAACAGGTACAGGGTGGAACGCTTGAAATCCCGAAACGTGAGCGACACGATGTACACCCCAAAGCTCACCCCACCCAGCACCGCTTCCTGGGTGGTGACGCCTGCGGGCTGTATGTAGGCACCGGCCAGCGCAAACACCCCACCCAGCACCACGCCCGTGCTGCGTGCCAGGCGCTGTGCCTGGGCCAGCAGCTTTTCCAGGGCCACACCGGTGTTGCGTGAGCTGAGGTTGGCCACCGCATTGGTCACCAACGCATCGATGAAACCGCAAATCAGCAGCCCCATGGCAAACAACTGCACGTAGGCGCCGTACACCTCTTTGGGGGCCAGGCGAATCAGGAACACGCCAATGGCAAAGTTCAGGCCACTGAGCATGACCTGATCGGCAACCGACGCCAGGGACCGAAGAATCATGTCAGCGCGCCACCCGGTGGCTCAACGTGGGGCCACCGGGGTGCGGGCTATCACCTGCAAAATGCGCTGGGCGGCCTGGCCATCGCCGTAGGGGTTTTGCGCCTTGGCCATGCGGGTGTACTCCGCCTCGTCGTCCAGCAACCGCGCTGCTTCGCTCAGCAGGCGCTGCGGGTCGGTGCCCACCAGCTTGGCTGTGCCCGCTTGCATGGCTTCAGGGCGTTCGGTGCTTTCCCGCAGCACCAGCACCGGTTTACCCAACGAGGGGGCTTCTTCCTGCACACCACCGGAATCGGTCAGGATGAAACTGGCGCGCGCCATGGCCTGCACAAAGTCGGGGTAGTCCAGCGGATCGGTCAAGCGCACGCGGGGGTGGTCGGACAGCACCGGAAACACCACCTCCCGCACACGCGGGCTCAGGTGAACGGGGAAATTCACGCGCACGTCGGGGTAGCGCGCCAGCAAGGTCAGTATGGCGTGGCAAAGGCCACGCATCGGCTCGCCCTGGTTTTCTCGACGGTGGGCGGTGACCAGCACCTCCCGCCCATCCCCTGCGGGCAATTTGCCCTCTTGCGCCAACTTGTTGCGCGTCCACAGCAGGGCGTCGATGCCGGTGTTGCCCGTGACGGTGATCCGATCATCGGCAATGCCTTCGCGCAGCAGGTTGTCGCGCGCACCCGCCGTGGGGGGAAAGTGCAAGTCGGCCAGGTGGCCCGTCATCACGCGGTTGGCTTCCTCCGGATAGGGGCTGTACTTGTCGTGCGTGCGCAACCCCGCTTCCACGTGGGCAACGGGGATCCGGTTGTAGAACGCGGCCAGCGCACCGGCAAACGTGGTCGTGGTGTCACCCTGCACCACCACCCAGTCGGGGCGGCTGGTTTTGAGCCAGTCGTTGATGCCCGACAGGCTGCTCATGGTGATGTGCGCCAAGTCCTGGTTGGGTCGCATGATGTCCAGCGACACCGAGGGCTGCAAGCCAAACCAAGCCAACATGCTGTCCAGCATTTCCTTGTGTTGCCCGGTGCTGACCACGTCCACCTGAAAACGCTGGGGGTCGGCCTGTGCGGCCAGCACCAGCGGAGCGAGTTTCACGGCCTCAGGGCGGGTGCCCATGACGACGGCCAGGCGGATGGGTGGGTTCAACGGCGGGGTAAAAGACATTCATTTGTTCCGATAAGCGGGCAGCAGCAGTGCCCGCAGCAACAAGGCCACAAAGGTGGAGTTGGTGACCAGGTAGCGCTTCCACAACCGTCCAGGCTCCTGCACCAGGCGGTAGAACCACTCCATGCCCAGGCGCTGCACCCACACGGGCGCACGCTGGCGCAAGCCAGCCAGCACGTCAAAACTGCCGCCCACACCAATGGCCACTTTCACATTCAGGCGATCCCATTGGTGTTCGATGAATTGCTCCTGGCGGGGGACCCCCATGCCCACCAACAGAATGCTGGCCCCGCTGTCGGCCACGGCCTGCGCCCGGGTCGCGGATTCGGCCACCGAAAAATAGCCGTTGCCGTGCCCGATGGCCAGGCGGGGAAACTTGGCTTGCAAGCGCTGCACGAGGGTGTCCACCACGTCCTGTGTTGCACCCAAAAAGTACACGCCATGACCCTCGGCCTGAGCCCGTTCACACAGCAACTCCACCAAATCCACCCCGGTGACGCGCTCGGGCAACGGCGTGCCAAACCAGCGCGAGGCCCAGATGAGGGGCTGGCCGTCTGCCACCGTCCAGCGGGCACGGTCCACAAATCGTTGCAGGTCGGGGCTGTCTCGCATCATCATCAGGATGGACACGTTCACCGTGGCCAACCAACCTGTGCGGTGGGCGGCCATGTCGGCAAACAGCCGGTCCACACAGCCCCTCAACGTGACGGGCAAAAACCGACCGTTCAGCAGCTGGACGTCAGCTTGTGTGTCCGGTGTGGGAGCCTGGTGCATCGGTGGAATAAATGTGCAGGTGGATTGGTTTGACCAAGTTGGTCAGCATTGTCGCCGATTGCATTCAGGCCGCACGAGGTCTTTGGTCTCCACCCAACCCAGCAGCGTCTGGGTCGAAAACTCGGCGGCCACCGTGGCACCCAGGGCATCAAATACCTGGTCGAGTACCTGCACCCGCCCGCCAAACAAGGCCTGCATGGCATGGGGATCCTCGAAGAGGCCATGGAGGTAAATGCCCAGCACGTGCCCGCCGGGCAGCGGTGCGGCCGAAACACCCGTTGCACTACCGCCTGAACCACCCCCGACACGCCCAGAAGCCAAGCGCTGCTGGCACCAGCCTGTCACGCCACCGTGGTTGGCATGCAACACGGGCAGTGCCACATCTCCCCCTGCGGCCATGGCCGGGTGCTGTGCGGTTTGGCCCTGGTGGATTTCGTAACCCTCCACCACCACCCCGGACAGCGCCGCCCAAGGTCCTGCCAGCTGGCCAAACTGCGCACGGGTGCGGGCCAGGGTTTTGTGTGACTCGAACGACGTGACCAGGGGCAACAGGCCCAAACCAGGCGCGTTGCCATCCCACACGGTGGGCTCGGCCCTTCCATCAGCCGGGTGGCCCGTGGCACGGGAGCGGTGCTCCACGCCTTGGGTGTCCACCAGGGCCTCACCCAGCATTTGCAAGCCGCCGCAAATGCCGAGCACCGCCCCACCCCGCGCGGCGTGCTGGCACACCGCCGCGTCCAGCCCCTGGGCGCGCAGCCACGCCAGGTCGGCCACGGTGGATTTGCTGCCGGGCAGGATGACCCAGTCCGCCCCGTCCAGTTCGGCGGGCGTGCGCGCCCACACCAGCCGCAAACCAGGCACGTTCTTCAGTGGCTGAAACTCGTCCAGGTTGCTGATGCGCGGGTAGGCCACCACCGCCACGGTCAGCTTCACAGCACCTGGGGTGGTGATGGGGAGACGCTGCGCCGCCGGGCCGCCCCAAGGCGCAGCAGCCCCCTGGGGGGGCAGTGCAGGGGCAACAGCCCCAAACGTGGGGGCATCATCAAAAACACCGTCTTCTTCGGGCAGACCGTGGTGGCGCAGCATGGGGATGGTGGCAATGGTCGGTAGGCCGGTCAGCTTCTCCAGCATCTGCGGCGCGGGGGCCAGCAGGCGGGCGTCGCCCCGGAACTTGTTGAGCACAAAGCCTTTGAACAACGCCCGGTCGCCCTCGGGCAGCAGCGCCCAGGTGCCGTAGAGGTGGGCAAACGCCCCGCCCCGGTCAATGTCGCTGATGAGCACGCAGGCCGCCTCAGCGTGGCGGGCCACGCGCATGTTGACGATGTCGCTGTCGTACAGGTTGATTTCGGCGGGTGAGCCCGCCCCCTCAATCACCACCACGTCGTTCTCGGACCGCAGGCTGTCGAGCGCAGCGGCAATGTGGGGCCACACCTTTTCGCTGCGACCACGCCAGGGGGTGTCGGTCAGCTCGCGGCTGACCTCGCCCATCAGCACCACCTGGCTGTGGGTGTCGGCCTCGGGCTTCAAGAGCAGTGGGTTCATGCGCACATCGGGTGCGGCGCGGGCGGCCAGTGCCTGAAAGTACTGGGCGCTGCCGATTTCGCCCATGCGGCCATCGGGCGTGGGCACCACGCGGGCGTTGTTGCTCATGTTCTGCGCCTTGAAGGGCGCGACCTTGAAGCCCTGGTCGGCGTACCAGCGGCACAGCGCCGTGGCCAGCCAACTTTTGCCAGCACCACTGGTGGTGCCCAGCACCATGACGCAGCGGGCCAGGCGGGGAGCGGGTGGGGGCGTGTGAGGGGTGGTGGTGTGCGGGGTGTGGCTCATGTCGCGTTGACGCGCACGGGGGCGCTGTGGGATTTGGCAGGTGTTTCGCGCTGCCGCCAAGCCAGCACGGCCTGGTGCAGCACCTGCTGAGATTCAGGCGGCAGCACGCCCAGGCGTACCCAACCGGGCAGGCCAAACGAGGCGGCATCGCGCAGCTTGATGCCACTGTGCTCTCGCAGGTGACTCAGCAAGCTAGCCAGAGCCTGGGACGTGGGCGCATCGGGCACTGGCTGCGCCAGGTGGAAATTGGCGTCGCTGGGTTGCCAGGCCCAGCCCAGCGTGTCGCACAAGGCCAGTTGCCGGGTCTTCCAGCGGGCCAGGGTCTGGCGGCTGGTGGCCAGCCAGTGCTGCACCGCCGGTTGGCACCAGGCATCGAGCAGGGCCACACCGTGCCCACCCCAAACCCATGACGGCGCCAGCGCCTGCACCGCGCCCAGCCACTGGCCACTGGCATGTGCTGCGGGCTGGCCATGGACGGTCAGGGCATGCTCAGGTGCGAGCACATAGGCGGCGCGCACCCCGGTGAGGCCCAGGGCTTTGTTGGGTGACCACAGCTGCCATACCTGGTGCAACGCCGCATCGTCCAGGCTGGGAGCGCCGCTCAGACGCAACGGGGCATAGGCACAGTCCAGCACCCACTCGGGTCCGGGTGACAGTGCCGCCAGCTCGGTGGCGTTTTGTCCATGGGGGGTGCCGGGCTCGCAGGCCCACCACAGGTCGGCCTGGGTGGGCTGGTCCACGGGGGTCAAGCCCCAAGCCTGGGTCTGGCGGGCCACATCACCAAAGTGCTGGGCTGGGTAACCCACCCGCCGCCACCCCAGGCGAGCGGCGGCGGCGGTGAAGCGTGCCATGGCTTCGCTGGCACTGGCCATGGGCAGCACGCGCTGGGGCGACACACCGTGGAACGCGCCCAGTCGGGCGCGCAACTCGCTGTAACCAGGGTCGGGGTAATGCAGGGCATCGGCCTGCTGCACACAGGCAAGGGTCAATGGGCACGGGCCACAGGCGTTGGCGTTGGTGGAAAAGTCGTGCCTGGGCAACCCCAGCGCGTCGGGGCCACCATGGGCGGTGCAGGCAGCGGTGTCAGCGTTCATGGCGAAAGGTCATGGTGGTGGATGTCATTTCAAGACACCAGCAGCAGAAAAAATAAGATAGCTAACAAATGAATACCAACAAGCGATAAAGCCACATTTTGTGCATATTTGATGCCTTGCCACAATTGAGTTGACCCTGGCACAGGCGCTTGGGCATGCAAGGTGTAGGCCCCGGGTTTGCCCAGGCGCACGTCCAAGGCCAAGGCCATGGCGGCCATGGGCCAACCGCTGTTGGGCGAAGGGGTGCGGCGGGCCTCGCGCGGCAGGTGCCGCCAGCGCCCCCAGGGTTGGGGCAGGGCCACGCACATCAGCAACACGGCCGTCAGTCGCGCGGGCAACCAGCTCAGCACGTCGTCGGCGCGGGCAGCCCATTTGCCCGCCCACGTCCAATCGCGCCCGCCACGTTCACCCAGGTAGCCCCACATGGCATCGGCAGTGTTGGCGAAGCGGTATAGGGCCGCACCGGGCAAACCCGCCACGGCAAACCAAAACAACGGGGCCACCACCGAATCGTTCAGGTTTTCGGCCAGGGTTTCGATGGCGCTTTCACGGACCTCACCCTCACTCAGCTGGGCCACATCGCGGCTGACCAACCAGCGCAGCCGCTCACGGCCGGCGGGCAGCGATTCATCCAAGGCCGCTTCCACCGCACGCACTTCGTCACACAGCATGCGCAGCGCCAGCATCGGTTTGAGCAACAAGCCCAGCAACACCGCCTGTACCACCCCTGCCGCCAAGCCCGTCTGCGGCGACAAGCCCCAGTGAATCGCACTGTGAACCCCGCACTGCAACGCCCACGACGACGCCACCACCAACACGGCCAGGGCACACCACGCCAAAGTCCCTTCGGCCAATGACCGCTTGTGACCCACCCGCCAGGAAAGCCGCTGACCCAGGGCCTGCAAGCCATGGCCCATCCAAACCACAGGGTGCCAGCGCGCGGGCGGCTCACCCAGCCAGTTATCCAGCCACAGGGCCAACAACACCGCCACCGGCAGCACGTACCCAACGGACAGGTCCACAGTCAGCATGCGCAATCGCTTGAGGGGTCATCGGCAGGTGCATCATCCGGTACGGTGTCAAACAGCTTGCTGGGCCGCCCCCATCCGTCGTCAAACACCAGCTCAGGCAACGCCTGGCGGTGCGCCCACTGCAGTTGCTGCAACATGGGCTGGTCATAAAAGGCCGTGACCGGGCCCAGGCAAAGCAATGCAATGGGCTCGGCCCCCGCGGGCAGACCCAACAAGGCCGCCGTCTCCAGGGGATCAAACACCGACACCCAACCCATGCCAAGACCTTCGGCGCGAGCCACCAGCCACAGGTTCTGGATGGCGCAGGCGGCCGATGCCAAGTCCATGTGCGGCATGGTGCGGCGGCCAAACACATGGCGTTCACGCCCATCGGCCAGCACCACGGCCAGGAGCTCAGCGCAGTCGAGCAGGCCCTCGACTTTCAGGCGCATGAATTCGTCGCGGCGTTCGCCCAACGCGTCGGCGGTGCACAGGCGCTCGCGCTCGACCACCGCGTGCAGCCGCTGGCGCAGGGCTGCGTCGGTGATGCGGATGAAGCGCCACGGCTGCATGAACCCCACGCTGGGCGCGTGGTGCGCCGCCAGCAACAGGCGTTGCAGCAGCTCGGGCGCCACCTGGCCGCCGCAGAAGTGGCGCATGTCCCGGCGCTCAGCAATGGCGCGGTACACCCCGCGCTGCTCAGCCTCGGCGAAAGCGTGGCGATTGGCGTGAACGTTGGCTGCAGAGGACGAGGTCAATCTTCAATCCCCCGCTGCGCCGGAATGCCGGCCTTGAAGGCGTGTTTCACCAGCGTCATTTCGGTCACGGTGTCGGCCAGCTCGATGATTTCGGGCGGGCAACGCCGCCCGGTCAGGCACACGTGCACGTGGCTGGGGCGGGTGCGCAGGGTGGCCAGCACATCGTCCAGCGGCAGCCAGCCGTAAATCAGCGGGTAGGTGATTTCGTCCAGCACCACCAGGAAGTGCTGACCGCCCAAAATGGTGGCCTTGGCGGTTTCCCAGCCGTTGCGGGCCAGTTGGGCGGAGTGCTCCAAATCTTGGCTTTTCCAGCTGAACCCGTCGCCCAAACCCATGATGGGGATGCCGATTTGCTCGAACATGCGGTGTTCACCAAACCGGGCGGTGGGCACTTTCATGAACTGGTAAATCTGCACGGCCTTGCCCCGCCCGTGGGCGCGCAGGGCCAGGCCAAAAGCCGCCGTGCTTTTGCCTTTGCCGTCGCCGGTGTTGACGATGAGCAGCCCTCTGCGCTCGCCCTCGGGCTTTTCGTAGGGTTTTTCGGACGGTGGGGTTTCAATGTGCATGGAAGGTCTCGTGTCAAAAAGGCATCAAGCCGCTGCGGGCGGGGTGAACACGGGCCGTTGCCCGCGCTGAAACTGGTGTGCCGCACCGCCCACCAGCCCCAGCAACATGAGCACGCCCACCAGGGCGCGCTGCAACGCCAGCGCCAGCGGGCTCTGCGCCTGGGGGGGCTCTGCATCGGGCTGGCGTTGCAACAGCACACCGTTGAGCACGGGCTGTGCAGGGGCCTTGGCGGCCAAAGGTGCCGCCGTTTGCGGCAACGGTTGCGGCAACAGTTGCGGGGGGGGTGCAGGCACTGCCGCGTGGGCCGCAGGGGCTGATGGCGGTGCGGCCTGTGCCGCAGGCGCTTGCTGCGCCACCCACTCGCGCACACCTGGCAGCTCGTTGGGCAAGGGGTCCTGGCGGGTCAGCTCCTGGTACAGGCGGGCCAGTTGCTGGCGCGTGGCGGCATCGGCTTGCCAGTGTCCCAGGCGCTGGGCCTGCACCAGGCGCTCCAGGGCCTGGGCGTAGGCCTGCGGGTGGCTGCGCAGCCATTCAGGCAGACCAAGCTTGTGCTTGTCGCGCACCAGCACATCGTGAAAACTTTGCCAGTGGTCGCTGCGCACGGTGTCGGGCGACACCGATTGCCAGCCCCACGCAAACTGCACGGCCTTGAGCACCTGCAGCGTGCCCGCATACCCCTCGGCCTTCTGGGCCTGTAACCACCCTGGGTGCAAATAGCGCGATTGCATTTCGCGGGCAATCGCCAGCCGGGCGGTTTCGGTGTGGGCCTCGCCCACGTCTTGCAACTGGCTCACATGCAGCTCCAGCCCCTGTGGCCGCCCGGCCACGCGTGCCGCCGCCGACAGGCCGCCCAGGTATTGAAAGGGGTCGTCAGAGCTCACCATGGCGTACAGGTGCGAGCTGCGCGACAACACGGCCGCATCGGTGCGGCGCAGGTGGGCGGAAAACGCCTGCACCGCCACGCCCTGGCCCAAACCCTCCACCGGCTCGCCCGCCAGGTAGGGCTGGCCCATGCGTTGCAAAAACAACTGACCCAGCCGCTGGTCTTCGGACTGCAGGCCATCGGCTTGCACCGCTTCGGCCAGGCCGGTGCCGTAGTCGCCCACGGCGTTGCCAAAGGCGCGCACGCGCGCCAGGGTGTCGGCCTGGGGGCCGGGCACACCGCGCTGGCGCAGCTCGGTGGCCACCTGGCGGGTGAGCCGTGCCACGGTGTTGCCGGGTTCGGCCGCGGCCACCTGGGCCACCGCCTGGTCGAGCAGCGCCATGAGTGCAGGAAACTGGTCGCGGTACGAGCCGGTCACGCTCAGCAGCACGTCCACCCTCGGGCGGCCCAGTTCGGCGGGGGTCAGGGTGTCCACCCGGATGGGCCGGCCCGTGTCGTCCCACACCGGGCGCACACCCAAAGCCACCAGCGCCTGGGCCTCCAGAATACCCTGGTGGCGCAGCGTTTCACCCGCCCAGAGTGACAAGGCCATGCGCTCGGGCGGCTGGCCGCCGTGGCGGGCCGTGTGGTCTTTGAACCAGTCGTTGAACAGGGTTTGGGCCACCTCGTAGGCCTGGCGCGTGGGCAGGCGGCTGGGGTCCAGGCCGGTGAGGTTGCGGCCGGTGGGCAGGCTTTCGGGGTTGCGAATGGGGTCGCCCCCATACGCGGCGGGCACAAACCGCCCCTGCAGGGCGGCCAGCAGGCCGGGCATTTCGCCCTCGGTGGCCAACAGCCGCTCCAGCTCCTGCGCCCGCAGGGCCAGTTTGAGCAGCGCCGGGGTGTCGATGGGCTGGCGAGCGGCGCGGTTGGGCACATGGTCTTCGGCACGCACCGGGCCGGCGGCGGGTTCGGCCAGCGCGGGGCGCAGGTCCAGCGTGCTGGCGGCCTGGGCATCTTTCAGGGCCACGGCCAGCCAGCGGGCGGGGCGCGAGGTGGCCACGCTGTCGTGGCGGATCAGAAAGGCCTCGTCAATGTCTTCGCCCAGTGCGTCGATCAATGGCTTGCGCAGCGCCTGCAAAATGGTCTGGCTGCGCTGCTCGGGCGTGGGCACCCGGCCAAACACCGCCAGCCCTTTGGGCTGCGAGCTTTGCGCCAGCTGGTCCAGGTAGGGGTGCAACAGTTCCAGAAAACCGGTGAAGTCGGCGGCAATGCGCTCGGCGCTCCACCCCAGGTCGCGGTGCAGCTGGTGTTCCACAAACTGAGCCACCAGCTGTTTTTCAAGGGCCCGGCGGGTGGGGCCTTCGTCCACGGTTTCCCATTCGTGCATCACCTCGTGCATCTGTGCCATGCGGACTTCAAAACCCGCCGGGGCAAAAGTGGGAGTGCGGTGGCTGACCAGCAGCGCCCTGCCCCGGCGTTTGGCGGTCAGCGCTTCGCCCAGGTTGTCCACGATGTAGGGGTACACCACGGGCAAATCGCCCAGGGGCAACAGGGCATCGTCGTGCACATCGAGCCCGCGGGACTTGCCGTTGGCCCACTCTTGCGTGCCGTGGGTGCCAAAGTGAATGAGCGCATCGGCCGAGTCCTGGGCCCACTGGTACACCGCCAGGTAGTGGTGCGACAGCGGCACCTTGCTTTTGTGCATGAACGGGTTTTGGCCGTTGTGCAGGGTTTCCTCGCGGGGGGGCTGCGGCAACACCGACAACTGGCCCACCTGCATGCGCGGCACCACAAACACTGGCTCGCCCTGCCACTGCACCACGTAGCGGCTGCGTTCGGGCGGGCCCCAGTGGGACAGCATGCGGGTGCGCACGGCCTCGGGCAGGGCTTGCCAGCGCTCCAGGTAGCGCGCCACCGGCCAGGCCACCGCCTGGCCCGAGCGCAGCAAACCCAGCAAATCGGCGCTGGGGTAGTAGGCGGCCAGCAAGGGCTGCAAGCCGTCGATCCAGTCGTTTTCAGGCACCCGCCGGGTGCGGTAGCCCGCATCGGCCAGGCCTTGCGACACCTCTTCCAGGCTGCGCGGCACGTTCAGAAACGAGGCCCCGAAGTGTTTGCCGCCCGGCGGGTAGTTGTAAACCATGGCCACCAGCCGCTGCTGGGCCACGGGCCGGGTTTGCAGCGCCACCAGCCGCCGCGCCTTGGCCACCACGGCCAGGGCTTGGCGCTCGATCAGCCGGTGCTCGCCCGGTGTGGGGCCTTGGGCCGTGGTCACCACGGGGTCTGTGGCCCCGGCGGCCTCGGGTTGCGCCAGGTAAAACGGCACGTCGGAGGTGGACAGCCCGTGGGCTGCGCCCTCCCAAGCCGCCTGGTCGCCCGAGCGAAACGGCTGCGTGGCGAGCATGGGCACCCGCCAGCGGGCCAGCAGCGGCTGCATGGCGGCGGCCTGCGGGGTGAACTGGTGCAACACCAGCAGCGCGGGGTGGGGTTGGCGCGGGGTGTTGGTGCCGGCGTGGGGGCCAGAGTTGGTGCCAGAGTGGGTGGCGATGGGGGCGGGCAACTCCAGCACCTCGGCCAGGCTTTGGGGGGTGGTTTGCTGGCCAAACACCGCGTAGGCCCACAGGCCTTCGCGCTCGAACAGGCGCAGCCACGCGTCCAGCCAGGCGGTGCTGCCGTCCACCAGGTGGTGGCGGTGCACCATCACGGCCACGGCGGGCCGGGTGCAGTCGCGCTGGGGCTGGGCACGGCACCAGCGCAGCAGGGCGGCGGCATCGGGCAGCAGGGCCGGCACGTCGGGGTGGTAAATGCCGCGCACGAGCCATTGCTGCGGCGCAGGCAGGCTGGGCAACGGTTGGCCCAGCAACACCGCCTGGGCCAGCGCAACGGCGTGGCGCAGGTTGCGGGCACCGCCGGGCTGAATGAATGCAGCCATGCGGGCCACGGCCTGAGCGGTGCCACCCGCCGCAGGCTGGGCCGCGGTCGGTGGGGTTTCGGGCGGGGTGGCCGGTGACATGGCGGTGGCATGGGGCGTGACCCACACCACACGCCCGGGTGCCCGGACGGCAAAAGCGGCCAGCGGCTCGCCCACCTGGCGCTGCAGCCGCTGCGCCACGCTGGCGTGGGGTGCATCCACCCACACCAGCCCGGCCTGGGCCAGCGCGCGGGTCAAGGCATGGGTTTGTTCGGGCGTGGGCGTGGCGGCACCGGCCAGTGGGTACGACAGGTGCACAAACGCCAGCCCGGCGCGCTGGGCTTCCTGCTGCACGGTGGCGCTGCGTGCGGCGGTGGTCACGTCAGAGGTGATCCACAGCAGCCCCCCGGCGGCGTGTGCGGCGCTGCCCACGGCAAGCAGGCAGCCGCACGCTATTTGGAGCGTCACGCGGCACAGCCACGCCCACCCGGTTGAACGTGTTGAAGGCGTCAATGACGGCATCAACGGGAACCGGTTGTTTGAGGGGGGGTGGCCGCCGAGTTTCCAACACCGCCTTCGGGGATGTAGATGATGTTGCCGTCGTCCAGCCGGTACGCCACCCCTGCCCGCACGCCCTGCCCCTGACTGGCCTTGCCGGCGCCTTTGAAGCGCACTTCGCGCCCCTGCTCGCGCACCACCATTTCCATGTCGGGTTGCCCGGCGTTTTGCACGGTGGTGACGTTTGCCGACACATCGCTCTGGGTTTTGGCGGCCACGGCGGTCAGCAGGGCCACCACCAGCACCAGAAACACGTCCACCAGGTTGATGGCCGACAGCATGGGGTCGTCATCTTCTTCGGCCAGCACGTTCAGGTGGCGGGGGCTCATGCATTCACCCCACGGCATTTGCGCTCGGCCAGCAACTCGGCCAGCAACCACCGGCGGCGCACGGAATACACCACCAGCCCCACCGACGCGGCGGCCAGGGCCAGCACCACGCCCGCAAACGCCCCACTGAACACCGCCAGCGCCTGCTGGCCTTGACCGGCCGCCACGCTTTGCAGGGCGGGGCCCAGGGGAATCATGGTGGCAATCAGCCCCAGCATGGGGGACAGGCGGCTGAGCAGGCGCACCGGCTCGATCTGGCGCACCAGCTGCAACTCCAGCTCTTCCATGGACAGGTCAGGTGCCGTTGGCAATGACCGAAACCGTGGGTTTCGTTGACGCTGCCAGGCTTCCGCCAAAACCATGCCAGCTACCCACAAGGCATACACAAACGCTGAGGCCACCAGCCCCAGCACGGGCCACAGCAGCGCCTGAGCCACCAGGGAAAATCCAGATTCAAACCACATATTCACATCCATTCGGTGTCATTTCGGTAGCATCACCCACTGGCCCATCAGGCGGTGGATGCCAATTCGATTCTCAAACACCGCTTCCAGCGCGGCGTGGGTGTCGGGGTGGTGGCTGGGACCGCAGTGGATGGCGTGGCCACCTTCCATGACCAGCACCTCATCAGCGGCCAGCGCCAGGGTGATTTCGTGCAGCACGCTGACCACCGTTTTGCCCTGGGCCACCAGTTGACGCACCAGCGCCAGCCAGTCGGCCTGGTGCGGGGGGTCGAGGTTGGCCAGGGGCTCGTCCATCAGCAGCACGCTGGCCTGCACGGCCAGGGCGCGGGCCAGCAGCACGCGCTGGCGCTCGCCGCCCGAGAGCTGGCCCAAGGGCTTGCAGGCCCATTCCCAACACTGGGTTTGGCGCATGCCCTGCTCCACCGCCGCATGGTCAGCGGGGCTGGGCGGGCTGAGCCAACCCTGGTGTGGCAGGCGGCCCAACATGACCACGTCATAAGCCGTCAGGTCGTCTGCCCCCTGCTCGGCCCCTGCCCCGCCCTGCCCCAGCCACGACAAGACCTTGGCCCGGTCTTTAGCGGGCCACTCGGCCAGCGGGCGACCCAGCAAACTCACGGTGCCCTGGTGCGGCAACAGCCCGGCCAGGCAGCGCAGCAGGGTGGATTTGCCCGCCCCATTGGGGCCAACGATGGACAGCCAGCGCCCAGCGAGCAGGTGCAGGTTCACGCCATGCAGTACGGTGGTTTTTTGTGAGCCAAAACCGAGGCCAGCGCTTATTTTTATTGCGCTGAGTGCTACGGAATGATTCATTCCAATCACAATGCGTCGTCTGCCGAAGGGGCCACGTCGGGCACCTGGGCCAGAAATTGTTCAAACGCTTCGCGTTTGCCCAACGCAGCCTCCCGGCGGAGGTAGTCCAGCGTTTGAAACGCCGCCATCTTTTCTGCTGCCGCGCTGGCAATGAATTGATTGACGGAAATGCCGTCTTTGCGCGCCAGTTGTTTGATGCTTTCGTGAACCGAGTTGGGGAGTCGAATGGTCAAGGCGGTCATGCTCGCTGCTCCTTCAAGTGCTGTAAAAAATCACGGGGTGTGATGGCTTTCACACCCAAGCGCTCAGTGCCTTTGAAATCTTTGACGTTGTGAGTCACGATGTAAGGGCAGACACCTGCCACTGCGCACGCCAACACCATGTCATCGTCAGGATCTCGCAAAAAAGGCCGCCACAAAAAATAGACGTCCTGCAAGTGAGCTTGGCTGGCCAGGTAACGCACAAAGCCCAATGCCAAGTCAGAACCGGTGCCGGGTGGCAGGTGCTCAGGGCGGGTCAGCACGGCTTGCCATTCTGTGTACACACCGACAGAGACGCAGAGCTGGAACGTTGAATTGGGCACCGAAGCCACCAATGCAAAACTTGCACCCCGCCGTGACCTTGCCGCTGCCACCAGAACCGAGGTGTCCAGAACAATTCTCATGGGCATTTTTGGTTGTACAGGCATAACCATTATCTTATCAATTGGACTGAATCAACGCGACACAGGCGGCTGAGGTTGGAGGCCTCACCACTCACCCCACCCGCCGGCGCATCAGCCACAGCAAATAGCCGCCGCCCAGCACGGCGGTCAGCACGCCCACGGGCAACTCGGTCGGGGCCACCAGGCCACGGGCCAGGGTGTCGGCCAGCATCAGCAGCACGCCGCCCATGCCGCTGGACAGCAGCACCAGCCGGGCGTGCGTGGTGTGGACCACCGAGCGCACCAGGTGCGGTGCGGCCAGGCCCACAAAGGCAATCAGCCCCGTTTGCGCCACTGCCGTGCCCGTGGCCAATGCCAGCACGGCCACCAGCGCGGCCCGCAGCGGGGCCAGTGGCAGGCCCAGGCTGTGGGCCGTGGCCTCGCCCAGGCTCAGGCCGTCGAGCACGCGCGACAAGGCCACCGCCAGCAACCCACACAGCAGCCACACGCTGCCCATGATGGCCACGCTGGCCCAGCCCACAAACCCGGTGGAGCCCAGCATGAAGGCCTGCATGGCCTGCAAGATGTCGGGTGTGAACAGCGTGACCAGCGAGCTGAGCGCCCCCAGCACCACGCCCACCACCACCCCGGCCAGCAGCAGGCGCAGCGTGTGCTGCACGCCACGCGCCAGCGCCAGTGTCAGCAGCACGGCGGCCACCGCACCCACAAAGGCCGCGCCGGTCAGGCCCAGACGCACAACCACCGAGCTGGCCATGGGGCTGACGCCCAGCACGGCCAGTGCCAGCGACACACCCAGCGTCGCGCCCGAGGCACTGCCCAGCAAAAATGGGTCGGCCAGCGGGTTGCGAAACAGCCCCTGCGCCACCGCCCCCGCCAACCCCAGCAAGGCCCCGGCACACAGGGCGCCCAGGGTGCGGGGGGCGCGGATGTCCCACACAATTTGCGCGGCCACCGGGTCAGACACGGGGTCGGCCAGCAGGTGCCACACGCTGTCTATGCCCGTGCTGCCGACACCCAGGCCCACCACGGCCAGCGCAGCCGCCAGCACCGCCAGCGCCAGGCCCAGCCAGGCGGCGCGGCGGCTTTCACGCCGCGCCCCGGCCAAGCCGTGGGACGCGGGGCTTGCCTCAGACAACAGAGGGGGTGCTGAAGGGGTGGTGGCGGGCAGCGTCATGGTTTGCCCGCCATGCGGGTGATGCAGTCGGCCATCAGGCGGGCGGCCTCGGCCATGCGCGGGCCCGGGCGCACCAGCACGTCGGAGTCGTCGGGCTTGAACACGCACAGCCGCTTTTCGGCGACGGCGCGCATGCGCTGCCAGCCGGGCCGGTCGGTCATGCCCGCAAAGTTGCGGTCGCCCACCATGATGAGGTCGGGGTTGGCGCGCACCACAAACTCGGGGTTGATCTTGGGAAACGGCCCCAGCTCGGGCGGGAGTATGTTTTTCACGCCCAGGCGGGTGAGTGTTTCGCCGATGAAGGAGCTGGCCCCCGCCCCGTAGGGTGCGCGGTTGACCTCGAAGTACACCCGCGTGCTGCGGGCCGACGCGGGCAGCGACTGCGCCGCCGCCGACACCGCCGCGTCAATGTGCCGCCACACCCGGTCGGCCTCGGCCACGGGTTGTCCCAACGCCTGCGCCACCTTGCGCAGCACGCGCTGCACGTCGGCATGGGTTTTGGGCTCCACCACCACCACCTTCAGGCCCAGGGCCTCCAGCCGGTCTGCCGCACGCGACGAGGCCGATACCAGCACCAGGTCGGGCCGGGCGGCCACCACGGCCTCGATGCTGGGGTCCAAGCCCCCGCCCAACTGGGGCAGCGCCTTGACGCTGGCCGGGAAGTTGGAATACCTGTCCACCCCCACCAGCCGCTGGCACTGGCCCAGCTCGCACACAGTTTCGGTCAGCGAAGGCAGCAGGCTGACCACGCGCCGAGGCGGCGCGGCCAGCTTGACCACACGGCCCCGGTCGTCTGTCACTTCGATGCCCGCAGCCTGCGCTGCCAGCGGCACGGCCAACGCGGCCAAGACCCAGGCCATGCGACCCAGCCACGCGCCCAGCATGCAGAACCGTGCACGCCACACCTCAAGGCATTTTTCAAGCCAAAACAGGCTGTAGCGCTGGTGTTTATTCATGTATCAGCTCCTGTTTGATGACCAGCGCCTGCCCAGCCACCATCAGCACCACGCGCTGTGCCACGTCGCCCATGCGCTGGTGCAGCAGACCCAGCTCATCAACAAAGCGGCGCACCTCGGCCCCCAAGGGGATGACGCCCAGGCCTATTTCGTTGCTGACCAGCACCACGGGGCCAGGTGCGGTGACCAAGGCGGTCAAAAAATCGTCAACGTGCATAGCAAACAATGCTTTTACATCAAGCGGTACAGGGTTATTTTGTTCAAAATCTCCAGCCGCTGCGGATTCTGAGGCAGGCACAGGATCGGTCAAAGGCATGAGCAGCCCGGTGAGCCACAGTGTCAGGCAGTCCACCACCAGCAGGTGGTGGGGTGCGCTCAGGGTGCGGATGGCTTGGGCCAGCGCCAGGGGTTCTTCCAGCGTGGCCAGGCCGGGCACGCGCTGGGCACGGTCCACCTGGTGGCGGGCGATGCGCTGGCGCATTTCGCTGTCCCAGGCCTGGGCGGTGGCAATCAGCGTGGCTTGGCGGGAGGGCTGATTTGCACCGCCGTCGCTGCCCTCGCCCACACCGGCAAGCCACGCCGCAGCCAACAGTTCAGCCCGGCGCGATTTGCCGCTTTTTTGCCCCCCCAGAATCAACTCCACCCCGGTGGTCACGGTCAACTCAGCCATGCTGCTCACTCCAGCGCGCCACGATGGCCGCCAGTTGTGCCACGCCATCGGTCAACGCGGCGGGGCCGGGTTGGAGGATGTCGGCGGACTTGATCTCAAACAGTTGCCCGTGGCGCACGGCCGCCACGTCTTGCCAGCCGGGGCGGGCCGCCACCTTCTCGGGGCGAAACTTCTTTCCGCACCAACTGCCGATGACGATGTCGGGATCGCGTGCCACGATCTCGTCACCGGTGGCGATGATGCGGTTTTTGCCCATGGGCTGCACCGCCAACTCGGGGAAGCAATCGTCGCCCCCGGCCACGCCCACCAGCTCGGACACCCAGCGGATGGCGCTGATGTGCGGCTCGTCCCACTCCTCAAAAAACACGCGGGGTCTGCGTTTCCCGGCGGCCTCGCGCTGCGCCACCTGCTCGGCCATGCGGGTCAGCCCGGTGCGCATGGCGGCGATGTGGTGCTCGCCTTCATCCACACAGTCCACCATGGCCGCGACCTGGAACAGCATGTCGAAAATCTCGTCCACGCTGCGCTGGTTGAACACCGTCACCTGCACCCCGGCGCGGATGAGCGAGGCGGCAATGTCGGCTTGCAAGTCCGAAAACCCCAGCACACAGTCGGGCTGCAAGGCCAAAATTTGGTCAATCTTGGCACTCAAAAACGCGCTGACCCTGGGTTTTTCTGCGCGAGCTCGGCGGGGCCGCACGGTGTAGCCGCTGATGCCCACAATGCGCGCCTCCTGCCCCAGCAGGTACAGCCACTCGGTGGTTTCTTCCGTCAGGCAAACGATGCGCTGCGGGCCGCGTTTGGGACGGGTGGCTGATGTGGCGGCGTTTGACTCAGGCGAATTCATGCGGTGGACTTTCCGGGCAAGGCCCCGAACAGGTGGGCCACCGTGGCAGGTGACGAGGCAAACCAGGCGTGAAAGTAGCTGGCGCGCACGCTGCCCAACTGGTACACCGCCTCGCCATCTGCACGCGAGGCCACGGGCTGCCCGGCAACGCCAGGGCGGCGGGTACGGGCCACAGGTATCAGCGGCGTGTCGGCCACCGACCAGTGGAAGGTGTGGCCACGCAGGGCCGGGGGGTGGCCGACGCTATTGCCGTCCGGCCCGCCCTGACCCGCTGCTGCGTTGAGGGCTTCAAGCTCGCCACCGTCCACTGCCCCACCCTCACCCCGCCAATCCAATTGCTGCGGCCCCAGCGCCGCCAGCCGGGCCTGCATGCGCACGGTGCCGGGCAGCAAGCCCCACATGGCGTGCGCGGTGCCGACCTTGTCCGCCAGTGTGCCGAACAGCAGCATCATGCCGCCGCACTCGGCCCACACGGGTTTGCCTGCGGCGGCGTGGGCGCACAGGGCATCGCGCAGGGCGTGGTTGGCGCTCAGGGTGGCGGCGTGCAGTTCGGGGTAGCCGCCGGGCAGCCACACGGCATCGCACGGGGGCAAGTCGGCATCGACCAGGGGCGAGAAAAACACCAACTCGGCCCCCAGCGCGCGCAGGGTGTCCAGGTTGGCGGGGTAAATGAAGCAGCACGCGGCGTCACGGGCCACGGCCACGGTGCGGCCTTTCAGGTCATTGAAATCAGTAGCTGACAACGCTTTACCATTAAGCGGTAAGTGCCTAAAAAGCTCTGAACTCCATGAAAACTCCACTGCCCAGTGCTGGGCCATGTCGGCCAGCGCCATGCGACCCAGCGGGGTGCAGGCCAAGGCGTCTGCGGCGGCGTCCAGCCGCTGCAGTGCGTCGGGCAGTTCCTGCGCGGCCACCAGACCCAGGTGGCGCTCGGGCAGGGTCAGCGCGGGCGTGCGCATGAGGGCGCCCATCCACTCGTGGGCGGGCGTGGCCTGGTGCAGCATGTCGGCGTGGCGCTCGCTGGCCACCCGGTTGGCCAGCACACCGGCCCAGCGCAGCGGGCCATGGCTGTGGCGCTGGTAGGCGCGCAAGCCATGGGCCAGTGCGCCAAAGGTTTGCGCCATGGCCGAGGCATCCACCACGGCCAGCACCGGCAGGCCCAGCAGGCGGGCCAGGTCGGCGGCGCTGGGGTCGCCGTCGTACAGGCCCATCACACCTTCCACCAAAATCAGGTCGGCCTCGGTGGCTGCTTGGTGCAAACGCTGGCGGATGTCGGCCTCGCCGGTCATCCACAGGTCGAGCTGGTGCACGGGCGCACCGCTGGCCAGCTCGTGCCAGAACGGGTCCAGAAAATCCGGCCCGCACTTGAACACCCGCACCCGCCGGTCGGCGCGCGCGTGCAGACGGGCCAGCGCGGCGGTGACCGTGGTTTTGCCCTGCCCGGAAGCGGGGGCAGCCACCAGCAAGGCGGGGCAACGCACGGTGCTGGCCTCGGCGGTGGCGGGGCTCAGCGACCTGTCCACGCCAAGCCCACGTAGGCCATGCGGCCCCCAGTGGCATAGCCGGTGACGGTCTGATAGTCCTTGTTGGCCACGTTGTCCAGCCGCACCAGCAGGTCCAGCCCGGGCTGCAGCGCTTTGGTGGCCGACAGGTTGAGCACGCCATAACCGGCCAGGCGCTGCGTGTTGGCGGCGTTGTTGAAGCGCTCGCCGCTGATCAGCACATCCCCGCCCACGCCCCAACCGGCCACACGGGTGTCCGCCCCCAACTTGAGCACCTGCTTGGCCCGGCGGGCCAGGCGTTTGCCGGTCACGTCATCGCGGGGGTTTTGCAGGTCCAGCGAAGCATGCCACGCCACCGCACCCAGGCGTGTGGCCCCGGCCAGGGTCACGCCCGAATAGCTGGCCTTGCCGGTGTTGCCGTAGCATCCGGCGAAGGTGCCCACGCCGTTGGCACAACCGCCGGGTCCAGACACGTAGGTGATGAGGTTGGTCACTCGGTTGCGGTAGGCCACCAGCGAGATGCTGTTGCCCTGCGCGGCGTACTTCAGCCCCACTTCACGGTTGTTCGACGCTTCGGGCTGGAGGGTGGGCACGCCATACAGGCTGTAGCGCTGGAACAGGGTGGGCGCGCGAAACGCCGTGCCGGCCGACGCCGTCACCCGCCAGGCCGGTGTGATGGCCAGCGCATACCCGGCGTTGCCGGTGGTGCGGGCACCGAACTCGCTGTCATCGTCATGACGCACGTTCAATTGCAGCGTGTGCGCGCCCAGTTTGCTGCCATAGCCCAGTGCCACGGCGTTCTGGTGGCGCTGGGTGTTCACCGGCGTGGTGCTGGCGTTGGTCAGCTCATCGTCGCGGCGCTCCAGCGCAGCCGTCACCTGGTGTACACCCCATTGCCACTCGTTGTGCCACAGCCAGGTGGTCACGGTGGTGTCGGTCAGGTAGGGCGAGGGCAGGGTTTCGTAGCGGTCGCTGCCGCGGGTCACGGCCACGCGGCTGCGCCACACGTCAGACCAGCGGGCTTGCCATGTGAGGCCCCAGGCACTCAGGTCGGACAGCGAGCGGTCGTCTTTTTTGGACGCAAATGCGTCGTAGCCGGCGTTGCCCGAACTGCCCAGCCAGGTGGCCTCCACCCGGTGGCTGGCGTTGACCTGCAACCCCAGGCGCGCCGAGCCGTTGGTGCGGCCGTAGCCGTCTTTGTCGGGATTGGCTGCGGGCTGGGCGTTGAAGCCGGTGCTGGTGTCACGCCCCAGGCCCAGGGCGTAGTCCCAGGCACCCTGGCTGCCGCTGACGCCCGCTTGCAAGGTGCGTGTGCCGTGACTGCCCACGCCCACACTGACGCTGGACTGCACAGGTCCCTCACCTTTTCGGGTGATGACCTGCACCACCCCGCCGATGGCGTCTGAGCCGTAAATGGCTGCAGCAGGGCCACGCAACACCTCCACCCGCTCGATTTGTGACACCGACAACACCTGCCAAGCCGCGCCGCCGGTGGACTGCGAGTCCACCCGCACCCCATCGATCAGCAGAAGCGTGTGGCGGGCTTCGCCACCGCGCAGGTACAGGCTGGTCGTCGCCGCCGGGCCACCGTTGCGGGTGAACTCCACCCCCGGCAAACGCGCCAGCACATCCGACAGCGAAGCGGCGCCGCTGCGCGCCAGGGTGTCGCGGTCGATCAGGCTGACATCGGCCAGCACATCGGTCAGTGGCTGGGCGACACGGGTGGCGGTGACCACCACCTCGCGCAACGACTCGGGGGATTGGGCATGGGCCGAGACGGCGGCGGCCAACGCCGACAGGCTGACCACGGACAGACGCGCGCCAAAGCGGGCAGGGGCACGCCGGGAAACAGGTTGAAAAGTCATGACAAACGCAGGTTGATGCGCCCTCACCGCCTTCCCCGACGGTGCATGGGCTTTACGGTGGTGCCACTGCCATCAGCAGACGCACCACCACCTTGTTGGCCGGTATCCGGGCTGGTGGATCGACCTTCATCGCCTTCCCAGACCGCGGCGTTGTCAAAACGCCGAAGCCCAGTGGCCGGTGGATGAAAGCGGGACCGTGGCACGCGGGGTGCTTGGGGTCCGTCCACTTACCGTTGCGGGGGCAGCGCTGGTTAGGATTTGACCGTACGGCCTCCTCCCCCCAGCTTCCCGTTGAACTGCGTGACCAGAGCGGTCTCGCGAGCACCAACAACGGGCATTGTAATGGCGTGGGTGGTTGGTCAGCCAGTCTCGAACTCCTACAATGGTGATGCCATGGTCAACCACACCCCCTTTGCCCACCTCGTCAGCCAAGTGGAACGGCTGCTGTTGCGTCACGAGGAATTGCGCCGCACCAACGAACTGCTGAGCTCCCAGGTGGCCAACCTCACCACCGAGCGCGACCTGCTGCGCTCCAAGCACGCCGCCGCCCGCGCCCGCATCGACGCCTTGCTCGACCGGTTACCGCCTCCCCACACTTCCGCCACCGACGGGTCGCCATGAAGCAGATAGAAGTTCAGATCATGGGTCAGGGCTACCTCCTGTCTTGCCCAGAAAGCGGCACGGCGCAGTTGCTGGATGCGGTCAGCCGTGTCGATGCGGCCATGTGCAAAATCCGCGACGCGGGCAAAGTCAAGGCCCGCGACCGCATTGCCGTGCTGGCCTCGCTGAACCTGGCGTTTGAGCTGTCCGAGCTACAGGCCCAACACCAGGAAACGCTGGCCCAGACCGCCTTGACCCCCCTGGCCCACACAGAGGTTGCCACCGACGCAGACGGTCCCGGCAGCCAGCAGTTGGCCGACCTGAGCCGTCGACTCGACCAAGCACTGCAGGCCGACGGCCGCCTGCTGTAAAAAGTCTGAACCCGCTGCCCTGCGAGGGCGTTGTGCAGGCATACAATGTTGGCGTCTGCAGGGCTCGCCGGGTTTTTATGTCCTTGAACCAATGCTCTTTGAGCAGGGCTTGGAACATCGGTTGGCTGGTGTGATCGTCTCGCGTCAGATGAACCCGAAGCCCGTCTGACCTCGCCCACCTGAACCCCGGTTCAGGCCTGCGACTCGGCCTCCCCTGCAGACACCCCCTCTTCCCCCCCCTTTTACCCACACCCTGCCCGCAGCGGTGCCACGCCTTGCTGCCTGACGCAAGGCGCACCGTGGGCCGCACACCATGATGCTTGAACCGACGCTGATCGCAGAACTGGCCGTGTTGGGCCTGTGCACGGGCTTTCTGGCAGGCTTGCTGGGGATTGGCGGAGGCATGCTCTTGGTGCCCTTCATCACTTTCATTTTGTCGTCGCGTGGCGTGGGAGGCGACCTGGCCGTGAAAATGGCCATTGCCACGTCCATGGCCACCATCGTGTTCACCTCCATCTCCAGCGTGCGCGCCCACCACCGCCGTGGTGCCGTGCGCTGGGACATCGTGAAACGGCTCGCACCCGGCATCGTACTGGGCGCCGCCGTGGCCAGCGTGGGCGTGTTCGCGGTGCTCAAAGGGGCTTGGTTGGCCCTGTTTTTTGCGGCCTTCGTCAGTTTCTCCGCCACCCAGATGCTGCTCAATAAAAAGCCCGCCCCCACCCGCACACTGCCCGGCACGGCCGGACAGCTGGCCAGCGGTGGCGTGATCGGATTCTTGTCTGGCCTGGTGGGAGCCGGTGGGGGCTTCGTCAGCGTGCCGTTCATGACTTGGTGCAACGTGTCCATGCACCACGCCGTGGCCACCAGTGCGGCATTGGGCTTCCCCATTGCGCTGGCCAATGGCATCGGTTACGTCGTGGCCGGCCAGTCAGTGGCCGACCTGCCAGCGGGTTCCGTGGGTTATGTGTGGCTGCCCGCCTTGGGGGTGATCGCCTGTGCCAGCGTGCTGATGGCGCCGTTGGGCGTCAAAGCCGCACACGCTCTGCCGGTGCCACAACTCAAACGCGTCTTTGCCGTCATGCTCTATCTGTTGGCCAGCTACATGCTGGTGCGCGGGCTGAGCACGCCCTGAAGGCTCAGGCCAGCAGGTGGCGGTCAGCCACCACCATGCCATCTTCGTCCGCGTACAGCCAGTCACCGGGGCGCACCCACACACCCTGAATTTGCACGGGCACGTTCAGTTGCCCATCAGCACGGCGCTCGGTGGGCAGGGGCATGGCCGCCAGCGCCCGTATGCCCACTTGACAGGCCGCCAGTTCCAGCACGTCGCGCACACAGCCGTCAACCACCACACCGGCCCAGCCGTTGCGTGCGGCAGTCGCACCCAAATTGCCGCCGAGCAGTGCCCGGCGCAGCGACGCGCCGCCGTCCACCACCAACACCCGGTTGTTGCCTTCGCTCTCCACCGCTTTTTTCACCGGTGTGTTGTCCTCAAAACACTTGACGGTGACCACCGGGCCGCAAAAGCGGGGCAAGGCACCAAAAGACCTGAACACGGGGGGCAACACGCGAAAAGCGCCAGAAGTGTCGGCTTTGTGGACATCACACAGGTCACAGGTGGCAAAAGCAGGGTGGGCATTCATGACGGTAACTCCAAAATGTGTTGGGATACATCCAGCATGACGTGACGCTGGACAGGGACGCCCCAGATTCTCAGGGCATTTGCCTGCGCTGCCGGTCCACGGCATGGCCACACCGGGCAATGGCTCGCCAAACAGCCGTCACCATGGCCCCTGCGCCCCTGGCCTGCGCAAGAAGAGCCCAACGCCCGTGGCCTCAATCAAGCCGATGTAATTTTTTGCCCGCTGAGCGGCCATTCCCGGTAAGTGTTGTTTTCAGGGCCAAAACGCCTGCGCTTCCCCAGAGAAATGGCGCACAAACCGGCCTGACCCGCTTGGAAAGCGAAAACTTCTGAATTAGCATCGCCCAAGCCAGTGCAAAGTGTGTTTTCCACTGGTTGCACACCACCACCAACGAGGAATGACAACCATGGCAACTGCCAAAAAAGCACCCGCAAAAACCGCTGCACCCGCCAAGCCTGCAGCCAAGGCCGCCCCCGCCAAAAAGGCCGCTGCCCCAGCCGCCAAAAAAGTAGCCGCACCGGCGGCCAAGAAGGCTGCACCCGCTGCCAAAAAAGCTGCGGCACCCGCCAAAGCCGCCACACCGGCCAAAAAAGCCGCTGCCCCCGCCAAAAAGGCAGCCCCTGCTGCCAAGAAAGCCGCAGCACCCGCCAAGAAGCGCACCGCCAACGCCGCCTTCATGAAGCCCATGACGCCCAGCGAAGCGCTGGCCGCCATCATCGGTAAAGGCCCTTTCCCTCGCACCGAGGTGACCAAGAAGGTGTGGGAATACATCAAGAAGCACAAGCTGCAAGACGAGTTGAACAAGCGCATGATCAACGCCGATGCCAAGCTCAAGGCCATTTTCAACAAGGCCCAGGCCTCCATGTTCGAAATGACCAAGATGATCAGCTCTCACCTGAAGTGATCTCCGGCAGGTGCCAACGGGCCACGCCCGTTGCCCACTGGAACAAAAAAAGACTGCCGCGGCAGTCTTTTTTTGTTCCAGACCGGCACTCATCGGTCCAGCAAGGCCTTTTGCGAGATGGCGCTCAGCGTGCCCCGGGTGGTGATGACATCGGCATCCAGCAGCACCTCGATGACCGTGCCTGTGGGCGCGGCCAAGGCGCGCAGCAAGGCTGGCTCGAACTCGGCAGTGGCCGTCACACGCTCGGCGGCGTAGCCGTAGGCACGGGCCAGGGCGCAAAAGTCGGGGTTGCTCAGGGCTGAGCCGCTCACGCGTGTGGGGTACTCGCGCTCTTGGTGCATGCGGATGGTGCCGTAGGTGCCGTTGTTGAGCAGCAGCACGATGGTTTTGGCACCGTGCTGGCTGGCGGTGGCCAGCTCTTGGCCGTTCATCAGAAAGTCACCATCGCCTGCGATGGTGAACACCACCCGCTCTGGGCAGGTGATGGCGGCCGCCACGCCCGCCGGCACGCCAAAGCCCATGGCCCCGTTGGTGGGTGCCAATTGGGTTTTGTGGCCCTTGGCCAGCCCGTGGTAGGGGTAAAAGCGGTGCAGCCAGCTGGCGAAGTTGCCCGCGCCGTTGGTCAGCACCGCATCGGCGGGCAGGTGCTGGCGCAGCACGGCCATGAGCTGCGGCATGTCAATGGGGCCTGGCAACGTGATGCCGCCATTGGCCGGGTCAATGTTGGCCAGGTAGTCGGCATGGGCGGCGGCGGTCCAGTCGGCCCACGGCACGTCTGTGGGCGCGGTCAATACCTCCAAGCTGCGGGCGGCGGCGTTCATGGTGGCGCAGATGGCCAGCGTGGGCTGGTACACGCGGTTGAGTTCTTCAGCGCTGGCGTGGATGTGCACCAGCTTTTGTGCCGCCACGGGCGCTTCAATGAGGGTGTAGCCCCCGGTGGTGGCCTCGCCCAGGCGCGGGCCAATGGCAATCAGCAGGTCAGACTGGCGCACACGCGCCGCCAGCGCGGGGTTGATGCCCAGGCCCACATCGCCCGCGTACTGCGGGTGGTGGTTGTCAAAGGTGTCCTGAAAGCGGAAGGCATTGGCCACCGGCAGCTGCCAGTTCTCGGCAAAGCGCTGCAAGGCCTGGGCGACCTGGGGCGTCCAGCCTCCGCCACCGGCCAGCACCAGCGGGCGCTGGGCCGCCAGCAGCAGTTGGCGCAGTTCGCGCAGGGCACCGGGGTCGCTCCAGGCTTGGGCGGGCTCTACCCTGGGCAGTGGGCGGGCCGCCACGGTTTGCGTCAGCATGTCTTCAGGGAGCACCAGCACCACCGGGCCTGGGCGGCCATTCATGGCGGTGGCAAAGGCGCGGGCAATGTATTCGGGAATGCGGCGGGCGTCGTCAATGCGCTCCACCCGCTTGGCCAGCGGGCCAAAGAAGCTGAAGTAATTCACCTCCTGAAAGGCCTCACGGTCCCGGCAGTCGCTGGCCACATCGCCCACCAGCAGCACCATGGGCGTGGAATCCTGAAAGGCGGTGTGCACGCCAATGGACGCATTGGTGGCCCCAGGGCCGCGCGTCACCAGGCACACCCCGGGCCGCCCGGTCAGCTTGCCGTGCGCCTCGGCCATGAAAGCCGCCCCGCCCTCTTGCCGGTTGGTGATGAAGCGAATGCGGTGGGCATGCTGGTGAAAACCATCCAGCACCGCCAAGTAGCTTTCGCCTGGCACGCCAAAGGCATGGGTCACGCCCTGCTCGACCAGACATTCGACCAGCAGGTGGCCGGCCAGTTGTGGTTGTGCGGCGGAGGTGGTGGCAACGGTCATGGCAAATGGACAGTGATTGGTGAAATGGGGCATTGTGCCGTGCCCAGCCCCACCGCGTCACCCATACGTCAACCTGGGTGACAGTTCATGTTTTTTGATAGAAAAGGCATCTATCGCTTGATAGTATTGATGTTTCCGCTATCAATGTAACAACGGGAATTTCACATGGATGTCACGGCTTCGCGTGGTACTGGCCACTGCCACGGTGCAGCACCCGGTCGGTGGCCAGCACGGTGCCCGGCTCGAAGGTGGGGCCATGGTCAAGGCGCTCGTACACGGGGCCGAAGTCGATGGTGGCCAGGGCCAGCAGGTCCTCCAGCGAGTCGAGCACAAAGTAGGTTTCCTGAAAGTCGTCAATGCGGTAGAGGGTGCGCATGACGCGCTCCAACTCAAAGCCCACGCGGTTGGGCGACTCACTCTGCACTGAAAACAGGCACTCGGCGTGCGACGACGCGATGCCTGCGCCGTAAATGCGCAAACCGTCGGCCTGCTGCACCAGTCCGAACTCCACCGTGTACCAGTACACCCGCGCCAGCTCTGCCAGCTTGCCCAGGCGTTGCGCGCGCAGCCCCGCCTCGCCATAGGCCTGGATGTAGTCGGCCATGACGGGGTTCATGAGCATGGGCACGTGGCCAAACACGTCGTGGAACACGTCGGGCTCTTGCAGGTAGTCCAGCTGGTGGGCCCCACGGATGAAGTGTCCCGCCGGGAACCGCCGGTTGGCCAGGTGGGTGAAAAACACATCGTCTGGTACCAAACCAGGCACGGCCACCACCTCCCAACCCGTGACGGGCTTGAGCACGTCGGACAGCGCCCGAAAGTCGGGTATCTGCTGCGCGGTGATGGGCAGGTTTTGCATGCCGGCCACAAACGCGTCGCACGCCACCTGGGGCAACAACGCCGTTTGGCGCTGGAACAGCGTGGCCCACACGGCGTGGTCGGCGGCGGTGTAACTGGACCAGCCTTGGTCCATGGTCCAGTCGGCGCGCTGGGGTTGGTGGCCACCCGCCAAGCCGTGTCCTTGGGGCTGACCCTGAGGGACCGCAGGGGCGTGGGTGGCGTGTGTGGTCTCAGGCATGGGCCGCTCCGTCAGGGGGTGAGGCGGTGGCCTGTGCCGTGCCTTGCAGCAACGCGAACGCCTGGTCGCAGCGCTGGGCCATGCGCACGTCGTTGTCACTCACGCCGCCCACGTCGTGCGTGGACCAGGTGATGTGCAGGCGGTTGTAGACGTTGTGCCACTCGGGGTGGTGGTTGGCGGCCTCGGCCCACAGGGCCACCTGGGCCATGTAGCCAAAAGCCTGGGCAAAGTCGGCAAACACCAGCTGGCGCACCAGGCCTGTGCCTGCGGCGTCCAGCGTCCAAAGCGGCAACTGGGCCAGCGCCTGTGTCAGTTCAGTGGGGGTGAGTTTTTTCATGGGGTGTCTCCTGTCGTGGCGAAAAATGACCACGTTACCCCCCTGCCCTTGGGCCTGCGGGCAGTGGGGGTTAGCCGGGTGAGTGGCCCTCAGCCAGCGTTCAATCCGCCTTCAGCACACCCCGGCGCACTTGGTCGCGCTCCATGGACTCGAACAAGGCCTTGAAATTGCCCTCGCCAAAGCCGTCGTCGCCCTTGCGCTGGATGAACTCAAAAAACACCGGCCCCAATTGCGTTTGGCTGAAAATTTGCAGCAGCAAGCGCCGCCCGCCCTCGCCCGTGGTGCCGTCCAGCAAAATGCCGCGCGCCTGCAACTCGCCCACGGGTTCACCGTGGTTGGGCAGGCGGCCTTCCAGCATTTCGTAGTAGGTGGCGGGGGGTGCGGTCATCAGCGGCACGCCGGCGGCCCTGAGCTTGTCCAGGCTCACCAGCAGGTCGTCGCACAGCAGGGCGATGTGCTGAATGCCCTCGCCGTTGAACTGCATCAAAAATTCTTCAATCTGCCCGCTTTTGCCCGAGGCTTCTTCGTTCAGCGGGATGCGGATCAGGCCGTCAGGCGCGGTCATGGCCTTGGAGGTGAGGCCGGTGTATTCGCCCTTGATGTCGAAGTAGCGAATCTCCTTGAAATTGAACAGCTTGCTGTAGAAGTCCGCCCAGTAGCTCATGCGGCCCCGGTACACGTTGTGCGTCAGGTGGTCAATGACCTTGAAGCCGTGGCCCACGGGGTGGGGATCCACGCCTTCGATGAAGTTGAAGTCAATGTCGTAAATGCTTTTGCCGTCTTCAAAGCGGTCAATCAGGTACAGCGGCGCGCCACCTATGCCTTTGATGGCGGGCAGCTTCAGCTCCATGGGGCCGGTCTGCATGTCCACCGGTTGCGCGCCCAGGGCCAGCGCGGCGTGGTAAGCCTTGTGCGAGTCTTTCACGCGAAAGGCCATGGCGCAGGCGCTGGGGCCGTGCTCTTGCGCAAAGTACCAGGCGGGGCTGAATTTTTCGCGGTTGACGATGAAGTTGATGCCGCCCTGGCGGTACAGCGTCACGTCTTTGGAGCGGTGGTGGGCCACGGCGGAAAAACCCAGCATCTCCAGCACAGGCTCCACCACGCCGGGCGTGGGCGAGGCAAATTCCACAAATTCAAAGCCCATCAGGCCCATGGGGTTCTCAAACAAATCAGCCATGTCTTGTCTCCGGAGTGTGTTGGTGGTCTGACCATCGGGGCCAGTGCTTTGATTTTGATCAAACCAGCGCGCGCGTGGCGTGCAATCCACACGGCACAACTGCAACCGCATGCACAATTACTGCATGAATTCCAAAAATTACGCAGATTTTTTGCTTGACCGATACGACATCGGTCTATTGGCCGCATTGCAGTCCAATGCCCACACCACCCACCAGCAACTGGGCGAGGCCATTCACCTCTCCGCCTCGCAGGTCAGTCGGCGCATACAGCGCATGGAGGCGGCGGGTTTCATTCGCGCCCAGGTGGCGCTGCTCAGCCCTGAGCGCCTGGGGCTGGGCGTGCGCGCCATCAGCTACGTCACGCTGACCCGCCACGGTGGCGACGAGGGCACAGGCTTTGAGCGCGACATTCTGGACATTCCCGAAGTGGTGGAGTGCCTGGCCGTGACGGGCGAATCCGACTACATCCTGAACATATTTGCCGCCAGCCTGAGCGACCTGTCCGAATCCGTGCTCAAGCGCCTGACCCGCCTGCAAGGCGTGGCCAACATCCGCTCCAACATCGTGCTGCAGTGCGTCAAATCCACCACGGCCTTGCCGTTGTCACATTTGGACACGCGGTGAGCGGGCATCCCCTGTTTGAGTGGTGGCAGGTCTGAGCCGCAGACTCAACACCGACCTTACCGGGCCACCGTGCGCTTGCCCACACCCAACGCCGCGCCCACCGCCAGCAAAAGCATGAGGGCGGCACCCGTCAGGGTGGCGCCATACCAGCCACGGTCCATGAACACGCCGAACAGCACGGGTGAAACGGCAAAACCCATGTCCAGACCCGAATACACCAGCCCATAGACCCGGCCCGTGGCGCCTTTGGGCGTGGCCTTTTTGATCATCAAATCGCGGCTGGGGCCGCCAATGCCCACCGCAAACCCGGTAGCGGCCAGCCCGGCCAGCGTGCCGTAGGTGCCCAACCAGCCGGTGGCGCACAGCAGCAGCAAGGCGGCACCCGCCGCCATGGCACCAGCCACCACCTTGTCGGTGTGCGGGGTCTGGGTGGCCACAAAGCCGCCCACGGCCATGCCCACCGCGCCGCAGAGCATGTAGGCGGTGATGGTGAGGGTGGCCACCTCCAGACTGGCGTTGTGCACGGCCTTGAGAATGGACGGGCCAAAGCTCTGCACCACGGCCAGCGTCATGGTGGAAAAGAAGAAGAACCCAAAGCACCACCACACCACCGGCAGTTTCATGAACGCCAGGTCGGACTCCTGGGGGGCATCCGCGTGGCGCACCACCACCTCGGTTTTGAGCAGGTGGCGCTGGGAGAACAGCAGCAGCAGTACCCCGGTGTACAACACGGCAGCGGCCAAGTAAGCCGTGCGCCAGTCAGCCAGTGACGTGATGCCGACCAGAAACACGGGGGCCAGCGCCCAGCCCAGGTTGCCCGTCAGGCCGTGGGCGCTGAACGCGTGGCCCAAGCGAGGGGCCGACACACGCTGGTTCAGGATGGTGAAGTCCGCCGGGTGAAACGGCGCATTGCCCAACCCCGCCAGCACCGCCACCGCCACCAGCCACCCGTAGCTGGTGGCGGCAGACGCCACCAGCGATGCAAGCAAAAACAACCCAATGGCACCGAACAACACCGGCCGCGCACCCACCTTGTCCACCACGAACCCGGCCACCGCTTGGCCCGACCCCGAGATGATGAAGAAAATGCTCATGAGCAACCCCACATCGGAAAAACTCAACCCGAAATCGCGCATGAACACCGGAAACAGCGGTGCCAACAGCAGGTGGGAAAAGTGCGACGTGGCGTGCGCCGTGCCGACCAGACCGATGACGGCGGCGTCTTGGCGCAATGGGACGGAAGCGGGTAAGGCCGCGTTGAGGGTGCTGGAAGTCATGGCGCGAGATGTTACGCGCCAAGTAGGCAGCTCGCAGAAACCCGGGTGTCATCTCCCCAGCACGCTTGACAGGCTCAGCCTCACAACCAGCGCTTGAGCAAGCCAATGAGTTGCTCAAACCGCTGGCCATAGGGCGGGTAGAACAATTGCCCCATGGCCCAGCGCGACTGCACCAGCACCGGCTTTTGCTGGGTGAAGCGCAAAAAGCCCGCCTCGCCGTGGTACGCGCCCCAGCCGCTGTCGCCCACCCCGCCAAACGGCAAGTTGTCGTGGGCGATGTGCAGCAGGGTGTCGTTGACGGTCACGCCGCCGCTGACGGTCTGGTTGAGCACCAGGTCGCGGGCGGCGTTGTCGGTGCCAAACCAGTACAGCGCCAGCGGGCGGGGCCGCGCGTTGATGTGGGCAATGGCTTCGTCCAGCGTGGCATAGGTCAACACGGGCAGGATGGGACCGAAAATTTCCTCGGTCATCAAGCGGCTGTGGGCGGGCGGGTTGAACACCAGCGCCGGGGTCATTTGCCGGGGGTGCGCGACATTTTTTATGCTTTTTTGTTCTCTATCGCTTGATGGCATTGAGTTGTTTGCTATGCCTGCATGGACCGCCACAGGCACCAGTTCACGCACGGTGGCACCCAGTTTCTGGGCCTCGTCCAGCAAAGCCGTCAGGCGGGCGTGGTGGCGGTCGGTGACGATGCTGGCGTAATCGGGGTTGCCTCCCAGCGTGGGGAACAGCCTGGCCACCGCGTGGGCATAGGCCTGCTCAAACTCGGTCTCGCGCCCTTGGGGCAGCAGCACGTAGTCGGGGGCAATGCAGGTTTGCCCGGCATTGAGCAGCTTGCCGTGGGCCACCTTGAGGGCGGCATCGGCCATACCCGCCCCGGCGGCACACGACACATCGACGATGCAGGGCGACTTGCCGCCCAGCTCCAGCGTGGTGGGTGTGAGGTTTTTGGCGGCGGCCTCGGCCACTTTGCGGCCCACGGCGGTGGATCCGGTGAAAAACAAATGGTCGAACGGCAAGCTGGCAAAGTCGTGCGCCACATCGGCCCCGCCCTGCACCACCACCACCTCGTCTGCCGGAAAGACCGCGTGCAACAGGTCGGCCAACAGGGCTGAGCTGTGGGGCGTCAGCTCACTGGGCTTGATCATCACCCGGTTGCCTGCCGCCAGCGCCGCCACCAGTGGCCCCAGCGTGAGTTGCAGCGGGTAATTCCACGGGCCAATGATGCCCACCACGCCCAGCGGCTGGCGCCGAATGTGCGCGCTCGCGGGTTGCAGGTAAATGGGCGTGGACACGCGCTGCGGCTTCATCCAGCGGGGCAGCTTCTTTTTGAGCTGGCCAATGGCGGCCAGCAGCACAAAGTAGTCGGCCACGTCGGTCAATTGCCGCGAGCGCACGCCAAAGTCGGCCTGCACGGCATCGGCCAAGGCTGCGCCATGGTCCTCCACCAGTTGCTGTACGCGCTGCAAGCGCTCCAGCCGCCAAGCCAGTGGCACGTCGATGAGTGCGCGGCTGGCGCTGTGCTGCGCCTGAAACAGCGCTTGGAGGTCGGACGGTGGAGAGGTGCGAGCGTTCATGCCTTGCATGTTAGGGCCAGCCCGTGGCCACCCGGTAGAGCCCCAGCTCCAAACGCAAGCAGGCTGTGCGGTCAGGCTGCGCCGAAATTCTCTGGCATCTGTATGGCCACCACCTCGCCACGCGCCGTGGCCACACCAGCAGCGTACACCGTGGCCTCCACCACCACCTTGCGGCCTTTGATTTCTTTCACCCTGCCCCGAATTTCCAAGGTCTCGGTGATGGGGGTGGGCTTGAGGTAATCGACATGCAAAGAGCCGGTCACAAAGCGGAAGGCGGGCAAGGAGTCCATGCCCCGCCCTTCGGCCTTGTACATGGCCGCCGCTGCGGTGCCCGTGCCGTGGCAGTCGATCAGCGAAGCCAGCAGTCCGCCGTAGGTGAAGCCGGGCACGGCGGTGTGGTAGGGCTCGGGCTGGAAGCGGGTGACGGTTTCTTCACCGTCCCAAAACGTTTTGATGCGGTGGCCGTGCACGTTGTTGGAGCCGCAGCCATAACAGTGCGACAGGTTTTCGGGGTAGTGGTCTTGAAAGGCTTTCATGGTGCTCCTGTGACAAGGGTGCGCGGGTTGCGGAATGCCGCTCGCGTCATGCCGCACAATTTATGCATGTTTTTCTTGCTCTTGTATTTGATGTTGGTCACGCTGGCCATGACATGTTTTCCGGCGTGGTCCACGGCGGCCTCACTGCTGGGGCCACTGGCCGTGGTGGCACTGTCCCGCTTGATCCTGGCGTTGACGGCCAAAAAGCCAAAAGCCCCCGGCGATGCTTCCACCACCGGGGGCCAGGACTGAGCAAATCAGTCCACAGGATCACACCATGGGCTGTGCGGGTGCGAACTCAAACACCCCTGGGTTGCGCACCGGGTCCACACCCACCGCGATGACGGATTTGGGCGGGTAGCGCCCCTCCAGCAGCAACTTGGACAACGGGTTCTCGATGCGCTGCTGGATGGCGCGCTTCAACGGCCGCGCACCAAACAGCGGATCGAACCCGACCTTGGCCAGCTCGTCCAATGCGGCGGGAGACACTTCCAACCGCAAATCCATGCCCTGCAAACGCGCCTGCAAGCCTTTGAGCTGAATGCCTGCAATGCTGGCAATGTGCGCCGCGTCCAAGGCATGGAACACCACGGTTTCGTCGATGCGGTTCAAAAATTCGGGCCGGAAGTGGTTCTTCAACTCACCCCACACCGCGTCTTTCAGGTCGTCGTAGGGCATGCCCACCATGGCTTGGATCAGCTGGCTGCCGATGTTGCTGGTCATGACGATGACGGTGTTTTTGAAGTCCACCGTGCGGCCCTGGCCGTCGGTCAGGCGGCCGTCGTCCAGCACCTGAAGCAGTACGTTGAACACGTCGGGGTGGGCTTTTTCCACCTCGTCCAGCAGCAGCACACTGTAGGGCTTGCGGCGAACGGCTTCGGTCAGGTAGCCACCTTCGTCGTAACCCACGTAGCCAGGGGGTGCACCAATCAGGCGCGCCACGCTGTGCTTTTCCATGAACTCACTCATGTCAATGCGAATGAGGTGTTCCTCGCTGTCAAACAAAAAGCCCGCCAACGCCTTGCACAACTCGGTCTTGCCCACGCCGGTGGGGCCCAGGAACAGGAAACTGCCCGTGGGGCGGTTGGGGTCGCTCAGGCCAGATCGTGAGCGGCGGATGGCGTTGGCCACGGCCTCGATGGCCTCGTTCTGCCCCACCACACGCTGGTGCAATTTGTCTTCCATTTGCAGCAACTTGTCGCGCTCGCCCTGCATGAGCTTGCTCACCGGAATGCCCGTGGCCCGTGCCACCACTTCGGCAATTTCTTCGGCGCCCACCTGGGTGCGCAACAGTTGGTTGCCCTTGCCACCAGCGCTGCCCGCCTCTTTGGCTTGGGCGTCTTTCAGCTGCTTTTCCAGCTCAGGCAGTTTCCCGTATTGCAGCTCGGCCACCTTGTTGAAGTCGCCCTTGCGGGTGAGTTCTTCAATTTGAAAACGCAGCTTGTCAATGGCCTCTTTCACTTGGGCTGAGCCTTGTGCTTGGGCTTTCTCGGCTTTCCACACCTCGTCCAGGTCGGCAATTTCGCGTTGCAACTTGGCAATTTCTTCGTCGATCAGTTCCATGCGCTTTTTGGACGCATCGTCCTTCTCGCGCTTGACGGCTTCGCGCTCGATTTGCAACTGAATCAGGCGGCGATCCAGCTTGTCCATGACCTCGGGCTTGGAGTCCAACTCAATCTTGATTTTGGAAGCCGCCTCGTCCACCAGGTCAATGGCTTTGTCGGGCAAAAACCGGTCGGTGATGTAGCGGTGGCTCAGCTCGGCTGCTGCCACGATGGCCGGGTCGGTGATGTCCACGCCGTGGTGCAGTTCGTAGCGCTCTTTCAGCCCGCGCAGAATGGCAATGGTGGCTTCCACCGTGGGCTCACCCACCAGGATTTTCTGGAAGCGGCGCTCCAGCGCAGCGTCTTTTTCAATGTACTTGCGGTACTCGTCCAGCGTGGTGGCGCCCACGCAGTGCAGCTCGCCCCTGGCCAGCGCGGGTTTGAGCATGTTGCCCGCGTCCATCGCACCCTCGGCCTTGCCCGCCCCCACCATGGTGTGCAGCTCGTCAATGAACACAATCACCTGGCCCTCTTCCTTGGCCAGCTCGTTCAGCACATTCTTCAGGCGCTCTTCAAACTCACCCCGGAACTTGGCACCAGCCAACAGCGCGGCCATGTCCAGGCTCAGCACGCGCTTGCCCTTGAGCGACTCAGGCACTTCGCCCGCCACGATGCGCTGGGCCAGCCCTTCGACGATGGCAGTCTTGCCCACACCAGGCTCGCCAATCAGCACCGGGTTGTTTTTGGTGCGGCGCTGCAGCACCTGAATGGCCCGGCGAATTTCGTCGTCCCGGCCAATGACCGGGTCCAGCTTGCCCAGGCGGGCGCGCTCGGTGAGGTCCATGCAGTATTTTTTGAGCGCCTCGCGCTGGCCTTCGGCCTCGGGGTTGTTGACGTTTTGCCCCCCACGCACCGCATCAATGGCGGCTTCCAGGCTCTTGCGGGTCAGGCCATTTTCCTTGGCCATGCGGCCCAGCTCGCCCTTGGCGTCGGTCACGGCCAGCAAAAACAGCTCGCTGGCCAAAAACTGGTCACCCCGCTTGGCGGCTTCTTTTTCGGTGGCTTGCAGCAGGCCCATCAGGTCGCGGCTGGGCTGAATCTGCTCGCCGCCTTGCACCTGTGGCAGGCGTTGCACGGCCTCTTCGGTCGCCTTTTGCAGGCCCGCCACGTTGACCCCGGCGCGCTGCAACAGCGACTTGGGTCCATCGTCCTGGCGCAACATGGCCAACAGCAAGTGCTGGGGTTCCATGTAGGCATGGTCGCCCACATTGGCCAACGATTGCGCGTCGGCCAGCGCTTCTTGAAACTTGGTGGTGAGTTTGTCCATCCGCATGATGCATACCCCTGTGAGTGTTTGATTGAAAGTAACGTGAGGCCAGGCACGGGCGTTTCAAGTACCCGCCACAGCGGCACTCGACCATAATGCAGCAGCACCTTTGCGCACCCATCCTGCGAGCTCACATGGCAGACCCAAGTCCCCAAGTAAGACCCCCGGCCCCAACGCCCTCACCCGCGGCCAAGGAACCCGATTTCCTGACCTCCCGCTTCGGCAACCCCGAATCCGACGAAATCCGGGGCACGGACAACGACTACGAAACCGAGCCAGAGCAAATCAAAGACGAAAAACGGACGGCCGGCCAGGCCATCTGGTTTCTGGCTGCGGCCGTGGTGGTGATCGTGCTGGCCATCGTGTTGCAAGGCCCTTGAGGCCACAGGCTGTCAGTGCACGGCGTCGGGGGCCACGGTGGTGCGCTCGGTGTCGGTCACTTCTTGCGGGCCCAAGGCACTCAAAATATCCATAGCAAACTGTTGTTTAACATAAAGCGTCGCAGCCATTTTTTATTAAAAATCTGTCTCGACGCTTCAGCCCAACACGTCAGCCCGGTGGGTTGGCGTTGCCATCTGCCTGCCCTGGCAAGCCCCAGCGGGCTGCGGCGACATCGTCGCCCACGCGGGCATCCACCCAGCGGGCGCCTTCGGGGGTTTGCTCTTTTTTCCAGAACGGGGCGTGGCTTTTGAGGTAGTCCATCAAAAACTCGCAGGCCTGGTAGCTTTGCCCCCGGTGGGCTGAGGCCACGGCCACCAGCACGATCTGGTCCATGGGCTGCAGCAGGCCCACGCGGTGGATGACGCGGGCGCCCAGCATGTCAAACCGGCGGTGGGCTTCGTCCACCATGGCCTCAATGGCTTTTTCGGTCATGCCGGGGTAGTGCTCCAGCTCCATGGTGCTGATGGCGCTGCCCTCGTTGCGGTCGCGCACGGTGCCCACAAAGCTGCACACGGCACCCACGCCGGGTTGGTTGGCGCGCAGGGCGGCCACCTCGGTGCTGAGGTCAAAGTCTTGTGTTTGGATGCTGACGCGGGGTGTCATGTTCAGCCGCCGGTCACGGGGGGGAAAAACGCCACCTCGGCGCCGGGGGCCAGGGCCGCAGATTCATCGCCCATGGTTTGGTTGACGGCCACACGCACGGCCCGCGTGCGGGCCAGTGCCTCGGCGTGGGCGCCGCCCCGGGCCAGCAGCTCGTCGCGCAGCTGGGCCACGGTGGTGGCGCGGGAGGCCACCACTTCTTGGCCGGTGCCGATGGCTTCGCGGATGGAGGCAAAGTATTTGACGGTGATGGACATGGCGGCTCTGGGCGAAGGGCTGGAGGGGGACGCTGAAAAGGGAAAAGGTGGTCAGGCCAACAGGTCAGCAAAGGCCAGAAAGCGCACGGCATCGCCATGCGCCACGGTGGTGCCGGCGGGCAGGTCCACCACACCATCGCCCCACACGGCGGAGGTGAGCACGGCGGAGCTCTGGTTGCCAAACAGGTCCAGGCCACCGGCGGCGTTGCGGCGCGCGCGCAAAAACTCGCGGCGCTTGTCGGCTTTGGTCACCACAAAATGGGCGGGCAGTGTCTGTGCGGCACAGGCCACGTCGGCCACGCCCTGCAGGCGCAGCAAAAACGGGCGCACCAGCAGCACAAAAGTCATGAAGCTGGAGACGGGGTTGCCCGGCAGCCCAATGAAGTGCGCCAGACTGTGGGGCGTGTCGCGGCGGATGTGCCCATGGGCAAAAGGCTTGCCCGGCTTCATGGCGATTTGCCACAGGTCCAGCCCACCCAGGTGCTCCACGGCGGGTTTGATGTGGTCTTCTTCCCCCACCGACACGCCGCCACTGGTGAGGATGAGGTCATGCGTCTGCGCCGCTTGCCCCAAGGCGTCGATGGTGGCAGCACGGTTGTCGGGGACGATGCCCAGGTCACTCACCTCGCAGCCCAGGCGCTGCAGCAGTGCGCGCAAAAAGAACCGGTTGGAGTTGTATATGGCGCCGGGCGGCATGGCATCGGGCGGTACAGTGCCGGGCATGACGAGTTCGTCGCCCGTGGAAAACAGCGCCACGCGCGGGCGGCGGCACACTTGGAGGGTGGCCAGACCCAGGCTGGCGGCCAGGCCCAGCTCGGCAGGGCCTAAGCGGGTGCCGGGGTGCAGCACCTCGGCGCCACGGGTCACGTCTTCGCCCGCGCGGCGAATCCAGGTGCCGCTGGTTGGGCAGGCGCTGAAGCTGGCCAGGGCTTGGCTGTCTGCACCGGTGCTGACCACCACGTCTTCTTGCATGACGATGGCGTCGGCCCCGGCGGGCACGGGTGCGCCCGTGAAGATGCGCGCCACCGTGCCCGGCTGCAAAGGTTGGCCGCTGTGTCCGGCGGCAATGCGTTGGGCCACGGGCAGCGCCACGGGCTGGGCTGCACTGGCACCAGCCAAGTCGGCGCAACGCACGGCATAGCCGTCCATGCTGGAGTTGTCTTGTGGGGGCACATGCAAGGCAGACACCAGGCTTTGCGCCAGCACCCGGCCATCGGCATCAAAGGTGTTGACGGACTCGGCATCGGCCAGCGGTTGGGCGGTGGCCAGCAGACTGGCCAGGGCCTGGTCCAGCGCCATCAGGGGCTGGCGCGGTGGCTGGGCGGGTGGTGTGGTGGGGGCCGGTGCGGTCATGGGCGTCGGAGTAGGTGGAAACAGGCGCGGGCGGGGTCAGGCACGGTGTGGGGCAGGCCAAGCGCTGTGGCCCAACGGGGTGCGCACGTCAATCGGCGAACTGACCCGCATCGTAGGCAAAACGCTCGCCTTGGGAAAGCAGCCAGTCGGCCGCCGCAGCGCCATCGTCGAGGCCGAGCACGGGCAGGCCCGTGGGCTGGGGCAAGTGGGCGGCATCGGCCACGTCGGTGGCAATGGCCACCACAAACGGGTCGTTGGCGTAGAGCACGGGCTTGCCGTGGGCGGTGCGCCATACCTCCAGCTTGGGCAGGTTGCAGTCGCGGTAGCCTTCCACCAGCACCCAGTCCACCCCGGCGTACAGCTCGGCCAGGGCGTGGTGCACCGTCAGCGCCACCTCGCGCTCGAACTCGCGCTGCAGCACCAGGCGCTGGGGGGAGGCGGCCACCACCTCAAAGGCACCGGCCTCGCGGTGGCGCCAGGTGTCTTTGCCGGGGTGATCCATTTCAAACCGATGGTGGGCGTGCTTGACCACCGACACCCGCTGCCCCCGCGCTTTGAGCGCTGGAATGAGCTTTTCCAGCAGCGTGGTTTTGCCCGCGCCCGAATACCCTGCGATCACAATGACGTTCACATCAAAACCCAAATAAATAGCAAACTATTCATACCAATAAAGCGCCATAAGGCATTTTTATTGACATTTTTCGACCACATAGGCCTTGACTTTGTCCACATCGGCGGGCATGACCACCACGCGCTTGGGCAGGGCCTCGATGCCGTCGAACTTGGGTGGGCGATCGGGCTGCTGGCCCAGGGCTTCCACGATGGTGTCGGCAAATTTAATGGGCAGCGCCGTCTCCAGCACCACCATGGGCACGCCGGGTTGCAGGTGTTCGCGGGCCACCTTCACGCCGTCGGCGGTGTGGGTGTCGATCACCATGCCGTGGCGCTGGTACACGTCGCGTATGGTGGCCAGTCGGTCGGCGTGTGTGCTTTTGCCGCTGGCAAAACCGTAGCGGCTGGCGGCCTGGGCAAAGGCGGGGTCGGCGCTCAGGTCAAAGCGCCCTGCTTTGGCCAACTGGGGACCAAACAGGTCGGCGGTGCGCGCACCATCGCGGCCCAGCAGGTCGAACACAAAGCGCTCGAAGTTGCTGGCCTTGGAAATGTCCATGGACGGGCTGGAGGTCTCGTGCGTGTCGGCGCTGCCGCGCACGCGGTAGATACCGGTGCGGAAGAACTCGTCCAACACGTCGTTCTCGTTGGTGGCCACCACCAGTTGGGCAATGGGCAAGCCCATCATGCGCGCCACATGACCAGCGCACACGTTGCCAAAGTTGCCGCTGGGCACGGTGAAGGACACCTTCTGGTCATTCGCCTCCGTCGCCTGGATGTAGCCCGCAAAGTAGTACACCACCTGCGCCAGCAAGCGCGCCCAGTTGATGGAGTTGACCGTGCCAATCTTGTACTGGCGCTTGAAGGCCAAGTCGTTGCTCACCGCTTTGACGATGTCTTGGCAGTCGTCAAACACGCCTTCGATGGCGATGTTGTGGATGTTGTCGTCCAACAGGCTGAACATTTGCGCCTGCTGGAACGCGCTCATGCGCCCGTGCGGGCTGGTCATGAACACACGCACGCCCTGTTTGCCGCGCATGGCGTACTCGGCCGCGCTGCCGGTGTCGCCGCTGGTGGCCCCCAGAATGTTGAGCTGCTCACCCCGGCGCGCCAGCTCGTACTCAAACAGGTTGCCCAGCAGCTGCATGGCCATGTCTTTGAAGGCCAGCGTGGGTCCGTTGGACAGGGCCTCCAGCCACAGGTCGTCTTCCACATGGCGAAGCGGCACGATTTCGCCGGTGGCAAACACCTCTTCGGTGTAGGTTTTTTCGCACAGGGCGCGCAGGTCGGCGGCGGGAATGTCGTCAATGTAGAGCGACAAAATCTCAAATGCCAGCGCGGCGTAGCCCTCGTCGTGGTAGACCCGGCGCCAGCGGCTCAGCGTGGCATCGCTGACCTGAGGGTAGGTCTCGGGCAGGTAGAGACCACCATCGGGGGCCAGGCCTTCCAGCAGGATGTCGCAAAAGCGCTTGGGCGACTGGTCGCCACGGGTGGAGAGGTATTTCATGGTGATCGGTGGCCTCAGGCCAGTTCTTCCTTGCGGATGCGGGTGATGGGTGCCAGCACGGTGGGCAGGCCCTGCATCTGGGCCAGGGCATCGTTCATGGTGCCCTCTTTGGTGTCGTGGGTCAGGATGATGACGTCGGTCTGTGTGCTGCCCTCGCCGCCCACTTCGTCGGCCTCGCGCTGCAGCACCGCGTCGATGCTGATGCCCGCCTCGGCCAATATGCCGGTGACCTTGGCCAGCACACCGGCCTGGTCAGCCACGCGCAGGCGCAGGTAGTAGCTGGTGACGATTTCGCTCATGGGCAGCACCGGCAGCTCGCCCATGGCCGCATCGATGGTGTGGGGCTGGAACGCCAGGTGCGGCACGCGGTGGTCGGGGTCGGCGGTGTGCAGGCGGGTGATGTCCACCAGGTCGGCAATGACGGCGCTGGCCGTGGGCTCGCTGCCCGCGCCCTTGCCGTAGTACAGCGTGGTGCCCACGGCGTCGCCGTGCACCACCACGGCGTTCATGGCGCCTTCCACGTTGGCAATCAGCCGCTTGGCGGGCACCAGGCTGGGGTGCACGCGCAGTTCCACCCCGGCGGACTGGCCTTTGGCGGCATCGGCCTCGCGGCGTTTGGCAATGCCCAGCAGCTTGATGCGGTAGCCCAGCTGCTCGGCGTAGCGGATGTCGGCGGCGCTGAGCTGCGTGATGCCTTCCACATGGGCTTTGTCGAACTGCACCGGGATACCAAAGGCAATGGCGCTCATCAGCGTGGCCTTGTGGGCAGCGTCCACACCCTCGATGTCAAAGGTGGGGTCGGCCTCGGCATAGCCCAGGCGCTGGGCTTCTTTGAGCACCACGTCAAAGTCCAGCCCCTTGTCGCGCATTTCGCTCAGGATGAAGTTGGTCGTGCCGTTGATGATGCCGGCCAGCCACTGGATGCGGTTGGCCGTCAGGCCTTCGCGCAGCGCCTTGATGATGGGAATGCCACCGGCCACGGCGGCTTCGAACGCCACCATCACGCCCTTGGCGGTGGCGGCGGCAAAAATTTCCGTGCCGTGCACGGCCAGCAGCGCCTTGTTGGCGGTGACCACATGCTTGCCCGCCGCAATGGCCTCCAGCACCAGGGCCTTGGCCACGCCGTAGCCACCGATCAGCTCGATGACGATGTCGATGTCGGGGTTGGCAATGACGGCGCGGGCATCGTTCACCACCGTCACACCGGGGCCCACGAGCGACTGGGCGCGCGCCACATCCAGGTCGGCCACCATGGTGATTTCAATGCCACGGCCTGCGCGGCGCTTGATTTCTGCCTGGTTGCGCTGCAACACGTTGAAGGTGCCGCTGCCAACGGTGCCAATGCCCAGCAGGCCAACTTGAATGGGTTTCATGCTCATTTTCTCAACAAAAGTGCCTCCACCGCTTTATTCATAAGCAATGTTAGCTATTAAAATTACTTCGATTTTCGGGCCGACTTGAGTTCAACCAGCGCCGATGGGGCCACCACGTCGGTGCCCATGCGCTTGCGGTAGATCTCCAGGAAATGCGCCAGGCGGCCAATGGCCTCGCGCAAGTCGTCTTCGTGGGGCAGAAACACGATGCGGAAATGGTCGGGCTCGGGCCAGTTGAAGCCCGTGCCCTGCACCAGCATCACCCGGGTCTCTTCCAGCACTTCCAGAAAGAAAGCCTGGTCGTCCTCAATGGGGTACACCTTGGGATCCAAACGGGGGAACATGTAGAGCGCGGCCACCGGCTTCACGCAGCTCACCCCGGGAATGGCGCTGATCAACTCATAAGCCAGGTCGCGCTGGCGGCGCAGGCGACCGCCCTCGCCCACCAGCTCGTTGATGCTCTGATAACCCCCCAACGCGGTCTGGATGGCGTACTGCCCCGGCACGTTGGAGCACAGGCGCATGTTGGAGAGCATGTTCAGGCCCTCGATGTAGTCCTTGGCCGGCTTTTTGTCGCCCGACACCACCATCCAGCCCGCGCGGTAGCCGCACGAGCGGTAGCTTTTGGACAGCGAGTTGAAGGTGAGCGTCAGCACATCCTCGCTCAGCGAGGCAATGGCCGTGTGCTTGACACCGTCGTACAGCACTTTGTCGTACACCTCGTCGGCAAAAATCACCAGCCCGTGCTCGCGGGCAACGTCCACAAGGGCCTGCAGCAACTCGTCGGAATACAGCGCCCCGGTGGGGTTGTTGGGGTTGATGACCACGATGCCCTTGGTGCGTGGCGTGATCTTGGCGCGGATGTCGGCCAAGTTGGGCATCCAGCCGTTTTCCTCGTCACAGCGGTAGTGCACGGGCGTTCCGCCGCTCAGGCTGGCCGCCGCCGTCCACAGCGGGTAGTCGGGCGACGGCAGCAGCACCTCGTCACCGTTGTCGAGCAGCGCATTGGTGGCCATCACGATCAGCTCGGAAGCACCGTTGCCCAGGTAGATGTCATCCAGCGTCACGCCTTTGATGCCCTGCTGCTGCGTCAGGTGCATGACGGCCTTGCGCGCTGCAAAAATGCCCTTGCTGTCGGAGTAGCCCGCCGAATTGGGCAGGTTGCGGATCATGTCCTGCTGCACCTCTTCGGGGCTGTCAAAGCCGAACACGGCCAGGTTACCGATGTTGAGCTTGATGACCTTCTGCCCTTCGTCCTCCATCTGACGCGCTCGATCCATGATGGGCCCGCGAATGTCATAACAGACGTTGGACAGCTTAGTCGACTTGGAAATGGTGCGTGCGGTCATGATCAATGGCTCGCTGTGAGCGAAAACACGGAAGCTGCCCAACAACCCCGGCCAGATGGCCAGCGGGTCGCCCTGGACAGGCGAATGCACAGTCCCCACGGCAGACAACACGGCAACGCCGGCACCCACTGCAAAGGGCTGAACCTACAATTTCACCATATTTACACCACCCGGCTGCCAGAAGCCGGGTGAACTTTCCATCTCAACCCATGAAATTGCACGCCGACCAGCCCAACACCTCCACCGTACAAGGCCATGGCCCGGGCTGGATCACCGTGAACGGGCAGCGCATCGGGCACAGCGTGGTGCTGTCCTCCACCGCAGAGCCCACGGCCTGGGCGTGCCTGCGGTTTGAAGACCTGCAGGCCACGCACTTCGAACAACTGCTGGCCCTGCAGCCCGAGCTGGTCATTTTTGGCAGCGGGAACACCCTGCGTTTTCCACACCCTGCCCTGCACGCCGCCCTGATGGCCCAACGCATTGGGCTGGAAACCATGGACACCCCGGCCGCCTGCCGCACCTACAACATCCTGGCCCAGGAAGGTCGGCGGGTGGTGGCGGTGCTGCTCATCGAGGGCGGACCGACCACCTGAGCCCTGCGGATGCCGGACAAAACCCTGGCCAAACAGCAACCCTGGGGTTTTCCCTGATCGCACCCGCACCATCTCAGGCCAACGTGCGGCAATATCGCGGCAATATCAGCCATTCGACACGATATGGGCAGTGCTTCGGGGTAAAATGCCAGATTGACATCGTCGGGCAGGCACATCCTGTGCACACGCCAAGCTGGCGCCAGCCGTTGGCACCGACGCGTTACCGCACACACCAACTTAGGTCAGGGTTCACACAACATGGCAGTCGTTGTCAACAAACCAATCCCCGAATTTGAAGCCCTCGCAACCGGCCAGATCAAAGTATCCAACCAAAGCCACCTGGGTCAAACCGTGGTGCTGTACTTCTACCCCAAGGACAACACGCCCGGCTGCACCACAGAGGCCATGCAGTTCCGCGACAAGTACAAAGATTTCGCCAAGGCCGGTGCCGCTGTGTTCGGCGTCTCGCGCGACAACATGAAGTCGCACGACGAGTTCAAGGCCAAGCTGGAGTTGCCCTTCGAGCTGATCGCCGACACCGAAGAAAAAATGTGCCACATGTTCGGCGTGGTCAAAAACAAGATCATGTACGGCAAGAAGGTCAAGGGCATCGAACGCAGCACCTTCCTCATTGGCGCCGACGGCATCCTCAAGTACGAATGGCGTGGCCTGAAAGTGCCTGGCCATGTGGAAGAGGTCCTGAAAGAAGTCAAAGCGCTGAAGAAAGCCGCCGGTGCAGCGGCCAAAGAAGCCGCCAAGGAAGCCCCTGCCAAAGACGCGGCAGAAACCACCGCCTGAAGCCCACTGGCGGTTGGGGCGGGGTCCATCGGACTGAAACACCACTGGGGCATAATGATCCGATGCCCCCAGGAACAGCCTTCCAATACCCGCTCACAGTCCTTCAAAGCCGTCAGGTGCGCCTGACGGCTTTTTGTTTTCTGGCCCCGAACTGAACATCCACCATGCCCCTGCCTCCAGCTCCCGCCAAAAAAGCAGCACGTCTGGCCATTGACCAACACGGCATCCAAACCTTGAGCGAAGGCAAAGCCAGCGCTGCCCCTCTTCCGCCAGAAGCGGTGACACAGGGCGCCACCAGCAGCCAGCCCCGCGCCACCACCGCCCGGGGCAACAACCGACGCAAAGTGACTGCGCCTGCAGCGCCCGCCGCCGCTCCAGCGCCCGTGAGCGCGGCCACGGCACCCAGCCGCCCAGTGCAGGCCGCCCCCACCAGCACACCACCGGCCAGCGCTGAAGTCACCCAGGCACCGGCCACCGCCAAACCGGCGACCAAAGCAAAGCCCAACCGAAACACCAAAAAGGCGACGGGCCCAACCAAGCTGTTTGTGGTGGACACCAACGTGCTGCTGCACGATCCAATGTGCCTGTTCCGCTTTGAAGAGCACGATGTCTACCTGCCCATGATCGTGCTGGAGGAGCTCGACGGCCACAAAAAGGGCATGACCGAAGTGGCCCGCAACGGCCGCCAGACCAGCCGCACGCTGGACGCGCTGGCGGCCCAGGCAGGCGACGACATGTCGCAGGGCTTGCCGCTGTCGGGCACAGGCCACACCGAGGCGCGGGGTCGGCTGTACTTCCAGACCGAGCCCCTGGCCTACTCCCTGCCCACCAGTCTGCCCCAGGGCAAGGCGGACAACCAGATTTTGGGCGTGGTTCAGGCCCTGCAAGAGCGCCATCCTGGACGGGTGGTGGCCATGGTGTCCAAGGACATCAACATGCGCGTCAAGGCCCGTGCCCTGGGTCTGGACGCGCAGGATTATGAAAATGACAAAACCCTGGACGACGGTGAACTGCTGTATTCGGGTGTGCTGGCCTTGCCCACCGATTTCTGGACCCGCCAGAGCAAAACCATTGAAAGCTGGCAACAGGGCAGCCACACCTTCTACCGGGTCAGTGGTCCGGCGGTGGCGCAGTTCCACATCAACCAGTTTGTGTTTTTTGAAGCGCCGGGTGAGCCCTCGCTCTACGCCCGGGTGGTGGAAATCCGGGAAAAGTCGGCCGTGCTGAAAACCCTGCGCGACTTCACCCACCTGAAAAATGCGGTGTGGGGTGTGACCAGCCGCAACCGCGAGCAAAACTTCGCCCTCAACCTGCTGATGGACCCCGAGATTGACTTCGTCACCCTGGCCGGCACGGCCGGCACTGGCAAAACGCTGATGGCCCTGGCCGCTGGCCTGACCCAGGTGCTGGATGACCGCCGCTACACCGAAATCATCATGACCCGCGCCACCGTGAGCGTGGGCGAAGACATCGGTTTTCTGCCCGGCACCGAAGAAGAAAAAATGGGTCCCTGGATGGGTGCGCTGGACGACAACCTCGAATTTCTGGCCAAGGGTGACGGTGGCAATGCGGGCGAATGGGGCCGCGCGGCCACCAATGAACTCATCCGCAGCCGCATCAAGGTCAAGAGCATGAACTTCATGCGTGGCCGGACTTTCCTGAACAAATACGTCATCATTGACGAGGCCCAGAACCTCACGCCCAAGCAGATGAAAACCCTCATCACCCGCGCGGGCCCGGGCACCAAGATCATTTGCATGGGCAACCTGGCCCAGATCGACACGCCTTACCTCACCGAGGGTTCGTCCGGCATGACCTTCGCCGTGGACCGCTTCAAAGGCTGGCCGCACGGTGGGCACATCACGTTGGCCCGCGGTGAGCGGTCGCGCCTGGCCGACTTTGCCAGCGAAGTGCTCTGACCCCCAAAGCGTGTTCAGCACATGAAATGGGAAGGCAACCGCCAATCGGACAACGTCGAGGACCGGCGCGCTTCGGGCGCAGGCATGGGTGGCGCTCGTCCGCGTGGCCGGGGCATTGGCTTGGGCAGCATCGCCATCGCACTGGTGGCGGGCTGGGTGTTTGGCATCAACCCGCTGACGGTGCTGGGCATTCTGAGCGGCACCGATGGCCCACCCCTGGCCCACCAAGCACCCGCCCAACGCCCGCCGGCGGGTGACCGGCTGGCCAGCTTCGTCAGCACGGTGCTGGCCGACACGGAGGACGTCTGGCGGCAGGTGTTCCAAGCCGGTGGTGGGCGCTACCAAGAGCCCAGGCTGGTGCTGTTCAGAGGGTCCACCACCACCGCCTGCGGTGCTGGCCAAGCGGCCATGGGGCCGTTCTACTGCCCAGGCGACCAGAAGGTGTACATCGACCTCGGGTTTTACGAAACCCTGAAAAACGACCTGGGTGCGCCAGGCGAGTTCGCGCAGGCCTACGTGATTGCCCACGAAGTGGGTCACCATGTGCAACACCTGCTGGGTGTCACCGACCAGGTGGACAGCATGCGTGGGCGCATCAGCACCAAAGACTTCAATGCGCTGAGTGTGCGCCTGGAGCTGCAAGCCGATTGTTTTGCGGGTGTGTGGGCCAACAAATCGCACGAATCGCGCCAGACCCTGGAAAACGGTGACATCGAAGCGGCCATGAACGCGGCCGCCAAAATCGGTGACGATGCCTTGCAGCAAAAGTCCCAGGGCCACGTCGTGCCCGACAGCTTCACCCACGGCAGCAGTGCCCAGCGCGTGCGCTGGTTCAAGACGGGCCTGGAGCGGGGCAGCGTCAAAGCCTGCGACACTTTCAGCGCCAAAACCCTTTGATTCACGCCGCCAGGCGCCTCGCCGCTCCTGGCACGGCCCCAGACACTTCACGCATGTCCAACGTCTTCAATTTCACTTTTGTGCCCTGGTTTCGGTCGGTGGCGCCTTACATCCACAAGTTCCGCAACCAGACCTTTGTGGTGGGCATTGCGGGCGAGGCCATTGCGGCTGGCAAGCTCCCCCACCTGGCGCAAGACCTGGCCATGATCCAGAGCATGGGTGTGAAAATTGTGCTGGTGCACGGTTTTCGGCCGCAGGTAAACGAACAGCTGGCGGCCAAAGGGCATCAAGCGAGGTACTCGCATGGCATCCGCATCACCGACTCGGTGGCGCTGGACTGCGCCCAGGAGGCCGCCGGGCAACTGCGCTACGAGATTGAGGCCGCCTTCAGCCAGGGTCTGCCCAACACGCCCATGGCGGGCAGCACGGTGCGGGTGTTGTCGGGCAACTTCATCACGGCGCGGCCCGTGGGGATTGTCGATGGGGTGGATTTTCAACACAGCGGCCTGGTGCGCAAGGTGGACGTGGGCGGCATCAGCCGCACGCTGGACATGGGTGCGGTGGTGCTGCTGTCGCCCTTTGGTTTTTCGCCCACGGGCGAGGCTTTCAACCTCAGCATGGAAGAGGTGGCCACCAGCGTCGCCATTGCCTTGCAGGCCGACAAGCTGATTTTTGTGACCGAAATCCCCGGCGTGGCGTTGGACCCGACGCAACCCATCAGCGAGGACAACGGCATCGACACCGAGCTGCCCTTGGCCACCGCTGAGGCCCTGATAGCCCAGCTGCCCCCCGCCCAGCGCCCGACCGACACCGCGTTTTACTTGCAGCACTGCGTCAAGGCCTGCAAAGCGGGCGTGGAGCGCAGCCACATCATCCCGTTTGCGGTGGATGGGGCGCTGCTGCTGGAGGTGTACGTGCACGACGGCATCGGCACCATGGTGGTCGATGAAAAGCTGGAGAGCCTGCGCGAGGCCAACCCCGATGACGTGGGCGGCATCCTGCAACTGATCGAGCCGTTCGAGAAAGACGGCACGCTGGTCAAGCGGGGCCGCACCGAAATTGAACGCGACGTGGCCAACTACACCATCGTCGAGCACGACGGTGTCATTTTTGCCTGCGCGGCCCTCTACCCCTACCCGGAGGCTAAAACTGCTGAAATGGCCGCCCTCACCGTGTCACCACAAAGCCAAGGACAGGGGGACGGTGAGAAAGTGCTCAAACGCATCGAGCAGCGCGCCAAACTCATGGGACTGCAAAGCATTTTTGTGCTGACCACGCGCACCATGCACTGGTTCATCAAACGCGGCTTCCAGCAGGTGGACCCCGACTGGCTGCCAGAGGCCCGCAAGCGCAAATACAACTGGGACCGCAAGAGCGTGGTCATGGTCAAAAAACTGGGGTGAGGGTTGTTGAGGCAAGTCAAACCAGCGGTGGGGACGGGTGCCGATACTGTCAAATTGACCTTTTGATGACAGGACCACCATGCACACCCCAGAAGACAAAGCCACCCCGTCCGACACCCTGTCCGCTGCAGCCACACCGTCACCCCAGCCCACCCGGGCCGCGGCCCCCGCCAAAGCCGTGACACACGCTGTGGCCAAGCCGCGCACCCCTCGGACCGCAGCCAAAGCCACTCCCCGCAAGGCAAGCGCGGGAGACACCTTGGGCACCCGGCAACCCGCCAAACTCCGCCAAGCCACGGTGAACCGCGCGGTGGAAAAAGCCCAGAGTGCCAAGTTGGCGGCGGTCAGCGACATCTTGGCCCAGGCGGGCAAAAAGCCCGAGAAAACCGCCGCGTCACTCAAAGCCATTTTGGAGGGTGCGGCCCCTGACGACGCCAAAGCCATCCGGCAACTGCTGAAGCAGCGAGCCAGCGATGTGCGAAAGCAGGCACGCCTGCAAGCCAAACCCGACGAAGAACTGGCCACCAACTGGCGCAGCGGCGAATATCCCTACAAAAACCTGCTGTCGCGCAAAACCTACGAGCAGCAAAAATACCTGCTGCAGGTGGAGCTGCTCAAGCTCCAGGCCTGGGCCAAAGAAACGGGCCAGCGCGTGGTCATCCTGTTTGAAGGGCGCGATGCCGCGGGCAAGGGCGGCACCATCAAACGCATGATGGAGCACCTCAACCCACGGGGTGCCCGTGTGGTGGCGCTGGAAAAACCCAGCGAGGTGGAGCGTGGCCAGTGGTACTTCCAGCGTTACGTGCAACACCTGCCCACTGCGGGAGAGATTGTGATGTTCGACCGAAGCTGGTACAACCGCGCCGGTGTGGAACGGGTCATGGGTTTTTGCTCGGACGATGAGTACCAGGAGTTCATGCGCCAGGCACCGCAGTTTGAGCGCCAACTGGTGCGCAGCGGGGTGCACCTCATCAAATTCTGGTTCTCGGTCAGCCGAAAAGAGCAGCGCCGCCGCTTCAAGGAACGCGAGGCCCATCCCCTCAAGCAGTGGAAGCTCAGCCCGATTGACCTGGCCTCACTCGACAAGTGGGAGGACTACACCCAGGCCAAGGAAGGCATGTTTTTCGAGACGGACACGGCCGACGCTCCCTGGACGGTCATCAAAAGCGATTGCAAGAAGCGCGCACGCCTCAACGCCATGCGCTACGTGTTGCAAAAGTTGCCTTACACCAACAAAAACGCCGACCACATCGGCACGCTGGATTCACTGTTGGTGGGCCGAGCCCACGTGGTGTACGAACGCGGCGAGCGACCTGGCAGCGCCATTTTGTGATAAAAATGGCCTTCAGAGCTTACCCATAAATAAATGTAAGCTACTGATTTGTAATCAACCGTGGCGTGGGCGAGCGACCAGCAAACCCACGGCCACAGCAGCGATCAACAGGAAGTTGAGGAACGACCAGTTGGCAATGGTCAGCCCCAGAAAGGTCCAATCGATGGCGGCGCAGTCGCCGCTGCCCTTGAAGATCATGGGAACAACACGCTGCAGGGGAAACGACTCGATCATTCCGTAAAAATCGCGTCCGCAACTTGCCACTTCGGGCGGGTTCCACTGCAACCAGCTTTGTCGGGCTGCCACAAAAGCGCCAAAACCCGCCAAAAACAACAGTTTGACCGCCACCACTTTCTGCCACAACGGGCGCTCGAACACAGCACCCACCCCCGCCACCAACGCCACCAGCACCAGGGTGTACCGCTGCACGATGCACATGGGGCAAGGCTCCAGGCCCACCACATGCTGCAAGTACAGGCCAAAGGCCAGCAGGCCCACACACAACGCGGCCGTGGCAGCCAGGACCTGACGGGGCCGGACACGGCACCACACCAACGCGGGGTTCAGAACGGAAGTCAATCGAATACCTTTTGGAATAAATGGAACACCCTGGGCCGGGCACAGCACTTGCATTGTCTCGCAGTGCCAAACACGCGGCTGTTTGGCCCACCCTTGAGTGGCGTGACGGGCAGTTGGTTCCACCTGGATCAAAGTCCGCACCGTGGTCAAGACTTACACTCACCCCTTTTCTAACCCGAGAGTCACTGCCAAGGCCCGATATGAGCGCATTTCTGGAAGAAACCGTACTGAGTGTTCACCACTGGACAGACCGCCTGTTCAGCTTCACCACCACCCGTGACCAGGCCTTGCGCTTTTCCAACGGCCACTTCACCATGATTGGCCTGCGCCAAGAAAACGGCAAGCCGCTGCTGCGCGCCTACAGCATCGTCAGCGCCAATTACGAAGAGCACCTGGAGTTTTTCAGTATCAAGGTCCCGGACGGCCCCCTGACCTCCAAGCTGCAACACATCCAGGTGGGTGACAAGATCATTGTGGGCAAAAAGCCCACCGGCACCCTGCTGATTGACTACCTGCTGCCCGGCAAAAACCTGTACCTGATCGGTACCGGCACGGGTTTGGCCCCCTTCCTGAGCGTCATCCGCGACCCCGCCACCTACGAAAAATTCGAAAAAGTGGTGCTGGTGCACGGCGTTCGCCAAGTGGCCGAGCTGGCCTACCAAGAATTCATCACCCACGAACTGCCCGAGCACGAATTTCTGGGCGAGATGATCAGCGAGCAGCTGCTGTACTACCCCACCGTCACGCGCGAACCCTTCCGCAACCAGGGCCGTGTCACCACACTGATTGAAACCGGCAAGCTGGAAGCCGACCTGGGTCTGCCCACCATGGATCCGCTGACCGACCGCGTGATGATTTGCGGCAGCCCCGAGCTCAACAAAGACATGCGCGGTTTGCTCAATGCACGCAACTTCACCGAAGGCAGTACCACGACCCCCGGGGATTACGTGGTGGAGCGCGCTTTCGTCGAACAGTGACGCTACCATCCGCCGCTCCGCACCAACAACACACAAGGACACCCCCATGGCACGCACCATCCAATGCATCAAACTGGGCAAAGAAGCCGAGGGACTGGACTTCCCCCCCTACCCGGGCGAACTGGGCAAACGCCTGTGGGAAAACGTCAGCAAAGAAGCCTGGGCCGCCTGGCTCAAGCACCAGACCATGCTGGTCAATGAAAACCGCCTGAACCTGGCCGATGCCCGCGCCCGCCAATACCTGGCCCGCCAGATGGAAAACCACTTCTTCGGTGACGGCGCCGACGGCGTGCAGGGTTACGTCCCCCCCACGGCCTGATGCCTTGAGCGGGCACGCCACCCCCACCACCTGGCTGGCCTTGGCGGGTGCGTCGCCTGCCCCCCTGCTGGCCTGGCTGCAACCCTGGCTGACCACCGACGACCCGTCCTCACCTGGCCACCCACGCCACCTGGTGCTGTTGTGCGCCCCCGCACACTGGCCCGCGTGGCAGACCGCGCTGGCGCCAGCCCTACACACAAAAAGCAAAGGCGGTACCGACGGCTCACCGCCCACCGCTCCCGCCAGCACCATGGCCACCGACTGGCCAATCGGTTTTCACCGTTTCGACTGGGGCCGCTGGCACCTCACCCTGTGCCTGGGCGCGGTGCCACAGAGCCTGTCGGCCCTGTCTTGCCAGGCCAACCACGTCTGGCTGGCCACGGAACACCTGCAAGCCGCCACCGCCCCCACCCACCCCGTGCCACTGCCCAAGGCCCTGGCCCGCGTGTGCGCACCCCAGGCCACCCTGAGCAGCGATTCGGCGCTGTGGACGGCACCCACCGATGGCTGGACACAAGCGGGCTGGGTATCGCCCAATGACCCTCGGCCCACCGCCCAGCACACGCTTCGGGCCAGTTACCAGCCCCGCTGGCCCACACCAGCCCCACCCAGCCCCACGCCCGCCCATGCCCTGGTCGTGGGTGCCGGCTTGGCAGGGGCAGCCCTGTGCGCCAGCCTCACCCAGCGCGGCTGGCAGGTGGACCTGCTGGACCAGCACCCGGGCCCGGCCCAAGGGGCATCGGCCCTGCCCGTGGGCATGTTGAGTGAACACGTCACCGCCAGTGAAACGGTTTTGTCTGAGCTGTCCCGTGCGGGCATGGTCATGCACTTGCGCGAGTTGCAACACTGGGTGCCCATGGGGGCGGGCTGGCAGCCCACCCAGGTGAGCAACCTGCGCCAAGACCCGTCGGCGGCACACCCAGCTCCCCCCACCGTCGCCACCCCCATGCCCGCCGCCATGGTGCGCCCGGCTGCCCTGGTACAAGCCTGGCTGGCCCAGGCCCAGGCCACGGGTTTGTTGCGCACCCACTGGGGCTGCGCCGTGGACCAACTGCAGCCAGGCCCCCTCCCGGCCCCACATTGGCGGGCGCTGGATGCCCAAGGCCGGTTGTTGGCGCAAGCCCCGCATGCGGTGGTGACGGCGGCGTTCGGCAGTGCCAGCCTGCTCGCGCCCCACATGGCCCAGCTGGATCTGAACCAGCCGTTGCGGCCCGTCAAAGGGCAACTGAGCTACGCCCCGCTGGCCGTGCCACCCTTTGCCCCACACCCGTTGCGCGACCACGGTGTGTACGTGCCCTGCTACCAAGACAGCGCCCACCCCACGGCCCCCCGGCTGTGGACCATGGGTTCCACCTATGAGCGTGGCCTCGACAACCGCGACACCACCGCAGCGGCCCACGAGCGCAACGCCAGCAGCCTGCAAGCCATGCTGCCCCTGGCCCATGCGCACCTGCGCCAACAGCAGGCGACGGGCGAGTTGCTGGGTTGGGCCGAGGTGCGCTGCGCCTCCCTCGACCGGCTGCCCCTGGTGGGTGCTGTGCCCGCGGCCACGCCACCCCCCACCCCCAGCAGCCAATTGGCCACACTGGCCCGGGTGCCTGGTCTGTGGACGCTGTGCGCCCTGGGTTCACGGGGGTTGACCCTGTCCAAACTGGCGGCTGAGTTGCTGGTGGCCCGCATGCTGGGCGAACCCCTGCCCATCGAAAAGCGACACGCCGACGCACTGGACCCCGCCCGCTTTGTGCTGAAGGCAGTCCGCAAAAGAACTGCGCACACTAAAAATCAATGAAATCAGCTTATATCGCTTGATTTTATTGACTTGATAGCTATATTTTTTCGTATGTTTGCAACACCTGTCTGGCCCAGGTGTTGACCAAGCCGCTGCGCAAAGGTTTGTGCAGCAGGTCGTGAAAGCCCGCCTGCTTGGCGGCCCGCCGCTGCCACCACCGCGTCACCCCCCCCCACCAGCGCCAGCGCAGACCGGACGCATCGCCGCGCCCATCAGAGGTGGCCAGCACCAGCGCCTGTGGCCGCAACTGCCGCACCTCGGCCAGCAGCCGGGCGCTGTCGATCACCGGTGTGTCCACGTTGATGAACACCAGCGCGTGGTGGTGGTCGGCCAACGCCGAGCGCGCCTGTGTGGTGGTGCTGGCTTCGTCCACCCACACCAGGCGCGACAGGGCCAGGCAGGCGCGCAGGTGGGCACGCTCCTGCGCGTCGGCGCTGACCACCAGCACCCGCCGTGACGCGGTCTGCAACACCTGGCTGCGTGCCTGCGGCGGGGTGCGCGCGGCCTGGTGTGACAGCGGCACGTGCGTGGGGGTGGGCATGGGGTCTGTGGCATCGAAATCGATGCCCAGGTCCAAGTCCAGCGCAGCACCGAGCGCTGAGGCACCGGTACCAGACGGGTCAGCGTCAGCCACGGTCCCGTGGCCAGGGGCTTGGGCGCTGGTCTTGGACGAGGGACGTTCGGTGGACATGCACAAATGCTACCGCAGCCCCCCGTGCCGGTGTGCAAAAAATTGCGTGTTGGGCGTCCGGTGTTTCTGCCGCAAGAGGGTCGGTGGTGCCAACCCACACGGACACAGTTGACGCCGTACGCCACCACCTCTTTATTTCATATTGATATATAGGAATAAAAATTATGTAGTTTGATTTATAAAAGGTGACCCGTAGAATCGCCCCCCATGCACGATATTGCTTTCATCTTCGCGGGGTTTGTGGTTGGGGTCATCGTTGGCCTTACGGGGGTCGGCGGTGGTTCGCTCATGACACCCATCCTCATCTTCTTCTTCGGGGTGAAGCCCTACCTGGCCGTGGGCACCGATCTGTTGTTCGCGGCCTTCACCAAGATGGGGGGCACCGTCAGCCTCGACCGCCAGCGCCTGGTGCCCTGGCGTGTGGTGGCCCAGTTGTGCGCGGGCAGTGTGCCCGCCGCGCTGGCGACACTGGCCGTGCTCAAACACCTGGGGCCCGCCAGCCACGAGGTGCAAAAAATCATGACCACCACCCTGGGCGTGGCCCTGCTGCTGACGGCCTGCGCCATGTTTTACAAAGCCATGCGCGGCAAGCAACAGCCCCGCACCCTGGCCCCGGGTGACGAACTGGCGGCCATGAAGGCCCGCCACTGGTCGCTGCCGCTGGTGTTCGGTGCGCTCATTGGCACCATGGTCACCCTCACGTCGGTGGGTGCCGGGGCCATTGGCGTGACGGTGTTGCTGGTGCTGTTCCCGCTGCTGCCGCTGCCGCGCATCGTGGCCGCCGACATTGCCTACGCCGTGCCCCTGACGCTGGTGGCTGGCCTGGGACACGCCTCGCTGGGCTCGGTGGACTGGCCGCTGCTGGCCAAGCTGCTGGCAGGCTCGCTGCCAGGCATCTGGCTGGGCTCGCGGCTCATGCGCCACACCCCGGAGCGGCTGATCCGCTCCATCCTGTCGGTGCTGTTGGCCTGGGCGGGCACCAAGCTGGTGATGGTGTAAAGCCTCCACCCGACGCCCCAGGCCCCACACCACATTGCTTTTTTCTGATTGTTTTCCGCCATGTACCAGTACACCGAATTCGACACCCAGTTTGTCAAAGCCCGCGCCGCACAGTACCGCGACCAGTTGCAGCGCAACCTGGCCGGTACGCTGAGCGACGATGCCTTTCGCCCCCTGCGCCTGCAAAACGGCTGGTACGTGCAGCGCTACGCGCCCATGCTGCGCGTGGCCGTACCCTATGGCGAGTTGAACAGCGCCCAGCTGCGCGTGCTGGCCACCGTGGCCCGAGACTTTGACCGCCCCACGCCCGAGCTGCTGGCCCACGCCCAGGCCACCCAGGACCACATTGGCAGCACGCCCGGCCCGCGCCTGAAAACGGGCTACGGCCACTTCACCACCCGCCAGAACGTGCAGTTCAACTGGATTCCACTGGACAAAAGCGCCGACGTGATGGACCTGCTCGCCAGCGTCAACCTGCACGGCATACAGACCAGCGGCAACTGCATCCGCAACATCACCAGCGACGAGCGTGCCGGCATTGCCGTGGACGAGGTGGCCGACCCCCGACCCCTGGCCGAAATCATGCGCCAGTGGAGCACGCTGCACCCCGAGTTTGCCTACCTGCCGCGCAAGTTCAAGATTGCCATTCACGGTGCCCGCGAAGACCGCGCCGCCACCGCCTGGCACGACGTGGGCCTGCAACTGCTGCGCAACGCCGATGGCGAGTTGGGTCTGAAGGTGCTGGTGGGTGGCGGCATGGGCCGCACGCCGGTGGTGGCCTCGGTCATCCGCGAGTTCCTGCCCTGGCACCAGATCCTCAACTACCTGGAGGCCGTGGTGCGGGTCTACAACCGCTGGGGTCGCCGCGACAACATGTACAAGGCCCGCATCAAAATTCTGGTGAAGGCCGAGGGCGAGCGCTTTGTGAATGAGGTGGAAGCCGAGTACCGCGACATCCTCACCGTGGACGGCGCGCCCCACACCATCACCCAGGCCGAATACGACCGCGTGGCCGCGCACTTTGCAGCGCCCGACCTGTCGTGCGACAAGGCCAGTGCCGACGAAAAAATCGCCCGCATCCTGAAAGCGGCCGCTGAAGACGACGTGGAATTTGGCCGCTGGCTGAAGCAAAACGTGGCACCCCACCAGAACCCCGACCTGCGCGCTGTGACCCTGAGCTTCAAGCGCCTGGGCCAGGCCCCTGGTGACGCCACCGCCGACCAGCTCGACCGCGCCGCCGAGCTGGCCGACCAGTTCAGCGCCGGCGAGGTGCGTGTGACGCACGACCAAAACCTGTTGCTGCCCTGGGTGCGCTGCGACCAGCTGCCCGAGCTGTGGCGCGCCGCCCGCAAACTGGGCCTGGCCAAGCCCAATGTGCGCCTGCTGACCGACATGATCACCTGCCCCGGCGGCGACTATTGCGCCCTGGCCAACGCCCGCTCACTGCCCCTGGCCGAGGCCATTGCCCAGCGCTACGCCGACCTGGACGAGCTGCACGACCTGGGCGAAATTGACCTGCACATCAGCGGCTGCATCAACTCCTGTGGCCACCACCACAGCGGCCACATCGGCATCCTGGGCGTGGACAAGGACGGGCAAGAGTGGTACCAGGTCACGCTGGGCGGGTCCGACGGTTCAGCACTCAGCGGTGCACCTGTCGCCGGCAAGGTCATTGGCCCGTCGTTTGCCGCCGAAGAGGTGGTGGACGTGATTGAGGCCGTGCTCGACACCCACCACAGCCTGCGCCTGCCCGGCGAGACCTTCATCGACACCTTGAAGCGCGTGGGCGCCGAACCCCACAAGGCCGCCGCCAACGCGGTGCGTCACATCACCGTCCGCCGCGATGACGCGGTGGCAGAAGCGGGACACGCACGCCACCTGGCCCACACCCAAGCCGTGCGCGAGATCGACGCCTGAGCCCGCCGAACAACAGGTAAAAACCATGAAATTGCTAGCTGAAAACCTAATCCAATCACGCGCTGATACACAAAACGGTGCTGAAAACGTCGTCACCCTGGCCAACGACACCGATCCCCGCAGCCTGAACCTCAGCGGGGTGGGCACGGTGGCGCTGCACTTTCCCAAATTCACCGATGGTCGTGCCTTCAGCCAAGCCTTTTTGCTGCGCCGCCGCCTGGGGTTTGTGGGCAGCATCCGCGCCACGGGCGAGGTGCTGGTGGACCAGCTGCTGCAAATGCAACGCGCAGGCTTTACGGAAGCCGTGCTCAGCCCCGGCCAGGACGCCGCCGTGGGCCAGCGCCTGTTGGGCCACTACGCCGAGCGCAGCGGCGGTTTCTACCAGGGTGATGCGGTGAGCACCGCGCCCCATTTCCAACGCACCGCCCCAACACAGGAGGGCGCATGAGCACATCGTCCCTGTCCTGGGCCAGCGACGCCCCGCTGACCCCCGCCACCACCCTGCACGCCAAGGCATCGGCCACGTTTGACACCAAACTGGCCGACACCCGCGCCCTGCTGCAACAAGCGGCCATTGAATTCACCACCGCCGACGGCCAAGCCCTCATCACCCAGGCCTCCAGCCTGGGCGCGGAGGACGTGGTCATCACCCACCTCATCAATGCCCTGGGGCTGAACCTGCCCATTTTTGTGCTGGACACCGGGGCCCTGCACGCCGAAACGCGCACGTTGTTGGCGCAGACCCGCCAAACCAGCCAGGCGCCGGTGACGGTATTCCAACCAGTGCAGGAAAGCGTGGTGCAGTTTGTGGCCCGCGAAGGCACCGAGGCCATGTACCAAAGCCTGGCGCTGCGCAAGGCGTGCTGCGCCATCCGCAAGCTCGAACCCCTGGCGCGCGCGCTGGAGGGCAAGCAGGCCTGGATCACCGGCTTGCGCCGCGAACAGTCGGGCAACCGCGCCGAAGTCCCCCTGCGCGACAGCAGCGAGCTCGACAGCGGTCAGGCCAATGGCCGCGTCAAATTCAACCCCCTGGCGCACTGGACCTGGGGCGACGTGTGGCACTACATCGCCACCCACGGCGTGACCTACAACCCGCTGCATGACCGCTTTTTCCCCAGCATTGGCTGTGCGCCCTGCACCCGCGCCATCAGCCTGGGCGAGGACTTCCGCGCTGGCCGCTGGTGGTGGGAAGCCGAGCTCGAAGGCGGCACCGCCAAGGAATGCGGCCTGCACGCCACCCGTGACGAACCCACCGGAGCCCCCCAATGAACGCCCGCACCCCCGAACAACTGCTTGAAGCCGCGCAACCGGACACCACCGCCATGAGCGAACACCACCTGAACAACTCCCACCTCGACGCGCTGGAAGAGGAGACCTGCCACATCCTGCGCGAGGTGGCCGCCACCTTCGAGCGCCCTGCCCTGCTGTTTTCGGGTGGCAAGGACTCGCTGGTCATGCTCAAGTGCGCCGAAAAGGCCTTTGGCACCAAAGCCAGCGGGGGCGGCCTGCCCTACCCGCTGCTGATGATCGACACCGGCCACAACTTTCCCGAGGTGACCGCCTTTCGCGATTTCCGGGCGGCCGAGCTGGGCGCCGAGCTGATTGTGCGCAATGTGGAAGACTCCATGGCCCGCGGCACCGTGCGTCTGGCGCACCCGGGCGAAAGCCGCAACGTGCACCAGTCGGTCACGCTGCTGGAGGCCATTGAAGAATTCCGCTTCGACGCCCTCATGGGCGGTGCCCGCCGCGACGAGGAAAAAGCCCGCGCCAAAGAGCGCATCTTCAGCCACCGCGACAGCTTTGGCCAATGGCAGCCCAAGGCCCAGCGCCCCGAGTTGTGGACGCTGTTCAACACCCGGCTGCAACCCGGCGAGCATTTCCGCGTGTTCCCCATCAGCAACTGGACCGAGCTGGACGTGTGGCAGTACATCGCCCGCGAGCACATTGCGCTGCCCAGCATCTACTACACCCACCAGCGCGAGGTGGTGGAGCGCAAAGGCCTGCTGGTGCCGGTGACCGAACTCACGCCGCCGAAAGACGGCGAACAGGTGGTGCTGCGCGACGTGCGCTTTCGCACCGTGGGCGACATCACCTGCACCTGCCCGGTGGAAAGCCTGGCCGCCACACCCGACGACATCGTCATCGAAACCCTGGCCGCTGACGTGAGCGAGCGCGGTGCCACCCGCATGGACGACAAGACCAGCGAAGCCTCCATGGAAAAGCGCAAGAAAGATGGGTACTTCTGATGAGCACCACTGAATCAATAGCTAACAACCCAACATATACAAGCGCTGGAGGCCAAAAAAGCATGAAAACCACACAAGCAGCCCTCAAATTCATCACCTGCGGCAGCGTGGACGATGGCAAGAGCACGCTCATCGGCCGCCTGCTGGTGGACAGCAAGGCCGTGCTGCAAGACCACCTGGCCGGTGTGCAACGCTCGGGCGAGACCGACCTGGCCCTGCTGACCGACGGTCTCTCCGCCGAGCGCGAGCAAGGCATCACCATCGACGTGGCCTACCGCTACTTCAACACCGAAGACCGCAAGTTCATCATCGGGGATGCCCCCGGTCACGAGCAGTACACCCGCAACATGGTCACCGCCGCCAGCAGCGCCGATGCCGCCGTGGTGTTGGTCGACGCCACCAAGCTGGACTGGGCCAACCCCGCGCTCGCCCTGCTGCCGCAGACCCGGCGCCACTCGCTGCTGCTCAAGCTGCTGCGCGTGCCCAGCGTGGTGTTTGCCGTGAACAAGCTCGACGCCGTGGCCCAGCCCGAGCTGGCGTTTGCCCACATCCAGGCCGCACTGGTGCGCTTCGCCACCGAGGCGGGGCTGCACATCACCGCCACGGTGCCCGTGTCCGCCCTCAAAGGCTGGAACGTGGTGGACCCCGAGCACGTCAACCCCGGCTGGTGCGGCTACCACGGCCCCACGCTGCTGGAGCTGCTGGAGACCCTGCCCAACACCCCCACCGAAACAGAGACCCCCGTGGCCTTCCCCGTGCAATGGGTGGAAAAAGGTGCGTCTTCATCCGCCAACACCGCACAAGGCCGCCGCGTGTTCTGGGGCCGCGTGGCCACGGGCGTGGTGGCCGTGGGCACCGAAGTGCAGGTGTTCCCCAGCGGCCAAAAGGCGACGGTGGCCCAGGTGCTCAACCACGCCCGCCACCCCCAGGCGGTGGCCGCTGGCTTCAGTGCAGGCATCATCCTGGACCGCGAGGTGGATGTCTCGCGCGGCGACTGGATCATGGCCGCCCCCGCCTCGGCCCCTGTGGCCGACGACGACTTCGACACCCCCGCCAGCATCAGCCCCTACCCAGGCCAAAAAGACATCCGTGCCACCGTGGCCTGGATGGACGACGAGCCCCTGGTGGCCGGCCGGGTGTACTGGGCCCTGCATGGCCACCGCTGGGTCAAGGCCAAGGTCAAGCGGGTGGTGCACAAACTGAATATCCACACCCTGGCCGAGGAAGAGGCCACCCAGCTCGACCCCAACGCCATCGGCCACATCGAACTGCTGCTGCAAGAGCCCTTGCCCGCCGTGGCCTTCGACACCTCGCGTGCGCTCGGCGCACTGATTCTGGTGGACACCGCCAGCCACAAAACCGCTGGCGCGGTGCTGGTGGGCTGACGCCCACACCCCTCAACGGCACCGAGGTCGCCAAGGCCCCGCACCTTGCCATACATCAAGGCGTAGGGGCAATGGCCCGCTTAGCATTCACCACCTTTTAAAATACCGGGTTTTCACCGATCCCCACCCCCTACACCATGACCCACGTTGTCACCGAAGCCTGTATCCGCTGCAAATACACCGACTGTGTGGACGTTTGCCCCGTGGACTGCTTCCGCGAAGGCCCCAACTTCCTCACCATCGACCCCGATGAATGCATCGACTGCGCCGTGTGCATCCCCGAGTGCCCCGTGAGCGCCATCTACGCCGAAGAAGACGTGCCCAAAGATCAGCAGCACATGACCCAGCTCAACGCCGAGTTGGCCCTGCTGCCTGGCTGGAAGAGCATCACCAAGCGCAAAGCGCCGCTGGCCGATGCGGACGACTGGAAAGACCGCACCGGCAAGCTGCCCGAACTCGCCCGCTGAGCGCCATGCAGCGGATGGCCGCGCCCGCGCCCGCATCCGCGCCGATCGACACCGACGCGGTCATCATCGGCGCAGGCCCCGTGGGCCTGTTTCAGGTGTTTGAGCTGGGGCTGCAGGAGGTCAAGGCCCACGTCATTGACGCCCTGCCCCACCCCGGCGGCCAGCCCATGGAGCTGTACCCCGACAAACCCATTTTCGACATCCCCGCTGTTCCCGTCTGCACCGGCCAGGAGCTGACGGAAAACCTGCTCAAACAGATTGCCCCGTTTGGGGCGACCTTTCACCTCGAGCAAGAGGTCACCACCCTGCACCAGCAGGCGGATGGGCGCTTTTTCATTGAAACCACCCAAGGCACCCGCTTGATCAGCAAAACGGTGTTCATTGCTGCGGGTGTGGGGGCCTTTCAGCCACGCCCCCTGAAGGTTGATGGATTGGAGGCCTTCGAGGGCAGCCAACTGTTTTACCGCGTCAAAAACCCAGCCGACTTCGCGGGCAAGGACATCGTGGTGGTGGGCGGCGGCGACACCGCACTGGACTGGGCATTGACCCTGTCCGAGCCCGGCTCCCACCAAGCCAACAGCGTGGTCCTGGTGCACCGACGCGACGGCTTTCAGGCGGCGCCCGCCACCGTGGCCAAGGTGCGCGCGCGGTGTGCGCAGCAAGGCATGCAGTTTTTGGTGGGTCAGGTCACTGGCCACGACAGCGACGGGGGCCACTTGCGCGGCGTCAAGGTCACCGGGCCGGACGGTGTCACCCGCGTGGTGCCCGTGGACCGATTGCTGGTGTTTTTCGGCCTCAGCCCCAAATTGGGTCCCATTGCCCAGTGGGGGCTGGACATTGAGCGCAAGCAGTTGGTGGTGGACACCGAAAAGTTCAGCACCAGCGTGCGAGGTATTTTTGCGGTGGGCGACATCAACACCTACCCCGGCAAGAAAAAGCTCATCGTGTGCGGCTTTCACGAGTGCACGCTGGCGGCCTTTGGTGCCATGGCCATCATCGCGCCCGACCACACGGTGCAGCTGCAGTACACCACGTCCAGCACCAGGCTGCACAAGGTGCTGGGTGTGCAAACCCCAGCGCTGGACGACTGAGTCCACGCCGGTCGCAGGGCTCTGCACTTCACTTAAAATTCCGACTGCACTGAACAAGTGCCTTCGCTGGGGGTGTTGCACCGAAAGGTGCGACTGAGAAAGTCCCTTTGAACCTGTCCGATGTCCACATCGGGTGCATGTGCGGTGTGTGCTGCCATGCACGAGGCAATCCTCGCGCAGGGAAGCATGCCAACCCATGGCCGTGTTCTCGCGCGGCCCCACCCAGCGCCATTCGGCTGCTGGGCGCCCCCTGCGGGTGGTTGGTCAGCCCACCTGCCATCGTTGTGTTTTGAACCATGGCAATCCGCACCCGATCTTTCACCGCTCACCGCACCCCGCCCACGCCCGTGGCACTGGCCACACGCCTGACGTTACTGACCCTGGGGCTGGCGGCCACCGCATCCCACGCCCAGACCGACACCAGCGCCCCCACGCTGGGCACCATCACCGTGCGCTCAGCCCCCAGCCAGGAGGTGCCCAGCGTCACCGGCTTTGGCGACGAGCCACTGGCCCGCACCCCCATCAGTGTGCAGTCCATCACCCAGGCCGAGCTCATCAGCACCCACGCCCGCCGGGTGAGCGACGTGATTCAACTCGATGCCTCGGCCTCCGATGCCTACAACGCTGTGGGCTACTGGGACTACGTCACGCTGCGTGGGTTTGTGCTGGAGCCCAACCAGAACCACCGCCGCAATGGCCTGCCCATCAGCGCCGAAACCGCCTTGCCACTGGAAAACCGCGAGCGCATCGACCTGCTCAAAGGCACCAGTGGCATTCAGGCTGGCACCAGCGCGCCAGGCGGCTTGGTCAACCACGTCACCAAACGCCCCACCGCCCAGCCGCTGCGCAGCCTGCGCCTGGAGGCCAACCAGCACGGCAACTTCTTGGCCCATGTGGACCTGGGGGGGCGCTTCGGTGTGGACCAGTCCCTGGGTTACCGCCTGAACGTGGCGGCCGAGCACATGCGCAGCGCAGCGGCGGGCACCCAAGGCGAGCGTCAGCTGGCCGCCCTGGCCATGGACTGGCGCGTGCAGCCCGGCAGCCTGCTGGAGGTGGAGCTGGAGCACAGCCGCCGCAACCAGCCCAGCGTGCCCGGCCTCAGCCTGACCGGCAACCAGCTGCCATCGCCCAACCCCTTCACCAACATCAACACCCAGCCGTGGAGTCAACCCGGCCTCATGCAAGGCTTGACCGGCAGCGTGCGCTACGAGCAGGCCATTCAATCCGACTGGAGTTGGAGCGTTCACGCCGCCAGCCAGCGCCTGAAGGCCAACGACTTCCTGGCCTATCCCTATGGCTGTTACGACGCTGGCAGCGACGTGTACTACGCCGACCGCTACTGCCCCAATGGCGACTTCGACCTGTACGACTACCGCAGCCTGAACGAGCGCCGCACCACCCAGTCGCTGCAGTGGCAGGTCAAGGGCACGGCACAGGCGGGTGGTGCCACCCACCACCTCAATGCCGGCGTGCTGGGCACGCGTTACACGGAAAATGGCCAGGCCCAGGCTGACAACAACGCGGCCGTGGGCACGGGCAACATCCACACCCTGCCCGCTTTGCCAGCCGACGCTTCATTCTTCGACCCCTACACCAACCGCAAGGAGCGCAGCACCGAATGGTTTGCCCATGACCGCATGGTCTGGAACCAGCGCCTGAGCACCTGGGTGGGTTTGCGCCACAGCCGCATTGCCCGCAACAGCGTGCGCACCGATGGTTCCAGGGCCACGTCGTACACGCAGAATTTCACCACCCCCTGGGTGGCCGTGGCCTGGCAGTGGCAACCCGCCACCCTGCTGTTTGCGAGTGCCGGTCAAGGCGTGGAGTCGGTGGTGGCACCCGGCCGCAGCCGCTACACCAACGCCAACCAGGCATTGGACCCGCTCAAAAGTCGGCAGTGGGAGCTGGGCTTCAAGCAAGAACGCGCAGGCGGGCAGTGGGGTGCCACATTGTTCAGCATCACCCGTCCCCGTGCCGGCGACGCGGGGCTGTGCACCGTGGCGGCCAGCTGCACCTTGCAAATGGATGGCGATGCACGCCACAGTGGCCTGGAGCTGAGCGCTGACCAGAAGCTGGGGGCCTGGACGCTGAGCGGCAGCGCCATGTGGCTGTCGGCACAACGCCGCCATGGCAGCATAGCCCCGACCCTGAACGGCCAGCGCCCCTCCAACGTGCCCGATGTGGTGCTGCGGGCGAGTGCCAGCTATGCGGTGGCACAGGTACCCGGCCTGAGCCTGAACACACGGGTGTCGCACGAGGGGCGGCGCAACGTGTTGCCCGATGGGTCATTGAGCCTGCCGTCGTGGACCCGACTGGATGCCGGTCTGGCTTACCGGACCCAATCGGGCCAACAGGTCAGCACTTGGCGATTGGGCATCAGCAACCTGTTGAACCGCAGGTATTTCCAGGAGTCGCCGTACCAGTACAGCCATGTGTACCTGTTCCCTGCCGCGCCCCGCACGGTGAACATCAGCCTGGAAACCAGCTTCTGATCAAAAACCTGGCAGCCAGTCAAAATCACCCAAAACACTGGCTATAATCGAAGGCTATTCCCCGATAGCTCAGTCGGTAGAGCGCCGGACTGTTAATCCGTAGGTCCCTGGTTCGAGCCCAGGTCGGGGAGCCAAATTTCACCGTTGATACCGTTTATTCCCCGATAGCTCAGTCGGTAGAGCGCCGGACTGTTAATCCGCAGGTCCCTGGTTCGAGTCCAGGTCGGGGAGCCAAGTAAATCAAGAGTCAGCAGGTTAGCGCCTGCTGACTTTTTTGCTTTCTGGGTTTGACTGGTGCCAGTCTGGTGCCAGTTTCAGGTTTGATGAACATAGCCCAGAGAATCGCGCCCGATGTGTTGCGTGCGAGCTGCATCAAGCCTTTGGCAGGCACCATCGCAGAGCCCCAACCGTCGAAACCTCGTTGGCAAACGCGCGGCACTGAACTGTGTGAGCCCTGTGCACAAGATTTGATGGCGAATCCAGCATGACCAAGGGGCCCGCCGAGCCCTACAGTTGTCTTCATGCCTCCACCGGGAGAATGCCGTGCAACAGTCATCTGCCCCACCATCCGACACACATGATCAGATACCGACCGTGTTTCTGCGCATGCCATCCGTCATGCAAATGACGGGCTTGGGTCGATCAACAATCTACAGGCTCATGGCGCAACAACAGTTTCCTTGCCCGGTTCGCCTCGGTGTGCGTGCCGTGGCCTGGCGCCGCAGCGAACTGGACGTGTGGAGCCAGACACGTCCAGCGGCATCGCACTGATGAGGTCAAGCCCTGGAAACCGCCACACCACCCACGGGTTTGCAGCAATCGAAGGAACAGCCCGAAGTTGGCCCACTGCGGCAGGTAGAACTGAATCCTGAGTGGCTCCAAAGCAGGGCTTGCGGTCTGCCGCGGAAATACCCTCAACTCACGGTCTGTGGATTCGGCACCGTACCGACATCGAGGGTACGTCGCCAAATACTCCGTACCTACCCAGTGCTGACTCTTTCCCAAAGTAAGGGATGCCCGGACCCGATTGCCCTTTCCCTATGGCGAAGGCGGATACGATGAGATACGTCGAAGCCTCGATGGGCCTACTTCGTGACCGTTATCCTGTGTAGAACTGATGAAGGTAAGGGGGGAAAATGTCGGATGCTTGCAATGCAAAAGAGCAATTCTCGTTCTTCAAGGGCGGCGACGACGTAGTCGCGCCTAGGAGCGGCGAAGACTTCGACTGGGAGAAGGGGGCGCTGCGTGTGCGCGAGAACCTGCATGACGCCCTCAATGCCAAGAACCTGGCGTTCCTGTTCGGGTCAGGATGCTCTTCGCTGGTGGTTGATGGCACGCAGCGGGGTATCGACACGATGGCGCCGCTGGCCAAGGAGTTCCTGGGAGCCGCGCCGGGCTTCGATGACGTGCGGTTTCCCAGTGCAGCTGAGCGCGAGGCACTGATGAAGCACCTTGGCTTCGATCTCCAAGCCGAAGAGTTCGCATCGAACCTCGAACGGCTCATGGAGGTGCTGTACAGCTTCCAATTCGTGCTCAAGCGAAGCGCCAGCAAAGAGATGGCAAAGGGCAATGCTGCGGTCGATTCGTTGATCGAAAAGGTGACCGCGTTTGTCACCCAGAAGTGTTCGGAAGCGCCCTTCTCCCAAGGCGACACTACGATCGTGGACCTGTATCAGGCTTTCTACCGAAAGTTGGTCTTCAGGGACCGGACGCTGCCACGGCCATGGATCTTCACTACGAACTACGACCTCATTAGCGAAACCGCGCTGGATCGGCTCGGAATGCCGTACTGCAACGGCTTCTCAGGGACCATCGAGCGCAGGTTCAATCCGACGACCTACCGGTACGCGCTTGCAGAGCAGCTCGATCTCACGAGTCGCAAGTGGGCAGCGGTCGACAGCTTCATCTACCTGTGCAAGCTGCACGGCTCGATCAACTGGATCGAAGAAGGCGGAAGCCTGTTTCCGATCCGTGAGGTTCCCGCGGTTACAGCCACCAAAGGTAACCGGGTCATGATCTATCCGACACCCATGAAGCAGAACGCCAGCTTCGGGTCGCCGTATTCGGACCTGTTCCGGGAGTTCCAGGGACGAATCGTGCGAGACCAGAGCGTTCTTTTCGTGGTTGGATACAGCTTCAGTGACGAGCACGTCAACAACCTGATCTTCCAGGCGCTCACCATACCGACGTTCCGCCTGGTGGCGTTCCTGCCGCCCGACGCCGCAGGAGTAGCGCAGAAGCTTCGTACACTGCACGACCCCCGGATCTGGCTGATAGGTGGAGCTGGCCCGAAGGGCGGGACGAAGGCGCACTACTTCGACACCTTCGTCGAGAAGTTCATGCCTGAGTCTCCCGCCGACAAGGTCGATACCGCCGTGAAGAAGGTACTGCAGGAGCTGATCGCACAGGGTGTCAGGGCGGCGCCGAACGAGGGGAACGGTCATGACGACTGACGACCGGCGCCGTGCGATCGGCAAGGTGGTGTCGGTGGCGGCCGATCGCCTAGTGGTGGAGCTGCATGGTGGGACTGCCAACTTCACGGTTGTCGGCTTCGATGATATCCACTATGTCGCACGGCTCGGCTCGTTCGTCGTGATGCCGGCACAAGCGGAGTACGTGGTTGCGGAGGTCGTCGGGCTGCGGGAGAAGGACGCTCCCTCCTCTCGCCGTGTGGAAGGTGAATCGACAGAACTAGACAAGGCAGGTTCAGCCAAGTACCTGGACCTGGTTCCAGTAGGCATGCTCCCCCAGCGGCGCGATGGTGCGTTCAGGTTCGGCGTTTCGACGTTTCCATCTCTATATGCCGATGCGCTCTACGTGCTCGACGAGGAGCTCGACAGGATCTTTGAAGTGCAGAGCGCCACCGAGATCGTTCCAGCGCCAATGGGCAACGGCGAGGCGACCCGATACAACGCGCTGTCAATCGGCACGTCGGTGGTTTTCCAGGACTACGCAGTCAAAGTCCGAGTCGATGATTTTTTTGGTGGCCATTCTGCTGTTCTGGGCAACACCGGGAGCGGCAAGTCATGCACGGTGGCCACTCTTCTGCAGTCCCTCTTCGAGAAGCGAGATGAGTTCTTCGCGCGAGGCGCCACGTTCCTGATTCTGGACGTCAACGGTGAATACCGGTCGGCGTTCGCCGAGCTGCCAAAGTCTGTGAAGCGGCGGTATGTGAAGTTGAAGGCCGATCCAACCTCTCCAGCCGATGCTCCAGCGGATGAGGCAGAGGCGACCGCTGTATTCCGGCTTCCTCACTGGTTCATGACGGTAGAGGAATGGGAGCTCCTGCTACGAGCCAGTGAGCGCACCCAACAGCCGGTCCTGCGATCAGCTCTCGGACTGGTGACTCTTTTTTCGGCCGAAGGGGGCGACCACGAAGCGTTCGAGACGCTCAAGAACCACATCCTAGCGAAGGGCCTTCTCCATGTGCTGAACTCTGGTGACAGCCCGGCAGCGAAAGGTGATCGCGTAAAGGCGTTGCTTGCAACTTTCCAGACCACGACGCTGACGCTCAAGGAGCTCGGTCCCTTGGCGAATGTCAGCTACGGGGAAATGAAGCAGTTGCAGCCGCTGATGGAGAAGCTGACGGCGCAACTGAATGACGACGCCAAGATCCCGAACTATTCAAATCGAAGCTTTCGATTCGAGGACCTGGAACAAGCTCTTGACCTTGCGCTTCTCTACGAGGAAGCGCACGGCAACATGCAGATTCGGGACTACTGTTCCCAGATGATCACGCGATTCAAATGGATTCGGGAGCGGGACGAATTTGCCTTCCTGCGAGTGCCGCCAGAGGAGCTGGAGGAACACGAGCGGGACGTGAAGCAGTTTGTCGAGCGATGCGTTGGTCTTTCTAGGCTGGAAGGCAAGTTTCAGAAGTCCGCTCAAGTAGTCGTGCTTGACATGAACGATGCAGGCGATGAGGTCGTCGAGGTGGCGTCGGCTGTCATTGCGCGGCTGATCTTCGACCGGTTGCGCCGAGCGGAACCGAGGAACCGGACGCCGATCAACCTTGTCTTGGAAGAGGCACACCGATACGTCGCAGAGCGGCCGTCGGGCTATGCGATCGACGCGAGTCGCATCTTTCAGCGAATAGCCAAGGAGGGCCGAAAGTACGGCTTGTTCCTGATGGTCGCCTCCCAACGGCCCAGCGAGTTGTCAAAGACGGTTCTCTCGCAATGCTCGAACTTTATCGTGCATCGAATTCAGAACCCTGACGACCTTCAGCACATACGACAGATGACACCATTCGTTTCAGATAGCGTGATGAAGCGCCTGCCGTCATTACCCAAGCAGCATGCGTTGATTTTCGGAAATGCAGTCAATCTCCCGACGACCTTTAAGGTCCGTGAAGTCAAGCCCAGGCCTAAGAGCGACGATGCTGCGATTCGGGACTTGTGGTTTAGGCCTGAAAACAAGACGGTCGAACTGCGAATCCCGGAATAAGGTCTTCAAAAGGCTGAGCACCCGGAGCGGCATTCTGGCAACCCCATTCTTAGGGAAATACGGCTGGACTCCGAGGTCGCGAAGGATCGTCCTGCTCCCGACGCCTCGACCTCAGTCAACGCCCGAACAAGCTACACGATACCGGTTCTGCATCCCGCGCGGTGGGTCAAACCGAAACAGCGAGCTTCAGCACCATCCCGATCACGTACAGCGCGAGGGCGGTACGGCCCCAGCGCCAGGTGGTGAACCAGTAACGGTGATTGACCCAAACCGCGCGATGGATTCGCTCTACTGAAACCAGGAGCGCAGTCGCAACGACCATGGGGCCGACGATTCCGACGGGCGCATCGATCTGGCTCAGGAGGAATACCCAGAACAGCGGCCAGGCCACCGCATCGATGGCCGCGAGCCATCGTCGACCGGTCCAGTGCGGTGCATTGGCTCGGGGTTCACGCGCAACGAGCAGCCACATACCAACCTCCAGTCACTTCATGCTTCACAGATCCAAGCCACTGTTCTTCTCGTCCATTCGGACCACGGCACTGCCCAGAATTGAAAGGCAACCGACAAACGTTCAAAGATTGCCAGATCGCGCCCGGTGATTGAATCCACACGGCAAACAACCGTAAAAGATGTTTCATCGCTCGTGGGTCCATGGCCAGCCCAGTGATCCACCAAATCGTGTCGTCTGATTCCCAAAGAACACTGCCCCAATTTCCGAGGGAGCTGGATTGGGAACCCGTCCCTCGATCATCAAGTCTGTTCAGGTGTGCACCCTGCCCCGCATTCGTCGGTCGCCGTGCGACACCGAAAGCGCTGGGTCAAGGCGCGAAAGCCTGGGCACCGTGGAATAAATGGAAGGGACCCACCAGAGTGAAACGGCGGTGGGAAGGCAGCTGTTTATGCCGCGAAAGGCCTTGCCGAATGCGCCAGCAGCGCTATGGTTCGCAAGTAGGCGAGCGGCGAAGTTTCAGGTGTAGCGCCTTGTGGACATTATCAGAAGGACCATTCACAAATCGGGAACGCAACTCCAAAAGTCTCGGTTTTTGAAACGCCGAGTGCCAACAATTCGTTCCAAGAAGCTCCGACGGACGGAAACGACTGGAAACCATTGAGACGCGCACGATACCCGCACCATCTAGACAGGATTTCGCAGCGCCCCGCTAAATGGATGCAGTCAGCGATCTGCCGTCGCTGGCACTGCCGGAGCCGCCCCCTATGCTGGATCGTGATCAGTTGGAAACGTTTGCCACTGTGGTCGAGCAGCAAAGCTTTGACCGAGCGGCCAGCGTGCTCAGCATCACGCGGGGTGCTGTCTCCCAGCGCATCAAGGCGCTGGAAGAATCTTTGTCCACGGTGCTGGTCAAGCGCGAACGGCCGGTGGCGGCCACGCATGCCGGTGAAGTGCTGCTGCGCCATGTGAAGGCGCTGCGCATCCTTGAAGGATCGGCACTCCAAGAACTTTCGCCAACCGCTAAACCACACGCACCCGTCTCCCTGGCCATTGCGGTGAATGCCGATTCCCTGGCCACCTGGTTTCCTAAAGTGCTCAAGGAGCTGCTGATGGGGCAGCTGGTGGCCCTGGAGGTGATCACAGACGATCAGGACCACACCTCTGCTCTGCTGGCTCGCGGCGATGTGATCGGGTGCATTTCGACATCTGCCAAACCCGCCGATGGCTTCTTGGCCGAATGCCTGGGCGCCATGGAATACCGCTGCTATGCGACGCCAGCCTTTGCCTCCACGCACTTTCCAAACGGGCTCACGGTGCCCGCTGTGCTGTCAACACCGGCTGTGTTGTTCAACCGCAAGGACTCGCTGCACGACGACTTCCTGAAAAGGCATTTTGGGTTTGCGGTTGAGCGGTACGCCAGACACTACCTGCCCTCGCCCGTCGCCTTGCTCGAAGGGGTTGCCATGGGAGCTGGCTACGGCCTGATTCCCAGCTGGCAGGCGGCTCCCTTGGTGGAAGCGGGACAGCTCGTGGACGTCTGCCCCGATGAGCGAGAGATGGTGGACCTGTTCTGGCACCACTGGGACCTCGAACCACCAATGGCCAGTGACATCACTGCCCTGATCGTCAAGGTGGCCAGAAACAGCCTGGAGCCTTCGGTCGGGTTCGAGCCATCAACGGCGCAGACTGGACCATCGCCGAGCCCACCCACCGGCCGCAAAGCGGAACCACAAGGCGGTGCCAGCGGACAAGAAACATCCGAGCAGCAGTGACACCACATCGGTGTCTTCACCATATTGCCCCAACCAGCCCGCCAGATGCACGACGACTGAACCTGCAAAGCCAACCGCCACGATCCACCTTGCGTGTTGCGGCGGTACGACGATGCCTGAGACCATGGTTGCAAAGCAAACGCCGATACTGGCGATGTAGACCACGTTGACCGATACCATGGTGTCCACAATGCCCTGGTCACGTGAAGCCAGCAACGCGCTCAAACCCAAGGCAATGAGCGCAAACAGCGGGTGACCCGCAGAACGACTGCCAGAGGCGGCGCACGCCAGCGCTTCCGTCATGGCGCGCAAGATCGCCGCGCCTGCACCCAACGCTGCCACCGACAACGCGATGAGCATCAACTTGTCTGTGTGCTGTCCCACCGACCCAGCGACCTGACCCAGCACCCAGGGAACCACCTGCTTGGTGTCCGTCAAGTCGCCCAACATGCCACCACCCTGCATGGCGACCACCACGGCCGACGGTAAGAAAGCGATCACGAAGAGCAGCAGCCCCGCCAGAACGCAGCCGCCCACGGCGGCCAAAGGTGAGCGCGCGGCCAATACAAATTGCTGGTAGTCGGCACCGGTACACACCAGCAAGCTGACAGCCAAAGAAATGGCCACCACGCGGGATGCACTGAACGTGGACAGGTCTTCGGCAAATGCGGGAATCGCCTGCAGGTAGACGCCCATGCCTTTAGCGACGACCAGCGCGTAGACCAGGACAGCGGCGCTCGCAAGAAGACACATGGCGAACAGCGCCGAAGCGAACCGCAGGTCCAATCGCGATGCGCCGTAGATCAGCAGCAAGATCGCCAGGTAGCTGTGTGTCTGTTCAAGGCCCAACAACTCCAACACCGCAACACCGCCCTGAATCTGGGCAGCCAGTACGCCCGACATCCAGATCAATGACAGCAACGCCACGACGCCTTGAAGCTGCTTGCCATAGGCACGGCCAAACAGATCCCAGACCGGAAGCCCAGTTCCCCATAGCTGCCGAGCGAACGCAGCCAACACCAGCATGCCAAAGCCGGTAGCTACCCCATAGATGCTGCCTGCCATGCCGTGGGAAAGTGCCAGTTCGCCCGACCCGAAAAGGAAACCAATCCCATAGCTGGCCGATACCAGAAGTGCCGCAACCTGCAAGCTACCCAGCGCCCTGTTCATGGAATCCGCCCTTGCGCCCGCCAAGAGCCAGTCACTGGATCGGCTCCGGTGAAGTAGGCACAGCAGACCTTGCCGCGATCCCGAAAGACTTCTTGCCCTTTCAGCAACCGGTGCGCCTCGGGCAGTCGGTAGTAAGGCACCGCCGGCAGAAGGTGGTGGGTGAGGTGGTAGCCGTTGTTGCGCGGGTGGATCAGCCAGCGCCAGACACCGTGGCAAGCCATGTCACGCGTAAAGGTGAACACGCCGCCCGGCTGAAGGCCGAAGTGATCACACATCTCGCGGAAGGTGGTGATCAGATGGAATGCCGTCGCCCTGGCCAGCAGCCACAGCACCAGGAAGGTGATCGTGAAGTCGGGGCCGGCCACAAACCACATCAACGTTACCGCCCCTAGCCACCACCCAACGATGTAGAGCTGACTCGCCGTGCGAACCTGGCGCGAGAACAGGTGCCCACCCATCGACGACAGCCAGGCGCTCAAAGTAAGGACCTGGTCCAGGTAGTACGAGAACCAAGTCGTCCGCCCACTTCGAGCGAAGAAAAGAAGATCGGGGTCACCCCCATCGGTCCCGAGTTCCATGTGGTGTTTGAAGTGCGTTTCGCGGTAGCGGGTCAAGCTGGCGAACAACAAGGGCGCGATGAAAATTCGGGCCACCAGGTCGTTTCGCCGTCGATCCCGCCACAGATTCCGGTGCCCCGCGTCGTGGAGGATGTTGCCGAGCGCGCGTTGCCGGTTGGCGATCAGCACAATGGCCACTGGCGCGAACAGCTCGCTCCACCAAACGACCAGCGCCACAGCGCTGAGAACGATGAGCCAGTCGAAGGCAATGTCCAACACGGCGCGCCAAGGCGACAGCCGAAACAGCTCACAGTGCGGGTCACCCTGTTGGCGCAGCTCTGATCGAAGCGCGGCCATGTCCGAAAGGACATTCGAAGTCGTTGTCATGGTGGACACTCCTTCTTCACGGCGTGCGGCTGCGGACGGCCTCGCAGCGCACGGTAGCGTATGTCGGAGCACAAAGCCCAGGCCGCGCCAAAAGGTATCAGGAGATCCCAACAGCGCGCGGTGGTTTAGGAACTTTGGCCTCGCGTCAATTCAGCTAAACCAGTCCCTTCTGCGATGCACCTGCGCACTTGTGCACACCCCGGGTCAATGCCAGCCGCCCATAATCAACGCCGAAAGCCAACACCATTTCCCTGTGCAGGAGGACATCGGAGTGAGCGGAGAAAAAGACCACGTTCGGCTGCAGCAAATGATGGCCCCTGACCTCCGGCCAGAAACCTACGTCTACTGCACCTTCCAGGACCATCGCCTCCCTGCGGACCTCTCCCCCATCTGCACGTTCAGGGAGACCGAAGGATTGACGGCCATCGTTGAGCGCGCTCAAGCCATTCAGGCCAAGGTGCCCTACATTTTTGAGGCCAAACTCATCACGCTCACCGTGCACTCGTCGCTGGAAGCCATCGGGTTTCTTGCCATGATCTCCTCGGCCCTGGCCAAAGCGGGTATCCCCTGCAACGCGGTCGCAGCCTTCCACCACGATCACCTGTTCATTCCGGTTGAGCGCGCCGATGACGCGCTCTCTTTGCTGAACGCTTTGAGCCACAGCAGTGCACCGGCCGTAACTTGACGAGCTGCGTTGACCGGGTCTTCGTCGTTTAGCCTGGCTGAACCCGCTGCAGATTTGGTCGCCCTGCCCGGATTTCCTTTGACATCGCGCGA
>CAYNGJ010000012.1:0-124527 GCA_964396895.1 uncultured Hydrogenophaga sp. | reverse complement strand
CGTGGCCGACTACGGCTTGGTGGCTGACCTCTTTGTGGCCGTGCCGGAGTTGACCCAGGCGCTGTGACACGCCCAAGCCAAAAAGGGCGCTGTACTGAGCGCCCTTTTTTTGCTTGGCATCCACAGGGTGCTTGTGTTTAAATATTCAGTAAAAAGTGCTTTTATCGCTTATTTATATTGAATAGTTTGCTATTTATTTTTTTATAGAGCCGTTGCAGGCTCCTTTCACTGCCCGGAGACATTCCCATGAGCTACCTCGCCCCCGTCAAAGACATGCTGTTTGGCATCAAGCACCTCGCCAACATCGAGCAGGTAGCCCAGTTGCCTGGTTTTGAGGACGCGGGGTACGAGACCGCTCAGGCCGTGCTGGAAGAGTGCGCCAAGTTCAACCAAGACGTGCTCGCCCCGCTGAACTGGGAGGGCGACAAAAACCCCAGCAGTTGGAAAGACACCGTCGTCACCACCACGCCCGGCTTCAAAGAAGCCTTCAAGCAGTACGCCCAAGGCGGCTGGCAGGGCTTGCAGCACCCGGTGGACTTTGGTGGCCAAGGCCTGCCCAAGACCATTGGCGCGGCCTGCGGCGAAATGCTCAACAGCGCCAACATGAGCTTTGCGCTGTGCCCGCTGCTGACCGACGGTGCCATTGAAGCGCTGCTGACCGCAGGCTCAGACGACCTCAAAGCCACTTACCTGGAAAAGCTGGTCAGCGGCGAGTGGACAGGCACCATGAACCTGACCGAACCCCAGGCGGGCTCTGACCTGGCAGCGGTGCGCACCCGTGCCGAGCCCCAGCCAGACGGCACCTACAAGGTGTTTGGCACCAAGATTTTCATCACCTACGGTGAGCACGACATGGCGGACAACATCGTCCACCTGGTGCTGGCCCGCGTGCCCGGTGCGCCCGAGGGCGTGAAGGGCATCAGCCTGTTCGTGGTGCCCAAATTCATGGTGGGCGAGGGCGGTGCGCTGGGTACGCGCAACGACGTGTTCTGCGTCAGCATTGAACACAAGCTGGGCATCAAGGCCAGCCCCACGGCGGTGCTGCAGTTTGGCGACCACGGTGGTGCGGTGGGCTACCTGGTGGGCCAGGAGAACCGTGGCTTGGAGTACATGTTCATCATGATGAACGCGGCCCGCTATGCCGTGGGCGTGCAAGGCATTGCCATTGCCGAGCGTTCCTACCAGCAGGCCGTGGCCTTTGCCAAAGACCGCGTGCAAAGCCGCCCGGTGGATGGCTCCATTGCCGCCAGCGCGCCCATCATTCACCACCCTGACGTCAAGCGCATGCTCATGACCATGCGCGCCAGCACCGAGGGCTGTCGCGCCATGGCGCTGACCGCCGCAGCCGCTTACGACGCAGCCCATTGCCACCCCGATGCCGACACCCGCAAGCAAAACGCGGCGTTTTACGAGTTCATGGTGCCGCTGGTCAAGGGCTACAGCACCGAGCAAAGCCTGGAAGTCACCAGCATGGGCGTGCAAGTGCACGGCGGCATGGGCTTCATTGAAGAAACCGGCGCGGCCCAGCACTACCGCGACGCCAAAATTTTGACCATCTACGAAGGCACCACCGCCATCCAGGCCAACGACCTGGTGGGCCGCAAAACAGCCCGCGACGGTGGCCAAACGGCCAAGGGCATTGCCGCCCAAGTGGAGGCCACCGAGGCCGAGCTGCTGGCCCAAGGCGGCGCGCAAGCCGCTGCCGTGGCCAAAAAGCTCAAGGCCGCCCGCCTGGCGTTTGTGGACGTGGTGGAGTTCATCGCTGCCAACACCCGGGCCAACCCCAACGCCGCCTTTGCAGGCAGCGTGCCCTACCTGATGCTGGCCGGCAACCTGATGGCGGGCTGGCAGCTGGCCCGCTCGCTGCTGGTGGCCGAGGCAGCATTGGCCAGTGGCGACTGCGCAGACTTCGGCCCTGCCTTCATGCAGGCCAAGATCACCACGGCGCGTTTCTATGCCGATCACATCCTGGCCCGCGCACCCGGCGTGCGCGATGCCATCGTGGACGGCGCTGGCAGTGTCACCGAGTTGGCACTTGAATCGTTCTGAACTCGGTAGCATTGACCTGAGCAAAAACGGGCGCTAGCGCCCGTTTTTTCATAAAGAACCCCACCTGGAGACCATTCATGTCACGTTTGCCCGGCGCATTGGCGCACCTGCCGTTTCCCGTCATCGGTTCGCCCTTGTTCATCATCAGCAACCCCAAGCTGGTCATTGCCCAGTGCGTGGCGGGTGTGGTGGGCTCCATGCCCGCCCTCAACGCCCGGCCTGCCGAGCAGCTGGAAGAGTGGCTGATTGAAATCACCGAGGGCCTGGCCGCGCACAACGCCGCCCACCCCGACCGCCCCGCCGCACCCTTTGCCATCAACCAGATCGTGCACAAAAGCAATGACCGCCTGGAGCACGACATGGCCCTGTGTGTGAAGTACAAGGTGCCCATCATCATCACCAGCCTGGGCGCACGCGAGGACATCAACGCGGCAGCCCACAGCTACGGCGGCGTGGTGCTGCACGACGTCATCAACAACAAGCATGCCCGCAAGGCCATTGAGAAAGGCGCAGACGGCTTGATTGCCGTGGCCGCCGGGGCAGGGGGCCACGCGGGGGTGAAAAGCCCGTTTGCGCTGATTCAGGAAATTCGCCAGTGGTTTGACGGCCCGGTGGCCCTGAGCGGCTCCATTGCCTCGGGCGGTGCGGTGTTGGCGGCCCAGGCCATGGGCGCAGATTTCGCGTACATAGGCTCGGCCTTCATTGCCACCGACGAAGCCCGCGCCGCCGACGGTTACAAGCAAGCCATTGTGGACAGCAACTCCGACGACATCGTCTACAGCAACCTGTTCACCGGCGTGCACGGCAACTACTTGGCCCCCAGCATCCGCGCTGCGGGCATGGACCCCGACAACCTGCCCGTGAGCGACCCCAGCAAAATGAACTTTGGCGGCGACAAGTCCAAGGCCTGGAAAGACATTTGGGGCTGCGGCCAAGGCATTGGCGCCATCGACAAGGTGCAGCCCGCAGGCGAATTGGTGGCCAAGCTCAAGCGCGAATACGCCGAGGCGAGGGCGCGGCTGGCGTTGGGCTGAAAATACCCATCAAAATAGCACACATTGCTTATCCAGTAAGCGATAGGTGCTATTGAATCAGGGCAGTGGGTTCAGCCCCAGTTCTTTCAAAAAAGCATTGTGTTTGGCCTTGGCCGCTGCAATGTCTTCTTCAATCTTGACCAGCTCACCATGCGTGGCCGCCAGGTCAATCTCCGCCTCGCCCACCGCCGTGCTGATACTCAGTGCAGTTCCGATGGCGCACCACAGCACTTTTTGAATTTCTTGCCGCTGCCGCAGGGGCAAGGCTCGTTGCGGCCTACTTTGGTGCTAAGGCGCCGCGCCTGCTGGCGTTCGGCCACGGCTTGCCGCAAGGGAAGCCAAAAAGCGTGAATCTGCCGCACGCTCTCTTCAATTTGTTTGGCAAGCGCATGTCGCTGCTCGGGTGTGCGGGTCAATTCGTCTTGGTCGGGTGAGAAATTCTCTTGACCCAACAAACCAATGGGGCGAAACCAACCTGAGCCCCTCGCATCATTCAGCAAGGGCTGCCATGCGGCGGGGGTGAGCTTGATGCCCTGGCAAAAGCCATAGGCCCACATCTCGGCATCTTCAAATTCACCCTGGTCATCGTATTCCGTTGTGCTCCAAAGCAGTTCCACAAACGTCGGGTTCTGCCCAAAGCCGAACACAATGCTGTTGAAGTGGCGCATCACCAGGCCCAGCCAGTGGTTCGTCTGCTCCAGGGTGTCTGCGGGCGGCATCATGCCGCCGCGTTCGTGCTGTCCCCACACCACGGGCAACCACTGGCTCGGCATCACGGTCTCAGGCCCAATGGCAATGGCGTGCAAAAAACCGTCCAGCGTGTCCAGCGTCATGCTGTCGTCGTTGTCCAAGTACAGTAAAAACTGGTCCAGCTCTTCCAGCTCCTCCTCCGAGAGAGGCCCAATCGTCATGTTGTACTTTTGATCGAGCGGTAGTGGTGGCTTCAACCCCTCAAGCTTGCGAAGCAACTCGGGCTCTGCCGCTTTGGCGGCTTGTTGGGCCTGGGTCACAAAGCTGGCAATGCCCTCCTTCTCAATGGCCAAGAAGGCAGCCTCAAGCGCCGCTGTGTCGGTTTCAAACGGGTCGTCCCACACGGTGGATGTGCCCCCTTCGTCCACCACTTCCAAAATCCACGGGCTGTTCGTGCTGCGATAAATGTCGATGCGCAAGGTGTGCCCGTCTGCGCTGTGAGTCTGAGCCAGTGGCGAGTGGGTGATTTCCATGTCATCGGTCATAAATCTTCAACCCGGTATTCGTACTTCAGGCTCTGGAGCATGCCGATGAAGCCGTATTCAACGTGCTCTTCCTTGACGGCGGTTGCGTGTGCGCTGGCGGTGCGGGGGGAGGTTGGCATGTGGGCAGGCTGGGACTGGCGCTGGGCGCGTCAGCAGGCTGAACGCGACTGGGCTGAGAGATTAACCAACCTGGCCTCCTGACAACGGAAAAATACCCACTCTGTTGCCAGAGTGGGTATTGATTGATAGCAAACTATTGAACAGTGAAAAGCCATAGTGCCATGCTTGTTAAATTTATTTGCATTCGTGGGTGTCTGTTTTCCCTCAAGCCGCCTCAGCCACCCGCTTGGCGATGTGGGCCAGGGCTTCTTCCACCTGGTCGATCAGGATCAGGCACAGGTCGCCGGGTTGCAAACGCGCCAGTGCGGTGTCGATGGCGATGAACTCGCCCTGGATCTCCTGCACATGGCTGGTTTTGGTGGCGCCTTTCAGGCCCTGGCGCAGCAGGCGCAGCACCTCGCCATCGGCGCGGCCACGCTGGCAGGCGTCTTCGTACAGCAGCACGTCGTCGAACACGCCACCCAAAATGGCGGTTTGCTGAGAGATGTCTTCGTCTCGACGGTCGCCCGCACCGCTGATGACCACGCTGCGCTTGTTGGCGGGCATGGCCTGCACCGCACTGGCCAATGCCGAAATGGCGTCGGGGTTGTGGCCGTAGTCGGCAATGACGGTGGCGCCACGGTAGTCAAACGTGTTGAAGCGGCCTGGGGCGGTGCTGGCATCGCTGTTGAAGCTGCCCATGGCGCGGACGATGTCGTCCCAGGCGGTGCCCAGCGCCCAGGCGGCAGCCACGCTGGCGAGCACGTTGTCGACCTGGAAGCCGATGGTGCCGCCCCGTGTCAGGGGCATGTCCTTCAGGGGCAGGCGTACCTGAAAACGGCCTTCCTGGGCAACCACATGGCCATCGTTCACATACACCGCGCGTTTGCCCAGTGCGAGGTGGGTTGCCATGACGGGCAGGTGTGGGTCCGCCGCAAAGTAGGTGACGGCACCTGGGCACATGGCGGCCATGGCCACCACGGACGGGTCGGCGGCGTTGAGCACGGCGGTACCGTTTTCGGCCACGTTGAGCACGATCACGCGCTTGAGCACGGCCAGGTCTTCCACGGTGGTGATGTAGTTCAGGCCCAGGTGGTCGCCCGCACCCAGGTTGGTCACCACCGCCACCTGGCAGCGGTCAAACGCCAAGCCTTCGCGCAGCATGCCGCCACGGGCGCTTTCCAGCACGGCCGCATCCACGTCGGGGTGCATGAGCACGCTGCGGGCGCTGCGCGGGCCGCTGCAGTCGCCGCTGTCAATCTGGCGGCCATTGATGTAGACCCCGTTGGTGTCTGTCATGCCCACCCGCTGGCCGGCGGTTTTGAGGGTGTGCGCAATCAGGCGGACCGTGGTGGTTTTGCCGTTGGTGCCGGTGACGGCCACCACCGGGATGCGCCCGTTGTCGTTGTTCGGGTACATGTGGGCAATGATGGCCTCACCCACATGGCGGCCTTTGCCGAACGAGGGGTTGGTGTGCATGCGCAGGCCAGGGGCGGCGTTCACTTCCACAATGCCCCCGCGTTGCTCCTCCAGCGGACGCATGACGGTTTCGCACACCACGTCTACGCCGCAAATGTCCAGGCCAATCATTTGCGCAGCGGCGATGCAGCGGGCCGCCACTTCGGGGTGGACGTCGTCGGTCACGTCGGTGGCGGTGCCGCCGGTGGACAGGTTGGCGTTGTTGCGCAGGATGACCCGGCGGCCTTTGTCGGGCACGGAGTCAATGGTCAGGCCTTGCTCGGCCAGGCGTGCCTTGGCAATGTCGTCCAGGCGGATGCGGGTGAGCGGTGTGGCGTGCCCGGTACCCCGTCGCGGGTCGGTGTTGACCTGGTCCACCAATTGCTGCACGGTGCTTTCGCCGTTGCCCACCACCAGGGGGGGTTCACGCCGGGCGGCGGCAATCAGCTTGTCGCCCACCACCAGCACGCGGTAGTCGCTGCCGACCAGGTAGCGCTCCACCAGGATGTCGTCGCGGTACTGGCGGGCGTTGTCGAACGCGGCCATCACGGCCTCGCGGGTGCTGACGTTGACGGTCACGCCCTTGCCCTGGTTGCCATCCTGCGGTTTGACCACCACCGCCCCACCGATTTCCTGCGCGGCAGCCCAGGCATCTTCGGCGCTGCTGACCGGGCGGCCTTCCGGAACGGGCACGCCGGCCGCGGCCAGCAGCTTTTTGGTCAGCTCTTTGTCTTGGGCAATGGTTTCGGCAATGGCACCTGTGGTGTCGATTTCTGCGGCCTGGATGCGCCGCTGTTTGGCGCCCCAGCCAAATTGCACCAGGCTGCCTTCGGTCAGGCGCCGAAAGGGGATGCCTCGGGCTTTGGCCGCCTCCACGATGGAGCCGGTGGAGGGGCCCAGGCGAATGTCCTCGTCCAATTCATTCAACGCTGCAATGTGGGGGCGGACGTCAAAGTCGGCGTTGCTCAGCGCGGCGGCGCACAGCTGCTCGCCCACCGACAGGGCGAGCTTGCCCACGGCCTCTTCTGTGTACTCCACCACCACCTGGTAAACGCCGGCTTCTTCGGTCGGGGTGGTGCGGCAGAACGACACCGGGCAACCGGCACGCATCTGCAGTGAGAGCGTGGTTTGTGCCAGCACATGTGCCAGCGACAGCGGTTTGGTGAGTGGGTAAGGTCGAAAGGCTCCCACCTCGGGGAAGAGGTGCCGTACCTGTGCTTCCACCTCGGGCAGGACGTTGAGGTTGCTTTCTTCGGGGGAGCACTGAACCACCGCTTCGATGCAGGTGGTGCGGCTCCAGAGGTTGGGGCCGCGCAGGGCTCGGATGCGTGTGGCTTTCATGGGGTGTCTTTGGGGAATGCGGTGGATGACCGGCCCGCCTGGGGCGGGTGCGACAGTGCGGGTGGCGTTCAGGCTGGCGTGAGTTCAAGCGAGGGAGTGAAAGCGTCGATGCCCGCACGGATCACCGTGAGTGGGACGTTCAACGCCCAGGCGGCCGCCACGGTGGCCAGCAGCACCTGGGTCAAGGGGGCACCGGGTGTGCAGGGGTGTTGGTGGGGGTCAAACACGGGGCGGGTTTGTTTGCCAGAGGCCAGCACCAACTGCTCATCTACGCACAGCACGGCTTTGCCACCCTGGGCCAGGTGGGCTGCCAGGTGGGGTAATTCGGGCGTGCTTCCGTAGTAGATGACCTCGCCGTCACACAGGTCGGCCAGGTCTGACGCCGCAGGCTCATGGGCGTTGATGACGGCCACGCCCTGGCGCAGCACCACGTCCACCTGGGTGCGCACGATGTTGAACATCTGCTCGTCATCGGTGATGTAGAAGTCTTCAAGGCCCTGTGCTTTGGGGACATCGGTGACCACCCCCACTTGGCAGCGGTCGTACACCAGCCCCTCAGCCAAGATGTGGCGAGGACTGTTCTCGAACACGGCGGCTTGTACCTGCCGGTTCATCAGCAGGCGTTGGCTGAGCTCCCAACCATTGACGTCCAGGCCCTGAACCCGGCGCTTGTCGAGGAACAGCCCCTGGCTGTTGGCCAGGCCAGTGTGCTGGCCGCTGAGGTGCAGCAGCTGTGCCAGCAGGCGCGTCACGGGGGTGGTGTTGGTGGTGTGGCCGGTCACGCCCACCACGGGAATGCGCCCGGTGGCGGACGGCGCGAACAGGTGGTCCACGATGGCCTTGCCCACAGGGCGGGGCGTGCCCGACTCGGGCTTGATGTGCATGAGCAGGCCAGGCCCAGCGTTCACTTCCACAATGGCCCCGGCCTGTTGGGCCAGGGGTTGGGCAATGTCTTTGGCCACCAGGTCCACCCCAGCAATGTCCAGGCCCACCACGCGCGCCGCCGTGGCCGCCAGGGCCGCCACGTCCGGGTGGACCAGATCGGTCACGTCGTGGGTGAGGTTGCCGTGGCGCTGTACCCGCACATGGCGGCCCGCTTCGGGCACGCTGTCGGGGGTCAGCCCTTGGCGTTGCAGCTCCACCAGCATGTGCGGCTCTTTGCTCAGCACGATGAATTCGAGGGGAAAGCTTTCTTCTTCGCCGCGACGGGGGTCGGTGTTCAACTGCTGGTCCACCAGTTGCTGCATGGTGTGAACGCCATCACCCACCACCTCGCTGGCCTGGCCGCGTGAGGCCGCCACCAAGCGGCCGCCCACGACGAGCAAGCGGTGTTCTTCACCCGGCACGCAGCGTTCGACGATGACGCCGTTGCCCTCGGCCTCTGCGGCCACATAGGCGGCGCGCACGTCGGATTCGGTCATCAGGTCCAGCGTGACGCCTCGGCCATGGTTGCCGTCCACGGGTTTGACGGCCACCGGCAGGCCAATGTCCTGGGCGGCATCCCAGGCTTCTTCGGCGTTGTCCACCGTCTGGCCCTCCGGCACGGGGATGCCGCAGGTGGCCAGCAGGGTTTTGGTGAGGTCTTTGTCGCTGCAGATGCCTTCGGCAATGGCACTGGTGCCATCGGTTTCCGCCGTCCAGATGCGGCGTTGCGCCGCACCATGGCCGAGTTGCACCAAGTTGCCGTCGTTCAGGCGAATGTGGGGAATGTCCCGTGCGGTGGCCGCGTCCACAATGTTGGCGGTGCTGGGGCCCAGGCACAGGTTGTCCACCAGGGCGCGCAGTGTGGCCACGGTGGCGGTCACGTCAAACGGCTGGTCGTTGATGGCGGCCATCACCAAGTCGCGGGCCGCCTGCAGGGCTGCGCGACCGACACTTTCCTCGCGGGTGCGAATGACCACCTTGTACACCCCCCGCACATGGGTGGACCGTGCCTTGCCAAAGCCGGTTTGCATGCCAGCCAGGTTCTGCAGTTCCAGCGCCACATGCTCCATGATGTGGCCGGGCCAGGTGCCTTCGCGCAGGCGCTGCAAAAAACCGCCGCGCACACCGGGGCTGCAGTGGTGTTCTTCCAGCGAGGGCAGCCAGGCGGTCAGGCGTTCGTAAAAACCGGGCAGGGTGTTGGAGGGGCAGTCTTCAAGTTCCCCGATGTCGATCCAGGCCTCCAGGGTGGGGCGGTAGGTCCAGATGTTGGGGCCACGCAGGTAAGTGACCTTGAGAATGCGGATGTCCTTGTGACTCATGTGGTGCCAGGTTGTGTGCGCCAAGCAGACGCGGTGTGGGCAGCGCCGCGCGATGTTCGGGCCTTGGGCTGCCAAAGTTACAATGAAATTTCAACCAACATTGTGCGACGAGCACAGGATGACCTGACTGGCAAGGCAACATTTTTTTACACTCCGCCAGCCCTTTTGGCGGCACCCAGCGGCCACCAGGCCGCCTCAGCCCAGACAATCCGCTTCCATGTCAATCAGCTCCCCTGCCTTGCCCCAACTCGACCCCATGGCCCTGCCGACGGGGGTCAACCACCCTTGGTCCACCCAGGTCCAGCACCTGTTGGCGCCGGGTGAAACGGTCAAAACCTCGCTGCTCACCAACCTGGACGGTGCCTTGCGCGCCAGCCAAACCTTGGTGTTGCTGACAGAAAGCCGTTTGTTGTCGGTGCCATCGCCCGGCGGCGGCAGCGAAGACCCTCAAGCCCAGGGCCACGCCCTGGTGGCTGGCATGCAACTGCTGCTGCACGACCACGCCGGTGTGGCCACGCTGGAACTCCTGCACGGCACGCAACGCCTGGCGGTGTGGCGCTTTACCCTGGCTGTTAACTTGCAGGCACAGCGGCTGGTGAACCAGTTCAACCAGACCCTGGCGCAGTTGGTGTTGCCACCTTCACAGCGTTCGGCGACGTCGGCCGCCGACGCGGTGGCAGAGGGGGACGACGACGACATGCCGTCTTTTGCGGCAGAGGCTGAGGTGCCTCCATCTACCTGGACGCTGTTGCGCCTGTGGCGCTTTGCCCGCCCCTACCAGTGGCAGTTGCTGGCGGGCTTTCTGCTGATGCTGGCCAGCACGGCGGCCACCCTGGTGCCGCCCTACCTGACCATGCCGCTGATGGACAACATCCTCATCCCCTTCCAAACGGGCAAGCCCATCGAGCAGGGCACGGTGCTGTGGTACCTGGGGGGGCTGCTGGCCTCGGCACTGGTGGCCTGGGGTCTGGGTTGGGCCAAAACCTACATCTTGGCGCTGGTGTCCGAGCGCATAGGTGCCGATTTGCGCACCAGCACTTACGAACACCTGATGGGACTGTCGCTGGAGTACTTCGGGGGCAAGCGAACGGGTGACCTGATGGCCCGCATCGGCAGTGAAACCGACCGCATCAACGTGTTTCTCTCGTTGCACCTGCTCGACTTCGCCACCGATGTGCTGATGATCGTCATGACGGCGGTCATCTTGTTTTCCATCAACCCGTGGTTGGCCCTGGTCACGCTGGTGCCGCTGCCCTTCATTGCCTGGCTCATCCACCTGGTGCGCGATCGACTGCGCACAGGTTTTGAAAAGATCGATCGCGTGTGGGCCGAGGTGACCAACGTGCTGGCCGACACCATTCCCGGCATCCGGGTGGTCAAGGCTTTCGCGCAGGAGGACCGCGAGGCCACGCGTTTTCGGGACGCCAACCGCTACAACCTGCAGGTGAACGACAAGCTCAACCGCACCTGGAGCCTGTTTACCCCCACGGTGACGCTGATGACCGAAATTGGCCTGCTGGTGGTGTGGGCGTTTGGCATCTGGCAGGTGTCGCAAAACAGCATCACCGTGGGTGTGCTGACCGCGTTTTTGGCCTACATCGGGCGCTTTTACATGCGTCTGGACAGCATGAGCCGCATCGTGTCGGTCACGCAAAAGGCCGCTGCTGGGGCCAAGCGCATCTTTGACATTCTGGACCACGTTTCCAGCGTGCCCGAGCCGGCCAACCCGGTGTCGCTGCCCCAGGTCAAAGGTCACATTGCCATCGAGAACGCCCAGTTCCGCTATGGCAACCGGGCGGTCATCAAGGGGCTCACCCTGTCGATTGAGCCCGGCGAGTTCATTGGGCTGGTGGGCCACAGCGGGTCGGGCAAAAGTACTTTGGTCAATCTGATGTGCCGGTTTTACGACGTGAGTGGCGGGGCCATCAAGATTGACGGGGTGGACATTCGCGCCCTGAAGGTGGCCGATTACCGCCGCCACATTGGTTTGGTGCTGCAGGAGCCGTTTTTGTTCTTTGGCACGATTGCCGAAAACATCGCATACGGCCGACCCGAAGCCACGCGGGCCGACATTGTGGCCGCCGCCCGAGCGGCCCACGCGCACGAATTCATCTTGCGGCTGCCCCAGGGTTACGACTCTCTGGTGGGCGAGCGGGGGCAGGGCCTGTCGGGTGGGGAGCGCCAGCGCATTTCCATTGCCCGGGCGTTGCTGATCGATCCAAAAATTCTGATTTTGGACGAGGCCACTTCGTCGGTGGACACCGAGACGGAGAAAGAAATCCAAAAAGCGTTGGACAACTTGGTGCGCGGGCGCACCACCATTGCCGTGGCGCACCGCCTGTCCACCCTGCGCCGGGCCAACCGGCTGGTGGTGATGGACAAGGGCCGCATGGTCGAGGTGGGCAGCCACGAAGAGCTCATGGACCAACAGGGCGCCTACCACCGCCTGTATGAAGCCCAGGCCCGTCAGGCCAAGGCCGATCAGGACGTGCTGCGCGAAGGAGCTGACGCATGAACACCACCCCAGCCCAAACGACAGGCCCGTCAGAGACGCTGCCTCCCGTCACCTGGCCCTACGACCTCAGCTGGAACGAGGCGGGCCGTTTGGTGTTCACCGCCGCTGATGGTCGCGTGAGTGTGGGGGTGGTGCCGGTGCGCGCGTTCCCCATCTCGGCGGTGGACGAAGGCCTGTCCTTGGTGGACGCGGACGGCCATGAACTGGCCTGGGTGGACCGCTTGGCCGATCTGCCCGAGGCCCTGCAGCAGGCCATACGGCGTGGGCTGCAGGAGCGGGAATTCATGCCCGAAATCCAGCGGCTGAACCATGTGTCCAGTTTTGCCACCCCCAGCACCTGGCTGGTGGACACCCACCGGGGTGCGTTCGAGTTTGTGCTCAAGGGCGAGGAAGACATCCGCCGCCTGGGCGGCGGCGCATTGCTGATTGCGGACAGCCACGGTGTGCAGTTCCTCATCCGTGACCTGTTCGCGCTCGACCGGCACAGCAAAAAGCTGTTGGACCGGTTCTTGTGAGCCAGCCTCGCCTGGCTGCTGAGTGTGGTGGCTGAAGCGCTCATCCATCAGTACGGGCCGGAGGTGCCCCAGCGCATCGCCGCCATGCTGCGACAGGTGTACCCGGCGTTTGACGGCGCTGCCTTTTTGGCCGACGTGGCCCAGGGGTACGACGCGCTGGGCCTGATGGCGCGGGGCACACACATGGCGCATGCGCTGCGTCGCCACCTGCCCGTCGATTTCGACACCGCCGTGGGCCTGCTGGTGGCCAGCACGCGGGCGGACGTGGATTTGGGCGATGGCAGCTTGGCGCCGTTCACGTTTTTGCCCCACACCTGCTTCGTGGCTGAATATGGCTTGCCGCACTTTACCGCCGCCATGCGGGCCCAGCACGCACTCACGCAGGTGTTCACCGCGGAGTTCAGCATTCGCCCCTTTTTGATTCACCACACGCAGGCCACACTGCGTCAACTGGCCCAGTGGGCGAACGACCCCAGCGAACGGGTGCGCCGTCTGGTGTCGGAGGGCACGCGACCACGCCTGCCGTGGGGTCAGCGTTTGCGGGCCTTCCAGCAAGACCCAGCGCCGGTGTTGGCCTTGCTGGAGTTGCTGAAGGACGACCCGGCCTTGTACGTGCGCCGTTCGGTGGCGAACAACCTCAACGACATCGGCAAAGACCACCCCGATGCGCTGCTGGCCGTGGCTGAGCACTGGTGGCGCCAGCCCACCGCGCACCGGCGCTGGGTGGTGACCCATGCTCTGCGATCCCTCATCAAGGCGGGAGATCCGCGTGCGCTGGCCTTGCTGGGGTACGGCGGCCAGACCCGGGTGGTGGTGGCCGATGTCTGCATCGATCCGCCCGCGCCGCGCATGGGCGAGTCGGTGCGCTGGACCTTTGGCTTGCACAACGCCAGCGCCCAACCGCAGGCACTGCTGGTGGACTGTGGCGTGCATTTCGTGAAAGCCAGCGGGCAGACCCGTCTCAAGGTGTTCAAGCTCAAAACCGTGGTGTTGGCGCCGGGGGACACCGAGGCGTTTGGCAAGAAACTGTCGCTGGCCCCCATGACCACCCGCCGACTGCACCCCGGCACGCACCGGGTGGATGTGCACATCAATGGTGTGACACAGCCGCTGGGAATGTTCGATTTGCGGGCGGCGGACTGAACGCCGCCCACGGGCGCCAGCGCAGCACCTGTGCGCTGGCCCGTCAGGGCTGCTGCAAGGCCTTCAGCAGTTTTTGCCCGGCACGGCCATTCACCTCGTGGCCCAGCCGTGTTTGCTCTGCGCGGATGGCCTGGCGGCTTTTGTCACCCAGCATGCCGTCCACAGTACCAATGTCGTGTCCCCGCATCAACAACAGCGTTTGCACCTCGCGCCGCTGCACCCGCGACAGACCGGGGTCGTCGGTGGGCCAAGGGGTGGCGAACATCTGCGGTCCACCCGTGGCGGTGCCACGCAGGCGGTCCGACAGGTGGGCTATGGCCAGGCCGTAGCTTTCAGCGGCGTTGTAGCTGTACAGCGCGTCGAAGTTGCGGCTGACCAGGAAGGCCGGCCCTTGAGCGCCCGCCGGTGTCATCAGCCCCAGCAGGGCATCGGGCGGAAACACGCTGCCGATCGCCTGGCCACCGGCCAAGCGCAGCCCGCGCTCGCTCCAGGTGCTGGCTGGGCGCTTGGTGCGCCGCCCCTCGCCCTGCACCGCCAGGCCGCTGGGCAGTTTGACTTCGACGCCCCACGCCAGCCCCGTGCGCCAGCCCGCTTTTTGCAGAAAGTGGGCGGTGGAGGCCAATGCATCGGGGACGCTGGCGGTGAGGTCGCGTCGGCCATCGCCGTCAAAGTCCACCGCCAATTGCTCGTAGGTGGTGGGCATGAACTGGGTGTGGCCAAAGGCGCCCGCCCAGGAGCCCACCATGGCCTCGGGGGCCACATGGCCATCTTGCAGAATGCGCAAGGTGGCAAACAATTCTTTCTGGAAGAAGGCCTGGCGCCGTCCGAAGCAGCTCAGCGTGCCCAAGGCTTGCACCAGCGGGTACTTGCCGAAGCTCTGGCCAAAGTTGCTTTCCACGCCCCACACCGCCACCACCGTGGCGGGGTCGACGCCGTAGCGCTGCGCCACGGCATCCAATGTCTGGCGGTGCTGGGCCAGCAGGCGCTGGCCGTCGGCCACCCGTTCGTCATCCACCAGGCCGGCCAGGTAGTCCCAGATGGGGGTTTTGAACTCGGGCTGGTTGTCCAGCTTGGTCAGCACCGACCCGTCGGGTTCCACCCCCGTCAGTTGGCTGGTCCAGGTGGCTGCATTGACCCCGGCATGGGCGGCCTGCGGTTTCAGCCTGTCCAGGCATTGCACCCAGGCGGCGGGGCTGGTGACGGGTGCCGCAGGGGTTTGGGCCAGTGCCGTCGTCACCAAGGGCAGCGACAGCCCACAGGCCAGGGTCAGGCGCACCCCAGCTGAATTTAAAACGAAAAATGCCATCAGCGCTTGTATTGATTGAATTGTCAGCTATTGAATCAGATGGGCCAAGTGGCGCCGTGCTCGGGGGTGGTGGCGGGCCACTTCAGTTCGCAGCTGATGCGGCGGCGCATGTGGTCTGCCGCTTCGGCATCGCCGTGCACCACAAACACGTGGCTGGGGGCTTCCGGGGTGGAGCGCAGCCAGGCCAGGATCTGGTCGCCATCGGCGTGGGCGGAGGCCGAGTGCAGCTGCACCACCTCGGCGCGCACAGGGACGTCCTGGCCGTGTATGCGCAGGTGGCTGGCGCCTTGTGCCAGCGTGGCCCCCCGGGTGCCGGGTGCTTGGTAGCCGGTGAGGATGACCATGTTGCGGTGGTCGCTCAGTTCGCGGGCCAAGTGGTGCAGCACCCGTCCACCCGTGGCCATGCCACTGGCGGACAGGATGACCTTGGGGCCGTGCTGGTGGGCAATGGCTTTGGACTCGTCGGGCGTGGTGGTCATGGTGGCGGCGTGCTCCATGTCGCGGCACTGTGCCGCACTCAGGCGGTGTTCGCCCAGGTGTTGGGCAAACAGGCCGGTGGTGTGGATGGCCATGGGGCTGTCCAGGTACACCGGCAAATGCACAGGCACCGCCCCGCTCGCTTTGAGTTGTGCAATGGTGTAGAGCAGCGCTTGCGCACGGCCCACCGCGAACACGGGCACCACAGCGCTGCCACCCCGGGCGGCCACGCGCTGCAGGGCAGGCGCCAGCTCTTCGGCCAGGTTGTCCGCAGGGTGGTTGCGGTCGCCGTAGGTGGACTCCACCAGCACCACATCGGCTGCGGGCGGTGGTTCGGGGGCTTTCATCAGCACATCGTCCGGGCGGCCCAGGTCACCCGAAAACACCACGCGCTTGCCACCCACTTCGAGCAGCAGGGTGGCCGCGCCCAGAATGTGGCCCGCCCCGAAGAAGCGGGCTTGCCAGCCCTTGATGGGTTCGAACACTTCGTGCGGGTGCACCGTGCGCAAACTTTTCAGGCTGCGTTGGGCATCGTCCTCGGTGTAGAGGGGCAGGGCGGGTTGGTGTTTGGAAAAACCTTTGCGGTTGGCAAAGGCCGCGTCTTCTTCCTGGATGTGGCCGCTGTCGGGCAGCAGGATGCGCGCCAGGTCGCGTGTGGCGGGGGTGCACCACACCTTGCCCCTGAACCCCTCGCGCACCAGCAGCGGCACGTAGCCGCTGTGGTCCAGGTGGGCGTGGGTGAGGATGACGGCATCCACATGGTTGGGTTCGACCGGCAGCGGGCGCCAGTTGCGCAGCCTCAGCTGCTTGTAGCCCTGAAACAGACCGCAGTCCACCAGCAACTGCTTGCCGCCGTGCTGCACCAGATACTTGGAGCCGGTGACCGTGCCCGCTCCGCCCAGGAAGGTGATGTTGACGCTCATGCGCACAGTGTAGACCGCTGGCGCCGCCGTGGGGCACTGTTTTTTCAATAAAAAAGGCCTCCAGCGCAATGTGCACGGGAGGCTTTAGCTTCTGATAAATGAGTAATCGCGGTCAGCTGAAAAAAGACTTGGCCTTTTCAAACCAGCTGCCTTCATTGGGGCTGTGCTTGCCGCCCCCTTTTTTGAAGGACTCATCCAGTTCCTTCATGAGCTTGCGCTGGTGCTCGGTGAGCTTGACCGGCGTTTCCACCGAAATGTGGCAGTACAGATCGCCAGGGTAGCTGGCGCGCACACCCTTGATGCCCTTGCCGCGCAGGCGGAAGGTTTTGCCGTGCTGCGTGCCTTCGGGGATGTCGATGCTGGCCTTGCCGCCGAGCGTGGGCACGTCAATTTCCCCGCCCAGGGTGGCGGTGCAGATGTTGACGGGCACGTGGCAATGCAGGTCGTCACCGTCGCGCTCGAAGATGTCGTGCTTGCGCATGCGAATCTCGATGAACAGGTCACCCGAGGGGCCACCGTTTTGGCCAGGCTCGCCATTGCCCGCGCTGCGGATGCGCATGCCGTCGTCGATGCCGGCCGGGATTTTGACTTCCAGCGTCTTGTGCTTCTTGACCTTGCCCTGCCCATTGCAGGCGGTGCAAGGTTCGGGGATGAGCTTGCCCGTGCCGTGGCAGTGCGGGCACGTTTGCTGCACGCTGAAAAAGCCTTGGCGCATCTGCACTGTGCCCGAACCATGGCAGGTGGAGCAGGTTTTGACCGACGTGCCCGGCTTGGCGCCCGTGCCTTTGCAGGTGTCGCAATCGTCCCAGGAGGGGATGCGGATTTGTGCTTCCTTGCCGTTGGCCGCTTCTTCCAGTGAGATTTCCATGGCGTACGACAGGTCGTTGCCCCGGTACACCTGGCGGCCGCCGCGTGCGCGCTGGCCACCAAAAATGTCGCCAAAAATGTCACCGAACGATTCACCGAATCCACCAAAACCTTCGCCGCCACCCGGACCGCCACGCATGTTGGGGTCCACGCCCGCATGGCCATACTGGTCGTAGGCAGCACGCTTTTGCGGGTCGCTCAGCATCTCGTAGGCTTCTTTGGCTTCCTTGAATTTTTCTTCTGCGCCTTTTGCCGCATCACCCTGGTTGCGGTCAGGGTGGTGCTTCATGGCGAGCTTGCGGTACGCCTTCTTCAGTTCCTCTTCGCTGGCGTTTTTGGGAACGCCCAGCACCTCGTAAAAATCTCTTTTGGCCATGTGTTTCTACCGATCCGTGTGAACACGAACGCCGCGCTGGCGCACCCTGGGGTGTTCCGGTCGCGGCGGCGCGGTTGGGTGGCGCAGCCCGGAGGGCTGCGGGGGATCAACCTTTTTTGACTTCTTTGACTTCGGCATCCACCACATCGTCGTCTACCGGGCGGTTGCCACCGGCCTGCTGGGCGCCGGCATCTGCGCCACCGGCAGCCGCCTGGGCAGCCTGCTGGTCTGCGTACATTTTTTCGCCCAACTTCTGGCTGACCGTCATGAGCGCGGTGTTCTTTTCGTCGATCAACGCTTTGTCGTCGCCCTTGCAGGCTTCTTCCACGGCCTTGATGGCGGCTTCAATGCTGTCTTTCTCGGCTGCGTCGAGCTTGTCACCATACTCGGCCAGGCTCTTTTTCACGCTGTTGGCCATGGCCTCAGCCTGGTTGCGGGTCTGCACCAGCTCAACCTTTTTCTTGTCGTCAGCGGCGTTGACTTCGGCGTCTTTCACCATTTGCTGAATTTCGGCCTCGGACAGGCCAGAGTTGGCCTTGATGGTGATCTTGTTCTCTTTGCCAGTGCCCTTGTCCTTGGCGCCGACGTGCAGGATGCCGTTGGCGTCGATGTCGAACGACACCTCAATCTGGGGTGTGCCACGGGGAGCGGGTGGAATGCCCTCCAGGTTGAACTCGCCCAACGCCTTGTTGCCAGCGGCAATTTCGCGCTCACCCTGGAACACCTTGATGGTCACGGCAGGCTGGTTGTCATCAGCGGTGGAGAAGGTCTGTGAGAACTTGGTGGGGATGGTCGTGTTCTTGGCGATCATCTTGGTCATGACGCCACCCATGGTCTCAATGCCCAGGCTCAGTGGCGTCACGTCCAGCAGCAGCACGTCTTTGCGGTCACCCGACAGCACCTGGCCTTGGATGGCAGCACCCACGGCCACGGCTTCGTCGGGGTTGACGTCACGGCGTGGCTCTTTGCCGAAGAACTCTTTGACCTTTTCTTGCACCTTGGGCATGCGGGTCATGCCGCCAACCAGAATCACGTCGCTGATGTCACCCACGCTCACACCGGCGTCTTTGATGGCCACGCGGCACGGGGCAATGGTGCGCTCAATCAACTCGTCCACCAGGCTTTCCAGCTTGGAGCGGGTCATCTTGATGTTCAGGTGCTTGGGGCCACTGGCATCTGCGGTGATGTAGGGCAGGTTGATGTCGGTCTGCGCGCTGTTGGACAGCTCGATCTTGGCTTTTTCAGCGGCTTCTTTCAGGCGCTGCAGGGCCAACACGTCGTTCTTGAGGTTGACGCCGGAGTCTTTCTTGAACTCGTCGATGATGAAGTCGATGATGCGCTGGTCGAAATCTTCGCCACCCAGGAAGGTGTCTCCATTGGTAGAGAGCACTTCAAACTGCTTTTCGCCATCCACATCGGCAATTTCGATGATGGACACGTCAAACGTGCCGCCACCCAGGTCGTACACGGCAATCTTGCGGTCGCCTTTGTCGGTCTTGTCCAAACCGAAGGCCAGCGCAGCGGCGGTGGGCTCGTTGATGATGCGCTTGACATCCAGGCCCGCAATCCGGCCGGCATCCTTGGTGGCCTGGCGCTGGGCATCGTTGAAGTACGCGGGCACCGTGATGACGGCTTCCGTCACGGGCTCACCCAGGTAGTCTTCAGCGGTTTTCTTCATCTTGCGCAGAATGTCCGCGCTGACCTGCTGGGCCGACAGTTTTTTGCCACGCACTTCCACCCAGGCGTCGCCGTTGTCGGCTGCCACGATGCTGTAGGGCATCAGGTCAATGTCTTTTTGGACTTCTTTTTCCGAGAACTTTCGGCCAATCAGGCGCTTGACGGCGTACAAGGTGTTCTTGGGGTTGGTGACCGCCTGGCGCTTGGCGGAGGCTCCCACCAGCACTTCGCCGTCTTCTTGGTAGGCCACGATGGACGGCGTGGTGCGCGCGCCCTCGCTGTTTTCGATGACGCGGGTGGTGTTGCCTTCCATGATGGACACGCAGCTGTTGGTGGTGCCCAAGTCGATACCGATGATCTTGCCCATGATGAACTCCTGAAAAACTGAAAAATTTGGATTGTTTCCAAGGTGTGGATCAAGGCCCGCGTTTCAAGCCCTGGCACACTTGGTGTGTGTCGATTACTTGGGTGCGCAGACGGTCACCAGTGCAGGGCGCATGACGCGCTCGGCCATTTGGTAGCCTTTTTGCAGCACGGCCACCACGGTGTTCGGCTCTTGGTCAGCGGGCACCATGCTGATGGCCTGGTGCAGGTGTGGGTCGAACTTGGCACCGGCCTCGGGCGCAATGGCCACCACCTTGTTGCGGGCCAGAGCGCTGACGAGTTGCTGCAGCGTGGCTTGCGCACCCTCGCGGATTTGCTGCACGCTGGCCTCCTGGATGGACAGGCCTGCTTCCAGGCTGTCCACGACGGGCAGCAGGCTGTCGGCAAACCCTTCCACGGCGAACTTTCGGGCCTTGCTGATGTCTTCATCCGCACGGCGGCGGGCGTTATCGGCCTCGGCCTTGGCGCGCAGGAACTGGTCGGCCAGGTCGGCATTTTGGGCCTTCATGGTGGCCAGTTCTTGGGCCAGAGCCTTGGACTCATCGGCGGTCTGGGCCGCCTGGGCGGCTTCCAACTCTTCGGGCGACATGTTGGCGCGGTAACTGTCGGCGGCTTCGTGGGCGGCAGGGTGCGCGGTGCTGGGGGGGGCTTGATCCGGGGTGGGATTCATGGTGTGTCTGGAGGGTGAAAACAAGATACGCCACCAATTGGGGGCCGGGGTGCGAGATTTCAAGTGGGACAGGCCGAACGGTCATGGTTGCTGGTGTATCAGACCAGCAAGACACAAAGCAAACAGCCCCAAACGGGGCTGTGGCGCGTTGGGCTGACGGCGGACCGATCAGCGTCGGGCGCGTCAGGCTGGCTGGCTGGCCAGGTTCATTTGGTGAGCGCGGCCGCGCCAGGGGGTTTGGTGGCTGCGTCGGCGGCTTTGGCTTGCGCAGCGACCCATTTGTTGGAAAAAGCCTGGAGGTCATTCAGGCGCTTGAGCAGGTCCGCGCCCGTTTTGGTCAGGCCGTAGCCGTTGCCGCCGTGGTCAATGAGGCCAGCGGCGCGCAACTCTTTCAGGCGGGTGTTGAGGGTGTTGGGCGTGACACCGCCAACACTGTCTTGCAGCAAACGGAAGGTCTGGGGGTGTCCGTCCCTCAGTGCCCACAGCACCCGCAACGCATAGCGGGACTCCAACAGCTCAAACAGTTGCGAGACAGCGGTTTTGTCCTTGTAACTCATGAATGCATTTCTCCTCAGGAATTCTTGATGTGACTGGGGCGAGCTCACCCGTGGGTGTCAACACGGCCGGAACGGGACCTGCGGTGTGGACGGGGCGGCGTGGTGCAAAGGCTTGGGGAACCGACCGATTATGGTCAATCCCAAGCGAAACCACAAACGGCCAGTCGCTTGGGTGCAACTATAAGTCAAAATGAATACTGCTCTGACTTTGCTAGCTTAAAAAGTAGCTGCCCGGTGCATGCAAGTCACAAGAAGGGTGCCTGACCCAGGGCCTGGAGAATGGACTGTGGGAGGCGACTGGCCTCAGTCGGCGACCTGGCCAGTCGTACACTGCGGACACGTGCTGGGTGCCGATCTTGCCCGAACGTTTCGTTGCTTCACAGGAACATCATGTCTGATCGAGTCATTGGTCCTTTTCGGGTTCAACCATTGGGTTTGGGGTGTATGGGCTTGAGCCACGGGTATGGTCCGGCGGCTGCCGACGATCAGGCCGAAGCCGTGCTGCACGAGGCCATTGACCGAGGGGTGAACTTCTTTGACACCGCCGCGCTGTATGGCAATGGTGCCAATGAGCGCTTGCTGGGCCGCGTTCTGGCACCCCACCGCCGTCAATTGGTGTTGGCCAGCAAGTGCGGGCTCAACCACCCCGACACCGGGCTGTCCCGCCGCATCGATGGCCGCCCCGAGACCATACGGGCCAGCTGCGAAGCCAGCCTGACCCGGCTGAACACCGACGTGATTGACCTCTTTTACCTGCACAGGCTGGACAAGGAGGTGCCCGTGGAGGAGAGCGTGGGCGCCATGGCAGACCTGGTGAAGTCCGGCAAGGTGCGGGCGCTGGGCTTGAGTGAGGTGTCGGTGGCCACACTGCGCAAGGCCCACGCGGTGCACCCGATTGCGGCCGTGCAATCCGAATACTCGCTGTGGACGCGCAACCCCGAAATCGCCGTACTCCAGGCATGCAAAGAACTGGGTGTGGCGCTCGTGGCGTTCAGCCCCTTGGGCAGGGCGTACTTGACCACGCGGCTGATTGACCCTTCGCGACTGCACACCTCAGACATGCGACGCCACATGCCCCGTTTTGACATGCTGAACTATGCCGCCAACCTGCGCCTGCTGGACAAAATGACCCCCTTGGTGGCAGAGCTTGGCTGTACACCCGCGCAATTGGCCCTGGCTTGGCTGTTGCACCAGTCGCCTCAGGTGGTGCCCATTCCCGGGACCACCAACCCCGCACACCTGCTGGAGAACCTGGGGGGCCAGCACGTGCCCCTGGGGCCGGAGCAGGTGGCGCGCCTGAGCCGGATTTTTGCACCTGACGAGGTGTGTGGGCCGCGCTACAACGCCAGCACCATGCTGGAAATTGACACTGAAAAATTCGATAGCTGATACAGCATATTCGACAAGCGGTAGCGGTCAAAAAGACATAAAAAAGGGCCGAAAGGCCCTGTGTGCAGTACCCCACCGCCACGGGTGCAAGCCGTGGTGGGTGGTGGGTGCGTCAGATGGAGTCGATGAAGCTGCGCAGCTTGTCGCTGCGGCTGGGGTGCTTCAACTTGCGCACGGCCTTGCTTTCAATCTGACGGATCCGCTCGCGCGTCACGTCGAACTGCTTGCCCACTTCTTCCAGCGTGTGGTCGGTGGACATCTCAATGCCGAAACGCATGCGCAGCACCTTGGCTTCGCGCGGCGTGAGGCTGTCCAGAATTTCTTTGACCACCTCGCGCAGGCCCGCCTGCATGGCCGCCTCAATGGGGGCGGTGTTGGCGCTGTCCTCGATGAAATCGCCCAGGTGCGAATCGTCGTCGTCGCCGATGGGGGTTTCCATGGAGATGGGCTCCTTGGCGATCTTCATGATCTTGCGGATCTTGTCTTCCGGAATTTCCATCTTCTCGGCCAACACGCTGGCATCGGGCTCAAAGCCGTGCTCTTGCAGGTGCTGGCGTGACAGGCGGTTCATCTTGTTGATGGTTTCGATCATGTGCACCGGAATGCGGATGGTGCGCGCCTGGTCCGCGATGCTGCGGGTGATGGCCTGGCGAATCCACCAGGTGGCGTAGGTCGAAAACTTGTAGCCCCGGCGGTATTCGAACTTGTCCACTGCCTTCATCAGGCCGATGTTGCCTTCCTGGATCAGGTCCAGGAACTGCAGACCGCGGTTGGTGTATTTTTTGGCGATGGAGATGACCAGGCGCAGGTTGGCCTCGATCATTTCCTTTTTGGCGCTGCGCGAGTTGCGCTCGCCTTCGTTCATGCGCTTGTTGATGTCCTTGAGCTGGCCCAGCGGTACGACCACCTGGGTTTGCAAGTCGATCAGCTTTTGCTGCAGATCTTGCACGGGCGGAATGTTGCGCGCCAGCACGGTGCTCCAGGGCTTGCTGGCTGCGGCTTGCCTTTCCACCCAGCCCAGGTCCACCAGGTGGGGCGGAAACTCGGTGACAAACTTTTCCTGCGGCATGCCGCACTTGTCCACGATGATGCGGCGCAACTCGCGCTCTTTTTTGCGCACATCGTCCACCTGGGCACGCACCATGTCGCACAGCTTTTCAATCGCCTTGGCTGTGAAGCGGATGCTCATCAGCTCGTCGGTGATCGCCTTCTGTGTCTTGAGGTAGGTGACGCCACCGTAGCCGTCTTTGTCGTAGATCTTGCGCAGTTTTTCGTGGTGGGCGCGAATGCTGTCAAAGCGCGAGAGGGCTTCGCGTTTGAGTTCTTCCAGCTTCTTGGTCAGCGCTTTGGAGCCGCCTTTGCCGTCGTCGTCGTCGGCTTCGTCGTACTCGTCGAAGTCTTCTTCGGCCACGTAGTCGTCGTTCTCGTTCGCGTCAGCAAAACCGTCCACCACGGTGGAAATCACCACCTTGCCGTTGCGAATTTCTTCTGACATGGCCAGGATGCTGGCGATGGTGTCGGGCGACTCGGAGATGGCCGCCATCATGTCGTTGAGGCCGCCCTCGATGCGCTTGGCAATTTCAATTTCGCCTTCCCGGGTCAGCAGCTCGACCGTGCCCATTTCGCGCATGTACATGCGCACGGGGTCGGTGGTGCGGCCAAACTCGCTGTCCACCGTGGACAGGGCGGCTTCGGCTTCTTCCTCGGCCTCCTCTTCGGTGGCGGCGGTGGGGCCGGTGTTGTTCAGCAACAGGGTTTCGGCGTCAGGTGTTTGTTCGTACACCGCCACACCCATGTCGTTGAGCAGGGAGATGACGACTTCCAGTGTCTCGGCCTCGACCAGCTTGTCGGGCAGGTGGTCGTTGATTTCGCCGTGGGTGAGGTAACCCCGCGTCTTGCCCAACTTGATCAGGGCTTTCAGGTGGTTTCGACGGGACTGGGCTTCCTCTTCGGACAGCACGGTTTCGTCCAAGCCAAATTCCTTCATCAAGGCCCGTTCTTTGGCCTTGCTGATCTTCATGCGCAGGGGCTTGACCTTTTCTACCGTGGCGGCGGTTTCGGTGGCTTCGACCACCTCGGGCTCCCCTTCGAGGTCGCTGTCGATGTCGGACAGGTCGGCATCGTCCAGGTTCTCATCCTTGCCCTTGGCTTTTGGCCCACGCTTGGTGGCAGGAGCGGCCTTGGTGACGCGGGTGGCCTTTTTCTTGGGTACGGATTCTGCTGCCATGGGGGGTGTGGTGGCCACTGGCTGAGCCACCACTTTGCGCACGGTTTTCGCGGCTTTGGCTTCCGCCGCCGCTGGGGTGGCTACGCGTCGCACAGTGGCCACTTTGGCCACTGGAGAGGCCTCGGCGGGTGCTGAAACGGCTGCTGTTGCCGTAGGTGCAGGTGCACCTGCGGCAGCCACCTTGGAAACTTTTTTGACCACCACAACGGTGGGGGCAGATTTTTTCGCGGTCATGCAAACCTCTTGAACAATACGGTGCAGGCCCTGCCGGGTGAACGCGCAGTGACAGTGCGGGCCACCTGGATCTTGTCAGACAGGGTGGGTGCGCAGGGAAGTCGGCACATTCAGAGGCAGAAACACAGGGAAAGACCGCAGCGCCGCGTCAATGGCGGGGCAGGGTCTGGCAAGCTGGTGAGGGCGAACATTTGGTGTGCAGTCCTTGCGGGGGGTGGCCTGGAACAGGGTCCAACAATCCATTGCGGAGGGTGGCCGAAACCGGAGGTGCTGCTGTCGCGCTTGCGCAAAACCCCTCTATTATAACTTCGGACTGGGTTGGGGTTGCTGCAAGGCCAATCGGCGCTCGTACAGGGCCTTGTAGGTCTGCAAGGCCTCGGGGTGGTGGTTGGCTTCGGCCAAGGCCTGCCGTTCCCTGGCCATCAGGTCATCGATGTGCAGGCGCCGCAAGGCCTCGCGCACCTCCCGTTGGGTGTCGGGTGGGGTGGTTGTGTCGGTGTCCTCCGCATTTGTTGCGGCGGTTTGCAGCAGCAAAGCCTGGTTCATGAGGCGGTTGGCGGTGTCTGCGAAGGGTTGCTCTCGCATGGCCTGTTGCAGCACGGCCCATGCTTGGGCGCCATGTTCGTGCCATTGCCCCTCCAGCCAGCGAAACAATCCTCCCAATGGCTCTGCCTGTTTGGCCAGCAGGTGTTGGTCTTCCGAGGTCAGCCATTCTGGCGCCTGGGGGTGGCTCAGCAATGTGCGGGCCAGGAAGTCGGCACGTGTGTTGTGGGGCACCGCCTGGCCGCCCAGTGTGACCGCCCCTGCCCGCAGCCGTTCGTCCTCCCGGTCGGCCGGTGTCCACTTTTTATTCTTGCTGGGTGTCCAGGGCCTGGCCAGGCGCTTGCTCTTGTGCGGGGAACTGGCGCTTGGGTGGGCTTTGGCGCTGTCCCAGGCCACCTCACTGAAGTCTTGGTGAGTGTCCATGTCATGGTCCATGGACTCCCAGTGGTGGTCTGTATTCGGTGGCTGGGCGTTGAAGTGATGACCCCTGTGGGCAGCCGCAGGTGTGAGTTTCCACAGGTCCGACAGTTCGGCGACGGCCAAGCCAATGCGCTGTGCCAGCTCACCCAGCAGCTGCCGTTTAAAGGCACCATCCGGCAAGGCCAGCCAAAGGGGTTTGGCATTACTGGCCATCAGGGCACGGCCTTCGGCGGTGGAAAGGTCGCAGCGGGCCGCTGCCACGTCTTGCATGAACTGGCTCAGTGGCACGGCTTGTTGCACGCATTGGGCAAAAGCTGGCGCACCATTGGCGCGAATGAAACTGTCGGGGTCGTGCTCTGGGGGCAGGAACAGGAATTTGAGGCTGCGGGTGTCCTGTGCAAAAGGCAGGCTGGCCACCATGGCCTTGGCGGCAGCACGTTGGCCTGCGGCATCACCGTCAAAGCTGAACACCACGGCATCGGTGAAGCGAAACAGCTTTTGGACATGGTCGGCCGTGCACGCAGTGCCCAGAGTGGCCACTGCATTGGCAAAGCCCAGCTGTGCGAGGGCCACCACGTCCATGTAGCCCTCTGTCACCAGCGCGTACCCGGCGGCCCGGATGGGAGTGCGCGCTTCGAACAGGCCGTAGAGCTCGCGGCCTTTGCTGAACACCGGGGTTTCCGGACTGTTGAGGTATTTCGGCTCGCCGCGGTCCAAAACCCTTCCACCGAAACCGATGGTTTCCCCTTTGACATTGCGGATGGGGAACATGATGCGGTCACGGAACCGGTCATAGCGCTTGGCCTGGTGGTGACCCGATGCGCCTGCAGATGCCGGACCTGTCGTCTCAGGCGACTGAGGGTCTGCGGTGGTGGGGCCGTCCGGGGCAATCACGAGACCGGCTTCCACCAGCCGCGCATCGGCGTAGTCGGGCACCATGCTGGCCAGCGCTCGCCAGCCCTCCGGGGCGTAGCCCAAGCCAAAGGCACGGGCGATTTCACCCGACAGCCCGCGCCCTTTCAGGTACTCGATGGCGCGCGGGGATGTGCGCAGGTGCTTCTGGTAACCCTTGGCGGCATCATTGAGCAGCGCGGTGAGAGACTGCTCCTGCTCCTGCAGGGCCTTTTGCCGCGCACGGTCCTGGGGCGGCGTGTCGTCTTCGGGTACCTGCAGTCCGGTTTGTTGGGCCAGGTCTTTGACCGCTTCGACGAAACCCATGCCCACGTGCTCCATCAGGAACGATATGGCATTGCCGTTGGCCCCGCAGCCAAAGCAATGGTAGAACTGCTTGCTGGGGCTGACGCTGAAGGAGGGGGATTTTTCGCCGTGGAATGGGCACAGGCCCATGAAGTTGGCGCCGCCTTTTTTGAGCTGAACGTGCTGGCCGACCACATCGACCACGTCCACGCGGGCCAACAGTTCCTGAATGAATGACTGGGGAATGCTCACGGGGGCATTTTGCCCGAGACAGGCGTTGTCACCGCGATCGCTGGACTACCGTCTGCTCGGGCCAGTCGGTGTGCGTCAGCGGGACGGGGTGTCAGGACCTCAGCTCGCAGCAAATACCCGGTTTTTTCCCGCGCGTTTGGCCAAGTACATGGCGTGGTCGGCGCGTTTGATGGCGTCTTCGGGGGTTTCGCTGGCTTCCAGCAAGGCCACGCCTGCACTGAAAGTGATGAGCAGGCGCTGCTTGTCTTGCAGGAAGAAGCGCTTGGTGAGCTCGCGTTGCAGCCGCTGCATGGCTTCCACTGCGTGGTCGATGCCGGTATCGGGCAGCAGAATCACAAATTCCTCGCCTCCGTAGCGGGCCATGGTGTCCTGCGGGCGCATGCTGGTGCGCGCCACTGCCACCAGATGAGTCAGCGCAGCATCGCCGGTTTTGTGGCCGTGGGTGTCGTTGAGCACTTTGAAGTTGTCGATGTCCAGCATCGCGAGACACAGATTGGAGCCTTTGCGGCGCGCGGCCATCACCTCGCGGGCAAACGCCTCGTCCAGACCTCGGCGGTTCAATGCGCCGGTGAGAGGATCCAATCGGGCTTGTACGCTGGCCTTGTCCAGCTCGCCTTGCAGCTTGACAATTTCTTCTTCTGCCTGAATGGCACGCTCCCGGATGTGGCGGAGTTCACTGCTGGTCTGTCGGGCGCTTTCTTCCATGACCCGGGTGGCAACCAGCACCTCTTGCAGGGCTGGACCAATTTCCTCCAAGCTGGTGGCCTCTTCCAGGACTTTGGCGAAGTCCTCCACATTGTCGCGGTAGTCCCCCGTGGTGTCGGTCATCAGCGACAGGCGTTCGATGAAGGTGGCCAGCATGAATTTGACCTGGGCCTGCACCTCGATGGCGCGGGCTTTGGCTTCTGTCTGTTTGGCAATCACGTCTTGAAGCTTGCGCTTGACGTCGTCGAGGCGCTTCAGGTTGAGGGGCGGTTTGGTGGCCTCCATCAGCGCGTCCACCTGGCCAACCAGCCACCGGTCTTCGATGCCGAGGGCGGAAATGTTTTCAAACACCAAATTCAGTAGGTGCAGCAAGGTGGTGCGTATCGCACCTTGCTCCTCGCCCACAAAGGAGAGTCGCAGGTTGAAATTGGCGAGGGCAAGCTTGACACCGGCCACATCCACAGACGGATTGCGCAACAAGTGCACGACCTCGGCCACTTGGCGGGTAAAGCGCTCGTCCTCGGCATCGAGGGCAGGAAGCGCGTGTTCGACCAAGCGGGCCACCTGTTCCCGCAGATCCATGGTGGCTTTGGTGGGCGGCTGGCCACTGCTGAGATGCTCCACCTTGCCCACATACTCCAACAAAGCGTTGCGAAAGGCCGCCCAGTTGTGCTGGGTAATGGCACTTTCGACAGTCGACACCGCTTTGGCCAGCTCGGTGTCATGGGCCGGCAAGGACAGGGCCACCCGCCGCAAGGCTTCGTCCGGAAATGAGGCACGGGCCTTGGTGCCGGCGATTTCGTGGTAGGCGGCCTCGTAGTTTTCAGGCGATGGCAGTTGCTTGCGTTCGGCGATGAGCTTGAACGCGTCGCGTGCAATTTCTGCTGGTTTTCGTTCGGTCATGGGTTCACGTTGGGGCCAGAGAGGTGGGAAAAACCAACATGGCATTTTTCCTGCGTCCGATGCACGCCATTGTCACCTGATTTGCTGACCCAAATGTGAGCACAGGGGGATGTGAGGCCCCTGTCTGTGCGGAAAAAAACACACTCAGCGTGGTGCGAGGCGAATGGCGCCGTCCAAGCGGATGACTTCACCATTGAGCATGTCGTTCTCGATGATGTGGCGGGCCAGCTTGGCGTAGTCATCAGGCGTGCCCAGTCGGCTCGGGAAAGGCACGCCTGCGGCCAGCGCATCCTGTACCTCTTGGGGCATGCCAAACAGCATGGGTGTGCCGAAAATACCTGGTGCAATGGTCATGTTGCGTATGCCGTTGCGGGCCAAATCGCGTGCCACGGGCAGTGTCATGCCCACGATGCCGCCTTTGGATGCAGCGTAGGCGGCCTGGCCAATTTGGCCATCGTAGGCGGCCACGCTGGCGGTGGAGATCATCACGCCACGCTCGCCGGTGCTTTCCGGTTCGTTTTTGCACATGGCTTCGGCTGCGAGGCGAATCATGTTGAAGCTGCCCACCAGGTTGACCATGATGGTTTTGGTGTAGAGACCAAGGTGGTGGGCGCCTGACTTGCCCACGGTCTTTTCGGCGGGTGCGATGCCGGCACAGTTGATCAAGCCCACCAGTTTGCCCATGGCCGTGGCCTGAGCCACCACGGCTTGACCGTCTGCCTCATTGCTCACGTCGCATTTCACAAACGCCCCGCCGATGTCCTTGGCCACAGCTTGCCCTTTGTCGGCCTGCATGTCGGCGATGACCACTTTGCCACCTTGGGCCGCCAACATGCGTGCGGTGCCCTCACCCAGGCCCGACGCGCCACCCGTGACGATGAATACCTTGCCTGCAATTTCCATGACATCTCCTGAGTTGTGTTGACGTTTACGTAAACGTCAATTTAAAAATGGGGATTATCGTCCAGCCTTGGCGGATTGGCCAGTGCGGGTGGCGCGCACAGGCAACCAAAAGGCCCGCGCAGGGCGGCCTTTTGGGGCTTTTTGGGGGGCATTTACTTGTAGCCTGCCCGGTCCAGCATTTGCTGGATTTTGGTCAGATTTTTGGCGACCACGGACAGGGGAATGGCGTCGGACTTGAAGTTTTGCCCACCCATGGCCTTGAGTGCGGCGTTGTCAATCCTGACGCCATTGGCGGCTGGGTATTCATTGTTGCCGTTGGCAAAATAGTCTTGCGCAAACGGACTGGCCAGGTACTCCATGAACGCCACCGCATGTTCCCGGTTTTTGGCGTGCTTGGCGACGGCTGCACCGGCAATGTTGACGTGTGTGCCCTGTGCTCCTTGATTGGGGAACACAAAGCGCACTTTGTCCACCACCGCTTTGTCTTCCGCTTTGCTGGATTTGAACAGGCGTGCGGCATAGTAGGTGTTGGTCAGTGCCACGCCACATTCCCCGGAGGCCACGGCCTTGATCTGGTCCGTGTCACCGCCTTTCGGTGTGCGCGCCATGTTGGCCACCATGCCTTTGAGCCAGGTTTCGCCTTTCTCATCGCCCAGGCGCTCCACCACCGTGGCAAAGAGCGACATGTTGTAGGGGTGAGATCCCGAGCGGGAACACACCAGTCCTTTGAGTTTGGGATCAGCCAGTTGTTCGTAGGCGGCCACATCTTCGGCTTTGACGCGCAAGGGATCGAACACGATCACCCGGGCACGTGTGGAAAAGCCCGTCCACGTCACGCCCGCAGGGCCAGCTGCAGCCCGCAGGTGGGACGGGATGGCCGCGTCCAGCTTGGTCGATTGAATGGGTTGAAACAACCCTTGCGCATCGGCAGACGCCATGCGGGCCGCATCCACCAGCAACACCACATCGGCGGGGGAGGCGGCGCCTTCTGCCTTCAGGCGGGCGACAATGCCTGCATCATCGGCATCCACCCGGTTGATCTTGATGCCCGTGGTTTTGGTGAAGGTGTCGTACATCACCTCGTCTGTTTGATAGTGCCGGGCCGAGTACAGGTTGAGTACCTTGTCCTGGGCGTGGACTTGCCCCGTGAAGGTCAGTGTGACGAGTGCCAGTGAGACCAGCGTGGCGGGGGCAAACAACGGTGCGCGCATGAAAGAACCTTTCTGTGGGCCTGTGAACCATTGCGGTTCCGGCGGGTTGATGTGGCATGATTTTATCACAAACACGAACCATTCTTATTTAGTTTCTATGCATTCACACTTGTGGAATCGTCGCCACTGCCTGACCGTCGCAGGCGCATGGGCAACGGTGGCGCTGAGCGGTTGCGCCAGCCCTGACAAGCCCACCGCAACGCCCAACCCAGCGCCACCCGCGCCAATCCCCCCGCCCTTGACCCGACCACCCCGTGTGGGGTTGGCGCTGGGCGGCGGCGCAGCGCGTGGATTTGCCCACGTGGGCGTGATCGGCGTGTTGGAGCAACAAGGCATTCGGCCCCACTGCGTGGTGGGCACCTCGGCAGGCAGCTTGGTGGCCGCGCTGTATGCCAGTGGGAAAAGCCACGCAGAGCTGGAAAAGGCCGCGCAGGCCATGGAAGAAGTGGTGCTCACCGACTGGACCTTGCCTTTTGCGAACCGTGGCATGCTGAAGGGCCAGGCCTTGTCGCGCTACGTGAACCAGCAGGTGAACCACCGCTTGCTGGAGCAGATGCCACTGCCATTGGGCATCGTGGCCACTGATTTGGCCAATGGTCAAGGCATTTTGTTCCAGCGGGGCGACACGGGCATGGCTGTGCGTGCGTCCAGTGCGGTGCCTGGCGTGTTCCAGCCGGTGGAGATCGCGGGCAGGGAGTATGTGGATGGCGGACTGGTGGCACCCGTTCCGGTGCACTACGCTCAGCAAATGGGTGCCGAGTTGGTGATTGCGGTGGACATCTCGAGCGTGCCCGAGGGCAATGCCGCCACCGACACCCTCAAGGTCATGCTGCAAACCTTTGCCATCATGGGGCAGACCATCAATCGGTTTGAGCTGGCTGCGGCGCATGTGGTGGTGCGTCCCCGTTTGTCGGGTGTGGGCAGTGCGGCGTTTTCGGAACGTCAGCGGTCCATGGCCGCTGGGCGCGAGGCCATGCTGGCCGCATTGCCCGAGCTCAGGGCCCAGTTGCTCAAACGGTCGGTGCCCGTGCCGCGCGGGTGAGGGCGAAAAAAAAGGCCCTGTCGCAAGACAAGGCCTGAAGGGATCCGTGAAACTGAATTTCGAGAAGGATCCGAGGAGACAACCGGAAAAACGGGATCAACAATCAGCGCTTTTTGGCGCCAGCTGTGGTGGTTTTGGCTGCATTGACAGCGGTGGCTGCCACGGTGTTGAAGTTGGCTTCTGCCATTTCGGTGGCTTGCTTGACGGCCTTTTGTACCGATTCCATGGCGTTGTTGGCGGCGCTCACGGCGCTTTTCATCACGGCGACAGCGGTTTCGGAACCGGCAGGTGCGTTTTTGGTGGCGTTGTCGATCACGGCCATGAATTTGGCTTGTGCGTCGCTGCCTTGGGCTTCAGCGGCCTTGGCAAATTCAGCGCCGGTGCCGGACGTGATGTCGTACAGGTGGCGGCTGTAGGCGGCGGTTTTTTCAGCCAGGGGCTGCATCAGGCCAGCTTGCAGGGCCAGCAACTCTTGGGCGTCTTTCACGCTCAGAACGGCTTGGGTGTGGTTGGCGGACTCGGCCAAGGCAGCCTTGGATGCCTGGATGTTCAGCTCGACCAGCTTTTCCACGCCTTCGAAGGCTTTCTGGGTCAGACCAAACAGGGTTTCGAGGTTGGCTTTTTGTGCGGCCATAACTTGTTCAGCAGTCAACATGGTGATACTCCATTAAAAAAAGGATTTAAAACTGTTGAAGGACACGCATGACCGACCTCCCGGTCATGCTGCGCTGCAACATGGTTCCCAGTATAGGCCAATCAAACAGGTTTGCAAGTGTTTTTTGTTGCGGTGCAGCAAAATAGTTGAAAACCCCTAAAAAGCCTTTCCTGTCATGGGTTTGACACCCGTTTCCTGTCCACACTGCGGATGCTTGCCTACTACGCTGATCATTTTGTTCTGCCATTGCCCGAGGGGCATCGGTTTCCCATGGCCAAGTACCGGCTGCTGCGCGACGCGGTGGCTGGTGTGCTGCCCGAGGTGAGTCTGGCCCAGGCACCCGCCGCCAGCGACGGCGAGTTGGCGCTGGTGCACGACCCGGCCTACGTTGCGGCCATTGGTGACGGCACCCTGTCGGCCGCTGCGCAACGGGAAATAGGTTTTCCATGGAGCCTTGCCATGGCTGAGCGGGCCCGCCGGTCGGTGGGTGGGACCATTGCCGCGTGCCGGGCCGCACTGGCTGGTGCGGGGGTGGCGGCCAACCTGGCGGGCGGGACCCACCACGCCTATGGTCACAAGGGCAGTGGATTTTGCGTGTTCAACGACGTGGCCGTGGCCGCGCGGCTGATGCAGGCGGAGGCCATGCGCGCCGCGCCCAACCATGCCACTGGGCACCGGCCCATGCGGGTGGCCATTGTGGATTTGGACGTACACCAGGGCAACGGCACCGCCCATGTGTTTCGGCATGATCCGACGGTGTTCACGCTGTCACTGCACGGGGAGAAAAACTTCCCGTTTCGCAAAGAAGCCAGCGACCTGGATGTGGAATTGCCCGACGGTTGTCGGGACGATGCCTACCTGGAAGCCCTGACCGTGGCGCTACACACACTTGACCAGCGGTTTGAGCCTGACCTGGTCATTTACCTGGCGGGAGCCGATGTGCACGAAGGCGATCGGCTGGGACGGCTGAAACTCACTGCCGACGGCATTGAGTCTCGCGATCGCCAGGTGCTGGCCTGGGCCCATGCCAGGGGCGCACCCGTGGCCATGGTCATGGCCGGGGGATACGGGCGCCAAATAGAGGACACCGTGGCCGTTCAGCTCAACAGCTACCGAGTGGCGCTGGCGTTTGCGAAGGCCTGGGGTTGTCGCGTGTGACGCACGGGCGCCCGCCGTGCCGCTGGCAGAATGGCCGCCATGCCAAGCACCAACATTTCCCCTGCCGCCACAGCGGCCAAACCCCTGGCCGATGGCCGCGACGGTTACCGCGCGTTCAGGACCATCAGCACCCGCTGGATGGACAACGACGTTTACGGCCACGTGAACAACGTGGTGTATTACAGCTGGTTTGACACCGCCGTCAACGCCCACCTCATTGAGCAAGGCGTGCTCGACATCCACCACGGTCCGGTGATCGGTCTGGTGGTGGAAACGCAGTGCAACTACTTTGCTCCCCTGGCATTTCCGCAGACCATCAAAGCGGGCATCCGCGTGGCCAGGCTGGGTTCGTCCAGTGTGCGCTACGAGGTGGGCTTGTTTGCTCAAGACCAGCCCCTTTGCGCGGCCCGTGGTCACTTTGTGCATGTGTACGTGGATCGCCACACCCGGCGCCCCGTACCGCTTCCCGCTGAACTCAAAAACGTATTGGAGACATTGACGTGAGCCTCAATCCCCACTCTCCCCAGGCCGCGCTGTCGGGCGACGCGCACAGTCAGTCCGTGGATGCTGCCATCACTTCCCGCATGTCGGCGCGGGCATTTACGCCGCAGCCGGTGCCACGCGAGGTGCTGATGTCCATCCTGGACGTGGCCAGCCGCGCACCGTCCGGCACCAACACTCAGCCCTGGAAGGTGTATGTGTTGCAAGGCCACAGCCGCGACACACTGGTGGCACAGGTGTGTGCCGCCCACGATGCCGTGCGCGCCGACCCTTCCCTGGCAGCCCAGTACCGCGAAGCCTATGACTACTACCCGGAAAAATGGGTAAGTCCCTACATTGACCGTCGGCGTGAGAACGGGTGGGGGCTTTACGGATTGCTGGGCATTGGCAAGGCCGACAAGGACCGCATGCACGAGCAGCACCAGCGAAATTTCCGCTTTTTCGACGCACCGGTGGGCCTGATGTTCACCCTCGACAAGGTCATGGGCCGTGGTTCGTTGGTGGACTACGGCATGTTTTTGCAGAACATCATGCTGGCGGCCCGCGCGCGGGGATTGCACACCTGCCCCCAGGCCGCCTGGAACGGGTTTGCCAACATCATCCTGCCCCATGTGGGGGCGGGGTCTGACGAGATGCTGGTGTGCGGCATGGCATTGGGCCATGCCGATGCTGCAGACGTGGTCAACACCTTCCACACCCCCCGCGTTCCCGCCAGCGAGTTCACCACCTGGCTGGATTGACCCCGGCAACGTGTGCTCAAGTGATGGGCCGGCCGTGGTCGACGGGCGCATCACCGACAATGGCTTTCCCTGCCCGGCCTTGCGCCGTGGCAAGCCAGCCCCCATTGCGGTCGAATGATTGAATAGCTAACTATTCAATATTGACAAGCGTTGGGGCCATTTTTAATTGATTTTTTAGGATTTACATGATCACGACCCCTTCCGGTTTGCAGTACGAAGACACCACCGTTGGCCAAGGCGCCGTGGCCCAAGTCGGCCAGCATGTGCAGGTGCACTACACCGGCTGGCTCTACAACGATGGCCAGCAAGGCACCAAGTTTGACTCCAGCAAAGACCGTGGCCAGCCTTTCGTGTTTCCACTGGGCGCGGGCCACGTCATCAAAGGCTGGGACGAGGGTGTGCAAGGCATGGCCGTGGGTGGCTCGCGCCGCCTGGTCATTCCGGCAGCCTTGGGTTACGGCGCACGCGGCGCGGGTGGCGTGATTCCCCCCAACGCCACGCTGCTGTTCGAAGTGGACCTGCTGGGCGTCTGACCCGATTCGGACCTGCCATGAGCACTCCCCATCCCACGCCCGCCGCACCGGCTGGCAAGCCCGCTGTGCTGGTGGCACGGCGTGTCTTCCCTGAGGTGCTCGCGCGGTTGCGCCAGCACTTTGACGTGGAGACCAACGACACCGACGATGTCTGGTCGCCAGAAGAACTGCAGCGCCGCCTGCAAGGCAAGCAGGGCGCGCTGACCACTGGCAGCGAACGGGTGGGGGCCGAATTGCTGGCCGCCTGCCCCCACCTGCGCGTGGTGGCCAACATGGCCGTGGGCTACAACAACTTCGACGTGGCAGCCTGCACCGCACGCGGTGTGCTGGCCACCAACACGCCCGACGTGCTGACCGAAACCACCGCCGACTTTGGCTTTGCGCTGCTCATGGCCACGGCCCGACGCGTGACCGAGAGCGAGCATTTCCTGCGCGCCGGCCTGTGGAACCGCTGGAGTGTGGACATGTTCGCCGGGGCCGAAGTGCACGGCAGCACCTTGGGCATTCTGGGCATGGGCCGCATCGGCCAAGGCGTGGCCCGCCGGGGCGCGCACGGCTTTGGCATGAAGGTGATCTACCACAACCGATCTCGGTTGGACGCGGCCACCGAGGCCGGTTGCCAAGCCGCTTGGGTCAGCAAGGCGGAGCTGCTGGCCCAGGCCGACCACCTGGTGCTGGTGCTGCCGTACAGCGCACAGGCGCACCACAGCATTGGCGCGGCCGAACTGGCGCAGATGAAGCCCAGTGCCACGCTCATCAACATCGCCCGCGGTGGCATCGTGGACGACGCGGCGCTGGCGCAGGCCTTGAAAGAGCGGCGCATCGCGGCGGCCGGGCTCGATGTGTTCGAGGGCGAACCCCGCGTTCACCCCGACCTGCTCACCCTACCCAATGTGGTGTTGACCCCGCACATTGCCAGCGCCACCCTGGGCACCCGCATGGCCATGGCCAACCTGGCGGCCGACAACCTCGTTACCTACCTGACCGAGGGCAGAGCACTCACTCCCGTCAACCCCGAGGTGCTCGGTGCTTGAGGGCGTGGGCCCCATTGTCTGGTGGGTGACAGCGGCAGTGGCCAGCGTGCTGGCCTGTGTGGGTGCGCTGGTTTTGTGGCTGCGACACCCCCATGGGCCTTCACACGACGACTGGTTGGCCGCCCAGCAAAAAAGCCAGCTGCAGTTGGAGCAGCTGGTGCAGCGCCAGACTGAGCGGCAAGCCCAGCTGCTGGACAGGCTGGAGCGCCTGGAGCGTGACGTGCGCCAGGACGTGCAGGACGGCGCGCGCGGTGGCCGCCAGGAGGTCATGCAGACCCTGGCCACCTTTGGCGACGCTTTGCAGCGTCAAGGCGCCGAAGCGCAGCGCACGCAGCAGGCGCAAATCGAGCAGCTGCGCACGGCCCTCGTGGAAACGCTGAATGCGCAGCTGCTGATGCAAACCCAGCAGTCGGCCGAAGCCACGCGCACGCAAAATGCCCAGATCGACGCCTTTGCCCAGCAACTGCTGCAACTGCGCGGCTCCCTGGGCGACACGCTGACCCAGCAGCTCCACGCCCTGAACGAATCCAACGCCCGCCGCATGGGCGAGGTGCGGGCCACGCTGGAAGCCCAGTTGACCCAACTGCAGGCCAGCAACGCCACCAAGCTCGACCAGATGCGCGCCACCGTGGATGAAAAACTGCAAACCACACTGGAAACCCGCCTGGGTGAGAGCTTCAAACAGGTGGCCGACCGGTTGGAGCAGGTGCACAAAGGCCTGGGCGAAATGCAAAACCTGGCCCAGGGTGTGGGCGACCTCAAGCACTTGCTCACCAACGTCAAAACACGGGGCATGTTTGGTGAGGCCCAGCTGGGAGCCTTGCTGGAGCAGGTGTTTGCCCCCGACCAGTACGCCACCCAGGTGGTGACCCGGCCGGGCAGCAAAAACATGGTGGACTTCGCCATTCGCCTGCCCGGGCGTGGCGACGATGGTGCACCGTGCTGGCTGCCCATCGACGCCAAATTTCCCAACGAGGACTACGAGCGTTTGCTGGATGCCCAGCAGCGCGCCCATGCCGAAGACGCCGAGTTGGCCGCGCGCGGGTTGGAGCAGCGCATCCGCCTGGAGGCCAAAAGCATGGCCGACAAGTACCTGGCACCACCGCACACCACCGACTTTGCCATTCTGTTTTTGCCCACGGAGGGCCTCTATGCCGAGGTGCTGCGGCGTCCCGGCCTCATGGAAGCCCTGCAGCGCGACATGCGGGTGACCCTGGCGGGCCCCACCACCCTGATGGCCATGCTCAACTCCTTGCAAATGGGCTTCAGGACGCTGGCGCTGGAAAAGCGCTCGAGTGAGGTGTGGCAGGTGCTGGGGGCGGTCAAGACCGAGTTCACCAAGTTTGGTGAGGTGTTGGCCAAAGTCAAAAACCAGACACAAACCGTGCTCAACACGCTGGACAGCGCCGAGACCCGCAGCCGCGCCATGGGCCGCGCCCTCAAAACCGTGGAGGCGCTGCCGCTGGACCAAGCCGCCGCCTTGTTGCCGCTGGACCCCACCGACAGCGGTCAGCCTTGAGCCAACCACTGGGCACCGTCTTGGTGCGACTGGTGGCCGCGCAGGTTTGCCTGCACGCGTCCATGACCGGTTTTCGCATGGCGGCCCCCCTCATGGCATTACGGGAAGGCCACAGCCCTGCGGCGGTGGGCATGTTGCTGGCCCTGTTTGCGCTGGCCCAGGTGTTCCTGGCCTTACCTGCAGGCCGCTTTGCCGACCGCCATGGCCTGAAAAAACCGTTCCGGGTGGCGGTGGTCATCGCCACCGTCGGGGCGGCGCTGGCCGTGGCTTGGCCGGTGTTCGGGGTGTTGTGTGCCACCGCCCTGGCCACAGGGGCGGCCAGTGGCTTGGCTTTGATTGCGCTGCAACGCCATGTGGGCTACCTGGCCAGGGATGCCACCCAACTCAAGCAGGTGTTCAGTTGGATGGCAGTGGGGCCGTCCATTTCCAACTTTTTGGGGCCGCTGGCGGCAGGCCTTCTGATCGACTCCGCCGGCTTCAGGGCGGCCTACCTGCTGCTCGCGGTGTTGCCGTCGCTGTCGTGGTGGTGGCTGCGCGGTGCGGTGGACACGCAGCGCGAAGTGGGCATACCGACGCACGCCCGCGAGTCGTCGTGGCAGCTGCTGCGTGACGCTGGGTTTCGTCGCTTGATGGCCATCAACTGGATGCTGTCGTCCTGCTGGGACGTGCACACCTTTCTCGTGCCGGTGATGGGCCACGAGCGTGGACTGAGTGCCACCGTCATCGGCAGCATTCTTGGGGGCTTTGCCCTGGCGGCCACGGGCATTCGGCTGCTCATGCCCTGGTTGGCCGCACGATTGCGCGAAGCCGCTGTCATTGGCTCGGCCATGGTGGCCACGGCGGTGCTGTTTGCGGCGTATCCGCTGGTGCAAGGGGCGTGGGCCATGGGCGCACTGTCGGTGCTGCTGGGAGTGGCGCTCGGCAGCGTGCAGCCCATGATCATGAGCACGCTGCATCAGATCACCCCGAGCCACCGGCATGGTGAGGCGCTGGCCCTTCGGTCCATGGCCATCAATGGCTCCAGCGTGGTCATGCCCGTGCTGTTCGGTTCGTTGGGGGCACTGGTGGGCGTGAGTGGGGTCTTCTGGGGTGTGGGCACCCTGGTTGGCCTGGGGTCACGCTGGGCCTGGAAGCTTCAGGTTCCTCCTCCCCCAGCCTGACGAACAGCTGTCGGGGTCCACCTGTGGGCACCACAAAGACCGCTGTTGACCGGGTTTTCCAGCAAGGGCGAAAAAATTTCGCCTTTTAGAATGGCGGCCCTAACTGAAAGAAGAGCCGTGCTTTTACTCATTGTTTTGCTACCACTCCTGTTGGGAACCGCCGCCACCTTCTGGTTGGGGGCCCGCTCACGTTGGTTGACGGCCGCAGTCGCGTTGGTGGTGACGTTGGCCAGCTTGGCGTTGCTGGTGCAGCAGGCCCCCGCCGTCATGGCGGGTGAGGTGGTGATGAACACTTGGCAGTGGGTGCCAGAAATTGGGCTCAACTTGAGTTTCAAGCTTGATGGCTTGTCGCTGATGTTTGCAGGCTTGATCATGTTCATCGGCTTGCTCATCATCGTGTACGCGCACCATTACCTCAGTCCAGAGGATTCAGCGGCCAAGTTCTTCAGCCTGATGATGTTGTTCATGGCCGCCATGCTGGGGGTGGTGCTGTCGGACAACCTGCTGCTGCTGGTGGTATTTTGGGAGCTGACCAGCCTGTCGTCATTCCTGCTGGTGGGCTACTGGAGCCATTTGCCCGCAGCCCGTTCGGGCGCGCGACAGGCGCTGGCGGTGACCGGTGGCGGTGGCCTGGCGATGTTGGCGGGCTTTGTGTTGCTGGGCCAGATCGCTGGCACCTACGAACTCAGCGCCATGTTGGGGCGTGCCGCCGAGATCCAGGCCAGCCCGCTGTTCCTGCCCGCCCTGGTGCTGATTTTGGTGGGAGCTTTCACCAAGAGCGCGCAGTTTCCCTTCCATTTTTGGTTGCCCGATGCCATGGCGGCCCCCACCCCGGTGTCGGCGTACCTGCACTCGGCCACCATGGTCAAGGCAGGGGTGTTTCTGCTCATGCGCATGTACCCGGTGCTGGCGGGGTCGGGCTGGTTTGAACTGTTGGTGACCACCACGGGCCTGGTCACGGTGCTGTTTGCGGCCTTCATTGCCATTTTTAAGCACGACCTCAAGGGTCTGCTGGCGTACTCCACCGTGAGCCACCTGGGGTTGGTGGTGTTTTTGGTGGGCCTGGGGTCGCCGCTGGCCGCCGTGGCTGCGGTGTTCCATGTACTGAACCACGCCACATTCAAGGCCTCGTTGTTCATGATCGCTGGCATCGTTGACCACGAAACCCATTCCCGCGACATGCGCCAACTGGGTGGGTTGTGGCACTTCATGCCCTGGACGGCCACGTTGTCCATGGTGGCCGCTGCGTCCATGGCCGGTGTGCCGCTGACCAACGGTTTTCTGTCCAAGGAAATGTTCTTCACCGAGGCGGTGGTCGGCACGGCCGGCGTGTGGGCATGGGTGGTGCCCGCGCTGGTGACGCTGGCCGGCGTGTGCAGCGTGGCCTATTCGCTGCGGTTTGTGCATGACACCTACTTCAACGGTGAGTTGGGCGATGTGCCCAACACCCACCCGCATGAGCCACCACTGGGCATGAAGGCGCCCGCCATGCTGCTGGTGACCCTGTGTGTGGTCGTGGGCCTGTTCCCCGCCATGACCTTCGGGCCACTGGTGGATGTGGCTGCCACCGCGCTGGCGGGCCAGCCGCTGCCCGATTACCACCTGGCCATCTGGCACGGTTTCAACCTGCCCTTGTTGATGAGCGCCATTGCGCTGGTCGTGGGCGTGGGTCTGTACCTGCTGCTGGCGATGGACAAGCGGTTGCACCGCATCCAGTCCGAGCAGTGGTTTGGTTGGCTCACGGGTCGGCACATTTTCGAGGCTCTGGTGGACGGGTTGTTTGCCTGGTCCGGCCGCATCTCCTCCCGCTTGGAAAACGGCTCGTTGCAGCGCTACCTGTTCTGGTTGGTGGCCGCCGCCCTGGTGGTGGGGGCTGCGCCGCTGGTGGGGATGGGCATTGGCACAGGCGAGCGTGATCTGATGGCCGCCACCCCTCTGGCCGTGGTGGTCTGGGCCGTGTTGCTGCTGGTGTGCGTGGCCATTGCGCTGACGCAGCGGCAGCGTTTTCTGTCGGTGGTGTTGGTGGGCGTGGTGGGCCTGGTCACGTCGCTCACCTTTGTGGGCCTGTCTGCGCCGGATCTGGCCCTGACCCAGTTGTCGGTGGAAGTGGTGTCCACGGCCCTGTTGCTCATGGGGCTGGCTCTGTTGCCGCAGTACTCGCCGCGCGAGTCCAGCACACTGCGCCGTGTACGGGACGGCCTGCTGGCGCTGACCGCCGGTGGCGCGATGAGTTGGCTGACTTGGGTGCTGCTGACGCGCAACCACGATTCCATTGCTTGGTACTTCCTGGAAAAAACCCTGCCGGTGGGCGGCGGGGCGAACGTGGTCAACGTGATCTTGGTGGACTTCAGGGGTTACGACACCTTCGGTGAAATCACCGTGCTGGGCATTGCTGCCATTGGTGTGCTGTCCTTGATGGAGGGCATGCGCACCCGCAGGCCCACCGTCGACCCGCAAGGCCGCAACTGGACCTTCGCTGCCCAGCCCGTGCTGCTGCGTGTTGCCGCTTCAGTGGTGTTGCCGGTGGCGCTGGTGTTCACGTTGTACATCTTCATGCGCGGCCACAACCAGCCGGGGGGCGGTTTCATTGCTGGGCTGATCACTGCGGTGGCACTGGTGCTGCAATTCATGACCATGGGTCAGGGCAAGGCGGAAGGTCTTTTGCGCGCCCACGCGGGGCGGCGCTTTGTGCGCTGGATCGGTTCTGGCCTGGGCATTGCTGGTCTCACGGGTGTGGGGGCATTCTGGTTTGGCCGCCCCTTCATGACCAGTGCGCACGGCCACCCACATGTGCCGCTGCTGGGCGACATTCCGCTGGCGTCGGCGGCGTTGTTTGACCTCGGGGTGTACACCACCGTGGTCGGGGCGACGTTGCTGACCATTTCCGTGCTGGGTTCTGTGAGCCGAGAACGGCCGCCCACCCCCATCACACCATCACACCCCGGGAGTGCCGCATGAGCATGGAGTTTTTGATCGCCACCGGCATTGGTTTTGTCACGGCCTGTGGCATTTACCTGATGCTGCGTGGGCGCACCTTTCCCGTGGTGCTCGGGCTGTCGGTGCTGAGCTACGCCGTCAACGTTTTCATCTTTGTGATGGGCCGCTTGTGGACCAATGCCGCGCCCATCGTGGCCGCAGACGCGCCCATTGCCGATCCGCTACCGCAGGCGCTGGTGCTCACGGCCATCGTGATCGGGTTTGCCACCACGGGTTTTGTGATCGAACTGGCGCTGCGCAGCCGCCACGAGTCGGGCAGTGACCACATTGACGGCCACGAACCTGGGCACGCCCCTGGCTATCACGCGGGCCAGGGTGCGGATGTGGGAGGTAAAGCCTGATGCTGGACCTCATTCATGTTTTCTGGCTGCAGCACGCGCCGGTCCTGTCGGTGCTGCTGCCGTCGTTCACGGCCATGGCGTTGCTGCTGCTCGGTGATCCATCCGGCATGGCGGGGCAGGGTGGTGGGCATGGCAACCCCAGACTGCGCTGGCGCAGGCGTCTGGCCATGGGGTCGGTGCTGCTGGGTGCTGTCATGGCCATGGGCCTGGTGTCGCTGGCCAGCGGCGGCGAGTTGGTGGTGTACCGCTTGGGCGAGTGGCCAGCACCATTTGGTATTGTTTTGGTCGTAGACCGCTTGTCTGCACTGATGGTGTTGCTCACTTATTTGTTGGCATTTCCTGTGCTGTGGTACGCGACGGGTGGCTGGGATGCGCGGGGGCGGCACTTCCTGGCGTTGTTCCAGTTCCAGCTGATGGGCCTGTGCGGTGCCTTCCTGACGGGTGACCTGTTCAACCTGTTTGTGTTCTTCGAAGTGCTGCTGATTGCGTCCTATGTGCTGCTGGTGCACGGCCAGGGCCGGGAGCGTTTCAAGGTGGGCATCCACTACGTGGTACTGAATTTGGCGGCGTCTGGACTGTTCCTGATCGGGCTGTCCATGCTCTACTCGGTCACGGGCACTCTGAACATGGCCGACATGGCCTTGCGTGTGGCGCAGCTCAGCGGCGAATCTGCCCTGTTGGCCCGCTCCGCAGCGCTGGTGCTGCTGGTGGTGTTCGGTCTCAAGGCTGCGTTGGTGCCGCTGTACTTCTGGCTGCCCGCCACCTACGCAGCGGCCAGCGCCCCCGTGGCCGCGCTGTTTGCGGTGATGACCAAGGTGGGTGTGTACAGCATCATCCGGGTGCACTGGGTGATTTTTGGCGTGAGTGCCGGTGAGGCGGCGCTGGCAGCCCAGGCCTGGCTGCTGCCACTGGCCCTGACCACCAGTGTGCTGGGGGTGCTGGGTGCCCTGGCAGCGCACAGCATGGGGCGCATGGTGGCTTACCTCACGGTGTCGTCGGTGGGTACCATTTTGGCGGGTGTGGGCTTGTTCACCCCCGCTACTTTGTCGGCGGCGCTGTACTACACGCTGCACAGCACGGTGGTGATCGCAGGGTTGTTTCTGCTGGTGGAATTGATGGCTGCCCAGCGCGGGGCCGCGCAGGACAAATTGCGCCCGGCCATGGCCGTTCGCGAACCCGTGCTGTTGGGCTTGATGATGATTTTTGGCGCCGCATCGGCCGCTGGCCTGCCCCCGTTGCCCGGTTTTTTGGGCAAGCTCATGATTTTGGAGAGCACGTCTGGCCTGGCCGCCCAGCCCTGGGTGTGGGGTGTGGTGCTGACCGTGGGGTTTTTCTCCATCGTGGGCCTGGCGAGGGCCGGGGTGGTGGTGTTCTGGCATGTGCAGCCGGAAGAGGGCCGGGGCGCCCCCAGCGCGGGTACCAGTTTGAAGCTGCTGTCGGCCACCTGGGTGTTCATGGTGCTGACGGTGCTCATGGCGGTGTTCGCCTCTCCCATCAAGCGCTACGCCGACGCCGCGGCGACCCAGCTGAGTCGTCCCGCCGACTACGCACAAGCCGTGCTGGGTCTGGAGGCCGGTGAGCCGTCACGCACCACACGCCCCTACACCGGCAACGCCCCACCCGCCCCGCCTGCGAAGCCTGGCACAGAGGAGAAAACCCAGCCATGAGTGACCCGTTGAACCCCCATGTCGCGACACCAGGCAGCGAAACGCCGTCGGCTTGGTTGGCTCACCCGGTGTTGTCCGTGCTGCTGGCGGTGTGCTGGCTGGCCTTGTCCCGGAGTGCGGAGTTGTTTCACCTCCTGTCGGCGGTGCTCATCGGCTTGGTGGTGCCCCGGTTGCTGCACGGCTTTTTGCTGAGCACCGGCCGCATTCGCTGGTGGCCAGCCCTGCGCTTGATGAGGGTGGTGCTGTGGGACATCGTCATGTCCAACATCACGGTGGCCAAGCTCGTCCTCGGGCCACTGGAGCGTATGCAGCCCGCCTGGTTGCCGGTGCCTCTGGCCAGTGACCATGACCATGTGAATGCCTTGTTCGCCGCCATCATCACCACCACGCCTGGCACGGTCTCGTGCGTGGTGAACGATCAGCGCCATGAAATCCTGGTGCATGCGCTGAATTGCGACGACGCTCAGGCCATGATCGACGACATGAAGAACCGCTACGAAGCCCCCTTGATGGTCATTTTTGGTGTGGACGCTGTGCGGGGTGATGCGGCCACGGAAGGGATTCCAGCATGAACATCCTGGACTGGTCGCTCAACCTGGCCATTGTGGCCGTGACCCTGGCGGTTGCTCTGTGTGCGGTGCGCTTGCTGCGTGGCCCAGACATCCCCGACCGTTTGCTGGCCCTGGACACGCTGTACATGAACGCCGTGGCCCTGATCGTGTTGCTGGGCATGCGCTGGGGCACCCCTCTGCTCTTCGAAGCCGCACTGATCGTGGCCATGCTGGGCTTTGTGTCCACCGTGGCGCTGGCCCGCTACCTCAGCCGCGGTGACGTGGTGGAATGAAGGAACGCACATGAACCCCTTGATCGAATGGCTGGCCGCAGGCCTGGTGCTGGTGGCGGCGTTTTTTCTGCTGGTGGGGGCGGTGGGGCTCGCCCGCCTGCCCGACTTCTACATGCGGCTGCACGCGCCCACCAAGTCGTCCACGCTGGGCGTGGGCGGGGTGCTGTTGGCGTCCATGCTGGTGTCTGCCAGCCAGGGCTACGCCGGCATGGCCGAATTGCTCATCACGCTGTTTGTGTTCGTGACAGCCCCGGTGTCGGCCAACCTCATGGCGCAGGCTGCACTGCACCTGCAACTGGCCTCCCATGCCCCCGTGCCACGCAATGCCGTGCCGGAGCGCACAGCCTCTGGCCCTTCGCCTGCGGGATGAGCCCCGTCAATCCAGCGCGACGGCTGTCTCGTCGGGTGCGTGAAGGCTCAGTCCGGCGGTTTGGATGAGGCCTTGTGGGCTGAGGCTGCGCACACTGAGTTGGGCATGGCCCAGCGCCAGCGTGTCGCCCACCACGGCGGGGCGCTGCAGCGCCTGCGCCATCCAGGCGCCCACCGTGGTGTCCGGGTCGGTTGTCGGCGCGGGCAGTCCGTAAAACTCGCACACCGGCTGTAACGCCGTGTGGGCGCTGAGTTCGAAGTCACCGAACACATGGCGCATGGCTGCCTCGTCTGCCGGTTCCGGCAGGGTCACCCCCAGGCGGCGGGCCACGAGGCCAATGGTGGCCCCCTGCAGCAACAATGAGCTCAGCACCACCACAAACGCCACATTGAAGAACACCTGCGCACCGGGCAACTGGGCCATCACCGGAAACACCGCCAGCACAATCGGTGCCGCACCGCGCAACCCCACCCACGACACGAATGCCATCTCTGCCCGGGTGAAGCGCAGGGGTGCCAGGCACAGCCAGACCGACGCAGGCCGTGCCACGCCCATCAGTACCACCGAAATGCCCAAGGCAGGCCACAGCGTGCGCCAGACTTCGGTGGGGGTGGCCAGCAGCCCCAGCAACAAAAACATGGTGGCTTGGGCCAGCCAGGCGTAGCCGTCCATCAGCGACAGCGCGGGCAGCACGGCTTTGCGCGCCCGGTGACCCACCACCACGCCCATGACGTAGACCGCCAAAAACCCCGACCCCCCCAACCAACTGGAGACGGCAAACACCAGCAATCCGCCAGACAACAGCATCAAACCCACCACGCCGGCTGCGGGCTGCAAGGTGGCGCGCAGGTGCTGCAACACGCGTGCAAGTCCATGGGCGGCGCCCAGGCCCATCGCCAACCCCAGGCCCATCTGCGTGACCAACGCACGCGTCAGTGCCACGCCCAGGTCCCAGGTGCTCACGGCGACCGTTGGGTGGGGGGTGGCGGTCGCCAGGGCCACTCCGATGAGGGCCACGGTAAGGAACACGGCCATGGGGTCGTTCATGCCCGATTCGATCTCCAGCGTGGCCTCCACCCGTTCGTTCAGGCGCACCCCAGAGGTTTTCAGCAAAGAGAACACCGCTGCCGCGTCGGTGGAGCCCACGATGGCCCCCAGCAGCCAGGCGGTGGGCCACGGCAAACCCAGCAGCCAGTGCGCGGCCACCCCCGTGATGCCCGCGCACACCAACACCCCCAGGGTGGCCAGCCACAGCGAGGGTCGCAGTCCGGTGCGGAAGGTGGTGTGCCGGGTGCGCAGTCCCCCGTCCAGCAGGATGACCGCCAGGGCCACGTTGCCCACGACAAAACTCAGGTGAAAGTCGTTGAAGGGCAGCTGGCCAGGCCCGTCTTCGCCGGCCAACATGCCCGCCAGCAGGAACACCAGCAAAAAAGAAAAACCCAAGCGCGCCGAGTACACCGCTGCCAGCACGCTGGCGAACACCAAACCCGCCGCCACCATCAGCGGCAGGTTGAGGAAGTCAAAGTTCAAACCCTGGGCAAACATGGGCGGCAGGGTAGCAGTTTTCGCCACCCGAGCGGCACAGGGATCACACAACCTGCTGGGGTGGCAGGTTTAACGTCTAAATGGACTTTAGCGCTGGTGGTGATTGAATACCTTGCTGCGTTAAGTTCAGTAAAACGCCTGCAAACCCGTTTGCGCCCGACCAAGGATGAGGGCGTGCACGTCGTGGGTGCCTTCGTAGGTGTTCACGGTTTCCAGGTTGATCATGTGGCGAATGACGTGGTATTCATCGTGAATGCCATTGCCGCCGTGCATATCGCGGGCCATGCGCGCCACGTCCAGCGCCTTGCCGCAGCTGTTGCGCTTGATGAGGCTGATCATTTCGGGCACGGCTTTGCCTTCGTCCATCAGGCGGCCCACGCGCAGGCAGCCTTGCAGGCCCAGGGTGATTTCGGTTTGCATGTCGGCCAGCTTCTTCTGGATGAGCTGGTTTTGCGCCAGCGGGCGACCAAACTGCACGCGGTCCAGCGTGTACTGGCGGGCGCGGTGCCAGCAGTCTTCAGCCGCACCCAGTGCCCCCCAGGCAATGCCGAAGCGCGCCTTGTTCAGGCAGCCAAACGGGCCTTTGAGGCCGCTCACGTTGGGCAGCAACTGGCTTTCGGGCACAAACACATCGTCCATGACGATTTCACCGGTGATGCTGGCGCGCAGGCTCATTTTTCCTTCAATTTTGGGCGCTGACAGGCCCTTCATGCCTTTTTCGAGGATGAAGCCGCGAATGGCTTCCTGCCCGCCGGTGTGGCCGTCCGGGTCGGTCAGTTTGGCCCACACCACGAACACGTCGGCTATTGGGGAGTTGGTGATCCACATCTTGTTGCCTTTGAGCATGTAGCCACCGTCCACCGGGCGGGCGCGGCTGAGCATGCTGGCGGGGTCAGAGCCGTGGTTGGGCTCGGTCAGGCCAAAGCAGCCCACCCACTCGCCGGTGGCCAGCTTGGGCAGGTACTTTTGCCGCTGTTCTTCGCTGCCGTAGGCGTGAATGGGGTGCATCACCAGGCTGCTTTGCACGCTCATGGCGCTGCGGTAGCCGCTGTCCACGCGCTCCACCTCGCGGGCCACCAGGCCGTAGCTGACGTGGTTCAGGCCCGCGCAGCCATAGCCTTCTATGGTGCAGCCCAGCAAGCCCAGGGCACCCATTTCGCTCATGATGTCGCGGTCAAAGGTCTCGTGGCGGGCGGCCATCAGCACGCGGGTTTGCAGCTTGTCTTGGCAGTACTGCTGGGCGGCTTCCTGGATGGCGCGCTCGTCGTCGTTGAGTTGCTCGTTCAACAGGAAGGCATCGTTCCACTGAAAACGGGGGCTCATGGGGGTGTCCTTGTGAAAATGGGATGGGGGATTGTTGGGTCTTCAATGATTTGTGTCTAATATCAATTATGGATTCGACAATACAAATTTCAGATTAAAGGTGAGGCCATGGAATTCAGGCACCTGCGTTGCTTTCTGGTCTTGGCCGAAGAGCTGCATTTTGGCCGTGCAGCCCAGCGCTTGGCCATGTCTCAGCCCCCGCTGAGCGTGGCCATCCAGCAGCTGGAAACCTCGGTGGGCGCACGGCTTTTTTTGCGCAACAGCAAGTCGGTGCAGCTCACCGCAGCGGGTCAGGCCCTGGTGCCACAGGCCCGGGCTTTGCTGGAGCAGGCCCGCCAGGCCATGCAACTCGCCAAAGATGTGGACCAGGGCCAGGCGGGCAGCCTGCGCATCGGGTTTGTGGGCGCCATGCTGTACCGGGGGCTGCCCCAGGTGTTGCACCCTTTCCAGGCCGCGCACCCCCGCCTGCGGGTGGAACTGCGGGAAATGAGCTCGGCTGAGCAGCTGGCCGAACTCGCCCGTGACCGGCTCGATGCGGGTTTTGTCCACACCGCCCAGGTGCCGGTGGGGTTGTCGCAGATTCTGGTGGCCAGCCAGCCCTTGGTGGCGTGTGTGCCACACACCCACCCCCTGGCGCTGCGCGCGTGGCCGCAAGCCCCGGTGGATTTGGCCGGGTTTGACCAGGAGCCGCTGGCCGTGGTGTCGCGCCAGGTGTCGCCCGACTACCACGACCGCATCCTCTCGTTGTGTGCCCAGTCGGGCTGGCAGCCCGGTGTGCGCCATGAGTTGCGGCACTGGCTCAGCGTGGTCAGCCTGGTGTCGCAGGGCATGGGTGTGGCGCTGGTGCCCGAGGCCTTGCAGCGCTCCGGCCTGGCTGGCGCCGTGTTTGCGCCCTTGGTGCACGCCACGCCGCCCTACGAAACCCGGTGCCTGTGGCGCGACGGGCGCGAGCGCACCGACAGTGGCAACCACGCCGCTTTGTCAGCTTTTTTGGCCGTGGTTCGCACCCAGGTGGCCCTCAGCGGGTAAAACGGGCTTGTGCGCAGTGCACAAGGCGTGCACATTGGCAGGGGTGCCCCGCGTGCATGCCCTGCCACCCCACCCGACCGAACCGCCATGAACCCTCAGACCGAAGCCCCTTCCACCGCTGCTCCGTCGCCCGTGATGATCGACTCCGAGCCCGTCACCCCCCTCACCTTGGTGCTGGGAGGCGGGTGTTTCTGGTGCACCGAGGCGGTGTTTTTGCGCGTGCGTGGCGTGTTGGATGTGGAGTCCGGTTACGCCAACGGCGACGCACGGCGCTATTCCCGGCCAAGCTATGACCAGGTGTGCACCGGCGACACCGGTTACAACGAGGTGGTCAAGCTGGTGTACGACCCGGACCGGGTCAGCACCGGCGAGTTGCTGGAGGTGTTTTTTGCCATCCACGACCCCACCACCCTGAACCGCCAGGGCAACGACGTGGGCAGCCAATACCGCAGTGGCATTTACTTCACCACGCCCGACCAGCAGGTGCTGGCGGCGGCCATGGTGCACGACATGAACCTGCGCGGGGAATGGGGCAGCCCGGTGGTGACCGAAGTGCTGCCCCTGGACCACTATTGCGCGGCCGAGGCCTACCACCAGAACTACTTTGCCCAGCACCCCTACCAAGGCTACTGCGCCATGGTGGCGGCCCCCAAGGTGGCCAAATTCAGGGATTTGTTTCCAGAATTGGATAAATGAGTAGCTATAACATCAATAATAACAAGCGCTGAAGGCCAATAACATACTGAAAATTGACTGGGGGAATCCCCATGTCTCTCATCGGGGCTTTGCAGTACAGTGGTGCTTCGACCAGCAACCATTTCAGCGACATCGCCTGCCCACCATGGATGCTTGTTCCAGACGTCAACACCTGTGCCACCTGTCCGCGCTGGGCCTGGCTTTCGGTTTGCCGCTTGCCCACGCAGCGCCTGCCAAGACGCTGAGGGTGCTCGCGTGGCCGGGGTACGCCGAGCCTGAGGTGGTCAAGGCCTTCGAGGTTGGGCAGCAGGTCAAGGTGGAGGTCACCACCGTGGATTCGGACGAGGTGCTGTGGCGGCGCATCAGCGCACGTGGCGGGGCCGACTTCGATGTGTTCGCCATCAACACCGCCGAATTGCAGCGTTGCATTCGCCAAGGGCTCGTCCAACCCGTTCCCTTGTCTGCGGTGCCTGCCGTGGGGCGACAGCTGCCGCGTTTTCAGCAGGTGCAGCACATTCAAGGGCTGGTGCATGGGGGCCGGACCATGGCCATTCCCTTCACCTATGCCGAAATGGGCCTGATGTACGACCGCGCACACTTTGCGCAACCGCCCAGCAGCATTGCGGCCCTTTGGGAGGCTCGCCACCAGGGCAAGGTGCTGGCCTACAACGGGGGAACCCACAACTTTTCCTTGGCCGCACAGGCCCTGGGTTTGCCTTTGCCCTTTCGTTTGGGCGAAAAGGACTGGCCGCAAGTGGTGCACAAACTCATTGCCCTGCGGCGCAACGTGGCGGCGTTTTACACCCAGCCAGAAGAATCGTTGGCGCTGTTCAAGCAGAAACAGGCGGTGCTGATGTTGGCCAACTATGGATCCCAGCAGTGGCAGCTTTTCAACCGGGCTGGGCTGGCGCTGGGTTACGCCATTCCCCGTGAAGGCGCGCTGGCCTGGCTGGACTGCTGGGCCATTTCCAGTGGCGCAAACGACGCCGCCCTCGCAGCGGCGTGGATCGACCACCTGCTGGGGCCCCAGGCCAGTGGTCTGCTGGTCAGCCGTCAAGGCTTGAGCAACACCTTACAGGAGCCCTCGTATACCCAGCCCAACGACAAGCTGGTGTGGTTACAGCCGCCAGAAGACGACGATCGGCGCAACCGCCTGTGGGGCCGCATCGTGTCGGGTGATCGCTTCGCCAAGGTGATGACCGCATGAAACTCGGCATTGCGGCCCGTCTGGCGCTGGTGCTGGCACTGGTGGGGGCGCTGGCTGCGGGTTTGACGGGCTACTACATCTACCATGCCAGCCGCGACATCATGGTGGCGTCGGCCAAGGCCGAGCTGATGGTGTCTGCGCACGCCCTGGCCAGGCGCACGGCGGCCACGCGCGAAGGGGTGTCGCGCAACCTGCGGTTGCTGGCCAGTCACCCGTTGGTCCTGACCGCGCTGCAGCGCTCCAACACCGCCACCCTGGACGGCGTGGCCACGCTGTTTGCGTCCATGATGCAGTCGCAGCCACCGTTCATTCAAATTCGCCTCATCGGCGTGCACGAGCACGGGCTGGAGGTGGTTCGCGTCGACCGGACCGTGACCGGTCCAGTGCGCATCGCTGAGCCCGACTTGCAAGAAAAAGGTCACTACGCCTATGTGTCAGAGGGTCTGAGGCTGGCAGCTGGCCAAACCTACTTGTCTCGCTTGGCCGTCAGTCACGAGACGGGCACCCACTTGGGCGAGGGAAAACCCACGGTCATCATGGTCATGCCCGTGGCCGATGCGTCTGGCGAGGTGCTGGGTGTGGTGGCCATCAACGTGGACCTCGAAGGTTCGTTGGCACAACTGTCTGCCGATTTGCCCAAGGGCGTGCACATGTACATGGCCAACTCGGCGGGAGATTTTTTGCAGCACCCCGTCCCGGCCATGCGCTTTGGTTTCGACCGTGGGCAGCGCCACTTGGTGCAGGAGCAGATGCCGCCCACCCAGGCATTGGTGCAACAGCGCATCAATGAGTTGGTGTTTGACCTGCCTGCGGGTGGGCCGGTGAGTGGCCCATCGGTGGCGGCGTTCCTGAGGCAGGAAACGGAGGTGGTGTCCGGCGATGGCTCGTTCATCCTGGGATTGACACAGCCCTTGGCGGATGTACTGGCCGATGTGAACAACTTGCAGGGTGCCATTTTGAACATTGTGTTGGTGCTGAGCTTGGCCAGCCTGCTGGTGGCGGTGGTGCTGGCCAGGGCACTGTCCAGGCCCATCAATGCCATTGGGCAGGCGGCCCGTTTTTTTGCCCAAGGTCAGGTTTACACCACCTTGCCCACCCACCGCCAGGACGAAATTGGCGACCTGGCCCGCAGCTTCAGCCGCATGCAGGATCTGATCAGCCATCAGCTGGAGGAGTTGGAGGTGAGTCGGCGGGAGTTGTCCGATTTGGCGCGCCTGGATGGCCTCACCGGGCTGGCCAACCGCCGTTTGTTTGATGAACGCTTGGCCTCTGCACTGGCCCACTACCGCCGCCACGGCGCACAGCTGGCGCTGTTGTTTCTGGATTTGGACCGTTTCAAAGACGTGAACGATGCCCATGGGCACGAGGCGGGCGACGTGGTGCTGCAAGCGGTGGCGCAGCGCATCAAGGACAACACGCGTGAGGTGGACACCCCCGCCCGCATTGGGGGGGATGAATTTGTGGTGCTGGTCACATCCGTGACCGATGTGGAACAGGTGGAGGCGCTGGCCCTGAAGCTCATGGCGACCTTGGCAGAACCCATTTCCCACGGTGACTTGCGGTTGACGGTGGGTTGTAGCATTGGCATCAGTCGGACCCCGGTCGATGGTGACACGGCGGAGCAGTTGAAAACCGCTGCCGACGAGGCCATGTACGAGGTCAAGCAGTCCGGGCGCAACGGCTACCGTCTGGCCACGCCCGCTGCGCCAGTTGTCAATGAAATGGACTGATTCATGAAAAATGTGTGGGTATTGGTTGGTGCTGGGTTGCTGTCGCTGTCGGTCTGGGCCCAAACCCACTCTGACCAAGAAATGGCCGAAGATGTGGCCCGTCACCGGGCCATGGCAGTGGCCCACGAGGGCATGGCCAAATGCCTGGAGGCCAAGCGGGGCGAAAAGGCTTGCATGGCCGAGCTGCAAACGGCCTGCAAAGGCTTGGCCATCGGAAAATACTGCGGGTTGCGGCACGCGCATTGAACCCATCGGCCGCCTGTGCCTGCCCCCGCCCGGTCAGTCCCGTGCGCCAAGTCGGCCAAGGGAGCAGGGCGGTGGCATAACATCATGGGGTGAACTTCCAAGCTGCCCAACCCGTTCTGGCGTCTTTGACGCCTGTTTTTTTGCTCATCGCTGCCGGGGTGGTTGCCGGGCGCGTGGGGTGGGTCAGGGGCGAGGCCATCAAGGATCTGTCTCGCCTCACCTTCAACTTGCTCATTCCGGCGTTGCTGTTTCGGACCATGAGTTCGGTACACCTGGACCAACTGGACCTCACCCCCATTGCCGCCTACTATTTGGCTTCACTGGGGTTGCTGGCCGCCATGGTGGCCTTTTTCGGCTACCACACCAAAGGGGTGGTCATGGCGCTGGCTGGCGTGTTTTCCAACATGGTCATGATTGGCATCACCCTGGTGGGTCTGGCCTATGGCCAAGAAGGGCTGGTCACCTTGCTCACGCTGGTGTCCGTTCAGAACATCATTCTGTTGACCGCGTCCACCGTGGTGCTGGAGTTGGCCACGGCCAGGGCATCGGGTGGTTTTGCTTCTGCATCGGGATGGGCGCGCTGGTGGGCAGCCCTGGCGACAGCCGGCAGGGCCTTCAAGGGCGTGTTATTGCAACCCATTCCCCTGCCCATCATTGGTGGCTTGTTGTTTGCCCAGACGGGTTGGCAATTGCCTGCCGAGGTGGACAAGCCGTTGGCGCTGTTGGGCAACGCCTTTGGCCCCTTGGCCCTGGTGCTGGTGGGTGCGACACTGGCCAGCAACCGGATGGCCGCACATTGGCGGCAGGCGCTGGTGGTGTGTGTGTGCAAAAACCTGGTCCAGCCGTTGCTGGTGGGCATCAGCGCCTGGGCCATGGGCATAGAAGGGCTGGCGCTCACCGTGATGGTGGTGGCGGCGGGTTTGCCCATGGGGGCCAATGTGTTCCTGCTGTCGCAGCGCTACGGCGTGGCGCACGACTTCGTCACGGCCAGCCTGGGCGTGTCCACGGTCATGGCCTTGTTCACGCTGAGCGCCATCATGCTGCTGATGGCCTGAGTGGTTGGGACTGCCCTCAACCCTCGACCCAGGGCGTCCATCAGGAGGGGTCTTGGGGGCTGTCCGTTGCGGCGGCGTGTTCGAAATACTTTTGCACGCTGAAGGCCAGACTGCCCATGAAGGCAATGGTGCCTGCAAGCAAGGCAAACACCAGCACGGCCACCGTCAGTGCGTGGCTGCGACCTGCAGGCGTGTCGGCGGGGAATTGAGGGTTGTGCCTGGCATTCCACTGCTCCTGCGGGGTCAGGGCGTACACGATGGCCATCAGGCAGCCCACGGTCAGGCTCAGGCCGAGCAGGGGAATCAGGAGCCAACTCAACACGTCGTCCTGGCCGTACAGGCGCATGCGCTCCACCCCCCACCAGCCCAGCGCAGACGGAATGGGAAACACCCAGGCCACCACATCGCCCATGCCGTACAGGTAAAACCGGTGCAGCCCCATGGAGCCGCCGAACGCGGCCAAGGCCGCTGCCAGTGTTTTGTTCTTGGCCCGCCGGATGCTCACTGTGTGCCCTCGGGCGGGGTGGTGTTGCCAAGGCCCAGGGTTTTTTGCATCAGCACAATGTCCAGCCAACGGCCAAACTTCCAGCCGCATGAATCGATCACACCCACATGCTCGAATCCGGCGCTGCGGTGCACGCCGATGGAGCCCAGGTTGGCGGAGTCGCCGATCACGGCCATGACTTTGCGGATGCCCCTGCGCTCCAGTTGCAGCAGCAGTTCGGTCATGAGCAGCTTGCCCAGGCCTTTGCCCAGGGCTTCCGGGGCGAGGTAAATGGAGTCTTCCACCGAAAAGCGATAAGCCGGCCGGGGTTTGAACCAGTTGCCGTAGGCGAACCCGACCACTTGGCCGCCCAGTTCCAGCACGATCCAGGGCAGGTTTTTGCCCAGCACATCGGCGCGGCGCGCGCGCATGTCTTCTTCGCTGGGGGGGCTGGTTTCAAAAGTGCCGGTGCCGTTGAGCACGTTGTGCGCGTATATGCGGGTGATGGCGACGAGGTCCCCATCCACGCTGGGGCGGATGGTGTGGACGGAAGATGCGGGTGGAAGCGACATGAAAAAGTACAAAGAACAGCGCACGTGCGCCATTGCCGGAAAGGGGTTGGTGAAAATGGCGACCGCAGCCCGTTATAATCTTGGGCTTTGCTGCGTTTCGCTGACCGGGTGGTCAGTCGGTGTCTCAAACGAACAGCGAAAACCACTGTGGGGTCCATTGTATGGTCAGCCCCCTCCACCCGAAGGATTCATCATGGTCGTCATTCGACTCTCCCGCGGCGGCGCCAAAGCCCGTCCGTTCTACAGCATCGTCGTTGCCGACAAGCGCGACCGCCGCGATGGCCGCTTCATCGAGCGCATCGGTTTTTACAACCCCATGGCCAAAGGTGGCGAAGAAGTGTTGCGCGTGGCCACCGACCGCCTGACCTACTGGACAGGCGTGGGTGCACAGCCTTCGCCCACCGTGGAGCGTTTGGTCAAATCCCACACGCCCAAGGCCGCAGCCTGATGTCCGTTGGGGTTGCCTTGTGCAACCCCGGTGGTTGACGTGGCAACGCGCAACCCAGCCTGCAAGGCGATGTGTCCGGTGGTCCATGACCGCTGAACACATCGCCTTTTTTCATTCCCTTCAGCTTTCTTTCTCCCATGAGCACCACCCTGACCCCCGTTGAATTGCCCGCCGACGCCGTGGAAATGGGGCGCATCAGTGACGCCTGGGGCATCAAGGGCTGGGTCAAGGTGCACGCCTACAGTGCCAGCGCCGACGCCTTGTTGTCCAGCACCCAGTGGTACCTGCAGCCCCCCGTGCCGCCGTTTGACCGGGGCTTCACCGCGTTTGGCGGCACCGTGCAGGTGGTCGTGACCGACATCAAGCCCCATGCCGACACCCTGGTGGCCCTGTGCAGCGCCAGCCCTGACCGCAATGCCGCCGAGGGGTTGAAGGGTGCGCGCATTTTCATGTCGCGCAGCGAATTTCCCCAGACGAACGACCCAGACGAGCATTATTGGGTGGACCTGCTGGGCCTGAAGGTGGTCAATCGGGAAGGGGTTGACCTGGGTGTGGTGCGTGACCTCATGGCCACAGGCCCCACCTCGGTGCTGGTGATTGAGTACATGCGCGATGACAAGCCCGCCGAGCGGCTCATTCCCTTCGTGAACGCTTACGTGGACCAGGTGGACAAGACCGCCGGCCTCATCACCGTAGATTGGCAAGAGGATTATGAGTAAAAATGTGTTGTATCGCTTTTATTCATTAAATAGTTTGCTCTGATTTATTTCAATGCGCTTTGACGTCATCACCCTGTTCCCCGAGCTGATGGACCCGCTGCTGACGCAGGGCATCAACCGCCGTGCGTACGAGTCGGGTCAGGTGGAGGTGGTGCTGTGGCAGCTGCGCGATTTTGCCGAGGGCAACTACCGGCGTGTGGATGACCGCCCGTTTGGCGGCGGCCCCGGCATGGTCATGATGGCCGAACCCCTGGCGCGTTGCCTGGCAGCGGTGCGCGCTGCCCACCAAGCCCAGGGTGTGCCAAACCTGCCGGTGGTGCTGTTTTCGCCGCTGGGTCGTCGCTTGGACCACGCGGGTGTGCAGGGGTGGTCCGACAGCGCGGGCGCGGTGCTGGTGTGCGGTCGATACGAAGGCATAGACCAGCGTTTCATCGACGCTCATGTGGACCAGCAGATCAGCTTGGGTGATTTTGTGCTCTCGGGTGGGGAAATCGCGGCCATGGCGCTGCTGGACGCGGTGGCCCGCCTGCAGCCCGGCGTGTTGAATGATCAGGGCAGCCACCAGCAGGACAGCTTCAACCCTGCGCTGGACGGCCTGCTCGATTGTCCCCACTACACCCGCCCAGAGGTCTGGGTCGCGCCTTCCGGCGCGCTACCGGTGCCCGAGGTGCTGCTGTCGGGTAACCACGAGCGCATAGCCCGCTTCCGCCGCGAGCAAAGCCTGAAAACCACCGCCCGCTGGCGACCCGACGTGTTGCAGCAAGCCCGTGAGCAGGGTTTTTTGACCCAAAAAGACGAGGTGTTTCTGGCCACATGTCCGTCCGCCGGGGTTGCCGGCTGACGCCTGTGGTCCCTCGTCGGGTGTTGGGGGACTGACCCGAACGGCTGGCATAATCCCCGCCATGTTGATGCATCCCCAAATTGACCCCGTTGCCCTGCAGCTCGGCCCCCTGGCCATTCATTGGTATGGCCTTACCTACTTGGTGGCCTTTGGCCTGTTTCTGTGGCTGGGCCAGCGCCGCCTGCAACACCCACCGTTTGATCGTCTGACCCAACAGGGCGTGTGGCAGCGGCGGGATGTGGAGGACATCCTCTTCCTGGGGGTGATGGGTGTGGTGTTGGGGGGACGCTTGGGTTACTGCCTGTTCTACAAGCCCGCCTACTACCTGGCGCACCCGTTGGAGGTGTTTGCCGTGTGGCAGGGCGGCATGAGTTTTCATGGTGGACTGTTGGGGGTCATGTTGGCCATGGCCTGGTTTGCCCGCACCCGTCAGCGTCCGTTTCTGCAGGTCATGGACTTGATCGCACCCTGTGTGCCCACGGGGCTGGCCGCCGGTCGGGTGGGCAATTTCATCAATGGCGAGTTGTGGGGTCGTGTGGCCGATCCGACATTGCCTTGGGGCATGGTGTTTCGTGGTGCCGGAGACCTGCCGCGTCACCCCTCTCAGGTGTACCAGTTTTTGCTGGAAGGGCTGCTGCTGTTTGTGCTGTTGTGGCTGTACGCGCGGCGGGAGCACAAAACCGGGCAGGTGGGGGCCGCCTTTGTGGTGGGGTACGGTGTGTTTCGGTTCGTGGCTGAGTATTTTCGTGAGCCCGATGCGCACCTGGGCCTGTTGGCGCTGGGCATGAGCATGGGGCAGTGGCTGTGTGTGCCCATGGTGTTGGGCGGTGCCTGGTTATGGCACTGGGCGGGCAGTCGGGAAACCCCGGTGGTCAGCGCCCGGTGATGCCGCTAAGGTGGTGACCACCTTGCACCGCCACACAGGAGCTCCCCCCATGGCCTTGGATTTTCCCTTGTCTTTTCTTGCCACCCGACGCAACGTATTGCAGGCCTTGGCCGCCGGTGGCGCTGCCCATGCGCTGCCGGGGCTGGCCCAGTCCACCTGGCCGACCAAACCCGTCACCATGGTGGTGCCGTTTCCCGCCGGGGGCGGAACCGATGCGTTTGCGCGCCCCATCGCTGCGCAGTTTGCCAAACACACGGGCAAGCAGCTCATCATTGACAACAGAGGCGGTGCCGGCGGTACCTTGGGCGCTGGCGTGGCGTCTCGGGCGCAACCCGACGGCTACAACCTGTTCATGGGCGCGGTGCACCACACCATTGCGCCGGCCATGTACCCCAAGCTCGACTACGATTTGGAGCGCGACCTGGTGCCGCTGATTCAGGTGGCCAGCGTACCCCAAGTGCTGGTGGTCAACCCCAAAAATGTCCAGTCGCCTGACTTCAAGCACTTTTTGGAGCAGATCAAGAAGAACCCGGGCAAGCTCAATTACGGTTCGGCCGGTGGTGGTACCTCGCACCACCTCGCGGGTGAGCTGTTCAAGTTGCAAACCAGCACCTTCATCACCCACATCCCCTACCGCGGTGCGGGGCCGGCGTTGCAGGACCTGATGGCGGGCAATGTGGACATGATGTTCGATGGCCTGGGCTCGTCGGCCGCTCACATCAAGGGTGGGCGCATACGCGCCATGATGGTGTCGGGCGCACAGCGCAACCCGGCGTTCCCCGATGTGCCGTGCTCCACCGAACTCGGGTTGCCCGACTACAACGTGACCACCTGGTACGGCGTGTGGGCGCCGCGTGGCACTGTGCCTGAGGCACAGGCCCGCGCGATTGAAGAAATTCGCCGTGCCTGCCAGACCGACGAAGCCAAGGCCACCTGGCGGGGGCAGGGTGCCGAATTCCCCAACCTGACGGGGGGGCAGTTTGATGCTTTTATCAAGTCTGAGCTGCGCAAGTGGGCGGCTGTGGTCAAGGCGTCCGGGGCCAAGCTGGACTGAGTACCCATGAGCGGACACATCCACTGCGAAGACTTGGACCGCTTGGGCCACTTGGCTGCGGTCAGGGTGTCGAACGTTGGCAAGTTCAACGCCATGTCGCGTCGCATGTGGTGCGAACTGAAGGCCGTGTTCGACGCGTTGGCTACCCGGTCAGAGCTGCGGTGTGTGGTGGTCAGTGGCGAGGGGGGGCATTTTTGCGCTGGCGGGGACATTTCCGAGTACCCCGACTTTCGGTTTGACCCCGAGCGGTTGGCCCATTTTCACGAAAACGAGGTGTGGGGCGGGCTCGACGCCATGCGCCGTTGCCCGGTGCCTGTGGTGGCAGCCATTGAAGGCAACTGCATGGGCGCCGGGGTGGAAATGGCCAGTTGTTGCGACATCCGGGTGGCCGGTGTCAGTGCCCGATTTGGCGCACCCATTGCCCGGCTGGGTTTTCCCATGGCGCCGCGCGAGGCGCATTTGGTGGCGCAGGCACTCGGTGGGGCCACGGCCAGGGAGATGCTGTTGGAAGCGGCCATCCTGCCCGCGGCCGAGATGAAAGAGCGGGGGTTTTTGAACCGCGTGGTGGACGACGCTCAGGTGATGTTCAAGGCCCTGGGCAGTGCACAGCGCATCGTGACCCTGGCTCCCGGGGCCGCCCGTTTGAACAAGCACACCTTGCGTGTGTTGGCCGAGGCGCCCACCGACCTGGCCAAACTGGTCGAGGGTGCGTATGCGTACGCCGACCATGAAGAGCACCGTGAAGGCATTGGGGCTTTTTTGGGCAAACGCCAACCTGTTTTTTGAATTGCACATCCCCGTATGACCGACTCCAACCTGTTTACCGCCTTGCGTGCGACATTTCCCACCGACTTGGACAGCCTGGCCATTGAAACGGACACGGGGCTGAAATACTCCTGGCGCGACCTGGACCATGCCAGTGCAATGGTCGCCAACCTGCTGCAGTCACTTGACCTGCCCCCAGCCAGCCGGATTGCGGCGCAAGTGGAGAAGTCGGTGGAGGCCCTGGTGCTGTACCTGGCCACGTTGCGCGCAGGCCATGTGTACCTGCCCCTGAATACCGCCTACCAGTCGACCGAAATGGCGTACTTTGTGGGCAATGCCGAGCCCGCCGTGGTGGTGTGCACGCCTGCCAACTTTGGGTGGTTGAGCAAAATTGCCTTCAATGCGGGCACGCGCCACGTGTTCACGCTGGGCGATGACCGCACAGGCAGCCTGTTGGAGCGAGCGTCCCACCATTCCACCGATCACACCCCGGTGCCCCGCTCGGCAGATGACTTGGCCACCATCATTTACACCAGTGGCACCACCGGACGCAGCAAGGGTGCCATGCTCAGCCACGGCAACCTGCTGAGCAACGCGCTGGTGCTGAAGTCCTACTGGGGCTGGCGCGCGCCGGAGGCGGGTGGGGATGTGTTGATCCACGCGTTGCCCATTTTTCATGTGCATGGCCTGTTTGTGGCCATCCACGGGGCGCTGATCAACGGCAGTCGCATGGTGTGGCTCAACAAGTTCGACCCGCAGACCGTGATTCGCTACCTGCCCGAGGCCACAGTGTTCATGGGCGTGCCCACCCTCTACACCCGTTTGCTGGCCGAACCCGGCCTTAACAGTGGCGTGTGCAGTCACATGCGCCTGTTCATCAGCGGTTCCGCCCCGTTGCTGTTGGAGACTTTCAAGGAGTGGCAGCAGCGCACGGGCCACACCATTTTGGAGCGGTACGGCATGTCCGAAACCGTCATGCTCACCTCCAACCCCTTTGCACCCGATGCGCGATACCCCGATGCCGATGGCCTGCCCCAGACCCAGCGGAGCGGTGGCACGGTGGGTTTTCCGCTGCCAGGCGTTTCACTTCGGGTGGTGGACGACCGGGGCACCCCCATGGAAACCGGGGACATCGGGGGCATACAAGTGAAGGGCCCCAACGTGTTCAAGGGTTACTGGCACATGCCGGAAAAAACAGCCGAGGAGTTCACGCCCGACGGCTGGTTCAAGACGGGCGACGTCGGCAAGGTGGACGCCCGAGGCTATGTGACCATTGTCGGTCGCAGCAAGGACCTCATCATCAGCGGGGGTTACAACGTTTACCCGGCCGAGGTGGAGGGCTTTCTCAACGACATGCCCGGTGTGGCGGAAAGCGCGGTGGTGGGTGTCCCCCACCCCGATTTCGGCGAGGTGGGTGTGGCGGTGCTCATTGCGCGCCCGGGCACTGCGCTGGAGCCCGAAGCCGTGCTGGCCCACCTGAAAGCCACACTGGCCAATTTCAAGGTGCCCAAACGTTGCTACGTGGTCGCTGAACTGCCCCGCAACGCGATGGGCAAGGTGCAGAAGAACCTGCTGCGTGAGCAGCACAAAGCCGCGTTCACGACCTGACCATCCCGCCGCCAAAGAAAAAGCCCCGCGGTTCGCACCACAGGGCTTTTTTGTATAGCTTAAAACGCTTGACAGTCAAGCGTTAGAGGCCAAAATTACCTCAAAACCAGCACTGGGATGTGCGAGTGGGTTAACACCTGCTGTGTTTCACTGCCCAGCAACAGGCGCTTGAGGCCACGGCGCCCGTGGGACGCCATCACGATCAGGTCACATTTGTGGCGCTTGGCTGCGGCAATCAATGCCTCGGCAATCAGGTCGGACTTGACAGTGGTGGCCTTCACCTTGACGCTTTGCAGCTGGCCCTTGGCCTTGACGGCGTTCACAGCTTCCAACGCCTCGTCATTCCATTGTTTTTCGATCTTGGCAATTTCATCTGCCGCCAGCGCCACACCGCCTTCGAAATAGGTCTGTGGATAGCGGGGGACGACCTTCACGGCCACCAGTTCGGCACCGGTGAGGTCGGCCAGATAAAGACCGTGTTCCACGGCTTTGGTGGACAGGTCCGAGCCGTCGGTGGCCACGAGAATTCTTTTGTACATGCTGTTTGCTCCATTTTTGGTTGGTGTGCCCTGAATGACCAGGCGCCAGCGCCTGGTAGGGGCTGACCTCGCAATCCTGCTCACATGCTGTAGGCTACCCGCAATGTGCCTGCACCGGTTGATGTAAGTCAAGCGGTTGGAGCATGGTGTGCCATATCCTCCCGCGTATGAATCGAGCTGTCACTGCGTCCCCCCCGGGGACAGAGTGGGCTGGTGCGGGCTCACTTCCGGAATCCCCTGCCTTGGCCTCCTCCCAAAACCGTCCCCAGCGGCCCCAAGGCCCCCTCACCGTGACCGATGATTTCCTGGTGCTCGACGACCCTGTCGAACAGCAGGCATTCACCCGTTTCATTGACCACGAAGGTCGGCGGCTGGCCGAATCCGTGCTCATGGTCCAAGGCATGTACTGCGCTGCCTGTGCAGACACGGTCGAAGAGGCTGTTTCCGACTTGCCAGGTGTGCTCAAGGCGCAGGTGCACGCGGCCACCCGTCGCCTCACGCTGCAGTGGGATCCTTCGGTTCAGCAGGTGTCCCGCATCGCCCAGGCCGTGGGCGACACGGGCTACCGCCTGTTGCCCATGCACGAGGCCCTCAGCATCACCAACCGGCTGTCGGAAGGTCGCAAAGTCCTTTGGCGCTTGTTTGTGGCGGGCATCTGCATGATGCAAGTCATGATGTATGCATGGCCTGCCTACATCACCGAACCCGGTGACATTCCACCTGACATCGAGCACTTGCTGCGGTGGGCCAGTTGGGTGCTGAGTCTGCCGGTGCTGCTGTTCGCCAGTGGTTCGTTTTTTTCCAGTGCCTGGCGTGACCTGCGGCGGGGCAGGGTGGGCATGGATACCCCAGTGTCCATCGGCATTTTGGTGACGTTTGCAGTCAGTTCACTGGCCACGTTTGACCCCACAGGACCTTGGGGACACGAGGTGTGGTTTGACTCCCTCACCATGTTCGTGTTTTTCCTCATGGGTGGGCGGTATTTTGAGTTCAAGGCGCGCGACCGGACAGCAGGCGCATTGGACGACCTGATGAACCGTTTGCCTGAGGTGTGCGAGCGCCGCCAACCCAATGGCCAGTTCGAGTTGGTGTCGGTGCGTCGATTGGCGCTGGGCGATGTGGTGCGCCTTCACGCGGGTCAGGCCTTCCCGGGTGACGGCGTGCTGTTGAGCCCGAGCGCGACAGTGGACGAGGCCTTGCTGACCGGTGAATCCCACCCACTGACCCGCCAGGTCGGTGATGAAGTGATTGCAGGCAGTTTTAACCTGTCCGGTCCTGCCGAGGTCCGCTTGAACAAGCTCGGTGCAGACACCCGGTTTGCCCAAATTGTGGCCCTCATGGAGAAAGCCTCCACCGAGAAACCCCGGTTGGCCATTCTGGCCGACCGAATTGCCGCCCCGTTCTTGGTCATGGTGTTGCTGGCCGCGGGTCTGGCGGGCTGGTACTGGTGGCAAATTGACCCCGCCAGGGCGTTGGCGGTGGCGGTAGCGGTGCTGATCGTGACCTGCCCGTGTGCTTTGTCGCTGGCCACGCCCACGGCCATGCTGGCATCGGCCGGTGCCATGGCACGCCGAGGGGTGTTGGTGCGGCGTTTGCAGGCGTTTGAGAGTCTGGCGCACATCGATACCGTGGTGTTTGACAAAACCGGCACGCTCACCCATGACAAGGTGGTGCTGACCGACATTCGAGTTCGCCATGACATGACCCCGACCCAGGCGTTGTCAATGGGGGCGGCGCTGGCGTCGGGATCACTTCACCCGGCATCCCGAGCCATTGCGGTGGCCGCCCGCGACGGCTGGAGTCGATCAGGGGAGTCACAAGTTGGCGCAGCGGTGGGCGAGGGTATGGTGCGTGAGTTGACGGAAACGGCAGGCCAGGGCATGCAGGGTGTTTGGGCAGGCCAGGGGAGCATTCGCTTGGGCTCTGCCCAGTTCTGTGGGTTGGATGCACAACATGTCGGCCAAGTCGACTCACCGCAAGTGCACCTGAGCGATGTCAACGGGTGGCTGGCCACGTTCGTGCTGGACGAGGGCTTGAGACCCGACGCACGTCAGGCGGTCACGGCCCTCAAAGCCATGAACATCCGCACGGTGCTACTGTCGGGAGATAGGCCAGAGGCCGCGCACCGCATAGGCCAAGCCGTGGGCGTGGCGCATGTGATGGCCGGGGCCACACCCGAAAAAAAGCTGGCTGAAATGGTGTTGCTGCAAGAGCAGGGGCACCGCGTGGCCATGGTGGGCGACGGTCTGAACGATGGGCCTGTGTTGGCGCGGGCCAACACCTCGTTTTCGCTCGGATCCGCCGCACCGTTGGCACAGGCTCAGTCGGATTACGTCATTCAGGGCGGGGTACTCATGGAAGTGGTGCATGCTTTGGTGCAAGCCCGCGCTACCATGCGAATTGTTCGCCAGAACCTCGCGTGGGCAGCCGGTTACAACGCGGTCAGCGTGCCGTTGGCTCTGATGGGCTACATGCCGCCCTGGTTGGCGGGGTTGGGCATGGCCGTCAGTTCATTCTGGGTGATTGGCAACGCCCTTCGGCTCAATCGGCAGCTGCCCAGCACCCGTCAAGTTCAGCCAGGCGCGCGCACACATGTGTGAGTTTCATGCGCAGTGCTTGGCCGCGTGGGTGGCCACAGGTGGCTTCATTTTTCCAAGGAGTTGAGCAGTGGAAATCCTCTATTTGCTGATCCCGTTATCCGTGGTGGTGGTGCTGGCCATCATTGTGATTTTCTGGTGGGCGCTGGAATCGGGCCAGTTGGACAATATCGACCGGGAGGGAGAGCGAATTCTTGGATCGGATTGACTTAAGTCAAGGTGAAACCAGTCGTGGACGCGGACACTTCGCCCCATGACATTTTGAGGAGTTCTGTATGTCTGTAACGATGAAGGCCAGTCAGGCGACGGTCTATAACGATAAGGTCGTTCGTCAGTTTTCCATCATGGCCGTGGTCTACGGTGTGGTGGGTATGCTGGTGGGCGTGATCATTGCGGCCCAGTTGACCTGGCCCGAGCTGAACATGGGGATTGAGTGGCTGACATACGGCCGCCTGCGCCCCTTGCACACGAACGCTGTGATTTTTGCGTTTGGCGGCTGTGCGCTGTTTGCGACCAGCTATTACGTGGTTCAGCGCACCTGCCAGACCCGGCTGATCTCCGATGCGTTGGCTGCGTTCACCTTTTGGGGGTGGAACTTGGTCATCGTTCTGGCGGTGGTGACGCTGCCACTGGGCATTACCTCCGGCAAAGAGTATGCGGAACTGGAGTGGCCCATCGACCTGCTGATCGCGGCCGTTTGGGTGGTGTATGCGATCGTATTCTTTGGAACCGTAGGCATTCGCAAGGTCAAGCACATTTACGTGGCCAACTGGTTCTACGGTGCGTTCATTTTGGCCGTGGCAGTTCTTCACATCGTGAACAGTGCGGCATTGCCCGCCAGCCTGACCAAGAGTTACTCCGCCTATGCAGGTGTGCAGGATGCCATGGTGCAATGGTGGTATGGTCACAACGCCGTGGGCTTCTTCCTGACGGCGGGCTTCTTGGGCATGATGTACTACTTCATCCCCAAGCAGGCAGGCCGTCCGGTTTACTCCTACCGCTTGTCCATCGTGCACTTCTGGGCACTGATCTTCACGTACATGTGGGCGGGTCCTCACCACCTGCATTACACGGCTCTGCCTGATTGGACACAGTCCGTCGGCATGATCTTTTCCCTCATCCTGTTGGCACCCAGCTGGGGCGGCATGATCAACGGCATCATGACCCTGTCTGGCGCGTGGCACAAACTGCGTGACGACCCCATCCTTCGCTTCCTGATCGTGTCTCTGTCTTTCTACGGCATGTCCACGTTCGAAGGTCCCATGATGTCGATCAAGACCGTGAACGCACTGTCTCACTACACCGACTGGACCGTTGGCCACGTGCACTCTGGTGCCTTGGGCTGGGTGGGTCTGATTTCCATGGGCTCCCTGTATTACCTGATTCCTCGCCTGTTTGGCCAGAAGCAGATGCACAGCATCAAAGCCATTGAAATCCACTTCTGGGTGGCCACCATCGGCATCGTGCTGTACATCGCAGCCATGTGGATCGCCGGCGTGATGCAGGGCCTGATGTGGCGCTCGGTCAATCCCGATGGCACCCTGACCTACACGTTTGTCGAATCCGTGAAGGCCACCTTCCCCTTCTACGTGATCCGCTTGGTGGGTGGTTTGTTGTACCTCGGTGGCATGGTGGTGATGCTTTGGAACGTTGTGATGACGGCCACCAAAGGCAGTGCAGTTGATGCGCGTATCCCTGCCGTTAATCCCGCACACGCCTAAGGAGGAAAATCATGGCACAAGGAAACGCTTCCAAGGGTTTCACGCATGAGCGGATTGAAACCAATAACTTCTTGATGATCGTGTTGATCGTCTTGGTGATTGCCGTGGGCGGACTGGTGGAGATCGTTCCGCTGTTCTTCCAGAAATCCACCACCCAACCGGTGGAAGGCTTGAAGCCCTACACCGCTTTACAGGTGGCGGGTCGTGATGTGTATGTGCGTGAAGGCTGTTACAACTGCCACTCCCAGATGATCCGCCCCTTTCAAGCGGAAACACTTCGTTATGGACACTACTCACTGGCTGGCGAGTTTGTGTATGACCGTCCCTTCCAATGGGGCAGCAAGCGCACCGGACCCGACCTCCACCGTGTGGGTGGTCGCTACAGTGACGAATGGCACCGCATTCACCTGATCAACCCCCGCAACGTGGTGCCAGAGTCGAACATGCCAGCCTACCCATGGCTGGAAAAGCGTGAAGCTGATCACGCTTCGTTGCCAGCCAAGATGGCTGTGTTGCGCACACTGGGTGCTCCTTACTCGGACGAAGAAGTGGCCAAGGCCTCGGAAGATGTCAAGGGAAAGACCGAGTTGGATGCGTTGATCGCCTACCTGCAGGTTTTGGGTACGGCCATCAAGTAAGCGTCACACCAAAGGAACAGTCATGGACATCAACGACATGCGCAGCGTGGTCACGTTGGTCAGTTTCCTGACCTTCGTGGGCATCATTGCCTGGGCCTGGTCCAAGCGGAACAAGTCAGATTTTGACGAGGCTGCACAGCTGCCGTTCAAAGACGAGTAACCGACTTGAGCCTACAGAAAGAAACATCATGAGCGACTTTACGAGTAACTTTTGGGCGGTGTACGTGGCTGCAGCCACCATCATCAGTATCATCGCCTGCCTGATTTTGCTGTGGATATCCGGCACCACCAAGGTGTCCCCAACCGCTGATAACACGACGGGTCACATCTGGGATGGGGACTTGCGTGAGATGAACAACCCGCTGCCCAAGTGGTGGGTGTATTTGTTTGTCATCACGGTCATTTTTGCGTTTGTCTACGGCGCTTTGTACCCCACCTTTGGGGCATTCAAGGGGCAGTTGGGCTGGTCCTCGCAGGGCCAACATGCCGCTGAAGTGGCCAAAGTGGACAAGGCGATTGCGCCCCTGTATGCAGAGTTCGTGAAAATGGATGTGCCTGCCGTGGCGGCCGACCCCAAGGCAAAAGCCATTGGTGAGCGCCTGTTCATGAACTACTGTGCACAATGCCATGGCTCCGATGCACGCGGCAGCAAAGGCTTTCCCAACCTGACCGCAGGTGCCTGGCTGTGGGGTGGCGAGCCCGATGCCATCAAGGAAACCATCACCAACGGGCGTAATGGCGTGATGCCTCCCATGGCAGCAGCCGTGGGCTCGGCGGAAGACGTGGCCAATCTGGCGCAGTATGTCTTGAGCCTCTCTGGCAGTCCACATGATGCGGTCAAGGCCACGTTGGGCAAGGACAAGTTCGGTGCCTGTGCCGCATGTCACGGTGCTGATGGCAAGGGCAATACCGCGATGGGGGCCCCCAACTTGACCGACAACATCTGGTTGCATGGCTGGGGTGCTGAAGCCATCATCAAAATGGTGAACGAAGGCAAGAACAACGCCATGCCAGGTCAGGCACGTTTACTGACGCCAGACCAAATTCACGTGTTGGCGGCCTATGTTTGGGGCATGTCCAACAAGCCCGCCGCCGCTCAGTGACTTCACGAAAACAAAAGGGGGCTTTGGCCCCCTTTTTCATTGGCTGCGAGGGCAACCAGTGATTCCCATTAAGATGGAAAGACCGACATGTCAATGAACGCTATGGCCATGAACCCGCTTTCGCAGACCACCGAAAAACCTTGGTGGAAAGAACCGTATGTATGGCTGGTGGTGGGGGGGCCGTTGGTGGTGGTGGTGGCCGCGATTGCAACGGCCATGATCGCATTCGAGCACCCCGATCCTGTCATCGATAAGAACGGTTATCAGCAGGCAGTCATGTCTAAAGGACAGGTCAACCCCAACGAACTGGTGGATGACCTCGCGAAACTGCAGCCCGCGCACCAGGCGCGAAACCATGCGGCTTCTCCAGTCGTTCCCGCGACGAAGGACTGACCGTTAAACTGTCTGCCTGTCGAATCCAAGTCTCTGGGGTACTGAATGATGTCCGGACAACGTTTGATGTGGATCGCTTGGCCAGCCTTTATCATGGCCGCCGTGCTCGAAATGGTCGTTTTTGCACTCGTTGACCCGTCTGAGCTTCAGTGGTTTGGTGCAACTCTCGATTGGCCTCGCGAGGCGGTGTACACACTGGCCTTTTTCGCATTTTGGTTGCTGACCATGGCGTCGAGCGCATTGACCGCTTTGCTGAGCGTATCGCCCTTCGAGGTCAATCGTTGTCCTTTCCCAGTGGGAGAGCGTCCGAGCGCTTGTGGCAAGTCCGAGGCTTGATTTATAAGCCAGAGCCAAGGGGATCTTGGCTACCACCGCTGGGTGTCAGCGGCAGTTGGGCGGCGTCACGATTTGCCGAAGTGCGTCCGTGTTCTTGATGTGAACGTAACGTTGCTTCACTTCAATCACGCCTTCTTCCACAAATTTAGAGAAGGTTCGGCTCACCGTTTCCAGTTTCATGCCCAAGTAGCTCCCGATTTCTTCCCGGGTCATTCGCAGTACCAACTCAGATTGGGAGAATCCTCTCGCGTGCAGGCGTTGCACCAGGTTCAGCAAGAACGCAGCCAATCTTTCTTCGGCACGCATGCTGCCAAGCAAGAGCATCACACTGTGGTCTCTGACGATTTCTCGACTCATGATCTTGTGGATGTGGTGTTGGAGGGTAGTGAACTCCCTGGACAACTCCTCGACCTGATCAAAAGGCATTACGCACACTTCCGCATCTTCGAGTGCGATCGCATCGCAAGAGTGGTGATCATTCACAATGCCATCCAGCCCGATGATTTCCCCCGTCATCTGAAACCCGGTAACCTGGTCCCTGCCATCCACCGTGGTGACGCATGTTTTGAAAAAGCCCGATCGAACCGCGTACAAAGATGTGAATTTTTCACCTGCACTGAACAGCGCGCTACCGCGCTTGATGCGCCTGCGGGACGAGATCACCCGGTCAAGCTTGTCGATCTCTTGGGGGTTGAGTCCCAGCGGCAGGCACAACTCCCGGAGGTTGCAGCTAGAACAAGCGACTTTGATGCTGTGTGAATCCATGTAACTACCTTGATGTGCGTCAAGCATAACGGAGCTTGAGCGAAAAATTTCAGGACATCAGCCCGACACAGTCTATTACATGCACTTGACCGTCCCGGGGTATTCCCACCTTTGCGTTGATGGCTTGGGTTCTGCGCTCCGGTTGACACATGTCAAAGGCCTGAAGAAAGCGTGCTGGCACAGTGTCGCCAGACATTGGAGAAATCGCTTGACGCATGTGATTCCAGAGCAGTTGCTCAAACGTTTTGACATCCCCGGACCCAGGTACACCTCTTATCCGACCGCAGATCGGTTTGTAGAGGCGTTCACGGAGTCAGACTACACGCAGGCTTTGGAGCAACGCCGGGCGGGCTCCATGGCTTTGCCGCTGTCTTTGTACGTTCACATTCCGTTCTGCGAATCTGTTTGCTACTACTGCGCTTGCAACAAAGTCATCACCAAACACCATGAGAAGGCGGCGGAATACCTGCGCTATGTCGCCAGGGAGGTGGAGCTACAAGTGGCACATTTTGGCAAAGGCCACAACGTGTCACAGCTTCATTTGGGTGGTGGCACCCCCACTTTCCTGAGCGACCAGGAGATTGAAGACCTGATGGCCATGATCCGGCGCAGCTTCACATTGGTTCCTGGTGGTGAGTACTCGGTGGAAGTAGATCCCCGAACGGTGACGCCTGAGCGACTGAAAACGCTTTACCGGCTCGGTTTTAACCGCTTGAGCTTTGGTGTTCAGGATTTCGATCCGGCTGTACAGAAGGCCGTGCACCGTGTCCAGCCAGCCGCCCAAGTGTTTAAGCTCGTGGAAGCGGCGCGGGAAATTGGCTTTGAGTCGATCAACGTCGACTTGATTTACGGGTTACCTCTGCAAACGCCGGAATCTTTTGCCCGAACGCTGGCTCAGGTCAACCAATTGCGCCCCGATCGCATTGCCCTGTACGCCTATGCGCATTTGCCTTCGCGGTTCAAACCGCAGCGGCGGATCATTGCGGCTGAATTGCCAAGCCCCGGTGACAAGCTCGCCATGTTGTCCGCGTCGCTGGACGCTTTCAGTGACGGTGGCTATGTGTACGTGGGCATGGACCATTTTGCGTTACCGGATGACGCACTTGCCGTGGCGAAGCGACAGGGCAGACTGCATCGGAATTTCCAAGGGTATTCCACGCAGCCCGACTGCGATCTGATTGCTCTGGGTGTGTCTGCCATTGGTCGCATCGGCGCGACCTATAGCCAGAATGCGAAAACCTTGGAGGAGTACTACGATGCGCTGGACCAGGGACGCCTGCCCATCGTCCGGGGTTTGGCGGTGTCCAGGGATGATTTGTTGCGTCGCTCGGTCATCATGGCGCTCATGTGCCAGGGGCAGGTGCAGTTCGAGTCGATTGAATTGGGGCATCTGATCGACTTCAAGACCTACTTCTCACGTGAATTGGAGGCCATGGCCGATTTGGCCGCACATGGGCTGGTGACCTTGGACGATGCGGGGATTCAGGTCACCCCCACGGGTTGGTACTTGGTGAGGGCCATCGCCATGACATTTGACCGCTACATCCAGGTTGACCAAGACCGGGCCAGGTTTTCACGCATCATCTGACTGGCCCCCGCAGAACGCAGGCCAGTCACGCTGGGGTAAAGTCCTTTCATGCAAGCAACGATGGCATTGTCCGCCTTGATGATGGGCTTGGTGGGTGGACCGCACTGTGTCGCCATGTGCGGTGCTGCCTGTGCGGGCATTGCGGGTGTGGGCAAGCCGCGTGGTGTGGTGCCACCGTTGTGGCAATTTCAATTGAGCCGCATGCTGGGTTACGCCCTCATGGGTGCTTTGGCTGCTGGAACGGTACAAGGTTTGGCTTGGTTTGGTACCAACACGGCGGTGCTGCGTCCGGCTTGGACCATGGTTCACGTGGCCGCTTTTTTTCTGGGTCTGGTGTTGTTGTGGCAAGCACGGCAACCTGCTTGGATTGACGGGTTGGCTCAGCGGGTTTGGCGCAAAGCAAAACCAGCCATCACCGCCATGGGGGGTAAGGCGCCGGTGGTGTTGGGTGTGGGGTGGGCGTTGATGCCTTGCGGCCTGCTGTATTCGGCCCTGTTGGTGGCCTCGTTGTCGGCCAATGCGGTGGATGGGGCGGTGGTGATGGCTGCTTTTTCTGCCGGCACATCGGTCTCGCTCACTGCCGGGTCATGGCTATTGCTGCGCGTCAGAGGAGGGCATTCTGGCGCATGGGCCATTCGTCTGGCGGGCTTGGCGTTGGCGGCCACTTCCGGTTGGGCATTGTGGATGGGCATTACACAGCCCACTGGCTTGTGGTGCGCTTGATCAGGTAGCCAGCCGTCAGTTTCGATTGATGCGGGGCTGTTGGGTGGCCACCACCACGCCTGCCAGCGCAATGCCAAACGCGAGCAATTGGGTATTGCTCATTTGCTCGCCCAGAAAGCACACTCCTGTCAGCGCTGCGCTGATGGGCAGCATGACGGTAAATACACCGGCTTGGCTGGCTGGGATGCGCTTCAAGCCCGTCATCCACAACCACACGGTCCAGACGCTGGCCGCGAGCCCATAAAACAGCAGCAGTGACCACATGGGCGCTGACACTGCCGCAAAGTCAAACTCCCACCCCACCCACAAACCCAGCGGCAATACCAGAGCGAGGCCCCACAGGTTGATGATGGCCGAGATGCGTTTGGGCCCCAGGTTTTCCGTCAGCTTTTTGCCGATGACGGCATACGCAGCCTCACACATCACGGCGGCCATCAACAGCAGGTTGCCCAGCCACATGTGTTGATCGAAATTGGTAACCGGCGCAGTTGGTGATTCGATTCCGTGCTCTGCTTTCGAGAACGAATACAAGGCCACACCTGTGGCGGCACAGGCAATGCCCATCCAGCTTCTCCAGCTGACGCGTTCTTTGAGGAAGGCCCAGCTCAGCACAGCCACTGCAGCAGGAATGGCCGACATGATGATGCCTGCCGCCACGGCGGTGGTGTGGCGCATTCCGAACAGCATGCACACAGAGAACAAAAAGTTGCCCAGGAATGACTCCAAAAACAGCAGTACCTTGGTGCCCCCTTCCAGTCGGGGTTCTGAGTGGGGCTTTTTCAGCCAACCCACCATTGCAATGGCGCCCACGCCGAAACGGAGTGAGGCGAGCAGGAAAACGGGGAATACAGCGAGCAATGGCTTGGACAAGGCCACGTAACTGCCCACCAATGCCATGCTGGCCCCCAGACTCAGGTAGGCCAATCCCTGTGCGGTGCGTTCTTTCATGGGCGGGAACCGTTTGGGCAGCCATGTTGCATTGTGATTTTATAATTTCGCAATACGAAAAAAATCCTCTTGTTTGCGACGGGGAGGGGATGGGGTTTTGATGAAAAATATCTCATATTGAGAAACGTGGTATCTAGGTTGTTGATTTTTATAGTATTTATTTTTTATCTTATATAAGACACAAGAGCTAAAAAGGTCGAGCGCAGGGTTTACATTAGTGGGGTGGGCTCTCAGAGCCGTTAGACCCTGTTAATCAACCCAAGGAGTGTCACCCATGACCCAACTCACCCGTGAACAACAAATTGCCGCCCTGGAAAAAGACTGGGCAGAGAATCCCCGCTGGAAGCTTGTGAAGCGAGGATACAGCGCTGCCGACGTGGTTCGTCTGCGCGGAAGCCTGCAGCCCGAGTACACCTTGGCCAAGAACGGCGCCGAAAAACTGTGGGCCAAAGTAAACGGTGGTGCCAAAAAGGGCTACGTCAACGCTTTTGGTGCGATCACTGCGGGCCAGGCCATGCAGCAAGCCAAAGCTGGCTTGGAAGCGGTGTACCTGTCCGGTTGGCAGGTCGCGGCTGATGGCAATACCAGCGAAACCATGTACCCCGACCAGTCGCTGTACGCCTACGACTCGGTGCCCACCATGGTTCGCCGCATCAACAACACCTTCAAGCGCGCTGACGAAATTCAGTGGGGCCGTGGCATCAACCCCGGTGACGAAGGTTTTGTGGACTATTTTCTGCCCATCGTGGCTGACGCAGAAGCCGGTTTCGGCGGCGTGTTGAACGCTTTCGAGTTGATGAAGAACATGATCGCGTCTGGCGCGGCTGGTGTTCACTTTGAAGACCAACTGGCTGCCGTGAAGAAGTGTGGCCACATGGGCGGCAAGGTGTTGGTTCCTACCCGTGAAGCCGTTGAGAAGCTGATTGCAGCCCGTTTCGCCGCCGACGTGATGGGTGTGCCCACCATCGTTCTGGCCCGTACCGATGCCGAAGCCGCCAACCTGCTGACCAGCGATTGCGACGCCAACGACCAGCCTTTTGTGACTGGTGAGCGCACCCAGGAAGGTTTCTACCGCGTCAAGAACGGTCTGGAGCAAGCCATCAGCCGTGGTGTTGCCTATGCCCCGTACGCTGACTTGGTGTGGTGCGAAACCGGCGTGCCAGACATCGGCTTTGCTCGTGAATTCGCCCAGGCGGTGCATGCAGCGTGCCCTGGCAAGCTGCTGTCCTACAACTGCTCGCCTTCTTTCAACTGGAAGAAAAACCTCAACGACAGCCAGATCGCTTCCTTCCAGGAAGACCTGTCTGCACTGGGCTACAAGTACCAGTTCATCACGCTGGCCGGTATCCACATCAACTGGTACAACACATTCCAGTTTGCCCATTCCTACGCCAACGGCGAAGGCATGAAGCACTACACCGAAATGGTGCAGGAGCCCGAATTTGCCGCCCGCGAAAAAGGCTACACCTTTGTGTCGCACCAGCAAGAAGTGGGCGCAGGCTATTTCGACGACGTGACCACCGTCATTCAGGGCGGTTCATCCAGCGTGAAAGCCCTGACCGGTTCCACCGAAGAAGAGCAGTTCCACTGAACTGGCTGCACGCCACACCGCAATGGTGTGGCCATTAAAAAAGCCACCCTCTGGGGTGGTTTTTTTATAAATATTTGTTGTCTAGCGAATGTTGATATTTGATAGTTTGCTATCAATGTTATTTCTCAAGCGCTGGGTGTTGTTGGTTTATGGGACAATGTTGCCCCATTCTTAACAAGAGCAAGAAAGGCGCACGGGTTATGACACCGCGAACGACACCAGAGGTCTTGTTTACCCGTTGATGGGTTGCAGTTCGCGCCTGCTTGTTGCATTCATTTCAGCGCGGCCCTTGGCCGCGTTTTCGTTTCTGGAGATTCCCTTGTTGACCATCACGCTTCCCGACGGCTCGCAGCGCCAATACCCTGGTGCGGTTTCTGTGGCCGATGTTGCGGCCTCCATCGGTGCCGGTTTGGCAAAGGCTGCCCTGGGCGGGCGCATTTGGTTGCCCGGCCAAGGTCCTGACGAAGGCCGCTTGGTGGACACCTCCCATGTGCTGGATGCCGACGCCCGGTTGGCCATCGTCACGGCCAAAGATGCTGATGGTCTGGAATTGATCCGGCATTCAACTGCTCACCTGCTGGCATACGCTGTCAAAGAGCTGTTTCCCGACGCGCAGGTGACCATCGGCCCCGTCATCGAGCATGGGTTCTATTACGATTTCTCCTACAAGCGTCCGTTCACACCAGATGACTTGGTGGCCATTGAGCATCGCATGGGGGCGCTTGCGGCCAAAGATGAGCCCGTGGTGCGCCGCGTCCTGCCCCGTGACGAAGCCGTGGCGTATTTCAAAGGGCTGGGAGAGCACTACAAGGCTGAGATCATTGCCAGTATTCCGTCCAGTGAAGATGTGAGTTTGTACCGAGAGGGAGCGTTCGAGGATCTGTGTCGCGGCCCACATGTGCCCAGCACAGGCAAGCTCAAGCACTTCAAGCTGATGAAGGTGGCAGGCGCATATTGGCGCGGGGATCACCGCAACGAAATGTTGCAGCGTGTTTACGGTACGGCATGGGCCAGTAAAGAGGATTTGCAGCGCTACCTGACCATGCTGGAGGAGGCAGAGAAGCGGGATCACCGCAAGTTGGGACGGGAACTGGACCTCTTCCATTTGGATGAGCACAGTCCTGGCACCGTGTTCTGGCACCCCAAAGGTTGGACGGTGTGGCAGGAAGTGGAGCAGTACATGCGCAAGGTGTACCGCGACAACGGTTACCTGGAGGTCAAGGGTCCACAGATTTTGGATAAGGCCTTGTGGGAAAAAACCGGTCACTGGGACAAGTACCGTGAGAACATGTTCACGACGGACTCGGAGAAGCGTGACTACGCGCTGAAACCGATGAACTGCCCTGGGCACATTCTGATTTTCAACCAAGGCATCAAAAGCTACCGTGACTTGCCGTTGCGATACGGTGAATTCGGTCAATGCCACCGCAATGAGCCCACGGGGGGCTTGCACGGCATCATGCGGGTGCGTGGATTCACGCAGGACGATGGCCACATCTTCTGTACCGACGACATGATTCAGGCAGAAGTGCAGACTTTCACCGCTCTTCTCCAGAAGGTCTACCGCGATTTCGGCTTTACCGACATCATCTACAAACTGTCCACACGACCAGAAAAGCGAATTGGGACGGAAGAGGGTTGGGATCGGGCAGAGAAGGCGCTGGCTGATGGGTTGCGCGCCTCAGGGTGCGAGTTCGAATACTTGCCGGGGGAGGGGGCGTTCTATGGTCCCAAAATCGAATACACGCTCAAAGATGCGCTGGGCAGGCCCTGGCAATGCGGCACCATACAGGTGGATCCCAACTTGCCGGAGCGACTGGACGCCGAGTTTGTCGGGGAGGACGGTGCCCGACACCGCCCGGTCATGCTACACCGTGCCATTGTGGGCAGCTTGGAGCGTTTCATCGGGATCCTGATTGAGCAGCATGCCGGTGCACTGCCGACTTGGCTTGCACCGGTGCAGGTGTCAGTGTTGAACATCACCGATGCGCAGGCCGATTACGTGCTGGATGTGGTCAAAACGCTGCAAGATCAAGGCTTTAGGGTCGCTCACGACCTTAAGAACGAGAAGATTACGTATAAAATACGAGAGCATTCCTTGAAAAAGGTGCCTTTCATCCTTGTTGCTGGTGACAAAGAGAAGGCCTCAGGAACAGTGGCCGTGCGTGCCCGTGGCAACAAAGACCTTGGTGTCTTGAGTCTCTCAGAGTTCATCGCCGTCGCCAAAGAGCAGGTTCAGTCAAAAGTCTGAGTTCCTGTCTGTTTCGGATTTCACCAGTTTTTTCATAAGCGAGTAACACCATAGCTACCAATTTCCGTGACCGCCGCCACCGTGAAGAGCGTCAACATCGTTTGAACCGCGAAATCATGGCCCCTGAAGTCCGTCTCTCTGGGCCTGAGAACGAGCCTTTGGGCATTGTCAGTTTGATGGACGCCCTCAGGATGGCTGGCGAGCTGGACGTTGACTTGGTCGAGATTGCCGCAGCCGCCAACCCGCCGGTTTGTCGGTTGATGGACTACGGCAAGTTCAAATACCAGGAGCAGAAAAAAGCCGCTGAAGCCAAGGCGAAACAAACGGTCATCGAGATCAAAGAGGTCAAGTTTCGGCCAGGCACCGATGACGGTGACTACAACATCAAGATGCGAAACATTCGCCGCTTTTTGGGTGACGGAGACAAGTGCAAAATTACCTTGCGCTTTCGTGGCCGTGAAATCACGCACCAGGAAATTGGGTTGGCTTTGCTTCAGCGCATTCGTGACGAGTTGGCAGACTCGATCATTGTGGAGCAATTCCCTAAGCTTGAGGGCCGCCAGATGATCATGATGATCGCCCCAGGTCGCAAAAAAGCAGGAGCCCCAGCCAAAGTCAGTGACCCAGTGACCGCTGGATCAGAATAAAATCCCATGCTGGTGGTCAGACGCAAGTCTGCCACTGCGTCGCTTGGCAAGTCCAAGCGTTGATGGCTTTTGCCATCGAAGAAGTGTCTCGGGGCCAGCAAGTCCACGTCAGGTTCGTGGCGCCTCACGAGCACAATCAACAGGAGCAGACAATGCCCAAAATGAAGACCAAAAGCGGCGCTAAAAAGCGTTTCCGCGTTCGTCCAGGTGGAACCGTCAAGCGCGGTCAAGCTTTCAAACGTCACATTCTGACCAAGAAGACCACCAAGAACAAACGTCACCTGCGTGGATCGACAGCTGTGCATGAGACCAATATGGGTCACATGGCTCAGATGTTGCCCGGCCAGGGCATTTGATCAACGACGAACAAGGAGAAACACATGCCTCGCGTCAAACGTGGTGTAACGGCTCGCGCCCGCCACAAAAAAGTTCTTGCCCTTGCCAAAGGTTTCCGCGGTCGCCGTGGCAACGTCTTCCGCATTGCCAAACAGGCAGTGATGAAGGCTGGTCAGTATGCCTACCGGGATCGTCGCAACCGCAAGCGTGTTTTCCGTCAGCTCTGGATTGCGCGCATCAACGCCGGTGCCCGAGAGTTGGGAATGACCTACAGCCAGTTTGCCAATGGCCTGAAGAAGGCCGCCATTGAAATTGACCGTAAAGTCTTGGCTGACTTGGCTGTTAATGACAAAGCTGCGTTTGCCAGCATTGTTGCGCAAGTGAAATCCACACTGGCAGCCTGACCTTACCAGCAGGCCGCAGTCGACCAGGCTGCGGCTTAGCTACTCCGAAAAGGGGCCGGCGCTTTGTAAGCACTGGCCCCTTTTCATTGACGAGAGCCTGTATGAACGAGTTCGATGCACTGGTGGCTTCGGCCAAAGAGAGTTTCGCAGGCGTTGCAACGCCTGCAGAGTTGGAAAATGCAAAAGCCCAGTATTTGGGGAAAAGCGGTAAAGTCACGGAGATGATGAAGGGTTTGGCGACCCTTCCGTTGGATCAAAAAAAGGCTCGTGGTGCCGCCATTAACACTGCCAAGCATGCCATTGAGGAGGCACTTAATCAGCAGCGTGAGTTAATGGCCAATGCAGAAATGCAGCGCCAACTGCGCTCGGAAGCGCTCGATGTGACTTTGCCCGGGCACGGTGTGCTCGTTGGTGGCCTTCACCCAGTTTCTTTGACGTTGGAGCGCATAGAGCAATTCTTTGGCTCCATGGGGTTTGTGGTAGCTGATGGCCCGGAGATCGAGACAGACTGGTTCAATTTCACCGCGCTCAACACCCCCGAGGACCATCCTGCCCGATCCATGCATGACACGTTCTATATCGAGCACGGGGTAGGCAACACCCCGTTGCTTCTCAGAACGCACACCAGTCCAATGCAGATCCGTCATGCTGTGCAGCATGTAAAGCGAAACAAGGCTCGTCTGGATGCCGGTCAGGGTATGCCCGAAATTCGCGTCATTGCTCCTGGGCGAACTTACCGAGTGGACAGTGATGCCACGCACTCACCCATGTTCCACCAATGCGAAGGTCTTTGGATTGGTGAAAACATGAGCTTCAAGGACTTAAAGGTTGTTTTTACCGATTTCTGTAGAAAGTTCTTTGAGAGTGACGATCTTGTCCTGCGGTTTCGCCCCAGCTTTTTCCCATTCACTGAGCCCAGTGCTGAAATTGACATTCAGTTCCAAACGGGTCCATTGTCTGGCCGATGGCTGGAGGTGGCCGGATCAGGCCAAGTTCACCCCAATGTGATCAGAAACATGGGATTGGATCCAGAGCAATACATTGGCTTTGCCTTTGGCATGGGTCCGGACAGATTGACTATGCTCAGGTACGGGGTTAACGACCTGCGCTTGTTCTTTGAAGGTGATCTTCGCTTTTTGAGCCAATTTCAATAAATCAAATATTTACCATGCAATTCTCCGAATCTTGGCTGCGCCAGTACTGCAATCCATCTCTGTCAACCACCGCATTGGCGGATACCCTGACAATGGCAGGGCTGGAGGTTGAAGAGTTGCATCCGGTGGCCCCACCATTCAGCGGTGTGGTGGTTGGTCACATTTTGGACGTGCAGCCTCACCCGAATGCTGACCGCTTGAGAGTTTGTACAGTCGATGTTGGACACTCGTCGCCGTTGGGTATTGTGTGTGGTGCGCCAAACGCGAGGGTTGGCCTGCGCGTTGCTTGTGCCACAGTCGGGGCAGAGTTACCCGATGAAGGTCGTGTAGCCTCTTTTAAAATCAAGCTTGGGAAATTGCGAGGGGTCCCCAGCGAAGGTATGTTGTGTTCTGCCAAAGAGTTAGGACTCGCGGATGAGCAGAGCGGCCTGCTCGAACTGGAGGCCACGGCCCCAGTGGGCATGGATCTTCGTGTTCACTTGGATTTGGACGACAACCTCTTTACGCTCAAATTGACCCCCAATTTGGCCCATTGCTTGAGTGTGTTTGGTGTAGCAAGAGAGTTGGCAGCGTTGACCTCGGCGCCTTTGGTTCAGCCTGAAATACCCAAAGTACCTCCCGTACATGAGGTTGTGCTTCCCGTGCGCATCGTAGCTCCCGACCTTTGCGGTCGGTTTTCTGGTCGGGTGATTCGCAACATCAATCCTTTGGCGAAAACCCCTCGTTGGATGGTCGAGCGATTGGCGCGCTGTGGGCAACGTTCGGTGAGTCCTTTGGTGGACATTTCCAATTACGTGATGTTCGAATTGGGCCAGCCCACCCACATGTTCGACCTGGATAAATTGCACGGGAATTTGACTGTTCGCTGGGCCAGTGCTGGCGAACAGTTGAAGCTGTTAAACGGTGAAACGGTCGTTTTAGATTCCAGTGTGGGCGTCATTGCAGATGACCATTGTGTCGAATCCCTCGCTGGGATCATGGGAGGGGATGCCACTGCGGTAACGGATGACACACGTCATGTGTACGTGGAGGCTGCGTTCTGGTGGCCCAAAGCCGTGGCTGGGCGCTCCAGGCGCTTCAACTTTTCCACCGAGGCTGGTCATCGGTTTGAGCGTGGTGTGGACCCGTCCTTGACGGTTGCTGCGATTGAGCGGATCACGGGTCTTATTCAGGAAATATGTGGCGGCCAAGCTGGACGGGTGGATGACCAATCCATCAACCTGCCAGTGGCGCCAAGTGTGAAGCTGCGTGTTGCGCGTGCCGAGCAGGTCATAGGGATGCCACTCTCCACTGATATTTGCAGAAAGGCTCTCAGTGGTTTGGGACTGCATGTGACAGAGGCTGCGGATGAGATGACAGTTGTTCCGCCTACCTATCGATTTGATTTACAGATTGAAGAAGATCTGATTGAAGAAGTCGTGCGTGTGATTGGTTATGACCACTTGCCAGACACCCCACCTCTTGCCCCTGTTTTGGCAAAGTTGCCCAAGGAGCAGGGGCGGAGTGCTTTTTCTGCTCGACGCCGCATGGCTTCTATGGGGTACCAAGAAACGATCAACTTCAGTTTTGTCGATGAGGCTTGGGAGAGTGAAATCGCCGGGAATATGGACCCTATTCGGTTGATCAACCCCATTGCCAAGCACATGGGAGTGATGCGCTCGACATTGTTGGGTTCGCTCCTGAACGTTGCCAAATTCAACGTGGATAGAAAGATTGATCGGGTTGCGGTGTTCGAAATAGGCCGAGTGTTCCTGCGGGACAACTCTGTGTGCGACAGTGATGCTGCTGTTGCCGGTGTTCATCAGCCCCAGCGGTTGGCAGGGCTGGTCTGCGGTCCTTCACAGGCTCTCCATTGGAGCGGCGCTGGATCCCACGCCAGTTTCTATGATGTCAAAGGACATGTGGAGTCACTGCTGGCGCCCAAACGGGCCGAATTTGAGTCATGTGAGCACCCGGCGTTTCATCCTGGTCGTTGCGCGCAAGTGCTTTTAGGAGGGGGCATCGTTGGACATATCGGTGAACTGCATCCAAAGTTGCGGCATTCATGGGGTTTGTCATCGGCTCCGATCATGTTTGAAATTGAGTTTCAAGCGTTTTCGGAAGGACAGCTCCCTACTTTTGAACCGTTCAACAAGCAGCAACCCTTGGAGAGGGACATTGCCATCTGGGTGCCGGAAGCCGTGACACATGACCAGTTGATGCAGGTCATTCGTGCTTCAGTGCCGTCAACACGATTGAAAAGAGCCACGTTGTTTGACATTTACCGACCAACTTCCACCGTAAGGGGCGAGGCGCGGGAAAAAAGTATGGCTGTGCGCTTGTTTCTGCATCAAGCCGAGGAAGCCTCTGTTGAATGGGATGTCGATCATTCTCTTTCGATACTTCTCCAAGATTTGGAGAATACGCTTGGTGCACGGTTGCGTGCGTGAGTTGAGAGGGTTGAGATGACGTTCACGATAGAAAGTTTAGAAACCCCAGCGCTGACAAAAGCAATGTTGGCCGATTTGCTGTTTGAGCATATTGGCCTCAATAAGCGCGAGTCAAAAGACATGGTGGAGAGTTTTTTTCAACTCATCATGAATGAGCTTGTTGCGGGTCGTGACGTTAAAATTTCGGGTTACGGTAATTTTCACATCCGCACCAAGGCGTCCCGACCCGGTCGAAACCCGCGTACAGGCCAACCGGTTGCGATTGAGTCACGGCGTGTTGTCACGTTCCATGCCAGTCCAAAACTGAAGGAGCTTGTTCAGTGCACAGTGACATGAAGGACCGCAGTTTGTGCTGGCGCCCCGGGTGCTTGTGTCGTCTTTGAATGCTGTCAGTGTCTGAAACTGTTTCCATTCGTCCGACGTTGATTTGGTTTCGTTGCCCAGTGTGAAGGGTACAGATTGGTTTTAATGTGGAACCGTTCCTGCCCCTGATTCCAGCAAAACGCTACTTCACGATTGGTGAAGTGGCTGATCTGTGTGGTGTGAAGCCGCATGTGTTGCGGTATTGGGAGCAAGAATTTGCTCAGCTTCGACCCATGAAGCGAAGGGGAAACCGGCGGTACTACCAGCACCATGAGGTACTGATGATTCGCCGCATTCGTGACCTACTGTACGAGCAGGGGTTTACCATCAGCGGTGCGCGAAACAAACTGCAGGAGTCTGCGCATTCGGATAATGACTCTGCCAGTGTCCAGCACCTTAGGGCCATGCAGTCCGCAGAGGTGACCTTAGCTGCCACGCCATCTGAGGTGACGTCCGATCAACAACTCCCCCTTAGCTGGACGGAGTTTCAACAAGAGCTGCTGGATATTCAGAAAATTCTTGGCGTTTAGTCTGAGTTTGAAGAAAAGGCGCTATAATTCGAGGCGTGACGGTGTGTGGCGCAGCCTGGTAGCGCACTTGCATGGGGTGCAAGGGGTCGAAGGTTCGAATCCTTTCACACCGACCAATGAGCAGTTTAAGCGGGAATCAGTTTTGAAGCTGATTCCCGCTTTTGCATTTAGCAACCCCTGGTTATTGGCGTATCGACCACGTTGCTCATGAGCATGTGTTTGGCCAGTTCAAGCTTTGCAATGGCCATGCGATGTACCTCGTCGGGGCCATCAGCCAATCGCAGCGTTCTTTGGCTGGCATAGGCATAAGCAAGCGGGAAGTCATCGCACACGCCAGCTCCGCCATGGGCCTGTATCGCCCAATCAATCACCTTGGTCGCCATGGTGGGTGCCACCACTTTGATCATCGCGATCTCAGTGCGAGCCACTTTGTTGCCGACGGTGTCCATCATGTAAGCAGCTTTGAGCGTAAGCAATCTGGCCTGATCGATCAAGCATCGGGCTTCTGCAATTCGTTCGTGCCAGACGGACTGGGTTGAGATGGGTTTGCCAAACGCCACCCTGGTGTTGAGTCGCTTACACATCAACTCCAGCGCGCGTTCCGCTGCTCCTATTGAGCGCATGCAGTGGTGAATTCGTCCAGGACCTAACCTGCCCTGGGCAATTTCGAATCCCCGTCCCTCACCCAGTAGCAGGTTGCTAAGAGGCACGCGCACATTGGTCAGCTTAACCTCCATGTGGCCATGAGGCGCATCGTCGTAGCCGAACACTGACAACGGCCGAATCACTTCTACGCCACTGGCATTGGCGGGAACGAGGATCATGGATTGCTGCTGATGCCGTCCTGCGTCAGGGTTGCTCTTCCCCATGACGACATAAATTGCGCAACGTGGATCGCCAGCACCGGAAGACCACCACTTGCGCCCGTTGATCACATACTCATCACCATCGCGCTCAATTCGGCATTGAACATTCGTCGCATCCGAAGACGCAACTTCAGGCTCAGTCATTAAAAAAGCAGACCGGATTTCACCCTTGAGTAGAGGCATCAGCCATGTGTCTTTTTGTTCCTCTGTGCCGTAGCGCTCAATGGTTTCCATGTTGCCGGTATCGGGCGCCGAACAATTGAACACTTCAGCAGCGAAGGGTACCCGTCCCATGATCTCACACAGTGGTGCGTACTCTAGATTAGTCAGGCCTTCTGGGGCGCGGGCGGACATCGGTAAGAATAAATTCCACAAACCTGCAGCTTGTGCCACGGGTTTGAGCTGCTCTATCAATCGTGTGGGAATCCACGCATTGCCATCGCCTCTGTTTTTGGCAATTTCCAAGAAGAAATTTTCTTCATTCGGGTAGATGTGTTCATCCATAAAATCCAATAGTTTGGATTGCATTTTTTTGACTTTTGGCGTGTAATCAAAATTCATTTCGTTTCCTTGTGGGTTAATGTTATTGAAAGTGGGAATATATTTGGTAATGTTCAATGCAGGAGTTATCAGCTGCGCTTTGCCAATTGCCAAGCAATTTCGGCCATGGGCTTGGCTCCTGCAGCAGACAGAACTGCTTGAGAGTTGGAGGCTGTCCCTGTTTGTATTCGCTTCCCTATGCCCTGCAATATGGCTGCGAGTCTGAACATGTTGTAGGCGAGGTAAAAATTCCAATCAGGTCGCAGGGCTTCTGGTGTAATGATCCCTGTGCGCTCACAGTAGACTGCGATGTACTTTTCCTCGCTGGGTATGCCAAGCTTGTTCAGGTCAAGCCCAGCGATGCCACGGAACGTCCCTGGCGGTATGTGCCACGACATGCAGTGGTAGCTGAAGTCGGCCAGCGGATGTCCCAAGGTTGATAATTCCCAGTCGAGTACGGCGAGTGCGCGTGATTCTGTGGGGTGAAACATAACGTTGTCCATGCGAAAATCGCCATGAACAATCCTGTTCGGAGCGTTGCTGCGGGCACTGGTCGGGATGTTGTCGGGTAGCCACTTCATCAACCAGTCCATTTCAGGTATGGGTTCTGTAATTGACGAGGAATACTGCTTGCTCCAGCGAGAAATCTGGCGTTCAAAATAATTCCCTGGTTTTCCAAAGTCAGATAGTCCGATTTCTTCTGGATTTAAACAATGTAATTCCGAAAGTACGCGGTTCATCTCCCAGTAGATGCTTTGCCGTTGATCCGTCGGCATATTCGGCAATGCTTGGTCCCATAGTACTCGGCCAGGAATGAATTCCATGATGTAAAATGCTCGACCTATGACGGACTCATCTTCGCAAAGGGCCAGCATCCCCGCCACGGGAACCTGGGAACCACGGAGAGCCGACATAACACGGTATTCGCGCTCAATCGCGTGTGCCGATGGCAGTAGCTTGGCTGCAGGTCCTGGTTTTGATCGCATCACGTATGCGCATCGGGCGGTGTGGATTTTGTACGTCGGATTGGATTGCCCACCTTTGAACATCGACAATGTCATTGGTCCTTGAAAATCCGAAACGTGTGTTTGCAGCCAATTTTCCAGTCTATGAATGTCGATTTGGTGGTTTTTGCTGACTTCGTGGGTGTCATCAAGCGCATCTTGCATGTGATCTGTTGCCTCTGAGTTTGTAATGGCCTGAAGCACCCGGGTTGACGAAATCACATGGGCACCTCAGGCGGTTAGTTGTCGATTTCGGATATGCGGAGCAAAGCCCCACGGTCCCGAATGACCAGTCCACCCGGTTCAATACGGATGATCTCTTCCCTTTCCATGGATTTGAGTTCTTGATTGACCCGCTGCCGGGACGCGCCAAGCAGTTGTGCCAACTCTTCCTGCGCAAGTTGCAGTCCTATGCGGGTTTCGTTTCCGTTGGCCAAGCAGGGAATGCCGTAGCTGCGAACCAAATGAAGCAGTTGCTTGGCCAAGCGGGCGCGCAAAGGCAATGTGTTCAGGTCTTCCACCAAGCCAAACAGGGTTCGCACCCGTCTGGCTTGCAAGCGCAACAGTGCTTCGTAGAGTTCCACGTGCACCGACAGGATTTTTTGAAAATCGACGCGTGCAACGCACAACAATGTCGTTGGGCCATGTGCATACCCGTCGTGGGTGCGTTGATCCCCGTCGAACATGGCGACATCCCCAACCCATACCCCAGGTTCGACGTACGTCAGTGTGATTTGCTTTCCTGACAGGGATGTGGAGCTGACACGCATCGCTCCCTTGGCCACGGCAGTCCATTCTGCTGCCGGGTCGCCGCGAGCCGTGATCAGGTCGTTGTCTTTGTATCGTTTGACGTACGCGCATCGAAGAATGTCGTGTCTCAATGAGGGGGATAAACTGGAAAACCACCGACCAGAGTTGATGGCCTCTCTTTCCTCCATTGTCAGAATGGGTTCGTCCATGTGCTGTCCTTTCAGTGACTGAAATATGAAGAGTTGTCGCAACCGGGACCCACTCACCCGGGTTCAAGAGAGTTTGTTGCCTTGATAGAAATCAAATTTTCGCTTGTCTGAGGCTGAGTCCAAGTGCTCCCTGCCTACGAAGCCACGGCGTAGGTCGATAGCGCATGTCGCCGTAAACGGTTTGCAGATTAAACAGAACTTCCAGCAGGTTGCCAGGTCCGAGATGATCGCCCAGTGCAAGTGGACCCATGGGGTGTCCCAGCCCCAATTTCACGGCAGTGTCCAAATCGCTCACACTGCAAACCCCTTGTTGGCATGTTGACGCCAACCGAAAACTGACCAATCCGTCAATTTTCTGGAAGATGGATTTTATGTGTGCTTGCTGCAAAAGAAAGAACTATGCCATCTGTGCCAGAATGGCGGAAATTTATCAAGGCAGGGGTGTACGGTGCGTCAGACTTCAATGGGCGTTGTGTTGATGGTTGCTTCGGCGAGCAGTTCTGCGCTTTCGTTGGGGTCGATACAGGGGCGTGCAGTCATTGGGCGGCCGTTGGATCTGCGTGTCCCTGTTCAGCTTGCGTCCGATGAGTTAGGGGGAGGTCTGTGCGCTACGGCCCGCGTGCATTACGGCGATTTGCCCGTGGCAGCACGGGACGTTAGCGTCAACTTGGTGTTGAGCAATGCATCTGCCTCCGGTGGCGATGGGTCGGTCCTTCGTGTCGGGGCCACATTGGCGGTGAATGAGCCGTTCGTGATGGTCGATCTGAGTGTGGGCTGTTCAGCTCCTTTGTCTCGAAGCTATGTCCTGCTGGCCGACCCTGCCTCTGTTGCCTTTTCCCCCGCACCAGAAGCGCCGGTGGCCAAGGCGGCAATTGTCAGATTGACGGAAAGCCGCGTGGCAGCAGCCACCGACCCCACAAGGGCTAACGTCAACTCACCGGTTGAACGGCCCCCCAAGCGGAAACCATCTTCTCAGGACCAGATGGGTGCTCACTCCGCGTCAGAGGTGAAGAACACCCACTCTCCATCGACCCTTGGTTCCCGCTTGACTTTGGATCCACTGGCCTTGGTGGCTGCCGAGGGCGCGGCTGCTCCGACGTTGCGGATGTCCCTGGATTCCTTTTCGGGTACGGTGGTTGAAGACGCGTCTCCTGAGCTTCAAACCAAGCGTGAAGCCGCAAGGGCCTTGTGGCGTGCACTCAGCAGCCCCGCTGAGGACGTTGCTGCTCAAATGGCCAGAGGCGCGCTTTCAGAATCCGAGGCGGCGCAGCTGCGCAACCAACTCGCATCCTCCCAATCCGCTGAACTGGCGGTACGCGCGCAATTGGCCGAAGTGGAGGAAGGTCGACTGACCCAGCCGTTGGTGCTGGGATTGTTTGCTGGCCTGTTCGGTGCGTTGGGTGGACTGACGTGGATTTGGTGGAGGCGTCGGCTGGTCACAGACGGCCAGTCAGGGCCTTGGTGGACGCGTGGAGTGTCGAATTCTGAACATCTGGCGGGTGGAACTGTGGGGGCATCCACTGCTGCCGCAGTGGTCAGGGGGCAGGCGGCTCCCATTGACATCGACGTGGATACGCTCTTTCCGTCCGGCGCTTTTCGCCCCAGCGAGCCCGGGGTCAGTGGCTGGGCGGCGGGAGACCGAAGTCGTTTGCACGGCGGATCAGATTTTTTGCCCAGCACATTGATGGATGGCGCACGGTCAGTGGCGACAGAGGAGCTCTTTGATCTGCAGCAGCAGGTGGAATTTTTCATCTCATTGGGCCAGGCTGATCAAGCTGTTGACGTGCTGGTCAACCACATCGCCGACAGCCATGAACCCAGTCCCCTTGCCTATTTGGACCTTCTCAAGCTCTACCACGAACTGGGGCGAAAGGCGGATTACGAGCGTCTGAGGCAATCATTCAACGCGCATTTCAATGGTGGAGCGCCGGAGTTTGACCATTACTCTCACTCTCGCAGAGGATTGGAGCGCTATGAGACCGCCCTTGGTCGCATACAAGCAGAGTGGCCCAAACGCGGAGTGCTGCAGGTCATTGAGCGTTCGATTTTTCGCCATGACATTGATACCCCTGTTGAAGTGTTCGACTTGGAGGCTTACCGGGAGTTGCTCCTTCTGTACGGGATTGCTCGCGAGGTTATTGCGTGGAATGAGGAGGGAAATGGACCGCCTTTGCCGCCTGTTGTGGGTATGTCCACCTCAGGGGGGGGGGCTAACGGAAATGAGCTGACTGTCCATGTGGGATTTGAGTCGACTGCCCCTGATGAATTGCCAGAATCTCTGCCGGAATCCTTCCTACCTCCGGTGGTGTCTGATCTCGACATCGACCTCAGTTCTGGCTTTGGTGTCGATCCTGCTTTGGAGCAGGAAATGCAGACAGTGACAGATCTGTCGGACGCGGTCAGCTCAGAGCGTTCATCCTCTCATGAACAGGGTTTGATCGAGGAACTGGATGTGTCGACTGACCCTGAGACTCGGGAAACGGCGGTTGCCAAAACTCAAACCGTGGATTTTGATTTCTCTGATTTGGGTGAGGTGGAGTCTTTCACCATCAAGAAGTCAGGCAGTCCGGAATGACCCGAAGCCAGCGGATCCGGTGACCTCAGGTGTTGCGGTGACGCATCTGCAGAGCCCCTGGATTCACGATATGGGTGGGCGTCCCCTTGATGAAATTCACCACGTTGTCAAATGCCGCGCTGAAGTAGGCTTCGTAGTTGTCTCGCTCGACATAGCCAATGTGGGGGGTGCAGATGCAGTTCTCCAGCCGCAACAATGCGTGTCCTTGCAGGATGGGTTCAGATTCGAAGACATCGATGGCGGCCATGCCCGGATGACCCCGATTTAATGCGGCAATCAGCGCGTCGGGTTCGATCAATTCTGCTCTGGATGTGTTGATCAACAGGCTGGTCGGTTTCATGCGGGCGAGATCATTCAGTGTGACGCAGCCTTGAGTGGTCGCCGCCAACCTGAGGTGAAGAGACAATATGTCACTTTCTTCAAAAAGAGCATTTTTGCTGATGGCCACTTCGTATCCGTCGCCTTGTGCCCGCTGGCGAGCGTCTTCGCTGCCCCAAACCATCACCCGCATGCCAAAGGCCTTGCCGTAGCCGGCCACCATGGTTCCGACTTTGCCGTAACTCCAGATGCCGAGTGTCTTGCCGCGCAGCGTGCTGCCCAGGCCGAAGTTGGCTGGCATGGACTGTGATTTCAAGCCCGATTGTTGCCATGCACCATGTTTCAGGTTCGCTATGTATTGCGGTAAGCGCCGCATGGCCGCCATGACCAAGGCCCATGTTAACTCGGCGGGAGCAACGGGAGAGCTCACACCTTCTGCCACCGCAATCCCGTGCTCAGTGCAGGCCGCCACGTCAACATGTGCCCCCGCGCGTCCGGTTTGCACAATCAATTTGAGCTTGGGGAGCTTGTCGATCAGTTGTCGGGTGATGGGCGTGCGCTCTCGGATGAGGACCAAAATGTCTGCGTCCCGCAGTCGCACTGCCAGTTGACCCACACCTTTGACGGTGTTGGTGAATACTTTGGCGGGGTAGGGTTCCAGCTTGGTGGCGCAGGCTAGTTTGCGCACGGCATCTTGGTAGTCATCCAGAATCACAATGTTCATCCCGGTATTGTGCACTGCAAGAAAGCCGTGTCACGGATGAGTGGTCGAATGGTCAATGGATGGCTGGCGCTTTCACCCGATTTTCAAGGGCAACCAAGCGTTCCAGTTCAGCGCACACATCCGCCATGCGCCCGGAGATGACCATGCGCACCCGGTGGCTCGTGTTGGCAGGATGGCCATCGTGTTCGGGCCAAGCCCGCAACTTGACCGCAGGACGCGAGCACGGTGCGGTGTTTTGCCGCGCCACGATGGTGTGTCGGTCAAGATCCACCACCATGGGCAGTTGTTGTTCCCGTGTGCCTGAGTGGGGTGTCCCTTGGGCCACCAGCGGGGTGACACGCTGTGGCAAAGTCTGTAAGTGGCGTGTGGCCGTGAGAGACGGGCCCCAGACGGGCCTGTCTCCCTTGAAAAAAGCGCTGGCGCAGGCGGTGGCGAAGTTGGCGAAAAGTCCCATGTGAAACTCCAATGAAGTGGGGTTGGACACAGGCAGGATTGGGTGCATGTTACTCAAGCCAGGGTTGCGAACAACGCCTGCCACCTGGCTTGGCAACGAGGTGTTACATCAGCAGGGTGTTGCGAATCAAACCCACGGCAAGGCCTTCAATTTCAAAAGGGTCGTTGGGGTTAACCTGAATGGGTTTGAAATCGGGGTTTTCGGCGTGCAGCTCAATGCCGTGGATGCCACGCCAGAAGCGTTTGACGGTGACGTCGTCACCCAGACGGGCCACCACAATCTGCCCATTCTTGACGTCTTTGGTGATTTGAACGGCCAGCAGATCACCGTCCATGATCCCCGCATCTTTCATGGACATGCCTCGAACCTTTAGCAGGTAATCGGGCTTGCGCTGGAAGAGGCTGCTTTCCAGGTGATACGTGGTGTCCACGTGCTCCTGTGCCAAGATGGGTGAACCCGCTGCGACGCGACCCACCAGCGGCAGGGCCAATTGCATCAGACCCTGTAGGGGCAGCGCGAGTTGTTGCAAGCGCGTTTCATGGATGCTGCGCAGGGTCTCACTTTTCAGGCGAATGCCCCGAGAGGTACCGCTGACCAGCTCGATGACACCTTTGCGTGCCAACGCTTGTAGGTGCTCTTCTGCGGCATTGGCAGATTTGAAACCCAATTCGGCAGCAATTTCCGCCCGGGTGGGTGGCGCACCCGTGCGCTCAACCGTGCGCTGGATCAGCTCAAATATCTGCTGCTGGCGATCGGTCAGCTTGGGTGGGAAATCTTGGGTGTCTCGCATGGTGTACCTTTTGAGGTGGTGGCTGGGTGAGCTGTATTGACATCCAGTGACTGTATTTTTAACCAGTTTCATGGGGTGTGCAAGTGTCTTTTTCGAAAATTGTGGTGGCGGGGACCGGCGGCACCATTGCAGGGCGCTCGTCGGTGTCTGGGGACAACGTGGGCTACCGCGCTGGTGAGGTGGAGGTCGCCGACTTGATGGTCGGTTTGCCAGAACGGGTTCACGGCCTGGGGGCGTTGCAAGTGGATGCGGTTCAGGTGGCACAGGTCGACAGCAAGGACATGGGGCACGCGGTGTGGATCCCATTGCTGAGTAACTTGCAGCGTTGGTTGGTGGCGCCGGAGGTGAAGGCCGTCGTGGTGACGCACGGGACAGACACCCTTGAAGAGACGGCTTATCTGTTGAGCCGCGTGCTGCCGCCAACCAAACCGGTGGTGTTGACGTGCGCCATGCGGCCTGCCACGGCATTGGTGCCCGATGGTCCACAGAATTTGCTGGATGCCCTCAGTGTTGCCTTGGATGCTCTGACTGCGGGTGTTCAGGTGGTGGCCGCCGGGTGGGTGCATGCAGCGCGGCACATCAGCAAAGTGCACACTTACCGACAGGATGCGTTCAGCTCCGGCGATGCCGGTCCTGTGGGTTGCGTGGAGGAGGGGCGCGTCCGCTGGTTTGGGAAGTCGGCGGAGGCCGACTGTTCGCCTAGCGCTGCAGGGGTGTTGGACAGCATCGCCGCAGGGGCGCTTACTTCAGCTTCATGGCCCCGTGTGGAGGTTGTCACCAGCCACTCGGGAGCCACCGGTGACCTGGTGGACGCGATGCTGATGCAAGCCAACGGTCCCAGGCCTTTGCGTGGATTGGTGGTGGCCGGTACCGGCAACGGTACGCTGCACCATGAGTTGGAGGCCGCATTGCACCGTGCGCAACAGGCGGGGGTGGTGGTGTGGCGCACCAGCCGCTGTGCTTTCGGGCAGGTCGTGGGGAGTGTGGATGTGCCAAGCGATTGCACCGGCGCCATCAGGACGCTCTTGCCACCCCTGCGCTGTACGGATCCCGCTCACTTGCCCGCCAGCGCACTGTCGCCGGTGAAAGCACGCATTGCACTCATGCTCCAACTGATGGAGAGGCGGCCGATCGCTGGAGGGCACTGAAACACAAAAGCCCCTCGCAAGGGGCTTTTGTGGAAGGTAACGGTCGGTCAGGTGATCGGTGTGGGCGAAGGAGGCGCTCAGCCGGCCAGGGCGGCAAAGGCGCGGGCGGTGATTTCGTCTACGCCACCCGTTCCGCTGATGGCACGGTACTTGGGCGCTGCGGTTGGCTCAGTGGCCGCCCACTGGCTGTAGTAGTCCACCAGTGGGCGGGTCTGGGCGCTGTACACCTCCAGCCGCTTTTTCACTGTTTCTTCTTTGTCGTCTTCTCGCTGGATGAGGGGTTCGCCGGTCACATCGTCCTGGTTCGCCACTTTCGGGGGGTTGAACGTGACGTGGTAGGTTCGGCCAGACGCGGGGTGAGAGCGACGGCCGCTCATGCGCTCAATGATGGCCTCGAAAGGCACATCAATTTCCAGCACGTAGTCCAGCTTCACGCCGGCCGCCTTCATGGCATCGGCCTGGGGAATGGTGCGGGGGAAGCCGTCGAACAGAAAACCTTGTGCGCAGTCAGGTTGGGCAATGCGTTCTTTGACGAGGTTGATGATGAGGTCGTCACTGACCAGACCACCGGACTCCATCACCGCCTTGGCTTGCAAACCCAGCGGCGTACCTGCCTTGACGGCGGCGCGCAGCATGTCACCCGTGGAAATTTGGGGGATGCCGTATTTCTGGCAGATGAACGTGGCCTGTGTGCCTTTGCCGGCACCTGGGGCGCCCAACAGTATCAGTCTCATGACATTCCTTCTCGTGGTTTCAAAAATCCGGGCCCGGCGGCAAATCGCCGCAGGCACAAGTGTCTTGGGTTGCGCAGGGTGCCGTGGCGCAGGTGGTGCCACACGGTGCTGACCACCAGTCAACGCCTGTCATGCAGAACGTTCCTCCAGCCGCGTCCTCGGGCAGCATAGCATGCAAGCCCTCTGTCAGCCTTACGCGCGGGCCTGCTCGCCCGCGCGTGGGCAAAAGGGGGTTGCCATGTGGGTTCAGCCGGCCAGGAGCTGCCGCACACGCGCCAGGTCTTGCGGGGTGTCCACCCCCGCTGCCGGTGCCGTGGCGGTGACATGGACGGCAATTTTTTCGCCCTGCCACAGCACACGCAGCTGCTCCAGCATTTCTATGCGCTCCAGGTCGCATATGGGCAGTGTGGGGAAGCGCCGCAGGAAACCGACGCGGTAGGCGTAAATCCCAATGTGCCGCAACGGGGCCGGGCTGGGCAGTTGCAGAGGCGCGGGGGGCTGCGTCAGGCTCCCCATGCCATCACGCCACCAAGGGATGGGCGCTCGGCTGAAGTAAAGCGCCACCCCGTGTCGGTCGGTGACCACCTTGACAGTGTTGGGGTTGAGGTAGTCGTCAACGCTGTGAATGGCCTGGGCGGCGGTGGACATGACACAGTCCGGGCGGGCCTGCAGGGTCTGGGCGACCGCGTTGATGAGTTCTGGGGGAATGAGGGGTTCGTCGCCCTGAACGTTCACCACGATCGCGTCGTCGGCCAGTTGCAGCCGCTCGCAGGCCTGGGCCAGGCGGTCGCTGCCGCTGGGGTGGTGTTCGTCGGTCATGACCCAGGCAAGGCCATGGGCTTCACAGGCTTGGGCAATGCGCTCGTGGTCCGTGGCCACCACACAGGCGATGGCCTGGCTCAACGCGGCTTGTTGCGCGACCCGCACCACCATGGGCAGGCCACCGATGTCGGCCAGGGGCTTGTCGGGCAGGCGGCTGGACGCCAGACGTGCGGGGATGAGCACAGAAAACGGCAGCACAGGGTGGCCACTTGTGAGCGGGGTGGACGGGTGCACTGGGTGAGGCATGGAGGCTCCCACCCTCAGGCCGCGCTGGTGGGCTCTTCACCCGAGCCCTGGGGTACAGAGGTGTGCAGGGCTTCCACCTCGGCGTCGGTCAATGGACGGGCTTCTTGCTCCAGCAGGATGGGAATGCCGTCGCGCACCGGATACGCCAGACGGGCGCTGCGGGACAGCAGTTCGTCGCGCGCGGCATTGAAGCGCAACGGCCCTTTGGTGACGGGGCAGACCAGTAATTCAAGCAGTTTGGAGTCCATGCCGAGATGATAGTCGCTCGTCCAGCGCCGCCAGGAAGGCGGGGTCAGGGGTCAACACCAGCGGAACAGCCCACGCCCGAAGCTGACCCGAAGCGGGCGTGATTCCGCGCAGCAGGGGGAACAGTTTGACCGCGTCTTTCTCAGTAAAAATAAGTGTTTTGCGATCTAATTTATTAAATAGTTTGCTATTGAATAACTCGACATAATTTTGGTGATCAGCCATGGCCCAGCACTCGGCCAGTGGCAGCTGCGCGGTGCGCAACATGTCAAAAAAGGCCTCGGGTTTGGCGATGCCCGCCAGGGCCGTGATGGGCGCTTGGTCAGGCTGCCCCAGTTCGGCCAGCGGCACGCGCTGGCCCCGTGGCGAGACGGCGCATTCCGCCAGCTGTTTGTGTGCGTCAAACACCGGCACGCCAGCCGGGCAGGGCAGGGGAGCGCCCTGGCCCGGCTTGGCCAGCACGCGCAGCACCAAGTCCACCGGACGGCCGATGTGTTCTGGCCACGGCTCGCGCAGCAAACCCGCTGGCAGCAGCCAGCCGTTGCCCACCCCCCGTTCGTCGAACACGGCCACTGCCACGTCGGCGTGCAGGGCAAGGTGCTGCAAGCCATCGTCACAGACCAGCACGGTGGTGTCGGGGTGCCGCGCCAGCAGGGCCTGTCCAGCCTGTGCACGCTGGCGCGCCACAAACACTGGGACCTGTGTGGCTTGGCGCAGCAGCAGGGGTTCGTCGCCGGCCAGGGTGGCGGGTGTGTCGTCCAGCACCTCCACCACGGAGTCAGCGGCCCCACGTTCGGAGCGGTCGCGCCCGTGGCCGGCGGAGATCACCCCGGGCCGGTGCCCTTGCCGCTGCAGGTGGCGAACGATGGCGATGACGGTGGGGGTTTTGCCAGCGCCCCCCACCACCACATTGCCCACCACCACCACGGGCACGGGCAAACGCTGGCTGTGCCAGCAACCCAGCCGGTAGGTGAGGTTGCGGGCGCGCACCAGTGCGCCATAGATCCACGACAGTGGCCACAACAACACCGCCACCACCCCTCGGTGCAGCCACGCCTGGCGGAGGTGGTGTTGCCAGCTCAGCCGGTGTGGGGCCTGGCCGGTGGCGGAGCCTGTGGCGCCCGTGACCATCAGGGGCGGCGAAGGGCTTTGCCGCCTTTGGCCGTGTCCGCGCTGGTCTGGGTGGAGAACGTGATGTGGGCCAGCCCCGTGCGGCGGGCGGCGTCCATCACCGTGACCACCGCTTGGTGGGTGGCGGTGGCATCGGCGTTGATGACCACGATGGTGTTGTCATCGGCCTTGGCGGCTTCCGCCAGCGCCATGGACAGGTCCTGGGCCGAGGCGCGCTGCAGCACCTGACCGTTCACCGCGTAGCGACCGTCCTGGGATACCGACACCAGCACCTCTGCCGGGCGTTGGCGGGGCTGCTCGGCATCCGCCACGGGCAGGCGAACCTGCAGCTCGGTGTATTTGCTGTAGGTGGTGGTCAGCACCATGAAGATGAGCACCACCAACAGGATGTCGATGAACGGAATGAGGTTGATCTCAGGCTCGTCGCGTGATCCTTGGCGGAAGTTCATGGTGGCTCAACCCCGGATGCGAATCAGGTGACGGAAAAACCGCTCGGAGGCCAGCTCCATGGACAGCAGATAGGCGTCTACCCGTGCCCGGAAGTAGCGCCAGAAGATGAGGGCGGGAATGGCCACCATCAGGCCAAAAGCCGTGTTGTAGAGCGCGATGGAAATGCCCTGTGCCAGCTGTGCCGGGTTACCACCCGCCGCCCCCGTGCCGATGGCGCCGTCACCCACCTGGGCACCGAATATTTCAATCATGCCGACCACCGTGCCCAGCAGGCCCAGCAGGGGGGCCGCCGACGCGATGGTGGCCAATGCGCCCAGGTAACGCTGGAGGCGGGCCGCCACTTCGCGGCCTTTGCCCTCCAGGCAAGAGCGCAGGTCTTCGTCGCTGGCGCGGGGGTGTAGGTTCAGCTCCTGAAAGCCCGCTGCCAGCACCTCGCCCAGCGCCGAGTTCTGGGCCAGCTGGTTCACCACGTCCGGGGTGGGCACGGCCTGGCGCGACACGGTGATGGCTTCCTCCAGCAGCGTGGGGGGGGCAATGCGCGAGGTTTTGAGGCTGACGAAGCGCTCGATGATCAGTGCCAGGCCCAGAATGGAACAGGCAATCAGGGGCCAGATCGGCCAGCCAGCGGCTTGTATGATGGTCAGCAAAACAGCGCTCCGGGTCAAGAAAACAGCCCCGGATTATGGCGCACCGCCCAGCCCCGCCACGGGTGCTGTCTGCGCACAGATTCTGTGGATAACTTTGTGAAGAACCTCAGGTACAACCTCGGGAAATGGCTTTCCTGCGCGGTTTTCCTTGAAATGATGAAAAATTGGGCAGTGAAAAACGCTTTAAAAACAATAGCTTTTCTCGTGGTGACTGGGCGCGGCCGGTCAGCCACGGCTCTGCGCCCGCTCGCCGTTTTCTGTGGACACATCCGTTTGCTCAAACCTGATCGGGTCTGTGTTGGCTGCTTCCAAATCGGTGGCAGTGCCCCATGAACCGACCTTTGACGTCTGATGTCCACGGCCGCTTGCCCCCCCGGGCCGCTTCGCCAGATGCGTTGGCCCCCCAGGTGCCCGGCGGGTGGGTGTGGACGGTCGGCAAGCTCATGCAGGCAGTGGCCGATGCCCTGGCCGCCCGCTTCAACCCGGTGCAGGTGCAGGGCGAAATGTCGGGCTTCACACGGGCGGCCAGCGGGCATTGCTACTTTTCCCTGAAAGACGCCAGCGGCCAGGTGCGTTGCGCCATGTTCCGCCGCGCCGCCACCGGCCTGGCGTTTGCGCCCCGCGACGGCGACCTGGTGGAGGTGCAAGGCAAACTGGACGTGTATGGCCCACGCGGTGACTTGCAGCTGATCGTCGAGTCCATGTGCCAGGCCGGGCAGGGCAACCTGTACGAGCAGTTTGTGCAGCTCAAGGCCAGGCTGCAGGCGCTGGGTTTGTTCGAAGCCGGGCGCAAAAAGACCTTGCACGCCATGCCCCAGTCCATTGGGGTGGTGACCTCTTTGGGGGCGGCGGCCCTGCGGGACGTGGCCACGGCACTGGCCAGGCGGGTGCCGCACATTCCGGTCACGGTGTACCCGGCATCGGTGCAGGGACAGCAGGCCCCGGCCGAGTTGTGTGCCGCATTGGGCAGAGCCTACGCCGACCATGCCCGTGGTGGCCACCCGCAGGTGTTGCTTCTGGTGCGGGGCGGGGGCTCGCTGGAGGACCTGTGGGCCTTCAATGCTGAGCCCCTGGCCCATCTGCTGGCCCAGTCCCCCATGCCCGTGGTGTGCGGGGTGGGGCACGAAACAGACTTCACCATTGCCGACTTTGTGGCCGACCTGCGCGCGCCCACACCCACTGCCGCTGCAGAGCTGTGCGCCACCGACCGGGAGGCCGCACTCGGTCTGCTGACCTGGTATGGCCAGCGGCTGACCGATGCCTGCCACGCCAGGCTGGACACCCAGGCCCAGCGCCTGGACCGCTTGGGCCAGCGCCTGGCCAGGCCGTCGGACAGGCTGGCTTTGCAGCAGCGTCGTTTGCAGTCCTTGTCCCATGGTTTGCAGCAGCGGGTTTCCTCGAAATTGCAGCAAGAAAAGCATGACCTCAAAGCGCTGGAGGCCAATTTCCCTGTTGTTTTTCAGCGGCAGATCGACGTTCAACGCCAGCGCTTGCTGCGCAGTCAGGCCTTGCTGAATTCGCTGGACCCGCGCCTGGTGTTGCAGCGCGGATTTGCCTGGCTGGCGGATGGCGACTCCGGGCAGCCCGTGGTCAAGGCGGCGGACACCCATGCCGGCCAGCGGCTGAGGGCAACCTTGGCCGATGGCGAGGTCGATTTGTCGGTGCGCTGAAAGTTTCGCCAGCCTTTCCTACAATGGGCCGTGATGCCGGGCGTCTGCCGATGGCCCTGGCCCGCCCCTTCCCTGTTAACAAACCCACCCCCGGAGGACATCCATGGAACACACCCTGCCCGCACTGCCTTACGCCATTGACGCACTGGCCCCCCACTACAGCCAGGAAACCCTGGAATTTCACCATGGCAAGCACCACAACGCCTACGTGGTCAACCTCAACAACCTGCAAAAGGGGACTGAGTTTGAAAGCATGGCGCTGGAAGACATCATCAAAAAAGCCAGCGGTGGCGTCTACAACAACGCCGCGCAAATCTGGAACCACACCTTCTTCTGGAACTGCATGACCCCCAACGGCGGCGGCGAACCCACCGGCGCACTGGCCGCGGCGATCACCGCGAAGTGGGGCAGCTATGCCGCGTTCAAGGAGGCGTTTGTCAAATCCGCAGTGGGCAACTTCGGTTCCGGCTGGACTTGGCTGGTGAAAAAGGCCGACGGCAGCATCGACATCGTCAACACCGGTGCGGCCGGCACCCCCATGACCAGCGGCGACACCGCCCTGCTGACGGTGGACGTGTGGGAGCACGCTTACTACATCGACTACCGCAATGCCCGTCCCAAGTTTGTTGAAACCTTCATGGACAAGCTGGTGAACTGGGCCTTTGTGCAGAAAAACTTCGGCTGATGGCGCGCGGACTTCGGTCCGCTCCACCCCGTAAAAAAGCCACCCTGGTGAACCCAGGGTGGCTTTTTTATGAATTATTGGCCTGTATCGCTTGAATTCATTCAATACATTGCTGCGTTTTTGGAAGTTTTAGCGTGCAAATGGTTCTCCCGCCAAACGAAAACCGGGTTTGATGGCACGGGTGTCAAACCAGCCCTGATTCATCTCCAGCACAAAGCGCACGGGTTTGGCCGAGCAGTGGCTGTCTTCCGACAACGGTCGCATGTCGGCCAGGTTCACCACCGTGCCATCGTCCGCAATGAACGCGGCGGTGAGGGCGCTGGGGGTGTTCCTCATCCAGAAGCATTGCACAGCCGCTTGCTCGAACACGAACAACATGCCCTCGTGTTGTGGCATCCCCCGGCGCCACATCAGGCCCACGGCCCGCTGCTCCGGGGTGCTGGCCACCTGGGTGTCGATGCGGAACATGCCCGCTTGCAAGGTGATGCGCGGCAGGTTGAGTTGGGGCTGACCCTCGGGGCCCCTCGCCAGGGCCATGGGGCTGGCCCACAGGCACAGCCAGCACACACCCGCCGCCAGCCAGCGGGTGACTCGGGGAGCGGGTGCCCGGTGGGCCCCCAATGGGGTGGAAAAAGTGTTCATCCGAACATCGTAACCATCCCGTCGAACACCGGCCAGCAGCGGGGCGTTCAGGCCCGGTGGCCATCGGGTCGATTTGATGTGTGTCAGGCAGGACGGGGCGGTTTTTGGGTCTAAAATTTTTTGGGCACCATGCGACATGGTGTTCAAAGCCTTTGGCAGCACCTTGCCCGGCCACTTCACCGAATTTCACCGGAGACATTCCCCATGTACCAGCACATCCAGATTCCCCAGCAGGGCCAGAAAATCAGCGTCAATGCGGACATGTCGCTCAATGTGCCCGATGAGCCCATCATCCCCTACATCGAAGGGGACGGCACGGGCATGGACATCACCCCCGTGATGCTCAAGGTGGTGGACGCCGCCGTGGCCAAGGCCTACGGTGGGCAGAAAAAAATCCATTGGATGGAGGTGTACGCCGGTGAAAAGTCCACCCAGGTGTACGGCCCCGACGTGTGGCTGCCCGAAGAAACACTGCACGCCGTGCGCGACTATGTGGTCTCCATCAAAGGCCCGTTGACCACCCCGGTGGGCGGCGGTATTCGCTCGCTCAACGTGGCGCTGCGCCAGGAACTGGACCTGTACGTGTGCCTGCGGCCTGTGCAGTACTTTCCAGGTGTGCCCAGCCCGGTGAAGGAGCCGCACAAGACCAACATGGTCATCTTCCGCGAAAACTCGGAAGACATTTACGCAGGCATCGAGTTTGAGGCCGAGAGCGACAAGGCCAAAAAACTCATCAAGTTTTTGCAGGACGAGTTTGGCGTCAAAAAAATCCGCTTCCCCGAAACCTCCGGCATCGGCGTCAAGCCTGTGTCGCGCCAGGGCACCGAGCGCCTGGTGCGCAAGGCCATCCAGTACGCCATCGACAACCACAAGCCCAGCGTGACCATCGTGCACAAGGGCAACATCATGAAGTACACCGAGGGCAGCTTCCGCGACTGGGCCTATGCCCTGGCCGCGCGCGAGTTCGGTGCTGAGCTGATCGACGGCGGCCCTTGGATGAAATTTCAGAACCCCAAAACAGGCAAAGACATCACCATCAAGGACAGCATTGCCGATGCGTTTTTGCAGCAAATCCTGTTGCGCCCCGCCGAGTACTCGGTGGTCGCCACCTTGAACCTGAACGGCGACTACATCTCCGACGCCCTGGCGGCGCAGGTGGGGGGCATTGGCATCGCACCCGGCGCCAACCTGTCCGACACCGTGGCCATGTTCGAGGCCACCCATGGCACGGCCCCCAAGTACGCGGGCAAGAACTACGTCAACCCCGGTTCTGAAATTCTGTCGGCCGAAATGATGCTGCGCCACATGGGTTGGGTCGAGGCGGCCAACCTCATCCTCAGTTCCCTGGAAAAGGCCATTGCCAGCAAACGGGTCACCTACGACTTTGCCCGCCTGATGGAGGGTGCTACCCAAGTGAGTTGCTCGGGATTTGGCGATGAAATGATTGCCAACATGTGAGCATCCACTGACCGCTTGCCAGGGCATTGGGCGGTTTTTCAGGGTCATTTTGAAGCGCCGATCGGTGGCCACGCCGGTCGGCTTTTTTCGTGTTGCAGTGCAAAACTGCGTGGCGCAACGGGGATTGAATGTGGCCGATAGAATGCACTTCATGGCCACCCGAATTCCCAAAACCAGACCCTTGCCCGACAAAACCGGCGGTGACGATTCGGTGGTGCTGGAGCGCCGCCCATTGCGCACCAAGCCCCCTCAGATGCACCAGGTGCTGCTGCTGAACGACGACTTCACGCCCATGGAGTTCGTGGTGCTGGTGTTGCAGGAGTATTTCAACAAGGACCGCGAGTCTGCCACGCAGATCATGCTCAAGATTCACCTGGAAGGGCGGGGCGTGTGTGGGGTGTTCCCCAAAGACATTGCCGCCACCAAGGTCGACCAGGTGCAGGCCGCCGCTCGGGTGGCCGGTCACCCGCTACAGTGCTTGCACGAGCCGATTGAATAAACCGAACTTGTCCCCAAGTCACTTCCATTACCCCGTTTCCCTCCGCCGACTTTCAGTCTCCGCCAACCCCTCTCACCACAGGAAAAGCCCATGATTGCCCAGGAACTTGAAGTCAGCTTGCACATGGCCTTTGTCGAGGCCCGCCAGCAACGGCACGAATTCATCACCGTCGAACACCTGCTGCTGGCCTTGCTGGACAACCCCAGCGCCGCCGAGGTGTTGCGTGCCTGCTCGGCCAACATCGACGATTTGCGCAAGTCGCTCAACACCTTCATCAAGGACAACACGCCCCAGGTGGCTGGGTCCGACGAGGTAGACACCCAGCCCACCCTGGGGTTTCAGCGTGTCATCCAACGGGCCATCATGCACGTCCAGTCCACGGGCAATGGCAAGAAGGAAGTGACCGGTGCCAACGTGTTGGTGGCCATTTTTGGCGAGAAGGACTCGCACGCGGTGTACTACCTCCACCAGCAGGGTGTGACCCGCCTGGACGTGGTCAATTTCATCGCGCACGGCATCCGCAAGAGCGACCCGCCAGAGCCCACCAAGTCCAACGAGGCCCAGCCCGAGACCGAAGAGCAGGCTGAGAAGAGCGAAAAGGCCTCGCCGCTGGAGCAGTTCACCCAGAACCTCAACCAGTTGGCCAAGGACGGCAAGATCGACCCGCTCATTGGGCGCGACCACGAGGTGGAGCGGGTCATCCAGATCCTGTGCCGCCGCCGCAAAAACAACCCTTTGCTGGTGGGCGAGGCTGGCGTGGGCAAAACCGCCATCGCCGAGGGCCTGGCCTGGCGCATCACCCAGGGCAGCGTGCCCGACGTGTTGGCCGAGGCCCATGTGTACTCCCTCGACATGGGCGCTTTGCTGGCCGGCACCAAATACCGGGGTGATTTTGAGCAGCGCCTCAAGGGCGTGCTCAAGGCCCTGAAGGACAAGCCCCATGCGGTGTTGTTCATTGACGAAATTCACACGCTGATCGGGGCTGGTGCGGCGTCCGGTGGCACGTTGGATGCTTCCAACTTGCTCAAGCCAGCCCTGTCCAGCGGCCAGCTCAAGTGCATCGGGGCGACCACGTTCACCGAATACCGGGGCATTTTCGAGAAAGACGCTGCCCTGTCCCGTCGCTTCCAGAAAGTGGACGTGGTAGAGCCCACCGTCGAGCAGACGGTGGACATCCTGAAGGGCCTCAAGTCCCGTTTCGAGGAGCACCACAACGTCAAATACGCCTTGGCCGCGCTGCAGGCAGCGGCTGAGTTGAGCGCCAAGTACATCAACGATCGTCACCTGCCCGACAAGGCCATTGACGTGATCGACGAAGCCGGTGCCGCCCAGCGCGTGCTGCCCGCGTCCAAGCGCAAAAAAACCATCAGCAAAACCGAGGTGGAAGAGATTGTGGCCAAGATCGCCCGCATTCCCCCGGCCAACGTGTCCAACGACGACCGCGGCAAGCTGAAAACCCTGGAGCGCGACCTCAAGAGTGTGGTGTTTGGCCAGGACAAGGCCCTGGAGGTGCTGGCCGCCAGCGTCAAGATGGCCCGCTCCGGCCTGGGTCGGCCCGACAAGCCCATTGGTGCTTTCTTGTTCAGCGGACCCACCGGCGTGGGCAAGACGGAAGCGGCCAAGCAGCTCGCTTACATCATGGGGGTGGAGTTGCTGCGCTTCGACATGTCAGAGTACATGGAGCGCCACGCGGTCAGCCGCCTCATCGGTGCGCCTCCCGGCTACGTGGGTTTTGACCAGGGTGGCCTGTTGACCGAGGCCATCACCAAGAAGCCACACTGCGTGCTGCTGCTGGACGAAATCGAGAAGGCGCATCCCGACATCTTCAACGTGCTGCTGCAGGTCATGGACCACGGCACGCTGACGGACAACAACGGGCGCAAGGCCGACTTCCGCAACGTGATCATCATCATGACCACCAATGCGGGTGCCGAGACCATGAACAAGTCCACCATTGGTTTCACCAACCCGCGCGAAGCCGGTGACGAAATGGCTGACATCAAGCGCTTGTTCACGCCCGAGTTCCGCAACCGCCTGGACGCCACGGTCAGCTTCAAGGCGCTGGACGAGGTGGTCATCCTGCGTGTGGTCGACAAGTTCCTGCTGCAGCTGGAAACCCAGCTGGCCGAGAAGAAGGTGGAAGTCACCTTCACCGATGCCTTGCGCAAGCACCTGGGCAAAAAAGGCTTTGATCCGCTCATGGGCGCACGCCCCATGCAGCGCCTGATTCAGGACACCATTCGCCGTGCCCTGGCCGACGAGTTGCTGTTTGGTCGCTTGACCGATGGGGGCCGACTGAACGTGGACATCGAGGTCAAGACCGATGACAAAGGCGTGGAAAATGCCGAGGTGAAGCTCGACATTTCTCCGTTGCCCAAGAAGTCTGACAAAGCCCGCCCGGAAGAAGCCGTCGCTGACTGATCCACCAGGCACGACACCGCCAGCGGTGTCATCGCCGAAAACAAGGGCAAACCCTGTCAGGGTTTGCCCTTTTGTTTTGCCAGGGTGACTCAGTGGGTGCTCGCCAGTAAGAAAGTGGTAAGCGCAGCCTTCAAAATCGACCGAACCCTATTGAACTGACCGCATGCTGACCCTTCTTGTTGTGACCAAAATGGTGTGCGAAACAGCGCTGCTGAGCCTGCTGGGGCGTGGGCTGCTGGCGCTGCTGGCGGGCGCCAACCGGGCCCATAACCCCTTTTATGGCCTGTTGCGCCTGGCCACCCAGCCGTTTGTGGCGGCAGCAGGGCGCCTCTCCCCCAAGGGGGTGTTGCCCAGTCACCATGCGTTGGTGGCGTTCTGTCTGCTGGCCGTGGTCTGGCTGGCGGTCACCCTGGCCAAAATTCAACACTGCCTGCACGTGGGGGTATCGCTTTGCCAGTGAAGCGAGCGGGTGTGTGGCCTCTGGTGTGGTGGTTTCAATCCTGGCGTTGGCGTGGTTGGCTCTGGCTGGACCGCCCGGCACCCGCGTTGCATGCCCTGGATGTGTGGCTGGCTGCTGTGCAGCGTCAAACGCCGCGGCCGCAGTGCCCTTCTGCATCGTTGCTGCACGCTTGGGCCACACGGGCCCATGTGTTGGCGGGCCTGGGCCAGTGGGCGCTGGCCGAGGCGCAGTTGCAGGTGGTGCTGGCCAGCCAGCCGCAGGGGGCGGCCCATTGGTTCAATTTGGGTTTTGTGCGCATGAAAATGGGGTGTCCAGCGCCGGCACAGTCTGCCTTTGAGCGTGCGCTGGCCTTGTCCCCCGCCATGGACGCTGCCTGGTTCGGGTTGGGCCAGGCCCTGGCTGAGCAGGGCAGTTGGGAACGGGCCGAGCAGGCCTGGACGCAGCAGGTGGCCCTGCAACCCTGGTGCCCTGATGGGCTGGAGCAGCTGGTGCGGCTGCACCAGCGGTGTGGTGAACGGGGCCGTGCGGTGCACCGCCTGGAGCAGTTGCGGGCGTTTTCTCCCCGGCGCGCCATGGCGCTGGAGCCGCTGCTGCAGCAAGTGACCGTGCCATGACCGCACCTGTGCCCAGCCCCAGCCCCAGCCAGCGACACTACTGGCAGAAAAACCTCAGGCTGACCGCGTGGTTGTTGCTGGTGTGGTTTCTGGTCACATTTGGTGTGGCGTATTTCGCCCGTGAATTGAGTTTTCGGTTTTTTGGCTGGCCCTTCAGCTTCTGGGTGGGTGCCCAGGGGGCCATGGTGGTCTACGTGGCGCTGATTGGCCTGTACGCCCACTGCATGGCCAAGCTGGACGAGGCGCACAGCCTCAACGAGGACTGACGCACCATGCCCGACATGTTCCGTTCGTCACCTGTGCCCAAGGCCACCGATGGCAAGGGGTTTCTGCGCCAGCTCAACAAGGTGTATGGCTGGTACACCGCTGGGGTGTTTCTGTTTGTGCTGCTGCTCGCCGTGGCCGAGCACCTGGGCATGTCCCGGGAAATGATTGGTTTCATCTTCCTGCTCACCACGGTGGCGGTGTACGCGGGCATCGGCATCATGAGCCGCACCACCGATCCGGTGGAGTACTACGTGGCCGGTCGACGGGTGCCCGCTGTGTACAACGGCATGGCCACAGGGGCAGACTGGATGTCGGCCGCGTCCTTCCTGGGCCTGGCCGGCACCATTTACCTCACGGGCTACAACGGGTTGGCCTTCATCATGGGGTGGTCCGGCGGTTTTTGCTTGGTGGCGCTGTTCCTGGCTCCCTACCTGCGCAAGTTTGGCCAGTTCACCATCCCCGATTTTTTGGGGGAGCGCTACGGCGGCAACTGGCCGCGGTTGCTGGGCATTGCGGCGGCCATTTTGTGCTCGTTCACCTATGTGGTGGCGCAGATTTACGGTGTGGGCCTGATCACCTCGCGCTTGACAGGGGTGGCGTTCGAACTGGGGATTTTCCTGGGGTTGGGTGGCATTTTGGTGTGCTCCTTCCTGGGGGGGATGCGGGCCGTGACGTGGACGCAGGTGGCGCAGTACGTGGTCATCATCGTGGCGTACATGTTGCCCGTGGTCTGGCTCAGCATGAAGCAGACCGGTGTGCCCGTGCCCCAGTTGGTGTACGGGTTTCAGCTGGAGAAAGTCACCGCCAAAGAAGCGGTGTTGACCGATGACCCCAAGGAAAAGGAAGTTCGCCAGATCTACGCCAACCGGGTGGACAAACTTCAGGCCATGTTGGCAGACCCGGTGCGCTCGCTGGCGGCGGAGCGGGCGGCGGCCGAGGCCAAGGTCGCGGTGCTGCGCGCCTCCAGCGCCAGCCAGACCGAACAGATTGCCGCCGAGAAGTTGCAGGCCCGCATGCCCCGTGATCCCGACGGGGCCGTGCGCGAGTGGCGGCGTGAGTTGGCGGATGCACAGGTCAAGCAAAAGCCCCTCAACGGCATGCCCCCGCAGGCCCAGCAGTACAGCGGCGACCCGGACGGCACCCCCGACGAGCAGGCCGAGTTTGACCTGTCGCGCCGGAATTTTCTGGCCCTGGTGTTTTGTCTGATGGTGGGCACAGCGGCGTTGCCGCATGTGCTCATTCGCTACTACACCACACCCAGTGTGAAGCAGGCGCGTGAGTCGGTTACCTGGTCGCTGCTGTTTGTGGTGTTGCTGTATTTCACGGCCCCGGCGTTGGCGGTGCTGGTGAAGTTTGAGGTGTTCAACGTGCTGGTGGGCACGTCTTTTGACGCGCTGCCCGCCTGGGTGGCAGCGTGGAATAAGGTGGATGCCAGCCTGCTGTCCATCACCGATGTGAACAAGGACGGCATTTTGCAGCTCAACGAAATGAGCATTGGCGGCGACATCATCGTGCTGGCCACTGCGGAAATTGCCGGCTTGCCCTACGTCATTTCCGGCCTGGTGGCGGCGGGGGGCTTGGCGGCGGCCCTGTCCACGGCGGATGGTTTGCTGCTGACCATTGCCAACGCGCTCAGCCACGACCTGTATTACAAAATGATTGACCCCAACGCCAGCACCGCGCGGCGGGTCACCATTTCCAAAATGCTGCTGCTGGTGGTGGCCCTGGCGGCGGCCTATGTGGCGGCGCAAAAGCCGGCGGACATCCTGTTCCTGGTGTCGGCGGCGTTCTCGTTTGCCGCCGCAGCGTTTTTCCCCGCGTTGACCTTGGGTATTTTCTGGCGACGCACCACGGGCATTGCCGCCTCGCTGGGCATGGTGGCGGGCTTGGGCGTCACGTTTTATTACATGGTGCTCAACCAGCCTTGGCTGCGCGAGGTGTTTGGTGTGACACAGCCCATTCAGCTGTGGTGGGGCATACAGCCCATTTCGGCGGGTGTGTTCGGGGTGCCGGTGGGTTTTGTGGTGATGGTCTTGGTCAGCCTGGTCACGCCACCGCCGCCCGCGCGGGTGCAGGAGCTGGTGGAGTACGTGCGTTACCCGCGCACCTGGGGCCGCTGAGCGGGCACCTGGTGGTGCAGGCGCCGCTCAAGTCTCGAACTGCTGGGCATTCTTGCCCTTGAAGGGCGCGTAAAACGCCTTGATGCGGGCCATGTCGGCGTCCACATCCCCGGTGGGCTGAAAGATGGGGCCCAGGCCGCTGCGCTTGCGGCTGTAGTCCATGTAAGCCATGACGATGGGCACCTGTGCCCCCAGGGCAATGTGGTAGAAACCCGTTTTCCAGTAGCGGGTTTTGCTGCGTGTGCCCTCTGGCGGCACGATGAGTTGCAGCGCGCCGTCGGCTTCGCGCAGGCTTTGGACCGAGGCCGCCACCAGGTTGGTGCTCTGTTCCCGATTGACGGCGATGCCACCCAGCCACCGCATGGTGCTGCCAAACGGCCAACTGAAAATGCCGCTCTTGCCCATCCAGCGCACCTGCAGGTCGAGGGCGAAGGCGACCATCAAGGTGTAGGGGAGGTCCCAGTTGCTGGTGTGGGGCGCGGCAATCAGCACGCTTTTTTGCGCCTCGGGGGGCAGCTGACCCTCCACCGTCCAGCCCAGGGCTTTGAGCACTGCCAATGACAGAGTTTTGAGCAGGCGGTTGACGATGGGGGTGTTGAAAATGGTGCGTTGCATGACAGGTGTCTCAGCCAAAGCGGCGGCGGATTACACCATGCCCCACCTCGGTGCGGCTGACAGCGGGCCCTTCAGGAGCGGGCCTTGAATGGAAGGCGTCCGGCCAGGTGTGTCAGGTAGCCGTCCACACCTTCGGTCTCCCGCGCCAGGTAGCGGTCAACGGCATCGGCAAACGCGGGGTGGGCCAGCCAGTGGGCGCTGGTGGTGCGCACGGGCAGCAAGGCCCTGGCCATTTTGTGCTCGCCTTGGGCGCCGCCCTCAAACCGATCCACCCCGTGGGCGATGCACCACGCAATGGGCTGGTAGTAGCAGGCTTCAAAGTGAAGGCAGTCCACCCGCTCCAGCGCACCCCAGTAACGACCGAACGCGACGGAGGACATGTTTTTTAAATCTTTTTGGCCTGCAGCGCTTTCATGTATTGAATTTAAAGCTATCAAACTGGATGCGATGAGGGTGCCGTCCGCCCGCTGCGCCAGGCACATCAGCCAGTGCTGGGGGGCCTGGTCCGCCAGCCGCTGGAAGAAGTCGCGGCTCAGGTAGGGGGCGTTGCCGTGCTCCAGGTAGGTGCGCTCGTAGCAGCGGTAGAAAAAATCCCAGTCGGCGGCGGAAATCTCCGCTCCCCAGGCGGTGCGAAAGCAGATGCCGGCCTCCGCCACCTTGCGGCGCTCCTGGCGAATTTTTTTGCGTTTGTCCTGGCTGAGGGAGGCCAGAAAATCCTCAAAGTCAGTGAAGGGGCGCTCGGCCGTGGGGTGCTGGTTGCGCCAATGGAACTGCACGGTGTGGCGCAGCATCAGTCCCGCCGCCTGGGCCGCTGCCTGGTCTTGGGGATGGGCAAACAGCAGGTGCAGGGATGACAGGTGCAGTCGCTCGCTCAGGCGCAGCAACGCCCCCATCAGCACCTGGCGGGTGGGGGCATCGGTGGCCAGCAGGCGCGGTCCGGGCACGGGGGTGAAGGGCACGGCCACCACCCCCTTGGGGTAGTAGGGCAGGCCGTGGCGGGCATGGGCATCGGCCCAAGCCCAGTCGAAGACGTATTCCCCATGCGAGTGCGCTTTGATGTACAGCGCACACGCGCCCAGCAGGCGGTCGAGCCCAGCGGTCCACACGGTGACGAGTTGCAGCATCCAGCCCGTGGCCGGCGTGGCGCTGCCACTGTCGTGCAGCGCCGCCAGGTAGGTGGGGGTGACAAAGGGCAGGGCATCGCGCCCCTGCTCGGCTTCGGCGGCCAGCAGGGCTTGCCACTGGGCGGCCGCCACGGCGTTGGGGTGGTCAAAAACACGGATGACATAATTGTTTTCCGTCCATTCCAGCGGGTGGTTCGCCTGTGGTGACGGTTTTTTTTCAAGTGTGTTCATGACGTTCAAAATTTGTCTGGCCCAGCTCAATTTTGTGGTGGGTGATGTGGCGGGCAATGCCCGCCGCGTGGTGCAAGCGGCCCAGGAAGCCCATGCCCAAGGGGTGCACCTGCTGGTCACGCCCGAACTGGCGCTGTGCGGCTACGCCGCCGAAGACCTGTATTTGCGCCCCGCCTTTTTGGACGCCTGTGATGATGCCTTGCAAGCCATTGCCCGCGACACCGCCGGGTTAAATGGCCTGACGCTGGTGGTGGGCCATGCCGCACGGCACACGGTGCAGACCAGGGTGTTTCCGTCCGGCCAGGGCAACCCGCCGGGTGCTGCGGGCCAGGCGGTGCGCAGTCGCAGCGTCTCGGTCACCCAGTTGCACAACGCCGCTGCCGTGCTGCGCCACGGCGAGGTGCTGCACACCTACGCCAAGCAGCACTTGCCCAACTACCAGGTGTTCGATGAGCGCCGCTATTTCTCTCCTGGTCACGACACCTGTGTGTTCGAGGTGCCCGATGGCCATGGTCAGGTGCTGCGCTGTGGCCTGCTGATTTGCGAAGACGCCTGGTTCGACGCGCCCGTGCAAGCGGCCAAGGCGGCGGGCGCGCAGGTGCTGGTGGTCATCAACGCGTCGCCCTTCCATGGCGGCAAAGGCAGCGAGCGCGAAGCCACCATGCGTGAGCGAGTCCTCGCCACGGGCCTGCCGCTGCTGTACGCCCACTTGGTGGGTGGCCAGGACGAAATTGTGTTCGAGGGGCGCAGCTTCGCCCTCGACGCCCGGGGTCAGGTGGCCATGCGCGCCGAAAGTTTTGAGGAAAAAATGGCTCTGGCGCATGTCCACGTTGAAGAGTTTGCTACCCACATTGAAGGTGTGGTGGTGGTGGAGAACAGCCCGGAGGCCGACCTGTGGCACGCGCTGGTGCTGGGTGTGCGCGACTACGTGGGCAAAAACGGCTTCCCCGCGGCGCTGCTGGGCTTGTCCGGGGGCATTGATTCGGCCTTGGTGCTGGCGATTGCGGTGGATGCGCTGGGCAAAGACCGCGTGCGCACGGTCATGATGCAGTCGCCCTACACCGCAGACATTTCCTGGATTGATGCGCGAGACATGGCCCAACGCCTGGGCGTGCGCTACGACGAAATTGACATTGCCCCGCACTTCGAGGCCTTCAAAGCCAGCCTGGCGTTTGACTTCGCCGGTTTGCCCGAGGACACCACCGAAGAAAACCTGCAAGCGCGCATCCGGGGTACGCTGCTCATGGCCTTGTCCAACAAATTTGGTGGCATCGTGCTGACCACCGGCAACAAAAGCGAAATGGCCACCGGCTACTGCACGCTGTATGGCGACATGGCGGGTGGCTTTGCTGTCATCAAAGACGTGGTGAAGACCAGTGTGTTCAAACTGGCTTGGTGGCGCAATGCCAACGATCCCTACGGCACGGGGGCCAGCCCCATCCCTGAACGCATCATCACCCGCCCGCCCAGTGCAGAGCTGCGCCCCGACCAGAAAGACCAGGACAGCCTGCCCGAGTACGAGGTGCTGGATGCCATCATCCAGCGCTACATGGAAAACGACGAGCACCCCGATGCCATCGTGGCCGCAGGCTACGCTCGCGCCGATGTGGACAAGGTGACGCGGCTGCTGCGCATCAATGAGTACAAACGCCGCCAGGCCCCCGTGGGTGTGCGGGTGACGCACCGCAGCTTTGGCAAAGACTGGCGCTATCCCATCACCAGCAAGTACCGGGGGTGAGCGGGGTCAGGCCAGTTGAAGCACGGCGGCCATGTGGCCCACCTCGTGCCCGGCGGCGTTCTTCATGGGGGTGGGCAGCCAGTCGGCCAACGCTTGGCGGCCTTCATCGTCCAGCCAGCCCAACTGCTCGAGCACACCGATGACGGCCACCATCAGCGCCTTGAGGTTGCCATCCCCCACCTTGGCCACCATGGCCACACCACGGCTGCGGCTGGCAATGGCCTGCACGCCGTCGGCGCCCACTTTGCAGACCCAATCGCCGCGCCCGGCCCGCGTCAGCGCCAGGTCGTTGCGGCCCTGACCACTGACCATCTCGGGGTGGGCCGCCATGGCCCGGGCGATGCGCTGTGGTGCCTCGCCGTACACCGGGTGGGGTGTGGGCAGGGTGAGCTGGGCAAAGGCGTGGGCCAGTGCGGGCAGGGGCACGGCGTAGTTGGGTGCGCTGCAGCCGTCGGTGCCGCGCACCAACTCGGACACGGGCACGCCAGTGAAGCAGCTCACGCAATTGGCAATGGCCTGTTGCACCGGGTGGGTGCTGTCCAGGTAGCCCTGGGGGGATTCGCCCAGGGCATGGGCCAGCAGCAGCATGCCGGTGTGTTTGCCCGAGCAGTTGTGGTGCAGGCGGCCAAACGCGCGTCCCGGCTCGGGCACGATGCCGTTGGTGCTGTAGAAGTAAGGCAGGTGGCTGCCACAGGCCAGGCTGCTTTCCGACGCACCGGCGCGGGCCAGCAACTGCGCCACGCGCTCGGTGTGCGCGGGTTCGCCGTTGTGGCTGGCGCAAAGCAGGGCCACGTCGGCATCGCTCAGCCGGTAGTGGTCGGCAAACCGGGCAATCAGCGGCATGGCCTGAAACGGTTTGAGTGCCGAACGCGTGAACATGAACGCCGACGTGTCGCCAGCCGAAGCCAGCAACTGGCCTTGGGTGTTCACCACGGCCACCGAGCCGCAATGGACCAGTTCCGGGTGCCCGCCCCGGTACACCACGGTGATGGGGGTGTGGCTGGGCAGTGGCGGGTGCGGGGCTTGGTGCATGGCGGGCAAGGGGTCTGTAGGTGGTTGACAAGAGGGCTGGGACCGGTTGGGCGGCATGGTACGCCTGGCTTGGGCATAATCAAACGTGATTTCACTCACCACAGGAACCCGACCCATGAAACAGATCACAGCCGTCATCAAGCCATTCAAACTCGAAGAAGTGCGTGAAGCCTTGGCTGAACAGGGTGTGACTGGCCTGACCGTGACCGAAGTCAAAGGTTTTGGTCGCCAGAAGGGGCACACCGAGCTCTACCGTGGCGCAGAGTACGTGGTGGATTTTTTGCCCAAGGTGAAAATTGAAGTGGTCGTCAAGTCCGACGATGTGGAGCGCTGTGTGGATGCCATCATCCGAGCGGCCCGCACCGGCAAAATCGGGGACGGCAAAATTTTCGTGACCTCGGTGGAGCGTGTGGTGCGCATCCGCACGGGGGAACAGGACGAAGGCGCAGTCTGAGGCTCAGGGCCTACATGTGGCGGGCGAGGTGCTCGCTTTGTCCAAATCCCGCTGACTGCACCAGGCGAGGCAGCAGGGTCAGTGGCTGGTGGTCCACGGTCACCAGGTCCATTTGCCAGCTTCCCACAAATTGCTCGCGCACGGTGTGGGCCAGAAAGGCCAGCAGCCCGTCGTAATACCCATCGACATTGAGCAGGCCAATGGGCTTGTTGTGGTAGCCCAGCTGGTGCCAGGTCCAGACCTCGAACAGTTCTTCAAACGTCCCGATGCCACCGGGCATGGCGAGGAAGGCGTCGGCGCGTTCGGCCATCATGGCTTTGCGCTGGTGCATGTTGTCCACCACGTGCAATTCGGTGCAGTCTTGGTTGGCAAACTCCCTCTCCACCAAAGCCTTGGGCATGATGCCCACCACCCGCCCTCCGGCGGCGAGGGTGGCGCGGGCCACTTCCCCCATCAATCCGGTGTTGCCGCCGCCATAAACCAGCTGTCCGCCGTGTTGGCCAATCCACTGGCCCACCTCCTGTGCCACCTGGGCAAATCGGGGGTTCATGCCGGGTTTGGAGCCGCAGTACACGCACAGCGAAAAAGCGGGGGGGGTGGCAGAGATCGGTGCCATGGTCTGGTTCATGTGGTCCATTGGGTTCATGCGGTTCAACCCCCAAAACCCCAGCGGGTCCACGCCGCACCCAGCCAGGTGCCGCCACACAGCATCAGGCTCAGCAGCACGGCGGCGCTGCCCATGTCTTTGGCGCGTTTGGAGAGGTCGTGCCACTCGGGACCGATGCGGTCAATCGCCGACTCCACGGCGGTGTTCAGGAGCTCCACCACCAGCACCAGCACCACCACGCCGCTGAGCATGGCGATTTCCAGCCAGCCGCGTCCCACCCAGAATGCCGCGGGCAGCAACACCAGGGCCAGCAAGGCTTCTTGTCGAAAGGCGGTTTCGCCCCAGCCCGCGCGCAGCCCGGCCAGCGAGTAGCCCGCCGCGTGGAACACGCGGTTCAAGCCCCTGCGTTGCTTTTGTGGGTTGCTGGGGGTGGCGGGTGTGAACTGGTTCATGGGGGCGTCGGTGGTGGAGGGCGGGTCACTGGGCATTGATGAGGCGGGTGCCGGCCAGCGCGTCGTGCAGGTATTGGCCTTGCGAGTGGAGGCGCGACAGCAGTGCCCACACCAGCACCCAGCCCAGCATGAGCACGCCAGCCTCCGCCCCGTGCAGGTCCAGCAGCCAGGCGGCGCCCAGGGGTGGCAGGAACCACAGCCAGCTCAACAGGTAGCGCAGCAGGGCGCGCGTCTGGGTCAGGGCCTGGCCGTGCACGTCGACCACGCGGATGTGCCAGGTCTTCATGGCCAGTGTTTGCCCTTTGGCCCACAGCCAGGTGAAGTAAATGCCCAGCACCACAAACACAAACGCCTGGTGGGCGTGGCGGTTGTCCAGTGCGTGGCGGGTCTGGCTGAGTGACGAAAACAGGTAGCCCGAGATGAACACCACCGCAAACAGCAGCATGCCTTCATACAGCCAACAGGCCATGCGGCGACGCAGGGTGGGCGCATTTAAATCAGAAGCTGAAAGCTGTTTAATGGTGGGCGCTGGAGGCATAAAACATCAATAAATATGGGTGACGGGGTCTGTGTGGTCACGCGGTGGCGGCTGGCAGTGCAGCGTTGAGGCAGGGTGCATTCCCGGCGCGGCTTGGCCTTGAATTGTCTCATCGGCGCGTCGGTTCCTGGGGGGGGCTGCCCACGGTTGGTGGGCGTCCGGGCGGTGGCGTCATGTTGCAGTGCGATAATGCAGGCCCCGAATCAAAGGCAAACGGGTCAAGGTCGCGCAGTCAACAGTGACTGCCAATGGTTTTGGCCTCAAGTCTCGGCGCGGCCTCACGAGGGTTCGCAAAGAGGCACCCAAGGTTTTTCGTTAGAGAAATTCTCGAAAGGTTCATCCATCATGGAAATCTCCAAAGCTGAAATTGCATCCGCCGCTGCCGCCTCGTCTGGTGCGCAGATCCCCGAACTTCGCGGCGCCGAAATTCTCATCAAGGCCTTGCAGGCCGAAAACGTGAAGTACATCTGGGGTTATCCCGGTGGTGCCGTGCTGCACATTTACGACGCGTTTTACAAGCAAGACACCATTCAACACGTGCTGGTGCGCCACGAGCAGGCCGCTGTGCACGCTGCCGACGGCTATGCCCGCGCGACCGGTGACGTGGGCGTGGCCTTGGTCACCTCTGGTCCTGGCGTGACCAACGCCGTGACCGGCATTGCCACGGCCTACATGGACAGCATCCCCATGGTGATCATCACCGGCCAGGTGCCCACCCACGCCATTGGCCTGGACGCCTTCCAGGAGTGCGACACCGTCGGCATCACCCGCCCCATCGTCAAACACAACTTCCTGGTCAAGGATGTGCGCGACATGGCCATGGTCATGAAGAAGGCCTTCCACATCGCCCGCTCCGGTCGTCCCGGCCCGGTGGTGGTGGACATCCCCAAGGACGTGTCCTTCAACAAGACCCCGTACGCCGGTTACCCCGAAACGGTGGAGATGCGCTCGTACAACCCCGTGCGCAAAGGCCACGGTGGCCAAATTCGCAAGGCCTTGCAGCTGCTGCTGACCGCCAAGCGCCCCTACATCTACACGGGTGGCGGTGTGCTGCTCAGCAACGCCGTGCCTGAGCTCCGCACGTTGGTGGACATGCTGGGTTACCCCGTCACCAACACCCTGATGGGTTTGGGTGGCTACCCCGCGTCTGACCGCAAGTTTCTGGGCATGCTGGGCATGCACGGCACAGTGGAGGCCAACAACGCCATGCAGAACTGCGATGTGCTGCTGGCCGTGGGCGCCCGCTTCGACGACCGCGTCATCGGCAACCCCAAGCACTTTGCACAGAACGAGCGCAAGATCATTCACATCGACATCGACCCTTCCAGCATCTCCAAGCGCGTGAAGGTGGACGTGCCCATCGTGGGCGACGTGAAAGACGTGCTGACCGAGCTCATCAGCATGGTGCGTGAAAGCAGCATCAAGCCCGATGCGCACGCACTGGGCGCCTGGTGGGACACCATAGAGACGTGGCGCGCCCGCGACTGCATGAAGTACGACCGGGGCAACAAAGACGTCATCAAGCCCCAGTACGTGGTGGAAACGCTGTGGAACATGACCAAGGATGCCGACGCCTACATCACCTCCGATGTGGGGCAGCACCAGATGTGGGCCGCCCAGTACTACAAGTTTGACGAGCCGCGCCGCTGGATCAACTCCGGTGGCCTGGGCACCATGGGTGTGGGCATTCCCTACGCCATGGGCATCAAGCTGGCCAAGCCCGAGAGCGAAGTGTTTTGTGTGACCGGTGAGGGTTCTGTGCAAATGTGCATTCAGGAGCTGTCCACTTGTCTGCAGTACAACACGCCCATCAAGATCATGGCGCTGAACAACCGCTACCTGGGCATGGTTCGCCAGTGGCAGGAAATCGAGTACTCAGGCCGCTACAGCCACAGCTACATGGACGCATTGCCCAACTTCGTCAAACTGGCGGAGTCTTACGGCCATGTGGGCATGTTGATCGAGCGCCCACAGGATGTGGAGCCCGCACTGCGCGAAGCCCGCAAACTCAAGGACCGCACGGTGTTCATGGACTTCCGAACCGACCCCACGGAGAACGTGTTCCCCATGGTCCAGGCCGGCAAGGGCATCACCGAGATGCTGCTGGCCAGCGAGGAGCTCTGAGTCCACCCATCCCCAGCGGGGTGGCGGTCTGGCCGCTCACCCACACTTTCGCCTGATCTGTCGTCCTGTGGACGACGGGTCGGGTCTGACGAATCTATTGTTTGCCGAGCCCGCCACTTACCGGTGACGGGGGAGGGCAGCGAAAAGAGGAATCTTTCACCATGAAACACATCATTGCCGTTCTCCTTGAAAACGAAGCCGGGGCCTTGTCCCGCGTGGTCGGGTTGTTCTCCGCCCGCGGTTACAACATTGAATCGCTGACCGTGGCCCCCACGGAGGACCCCAGCCTGTCGCGCATGACCATCCAGACCACGGGTTCGGATGACGTGATCGAGCAGATCACCAAACACCTGAACCGACTGATCGAGGTCGTCAAGGTGGTGGACCTCACCGAAGGTGCCTACACCGAGCGCGAGCTCATGATGGTCAAGGTGCGTGCGGTGGGCAAAGAGCGCGAAGAAATGAAGCGCATGGCCGACATCTTCCGCGGTCGCATCATCGACGTGACCGAGAAGAGCTACACCATCGAATTGACGGGCGACCAGAGCAAGAACGATGCGTTCCTGGACGCCATCGACCGCAGCGCGATTCTGGAAACCGTTCGCACCGGGGCCAGTGGCATTGGCCGAGGTGAGAGAATCCTGCGCGTTTGACCGTTGCGGGGCGTGAGCCTCGCCGTTTTCCAAGCTCAACCTTTCGGTGGTTCCGTTCAGGTTGGGCTTGTCGAAGACCCTGCTTTTGGCGGGGTGCGTTTCCTGAGCCCTTCGACAGGCTCCCCTGAACGGACCGATTTACCCATTACCTCTCACAGGACACAACCATGAAAGTTTTCTACGACAAAGACTGCGACCTCAGCCTGATCAAGGGCAAAACGGTTGCCATCATCGGCTACGGCAGCCAGGGCCATGCACACGCCCAGAACCTGAACGACAGTGGCGTGAAGGTCGTGGTCGGTCTGCGCAAAGGCGGCGCCTCCTGGGACAAAGTCGGCAAAGCCGGCCTGACCGTGATGGAAGTCAACGATGCCGTCAAGGCCGCTGACGTGGTCATGATTCTGTTGCCCGACGAGCAAATCGGCGAGGTCTACACCAACAACGTGGCCCCCAACATCAAGCAAGGCGCGTCACTGGCGTTTGCCCATGGCTTCAATGTGCACTACAACCAGGTCGTGCCCCGTGCCGATCTGGACGTGTGGATGGTGGCCCCCAAGGCCCCCGGTCACACCGTGCGCAACACCTACACCCAGGGTGGCGGCGTGCCCCACCTGGTGGCCATTCACCAAGACAAGTCCGGCAAAGCCCGCGACCTGGCCCTGAGCTATGCCATGGCCAACGGTGGCGGCAAGGCCGGCATCATCGAGACCAACTTCAAAGAAGAGACAGAAACCGACTTGTTCGGTGAGCAAGCTGTGCTGTGCGGTGGTGCCGTTGAATTGGTCAAAATGGGCTTCGAGACCCTGGTGGAAGCCGGCTATGCGCCCGAAATGGCTTACTTCGAGTGCCTGCATGAACTCAAGCTGATCGTGGACCTGATCTACGAAGGCGGCATTGCCAACATGAACTACTCCATCTCCAACAACGCGGAGTTTGGTGAGTACGTGACGGGCCCTGAGGTCATCAACGAAGAGTCTCGCGCAGCCATGCGCAATGCCTTGAAGCGCATCCAGAACGGTGACTACGCCAAGATGTTCATACAGGAAGGCCGCTTGAACTACCCATCCATGACCGCACGTCGCCGCAACACCGCTGACCACCAGATTGAGGTGGTGGGTGGCAAACTGCGCGCCATGATGCCTTGGATCGCCAAGAACAAGCTGGTGGACCAAACCCGCAACTGATGCGCTGTGCGGCTGTTTGCCTGCATTTGCCAAAAAGCCACTTCGGTGGCTTTTTTTGTGGTCTTTCAGTGCGGGCGCCAAGGGTCTGCTCAGCGCAAACGCGCATTCATCCGCCGCTGACCCACATTGCTTGGGCCTTACACTCGGGGTCAGTGCACTGGTCGCCCTTGGGTGGCGGCCAATGAGTTCGCAGCCGACCACGGGCCACACCTCACCCCTCATGCTTGACGGAAACGACACATCCACTTCTGCTGCCCCATTGCCCGCACGGCGCAACAAAGGCATCTACATTCTTCCCAACCTCATCACGCTGGCGGCGCTGTTCGGTGGTTTTTATGCCATTGTCATGTCGATGAATGGTCGGTTTGACTTGGCCACCGTGGGCATTTTTGCCGCCATGGTGTTGGACAGCCTGGACGGACGGGTGGCCCGAATGACCAACACCCAGAGTGCCTTCGGCGAACAGATGGACTCGCTGTCCGACATGGTCTCCTTTGGCGCTGCCCCCGCACTCATCGCCTACGAGTGGTCGCTGCGTGGTCTGGGGCGCTGGGGTTGGATCGCCGCTTTTGTGTATTGCGCGTGTGCCGCATTGCGGCTGGCGCGCTTCAATGTGAACACCACGGTTGTGGACAAACGCTTCTTTCAGGGGCTGCCGTCGCCAGCTGCTGCAGCGCTGGTCGCTGGCTTCATCTGGCTGATGACGGAGGCGGGCGTCAGGGGCCCAGACCTCAGTTGGTGGGTGTTTGGCTTGATGCTGTATGCGGGCCTGACCATGGTCACCAATGTGCCGTTCTACAGCTTCAAAGAAATGCACATGAAGAAGAGTGTGCCGTTCGCGGTCATTGTGCTGATTGCCTTGTTCATCGCCATCATCAACATCCACCCGCCCATCGTGCTGTTCGGCCTCTTTGTGGTGTACGGGCTGTCGGGCTATGCGGTGTATGCGTGGCGCAAGTACCGGGGAAAGCCCACCAGTGTCATCAGCACGTCGACCGACGAGCCAGACGAACGCGGCCTGCACGACCAGCCTTGATGTGATACATTGACCCCATGAAGCAAGGTTTTGTCGCACTACTACTGCATGTTCGTCACGGGCAGGCGGAATAGCGCACAGGTATTTCCTTCCAACGGCCCGTTTGCACCTGCAACGGGCCGTTTGCTTTTGAGTTGTGGGTTTTTTTGTATGTCAACGCGCCGCCCGGCAGTGGGCGGCTCCATGGAGCCAGCATGAGCGAACAATTGATCATTTTTGACACCACATTGCGGGACGGCGAGCAGTCTCCCGGCGCGTCCATGACCAAGGACGAGAAGCTGAGGATTGCACGTCAGCTGGAGCGCCTGAAAGTGGACGTGATCGAGGCGGGCTTTGCCGCCAGTTCGAACGGTGACTTCGAGGCGGTCAAGGCCATCGCAGACGCCATCAAGGACTCCACCGTTTGCTCGTTGGCCCGGGCCAATGACCGTGACATCTCGCGGGCGGCTGATGCGTTGGTTGGCGCCGCCCGTGCGCGCATCCACACCTTCATTGCCACCAGCGCCTTGCACATGGAGAAGAAGCTTCGCATGACGCCGGAGCAGGTGCTCGAGCAGGCCAAACAGGCGGTTCGCTATGCCCGCACGCGGGTGGCCGATGTGGAGTTCAGCCCTGAAGACGGCTACCGCAGCGACATGGACTTTTTGTGCCGAGTGGTCGAGGCGGTGATTGCTGAGGGCGCCACCACCATCAACATTCCGGACACGGTTGGTTATGCCGTTCCAGAGCTCTACGGCCAATTCATCAAAACCCTGCGGGAGCGCGTGCCCAACTCGGACAAGGCCATCTGGTCTGTTCACTGCCACAACGACCTGGGCATGGCTGTGGCCAATTCGTTGGCGGGCGTGAAAATTGGTGGTGCCCGTCAGGTGGAGTGCACCATCAATGGTCTGGGTGAGCGTGCTGGCAACTGCTCTCTGGAAGAAATTGTCATGGCCGTGAAAACCCGCCGCGACTACTTCGGGTTGACGGTGGGGGTGGATGCGACGCAGATCGTCCCCGCGTCCCGCATGGTCAGCCAGACCACGGGCTTTGTGGTGCAACCCAACAAAGCTGTGGTGGGTGCGAATGCGTTTGCCCACGCCAGTGGCATCCACCAGGACGGCGTGCTCAAGGCCCGTGACACCTATGAAATCATGCGCGCCGAGGACGTGGGCTGGAGCGCCAACAAAATTGTGCTTGGCAAGCTCAGCGGCCGAAACGCCTTCAAGCAGAGACTGCAGGACCTGGGCATTCAGATGGAGTCCGAGTCGGAGATCAACGCCGCGTTCGCGAAATTCAAGGAGTTGGCGGACCGCAAGGCAGAAATTTTCGACGAGGACATTCTGGCCCTGGCCAGCGATGAAAGTGTGACCGCCGAGAAAGAGCAATACGGGTTGGTCTCACTGTCGCAGCGCAGTGAAACCGGTGAGCGACCGCACGCGGCAGTGGTGTTCACGGTCGATGGCAAAGAGGTCAAGGGCGAATCGGACGGCAACGGCCCCGTGGACGCGTCACTCAAGGCGATTGAGTCGCATGTGAAGAGCGGTGCAGAAATGGTGTTGTACTCGGTCAACGCCATCAGTGGCTCCACGGAAAGCCAGGGTGAGGTCACTGTGCGTTTGCAGCACGGCGGGCGGGTGGTGAACGGGGTTGGTGCTGACCCCGACATCGTGGTGGCCTCCGCCAAAGCCTACCTCAGTGCGCTGAACAAATTGCACAGCAAGGCAGACCGGGTGGCCGCACAAGGTTGATCCGGTCCCACGGGCAATCTGTTTGCCCGTGGCGCCTTCACCACAACCAAGCAGGCCTCAAGGGGCCTGTTTTGTTGTGATTTACATGAATAAAATCTCCCAAGTTTTTGATCTGGTTAGACTTTTCGCTGTAACCTACAGTTTGTTGCAATGTGAAGTTGGTCACGGAGATGGGGCATATGGCGAGTCAATCCAAAGTGTGGGTGAAAATCCTTCTTCCGATGTTGTTGGCCCTTGGTTTGGGGTTGCCGGCGGCTCACGCTGCATCGGCCAAGCAGGGGGAAAAAACGCAAGTCGGTAAGAAGAAAAGCGTCCGTGTGCACGCCAGCGTTAAGCCCCGCACGGAGCGCAAGGTGGCTGCGCGAGCACCTCAGCGCCGGGACCAGTCGATACGCTCCTCTGTGCGCGCCCAGCGCAAAGTCAACGCCACCGCTGGGACTCGCATGGCGCCCACCCGTGCATCCCATGGTCAAATTGCAGGGTTGAATGCCACATCGGATGACTTGGGCCTGAAGTCCAACGCGGTGATGGTGGTGGATCAGGAAACACACAAGGTGTTGTTCAACAAGAACGGTTCAGCCGTGCTGCCCATTGCTTCCCTGACCAAACTCATGACCGCATTGGTGGTGACGGATGCTGGGTTGCCGCTGGATGAGCACATCACCATCGCGCAGGAAGATGTTGATACGCTGAAAGGCAGCAGTTCGCGCCTGGCGGTGGGCACCACGCTCACGCGTGGAGAGTTGTTGCACCTGGCCCTGATGTCGAGTGAAAACCGTGCGGCGCACGCCCTGGGTCGCACATTTCCGGGCGGGTTGGCGCGTTTTGTGGAAACCATGAATGTCAAGGCCAAATTGGTGGGCATGACCGACACGCAATATGTGGACCCCACGGGACTGTCGCCACGCAATCAGTCCAGTGCCAAAGACTTGGCCACGCTCGCATCGGTGGCTTACGAGCGGCCAGTGATCCGGGATTTGTCCACTTCGCCGAGTTACGAAGTGGCCACCGGGACTCGCACACTGCAATATCGGAACACCAACCAGTTGGTGAACAACCCACAGTGGGAAATTGGTTTGCAGAAAACGGGTTACATCTCCGAAGCTGGGCGGTGCCTGGTGATGCAGGCCACGGTGGCCGGGCGGCAGCTGATCATGGTTTTCTTGGATTCAGCCGGCAAGCTCACTCGAATTGCCGATGCCGAGCGGGTTCGCCGCTGGATGGAGACCCAGCCTGCAACCCTTTTCTGACGACTTTCCTCCCTCCAGCAGGAGTTACGACGTCCTGTAGCCCAAGGCTTGGGAGATGGTGGCTGCAGTGGCCTGAAGTTTGGGCAACCAAGCATCGTCCAGCCGGTCAGCCGGTGCGGAGATCGACAGACCAGCCACCAGCTTGCCATGGTCGTCACGTATGCCCGCCGCAATGCAGCGCACACCCAACTCCAACTCTTCGTTGTCCCGGGCCGTGCCCGTGGCTCGCGCTTGGGCGAGCTCGGTCTCTAGCTTGGGCAACTGTGTGACGCTGTTTCTGGTTTGCCCGGCCAGGCCGGTTCGCGTGGCGTAGGCTCGCACGCGTTGTACATCGTCAGCGGCCAAAAACAATTTGCCCACCGACGTCAGGTGTAAGGGTGCCCGCCCGCCAATGGCCCTGACCACTTGCATGCCAGACCGCTCGCTGTAGGCCCTTTCCACATACACAATTTCGTCCCCTTGCCGCACACTCAGGTTTACGGGTTGCTGGATCAGGCGATGGAGTTCGCGCATGGGCACCAGTGCGGCATCCCGCACGTCCAGCCTCGCTTTGACCAGATTGCCAAGTTCCAGCAGGCGCATGCCCAATCGATAGCTGCCTGCTTCAGGCCGCTCCACAAAGCGCCCAATGGTCAGGTCGTTCAAAATCCGGTGGGTGGTCGAGGGGTGAAGACCGGCTTGGTGGGCAATGTCTTTCAAAGACACCGGTTCTTCGTGCCGCGACAGGATGTCCAACAGGGTGAACATGCGTTCAATCACCTGCACGGTGGGCGTGATGGGATGCGATTCTTTTGGGTGGGTCATTGGCATGTATCGGTTGCGCGTATTTTATAACGTGAAATGATTGCCCCTGTTCGCTCGCCCATGAAGGTGGTGTCAGTCAGCTGTCCATGCGGACCCATTCGCCATTCAGCAGCAATTCGTGTGGAGAAAACCGTGTTTTGTAGGCCATTTTTGGACTCTCGGCAATCCAGTAGCCCAAATAGACATAGGGCAAGCCCAGGGCCTTGGCTTGCTCGATCATCCACATGACCGCATGGGTGCCGTAGCTTGACCCCGTTTCTGGCTCGTAAAACGTGTACACGGCCGACAGGCCATCACCCACTACGTCCAGGACGCTCACCATTTTCAACTGGCCCACCGAGCCGTCGGGTGTGGTGGCGTGGAACTCAACCAGGCGGGTGTTGACCCGGGTTTGCAGCAAAAACTGGGTGTATTGGTCGATGCTGTCGTGGTCCATGCCGCCACCGGCGTGCCGACCACTTTGGTAGCGCAAATACAGTTGGTAATGTGCGGTATTGAATCCTGGCGAAAGCACCCTGGCGTGCAGTTTGTGGTGCAGCTTTTGAGCCCTGGTCTGGCTGCGGCTGGGAGCGAAGTCGGCCACGGGGATGCGCAGGGGTACACAGGCCTGGCAGCCGTCGCAGTGCGGCCGGTAGGTGAACATGCCACTGCGGCGAAAACCCTGGGTGATGAGGGTGGAGTAAACGTCGGAATGGATAAGGTGGCCTGGCGTGGCCACTTGTGAGCGTGCCTGTCGATCCGCCAAGTAGCTGCAGGGGTAGGGCGCCGTTGCATAGAACTGCAGTGCCTGAAGAGGGAGTTCTTTCGGGTGTGTCACGGTGCCGTCAAGCGAGCATGGCTGTCCAGAGGTTGGGGTGAAACCGCCAGGTGGGAGAGATCAGCGGTGTCAGATCGCCCATGGCCTGTTCGAAGGTTGACCGGCTCATGGGCTTGGCCCCCAAGCTGGCCAAGTGCGCGGTTTCTTGTTGGCAGTCAATCAAGGGCATGTGGTGGGCACTGCAAAAAGCGACCAAGGCGCAAAGCGCTATTTTGGACGCATTGCTCACGTGGCTGAACATGGACTCACCATACACCATGCGTCCAATGTTCACCGCATACAGGCCTCCCGCCAGCTGGCCGTCGAGCCAGGTTTCCACCGAGTGCACATGACCTGCCGCGTGAAACTGCTGATACGCCTGCACCATGTCTGACAAGATCCAGGTGCCGTGCTGACCTGTGCGAGGTACGCGCGCACAAGCCCGTATGACGTCGGAAAACGCATGGTCCATGCGAACCTCCAGTCGCCGTTGCCTGAGGAGGCCACGAATGAGTTTGCGCAGCGACGCCGACAGCTTGAAGTCCTGTACGCGCAACACCATGCGTGGGTCGGTGCTCCACCACAGGGGTGGTTGTCCTTTGCTGAACCAGGGAAAAATGCCTTGACTGTAGGCTTGGTGCAAGGTGGCGGTGTCCAGTGTGCCGCCCGCTGCCAGCAGTCCGGGGGCGGACGTGTGGCCCCCCCAGGCCTGGGTCGTGGGTGGGAATGGGTCACCGGGACGCAGCCAGGTGATCTCCGGGTCGGGCGGTGAAAATGCCATGCCGCCAGTGTCGCCGAAAACAAAAAAGCCCAACATTTGCACGTTGGGCTTTTCAATTTGGCTCCCCGACCTGGGCTCGAACCAGGGACCTACGGATTAACAGTCCTTCGGGATGGGATTCTACGGGACTTTCTGATACAACTTGCCATTCCTAAAGCCTTTACAAATCAACAACTTGCGTCCAAAGTGGTTTCAGGCCGTCCCAGG
>CAYNGJ010000011.1:0-130960 GCA_964396895.1 uncultured Hydrogenophaga sp. | reverse complement strand
TTATCCCTCCCTCTGCCCCCATACCATCCGGTATGGGGGCTTTTGGGTTATAAGCCGCTGTCAGGCTATGACATCAAAGGCTGAAAAATTGATTGAGCAGTGTGTGTTGCTTGTCTTGAATTAAAATCTACACAGTGCGGGAATAGCTCAGTTGGTAGAGCGCAACCTTGCCAAGGTTGAGGTCGCGAGTTCGAGTCTCGTTTCCCGCTCCAGAATCTCGAAAATTTTTCAATCAGCTTGTGGGTGTATACCGTACCCATTTAAGCGCATTTTCAATCCCAAGTCTGTTCGCGAATCTGCATTTGCCAATGCAATTGCGGCGTCAATGCGGTTTTTGCTGTGCAAGTCCAGCAAGCATTGGTCAAAAGACTGCATCCCTGCTTCAGAATTTTTGGCAATGGCTGATCGAATTTCATCGATTTTGCCTTTGCTGATGAGATCGGCGATGAAGGCTGTGCGCATCATGATTTCGTAGGCCAACACGAGGTTACCAGTATTCCCCGGTAACAGGCGTTGTGCAATCACGGACTGAAGGTTCAGTGACAGGTCCATGAGCAGTTGGCCATGCGCGGAGTCCGGGAAGAAGTTCAATATCCGTTTGATGGCTTGGTTGGCGTTGTTGGCGTGCAAGGTCGAGATGCACAAGTGCCCGGTTTCAGCGTAGGCAATCGCGTGTTGCATGGTTTCTCGGTCTCTGATTTCGCCAATCACGATCACATTTGGTGCTTGGCGCATCGCATTGCGCAGTGCGGATTCAAAACTCAGTGTGTCCACCCCAATTTCCCGCTGATCCACCGTGGACCGTTGGTGAGTGATGAGGAATTCGATGGGGTCTTCGAAGGTAAGGATGTGGCCCGGATGGCGGCTGGCGCGGTGGTTGATCATGGCCGCCAGGGTGCTGCTTTTGCCAGAACCTGTGGCACCAACCACCAGCACCAGCCCTCTCTGCAGTTGAGCGAGTTGAGCCACCACCGGCGGCAGCCCCAGAGTGGCCAGATCGGGAACCTGGCTGTTCACGAACCGTGCAACCATGGCCACCTCCCCGCGTTGCTGATACACGTTCACCCGAAATCGGCCAATGCTCTCCGCCCAATAAGACAGGTTGAGCTCCTTTTCCGCCTCGAACCGGGCAATTTGCTCGCCGCTCAGGATGGAATAGGCGAGTTCGCGTGTGCGACCAGAGGCCAAGCGCTGGTTGCCCAGCTGCCGGTGGATGCCTTGCACCTTGATGGTGGGCATGGCACCGGTGGTGAGGTAGACGTCCGAGGCATTGAGTTCTGCTACGTGCCTGAAAATGCCCAACAGTGCCTGTTTTGCGGAAGTCATGGTGTGGTTCCCCCTGGAGTCGTTGCAACTTGCGGTGTTGCATGGTGGCGTTTGGTTCGGTGCCAAACACCACCATTGTGCAGTTGTTCCCGTTGGTTCATCGCCAACCGGCGGCTTTCCTCATGACGAAGAGGTTGGCCGACTCTTCTCCTGCCAGCCGACGGGTGCCCCGTATTTCGAGGCCGCAGCCCTCAGCACTGGCGGTGCCTACCCAAACAGCGGAGATGCGCTGGCCGTTGTCTGATTCGTCCAAAATCATCTCTCCTTCCTCCACGTCGCCAGACAGCTGGGCCATTGGCGGCATCGCTTGGCCATCTCCTTTGGGGTCTTTTGCGGAAAGTGTTCCCCGAACACTGTTGGCATGCTCGGGGTGGCGCTCAAACAGCAAGATCCCTCGAAACTGCACCATCGTTGTATCGGCTTGGCGCAGACCGGTCGGTGTGGGCAGGTCGGTGAAAACAGCCTCCCACAGCCCGTACAGGCGCTGGGTGCTCAATTCTGCCGGGGTGATGCAGGCGGACTGGATGTGGGTGCTGGTTTTTACACTGGTTTGGGCGTTGGCGCTGCTCAACTCAGTCAGTGCTGCTATCAATATAAAAAACCAAGTGTTGTGACCAAGCATGCGGTGACCGTGGTGGCGTGTGGACAGTGTGGGCATGACAACTCTCAAGGTGTGACGGATGGGGATGCTTTCGCGCGCAGGGCAAATTCAGCCCGAAGGGCGCGCAGCTTCTCACGGGGATCTTCCCGGGCAGTGTTTTGGTCCAGCGCCATTTCTCCGATGAAGCGGCTGGGTTTACCGTTGATGAACTCGCGGCCCTTTTTCCTGCGCTTCAGCCAGCTCACCACCAACGACTGGCGCGCGCGCGTGATGCCCACGTACATCAACCGGCGCTCCTCCTCCAAACGTTGTGCCACCTGTTCGGCGGGCATATCGGTGGTGTCGTCCAGTTTGAAGGGAAGCAGCCCTTCGTTTACGCCCACCAGCATCACATGGGGCCACTCCAGGCCTTTGGAGGCGTGCAGGGTAGAGAGGGTGACCACGTTCTGGTCTTGCTCCCTCTCCGAAATGGTGGACAGCAGCGCGATGGTCTGCGCCACCTCCAGCAAGCTTTTTCGTTCGCTCTCGGTCCGAACGCCACCAGCGTCTTCCACCTGCCCACCGCAGCGTTGGGCCATCCAGTCGCAAAATTCCACCACATTGTTCCAGCGGGCCGCCGCGGCTTTTGCGTTTTCCTCGCCGTCGCAGAGGTGCTGCTCGTAGCCAACGTCTTTCAGCCAATCGCTCAAAAAGCTGCGCGCGTTGTCTGCCCCGGTGGTGTGGCGGGCACGGTGCTCCAATTCGTTGAGCGTGCGACCGAACTGTTGCAGGGAGGCCACGGCACGGGTGCTCAGTGCCGCCCCCAGTGAGTGGGAAAACAGCGACTCGAACAAGCTGAGTTTGTACCTGCTCGCGAACTCGCCCAGCGCTTGCAACGTCTGGTGGCCCACGCCACGCTTGGGCGTGGTGACGGCGCGCATGAAGGCGGGGTCGTCATCGTTGTTGACCAGCAGGCGCAACCACGCACACAAGTCTTTGATTTCGGTTCGGTCGAAAAAACTGGTGCCACCTGACACCTTGTAGGGAATCTGTGCCCGCCGCAGGGCCACCTCAAACACCCGGGCCTGGTGGTTGGCACGGTAGAGCAGGCAAAAATCGCGAAATTCCTTGTGTGGGCTGGCCAGCGGCCCCACCCCGGCGCGCAGCCCCTGAATGCGGGCGACCATGCGATCGGCCTCGTGCTCCTCGCTGTCGGCGGCGACGACGCGCACGGGCTCACCTTCACCCAGGTCACTCCAGAGTTTTTTGGGAAACAATTTGGGGTTGGGGCCAATGACGTTGTTGGCAGCACGCAGGATGGCACCGGTGGAGCGGTAGTTCTGCTCCAGCTTGATGACCTGCAGTGCCGGGAAGTCCACGGGGAGCTTCTTGAGGTTATCCAGCGTCGCACCGCGCCAACCGTAGATGCTCTGGTCATCGTCGCCCACGGCCGTGAAGCGGGCGCGCTCGCCCACCAGCAACTTGAGCAGTTCGTACTGGGTGGCGTTGGTGTCTTGGTATTCGTCGACCAGCACGTGGCCCATTTGCTGCTGCCAGCGTTCACGCACCTCGGCGTGGTGCTGCAGCAGCTTGAGGGGCAGGCCAATGAGGTCGTCAAAATCCACCGCCTGATAGGCGCTCAGGCGTTCCTGGTAGCGGGCCATCAACACGGCGGTGCTGCGTTCGTCGTCGGTGCGGGCTTGGGCCAGGGCCTCGTCGGCGTTCAGGCCGGCATTCTTCCAGGCGCTGATGGTCCACTGCCATTGTTTGGCCTGGTTGGCATCGGTGGTGCTGCCGCAGTCTTTGAGGATGCCCACGATGTCGTCCGCATCCAAGATGCTGAACTTCTCCTTCAGCCCCAGCACCGCCCCATCTTGGCGCAACATGCGAACTCCCAGGGCGTGAAAGGTGCAGATGAGCACCTTTTGCGCCCCTTTGCCCACCAGTTGGCGGGCGCGTTCGCGCATTTCAGCGGCAGCCTTGTTGGTGAAGGTGATGGCCGCGATGCGCTCGGGGGCCAACCCGGCCTCGATCAGCCGCGCAATTTTGTGGGTGATGACACGGGTTTTGCCCGAACCAGCGCCCGCCAGCACCAGGCAGGGGCCGCCCAGGTGCAGCACGGCCTCTTGCTGGGCAGGGTTGAGGCCAATCGTAAGAGCGGAGGGGGCAACAGCAGGGAAAGACAAAACAACAACGTACCAACAAAAAGAAACAAAACCGCGACGGGGCGACGGCCCCGTCACCAGACCCAGATTGTCGCGTGTGTCGCAGGTAGGCGCTGTTGACCTGACACAATCTCGCCGTGCTGAACATACTGTGGGTGACCTTCCCTTTCTTTGCCTTGGTGGCGTGTGGCTTTGCGGCGGCACGCCGACGCATGCTGCCGCTGGACGCCATCGGTGGCCTGAACGGCTTTGTGTTGTTTTTTGCCCTGCCGTGCATGCTGTACCGGTTTGGATCCACCACCCCCATTGCCCAGTTGCTGGATGCGTCGGTGCTGGGGGTGTACCTGTTGTGCGCGCTGGTGATGGTGGCCTTTGCCGTGGCCATGACCATGAACGAGCGCATCCGCTGGAACGACGCCAGCCTGGGCGCGCTGGTGGCAGCCTTTCCCAACACCGGCTTCATGGGTGTGCCATTGTTGGCGACCCTGTTGGGTCCCAAGAGTGTGGGGCCGGTGATTGTGCTCATCGTGGTGGACATGGTGGTGACCAGCTCACTGTGCATTGCCCTGTCGCGCTTGGATGGTGCCGAAGGTGGCCTCAAGGGTGCCCTGAGCGCCGCGCGCAAAGCCCTGGCCGGGGTGGCCACCAACCCCATGCCCTGGGCCATTCTGTTGGGGGGCGTGGCCTCTGCCATGGAGTTCCAGTTGCCAGGGCCGCTGGAAAAAACCGCTTGGCTATTGGCCGATGCGGCGTCACCGGTGGCCTTGTTCACCATTGGCGCGGTGCTGGCCCGGGCGCAAATGACGGTGGATCACCCCACGCCATGGACCGACTATGTACCGGTGGCGCTCATGAAGCTGTTCCTCCACCCCGTGCTGGTGTTGGCCGTGGGTGTGGCCGCCATCCAGGTGGGCGTGCCGCTGGATCGGTACACACTGACTGTCATGGTGCTGGTGGCCGCATTGCCCAGTGCCAGCAACGTGTCGCTGTTGGCCGAGCGTTTTCAGGCGGACACGGGGCGCATTGCGCGCATCATCTTGGTGTCCACGGTGGCGGCATTTTTCACTTTCTCGGGTGCCGTCGCCCTGATGACCTGAGCGACCTGTCGCCATGGGTGATGGTGGTCGCAGGACCATGGCGGCGAAAATTCAAATAAAAGTGCTTCTAGCGCTTTATTTTATTAGAGTTATAGCTATCAAATGCTGCTGGGGTCCACATCCATGACCCAGCGGATCAATCCCTTCGCCTCGGGCAGGCCACGGCAGGTCGCCAGCGCCGGGTGCCACTGGCTCAGTAACTGTTGCAGCGCCGGGCGGGATGGGCTCTCCAGCAGCATGTGCGCCCGTTCCACATTGGCCACGCGCTGAATGGTCAGCGGTACTGGGGGGTACAGCGTGACCAATTCAGCGCCGGGCAAGGCGCGTGCGGCATCGCGTGCGGCCAGCAAAAAACCCTGTGCCGCTTCCTGGGTGCGGGCGTCGGCGCGCAACAAGGCCTGGTGGCTCAGGGGGGGCATTTGGGCCGCCTGCCGCTCGGCCAGTTGCTCGGCGGCAAAGGCGGCAAAGTCGTGTCGTCGCAGGGCGGCGAACAGCGGGTGTCCTGGGTTCCAGGTGGGCACCCAGACCTCCGCATCGGCGCCCAGGCTGGCATCGCGCCCCGCCCGGCCACCGGCCTGCATCAGCAGCGAAAACAGGCGCTCGGGCGCGCGGTAGTCACTGGCAAACAGGCCCGCATCCACATTGAGGGCTGCGACCAGGCTGATGCGCCGGAAGTCGTGCCCCTTGGCCACCATTTGTGTGCCCACCAGCACATCGACTTCGCCGCCGTGCATGCGGGCCAATTGCGCCTCCAAGCTGCCCTTGTGGCGCGTGCTGTCGGCGTCCATCCGGGCGACTTGAATGCCCTGTCCGTCTGGCCGGGTCTGGCCGCTGAGCAGCGCGGTGACCTGCTCTTCCAGCTGTTCGGTGCCCTTGCCGATCGGGGTGATGTCCAGGTTGCCGCACTCGGGGCAGGCGCGAGGGACGCGTTCGGTCAAGCCGCAATGGTGGCAGCGCAGCGTGCGGTCCAGCTTGTGGAACACGCGGTAGGCGCTGCAGCTGGGGCAATGGCTTTTCCAGCCGCAGGCGTGACAGGCCAGCACCGGTGCGTAGCCCCGCCGGTTCAGCAGCACCAGCGATTGTTCGCCGCGTGCCGCACGCTCGGCAATGGCCGCGACCAAATCCATGGGCAGCACCGTGCCTTTGGGTTGGCGGGCCATGTCCACCAGGCGCAGGGTGGGCAATGGGCCACCGCCCACGCGGGTGGGCATGTCAAGCCGCAGGTAGCGGCCCTGGGCCGCGGCGTGCCAGCTCTCCAGCGACGGCGTGGCCGAACCCAACACCACCTGACAACCAGGCCCGTGCTTGCTCTCCAGCTGGGCCCGGTAGATGGCCAAGTCGCGGGCGGAGTAGCGGGCGCCTTCCTGGCTTTTGTAGCTGGGGTCGTGCTCCTCGTCGACCATCACCAGGCGCAAGCGTGGCAGGCTGGCCAGGACCGCCATGCGCGTGCCCAGCACAATCCGCGCTTGACCCAGGTGGGCCGATAGCCAGCTGCCCAGCCGTTGGGCGGGGGTCATGCCACTGTGCATGGGCACCACCAGGTGCTCGCCAAAGCGGGCGGAAAAGCGCGCCAACAACTGTGGCGTGAGGTTGATTTCCGGCACCAGCACCAGCACTTGCGCTTGTGGGTCCTGCCGCAGCAGCCGCGCGGCGGCCTGCAGGTACACCTCGGTTTTGCCACTGCCGGTGGTGCCGAACAGCAGCACGGGTTGCGTGGCCACGGCCAGGGCGTCCAGACAGTTTTGCTGCTCAGGGCTCAGTGTGGGGGCGTCTGACGCCACCGTTGGGGTGTCAGCGGTGTCAGCGGTGTTGGCGGCGTGCTTGCGGATTTTGACCAGGCGGCGTTGCCATTGGTCGGGTTGCAAGTCGCGCAGCTGGGGGGGGAGGGCAGCCAGCGCCACTTCCCCCAGACTGCGCTGGTAGTAGCGGGCGGCAAAGGCCACCAGCAAACGCCAGCTGTCACCCAGCGGGGGGCAGCCCGGCAGCACGGACGACACGGTCCGCCATTGGGCCGGGCTCACCCCTTCGGGTGGCTGCGCCGTGTTGGACCACACCACCCCCAGCACGTCGCGTGTCCCCAAGGGCACCCGCACCAGGCTGCCGGGCGGGAGTGGCGACTCGGTCTGGTAGCTCAGGGTGTCGCCCAGCGCACGGTGGGCTGGCATGGGCACCACCACATTGCTCCAGTGGGCAACTGGGGGGAGTGGTTGTTCAGGCCAACTCATGAAAGTGCGTGTAAGTCATTGATTTGTCACTGGTTCGGGAGTCATCCAAGTTTTCTGTGGATAACTTTGTTGATATCGTGTCCAAACCGCTGCCTAAGCCAGAGAAATCAAGGGTTTCATTGGTTTGCCCGAGAAAAAGGCAGTTCCATGAAATCTATACAAATCAAGCACTTACATTCGCTAGGTGTTTGATAGCGTGGTTTGGTCAGGGTGTTGCGGTGCAGCATGCCGTGCGCACTTTTTTGTGCATAACCCCCGTTTGTCAAGCCAGTTTCGGGGTTTTTTTTGTGCTAAGCGTGGGTGCGTGGGTCTGGCCAACCACCGCATGGCCCTGGGGGCTGTTGTGGTGGTTGCTATCGGTTCAATCACACGCCGTGCAAGTTTGGTGTTCAGGCCAGTTGGCGCATGCGCTTGGAATGGCTGTGAACGGCTTCCACCAAGGCGGACACGCTATCAGGAGGGGTGAACTGGCTGATGCCGTGGCCCAAGTTGAAGATGTGGGTGGGGCCATGGGTGGCGCGGTCGGTGTGCGGCAGGCCAAAGCTGTCCAGCACGCGAATGGCCTCGGCCTGAATCTGCTCGGGCGAAGCAAACAGCACGTTGGGGTCCAGGTTGCCTTGCAGGGCTTTGCCTGGGCCGCCCACGTCGCCGCCGACCATGCGCCGGGCCTTGGCCAGGTTGACTGTCCAGTCCAGGCCCAACACATCGCAGGGCAGGGTGTTCATGTCTTCCAGCCACAGGCCGCCGCCTTTGGTGAACACAATGTGCGGAACGCGCACGCCGTCGTGTTCCTTTTTGAGCTGGTCGAGCACGCGGCGGGTGTAGGCCAAGCTGAAGTCCTGGAAGTTGCCGTCGGCCAGCACGCCCCCCCAGCTGTCGAACACCATCACGGCCTGGGCACCGGCTTCAATTTGGGTGTTGAGGTAGAGCGCCACGGCATCGGCGTTGATGGCCAAGATGCGGTGCATCAGGTCGGGGCGGCTGTACATCAGGGTTTTGACGGCGCGGTAGTCGTCGGAGCCACCACCTTCGACCATGTAGCAGGCCAGCGTCCAGGGGCTGCCGGAAAAACCGATGAGTGGGACCCGGCCATTCAACGCCTTGCGGATGCTGGTGACGGCGTCGAACACGTAGCGCAGCTTGTCCATGTCGGGGACGGCCAGCAGGTCCACAGCGGCCTCGTCGCGCACGTGGCGGGCGAATTTGGGGCCTTCGCCGATGGCAAAAGTCAGGCCCAGGCCCATGGCGTCGGGCACAGTGAGGATGTCACTGAACAGAATGGCGGCGTCCAGCGGAAAGCGCTCCAGCGGCTGCAGCGTGACTTCGGTGGCGTAGTCCGTGTTGGTGGCCAGGCCCATGAAACTGCCGGCCTGCGCGCGCGTTGCCCGGTACTCCGGCAGGTAGCGACCGGCCTGGCGCATCAGCCAGATGGGGGTGTGCTCGGTGGCTTGGCGCAGGCAGGCGCGCAGAAAGGTGTCGTTTTGCAGGGGGGCGAAGCTCATCGGTGGGGTCCACAGGTTCTGGTTGGGTGCAGGGGGCATTATCCCTGCCGAGCCAACCGAGGCTGCGCCGCCACCAGTGCTCAGCGCCTGGCCAGCGCGTCTCTGACCTCTTGCACGCTCAGCACCTCGGACAGCACCTGGGGTGGCCGGCCGGGCGTGTGCAGCGCGTAGGTGGGCACCCCACTGCGCTGGAGCAAGGCCAGCGCCTGGGTCACCGCCGGGTCGCGGCGGGTCCAGTCGGCGCGCAGCAGGGCCACTTGGCGTTGTTGCATGTCGGCCAGCAGGTTGGCATCGGCCAACGTGGTGCGTTTGTTGTATTGGCAGGTCACGCACCACGCGGCGGTGAAGTCCACAAACACCGGGCGGCCTTGGGCCAGCAGTTCGGCCTGGCGCGCGGGGGTCCAGGCCTGCCAATCGGCGGTGGCCGCGGTGTGGGTGGCCAAGGCGTCGGCGGGAGTGCCGGGCAGCTCGGTCACCAGCGGCCCCACCGCCCACAGCAACCAGGCCAGCCCTGCGGCGGCCAGGCCGGCCAGCACACCACCGGTGCGCCCGGTCTGGCCCAATGCCCAGATCAGCAGGGCCAGCGCCACCAGGCACATGAGCAATGCCGCCACGCCGTTGATGCCAGTCTGTTGCCCCAGCACCCACAGCAGCCACACCACGGTGGCCCACATGGGAAACGCCAGGAATTGCCGCAGGGTGTTCATCCAGGCCCCCGGGCGGGGCAGCGCGCGGGCCACGGCGGGAACCCAGCTGGCCAGCAGGTAGGGCAAGGCCATGCCCACCCCCAGTGCGGCGAACACGGCCAGTGCCTGGACGGTGGGCAGCGCAATGGCCAGTCCCAGCGAAGCCCCCATGAACGGTGCCGTGCACGGGGAGGCGATGGCAGTGGCCAGCACCCCCGTGAGAAACGAGTCCACCACCGGGTGTTTGGCCTGCAGGCTGGCCAGTTGGCTGGGCAGCACGCTGCCAAATTCAAACAGGCCCGCCAGGTTCAGGGCAATCACGGTGAAGAGCGTCGCCAAGCCCGCCACCACCAAGGGGTTTTGCAGTTGAAAGCCCCAGCCCAGTTGTTCACCGGCGGCCCGCAACGCCAGCAACAGGCCACCCAGCGCCAAGAAGGACAGCACCACCCCAGCGGTGTAGGCCAGTCCAGCCAAGCGGTGCGCCCGCGTGTGCTCGGCATGCTGGGCAAAGGCCAACACCTTGATGGCCAGCACCGGGAAAACGCAGGGCATGAGGTTGAGCACCATGCCGCCCAGCAGTGCCCCCAGCAGCGCACCGATCAGACCCAGCGGGGTGCCTGTGCTGGTTGGAGCGGCGGCGCGGGCGGCGTTGTCCTGCAGCGCCGCCTCCAGCGCCGGGCTGATGCCTGGGGAAGGTACCGCCTGCACCGGCGGCCAGCTGCCTTGCACGGTGGATGTGGTGAACACACCCGCCTGCGCGGGTTGGCCATGGGTGGTTTCTGCCAGTGCCAGCACCATGGGCAGTTGCGCGGGCGACTCGCTGCGCAAGGCGCTGAGCGGCACACGGGCCGACCAACCCTGTGCGCTCCAACTCTGTTCCCAGGCGGCGCCGGGCTCGATCAGGCCGGGGGTGACGGGGAAGAACTCCAGCCTCTTGCCGTGCCAGGTTTTGGAGGGTTGTGGCCAAAAAATATGAAGAAATTGTCCTTCAACGCTCGTGTTTATTAAGTTATTAGCTATTAACTTTGGTTGCAAAGCCAGTGCGGTTTCAAACGCCATGCCGTGCAGGGCCAGGGGCTGGGCGCTGGGGGCGGACAGTCTGAATTGCCCTTCCTCAGGAATGCATTCTTGACGGCAGACCAACCAAGAGGCGTTCAACCCCACCTCCAGCTTGGCCGCGCGGAACTCGGGGGTGATGGTCAGCGGGACCACCAGCAACAGGGTGCCGTCGTATCCGTAGTTGGCCAATGGCCCCAGCGGGAATTTTTTGGGTGTGGGCCACACCAGGTCGCCGACCTGAACGCCCTCAGGCAGCTGCCAGTCAAGCTGCGTGGGCAGGCCAGAGTCGCCGGGGTTTTGCCAGTAGGTGTGCCAACCAGGGGCGTGCGTGAGCTGCAGACCCAGCCAAACGGGCTGGCCCACGCCCATGCCTTGCGGTGCGTGGGCCAGCAATTCGGCGGTCACCTGCTCACTGCGGACCGAGCTGGGGGCCAGCAGGTTCTGGGCGGTCACAGGCAGGGTGGCCACCGCCATCAGCAGGCTCAGCCACAGTTGCAGGAGCACCCATGGGCGGGTAAGTGGGGCAAGGCGTGTATAAAGCGGTTCAAACATGGGGCGTGACGAGGCCTGTTGCGAGGGGTGTGGCGGTGGGCAGGCTGGCGAGGAGGCTCAGCCAGCACCGATGGCGCTGACAAGTATCCACCACCCCCGCGCGCCTAGGGTGCCACCAGCAGCGTGGTTCACCTTCAGCCGGGGTGGCGCGAAAAACAACACCTGCGGTGATTCCGGCACGGGGTTGCAGCAAAGCGGTGGTCGGTGATATACACAAGACATCTGACGGCGCGACAATGTGTCAGATCAAACAACAGGTAGAAAAGCACATCATGTCGAACGGTTCCGAGGTTGAGGCAGATTCCACCGACTTGCTCAGGCACTTGGCGCTGGAGCGCGTTTCGCCTCAGTGGGCCGTATTCTTGGATTTGCTGTCGGCCGAGTTGCAGGCACAACTGACACCGGCGGAGTACCGTCAGCTGTTGCGCCGCTTGGGATCCCGTTTTGCAGAAACAGTTCCACTGGACCCTTGTGCGGATTTGGTGGGCATGGCGGACCAGGCCAACCGGGTGTGGCAACGCATGCAGTGGGGTTTTGTGGCCATGGTCGATTTGGGTCAGTCCCTGCGCATCACGCACCGGGCCAGTCCCCTGCCTGCGGCGCTGCAGTTGGATGCCGACGTGGCAGGTGGCTTCTTGGAGGGTGTGTATGCGACGTGGCTTTCCGCCGCAGGCTCACCGCCGACTTTGACGCTGGGTCAATTGACGGGGTCCGGTGCCCCCATGGAAATGGTGTTTGCGCTGTCAGCGCCTTGATGGGTGTTGGAGGGAGTGTCATGAAAACAAAACAACCAGAGAGGGTGTCATGTCAAAGGCCGAGGACATAACCAACCTGTTTCGCCGCTTTGGGGGTGATGCGGGGACGTACCAGGAAATCGTCGAGCACGATCAGGCCGACGCCGCTCAACGCGCTTGGCCCATGTTGGGACACATTCAGCCACAACAACACCACGAAGCGCCCTCTGCTCGCGCGGGTGTGGTCCCCGGTGCCGTGCGGCAACGGCAGGTGGCCGAACCACTTCGTACGGCGCCGGTGAAGTCGCCCTTGCGCGTCACGCCCCTGGCAGCCGTGGTGCAGCAACAAGGGGCGAGCGAGCCTGCGGCGCCTGCAGTCGAAGTGTTCCACCCGCAGGTGGTTGTGCCACCGGCAGAGCCATCTGTGACAGTGCCTGTGGCGGTCGCATCCGTGCCGGTGTTTGTTCAGCCGCCACCCCTGAAAGTCGACGAGGTGGTCGCACCGCCCGTGGTGGCACCCGCTGCCGTGGTCATGCAGGTGCCGATTGCGCAGCCTGCCACTGCGCCTGCGCCAGCAACAGCCCCCGCTTGCGTGACTGCTTCTGCCCTGGCGCCTGGACTGGCGCCCATAACTGCGCCTGCTCCCGTGACTGCGCCTGTACCTGTGCCTCGGTTTGTGCCGCCCGTGTCCGAGCCGCCGGTGGTCCAGAAAGCCGCAGAGCCGCGAACGGAATTGAAGCAAATGTTTGACCGAATGGCCCAAGTGGCCGTGCGGTCCGCCGAGGCCGATCAGGCCTCGGGTCCACTCAAAAGGTTGGTCAAGTGGTAGTTCTTTCTGTGGTTTCCGCCAAAGGGGGGGTGGGCAAAACAACGCTCGCGGCCAGCCTGGGTTTGGCCTTGAGTCGCACCCGCAAGGTGTTGGCTGTTGATCTGGACCCCCAGAACGCGCTGCGCCTGCACTTGGGAGTGGATGCCAACGAGATCGATGGGGCTGGCAGAGCCACCTTGCAAGAACGCCCCTGGCAGACCAGTGTGTTCCAGGGGGCTGGCGGCCCATGGGTATTGCCCTATGGCAACCTCAATGAAACCGACAGGGATGCGCTGGAGGTTCACCTGTCGGCTCACCCGGATTGGCTGAGCGCAGGGCTGCGCGGCCTGCCCGCTGGCCTGGCCGACTTGGTGGTGGTTGACACCCCGCCGGGTCCATCCCTCTACCAGCAGCAGGCATTGCGGGTGGCGAATTTTGTGTTGGTGGTCATCCACGCTGACCCAGCCTCCTATGCCACCTTGCCTGCCATGGAGACCATCCTGGATCGCTATTGCGTGGGTCGGGAGCACTTCCATGGGGCTGCTTATTTGTTGAACAACGTCAACGCTGGCAGCACCTTGTCCCGCGATGTGGTGCGAGCGGTTCGCTCCGCTTTGTCGGATCGTGTGGTGCCTCATGTGGTCCATCAGGATGAGGCAGTGCGCGAAGCGCTGGCGTTCGATCAGTCGGTGCTTCAATATGCCCCGCATGGGGAGGCTTCGCGCGACATTCAGCAGGTGGGGCAGTGGCTGGCGCAGCAGTTGGCCGTGTTTGCTCAGACCCGAAGGGCAGGTTGACCATGAACATGCGCCGAATTCGTTACGCCCGCATGCAAATGCGCATGTTGGGCCACCGACGGTTGTTTGCCTTGTCGGTGAAATTTGTACGAGCTCTCGCCGGTTGGATGGGGTGGCAAAGCCTGCTGGTTCAACTGCTGGTGTTGGTGGTGGCATTGCCGGTGGTGTGGCTCACCGTTACCACACCGTTGACCGCCAATCAGCAGTTAATGCTCGGTCTGCTGTCTTTTGGCGCGGCTTTATTCCTGCGGAGTCTTCCAGGGCGCTACATCACCCAGGTGCTCATTGTGCTGTCGCTGGTGGCGTCAACCCGGTACCTGTACTGGCGTCTGACCGAAACCATATCGTTCGACACCTGGCTGAGCGGGTTGTTTGGCTCTGGCCTGTTTGTGGCCGAGTTGTATGCGTGGATCGTGTTGGCCCTGGGGTATTTTCAAACAGCGTGGCCACTGGAGCGCAAGCCCGTGCCCATGCCCTCAGACCTCAAGCACTGGCCCACGGTGGACCTGCTGATCCCCACCTACAACGAACCGCTGAAGGTCGTCAAAACCACGGTGTTCGCCGCCATGGCCATCGACTGGCCGAAAGACAAACTCAGGGTCTACATCTTGGACGATGGCCGTCGGGAAGAGTTCAAAGCCTTCGCGGAAGAGGCGGGTGTGGGTTACTTGACGCGGACGGGCAATAAGCACGCCAAGGCGGGCAACATCAACGCGGCACTGAAGCGCGTCAATGGTGAGTACGTGGCTGTGTTTGACTGCGATCACATTCCCACGCGCACTTTTCTGCAGATCGCCATGGGGTGGTTCGGCAAGGACCCCAAGCTGGCCATGGTGCAGACACCACACCATTTTTTCTCGCCCGATCCGTTTGAGAAGAACCTGGGAACCTTCAAAAAAGTTCCCAACGAGGGTGAGCTGTTCTACGGCCTGGTGCAAGATGGGAACGACCTGTGGAACGCCACGTTTTTCTGTGGTTCCTGCGCGGTCATGAAGCGGTCCGCTTTGGACGAAATTGGGGGCATCGCCGTTGAAACGGTGACCGAAGACGCTCACACGGCCCTCAAAATGCACCGAAAAGGCTATTCCACGGCCTATTTGGCGATTCCGCAGGCGGCGGGGTTTGCCACCGAGTCGTTGGGTGGACACGTGGGGCAACGAATTCGTTGGGCGCGAGGCATGGCGCAGATTTTTCGGCTGGACAATCCCTTGTTTGGCCCAGGCCTGAAGCTGGCGCAACGGCTGTGTTACGCCAATGCCATGCTGCATTTCTTCTACGGCCTTCCGCGCTTGGTGTTTTTGACGGCGCCGCTGGCTTTTTTGCTGCTGGGGTCACAGGTGATCCAGGCGTCGGCCCTGAGCATTGCCCTGTACGCGCTGCCGCACCTGTTGCACGCCAACCTGACGAACTCTCGCATGCAGGGTGAATTCAGGCACTCCTTTTGGGCCGAGGTGTATGAGTCGGTGTTGGCCTGGTACATCCTGAGGCCTACCCTCGTGGCTTTCGTCAACCCCAAATACGGCAAGTTCAACGTGACGGCCAAAGGGGGGCTGAACCAGCGCGAGTTTTTCGACTGGGACATCTCCAAGCCCTACTTGATTCTGATGGGTTTGAGTTTGCTGGGTTTTGTGGTGGGGGTCATTCGTCTGTTCTGGGAAGTCGGCCCTGACGTGGACACCATCGTGCTGAACCTGATCTGGACCTCCTACAACCTGATGATGCTCGGTGCCAGCATTGCGGTGGCCAACGAGGCCAGGCAGGTCCGTGCGTCTCACAGGGTCCAAATGAAGTTGGCTGCTGCGCTGCGTTTGCCATCGGGCCGCAGTGTGGTGTGCGTGACCAGCGATTACTCAGACGGCGGTGTGGGTGTTTCCGTGCCTGAACCGATCGGCTTGCAGCCTGGCGACGCTGTCAAGCTCGTGCTGCAACGCGGCATGGATGAATTTGAATTTGACGCCAAAGTCACGCTGAACCGAGACAGCCGAATTGGCCTGAGTTTTGAACCCATGTCCACACAACAATCCATCGATTTTGTACAGTGCACTTTCGCGCGGGCTGACAGTTGGGTGGTTTGGGGTGACAAACGCAAATTCGACAAGCCGTTGACTTCGCTGCGCGAGGTGGCCTGGATGGGGTTGAGTGGTTTCAAGGTACTGGGCATGTTGTTGTTCAATGTGCTCCGAGATCGACGCACGCGGTTGGTCGCGACCAAAGCAGTGGCCGCCACTGCTAATAGGGTGGGTAAAAGTGCATCGTGAGCTCGCTCGATGAACTTCATGGGATACAAGGGAAATTACATGTTTAAACGTCAACTGCTTGCAGCACTCATGTTCGGTGCCGCCATCATCACGTCGTCCATCACGCCCGACGCCTGGGCGCAGAGCAAGAAAAACCGGGGATTGACGACCGAAGTCGGCGAGACTTCCTCTGTCACAGCGGCCTTGAGCAGCCCCGCCTCGCAACTCGGCAGCTACAGTTTCACGTTCAAACAGCTGGGGGTGACCCAGCCCTTTCAGCTCAGGGGCATAGACCCCATTTATTCAGTGACCTTCACCGTGCCTCCTGATGAGGTGGTCACCGCGCTGAAACTGAAATTGGACTTCACGTACTCCCCATCCCTGCTGACCAACCTGTCACACCTCAAGGTGATGCTCAACGGTGAAGTGGCTCAGACCATTCCCTTGCCCAAAGAGAACGCCGGGGCCCCCATGGTGCGCGAGGTGGCCATTGACCCGCGTTTGGTCAGTGACCTGAATCGTCTCAGTCTCCAGTTCATTGCACACTACACACTGGATTGCGAAGATCCCTTCCACTCCAGCCTGTGGCTGAACATGAGCAACCAAAGCTCGTTGCAATTCACGGTTGCACCCATGTCAGGCGTCAATGAGTTGGCCATGCTCCCTGCGCCTTTCTTTGATCGCCGGGATGGGCGTCGCTTGGAGCGACCATTTGTGTTTGGTGCCAGTCCATCGATCGCCACACTGGAGGCGGCCGGTATTGTCGCCTCTTGGTTTGGTGAGCAAGCCAGCTACCGCGGTGCGTGGTTCCCGGCACACCTCAACAAGTTGCCGACTGACCACGTGGTGGTGTTCGCCACCAGCGATGACCGCCCTCAGGGTTTGGTGGACATTCCTGCCATCAACGGGCCCAGCATTTCCGTGGCGCCGCATCCGTTGGATTCGCGCTTCAAGGTGTTGTATGTGCTCGGACGCGATGCCGCTGAGTTGCGCGTGGCCGCCACATCGCTCGGGCTGGGCAAAACGGCACTGGCAGGTCAGACGGTCAGCAATGCACGCTTGGACGGCCTCAAACCGCGGGTGCCTTATGACGCCCCTCGCTGGCTGCCCAGCGATCGCCCCGTCAAGTTTGGCGAACTGGCCACGTTGGAGGACCTGAACGTCCGCGGCCTCTCCCCTGATTTGGTGCGGGTGAACATCATCACGCCGCCAGACTTGTTCGCCTGGAACTCACCCGGTGTTCCGTTTGATCTGAAGTACCGGTACACGCCTCGTCCTCGGCAGGACAAGTCCAATCTGAACATCCTGGTCAACGAAAAATACGTCAACTCCTATCCATTGCTGGCCTACCCGGGCGCCGAGATGCCTGATTCCAAGCTGGGTCAACTGGTGGGCAAATACGCCCCCGGTGAAATACTGCCCGCAGAGGTGAAGTTTCACATGCCTGTGAGCCACATTCGCTCACGCAGCCAAGTTCAATTCCACTTCAGTTTCGATTACCCCAAAGAGGGTGCTTGCCGAGACGTGGTGCTGGACAACACACGTGCAGCCATTGATCCCGACTCTGAGTTGGACATCAGCAAGTTTCCACACTACATCAAGATGCCGGACATGAGTGCGTTTGCCAACACCGGCTTCCCATTCACCCGAATGGCCGACCTGTCCGAAACGGCCGTGGTGCTGCCCGACAACTACGGGGTCAGTGACATCGGCACCTATTTGACGCTCATGGGGCGCATGGGTGAATCCACCGGCTTGCCCGTGTATGGTGTGTCGGTGACGCGGGCCGCCGATGTGCAGAAATTCGCCAGTAAAGATATTTTGATGATCGGCGGCACAGCGAGTCAGCCACTGCTCAAAGAATGGGCCAAGAGCATGCCGTTCTCTGTGGATGGCGCGGCGCGCACGTTTTCGCTTACCGCACTGAAACAGAAGTTCATGCCTTGGTACGAAACGCCAGATGCCAAAACCTTGCCTGTGGCGGACCTGTCGGCCAACACACTGGCCAAAGACGCTGTTTTGTTCGGGTTTGAGTCTCCCATGCAGAAAGGGCGCACGGTGGTCGCGTTCACCAGTGACCGTGCCAGCGGGCAGGCTGACATGCTGCATGCGCTCATGGATGCCGACGTGGTGCCCAAAATTCAAGGCGGTGTGGCCGTCATCCGAGGCAAAGAGGTCGATGCGATGGAAACGGCCAGTCATTATTTTGTGGGCAGTTTGCCGCCACTCATGGCGGTTCGGTGGGCCTTGTCCAACAACAGTTGGGTGGCTGTGTTGTTGATTGTGTTGGTTGCCATCATTTTGGCGGGTGTGTTCTACACGTTGCTGCGTCGCCAGGCCTCGCGCCGGTCGTCAGCCAAGTGACGCTGGCCGTGACACCTCACTCCATCGCGCAGGCTGAAACACCATGAACCAATCGTTCTCTTTTCCGAAAAACCGATGGATGCGGTTGCTTGCTGGCGCATCCGTGTCCACGGTCATGGCGCTGAGCGCACCCGTGGCAAATGCCAATGACGACATCGCCGCCAAAACCCTGACCGATCAAGCCCGGTTCTGGGAGGGCAAGGGGCGGTCTGATCTGGCTGCAGCTGCGTGGCGACGGTTGTTGAAAATTGATCCCAAGAATCCCGATGCCCTGGCCGGACTCGCGCAGTTTGAACTGGACAGCAACCGACCGGAAGCCGCCAAGGCCATCGTGGAAGAGTTGAAGGCGCAGCCACAAGCCAACCGTGAAGCCATCCGCCGGATTGAAAATGCGGCCACACAACGCACCCTCAACACCAACTTGCTCGACCAGGCCCGGGCGGCGTCGCGTGCGGGTAAAACGGAGGAGGCCGTTGGTCTTTATCGGCAGTTGCTGGAGGGGCGGAATTTGTCTGGCCCGATTGCCTTGGAGTACTACCAGACGCTGGGGGGCACGACCAACGGTTGGGATGAGGCACGCAAAGGATTTGAGCGGCAGTTGGCGGAGGATCCCTCCAACCAGCGTGCCGCGTTGTCCTATGGCCAGCACCTGACGTATCGCGCGGCAACTCGACGCGAGGGCATTCGCATCCTGGCCGACTTGGCGCGCAAGCCTGGGGTTTCGGCTCCGGCGGTGGAGGCGTGGCGCAAAGCCTTGATTTGGTTGGAAGCCTCGAAAAGCGACTTGTCGCTGTTCCAAGCCTATTTGGGCGTGCAACCCAACGATGCGGCCATACAGGCGCGCATTTCCGGTTTGAGCCAAGCCTATGCGCCCAAACCGTTGGATGCCAGAAGCATTGCGCTGAGGGATGGTTTCAGTGCCTTGAACGTGGGCGATGTGGGCGAGGCAGAGAATCGTTTTGAAGCTTTGCTGGCCAGCGGACCCAAAAATCCGGATGCACTTGGCGGCTTGGGCGTGGTCAGGCTCAAACAGGAGCGCTTCGGTGAGGCAGAGAGGCTGTTGGCAGAAGCCATTCGCCTCAGCGGCAACCGCAAGTGGGAAGAAGCCTTGACCAGCGCGCGCTTCTGGCTGGCGCTGGACGAAGGGGACAGCGCTGCCGAGGCCGGTGACATCGCTGGTGCCAGACGCCAATACATGCGGGCTGCGCAGTTGGATTCGCGCAATGCCCGTCCGCCCGCAGCGCTGGCCGATTTGCTGGCTCAGGAAGGGCGCTTGGCCGACGCTGAACGTGCTTACCGCGGTGTGCTGGCGGCACACCCCAAATCCGTCGATGTGCGGCGAGGCTTGGCTGGGGTGCTGGTCCGGCAGGGCAAAATCGACGAAGCACTGGTGTTGGCAGAAGGTCTGACCGACGCTGAGAAGGAGGACTTGGGCTACGGCAGCCTCAAGGCTGAGCAGTATCGGCGTGCGGGTGTCCAGATGATTGCCCGCGGGGATCCTGTGGGTGCCATGCAGCAGCTGGAAGAAGCTTTGCTGTGGGATCCCAACAGCCCCTGGCTCCGCTTGGAATTGGCACGTCTTTACCACCGGTCTGGTGCGGCCAGCGAGGCATTTGGACTGATGGATGGGTTGTTGCAGACTCGCCCCGACATGCCGGATGCCTTGCATGCAGCGGCGCTCATGAGTGCGGAAGCCAAAGAGTACGCATTGGCGCTGGCCATGCTGGAAAAGATCCCGAGCAAGTCCAGAACGCGCGAAATGGCCGATTTGCAGAGGCAACTGTGGGTCCGAGCCCAAATTGACAAGGCGGCCCTGTTGGCCAAGATGGGGCAAACCCGCTCGTCCATTCAAGTGCTGGAGCAGGCGCTGCCTGCGGCGGGGCGTGATGCCGATTTGCTCGCAGCCATTGCCAATGTCATGTTGGATTTGGGCGACGAAGCGCGCTCACTCACCATGATGCGCACCTTGTTGGCCCAAAGCCCCAAGCCAGACCAGAACCTGATGGTTCAATACGCTGGCTTGCTGCTCAAGTCGCGGCAAGACGTGGAGCTGGCGGCCCAGTTGCGTCAGCTCTACGCACAACCCTTGACCCCGGCGCAGCGCAAAGATGTGGACGACATCCGTTGGGTCTACAGCGTCCGGCAGACCGATGCACAGCGGGAGGCGGGGAATTTCTCGGCCTCTTACGAAATTGCCGCGCAGCTGCTGTCCGAGCGGCCCAACGACATCCCCGCACAACAGGCCTTGGCGCGGTTGTACACATCTGCCGGTGAGCATGCCAGGGCCTTGTCTTGGTACCACCAGATACTGCAAATGACCGAGCCGGACGTGCCCACACTGGTGGCCGCCGGTGGGGCGGCGCTGGCTGCCGGGGAGCTCCAGTATGCGCAGTCCGCGTTGGAGGCCGCGGCCAGAATTTCACCTTCCGATCCTGGCGTGCTCTCCACCCAAGGCCGATTGGCCCGCGCTCAGGGCAAGCCCAAGCTGGCGGTGGAGCTGTTGCAACAGGCGCAACAAGTGTCCTTGGCGCAAGCCCAGCTGGAGCGCAGTGGTCCACTGAGTGTGAACTTGGTGGACTACACCATGCCCGCCAGTGGTGTGCCCAATGCCAGAACGGGAGCGCCTTCGTCTGGCATTCCGCTCATTCCCAACCCGCTCGGTGGTCGGGCCGTGGGGCCGGCCATGGTGCCACAGGTTCGCCCGTTGATGCAGCCCGTGGGCCAGCCGACGTCAGCCAGCAAACCCTATTCCCAGGCACCGCAAACGCCACTGGGTGTTGTGCAGGGCACACAGCCTGTTTGGGCCGAGGAGCGCGCCTCGCCTGCTCAAACCAGCGCCGTGTTCACGGACGCACCGCCAGCGCGCGAGGGCATGCGGCCCGTTCAGTTCCAGGTTCCGCCCGGTTACACCGAGCGGGGCTCGTCCGACTACCGGACGGCCCAGCCCGTGGACAGTTACCCTGCGGCAGCGGGTCGTGGGGGGCAACCCGCGCCCGTGTCGGTTTTTGCCCCTCCGCAAGGCACCGCACAGTCAGGGCCGGTGTTGAGCCCGGTGGGCAATTTTCCGCGTTCGTCCTTGCAGTCCGTCAATGTGGGGCCTGGGGTGATGTACCCGATGACGGCTCCCAGCGTGGTGCAGGAGGCGCCACGGAATGCGCCATCGCCTTACCTGCAGCCGCTGCAAACACCGCCAGTGCAGTTTGTTCAAAGCGCACCGTCGTCAGACGTGGCGTCCGACACCCGCGTTTCATGGGATGCCCCCACGCCGGTGACCACCAGTCCTCGGCGCATGTCGGGGCCGGGTTCCCTTCAACGCGAAATTGACGAACTCCGAGCCGATCGCGCAGGCTCTGTGTCTGCGGGGGGCATGTGGCGAGGCCGCAGCGGTGAGTCCGGCACCAGCGAGCTCAACGATTTCAGCACCGTCATTGAGGGGCGCTTTCCTTTTGGTCAAGGTGGCCACCTCGTCCTGCGGATGGAACCGGTTTTTCTGAGTGCCGGTCGTGTCAGTGGGACCGATTTCAATGCGGCGCAGCAGTTTGGCTCCAATGCCTTGGCGATTGTGGGGGGTGGTGTGGGCACCACACGCGAGCAGCAGGACTCCGGCATGGCTTTGTCTGTTGGCTACGAGACGGCCAGACTCAAGCTGGACCTGGGGTCCACCCCCCTGGGCTTTCAGGTGACCAATGTGGTCGGTGGCGTGGCTTACAACGACTCGTTCGGCGACGTGAAGTTGAAACTGGACCTGTCCCGGCGCCCGGTGACGGACAGCCTGCTGTCGTACGCCGGCACCGTTGACGATGTGACCGGGCGCACCTGGGGTGGCGTCACCGCCACCGGCGGTCGCCTTGAAATGGGGGTGGAGCAGGGTAAGTTCGGTTTCTTCGGCTACGGCGGCGTGCACGCATTGCGCGGCAAAAATGTGGTCAACAACAGCCGGTTCGAGGTGGGTGGTGGTGCTTACTACAAGCTCATCCAAGACCCTGATATGGAATTCACCGCCGGTGTCAGCGTCACTGCGCTGGGCTACAAACGCAATTTGCGCTACTTCACGTTGGGCCATGGGGGCTACTTCAGCCCGCAGCGGTACTTCAGCATCGCATTGCCCTTGGAGTTGGCTGGCAAGAGCGGTCGCGTGGCCTACCGAGTGGACGGCTCCATTGGTATCCAAAGTTTCCGGGAAAACAGTGCGGCCTATTTCCCCGGCGACGCCACACAGCAGGCCAACTGGGAAACGGTGGCAGCGGCCAATTCGGTGGCGGCGCCGTCTGGTGTGACCTGGCGCTCGTTCTACCCCAGTCAATCCAAGACGGGCCTGGGATTCCGCCTGGGTGGCGAGGCTGAATACCAGTTTGCGCCACAGTGGGTGGTGGGGGGCAGGGTGTCTATCGACAACGCATCGGACTACACACAGACCAGCGGGATGGTGTACATGCGGTACAGCTTCGACCCCATTTACGCGCCAACCAAATTCCCACCCAAAGTCCTGAAGGTGGGGCAGTGACATGACTGATAGATCTCGCAACACCGTTCATCGGGTGGCACGTGTGGGCCTGCTGGTCATCACCGTGGGGTTGACGGCTTGTTCCGGCTGGGGTGGCGCCAGCCAAGGGCAGCTGACCTTTCCGAAAAAACCGCAAGGCATGTTGGACAACGATCCGGCCGCTGCCTTGGCCATCAACCCGTTTGACCCCATCGCCCTCAACAACATGGCCATCGTGGAGGCGTCGCGTGGCCGATACCAGCAAGCATCTTCGTTGCTGCAGCGTGCTGTCAAGCTGGCGCCAGCCAGGGCCGACATCGCTGCCAACCTGTCCAGCCTTCAGCGGTGGATGGCTCAGGTCGAGGGGCAAGCGGCTTTGGGCATGACACCCCAACCCCTGCAATTGCCTTATCAGGAGTCGGCCATTCCCGAGGTGCCTTTCCTTTGGGTACAACCGCAGCCACTCACCACACCGACACCCCAGGCGGTGTTGCCCGCAGGACGCCCATTGCGCTGACGCGCGCCGTCAGAACCACCAGCGCGGCAGCAGCAGGCCCACGGCGAGGGCCACTCCGTGCAGGTTGGCGGTGAGTATGGTGAGGGTGATGGCCGGGCGCAGCCTGTTCGACTGACCTTGGGTGTGTTGCCACAGCGACCAGGCAGCCCTCAGCCCCAGAGGCAGCGTCAACAATGCCCAGAGTGTTGGGGTCGGCGGGATCAACCACCACACCCCGATGGCCAACCAAGCATGTGCCAGCACCACCACCAGCGCGTACAAACCCGCCAGTTGGCCAGGCGAGAGGCGCGTGGCCAACGTGCGTTTGCCGACCGATGCGTCCGACGGGGCGTCGGGCACACCATTGATGAGCAGAATGTTGGCCACCAGCAGGGCAAACCCGGCACCCACGTAGGTGGGAATCACAAACCACTGTCCCCGTTGCACGAAGTCTGCACCCACCACCACCAGCCACCAGCAGCCTGCCACCGTCAGCTCCCCCAGCCCCCTTGTCATGAGGGCCAACGGTGGTGCTGAGTACGCCCACGCCAGCCCCACCCCCAGGAGTCCGATTACCAGCAACCCACCGTGGCTGTGCAGTGCCAGCAGCAGTCCGCCGATCGCCGTCAGGCCGAGCAAGGTCATTGCCCAACGCCGCGTGTCCTCGATAGACACCTGGCCCTGCTGAATCAGGCGCGAGCCGCCGGTGAATGGGAACATCCCGTGTTGGTTGGCTTCGTCCGCACCATTGCGTGCGTCGTGGTAATCGTTCAGCACATTGGCACCGGCATGCGCCAGGCAGGCCAGCACCACGGTGGCCGCACCTTTCAGCGCATCAAACCCGCAGCCGCAGGCCGCTGCGGATGCCATACCGATCAGGCAAGCCACCACGGTGATGGACAAAAACCCCGGCCGTGTCATGCGCCAGTACAGCTGCCAGCTGCTCATGGTGACAGGGTGGGGGTCAACGTTCGGGCCCCGGTGCTTGGTGAATGGTCAGGGGCAGGAGGCCGACAGGGGGAGTCGTTGCGTTGGGAATTGGCTCAACGCACCACGAGGACCGGGCGGGTGGATTGGGCCACCACCTTGTGGGCCACGCCACCGAGCAAGAGGCGCTGAATGCCGCTTCGGCCGTGGGAGCCCACCACGATCAGGTCGGCAGACGCTTCGTCCGCCATGGACAAAATGCCGTCCACCACATGGCTCTCCTCCACCAAGCGCGCCTCCAGTTGCACGCCCGCTGCTTTGGCCAGGTCGGACAGGTGCACAAAGGCTTTGGCTGCCGCTTCCTGGGCGGCGGCCATGTAGGCATCAAAGCCCATGGGGTTGACTGCGCCCATGCCGATGTAGGGGTAGGGGTCGATCACATAGGCTGCCGTGACCCGCGCACCGTGGATGCGGGCAAGGTCCATGGTCTTTTTGGCGGCATGTTCTGCGCTGGCGGAACCGTCGGTGGCGAGGAGGATGTGTTTGAACATGGCGCTGGGATCGTGGGCTGGACCAACACGACCAAATAGGGTTGGGATGCCACATTGTGACAACAAAAACCACCTGCCTGCCGCCAGGGGCAGGCAGGTGGCCAGCGCGCTCACATGTTGCGCCGGTACTGCCCGCCCACCTCGAACAGCGCGCCGGTGATTTGACCCAGGCTGCAGACGCGCACGGCGTCCATCAGCACGTCGAAGACGTTGCCGTTGTCCATCACGGCCTGCTGCAAGCGCTTGAGCTGCACCGGTGCCTGCGCCCCATGTCGGGTGTGGAAGTCTTGCAAGCGCTGCAACTGAGACTGTTTTTCTTCCTCGGTACTGCGGGCCAGCTCAATGGTCTCAGGCGTGGTGTCTCCGTGCGGATTGCGGAACGTGTTGACACCGATGATGGGCAGCTCACCTGTGTGCTTGAGCATTTCGTAGTGCATGGATTCGTCCTGAATCTTGCCCCGCTGGAAGCCCGTTTCCATCGCGCCCAGCACGCCGCCGCGGTCGGCTATTGCGGAGAACTCGGTGAGCACGGCTTCTTCAACCAGCTCGGTGAGTTCTTCGATGATGAACGCCCCCTGGCTGGGGTTTTCGTTTTTGGCCAGGCCCCATTCGCGGTTGATGATGAGCTGTATGGCCATGGCGCGGCGCACGCTGTCTTCGGTGGGCGTGGTGATGGCCTCATCAAATGCGTTGGTGTGCAGGCTGTTGCAGTTGTCGTAAATGGCGATCAGCGCCTGCAGGGTGGTGCGGATGTCGTTGAACTGAATCTCTTGCGCGTGCAGGCTGCGGCCTGACGTTTGGATGTGGTACTTCAGTTTCTGGCTGCGCTCATTGGCACCGTACTTTTCCTTCATGGCCGTGGCCCAGATGCGACGGGCGACGCGGCCCATCACGGTGTACTCGGGGTCCATCCCGTTGCTGAAGAAGAAGCTCAAGTTGGGCGCAAAGTCGTCAATGTGCATGCCCCGCGCCAGGTAGGCCTCCACAAACGTGAAGCCGTTGCTCAGCGTGAACGCCAACTGGCTGATGGGGTTGGCCCCCGCCTCGGCAATGTGGTAGCCGCTGATGGACACGCTGTAGAAGTTGCGCACGTTGTGGTGCACAAAATATTCTGCAATGTCGCCCATGACCTTCAGGCTGAACTCGGTGCTGAAGATGCAGGTGTTCTGGCCCTGGTCTTCTTTCAGGATGTCGGCCTGCACCGTGCCGCGCACGTTGGCCAGCACCCACTCCTTGATTTTGGCGGCCTCGGTGTCGGTGGCATCACGCCCGTTGTCGGTCCTGAACTTGTCCAAGTTCTGGTCGATGGCCGTGTTCATGAACATGGCCAGAATCGACGGTGCTGGCCCGTTGATGGTCATGCTGACGCTGGTGGTGGGGCTGCACAGGTCAAAGCCGCCGTACAGCACCTTCATGTCTTCCAGCGTCGCCACGTTCACACCGCTGTTGCCGATCTTGCCGTAGATGTCGGGGCGGCGGTCGGGGTCGTTGCCGTACAGCGTGACAGAGTCGAAGGCGGTGCTCAGGCGCTTGGCGGCCATGCCTTCGCTCACCAGTTTGAAGCGGCGGTTGGTGCGGAAGGGGTCGCCTTCACCGGCGAACATGCGGGTGGGGTCTTCGCCCTCGCGCTTGAAGGCAAAGGTGCCTGCGGTGTAGGGGTAGCTGCCGGGCACGTTGTCCAACATCAGCCACTTCAGCACCTCGCCGTGGCACTCGTACTGCGGCAAAGCCACCTTGCGGATGGTGGTGCCACTCAAGGATTTGGTGGTGAGGGCGGTGCGAATTTCTTTGTCACGGATTTTGACCACGTACTCGTCGCCTGCGTAGGCCTTTTGCATGGCGGGCCACTGCGCAATCAGCTTTTTGGCGGCGGGGTCCATGCGTTCTTCGCGCTGCACGGCCAAGTCAATGGCCGCTTCGGCTGCCTTGGCCTTGCCGGGTTTGTCCACTTCCAGCATGGCGGCGGCGGCGCGCAACTGCTGGACTTCGCGGGCCAGGCGGGCCTGGGCGCGGGCTTTGGTTTTGTAGCCGCGCACGGTATCGGCAATTTCGGCCAGGTAGCGGGTGCGCGCCGGCGGCACGATGGGGGTTTGGTTGGTGCTGTGGCGCACGCTCACCACGGGCAGGCGACCGTCGGTGACAGGCAGGCCCAACTCGGCCAGCCGGGCTTTGAGGGCCTGGTACAGCGCAGTCACGCCGTCGTCGTTGAAACGGGCGGCCATGGTGCCGAACACCGGCATCTGGTCGGTGGGCGTGGTCCAGGCTTCTTTGTTGCGTTGCACCTGCTTGGACACATCGCGCAGCGCGTCGCTGGCACCCTTGCGGTCAAATTTGTTGATGGCGACGAACTCGGCAAAGTCCAGCATGTCGATTTTTTCGAGCTGGCTGGCGGCGCCAAACTCGGGCGTCATCACGTACATGGGCACATCCACATGCGGCACGATGGCTGCGTCGCCCTGGCCGATGCCGGATGTTTCCACGATCACCAAATCAAACCCCGCCACTTGGCAGGCGGCAATCACTTCGGGCAGGGCGGCCGAAATTTCGCTGCCAAAGTCGCGGGTGGCCAAGCTGCGCATGAACACGCGGCTGCCGTGCTGCCACGGTCCTGTGGCGTTCATGCGGATGCGGTCACCCAACAGGGCACCACCGCTCTTGCGGCGGCTGGGGTCAATGCTGATGACGGCCACGCGCAACTGGTCGTTCTGGTCCAGGCGCAGGCGGCGAATCAGCTCGTCGGTCAGCGAAGATTTGCCCGCGCCACCTGTGCCGGTGATGCCCAGCACGGGCACCTTTTTACTAGCAGACAACTCAATCAGGTCGTGCGATAGCTGGTGTTTTTGTTCAGATTTCTCTCTGGTGGCGGCTTCACCCTGGTTTTCCAGCGCGGTGATGAGTTGGGCCAGTGCGCGCCACGCGGCTTCGGTGTGGCCCTGAATGGCGTCCAGGGATGTGGGGGCGTAGCTGGTGATGTCTTGGTCGCAGCGCATGACCATGTCGCCGATCATGCCGGCCAGGCCCATGGTCTGGCCGTCTTCGGGGCTGTAGATTCGGGTGACGCCGTAGGCTTGCAGTTCGCGGATTTCGGCCGGCACAATGACCCCGCCACCGCCGCCAAACACCTGAATGTGGCTGCCACCGCGCTCACGCAGCAAGTCCACCATGTACTTGAAGTACTCCACATGCCCGCCCTGGTAGGAGCTGATGGCGATGCCCTGCACGTCTTCCTGCAGCGCCGCTGTCACCACCTCTTCCACGCTGCGGTTGTGTCCCAGGTGAATCACCTCGGCCCCCATGCCCTGCAGAATGCGGCGCATGATGTTGATGGCGGCATCGTGCCCGTCGAACAGGCTGGCGGCAGTGACAAAGCGCACCTTGTGGGTGGGGCGGTAGTTGGCCAGGGCCTTGAAGTCGGCGGACAAGTCGCTCATGGGGGTCTCCTGATGCGGTTCTGATTGGGAATCGGCCATTTTACGTTTACGTAAACGTCAACGTAAACACTTTTGTGAACGGACGGGCCAGCCCAATGAAAACGGGTGCCGAGGCACCCGTTTCTCAAGCCAGGCCGAATCCCTTACTTGTACAGCACTTCCGGCAACCACAGGCCGATGGCTGGGAAGTTGTACAGCAGCACAATGGCCAGCACCTGTATGCCCATGAACGGCAACATGCCCGCGAAAATCTGGTTCAGCGTCACGTGTTTGGGCGCCACGCCCTTCAAGTAGAACGCACTCATGGCCACCGGGGGGCTGAGGAATGCGGTCTGCAGGTTCAGCGCCACCAGCAGGCCGAAGAACAGCGGGTCCACCCCAAAATTGTCCAGCAGCGGGATGAAGATGGGCATGAAGATGACGATGATCTCGGTCCACTCCAGCGGCCAGCCCAGAATGAAAATGATGACCTGGCTGAGGATGAGGAACTCGGTTTGGGTCAGGTTCATGCCCAGCACCCACTGCTCAATCAGTTCCTGCCCGCCCAACAGGGCAAACGCCGCCGAAAAAATCGCCGATCCCACAAACAGCCAGCACACCATGGCACTGGTTTTGGCCGTGAGGTAGACCGACTCTTTCACCATGGTGAGGTTGAGTTGCCGGTAGGCCGCCGCCAGCAGGAAGCCGCCCAAGGCACCCACGGCCGCGGCTTCGGTGGGCGTGGCCAGTCCCATCACGATGGATCCCAGCACAGCCAGAATCAGCACCAGCAGCGGGAAAAAACTGGAGAGCAGCATCTTGAAGATTTCCAGCCGGGCAAAGCTCAACATGGCGTAAAACAGCGCCAGGGCCAAGGCGCCCACGCCCAAGCCTATCCAGTAGCCCGTGGGGGCATCTCGGGTGGTCACGGTGTCGGCCGCCAGGGGGGGCTCGGCAACGGTGTTTGCTGCTGCGGTGGGTTCGGCTGCGCCGCCGGGTGGTTCGCTCAAGCCGCCACCTGCACTGGGGGGCTCTTGCAAGCCCACGCTGGCGGCAGGTGGCTCTGCCAGCCCGCCATCGTTGGAGGGGGGCTCGGCCAATCCACCTTCCGATACGGCCTCAGAGGCCGGTGCGCCGCCCATCTGCTCCAGACCGACGATGTTGTCTTCCGGCACCACCGTGGTGGCAACACCGTAGCTCCACAGCGAAACGGCGGCGAACAGGGCCAGCGGCGCCAGCACCACGCCCAGTTGCTTCAGCAAGTAGGCGGTGCTCGCGTCGGCGTTGCGTCGGCCTTTCAAGGCCTGGAGCAAACCGCCCAGTGCCCAGCCTGACGCCTTGGCACCCACGCGCAGCAGTTCGCTGGGCAGAGGCACCACTCGTTGCTCGGCGCTCAGGGGAGGGGCCCAGTCGGGGCGGATTTTGGCCATCAGGATCACGTACACGATGTAGAGACCGGCCAGCATGATGCCGGGGAAGAAGGCCCCTGCGTACAGCTGCACCACCGACACGCCCGCCGTGGCCCCGTACACGATGAGCAACACCGATGGCGGGATCAGAATGCCCAGGCAGCCGCCGGCGGTGATGGTGCCTGCCGTCAGCCGCACGTCGTAGCCCGCGCGCAGCATCTGGGGCATGGCCAGCAGGCCCATCAGCGTCACCACCGCGCCCACGATGCCGGTGGCCGTGGCGAACACGGCACAGGTCACCAGCGTGGCAACCCCCAAGGAGCCGGGCACGCGGGCCAGGGCCAGGTGCAGGCTCTTGAACAGCTTTTCAATCAGGTTGGCACGTTCGACCAGGTAGCCCATGAACACGAACAGTGGAATGGAGATGAGCACGTCGTTGCTCATGACCGAGTAGGCCCGCTGCACCATCAGGTTCAGTGTCTGGGTGACCGCGCCGCCAGCGGTCTGCCCACCCGAGTGGTAGGCGAAAAAGGCAAACAACATGCCCATGCCCATCAGGGTAAAGGCAGTGGGAAAACCCAGCATGATGGCCACCACCACCAGCGACAGCATCAACAGCCCATAGTGGCCGTTGGTCATCACCTCGGTGCTGACCACCATGCCCAAGGCGGCCAACCCGATGAGGGCCATGAGCCCGAAGCCGAACCACAATTCCCGGCGAATCTGGAACTTCATGATGTGCGTCCTTGTTTGACCACAAACTGGTCCAGTGCTTCGATGTCGCCGTCCTTGACGTGCACCATTTCTTTGAGTTTGTCCACGTCCACCTCTTCCACATCGTGGTCACGCGCGGGCCAGGCACCCGTGCGCAGGCACATCACGCAGCGGATGATTTCCACCACGCCCTGCAGCAGCAAAATCCCCCCGGCCAGGGGCAGAACGAATTTGAAGGGGTACAACGGCAGCGCCTGGGCCGAGAACGTTTGCTCCCGGATGGACCACGAATCCTGGGCGAAGCTCCACCCGGCCCAGGTCAGTGCGATCACGCCGGGGAGGAAAAAGACGAAGTAAAGGATCAGGTCCACGCCGGCTTGCGTGCGGGGCCTGAAAAAGCCATACAGCACATCGCCGCGCACATGGCCATTTTTGGACAGCGTGTAGGCACCTGCGGTCATGAACAGGGTGCCGTACAGCATGATCTGGGCGTCCAGCACCCAGGCGTGGGGGTTGTTCAGCGCGTAGCGGTTGAACACTTCCCAGGAAATCAGGAGCGTCAAGCCCACGACGGACCAGGCGCAGACTTTGCCCAGCCAAGTGGACAGCCTATCGGTCAGGAGCAGCAGGTTTTGCATGGTGGTTCTTGCACAGGACAGCGGTCAAAAAAATCGGCAGGGGCACCACGTGGTGCCCCTGCCGACCCGATCAGGCGTGTTCAACCCTGCTTGGCGGCACCTTTGCCGAAATAGTGGTTGTAGGCCATCTTGAAGTCCACCGTGTAGTCGTTCTGCCACTGGCCGGCGCGCTGGGCAAAGGCTTTTTGCGAATCCAGTACTTTTTTGAACAGCGGGTTTTCGCCAGACTTCTTGGCAATGGTTTTGTCCCAGGCCGCCAATTGCGCCCGCAGGATGGCATCTGGCGTTTTGTAAAACTTCACGCCTTGCTTTTTCAGGGCCTCATAGTCTTGCGAATTGCGCTCGATGGCTTTCCAGCTCATCTCGGCGCTGGCGGCCTGCACGGCGTAGTCGATGATGGAGCGGAGTTCATCGGGCAGCGCACGGTACTTGGGGCCGTTGAACAGAATTTCGAACTGCTCGCCGCTTTGGTGGAAGCTCTGCAGCATGCAGTTCTTGGCCACGTCGGGGAAGCCCAGCAGGCGGTCCGAACTGGCGTTGTTGAACTCGGCCGCATCGATCAGGCCGCGGTCAAGGGCGGGTACGATTTCGCCACCGGGCAGCGGGTTGACGGCGGCCCCCATTTCGGTGAACACGTCCACCGCCAGGCCCACGGTGCGGTATTTCAGGCCCTTGAGGTCTTCCACTTTGGCAATGGGCTTTTTGAACCAGCCCAGTGGCTGGGTGGGCATGGGGCCGTAGAGGTAGTTCACCACGTCCATGTTCATGCTCTTGTAGATTTCTTCGACCAGGGCCTTGCCCCCGCCAAAGTTGTGCCAGGCCAGCACCATGTTGGGGTCCATGCCAAAAGCCGGGCCGGATCCCCACAGCGCCAGCGCCGAGTTTTTGCCGTAGTGGTAGGCAATCACGCCATGTCCACCGTCGAGTGTGCCCTTGCTCACCGCATCCAGCAGCTGGAAGGCTGGGACCACCGAGCCCGAGGGCAGCACCTCGATTTTCAGGCGGCCCCCCGCCATGTCGTTCACCTTTTTGGCGAAGTCCTGGGCGTACTCGTGAAAGATGTCTTTCGCGGGCCAAGTGCTTTGGAAGCGCAGCGTCGTGGTCTGGGCCGACGCGATCATGGGGGCAGACAAGGCACCTGCGGCCACCACGGCGCCTTTGAGCATGCCGCGACGCGAAGTGGCTGATTTGGGGTTGGACATGGAACGGTCTCCGGTTATGGGTTGAAAGGCGACGAAATCATGCGCGGTGGCCATACCCTAGAGACTAGGGTTTTCACCAGCGTCGCCCCTCCAAACACCCGTAAACCCCCTCGTTGCTGTCACTACAGTTTTTACTTTTTTGAAAAATGAAATGTTTTCACGGATGCCCCATTGTTTTGCTCAAATTTCAACCCGGTCACAGCCAGGCCAGCGGCGTGACCCCCGCGGGCCGATGCCCATGGGGCCCGCCCATTCAACCGTCGCCACTCACCGGGTGGCCGCTCGTGGGGGGGTGGGCTGGGGTCAGGTGTTTGTGCTAAAAATACTTGGCGGAGTATGTTTGCCCACCCCGCGCGCCACCTCCACTGAAAGTCCCCATGACCATCGTCCAAGACCCCGAACGCAAACGTGCGCTGGTGCTGCGCCTCAAACGCATCGAAGGACAGCTGCGTGGCATCCAGCGCTTGCTGGAAGACGATGAAGACTGTGAAAAAGTGGCCCAGCAACTGGCCGCAGCGCGCAAGGCGCTGGACAAGTCTTTTTACACACTGGTAGGGTGCGTGATTTCGCAGGGCGACGTGCCCGCCGACGAAGTGGCCGACATGCTGGCCAAATTCGCCTGAGCGCTGGCTGCTTCCTCCTGCCCCACCCGCTTCACCCTGAGGAGTGCGCCATGAACCCCATCCAGCTGTTTGACCCCGCTTCCAGCACCTACACCTACATCCTGTTCGACGTGGACACCCGCGATGCCCTGCTGATCGACCCGGTGGACGAGCAGTTGCCGCGCGACCTGCAGGTGCTGCGCGAGCACGGCCTCAAGCTGCAGTGGACGGTGGAAACCCATGCCCACGCCGACCACATCACCAGCGCTGGGCTGCTGGCCGAACACACCGGGGCCAGAACCGCTGCCCCCGCCGGTTGCGGCATTGGCGGCGCTGCGGTGCAGTTGCAGCACGGTGATGTGCTGGATTTCGGCGGCCAACGCCTGCACGTGCTGCACACCCCCGGCCACACGGCGGGCAGTGCCAGCTACGTCTGGACGCCGTCGGGTGGCACGGGCCAGGCCCGCCATGTGTTCACCGGCGACACCTTGCTCATCAACGGTTGCGGCCGAACAGACTTTCAGTCGGGCAGCGCCGAGGCGATGTACCACAGCCTCACCCAGGTGCTGTTTGCCTTGCCCGACGACACCACGGTCTGGCCGGGCCACGACTACCAGGGCCGCACCCATTCCAGCATTGGCCAGGAAAAAACCAGCAACGCCCGGGTGGCGGGCAAAACCGAGGCCGAATTCGTGGCCATCATGGCCAACCTCAATCTGCCGCGCCCCAAGCGCATGGACGAGGCCGTGCCCGCCAACCTGCTCTCAGGTCTGGGCACTGCTGCCCGCCACGATGCCGACGGCATGCTGGACGCCGTGCCCCGTGCCGCCACCGGTTACGCGGGTGACGTGTCGGCCACGCTGGCCTGGGCTTGGGTGCAGGCGGGCGAAGCCGTGCTGGTGGACGTGCGCACCGATGCCGAGCGCGAGTGGGTGGGTTTTGTCCCCGGCGCCATGGCCGTGGCCTGGAAGCAATGGCCGGGCATGGCCATGAACCCTGGGTTTGACCAGGCCGTGCGGGACGCCGCCGCTGGCGGTGCCACCAAGCTGGTGCTGCTGTGTCGCAGTGGTGTGCGCTCCATCGCGGCGGCCCGCCGGGCGACCGAGCTGGGCCTGGAGGCCTACAACATCCTGGAGGGCTTCGAGGGCGACCCCGATGCCCAGGCCCACCGTGGCCAGCGGGGGGGCTGGCGCTTTCGCGGCCTGCCTTGGCGGCAGAACTGAGCGAGCCACGTCATGGAAAACCCCCATGTGTCCGCCTGGGCTGTGACACCGGGGGCGGTGAGGGAGTGGTCATAATGCCGCCTCATGACGCTGCTTGCCCTCGACGTTGGTAACACCCGGCTCAAGTGGGCCCTGTACGACTCCCCTCGCGTGGGTGCCCGCCTGCTCGCCCATGGTGCCCAGTTTCTGGAAAACATCGAAAAGCTGGCCGAGGGTGAATGGAGCCAGCTGGCTCAGCCCCAGCATGTGCTGGGTTGCGTGGTGGCCGGTGATGCCGTGCGCCGCCGCGTTGAACAGCAACTGGAGCTGTGGGATGTGCACCCCCAGTGGGTGGTGTCGTCCACCGGCGAGGCCGGGTTGACCAATGGCTATGACCACCCCAGCCGCTTGGGCGCGGACCGCTGGGTGGCCATGATCGGCGCGCGCCAGCGTGTGGTGGCGCGCGGCGAGCCCAAACCCTGTGTGGTGGTCATGGTGGGCACGGCGGTGACGGTGGAGGCCATGGACGCCGAGGGCCGCTTTCTGGGCGGCATCATCCTGCCGGGCCACGGCATCATGCTGCGCGCGCTGGAGTCGGGCACCGCCGGGTTGCACGTCCCCACGGGCGAGGTGCGCGACTTTCCCACCAACACCAGCGACGCGCTCACCAGCGGAGGCACCTTCGCCATCGCCGGCGCGGTGCAGCGCATGGTGGACAACCTGCGCCAGCACACCGGGCAGATGCCCGAGTGCATCATGACCGGCGGCGCGGGCTGGAAGATGGCCCCCAGCATGTCCAGCCATTTCGAGCTGGTCGAGGGCCTGATCTTCGATGGCCTGTTGGAAATTGCCGCACGCCGATTTTCGGCGTAAAAATGCCATCCAGCGATTGTCTGGTATGGAATTTTAGCTATTCTTGTGATTCTCTGACCAAGCCGTCCACCGCCTGAAACAGCGCTTGGCGGGCCTGTGCCACGACCTGGGCGCGCCACCCATCGGTGTTGACGTAGAAGGTGTTGCGCATCTGTTGGTGAATGGCCTGAGCCAGCTCAGGGTCCACGGCGTGGCCTCGCAGGGTTTCGCGGTGCAGCCAGTGGTCGGCCCGCAGCGCCTGGATCACCTCCAGAATGGGCAAGGTGCCGTATTCCATGGCGATGCCGGTGTACGCGGCGGCGGGGCATTCGTCGTGGATGGATGACCACATCAGCCCGGTCAACAGCGCCGAGGTGGACGTGCCGTCATAGATGGACGTGATGGGCGTTTGCCCGCCACCGTCCCACCAGCGCTTGGCCCGCGCAATGCCCTGGGCATCGTTGCCACCGGCCCAGATGCGTTCACCCACGCCGCTGGGGCCCAGGCCGGTGTGCAAGTCCATCCAGGCCACGTGCCGGGCGCCTTGGCCGTGCTGGCGCAGCACCTGGCGCAGGGTCTGGTTGCTCCAGGTGGGGGCGGTGCCGCCAAAGAACATGCCGTCGGGGTGGCTGTGCTGGCCCTGGCTCACGGCCGCCTGGTAGCGCGGCAGGCCGTGGGTGTCCGTCCATCGGGCAATGGCCGCGGCGTTCTCGGCGCTGGGGGGCCAGGTGGCGGGCAGCAGCAGCTCGTGCAACTCGCCATAGGCCGGGTTGTGGGGCAGGGGCTGGGCAAAGTCCTGGAAGTTGCGGTTCAGGTCCACGTTTTCATGGGTCACCCGGCGGCTGTGCGAAAAACCGTGCGGGTTCAGCGCGTGGATGTACAGCACCGCCACACCCGCGGCGCGGGCGTGCGCCAGCCATTCGGCGTCGTGTGTGGCGGCCACCTGCACGCCCGAGCCGCAGTGCCCCTCGGCCCCGTGGCAGGCGCTGCTGACGATCAGCAGCTTCTCGGCCCCCATGGGGCCGTCGCGGGCCACGTCCATGGCCAGCGTCTCGCCCTGGGCCCCCGGCAGCGGGTGGTTGTGCGATGCCAGGGCCATGCCAGCGGCAGCGGCACCTTCCAAAAACTTCACACGGGCGAGGGCGTAGGTGTCGGCAAAAGACGATTGGATTTGCATGGTGGCTGTGCGGACTGGGCGGGCTGTGCGGACTGGGCGGGCTGGGTGGGACGGGGCGCGATTGCGGGAGGCCGGTGCCGTCGGGGCAAACCGGCCAGTGGTGGGGGCCTGTGTGTCAAGCGCTGGCCGCTGGGGCCAGCCACTGCTCCACCAGCTTCACCCAGAAGCTCGCGCCCAGGGGAATGAGGGCGTCGTTGAAGTCGTAATGGGGGTTGTGCAGCATGCAGGGGCCCACGTCGTGTCCACCGCCTTCGTAGGCGCCCCGGTGCGCGCCGTCACCGTTGGCAATGAACACATAGGCGCCGGGACGCGCTTGCAGCATGTAGGCAAAGTCTTCGGCGCCCATGGTGGGCTCCTGGGGCAGCACCTGCTCAGCGCCCACCAGGCCAGCCATCACCTGGCGGGCAAAGGCCGCCTCGTTGGGGTGGTTGATGGTGGGCGGGTAGTTGCGCTTGAACTTGAACTCACAGGTGGCGCCAAAGGCGGCGCTGGTGTGCTGGGCCACCTCGCGCATGCGTTGCTCAATCAGGTCCAGCACCTCGATGCTGAAGGTGCGCACCGTGCCCTGGATTTCGCAGCTGTCGGGGATGACGTTGGTCGCTTCGCCGGTGTGGATCATGGTCACGCTGATGACGGCGGCATCCACCGGCTTTTTGTTGCGGGTGACGATGGTCTGAAACGCCTGCACCATCTGGCAGGCCACGGGCACGGGGTCAATGCCATTGTGGGGCAGGGCGGCGTGTCCCCCTTTGCCCCGGATGGTGATGTGGAACTCGTTGCTGGACGCCATCACCGGCCCAGCGCTCACGGCAAAGCTGCCCACGGGCAGGCCGGGCCAGTTGTGCATGCCGTACACCGCGTCCATGGGGAATTTGTCAAACAGGCCGTCTTTGATCATCTCGCGGGCGCCGCCGCCGCCTTCTTCCGCCGGTTGGAAGATGAGGTAGACCGTGCCGTCAAAGTCCCGGTGTTGGGCCAGGTGCTGGGCGGCGGCCAGCAGCATGGCGGTGTGACCGTCGTGGCCGCAGGCGTGCATCTTGCCCGCGTGGGTGCTGGCGTGCGGGAAGGTGTTGAGCTCGGTCATGGGCAGCGCGTCCATGTCGGCGCGCAGGCCAATGGCCCGGCCACAGGCGCCACCATCCCGCCCGTGCACGGTGCCCACCACCCCCGTGGTGCCCAGCCCCCGGTGAATGGGAATGCCCCACTCGGTGAGCTTGGTGGCCACCAAATCGGCGGTGCGCACTTCCTGAAAGCACAGCTCGGGGTGGGCGTGGATGTCGCGGCGCACCTGGGTGATGCCAGGGGTGGCGGCCACAATGTCGTCGATCAGTTTCATGGCGTGTCTCCGGGTGAGAAAAATCAGCGGCGAACGTTGCCGTCTTTGGTGAGCAGGGTCAGCTCCACGAAGCTGGAGCCCGCATTCTTCTGTGGACCATACGACAGGTTGAACCCCCCTGCATTGAAGGCGGTCATGCCCTGGACGGCGTTCAGCAAGCCCTCGCGCGTGGGCGCTTTGCCTGCGCGGCGCAGCGCCTCGGTGAACACTCTGGCGGCCACAAAGCCTTCCATGCTGGTGTAGTTGGGCGAGAGGCCGCGGGCGTCGTCCGATTTGAGTGCGGCCAGGTACTCGCTGGCCAGGGGCGACACCGGCGCGTACGGGAAGGGCATGACCTGGGTCACCGCCACCCCGGCGGCCATGGCCCCGAGTTCGTCCAGCAAGGCCTGCGTGCCCACAAACGACACGTTGTAAAACGTGCCCGCAAAGCCCGCCTTGCGCGCCAGGCGGATGAACACCGCACAGGCCTTGTAGGTGCCCACTTGCACAATGGCCTCGGGCTTGGCCGCCAGGATGGTGGTCAGCGCCGCACCCACCTCGGCGCTGTTGCGCTCCACCGTGCCCACGGCCACCGGCTCCAGCTGGTGGGTGGCCAGGGCGCGGCGCACACCGTCCAGGCCCGCCTGCCCGTAGCCGTCGTTCTGGTGGAACACGGCCAGGCGCTGTATGCCCAGCGAGGTGGTTTGCTTGACGATGGCAGCGGTTTCGTCCAGGTAGGACGCGCGGATGTGCACCACCTGGCGGTTGAACGGTTCGCGCAGCGACTGCGCACCCGTCAGCGGTGCAAACAGCGGCACCTTGGCCTCGGTGGCCAGCGCCAGTGCCGCCTGGCTGGTGGGGGTGCCCACGTAGCCAAACAGGGCAAACACCCCGTCGTTGATGAACTGGCGGGTGTTGGCCACGCAGCGTTCTGGCTCGTAGCCGTCGTCGAGCTTGCGCAGCTCCACTTTGCGTCCCTCCACGCCACCGCTGGCGTTGAGGCGGTCAAAATGAAGCTTGGCGCCCAGGTGGTACTGCTGGCCCAGTTCGGCTGCCGGCCCGCTGAACGCGGCGGACTGCCCCAGCACCCAGGGCCCCTGGTTGGCCTGGGCCTGCGCAGCCGATGGGGCCGTGGCCCACCAGGCGGTGGCTGCGGTGGCCCGCCAACCCAGGCTGCCCAGTGTGCCCAAAGCCGTTCGTCTGTCCATGTGAGGTGCCGCTTTCATGGTGAAATGACCGTGGCCCATTCTGCCATTGGGCCATTGCCAACGTGTTCAAAGTCCAGCCCATGTCCGCACAGCCCGATATCCGATCTGCCGCCACTGCCAGCACCCCCCGCACGGTGCTGGGCGCCTGCCCGCACGACTGCCCAGACACCTGCGCCCTGGTCACCACCGTGGACAACGGGGTGGCCATCAAGGTGCAGGGCAACCCCGCCCACCCCGCCACGGGCGGCGTGTTGTGCGCCAAGGTGGCCAAGTACGCCGAGCGCACCCACCACCCCGAGCGATTGACCCAACCCTTGAAGCGTGTCGGCCCCAAGGGCGCGGGTGCCCGCTTTGAGCCCGTGGGCTGGGACGAGGCGCTGGCCGACGTCGCCATCCGCCTGCAAACCATTGCCGCGCGCGACCCCCGCGCCATCCAGCCCTACAGCTACGCGGGCACCATGGGCCTGGTGCAGGGCGAGGCCATGGCCGGGCGCTTTTTTCACCGGCTGGGGGCCAGCCTGCTGGACCGCACCATTTGCGCCAGCGCCGGGGCCGAAGCCCTGGTGCAGACCCTGGGCAACAAGGTGGGCACGCGGGTGGAGCAGTTTGCCCACAGCCAGCTCATCGTCATTTGGGGCAGCAACGCCATTGGCAGCCACCTGCACTTTTGGCGGCATGCGCAAGAGGCCAAGCGCAAAGGCGCGCGGCTGGTGTGCATCGACCCGCGCCGCAGCGAAACCGCCGACAAATGCCACCAGCACCTGGCCCTGCTGCCCGGCACCGACGCCGCGCTGGCGCTGGCGCTGATGCACGAGTTCACCGTGCACGGCTGGCTGGACCAAGACTACATTGACTGCCACACCCTGGGCTGGGACGCGCCCGCTGGCCAGGCCGATGTTGGCCACGCCCTGGATGGTGACGCAGGCAAGATTGCAAACAAAAATGGCACACAGCGTTCATTGCGAGAGCGTTGTTTGCTATGGCCGCCAGAGCGTGCCGCCGCCGTGTGCGGCCTGGATGCCCAGGCCATCCGCGACCTGGCCCGCGACATGGGCGAAACCGCCCGCCGGGGCGAGGCCGTGGCCATCCGCCTGAACTACGGCATGCAGCGCACCCGGGGTGGCGGCAATGCCGTGCGCGCCGTGGCCTGTTTGCCCGCGTTGCTGGGCAGTTGGCGGCACGCGGCGGGCGGGTTGTTGCTGTCCAGCTCGGGCCAGTTTCCGGTGCAGCGCGCCGCGTTGCAGCGGCCCGACCTGCTGGCCCAAGGGCTGGGCGGGCGCGCCCCGCGCACGGTCAACATGGTCAGCATTGGCGATGCGCTGCTGGCCCAACCGGGCGACCCCGCGCTGGGTGGCGGCCCACTCATAGAAGCCCTGGTGGTGTACAACAGCAACCCCGTGGCCGTGGCACCCGATTCAAGCCAAGTGGTGCAGGGCTTTGCCCGGCCCGACCTGTTCACCGTGGTGCTGGAGCACTTCCAGACCGACACCGCCGACTACGCGGACTACATACTGCCCGCCACCACCCAGCTGGAGCACTGGGACATCCACGCCAGCTACGGCCACACCGACGTGCTGCTGAACCAGCCCGCCATTGCCCCGGTGGGCCAGGCCCGCACCAACACCGACATCTTTCGTGCCCTGGCTGCCCACATGGGTTTTGGCGACCCCTGCTTTGCCGACGACGACGAAGCCCTGTGCCGAGCCGCTTACCCCTTCAGCCCCGAAGCCGCCCTGGCCGCTGGCCTGCCCGCTGAGGCCGCATTGAGTTGGGACGCCTTGCTGGCCAATGGCTTTGTGCCCCTGCCCGAGGTGCTGGCCCCGCTGGCCCCGTTTGCACAGGGTGGCTTTCCCACCCCGTCGGGCCAGTGCGAGTTTTTCAGCCAGCGCCTGGCCGACCAGGGGCTGGACGGCTTGCCCGACCACCTGCCCAACCACGAGGCCGTGGGCAGCAGCACCGCCTACCCACTGGCCATGATTTCGCCCCCGGCGCGCAACTTCCTCAACTCCACCTTTGTGAACGTCAAAAGCCTGCGCGACATCGAGGGCGAGCCCCTGCTCGAAATCAGCGCCGCCGACGCCGCCGCCCGTGGCATTGCCGATGGCGCACTGGTGCGCGTGTTCAACCAACGCGGCAGCTACCACTGCACCGCCCGCATCAGCCCGCGCGCCCGCGCCGGTGTGGTCAACGGCCTGGGTGTGTGGTGGCGCAAGCTGGGCGCGCGCGGCACCAACGTGAACGAAGTGACCAGTCAGGCCCTGACCGACCTGGGCCGGGCCCCTACCTTTTACGACTGCCTGGTGGAGGTGGAGGCCGCGTCGTGATGCAAGGCTTGCGCAGCCGCACCGTGGCTCGTGTGGGCGGGCTGGTGCTGGCGGCACTGCTGGCGGGTTGTGCCCAGACCGACAACCCGCTGCCCCGCGACGGCCTGGCCTACTACTGGCAGTCGGTCGGCGGGCACCTGGCCCTACTGCGCGACGCCCGCCCCGTGGACGACTGGCTGGCCGACCCCACCACCTCCGCCGCTCTGGCCGAGAAGCTGCTCACCGTGCAGCGCATGCGCCGCTTCGCCGTGACCGAGTTGCACCTGCCCGACAACGCCAGCTACACCCGCTACGCACAGCTCCCGCGCCGCGCCGTGGTGTGGAACGTGGTGGCGGCGCCCCCTTTCTCGCTCACGCTGCAAACCTGGTGTTTCCCCGTGCTGGGCTGCGTGGGCTACCGCGGCTATTTCGACGAAGCCGAGGCCGAGGCCTTTGCCCACCAGCTGCGCCAGCAGGGGCTGGAGGCCACCGCCTACCCCGTGCCCGCCTACTCCACCCTGGGGTGGACCAACTGGCTGGGGGGCGACCCCTTGCTCAGCACCTTTTTGGGCTACCCCGAGGGCGAGGTGGCGCGCCTGCTGTTTCACGAGCTGACCCACCAGCTGGTGTACGTGGCCGATGACACCACCTTCAACGAATCGTTGGCCACCGCGGTGGAGCAGCTCGGTGGCGAGCGCTGGCTGCCCCAGGCCAGCCCCCAGACGCAGCGGGCGTACGCCGAGTTCGACGCCCGCCGCCAGGCGTTTCGGGCGTTGACGGGGCGCACCCGGGGAAATTTGAAGCAAATATATGCTTCAGCGCTTGATGCACATGCTGTGTCAGCTACTGAAAATGAAGAATCCATGCGACGCCAGAAGCAGGCCACCATGGACCAGTTCAGGGCGCAGTACCAGGCACTCAAAGCCGGTTGGGGTGGTCACAGTGGGTACGACGCCTGGGTGGAGCGGGCCAACAACGCCAGCTTTGGCGTGCAGGCCAGTTACGACACGCTGGTGCCCGCCTTTCATGTCTTGTTTGTAAAGATGGGCTGCCGCTTTCCGGAATTCCATGCGGCGGTGCAGCAATTGGCGACAATGGACGCCCCTGCCCGTCAGCAGGCACTGCAGGCGCTGTCGCCGCAGGCCGGGTCTGGCGCGCCACCGTCCCATTGCCCTGTCCATGCACCTCACTCCTGAGCGCCAGGCGCTCGATGCCCTGTCCACCCTGCCACCCCAGGCACGTGTGGTGGTGGATTTCGACGACACCCTCTGGCTGACCAACTCCACCCAGTTGTACGTGGACAGTGTTCGCCCGCGCTGGTTGGCCTGGGTGCTGTTCAAGCTGGTGGCGCTGGTGTTTCGCGCACTGCCGCGCCGCTGTGCGTTGTGGCGCGATGCCGCCACCGTGGTCTGCCTCACACTGTGCTGCCCCTGGGCCTGGTGGGCGTGGCGGCGGCGTGCCCCCAGCCTGGCGCGGCGCTTCACCAACCAGCCTCTGGCCCAGGCGCTGGCCGCCTTGCCGCCCAGCCAGGACTTGCTGGTGTGCAGCTTTGGCATGGCCTTTCTGATTCGGCCTTTGCTGGCCCACATGGGGCCACGCTGGGCGAACGTGCCGCTGGTGGCCAGCAGCGTGTGGTCCAACGGGCGCGACCGCCAGTGCGGCAAGTCGGCCATGTTGCCCCCCGGGTGGTGCGAGGCAGTGCCCGGTGGTGCGCCACGGCCGCCGCTGGCGGTGGTGACCGACTCGCTGGACGACCAGGACCTGTTGGCCCTGGCCCGCTGGCCACTGTGGGTGAAGTGGCGGGCCGCCCGCGACGTGCCGCTGTTTCGCCGGGGCTACCTGCCCCTGCGTTACAGCCATGTGCTGCGCCACCCGAACGCCGGCTTTGTGTGGCGCGTGGTGCTGGTGGAAGAGTGGGTGGGCCTGCTGCTGGTGTTTGCCCCGGCCGTGTGGCAAGCCCCCATGTTGGCGCTGGCGCTGTTGTGGCTGGTGTTGTCGTTCTGGGTCATCTACGAGCAGGGTTACGCCGAAAACGACCGGGTGGCCGTCACCCTGGAGCACAAGCTGGCCGCCCCCGCCGAGCGCGAGCGTTTTGAGGGGGCGTTCCACTCCGGTGAGCGCTGGGCCTGGTGTTGGGCGGCCAGCCTGGGGGCCTTGGCCGTGGCGCTGTTGCATGGCGTGGCCGAAGGTGCCATGCAGCCCTGGTGGGCCTGGTGGCACCGCGAAATGACGCAGCAGCTGCCGCCGCAGTGGGCCCCATGGTCGGCGGTGGGATTGTGGCTGGCCATGGGGGCGGTCTGGGTGGCCGCCCTGGTGGGCATGCGCCTGAGCTATCGGGCCTACAACCTGGTGCAGCCCGCCGCCCGCGTGTGGCTCTACCCCTTGCTGCAGCTGTGGAAGACCTTGCCCGTGGCCTTGCTGGTGCCCCTGCACCCGGTGGGCCTGGTGTTTGTGTGGGCCTATGCGCTGTCGCGCTGGTTTCCTTACTGGATTTACCGCACCGGCGGCAACCGCACGGCATTTCCCGAGTTGTTTTTGCGCACCGTGCTGCTGGTGGTGGGCCTGCTCAGTTTTGGCCAGCTGTGGGAGGCCGATGGCGTGGTGCAGTGGCAGGCCGCCGCCATGGTGGCCTACATGCTCAGGCGGGCCCGATGGGAGGGCCGCCATGTGTCGAAAAGCTTTGTCTTGCTCCGCGACGCGGATGCCGACTATCCTTCGCAAAGCCGCTTCCAATGACCCGGCGCGGGGGCTCCCTGCCCCCGGCGCCCCATTCCTTTGTTTGAACGATTGACCCGCTGCCATGGCCGACATCCACATCCACCGCGACCACCATTTCAGCCACGCCGAGGCGCGCGACATTGCGTTTGCCTGGGCCGAGCAGGCCGAGTCCGATTTCGGCATGGCCTGCACCTACGAGGAGGGCGACCAGGAAGACCTGGTCACCTTCACCCGCTCGGGCGTGAACGGCACGCTGCGCGTGTGTGGCCAGCGCTTCGAACTGGACGCCAAACTGGGCTTTTTGCTCGGTGCATTCAAGGACCGCATTGAGGGCGAGATCGTCAAAAACCTCGACACCTTGCTGGCCGCCCACGCCCCCAAACCCGCCAAAAAGGCCAAGTCCACGGCGGCGGTCAACACGGCGGCCAGCACCACGGGCAAAGCCGCGGCCAAAAAAGTCCGCAAGGCATGAAGGCCATGCCACCAGTCGCATCCGTGGCCGCTGCCGCCGACCGCCCGGACTCCCCCATGGCCTTGCCCCCGCTGGCGGGCATCAAGGTGCTGGAGATGGGCCAGCTGATTGCCGGGCCGTTTGCCGCCAAAACCCTGGGCGACTTTGGGGCCGAGGTCATCAAGATTGAGCCGCCGACCAAGCCCGGTGCGCCAGTGGGCGCGGGCGGCGACCCGCTGCGCCAGTGGCGGCTGCTGAAAGATGGCACGTCGGTGTGGTGGCAGGTGCAGTCGCGCAACAAGCGCTCGCTGGCGCTGGATTTGCGCCAGCCCGAGGCCCGGACAATAGTTCGCCAATTGGCAGCCGAGGCCGATGTGCTGATTGAGAACTTTCGCCCCGGCGCGCTGGAGGCCTGGGGCCTGGGGCCGGAGGAGTTGCTGGCCGCCAACCCGCGCCTGGTGGTGCTGCGCATCAGCGGGTATGGGCAAACCGGCCCCTACCGCGACCGCCCCGGCTTTGGTGTGGTGGCCGAGGCCATGGGCGGCCTGCGCCACCTCACCGGCGAGCCGGGCCGGGTGCCGGTGCGCGTGGGCGTGAGCATTGGCGACACGCTGGCTGCGCTGCATGGGGTCATTGGCATTTTGCTGGCGCTGCAAGAGCGCCACCGCAGCGGCCAGGGCCAGGTGATTGACGTGGCGCTGTACGAGGCGGTGTTCAACTGCATGGAAAGTTTGCTGCCCGAGTACAGCGCATTCGGTGCCGTGCGCGGTGCCGCCGGCAGCGCCATGCCTGGCATTGCACCCACCAACGCCTACCGCTGTGCCGATGGCGGCTACGTGCTGGTGGCGGGCAACGGCGACAGCATTTTCAAGCGGCTGATGGCCTGCATTGGCTACCCCGACCTGGGCGCTGACCCGGCGCTGGCCAGCAACGCGGGCCGGGTGGCCCACGTGGCCGAGTTGGACGAGGCCATTGGCACCTGGGCCGCCACGCTGACGGTGGATGCGGCATTGGCCGCGTTGGCTCAGGCCGAGGTGCCCGCCGGGAAAATCTACACCGTGGCCGACATCGCCGCCGACCCGCACTACGCCGCGCGCGACATGCTGCAAAGCCTGCCGCAGGCCGATGGCAGCCAACTGCTGGTGCCGGGCATCGTGCCCAAGCTGCTGCGCACGCCGGGCGGCCAACGCACCGCCGCGCCCACGCTGGGCCAGGACACCGATGCCGTGCTGGCCAGCATGGGCCTGAGCGCCGAGCAGGTGGCCGACCTCAAAGCGCGGGGCATTGTGCAAGGCGCGGTGTAGCGGGTAGTTTTTGCAAATTTGTGGAATTATTTGTAGCAACAAATCATTCAAATAAAAGCGCTGAGGCATAAAAAAACCACCAAAAATGGTGGTTTTTTGCATAGCGCCGGTTGCGCCAGAGCGGTTGCCTGAATCAGCTGAGGGACTCGATCAGGTCAATGTACTGCTGCTTGGCCGCGTCGCTGGCCGTGCCCTTGAGCTTCGCCCAGGCGTCCCACTTGGCGCGGCCCACCATGTCGCCAAAGCCGGGCTTTTTCTCGGCGTTGTCGCCCACCGATGCCTGTTTGTACAGCGCGTAGATTTGCAGCAGGGTGTTGTTGTCGGGGCGCTCGCTCAGGTTTTTGGAGTTGGCCACGGCGGCTTCAAACGCGGTGTTCAGGTCGGTCATGGTGGGGGGTCCTTGGTTGGATTGGAGAGGGAGGCCTAAGCCCGCCGATGCCCGGGGGCAGGGCAGTGTTTGTCCGGTATCTTAGGGGTCTGCCGGGTTGCAAAATAGGGGGAAACCTCCAGGCGCGCCGCCCGACGCCTTTTCTGAAAGCACCCATGGTCACCCGTGTTTCTTCCCGCACCACCGCCGCACCGGCACGCCATGCCGTGGGCGCTGTCAAGCCCGCCCAGTCCAAAGCCGCGCTGGCGGGTGCCAACGGTGCGCTCAAAAACATGTTGGGCCTGACCGGCGAGCGCATGAGCAAGGTGGACACGGCCTGGCTGCGCATGGACACCGATGCCAACCTCATGATGATCATGGGGGTGTGGATCATCCGCCCCGGCATCGACCACGCCGCCCTGTGCGAACGGGTGACCGAGCGCCTGGTGCCCATTGCCCGCTTTCGCCAGCGCACGGTGGAGGACGCGGCCGGCGCCACCTGGGTGGAGGACCCGCTGTTCGACGTGCACCGCCACGTGGTGCGCGAGGCCCTACCCACGCAGGTGCCGGCCCAGCACGCGCTGCAACAGCGCGTGGCCGACCTGGCCATGCAGCCCCTGAGCCGTTTGCACCCGCTGTGGCAGTTCCACCTGGTGGAGGACTACGAGGGTGGTTCGGCCCTGATTGCCCGCATCCACCACTGCATCGCCGACGGCATTGCCCTCATCACCGTCATGATGGGCCTGGTCGATGGGGGTGAGGCACCGTCCCGCCGCTCGCGCCGCCGGGTGGCGGACGATGGCGGGCTGGGCAACGCCCAGGCCTGGCTGGCCGACAGCCTGGTGCGCCCCCTGTCTCAGTTGGCGGTCAAGGCGCTGGATGCCGCTGGCGGCGGCGTGTCGCATTCCCTGAGCGCGTTGTCCCACCCCAGCCAGTGCCTGGACGCGGCTTTGCACGCGTCGCTGGACATGGCGCGCATGGGCGGGCAGTTGGTGAAAGACCTGGCGGCCCTGGCCCTCATGGCCGACGATTCACCCACCCGCTTCAAAGGCCGGCCCCAGGCCCAAAAGGCCGTGGCCTGGTGTGAGCCCATTGCGCTGGACGAGGTGAAAGGCGTGGGCAAGGCCCTGGGCTGTTCGGTCAACGACGTGTTGCTGAGCTGCGTGGCCGGTGCGCTGGGCGCCTACCTGCAGCAGCAGGGCGAGGACGTGGCGGGCAAAGAAATCCGCGCCATGGTGCCGGTGAACCTGCGGCCCATGGACCAGGCCTGGAAGCTGGGCAACCGGTTTGGCCTGGTGCCGCTGGTGTTGCCCATTGGGCTGGACAACCCCATTGAGCGCGTTTACGCCGTGCGCCAGCGCATGGCCAGCCTCAAGGGCAGCACGCAACCCTTGCTGGCGTTTGGGCTGCTGTCGGTGGCGGGGTTGTTGGTCAAGCCGGCGCAAGAGGCCATGCTGGGCCTGTTCTCGCGCAAAACCTCGGCGGTGATGACCAATGTGCCCGGTCCCGCCGACAAGTTGCGCCTGTGCGGGGCCACGCTGGAGCAGATGATGTTTTGGGTGCCGCAGTCGGGCGACATCGGGGTGGGCGTGTCCATCCTGAGCTACGGCGGTGGGGTGCAGTTTGGCTTGATCACCGACACCGGCATGTGCGCCCAGCCGCAGCACATCATTGACCAGTTCGCGCCCCAGTTCGCCAGCCTGTCGTGGCTGGCGCTCATGTTGCCCTGGGGCGACGAGGGCTTTTGAAGGCCCCCCGCCGGGCTTGCCCAACAAGGCTGGCGGCTGACGGTTCAGTCGGCCAGTTCGACCTTGGCCATCTCCACGTCCAGCCGCTCCATGGCATCAGCTGGCTGGGTAGCAGCGGCTTTTTCATAAAGCGCGGTGGCCTCGGCCATGCGCTTGTCGCCCTCCAGCATCACCATGCCGTTGGCGTACTCGATCATGGCGATGGCCGAGTGCGGGTTGAGCGACAGTGCGGTCTGGTAGTGCCGCAGGCCGGTGTCTTTTTTGGCCCCGTAGGTCATGCCCCCGATGAGTGGGCCCACTTTGTCAATGACCTCGGCGTGGAAAGCCGCCATGGCAATGTGCGCGTCGGCGTGCTGGGGGGCCAGTTTCAGTGTGGTCTCCAGGGCCTTGCGCACTTTGGTGCCCAGGCCTTCGGCCAAGGCTTTGGCCACGCTGATGCCCTGGCTGTAGCGGCCCAGCGCATAGGCCTGCAGGTACCAGGCGTTGGCGTCGCTGGCGTCTTGTGCCTGGTGGGCTTGGGTGCGCTCGGCCACCGCCATGAACAGCGCCAGCCGCTGGGCCTCTTTGGGCTCCAGGTAGGTGGCATAGATGCAGGTGGCCTTGTTGGCCGCCGTGAGGCCGCTGCCGCCCGCCGACAGCCCGGCGCGCACGGCCTCCTCGAACTGGCCATTGTGGTAGAGCACCCAGGCCGACAGTGCATCGGCATCTTTGGGACAAGGCTCGCAGTCGCCGGCGTGCAGGCGCTCCCAATGCTTTTTGAGGGTGTTGGCGGTGTAGGTGAACTCCCCCAGGTGGGGAAATTTGGCCCATTTGGACATGCGCGTCTCCTGATCTTATTTTTGTGGGTGTCGGCCTGCAGATAAAACCTCCCTGCGAGGTCGTGGCGGCCCAAGGCGCAATTCTGCCTCAGCCAGGCCCCCAGGCGGGGGTGTGGGGGCATGTCGTGTGCACGCTGTTTGATGCCCGTCAAAGGTCGACGGCCACCACCGTGTGGCCGTTGCAACGCCGCGCGGTGAGGCGCGGGTCAATGGCTGGCGTAGGCGCCGGTCAGTTGCAGCAGGTGTTCGCGCTGCGTGGGTTCCATGTAGGGCGCCAGCAGGTTCAGCACATGGGCGCCCCCGCGCACCAGGGCGGCCTCGGCGTGCTCGGGCTCCAGCGCGTGGCGCGGGTCGCGGGCGTATTCGAAGTTGAGCCAGTAGGTCAGCACCACCACCATGCAGTTGGCGGTGGTGTCGAGTTCGCGCGCGTCCAGGCGCAAGCTGCCTGCGCGACCCATGGCGTCGAGCATGGCTCGGATGGCGCGCGATTTGTGCCGGATCATGAGCTGGAACTGCATTTCCAGGCGGCGGTTTTTACTGAGCAGGTCGGACAGGTCGCGGTACAGAAACCGGTGCTGCCAGATGCGCTCGAACAGGGTGTGCATGAAGAACCAGGCGTCTTCCACGTTGCGCACGTCGTCACTGGCCATGAGGATTTCCGTCAGACTGTGCTCGTAACGCGCATACAAGGCGTTGATGAGCTCGTCTTTGGCGGGGTAGTGGTAGTACAGGTTGCCAGGGCTGATGCCCAGTTCGGCCGAGATGAGGGTGGTGGACACATTGGGTTCACCAAACCGGTTGAACAGGTCGAGTGTGACCTCCAGTATGCGTTCTGCCGTGCGGCGGGGGGGCTTTTTGGGCATCCGGTGTCTTTCGGGAGGGCGGTGTGTCAGCGGTGGGTCACCGAGCCGCTGGCCACGGCGTGTTGCAGGTCGTCCACACTGTCTTGCAGCCTGTCCAGCGCCGCACCCAGGCGGCGTGGTGCGGTGGCCTTCGGGCGGCGCGTGGCCGGTCCGGTGGCGGTGGGGAGCAGGTGGCGCGTGGGGTCGTCGAGCACCGCGCGGTTCAGGCTGATGCCGTGTGGGCGCAGCTTGCCGCTCAGGGTGGTGAACTGGGTGCGCAGCAACTGGCGGGTCTGCTGGTAGGCGTGTTCGGCCAGTTGGCTGCGCTGGTGGTAGCTGAAGGTGTTGGCCAAGAACAGCTCGGCATCGCGGTGGTCGGGCTCGATGAGCACGATGGCGGTGTGCGGGTAACTGCGCTCGTACTGCTTCATGCCCAGCTCCAGGCGGGAGTGGATCATGCTGCGGAAGGTCTGGCTCATCACCGCCGGAAACCCACCCTCCGTCATGGAGGGAATGGGGCGGCCATGGCGCTGGCCCAGGCGCTGCACGTCTGGCAGGGTGGCGTCAAACGGCACCAGGGGGTTCAGGCAGAACATCACGTCCACACCTTCGTCCAGGGCCACGCTGGCGTGCATGGTTTTTTTCAGGGCACCGTCCACGTAATACCGCCCGTCAATTTCCACCGGGGGGAACAGGCCGGGCAGGGCGGCGCTGGCCGCAATGGCCTTGGAAATGGGCACGTGGTCCCAGCCCTCACGGCCAAAGGGCGCGGCCTCACCGCTGTCGAGGTGGGTGGCCACCAGGGTCAGGCGCTGCCGGAGTTGCCGGAAATCATTGGTGCGGCCGGGCTTGGAGAACAGGCGGGCCACTTGCCGGTCCACCTCTTCGTTGCTGAACAGGCCGGTGGGCAGGGCGGGGGCCATTTTTTCCAGCGCGCTGATGAGTGGTTTGCGTCCCAGTGTCCAGGCCCACAGGGTTTTCAGCCCCAGGCCGGGCAGCATCGCCAGTCGTTGGGCGAGCTCGGCATACGCCGGGCGCATGAGCCAGGCGGGGTCAAAGGTCTCGCCGTCGTCCGTGCCGGTGGCGATGAACAGGTGGCAGAGCTCACGCGGGGTCATGCCGTTGGCCAGGCCCGCAGCAATGAACCCACCGGCCGACACCCCCACGTAGTGGTGGCAGGCGTGCAGGTCAAGGCCTTGCAGCGCTTCGTCCAGCGCACACAGGGCCCCGATTTCGTAAATGGCCCCCAAGGGGCCACCCCCGGCCAGCGCCAGTGCCACCCTGGCACGTGGCCGCGCCGAGCGGGTGGCGGTGTGCTTGGCCGATGCGGCGGACGCCGCAGGTCGCTGGGGTTGGGAGGGGCTCATGCTGGGCAAGTGTAGGGTGCTCCTGCGGGCTGTCATGCTGCATCGCAGCACGACAGCCCGTCGTGACAAGGCCGCTCACAGCGGGTGGGCACCGGGGAGGGTGCCCGCCGTGAGCGGCCTGGGGGGAGGGGATGGCGCAGCGGTCAGGCTGCTGTGGTGGGTGTGTCCACAGCTGGTGCGTCAGCCGCTGGAGTCTGGGCCTTTACGATCCTTTTGGTGGCGGGGCGCTTGGCGGCCACGGGTGTGGCTGTGCGGGGGGGGGCCTTTTTGGCGGCTGGGCGCTTGGTGGCAGGCGGGGCGGCCTCGGTCTTGGGTGCGGCGACCTTGGTGGCGGTTTTGGGCTGCAGCTTTTGCACGTTGCGGTTGAGTTCGTCGATGCGGGCAATCAGCGCATCGATGTCCTGGGCCGAGGGCACACCCAGCTTGTTCAGTGTGCGGGCCACGCGGTCTTCAAAAATGCTCTCCAGCTTGTCCCACTGGCCGCTGGCCTTGGTGCTGATGTCGTTGGCCATGCTGGTCATGCGGCTGGTGGCATCGGTGATGCGCTCTTCAGCCACTGCCTGGGTTTTGCGCTGGACGGACAGACCTTCTTTGACCAGGCTTTCAAAGGCCTTGGTGCCTTCCTGTTGGGCTTTGGCGAATGCGCCCAAACCTGCCAGCCAGATTTGCTGAGCCGATTCTTTGACCGCTCCCGCCAAGGGGCTGGTGGTGTCGCTGGATTTTTTGGCGCTGATTTTCTGCAGTTTTTTGACCATGGGGTCCTCCGGGTAGGGTGTGAAGATGATAGGGGTGGTGGCCAGTCTTGACCAATCTGGTCCAGCTTGGCCGGTGTGTTTTCACTGTACGCAGAGGGGCTGCGTGTGTTTAGGTGTGGGCAACTAGCGATCTAGGGGCGTGCGTCGATGCCTCACCCGGGTTTGTTCGGAAGCCCCTGAGCGCATCCATCGGCAGAATGACACCCACTTTTTCAGGAGTCATGCACATGGAATATTTTGTGACGGGGGCCACGGGCTTCATTGGCAAGCGCTTGGTCAAAAAATTGTTGGAGCGCAAAGGCAGCACGGTGTATTTCCTGATCCGTGCGCAAAGCGCCGGCAAAGTGGCGGATTTGCATGACCACTGGGGCCTGACCACGGCCAAGGCCAAGGCCCGTGCGGTGCCTGTGCACGGTGACCTGACGAGCCAGAAGCTGGGGGTGTCTGCCGCCGACATCCGGCACCTCAAGGGCCGCATCGCCCATTTGCACCACCTGGCGGCGGTGTACGACCTGGGGGCGGACGAGGACACGCAGGCCGCCGTCAACATCGAGGGCACGCGCCACATGGTGGAGTTTGCCCAGGCCATCGAGGCGGGTCATGTGCACCATGTGTCGTCCATCGCGGCGGCGGGCCTGTACGAAGGGGTGTTCCGCGAGGACATGTTTGACGAAGCCGAGGGGCTGGACCATCCCTACTTCATGACCAAGCACGAGAGCGAAAAAGTGGTGCGCAAGGCGTGCAAGCTGCCCTGGACGGTGTACCGCCCCGCCATGGTGGTGGGCGACAGCACCACCGGCGAGATGGACAAGATCGACGGGCCCTACTACTTCTTCAAGCTCATCCAGCGCATGCGGCAGATATTGCCGCCCTGGATGCCCAGCGTGGGGCTGGAGGGCGGGCGCATCAACATCGTGCCGGTGGACTTTGTGGTGAACGCACTGGACCACATCAGCCACCAGCCCGCCACCGCCAGCCGCTGCTTCCACCTGGTGGACCCGGTGGGTTACCGCGTGGGTGACGTGCTGGACATTTTCAGCCGCGCCGCGCACGCCCCGCGCATGAACCTGTTCATCAATGCTGCGCTGCTGGGCTTCATCCCCAAAAGCGTCAAAAAGGGCCTGATGGCGCTGGCCCCCGTGCGCCGTGTGCGCAACGCCGTGCTGCAGGACCTGGGGCTGCCAGAAGACATCCTCACCTTCGTCAACTACCCCACCCGGTTTGACCGGCGCGAGACCGATGCCATGCTCAAGGGCAGCGGCGTGGTCTGCCCCAACCTGCACGACTACGCCTGGCGGCTGTGGGACTACTGGGAGCGCCACCTGGACCCCGACCTGCACATTGACCGCAGCCTCAAGGGCACGGTGGGCGGCAAGGTGGTGCTGGTGACGGGGGGCAGCTCGGGCATTGGCCTGGCGGCGGCGCACAAGTTTGCCGAGGCCGGCGCCACCACCCTCATCTGCGGGCGCGACCAGGCCAAGCTGGACGAAGCCTGCGCCGAGGCCGAAGCCAAAGGCCACCGCTTCATCGCCTACGCGGTGGACATCGCCGACATGGCCGACTGCGACCGCTTTGTGCAGCAGGTCATTGCCGACCATGGCGGGGTGGACTTCCTCATCAACAACGCGGGCCGCAGCATCCGCCGCGCCATCGAGGGCAGCTACGACCGCTTCCACGACTACGAGCGCACCATGCAGCTCAACTACTTTGGCAGCCTGCGGGTGACCCTGGGCTTTTTGCCCGGCATGGCGGCCAAGCGCAAGGGCCATGTGGTCAACATCAGCTCCATTGGGGTGCTGACCAATGCGCCGCGCTTCTCGGCCTACGTGGCCAGCAAGGCCGCGCTGGATGCCTGGACGCGCTGCGCCAGCAGCGAGTTTGCCGATGTGGGCATCACCTTCACCACCATCAACATGCCGCTGGTGCGCACCCCCATGATCGCGCCCACCAAAATCTACAACAACGTGCCCACGCTGGAGCCGGAAGAAGCGGGCGACATGATTGCCCAGGCCTGCATCTACAAACCCGTGCGGGTCGCCACGCGGCTGGGTATCACCGGTCAGGTGCTGCACGCGCTGGTGCCGCGCATCGCGCAAATCGTCATGAACACGAGTTTTCGCATGTTCCCGGACTCGTCGGCGGCCAAGGGCGACAAGGGGGCCAAACCCCAGCTCTCGCCCGAAGCCGTGGCCATGCAGCAGATGATGCGGGGCATCCACTTCTGACTTGGCGCTGGGCGCCTGAGATAATCGCTGGTTGGCAGGGCCGGTGCGGCCCCTCACCGCGCAGGCGGTACTACCTTTATCAGCAACATGATTCTCGTCACAGGCGGCGCCGGCTTCATTGGCAGCAATTTTGTACTCGACTGGGTCGCTCAAACGGATGAGCCCGTCGTCAACCTCGACAAACTCACCTACGCTGGCAACCTGCAAACCCTGGCCAGCCTCAGCGGCCACCCAGCGCACACCTTTGTGCAAGGCGACATTGGCGACGCCACCCTGGTGGCCCAGTTGCTGGCCCAGCACCAGCCCCGCGCCGTGGTCAACTTCGCGGCCGAAAGCCATGTGGACCGCAGCATCCACGGCCCCCAAGACTTCATCCAGACCAACATCATGGGCACTTTTGTGCTTTTGGAGGCTGTGCGGCAATACTGGTCTGCGTTGTCTGCTCCTGAAAAGCAAGCTTTCCGCTTCCTGCACGTCAGCACCGACGAGGTCTACGGCAGCCTGTCCAAAACCGACCCCGCCTTTACCGAGACCCACCGCTACGAGCCCAACAGCCCGTATTCGGCCAGCAAAGCCGCCAGCGACCACCTGGTGCGCGCCTGGCACCACACCTACGGCCTGCCCGTGGTCACCACCAACTGCAGCAACAACTACGGGCCCTACCACTTCCCCGAAAAGCTCATCCCCCTCATGATCGTCAACGCCCTGGCAGGCAAGCCCCTGCCCGTGTACGGAGACGGCATGCAGGTGCGCGACTGGCTCTACGTCAAAGACCACTGCAGCGCCATCCGCCGCGTGCTCGAAGCCGGTCAACTGGGTGAAACCTACAACGTCGGTGGCTGGAACGAAAAGCCCAACATCGAGATCGTGCACACCGTGTGTGCGCTGCTCGACGAGCTGCGCCCCAAAGCCGACGGCAGCAGCTACGCCACGCAAATCACCCACGTCACCGACCGCCCCGGCCACGACCGCCGTTACGCCATCGACGCCCGCAAGCTCGAAGCCGAACTCGGCTGGAAGCCCGCCGAAACGTTTGAGACCGGCATCCGCCAAACCGTGCAGTGGTACCTGGACAACCCCGAGTGGGTGGCCAATGTGCAAAGCGGTGCCTACCGCGAATGGGTGGGAAAGCAGTACGGCGGTGCTGCCGCTGATGCATCCGCCAACAGCGTCATGTCCCCATGAACATCCTGCTGCTGGGCAAAAACGGCCAAGTCGGCTGGGAGCTGCAACGCAGCCTCAGTGTCCTGGGCCACGTGGTGGCGCTTGACCGCGCGGGTGGCATCGCCCCCGATGGCCAGGTGCTGTGTGGTGACCTGACCAACCTCGAAGGCCTGGCCGCCACCGTGCGCCACCTGCGCCCCGACGTCATCGTCAACGCCGCCGCCCACACCGCCGTGGACAAGGCCGAGAGCGAGCCCGACCTCGCCCGCACCCTGAACGCCCTGGCCCCCGGCGTGCTGGCGCGCGAGGCCGCGGCCATGGGCGCCTGGCTGGTGCACTACAGCACCGACTACGTCTTCAACGGCAGTGGTACCCGACCCTGGGCCGAGGCCGATGCCACCGGCCCCTTGAGCGTGTACGGTCAAACCAAGCTGGAAGGCGAGCAGGCCATTGCCGTCAGTGGCTGCCAGCACCTCATCTTTCGCACCAGCTGGGTGTACGCCGCGCGCGGCGGAAACTTCGCCAAAACCATGCTGAAGCTGGCCAAAGAGCGCGAACGCCTCACCGTCATCAACGACCAGTTTGGCGCGCCCACCGGGGCGGATTTGATTGCCGATGTGACCGCGCACGCCATTCGCCAAGTGATGGGGTCTGCCATGGACCGGGTGACCGGGCAGGGCACAGCCGCCAGCGCTGGGGGAGCGGGCAAGCCGTCCGGCATCTACCATTTGGTGGCAAGCGGTGAAACCACGTGGTTTGACTATGCCAATCATGTCCTGGCGATTGGTGGGAAAGGAAAGTTTGCTGCAAATTTTGCCGTCAAGGAGGTCGCGCCCGTGCCCTCCAGCGCCTTTGCCACGGCCGCCAAGCGCCCGCACAACTCGCGCCTGAACACCGACAAGCTTCAAGCGGCGTTTGGCCTGACCTTGCCCACCTGGCAGCAGGGGGTGGACCGCATGCTGGCTGAAATCCAATGAGTCAACAGACAGGGAGCCCCATGATCACACCCACCACCAGCCGCAAAGGCATCATCCTCGCGGGAGGTTCAGGCACCCGCCTGCACCCGGCCACGCTGGCCATCAGCAAACAACTGCTGCCGGTGTACGACAAACCCATGATTTACTACCCCCTCAGCACCCTCATGCTGGCGGGCATCCGCGACGTGCTCATCATCAGCACGCCGCAAGACACCCCGCGCTTCCAGCAACTGCTGGGCGACGGCAACCAGTGGGGCATGAACCTGAGCTACGCCGTGCAGCCCAGCCCAGACGGTTTGGCCCAGGCCTTCATCATTGGCGAACAATTCATTGGCAACCACCCCAGCGCCCTGGTGCTGGGGGACAACATTTTCTACGGTCACGACCTGCACAACCTGCTGGCCGGTGCCGACAGGCAACCCAGCGGTGCCACCGTGTTTGCCTACCACGTGAACGACCCCGAGCGCTACGGCGTGGTGGCCTTTGACGAGACTGGCAAAGCCACCAGCATCGAAGAAAAGCCCCAACAGCCCCAAAGCAACTACGCCGTCACCGGCCTGTACTTTTACGACAACCAGGTGGTGGACATTGCCAAAGCCGTGCAACCCAGTGCCCGGGGCGAACTGGAAATCACCAGCGTCAACCAGGCTTACCTGGACAGCGGGCAGCTCACGGTGCAGATCATGCAGCGCGGTTACGCCTGGCTGGACACGGGGACCCACGACAGCTTGCTGGAGGCGGGTCAGTTCATTGCCACGCTGGAACACCGCCAAGGCTTGAAGATTGCGTGCCCGGAGGAAATTGCTTGGCGCAATGGCTTCATTGCAGATGCCCAGTTTGAACAACTCGCACGGCCCTTGGCCAAGAGCGGGTACGGGCAGTACATGCTCAGGTTGCTGAAGGAGGGTACATTGAAATGAACGTCATTCCAACCCGCATTCCCGATGTGCTCATCCTGGAGCCCAAGGTGTTTGGCGACGCACGGGGGTTCTTCAGCGAAAGCTACAACCAGCAGACCTTTGCCCAAGCCACGGGTTTGGACGTGCACTTTGTGCAAGACAACCACAGCCGCAGCAGCCTAGGCGTGCTGCGTGGGCTGCACTACCAGCTGCCCCCGCACGCCCAGGGCAAGCTGGTGCGCTGTGTGCGCGGTGCCGTGTTCGACGTGGCGGTGGACATTCGCCACAGTTCCCCCACCTTCGGCCAATGGGTGGGCGTGGAACTGAGCGAGGACAACCACCGCCAGTTCTGGATACCGCCCGGCTTTGCCCATGGCTTTCTGACGCTGACCGACACGGCGGATTTTTTGTACAAAACCACGGACTACTATGCCCCCAGCCATGACCGGTCGCTGGCCTGGAATGATCCAGCCATTGACATCGTCTGGCCCGATGTGGGCACGCCACCTCAGCTGTCGGCCAAAGACGCGGTGGCACCATGCTTGGACAAGGCTGACACCTTTTGAGTCCGCTCGCAGCCAAGGCTGGACGTATGCCTCGGGTGGCCATATTGGGCACCCGAGGCATCCCTGCGCGCTACGGTGGTTTTGAGACTTTTGCGGAGCACTTGGCCATTGGGTTGACGCAACTCGGCATGGAGGTCACCGTGTACGCCGAGGCTGAAAGAGGGACACCCGTTCATGATTCGGATTGCCAGGGTGTTAGGGTGCGACATGTGTCACCATGGCCCATCGGCAGGGCCAGTGTGATTGTGTACGACGTCCAGTGCCTGTGGAATGCACGAAAGGGTTTTGACCTTGTGTACATGTTGGGCTATGGTGCAGCTTGGGCTTGTTGGATTCCCCGGCTCAGTGGGGCCATTGTTTGGATTAATCTGGACGGCTTGGAGTGGGCGCGCAGCAAATGGGGTCCACTGGTCCGGCGGTATTTGCGAACCATGGAGATGGTGTCGGCTTGGTCAGCCAACCGCGTCATCGCGGACGCCAAGGCCATTCAGATGCGCTATCAGGAGCTTTACCCCTCCTGGGCACCTTGCAGCTTCATCGCCTACGGAGCCGAATTGCCACCTGCTCCCATTTCAGATGCAGCGCTGGTCGCGGCAGGGCTTGTGCCGGAACGCTACCTGTTGGTCATCGCGCGCATGGAGCCTGAGAACCACGTGGCTGAAATCATCCAGGGACACGCCCTGTGGGGAGGGGCGTTGCCGTTGGTGCTGGTTGGCGATGTTCATGCGCCAACGGCATACTGCGAGCGGTTGTCTCAACTGGCCAGTGAGCGAGTGATCTTCCTGGGTGCCATTTACGATGCGGCTTTTCTTCACTTGCTTCGCCGTAGTGCCAGGGCATATGTCCATGGCCACTCTGTGGGCGGGACCAATCCCTCGTTGCTGGAGAGCATGGTCAGCGGATGTCAGGTCATTGCACATGACAACCCTTTCAACCGCGAGGTACTGGGTGATGGTGGCTGTTACTTCGGGTCAGTCCAGGAGTTGGCGGCGCACTTTGGTGATTTGGCTGGCGAAGCCCCAAACGTTCGACAGGCCAAGCGGAATGCCAATATTGAGCGCGTGCAGGCGCATTACTCTTGGTCAAAGGTGACGTGTGACTATGAGGCCTTGATCTGGTCTGATGTTCGGCTTGTTGCGCCAACAGGGGGAGCGTCTGTATGAAACGGCCCTCCTCTTACTCTTTGGTACAGGCAATGGCAGACCCCGACACTGTGATGCCTGGGCCTGGCACGAATGTGCACAGTGCGCCAGAGGTGGCGATGATTCAATCTGTTGGGTGTGTGGTTGTCACCTACAACCCTGACCTTCACTTGCTGAGGGCTCAGACAGCGGCCCTGAAGCCACAGGTATCGGTCATCATTTGGATCGACAACGGGTCTCAGCCCTCTCTCAGCGGCCTGGCCACAGAGTTGGGTGTGCAGTTGGTAAGTTTCGACTGCAATCAAGGGGTGGCACATGCTCAAAATGCGGGGCTGACCTTGGTGTGGGCCATGGGGTGTGACGCAGCCTTGCTAATGGATCATGACAGCGTGCCGGCACCCGACATGGTGGTGCAATTGCGGCAGGTGATGAATCGATCGCCGTCGGCGGCCGCAGTGGGCGCCCACTACTCAGACCCACGGTCAGAGGGTGTGAGCAGTCCTTTCGTCTGGGTGGACGGTTTGTCACTGAGCAGATTGACCAGGCATCTCCGGGAGCCCAGCACCGAGGTGGATCACCTGATCGCTTCCGGTTGTCTCATACGCCGGCAAGCGTGGCAAAGTGTTGGGGCGATGCGCGAGGCGTTGTTCGTGGATTTTGTGGATGTTGAATGGTGTTTGAGGGCCCGTCATGCCGGGTGGTGTGTGCTTGGCGCGTGGGACGCGCGCATGGAGCACACCATCGGCCACGAATTGGTGAACCATTTTGGGCGCAACTTCAGGGTTCATGCGCCATCAAGGCTGTATTTCCACGTCCGAAATGGCATTGCCTTGTATCGGCAACGCTGGATTCCTTGGAATTGGCGGTGCGTTTCCGCCTATCGACTGGTGTTGAAAATGGGCTTCTACTTGGTGTGTGGTCCAAACAGATGGGCTTATGCCAAAACCATGTTTGCAGGTATCAAAGACGGTCTGAGCTTGCATCTGCGTTGATTCCTTCATGTTTGGCGCCCAGCGCCAAGCGACTACACTCCCCACTCATTTTCGTCTCCGCATGTCAGTCACTAACTTTTCAACGATCCCCACAGATATCACGGGCTTGAAACCAGTGAAGGGACTTGATCCGAGTTTCATGCAGGCGCATCAGGTGTTAATTGCCACTGAACCGAGCGGCCGTGTGGTGGCCCTGCTGGGGAGTCGGGTCAACTTCGCAGCGATTGACGCTGCTGAGCAAAAGCTGGGTCAATCGCTGGATTTGGTGTCATGTCCGGACCTGGATCTGTCCGTGGCCATTGTGGCGGTGTACGGCAACATCGATGAATCCCTGGTGGTGAAGGCTTCCGACGAAAGCGACGCAGGCGTGGACGCTGATGACGACTTGTCTGTCCTGAAGCAGCTGGCAGAGGATGCGCCCGTCGTCAAATTTGTGCAGACGCAGTTGGGTCGGGCGCTGTCCAGTGGTGCATCTGACCTGCACTTCGAGGTGTCGAAAGAGTCTTTCCGTGTGCGGGCGCGCATTGATGGATTGCTCGTTGAGCAAGAGCGAGCGGCGCGCTCAATGTACATGCCGACCATTTCTCACCTGAAAATCCGCGCGCACATGAACATCGCTGAGCGGCGGTTGCCGCAAGATGGACGTGCAAAATTTGAGCTGCACGGCAGGATGGTGGACTTACGGGTGTCCACCGTTCCGACCGTATATGGTGAAAGTATGGTCATCCGACTGCTTGAGCAGGGACCGGGAACACTGGACATTGACCACCTTGGTCTTGACGCCCGTGGACTCGCCCTGATGAACGGTGCGATTGCGCAGCCGCATGGCATGGTGCTGGTGACTGGTCCCACAGGTAGCGGAAAAACAACCACGCTGTATGCAGCGTTGAAGCGACTGAATGTGGCTTCCCGCAAGATCATCACGGTTGAAGATCCGGTGGAGTATCAGATCGAGGGCGTCAATCAAATTCAAGTCAAATCAGCCATCGGTTTGAACTTTCCATCCGCTTTGCGCTCTATCGTTCGTCAGGATCCGGATGTGATTTTGATTGGGGAAATTCGAGATACAGAAACAGCGCATATTGCCATTCAGTCCGCGCTGACAGGTCATCTGGTCTTGTCAACGCTTCACACCAATGACTCGTTCAGTGCTTTCCACCGTCTGATGGACATGGATGTGGAGGGGTATCTGATTGCATCATCGGTGGTGATGGTGGTTGCTCAACGACTTGTTCGGTTGATCTGTCACCACTGCAAAGAGGAAGTGCCCCCTGCTTCTTCGGATGTGGCGCTTTTAAAGCAATTGTCGCCAACGGTGGGGCATGTAGATCATTTGTGGCACGGCAAAGGGTGTGTGGAGTGTGGGCACTCGGGATTCAGAGGGCGTGCGGGCGTGTACGAATTTTTGCCGGTCACCAACGCAATCAAGGAGGTCATCTTGGCCCGTGGTAGTGCCGAAGCCATACAGCGCGTGGCGATGGCGGAAGGCGTCACGACGATGACGGCGCACGGCATTGACATGGTGTTGGCAGGCAAGACCACCCTCGAAGAGTTGCTGCGTGTGACTCGGCAGGATCTCTCATGAGGCCACTGCCCACAGATCTACCCAAGGCTCACCCTGTCTCTGGGGGGGCAAAAAAAGAGGTTTCAAACGACGGAGTCTTGATGGCTCTTGGGGCAGGTCGGGTCGGCATGTCGCATGTGGTGAGCATGTCCGAGCAATTGCTCACGCTCATCGATGCGGGCATGTCCATTGATCGTGCGCTCCACGTCACAGCCGATACCCTTGGTAATCTTCATCTGCGCGGCGTGTTGAGGGCTGTGGTTGTAGAGATTGAGAAAGGAAAATCATTTTCAGAAGCCATCTCTGCTTATCCCCGTATCTTCCCCAAACTTTATGTGAGCATGGTTCGCGCGGGAGAGCGAGGCGGTATATTGCCGGTGGTCTTGGCCCGGGTGATTGATTACTACTCCAAGAGTATTGAATTCAGAAATTTCATCATCACTTCATCCATATATCCGGCCATATTGCTGATATTCGGGTTGGTTTCGGTGATTGGTTTGGTCATCTTCGTGATACCCAAGTTTGGTGAAGTTTTTGCCAGTATGGATCGGGCTCTTCCTTGGTCTGCGGCTTTCTTGTTGGATTCATCGGCATGGTTGAGGGGGCATTGGCTGTATCTGGTTGGTGGCACAGGGCTGGCCTGCGCGGTGGTAATCGGTGCGCTCTCCGATTCGAATTTGAGGTTCCGCTTCCACGTTGTGCTGTTGTCTTGGCCGGGTGTTGGTTTTCTGATCAAGAAAATTCAGTTCTCCCAGATTTGCAGAACCTGGGGGGCGCTGCTTGGTGCAGGAGTTCCTATTCTTTCCGCCATCCAAATCGTTAAATCACTGACCAACTGGCTACCCATTGAAAAGGCACTTGATGATCTCTCGTTGAAGGTTCAGGAGGGACGAGCGGTATCTGATGTTGTCAATGAAAACCCCATTTTCCCCAAGCTCGTGGGGCAACTCGTCAAGGTGGGTGAGGAATCTGGAACGCTGGATTTCATGCTGGATAGGATTGCCGTGCAGTACGAAAAGGATGTGCAGAAGATGACGAAATCGATCGTGGCTGCGTTTGAGCCAGCGATGATCATCGTGGTAGGCGCATTAATTGGATTTGTTGTGGTGTCCATGCTGATGGCCGTTTTTTCCATCAACGACATGCCCATTTGATTTAATTTTGGAGAAGCAGATGAAGAGAATGAATCGAGGTTTTACACTCATTGAGTTGCTCATTGTGATGGTGATAATTGGTATGTTGGCCGCGTTGGTGGGGCCGCGCTTGTTTGGCCAACTTGAAGGTTCCAAGCACAAGGCGGCGAAGGCGCAAATTGAAATGATGTCCACCGCGCTGGATGCCTATCGCTTGGACATGAATGCCTATCCACTGACTGACCCAGGATTGAAGCTCCTGTGGGAAAAGCCCGCATCTGACCCAAATGCCTCTGCAATCTGGCGTGGTCCGTACCTGAGAAAGGCTGTTCCTGTCGACCCATGGGGCAACCCTTATCAGTACCGTTCGCCAGGGGACAAGGGGGAATTCGACTTGTATTCCTTCGGACGGGATGGTCGGGAGGGTGGTGACGGTGAAGACGCCGATATCGTCAGCTGGTAACTTCAGCCAACGTTCCGTGGGACGGTTTCCGCAGGGTTTTACGCTGATTGAGTTGTTGGTTGTATTGATTCTTGCGGGTATCTTGGCGTCCATTGCATCAGTATCTATTGGTCGCTACTCTGCCTCAGCGTCAAGGCAGCAGTGGATGGACAAAATGGAGGCATTTGTGCGAAGTGCGCACAGTTTGTCCTTGCGCCAGATGTGCCCAGTGCAGTTAAGTCTGTCTCCTGGGCGTCTGGATTTTTCGGGATGCGATCAAGTCAATAAGACATTACAAATACCCGAACCCTATGGCGTGAGACTTTTTGTGAACACCATCGACGAGAATGGACGAATGTCCAGGCAAGCAACGAATATTTTGTGGTTTGTGCCGAAAAAACCTCTCTCGGGCGGTTGGGTTGAGTTGATGGACGGTGGAAGTCTCATCAGGAGCATGGATTTTCGGCAATCATTTGCACGCGAGGACAGTCAGCCATGATCCGCAACGTGTGCCAAATGCAAGCATTGACACAACGCGGTTTTACACTGTTGGAGGTCATGGTCGCCACAGCGATACTTGGCGTGTCTCTGACTTTGATCCTCGCTGCGTGGGGCGGACTGGTTCGGGGCGGTGACGCAGGGCAGTATCACACATGGGCACAAAGGATTGCTCACCAAAAGCTTGCGGAGTTTTCTGAGAGCGGCATTAAGGAGCTCTCCGCAGATGATGACATGGTCTATGGTGGGGTGAAGTTCGGTGTGAAACTGAAATATGACCCTGTTAAAGACACAGACTGGTTGCCGCAGTCATTTACCAGGCGACGGCATTTGCTTTACCGAGTCCAAGTGGACGTTTATTGGGGCGATGGGGCACCAGATGCACCCGGATTGTCGTTGGTGACACATTTATATAAGGCAGCATTGTGACGCATTCGCTGTCAAAAAAAAATGCGATCAAAAGCCTGGGTCAACAGGAAAAAGTCAAATTCAATCGCCAACATGGCATGACGTTGATTGAGTTGATGTTTGCCCTCACATTGGCGACAGTGGTAATGGTTGCCGCCTCGGGGCTCGCAGGGCTGATAGCGAAAACGACGGGGCAACTGAAGGTGCGAGGTGCACAGTTCGATGCATCGCAAAGGGTACTGGGATTGGTGGACGCGGAGTTTCGAGAGCTTGTTCAGATTGTTCAAGTTGGAAACCACGACATTCTGTATGACACCAGTTTCTCGCTCGGTGCAGGAGTAAAAAGTAGTCGATCCGCTTTGCGCTGCGTAGTTGATCCAGGTTCTGGGCTGATGAACCTGGTTCATTTGAGCATCGTCTTTGACGGGACTGCGCCGATAGCACGTATCGGTGGTGCCTCGGCGCCTGCTGAAGTGCAGCGCACGTTGTATTCGCATTTGACCGATTGCAAGGTGGAGGTTGGCCTGCGAGTGACGCAGGCCAACGGCCAATCGGGCACTATTCATTGGGCTGAAGTTGGGAAGGACATGGCTATCCAGGGGGAAGCATGGTTGCGGGTGCGTTTCGCTAACGCACAGGGAGTTCAGATACCGCTTTGGTTGGGTAAGGTGAGTTCCAGTGCCTAATGGTTTTCCGTACAAGCCGCATCGACAGGGTTTTGTTCTCATGTACGTGCTGGGCATATTGGTAATTCTCGCCACACTGGTAACGGGTGGCTCACTTTTCAACAGGCAGCGATTGAGTGCGGTGGGTGCAAACAAAGGGCTTCAGCAAGTTGAATTTGCGCTCAAGGGCGCGATGCAAGCTGTGGTGGCCAAACTTGCGTTGGACAGGGAGTTTGTCGAATGGGCGGCAAGCAACCCCAGTGCTGCGGGACAGCTGAAAATGCCTGAAGCATGGGTGCCTGCCGAAGGCGTTCGAACCATGCTTTTGGACGGGCGGGTGTTTGAGGTGGTTGTTCAGCGGGCTGAATGGCTTCCTGACGCAAATTTGCTGACAGAGTCGGAGTGGGTGGGGCTCATGCGGGAGGTGGGTGTGCCTGCAACCACAGCAAAACTGCTCGCCCGGCATATTGCCGTCAAGCGCGACCACCTGCAGTCAATCAATGGCAGAGGCTTCACATCCCATGTGCAGGTATTGGACGGATTGCCGCTGCCACCTGGGCCACTGTTTGGCCACCAGGAAACGCAGATGCCAGGGTTGGTCGATCTGTTCTCAGTCATGACGGGAGTGCGCAGTACAGACCCAGTCCACACCCCATGGATCGTGTACCGGGGCCTATACAATGCCTCGGATTCTCAGATCACGCGACTGCAAGCCAAACGGTCGGCAGGTCTGCTCACCAAGGCCCAGGAAGCAGAAATCCTTGGAGTTGTGGTCGATCCTACGTCCAAGCCATCGACGCCATCCAGCACATTCTTGAGGGTAACGATCTCTTTGGGAGGTCAGCTTTTCAGGTCTTCCATCACGTTGCTTGGACAGATTTCGTTGCAGGCAGAAAAGGCCACTGTGCAAACAGAATACTTGTTTTTCCGGGAATGAACATGCTTGTATTGCACCCCCAGCGTCGGGTGTTTGCTCTCTTGGATGCTCACAGCATGACGCTGTTTGTCGGCCAGGCGAATGCTCTCGGGCGCTGGAGTCTTCAAGGTGGCGAGGTCGTGCCTGTCGCAGGGGAGTTGCGTGCCGACGATTTGACCCGCAGCCTTTCTGCGTTTCGCCAGGCCAACCACCTGCAAGACGGTGCGGCTGTACACTGGTTTTTGCCGCCGGACATGCTGTCCGTTGTGTGGCTGCCGAAGGCTACCGAGCCACAGCGACTTGTACTCCCTTTTCCTGCTGATCAGGTCCAGTCCGGGATCATGAATGAAGATGGGAAAGGGGCGGTGTGGCTGTGGATGCATCAAACGTGGGCTGTGTTGCTGTGTCGAGCTGCAGAAAACGCAAAGCTCCATTCCCTGTATGTGCACCCACGTCAGGTGCTGTTGCGGCACTCCGCCGGTGTCGCCAAGTCAGACAAGGCTAAGGTTGCCTCAGAGGGGTGGGGCGTGGTTCACGATGGTCAATATCGGCATATTTATTGCGGAAACCTGATGCTGCGAAGCATTGCCTTGGGCGAAGACCATACTTCCGAGTCAGCTGATTTGCGTTTGAAGCTTGAGCTGAATGCCTTGGTTGCTGCCCGGTGCGATCCTTCCAGTCACTCTGCGGTATTTGCGGGCGTCCAAACCTCCGTTCGAGATCTTGGCCAAGAGTTGTTGACCCCAGGAGGACGCTCTCAAAATCCGATTTCAGCTTTGAAACTCAGCGCAGCTGAGCTGCACCGCGCTGGCTTAATGACAGGCTCACTTACCCCCTACACCGAAGCCCGTCTGTGGGGTTTGACCACAGTGGTGTTGGCTGCATCTGCCATGTTGGCGGGTGTGATGACGTTGCAGTACTGGCAGGCTCGTGCGACCACTGAGTCCGCTACCCAAGAGTTAAAGCGCCTCGCGCCTGAGGCTCGGCAGCTGGCCGACGTCAGGTCGACTCTCACACGACGCAAGGACGTATTGAATGCCGTTTCTCGTGTCTCGGCTTTGCCGAACGCGATGGCCAACCTTGGCGTTCTGTCCGATGGGTTACCTGGTCAACTGACGTTACAGTCGGTCAAATTGAACGTGGAAAACGCAGAGATTCGCGCGTCCATTGCTCCCGGTGCTCAGAGTGTCGGTGCTGATTGGCCGCCGCAGTTGTCCTCGTACAAGGCCTTTATTTCTTCCGAACAGGACAATGGAGACACCAACGGCGATGGGGTGCGAACGTACCGTGCGCAGGCGGCACCACACACACCATGAATTCATCCCATTTTTTTTATGCCAGCGTTCGTTCGGTGAGTCGGCGAACCTGGGTATTGCTAGTCGCTCTCTTGTTGGGCGGGTTGCTGTTGTTAGACAACTACTATCCAACCTACGTTGAACAGTTGGAGCAACTTGAGGGTGTTCAGCATCGTGAGGAGCGCGTACGCGCGATGGTCGAGCTTCTTCCCAGGTTTCAGCAGAAGCTGGCTGACGAAGAGGGCTCATACCAATTTGCTGTTGCTCAATCGTTTGTCAATTCTGACGCATCTGAGTCCGTCGAGCAGTTTCGCGAGATGGTTCGCGCTTTTTTGCGCGATTCGCGCATCACAGACGGATCTGTGCCGGTGGTTGATCAACAGCTGCAGGGTGAGGCCGTCGCACTGACCTTGGTGACACAATTCACATGCATTCCACGACAGCTCGCTGAGTTAGAGCGCCAATTACTTGCCGCACCGAAACGCATTCAAGCCACTGCGCTTGATGTTGAGGTCGTTTCTGATCCTCTGTCTGGAGGGCAGCAGCTCAAGGTGACCTTGACCTTGACAGCTATTCATACCACGAGTGTGGCCTTCTCGCAGAAGTGATCTGCTCTCCCTCGCCTATTCCCGTACCCATGAACCCCCATATCAAGTCTATTCGTCGGACACTGCTTGCCTCCCTGATTGCGCTTCAATGCAGCGGGGGCGTCTGGGGACAAGGAGTCAATCCGTTTGCGCCACTGGCCCCTGCTCCCTTGAGCACAGCGCCAGTTCAGACTGTACCCGCACTTGTCCCTGCGCCTGCTGTAACAGCTCCTACTGGCACTGCCGGCTCGGCGACTGAGCAGGCACCACAGCCCATGCGCGCATCTGCCTTGCCCAGCGCATCACTCCCTGTGACCCCACCAGCGTCGCCCGTCGTGACACCACCTGTCGTGCCGAGCATCATGGGTGCTTCTCAGCCAACAACCTCCTTGCGGTTTGACAATGCGGACATTTACGATGTGATACAGGTCGTGCTGGGCGAAGTGCTCAAGCTTGACTACGTCGTTGATCCTGCCGTGCAGGGAAAAGTGACTCTGCGCAGCACCTCGGCAGTCCAGACGACAGACCTGATTGGCGTGTTGGAAACTGCACTTGCCCAGGTTGGCGTGTCCATGGTCCGCTCAGGCGCAGGTTACAAGATCATGCGCGATGTGCAGGCAGCACGTGAACCGTTGCCAGAAAAAGGTACAGGCGAGTCTTCACCAGTCATGCGCCTCATCCCATTGCGTTTTGTGCAGGCTGCCCAGGTGTCTGCCACGCTGAAGCCGTTCGCAAGTGCAGGTGGTGCCATCGTGCCTGACCCAACCGGGAAGTATCTTCTGGTGGTCGATCGCAGCGCAGTCGTGGATCGACTGGTTGCGTTGGCTGAGACATTGGACAATGAATTTTTGCGGGACATTCATGTCCGGTTGCTCCGCCCAAAGCATGGTGATCCGGCGGAAATTTCCAAGGAGTTGGAGGCGCTGTTGAAAACATCAGGGCTGTTCAACTTGCCCAATACCGATACAGCCAAGGCATTTTTCTTGCCGGTCCCCCGCTTGGGGGCGCTGATGGTGGCTTCCGCCAGTCCGGTGATGTTGCAAGCAATTGACAAATGGTTTGCCATGCTGGACTCAGTCCCGGCCACGGACGCTGATGCCATGGTGCACGTCTACCGGGTGTCCAACGGGAATGCCCAGCATTTGACCGATATCCTTCAGCAGGTGGTGAATGGACAGGCCAATTCTTCCTTCGGTGCCCAGTCGGTCAACCAGCGCCCGGCGACACCATCGAGCCAGGTGGCCTCAGCTGCTCAGTCCACAACCGGTGCCTCTCCGGTGTCTGCAGGGCAGTCAGCGAACTTCGGCCTGACCACATCGAACAACTCTGGTGGAGGCACCATATCCCGTGGAACCGTTCCCACCGGAAGCGGCGGCACCAGCAGCCCGTCAGGTTTCGCCGGACCTGTTGCGATCATTCCAGATGAAATCACCAATACCATCATTGTCAAAGCCAGTGGTGCAGACTTTGCACGCATTCAAAACGTGCTGAAGAAAATCGACACCCCTGCGAGGCAGGTGCTGATTCAGGTCATGGTGGCCGAAGTCACTCTGAACGACACTTTGCAGTATGGTGTGGAGTGGTGGCTGAAGTCCAATGTCTCCAGTGGCGGTAAGAGTTGGACGGCAAGGGCTGGCTTGGAAGGACTCATCAAAGCGCCCACTTCCCCTGGTGTGGTCTCAGGTGTGGGAACTGGGTTCAACTATGCCCTTTTCAACAGCAGCTCACAAATTGTGGGCTTATTGAATCTGCTCGGCAATGACACCAAGGTCAACTTGCTATCTGCGCCACACGTATTGACAACCGATGGCAAGGTCGCTCGCGTAGAGATTGGAAACGACGAGCCCGTGGTCACCCAAACTGTGCAAACACCCAGTACCAACTTGGGAACCCTCACCACCTCTAACTCTGTCCAATACCGACCCACTGGCATCATTTTGGAAGTCAAACCAAGCATCAGCGCCAGTGGGGTTGTTTCTCTGAGCGTTGCTCAAGAGGTCAGCAACCGGGCTGGCAGTGTTTCGGTGGGAGGGTCGGAGTACCCCAATTTCTCCAAACGTCGCGTATCAACAGATGTTGCCGTCGAAGATGGGAAGACCATCTTGATTGCGGGTTTGATCGAAGACAAAGGGGATGTGACATCTGCAGGTCTGCCCACGCTCAAGGACATTCCCCTGTTCGGAGCCTTGTTTGGAACCAACAAGACGGTAAAGGCAAAAACCGAACTGTTGATCACCATCACACCGCACATCGTGACATCCACTCAAGATGCCGAAAGGCTCAAGGCCGATTTCATGGAGTCGGTCAAAGAGCTGGGTACGCTGGTCCGCAGTCGCCCAGGCGTTTGACGCCTGGGCGATGGTGCGCATCGCTCGCTCAACGGGTCATCGTTTGCTTCCACCAGTTGGGGCTGGCTGAGAGAACTGACCCTGAGGCATGCAATGCGTTGGCCAATTCCAGCGAAGCAGCTCCGGCTTCCGAGTTCACTACCCACCACTGACCTCTGATGTTGAGTTTCTGACCCAAGCCCAGCCCTTTGCCAAGTGCCCATTCCCGAACCTGCGAGTCAGTCCAGTCTGGTTTGAACTGCACAAGGACACCGCCTGGCAGGGCCATCAACCGACCTGCGGGTGAGTCACCTTCTCGGTACACCGGCGAGGCACGACCTGTTGTCGCCGTTCTGGGTTGAATGTCAGAAGTGCGGTGCAGGGTCACAAACGGAGTAACCCCATCTGCTGCGGCTCGACTGACCGATGTTGTTGCCGATGCAGGGGACGAAAAATAAGCAACCCATTGCGGGTCCTGAGTGACGGTCCGTTGAGTTGCTCCGTCAAAATATGTGACGGAGTCCTGTGCCGCACCAGCCACGCCAGCCAGTCCCCCAAGGGCAGCAGCCAATGCCATGCACCTTCCAAGCAAGGCAGATTGACGCAGGGATTTACCAATCGTGATCATATGAAAAAGTGACATGAATTTCCCCTGGTGATCAATAGCCATGTGCGCGAATGCTCCAGGCGCTGAGCGTGCCCGTATCGTTTGTTTTACCGTCACTGATGGACAAAGTCCAAGTGCCGTCGGCAGCCTCTCCCATCAGCCGTGCCACCCCAAAACGGAAGCCAGCAGAAAGACCGGAGCCGCAAGTCACAGGTTCTTGCTGTGCGGTCACGCAGCCGCGCACGGTTGAGACGGTGCTCCGCGTGCCGGCAGGGCTGATAAGCGTGATTTCCAAGTCGCCCACATTCGAGTGGTCCGATGTCACACGCAATTCCACAAACTCCAGCTGAGAAATGCCAGAACCTTGCAGGCTGAGTGTGCTCGTGACGGCAGGGCTGTTGTCTGGGATTTGCACAGCTGTGGGCAGCGAAGCTTCTCCAGTCACCGTTTTTTGGGCAGGCAGCAGCGTCCATGATTGCGCAGCGCGAACCGCTGCGAAAGAGTCGATGACGCCAAACCCATAGTCATGGTTCACTCGAAAGCCCGCACCGTTGGTGACCCAGTCCGGGTGGGTCGGGTCGTTCTTCCGTGCGGTGGTCGCCAAAATTTTTCGAACGTCACGCCACGTCAATGCAGGGTTCGTTTCCAGCAGCAAAGCGGCGAGACCAGCTGCTTGCGGTGTGGCTGCCGAGGTGCCGTTCATGCAGCGTGTGTAATTTGGCGCACCTGCAATGTCCTCGGCTTTGTTGCCATCGTTGTAGCCGGTCGCACCAGACACATCTGTTGTGGTTGTGGTTTGGGTGGCGCAGAACTCTCCTCCATATGCCATGACAAGCAAGTTAGAGCCAGGTTCTGAGTAGGAGGACTTTTTGCCTTGGTTGTTCAGCGACCCAATGGCCAACACCATGGGGTGGTTGGCCTGACCGTCATAGTCAGAGCGGTCTACCGGGGCGCCATTGCCGGCAGCCCATGTATACACGGCTCCTTTGCCTGCTCGGCCTTGGGTCACGCCAGTGGCAATGGCTTCGGACCAAGCGGCGTCATCTGGGTACATCAGTCCTGTGCCATCTGCCGCGCCGTAGCTGTTGGTGTAGATGTGGTTGTTGGACAAATCCTTGGTCACGGCGTCTGCGCCATAGCTTCCAGTGGTCGCTGCCAGGAGGTTGTAGCCGACCACACGCGCATTGAAGGCCACACCAGTCACCCCCAGGTCGTTGTTGCCCATGGCAGCCGCCAATCCTGCGCAGCTGGTGCCGTGGGAGCTGGTGGACGACGAGGGGTCTCCATACGCATTGACGCGGTAATCCCAGCTCTTGCCAGGCACCACGCGCAAATCCTCATGGTGAATGTCCATGCCGTCGTCAATCACCGCAATCTGAATGGCCGTTCCAGTGGCCAGCCGCCAGGCCTTGCCAATATTCAAGTCTTCACCCGGCAATGCTGAAGCGCCGCCGGCACCAGATTGGCCAGTGCTTTTCAAGTGCCACTGGGCCGAGAAAAGCGGGTCAGTGGGTGTCAGCTCGGTCAATGGCCCTCCTCCACCAACACTCACCAAGCCGCCCACACGGATCACCACGTCGTAAAACGACTGGTTGCCAACCTTCAGCTGCGCGATCGTCAAGTGGCCGTTGGCAGGATTGAAGGTGTTGTACGTGCGCAAAGGTCCAGTGGGGCTGAAGCCGAGTAAGTCAGCCACGGTGATAACCACGTCGGTATAGCGGTTTTCACCAAAAACCAAGCTGTCCAGTCTGACCTCCGTGGGCCTGGCTGGATCCCAGGTGGTTGCGCTGTGGGTCAAACTGGCTGCCAGAGACAATGCGGCAGCAACCAGCGCTCGGGTGGGAAATCGAAAAACCCTGTGTGTTTTCATGGGTGATTCCTTGTCAAAAATGCACGAAACAAGCTGGGTGGCCGCCAGCCTCAGCGCCCATCAACGTGCTACAAGAAATCAGTAAAAAGATACCGTGACAGGCGAATCGCAGCGTACTACAGAAACAGGTTTTGTAGTCAGCGATGTTCGCGAGTCACCCCTCTACAGGCGCCGATTGCACTTGCTTCAGCGTGCCTGTGGCGGTACTTCGTGGGCTTGCTCTGGCGGAGCTGCTTGGCCAGTGGATGCCTCTGTGGCATCTGCTGGCAGCCTTGGCGGGGCAGATGCTGCCGATTTTTGGAGAATCGCCAAGAGATCTGCCCGCATTTTGTCCATGGAAATGTCAGGTGTGGGGTTGTCAGCGTGTGTAGTCATGTTCAAACTTTACCATTGGTGGCCAGTCCCAGAAGCACTGACCACCAAGTGTGAAATGTGTCCGCCGACCTGACGCTTACTTGCTGCCCAGGTTGCTGAACAAAGCAGGGTCTTCGCTGCGACCACCCATGGGCGGGGTACTGGAGCGCACCGCAGAGGCAGACACGCTTGGCGTCAGAGTGTTCACATTGGCCAGGTTGATGGTGCCGTCGGCGTTGACGGTGATTTCAAACACCGTCCACACGTTGCCACTGCCGGTGTATGCGGCGGCGGGAGGGGTGTAGTTGAACACCTGACCATTGCCCAATTCAAGCCGGACCACAGCACTGGCGGTTCCAATGTTGCCGGTACCGGCGTAATGGTGAACCGAATATCGGTAAATGCCAGGCCGCAATGTGGTGGCAGCCGTGCGAGGGCAGGTCACCGTTTCAGGTCCGTACGAGGTGGTGTCGTCCACATCCAGTCCGCACATATCGCCATTGGTTCGGCTGCTGAAGTACACGTGCCAGCGGGAGGTGCCGTCGGCAGCAGGGCCTGTCAGGTGAGAGTCAAGGTCGCGGGGGTTTTCGCCCCAATTCAGAATGACCCTGAACTGGTTGGCTGCCAACGCCCCTGCGCCAGACGAGGGTGACATCGACAGGGTGACCCGGTTGGTGGTGGTGCATTGCAACAAAGCGGCCTGATTGACCAACACATAGTTGGGGGCGACCACAGAGATGCCCACAGGACCGGAAGGCAGGCCTGAGAAGGTGGCCGTGCCCTGGGCATTCGTCGTGACCGTCTGACGACCAATGGTGACAGTGGCGCCAGCCACCGGAGACGTTTGTCCCAGCACTGCGTTGTTCACCTGAATTTCCGCCGTGGCACAGTTGGTGCTGGCGTCGCTCAGGCCCACAGGCTCCAAGTGCAGGTTCACTGGGTTGAACCTGAACATCACGTTGTACTGCGTGGTCACGAACGTTGTCGTGGCCGGATCAAATGGGTTGGCAACCGGCACCGACAGGCGCACGTTCTCCACCAAGATGTCCGAGGTGCTGACCCCCGTCCCGGACGTGCTGGAAAAATCAATGACCGGCCCTTGCTGGGCCGACACCAAACCCACCGCGCTGGCAATCGTCAGTGCTGCGAGTCGGGCCATCAAAGAGTAAGGTTTTGGCATATGAGTCATCCTCCTGCTGAGTTAAAAAGGCGTCACAGCCTCTTTATACACCCCAGGGGTATCAATATCTTGACCTATGTCATGGTTCGACCCGTGTGAATGGGGTGTGAGGGTTCACCCAACAGGTATCTGTTATGCATTTGTTATCCGCCGCGCGTTCAATAGCACTCGCTGCCACTTTGACACAACTGGTGCCCGGATTTGCCACCGAACTGACTTCCGAGGGCGCGTTCCTCCCCGGTGGGGTCATGGGCAATGGCGTCATTCAACTCGAAATGAACGGACTGGTTGTCAACGGCGTGGCGTCACCCATGATCACTGAAATGCGTGTCGGCGGCAGTTTGGTGGTGGTCCCCCGGGAAAACGCCGGTGCGGGATTTCAGCTCACTTCACGCAGTGAAGGTGGCAACAAGTACAACCCCACGCTGGGTGGGGACTGCGTGGGGCGCACCCCTGCGCTGGGGCTGAATTACATTCAAAACTTTCAACCACTCGACTTCCTGCCCGCGCAGAACGGCACACTGTTTGGCGTGCAGCCCTTGCTGTACCAAGGGGATCAGACCTCGCTCTCTGGCGCAGATCCCGGTTGCACAGGGCCTGTGCTGGCCCAGGTGGCACCCGCTCCTTACTTCTTCCACTTCGGGGCGCTGCTGGGTGATGGTCATCGCGTGCCCCGGGAAGTGCTGCTGCTGGCCATGGCCATCAACAAGTTGTCTGACGATGCGCCCCACCTCAGCAAATACTTGACGGAAGCCCCCGCCATGTTTCTCAACCAGACCTTTGCCTATGCCTACACGGCATTGGGCCAGCCAAAAGACATGGTGTTTGTGCCATTGCGAGACTCACTGACTGGCTCCAACAACGTCATGACCTGGGAGCGCAACTTCCTGCGCGAGGTGCGGACCACGTCTTTGGTCATGCAGTGCGCAGGGGAATTGGCCAGCAATCCCCTGTGCGTGGCCATCTACTCCGGGTTCGGCGTCAAAGGACTGATTGGCCGGCGTGAGGGGTCAGCCAACCTGCCCGACCTGGTGTACATGGGGCTTACTGGCGCACCAGCCTGCAACCCAGTGACCGACCTGACCTGCAACCTGGTCAAGGACAACACCAACTGGATCGTGGACACCAGCATTCACACCATCACACGCATCGTGGCGGTTGGCACGCCAGACACCATTCGCGCAGCCATTGTGCAAACGACCAGTGCCGTGCCCATCACATCGGCCGTGGGCTGGTAGGTGCTGGTGCGCCGTGAATGCGGTTCACCATGAATGTCACAAATGGCAGCAGACACGCGCCGTGGTCGCTTGGAATGGCGGTGCATTCCGTCAGACTGACCATGGTGCCAGCCCCCTGGGCTTGCATGGCTTGCAAGGTGCTCAATGAACTGCCGTAAGTCACCGTGCGGTCATCCTTGCCGTGGTACAGGCTCACCGGTTGTGCCGGAAGCCAGTTGTGCACATTGCTTTGTCGGTTGACCAAATACTCATCGTCTGACAGATATGGGTCCAGAAACCTGGCGTCCAGCACAATGTCTGAACTTTCGGGCACCAGTTGCCGGAGGATGGCGCGGCGCACGTCATTTCGGACGCTGCTGCCCAAGTAGCGCAACAGGCCTGGGTTGAGCAACGCACCCAGCAGCGGCTCTTCATCGCGCACGGTGCGCAACACCCCATCCAACGTGGTCTGTACGTTGTAGGGGCCAGCCCCTGTGATTGACGACTGAAGGCGGCGCAGGTGGACCGAGTTGGTCGCCGCCATGGCGCGATGAGCCGCCAGGGTGGCATAGGCGCCTTCAGAATAGCCCACCAAAAACAGCTGGCCATTGTCCGCAATGCCTGCACCTTTTTGCCAGGCTTGGGCAGCAGTGTGCATGTCCACCACCGCAGCCGCCGATGGCGCTGCCAGCAGATACGGATGCGGCGTACCCTTGGAAACACCATAGCCCACATAGTCGGGTGCCACCACCAGAAAGCCCATCGAGGCCAGTGCCACCGCCAGTTCTCCCGGAATGGCCCGGTTGCTGGGGGCTTCGGCATCCGAAAAAATGGTGGCATGCTGATAGCCCAGTACTGGACTGAGTGCCCCCGGCGTCTTCAGCGGCACACTGACCAAGCCTGACGCGCGGACCAGTTGACCATCTGCATCGGTGGTCATGTACTCCAGCCGGTAGTTGGACACGGTGTGCATCGGCGACACCCCTTGCAGATTTTTGCCTGAAGCTTGCAGTGCATTGGCAATGTCCAGCGGCTCAAGGGTGTTGAGCCACACCGCAGCCTTGAAGTCCCCCGCGCCAGCGGGCGCAGGCACGGCGGCAGGGTCACCTGCATCGGCTCCGGGGTCGGAGTTGCCACCGCCGCAGGCGCCCAATGCCAGCGTCAACAGGCCAACCGCAAGCCACCTTGTCCATGCGGCCAGTGGTGGCCAACCACGCCAATGACCAGCAAACGTGTGGGTAGAAGCTGAGCGGTCATGGGTTGTCATGGTGTGTGCTTGGTAGCAAAAGCGTGTATTTTCTCAAGCTCGCATGAATCCCACGTCAACTGGGTAGTCAGGGCGCCCCGCCGCAGACCCAAAATGACTCAAGTTGGGCAGCACGCGCAACATCTCGCTGTCAGACACGCCAAACCACCGCGCCAGCGTGGCCGCATACTGGTCCACCGACGTGCTGGGCAGCAACCTGCCCTGGCCCACGTGCCACTGGTCTTGGGGGGCGTCCGTGTTGCCCACAGACAGCGGTGGTGGCGTGCCGTAAAAAGCGCTGCCCTTCACTGCCCCTCCCATGACAAATTGGTGCCCGCCCCAACCATGATCCGTGCCGTCACCATTCAGGGTCAGGGAACGCCCGAAATCAGAGGCCGTGAACGTGGTCACCTGCTCACGCACACCCAACTCCAACAGGGCTGCGTCAAACGCAGTCAAGGCTTCGCTCAGCTTTTTGAGTAAGGCAGGCTGACGCGTGACCATGTTGTCGTGCACATCAAAACCCTCCAACGACACCATGAACACCTGTCGCTTGGCCCCCAACGTTGAGCGCCCCCCCACCAGCCTCGCCACCATTTGCAGTTGTTCGGCCAAGCTGTTGCCCGCTGGAAACGGGGTGGATAGCTGAACCCCACCTGTGGCCGCACTCACCTTTGACTCTGCCGTCATGCTGCGCTGCATCACGCGGCTGTATTCATTGGCCAGCACATGGCTGTGAGGTTGCTGTATCAGCTGCGCAAAGGCAGTGCGCATGGCTGGGTCATATAAAAACTGGCCCCACGAGTTGCCGCGCACCGCATCCACCGCCACAGCGCCCGCCTTGCTGCACTGGTACTGCAGCGCGTTCTGACCCGATAAAAACACCGCATTGCCCGTCACCGAAATGCAGGTGAACATGGCGTCCGCATTGGCGGACAGCGCCAGGTCGCCAATGTTGCCTCCCCAGCCCCTGGTCGATCCTTCGGCCCCTTGAGCTTGCCAGACCGACTGCTGGTCATTGTGCGAGAACAGCTTGGGTGGTTGCGGCAGCGCCGCCTGCTGATACTCCCGCTTGGTCAAAGGCACCACCAGCGGGCCCACGTTCAGCTGCACCGCCAGCCGCCCTTGTGCAAACAGCGTCGCCATGCCCGCCATCTCAGGTGCCAATGCGTACTGAATGCCTGCAGGCAGCGCCACCGTGGGTGCCAAGGCCGTTGCCCCCAAGCTGGTTTTGGGAATCACCAGGGCCCCTCCGGCACCCATGCCACGCAGCTGCGCGTAGAGCGCATGCTGCGCGTCATCAAACGGCACCACGGTATTGGCGTAGTCGTTGCCGCCATACAAAAAAACACACACCAAGGCCTTGTAGTCGGTGGCGCTGAAGGCCGCCGCCTCACCCAGCGCCGCCAGGTTGATGGCCAGGGGCGTTGCCGTGCCTGCCAGGGCCAGTTGTGCGCTGCGCTTTAAAAAAGCCCTGCGTGTGTGCCGTTGCTCATTCAAGAGGTGCATGGTGGCTCCTTGTCAGCGCTGCGCCAGGTATTCGGGGGCGCACATCACAAACAGCAATGCCCTGGCCACCAGCCACTGTTTACTGATGTCAGAGGCGTTGGGTGGCAGGCGCTCCAGCTGCAGCGCAGCCACAATTTGCTGCACCGTGTTTGCAGACAACTGGTTGGCACACAGCAACAGGTTCAGCCTTGCCACCAGCGCAGGCAGGTCATGCACCAAAGCCTTTTCGGCGGTGTAGTCCGGCACAATGTCGCGCCCGTCGGTGGCGGTGGACAAATGGGGCTCTGGCCGCTCCGGCGATGACACATAGAACCCCTCGGGAATGAACGTGATCAGCGCATTTGCCCAGCCCGCCACCGTGCTCTCGTTCACGATCTGGAACTCCGGCGCCGTCGCCCCCGCCGCTGCCATGGCCGTGCCAGGTGGCACATAACCAGGCCTGAAGTAGCCAAACACCGACGGCGGGTCCAGCGGGTACTGAGCCATGTCCTGGGTGGGGTTGTAGTCGCTCAGTCGCATTTTCCAGGTGTTGCGCAATGACCTTGCCCGGAAGGTACGGCCCCACTGCGCCACCCGCAACACGGGCTCGCGCAGCTTGCCAAAGGTGGTGGACACCAGGTTGGTCGCGTTCAGCGCCTCGTCGTCCAGCACAATGGCCTTCAGCACCGCTTTCAAGTCGCCCCGTACACCGGTGCCGTTGTTGTTGAACACCTGCGCCACCCGCTGCACATACGCAGGACTGGGGTTGCTGGTGACCATGCGCTGAATGAATTGCCGAGCCAAAAACGGTGCCGTGTTGGGGTGATTGGCCAAGGCATCCAACGCCAAACGCAGCGCCTCGGGGCCGGGTGTGTTGGCGGCGATGGTCACGCCCAGAAAGCGCTTTTCCAGTGTCGAGTGTTGGTTGGCGTCAAACACCATGCGGCCACGCGCCGTTTCCAGGTTCGCCACCCTCAGGTGTGGCGGCTTGGGGCTGTTGAAGCTGCCCAGTGCATAGTGCTGGTTGTAGCCCGTGAACACCCGTGCCAGTTGGCTCACATCGTCCGGTCCGTAGGTTTCCAGAGGTTGGCCATTGGCCCCACGCTGGACGGTGCCGTCCAGGTTGAGCATGTGCAGCCCAATCGAAAACAGCTGCATCACCTCTCGGGCATAGTTTTCATCGGGTTGGCGGCCCGTGGCTGCGTCTTCCTTGGCATTGCCCCGGGTGCTCAGGAACGCCCCCATGGCCGGGTTGAGCGTGAGGGCCTCCAGCAAGTCTCGGTAATTGCCAAAGGCGTGGCGGCACAGCAAGTCCCAGTACTCGGCCATGCCAAAGCTGTCCCAGTTCATCACGTCCTTGATGCCGCGCCAAGACACCACAAACACCTCAGACAGCGCCCATGCCCAACGCCGACGCACCGCATCGGGCGACTGCAGCAACTGGTGCCACACCATGAAGTGGTAAATCCCGCTGGCAAAAAAGTACTCATTGGTGTCAATGACTGAGTAACCCTTGCTCACCAACCAGTCCCAGCCGCTGCCGCTGTTGGGCAGGGCCAACTGCTCGTCCAGCCACTGCGCATAACCCTTTTGTTGCACCGCCGCCATTTCTGTCTCGCTGGCCGAAAACTGGGTGTGCAGCAAAAACCGGGCAGCCTCGGCCGCGTTGGCGGGCGCCGCGCCGCCACCGGCGGCCACCGCCTCAGCAAAACTTTGCAACGTACCCACATTGACCACGCCGCCCTGCGTGAGCGGCCCCAGCACCAGCACACTGTCGCCCGACACCGCCAGGTAATGGCCCGTCGCTGGGTAAAACCGGTACACCACCCCCTGGGCCGATCCATTGGTGGGTGTGCCGCTGAATAGGGCCGGAAACTGCCGCTGCGCCCACTCAAACAACTCCGTGGGGGTGGGGGTGCGCGCTGCGGCGCGGGCCTGCGGCGCACCACCGCTGGCAGGGGCCGCGCCCACGCGAGGCAGCAAGGCAGGTTGGCGTGGGGCTGCGCTGGCATCCAAGAGGGCGGGGGGCATGTCATCTGCCCCGCCGCCACAGGCGGTGGCCAGTGCTGCCGCCGTGAAAGCTGCCGCCAGTGTGCGGTCATGCTCGTTGGCGTTCAGGGCGGGTGTGTCGCCCGCCGTGGCGGTGTGCGGTGTCATGCGCGTGCCTCCCTGCTGCTGCGCTGCGCCTGTTGCGTGCGCCGCAAACAGGCTTCTATTGATTATTAAAACAATAGCAAACTATGACGTCGGTAAAGCGCTAGAGGCCTAAAATGCTTAAAATTTTTTGTGGCGCTGTTACTGTGACCAAAGTTTACCCCTGGCCAGCCGCCGGGTCCATGCCCTTGTGTGTACCAGGGCTGTTGCCACTGTGGGCCGCGACATAATGCAGGGCATGACCTCCTCCCTTCAAAAATTGGCTTTTGCGGCCTGCGCCATTGCCGCGCTGGTCGGGTGCGGCAGCTCACCCGTGTACAAAGAAGAGGCGTTCAGCCAAGAGTCGCCCTACCAGCTCATCACCACGCAAGGCCCCCAGCAGGCCTGCGAGGCCGCGCAGTTTGCTTTGCTCAGTCAAGGCTACCGCATCGAGCGGGCCGAGGGGCTGACCATGCACTTCCAAAAGCACTTCCAGCCCGACGAAGACACCAACGCCACCATTGACTTCTTCATCAGCTGCAAGTCCCGCGACAGCGGTGCCACCGTGTTTGCCAACGCCGTGGAAACCACCTACGAGCTGAAGAAAACCGCGGGCTCCACCGGCTTCAGCGTGGCCGGTGCGGGCAGCATCACCATGCCCTGGAGCAAGGGCGCTGACTCGCTGGTCAAGGTGGCTGGCATCACCATTGCCGACAACCGGTTTTACCAACGGTTTTTCGACCTGCTGGGCACTTATTTGCGCTGATACTGGGCAATGCCCCTCACGGGGCGGTGGTCAATCGGGCCGCCTTGCTTTTTGTCGGCCACCGTTCCTACACTGGCCTCCTCAACGCTCACTGAGGTGCAACCATGGATAGACTGCGTCGTCGGGTATTGGCTGGTGGTGCAAGTCTGGGTGCATTGCCCGGTTTGCTGGGAGGGGTGCTTGCCGCCACGGGGGCGCATGCCCAGCAAGCGACGGGGCGCAGGTCAACGGTGTTGGTCATCGGTGCCGGCATAGCGGGTCTGGCTGCGGCGCGCAAGCTGGCGCAGGCCGGCCATGCCGTCACGGTGCTTGAAGCCCGCACCCGAATAGGTGGGCGCGTCTGGACCGACGTGAACGACGGCGTCCCCATGGATGTCGGCGCAGGCTGGATTCACGGCCCCGACGGGGGCAACCCCATCACCGCCCTGGCCACGCAGGCCGGCGCCAGCACCTACCTCACCCGCGACGAGTCGGTGCAGGTGTTCGACGCAGCGGGGCAAGATGTGACGGTCAGGCAATTCGGCGACGGTACCGCCAAAGTCAACGCCCTGCGCACCGCTGTGGCCACGGCCATGGCTGCGGCAGTGCCCGACAAATCGTTTGCCTCCGCTTTGACCGATGCCGACCCCACCGCCCTCATCGACCCTTTTTCGGTGTATGTCCTCAACACCTCACTGGAGTTTGACACCGGCGGTTGGCTGGAGGCACTGTCGGCACGCAACTACTTCAACGGCGAGAAGTTTCCAGGCAAAGACGTGATACTGCCCGGCGGTTACAAAGCCATTCCACAACTCTTGGCCAAAGGGCTGGACATCCGGCTCAACACCATCGTCACGAACATTGAGCACACCGAAACCGGTGTCACTGTCCAGGCCGCCGGTGGCACCAGCCACACCGCTGATTTTGTCGTGGTGACCCTGCCGCTGGGAGTGCTCAAAGCCAGCAGCGTGGCGTTCAACCCTCCGCTGCCCACCGACAAACAGCAGGCCATGGGCCGCTTGGGTGTCGGCAAAATCAACAAAGTGTTCATGCTGTTCGACAGCGCCTTCTGGCCCACAGACACCCAGTATTTCGGCTGGCACTCGCCTGTTCGCGGCAAATACTCCTACTTCTTGAGCTACCGCACCTTCAGCAGCTTCAACTGCCTGGTCACGTTCGGGTTCGGCGAGCAGGGCGCCGCCGTCGAGGCCATGACCGAAGCGCAGCTGATTGCCGATGTCACCCCCGCCTTGCGGACCGTGTTTGGCCCAACCGCCGTGGCCCCGCGCCGTGCCATCAGAACTGGCTGGAACAACGACCCCTTTGCCTTGGGCGCCTACTCGTTTGCTGGCATCAACAGCACCGCCCAAGACCATGTCACCCTGGCCGACACCGTGGGCACTCGCTTGCATTTTGCGGGTGAGCACACCCACGAGCTGTACCGGGCCACCGTGCACGGCGCCTACCTGAGTGGCGTGCGTGAGGCCGACCGCATTCTGGCCAAAGCCGCTCCGTCGGCCTCGCTGCCCGAAGCCGAGCGGGTGCTCAACTGGGTGGAGTCGCTGTTGCCCGACCTGTTGGTGCCACGCGGGGTGGCCACGCAGGTCGCCTCCGGCTACACCTTCAGGGTGTACCCCACCACCGGGTTTGCCATTGCCGTGAATGCCTCCCGCCAATTTGTGTACCTGCCCCCCGGTGGCACCCTGACGTCGCTGGGCACCATCGACCAATACCTGCCCCAGGTGAGTGCGGCCGGGTTTTAGGCGCAACTGACCCACGGGGTCAGTTTTCGACGCCAACACGCTGACCCGTTCCCTGGCCGATGGATGGCTGCAGCGCGGGGGCAGCCTAGGCCGACAGCTGCGTGCGGGTGGATCACAGCAGCTACGCCGCGCGACCGGCGAGCATCGGCTCCAAGGTGTTGGTGCGCATCTACGCCCAGCGCATCGAGATCCGTGACATCAACACCGCGGCCTTGCTGCGCACCCACGCCAAGGCCGAGCGCCCCGGCACGGTGGTGCTGCCCATGGACGAGCGGGTGTTCAATCCTTCGCGCGAGACCCGGCCAGAGGGCGTAAAAACAACCAGATTTCGAAGAAAAGAGCGCTGGCGTCATCGAAATAGCTGCAATCAGTTCCGCTATACGGGATTCAGTCCATTTCAGTCGCTTCGGCGAAGAGTTTTGGACACCATCCCTAGGCCGATGCCCATAGCCTCACCCACTGCCCACCCAACCTACCAAAGTGCCGGGTTCTCGGTGCCGTTGAGTCGCTGCCGCTGCCTCACCTCGTGACGCCTGGCGCATTTTCAGCAGAAAAGTGGTTCGATGCCGAAATCAGTGCACCAAAAAGTCCGCGCTTTGGATATCCCTCGCATGGTGGAGTACCCGAGTCACGGTAATGCCATCCGAATCCACCACGTAAAACAAAATGTAAGGGGTTGACGTTGGCCAGCTTCTCATGCCTTGGACTAACTCCGGTCGCGCACGTCCCATCATGGGCTGGGTTGCCAGCAGCAGCGATTCGCGTTCTATCGCATCGAGCACGCCGTCAGCCGCATCCATGTTGGCCTCGGCAATATAGGTCCAAGCTTCCAGTAAATCGGTGTGCGCGCTCTGGGTCAGCAGAACTTTGCTCATGATGATTGCTTTCGCACCCTTGCGCGCCCTTCAGACTTAATGGCGGCCATATCCATAGGCTGCACCCTCCCTGCCTGGATATCATCCATGCCCTTTTCTAGGTCAACTCTCAGGGCCACTAACGTGGTAGCACGCACCGATTGATAAGCCTCAAACAGGCGGAGTGCCTCGCGAACTACTTCACTTGCAGAGCCATAAAGGCCGTTGGCCACATGTTCGCGAACCCGCGCCTCCATCTCGGCAGGCAGCGATATATTGATGGTCATAGTAGCTCCTCTAGTGGCAAAGTTTGCCATTCATCATAAATTGAAAATCCCTGTTCTGTCCGGGCGTAAATCGTCCACAGAGCAAAACAGGGTGTGATTCAGCAGGCTGTGAGACCCGTGTCCCCCCAACCAGAGCCCGCCGCATGGGCAGACGCATCCACCGCCGCCAGCAGCGTCTCCTGACTCAGGTGGCTGTAGCGCTGAGAGGTCTTCAGCTGCGTGTGCCCCAGCACCTTGGCCACCTCATAAATCGAGCGGCCCGCATTGACCATGTTGCTCGCCATGCTGTGGCGCAAGTCATGCATCCTCATCTCAGGCAATCCGGCCACCGAGGCAACTGAGCCAAGATCGCCAAGACTGCAGCCGACAAAGGCACATGGCGAGCCTTACCCGTCACCCACTGCCCACCCAACCTATCGAAGTGCCGGGTTTGGCCGGGGTGGCTGGGGCTTTTGCCTCAATGCCCTGTTCGTTTCAAATCCCGATAGAAATTTTCGTGTGATCCCATGGTCAACAGTTTGATGCTGTCTTCGTCCAAAACACGATACGACAGTAGGCACAACTGATTGCTCATGCGGAACTTGTAGACACGAACCCCCGCGAGGTCGCCCACTTTTTCCTCTCCAATGAGCACATCGCCAGCAACAGCTTTCACTGCCGCATCAAGCGCGATTTTTTGAGGGCGATGCAGTTTCTTTGCCGCCCTTTCAAAGGTCGGTGTGACAAAAATTCGCATCAGTTGAATACGTATTCGCCCACAGGCTCTTCCTGGTCCGCAATCAAAATGTCTCGGATCATGGAAAACGGCAAGTCGGGGTTTTCCTCCGCGATCTTGCCTATGCGCGACCAGTATTCAATTTGCTTGGGTACGGATCGGTGTTGGATCAACGCGTAGCGGCGGGCCTGTTCCACCAGCGATTCAGTAAGTTTTACATTGATGGACATCGTGAACTCCTTAGCGTTCAGAAATTCTAACCCCAAAGGTGGCGAAAAGGAACGTACGGGAACCTCTTTGCAGTCTGCCACCCCACCCAACAGCAAAAGCCATCAAGCGGGGTGTCCAGTCTCCCTGTGCTTACCCCTGCACCAGCGCCAAATTTTCCCCCGTTTTGAGCGGCGGCGCCTCACCCCAGCCAGGGTGGTGTCGGTGTAAGGGGTGAGCCTGTCAATCCAGCATCAACACCCAACCGGTCAGCTCAGAGCAATCGGCCACCCCCACCACATGCACCACATCCGGCTCGCCCTCAGGTGTGGGCCGGTGGCTGGGCATCAGGCAGGCGTCGGGGGCCAGCCACACCGCATTCAACCCGGGTAGGGTGGGCGCACCCGTTTGAAACAGCTGTGCCAGCAGCAACAGCGAATCGATGTTGGGGTCGTCATACAGACCCAGCGCAGGGTGGGGGCCAGGGTGGTCAGGCGCGGTCGTGTCCATGGGCTGCGCAAACGGTTCAGTTCAGCTTCAGGGTGTCGCCCTGGGCCAAGGTCTGGTCCATGGGTGTGGGCAGCAGCGCCTTCAGGGCATTGGCATAGGCGTTGCGCGCAGTCTGGGTGATGACGGTGTCGCGCTGCAACTCCCGCAGCTTGTTCTCGCAGGCCACCAGCATGTCCAGCTGCTGCTTGGCTTCAGGGGAGAGGGAGTCAACGTCAAATTCGCGGTTGTCAATGGTGATGGTGGGCATGTGTGTGCTTCCGGTAGGCCATGCGTGGGTAGGCACGGCGGTCAGTGGTCAGTGGTCAGTGGCTCAGGCCACCATCAGCGCCTTCAAAATGGGCAGCCGTTTGTCGGCAAACGTTTGGGCCTGCGCCCGCAGTTCAGCCAGATTGTCTTCAGCGGCATCCAAAGGCTTGCCCTCTTTGATGATGCGCTGGCCTTGCGCGGCCAACACATTCCAGGCAAATTGTGCCCACTCTGCGGGCTGCTTGGCCCCTTGTGAGCGGGCCAGCAAAAACAATTGAGCAAACCGGTCGACCGTGAAACCACCCCCGGTCACCGGGCTGGCCAAATAGCCCACATCCGCGCTGCCGCGTGCCTTGTTGATCAGGTGAGCATTGAGCCTGTCTGAAGACTTGCGGGCTTTGCCGGCCACCTGCTCGTCCTGGGCCAACTGCACATGCCCCGCACCCGCCAGAATCAACACGGCTTGGTTCAATTGGGCAAAGGTCACGCCCTTGCCGCTGGTCATCTGCTCCAGCTGCGCCAGGGTTCGAGGTTTGTGGTCCGCCAGGGCATCGAGCACCGGGCCATACACCGCCTCACTCATGCTCGCTTCACCCAAGGCCGCAGTGACCTTCAGTGGCACATCGGCGCGAGGGGTGGTCAGCACCACCCGCAACAAGCGCAGCGCCTCCGCCTGCTCCAGCGCCGACAGCTGGCGCCCACCCTTGACCCAATAGTCCTTGCGAAACTGCTGGTTCACCATGTAGTCGCGCACAGACTGGCGCAGCTGCGCATCGGGAATGTCCTTGAGCAACGCCTGCTGCTCGGCATTCAGGTTGATGGCGTCCACATGGTCAAGCAGGTTGGCCGAACACGCATACCCCACCTTGGCCGGTGCCAGCCAGCGTGCCATGTCGGCAAAATACATGGGGTGCCAATCGGCATTGAAATACTCATGGGCCAGGTAATTGCGGTTTTGCCCCTTCAGGGTATTCAAACGCTCAGGCACAGACGGGTTGGCCCTGGAATACAACGGTTGCGTGGCCAGCAACCGATCGGCAAAGCCCAAAGCGCCCTCAATGCGCTGGACAATGCCCGTGCCGTTGGCCCCCATGGTGCCCGCGTGCTGTGTCAGCAAGTGGCGCAGTGGGGCAAAGGTGCTCCAGCCGGGCAGGGTGTTGTAGCTGATGTAGAGCACACCACCGACTTTGAGCTTGCGACGGATGAAGTCGACGATGACGGCGCGATTGGCATCCGATATCCAGCTCCAGATGCCATGCAGGCCGATGTAGTCGAAATCAGGCAGATCTGGGCGTGAACAGAAGTCAGCAAAGGTATCGTCGTGCAAATGGGCGCCAGACCCTGAAGCAGCCGCCAGTTCTTGGGCGAAGCCTGCTTGAGAGGGATTGAAGTCGGTGCCGTGCCATGACACGACGGAAGCAGCGGCGTGCAGGTTGGCGCTCACGCCTTGACCGAAGCCCAATTCACATGCGGTGCCGACATCAGGTGCGACAAGGCCTGCGTCCAGAAAGGCGAGCTTGACGCGCAGTGGGTTGAGTTCGGTGTAGTAGCCAAAGGTGTAGCCGATGTCGGCTACGTAGCCTGCTGTCCAGTCTGACATGAATGCTCCGGAATGCGTATTGGGATGAGATCAGAAATGGTGAGTGGGGTTTTGTCTGGGGGCACGACATCGCCTATCGCATGCACCAAGAAAAAACCCCACCCCTTGGTAGGGATGGGGTTTAACGCAGTCAAACTACCCCTCATCAATGAGGAGGGCAGTTAACCATTAGACGATGGTCAACAGCGCAGCTGTGGTGAACGTGCTTGCACTCAGGTCAACAATGCCATTGATCTTGACGATGTTGTCGGTTGCATCCACTGTACCGAGGTTGCCGCCAGCGACAATATCAGCATAAACATAAGTGTTGCCACCGTATTGGAACCAAACCAATGCGTCGTTTGCAGAGGCTGCTGTTGCGCCGTTGGCGATATCCAGAGCTGTAGCAATGCTGATAGCCGCGCCCACATCCTTCTTAGCGCCCAGTGTGCCAGCCGCTGCAATGGTGCCAGCCAAGTCAATCTTGTCGCCTGCAGTCAGATCCGTGATGGTCACGATAGGCGCAGTGCCAACTGCCAAGCTCACGTCGAACGTATCGGCTCCAGCGCCACCACTGAAAGTCTGGGTGGTTGTAGCCTGCGCAATGAAGTTGTCCTTGCCAGTACCACCAGTCAAAGTGATGCCGGTGGCGGCAGCGTTGACGTTGGCCAAATCAACCTTGACACCGCCGGTTGCAGCGGATGCGTCGATGGTGGCGACACCAGTCGTTGCACCAGCTGTACCGAAGGCGGTATTGAAAGAAACTTCCAATGCTTGGCTACCGGTAACTGTCAGTGCTTTGGCTGCGGCATCCTTCAAAACGATTACGTTTTTGTTGACACCAGCGGCTGCACCAGAGTCGATGCTCACTGTCTCGATACCTTCAATGCTCACGATCTTGGCATCCACGGTGGATGGTGTTGCTGTCGTGCCGCTTGTCGAAGCTTGGAACTTGACCGCGTATGTATCAGTCGTGCCTGCAACACCCGTGAATGTCAGGGTAGAAGACGTACCAGCGTTGGTGGCATTGACGTACAGTGTCTGTGCCTGCGTCATACCTGTCAGAACACCGGTACCAGTGTTGCTGTCAATAGACACACCGGTAATGGTCGAGCCAGTCATCAGGGACGCATCAACAGTTGCGTTGCCGATGGAGATGCGCTCGAAGTTCTTGAACTGAGCAGCGTTACCAGCGTTGATCAGAGTGGAAGCAAGCGAGTCAGTGCCTTCACCAGCATCAATCGTAGTCGTGAGGGTGGGCGTGGATGCAGCAGCGACTGTGTCGCCCAGAATCACGTCATCACCAGCGCCCAGATTGATGGTGGAGCCAGCGGCCACAGCCACGCCTGTTGCGATTGACAACACGTCATTGCCAGCGCCTGTGTCAACAGTCACTTTGGCTGTGGCAGCCAAAGTGGCGGTATCAGCAGCAGAACCTGTTTTCAGTGTGACAACAGCTGCGTTCAGAGTACCCAATGTCAGCTTGCCAGTTGCAGCAGAGCCATCGATAGATGTCACAGCAGCAGCAGGTGCAGCTGCGAGCGTCAAAGCAGCATCACCTGTGATGGTGATGGACTTCAATGCGCTAGAGCCTGACAGGTCAATTGAGCTCTTGGTAGATGTCGCGTTGATGGTCGCAGCAGTCGCAACGGTGTCTGTAACCTTGGTTCCGCCGGCCAAGAATGCACTGGTGGTGCTTGCGCTATCGATACCAGTGCCATTGACGTTGATAGTCAGGGCATGAGCAGCCGTAGCGTTGTCAACAGTAATGGTACGGGTTGCAGAGGTAGCGCCTGCCAGAGTCACAGTGGTGATCCCGCCGCCTGTAAGGGTGGAGTTGGCGTTCACTTTTGTCAGGCTGACAGAAGTCAATGTCGTGCCGGTGTTGGTGCCAGCTGCATCGTTCACGGTAGCTGCACCACCGCCAGTGATAGACACAGTCTTACCACCGTTAACGAGTGTAGTACCAGCAGAAACTGTCAGTGCAACGTCTGTTGTGCCAGCTGCCTTGACAGCGTGGTTCTTCGTGCCGTCGCCAGCAGATGTACCTTTGAATGAGGTCAGGCCAGTCATGCCAGACACATCAAAGGTAGACGTGCCGTTGTCGCCAAGTGCACCATTGGCAACTACGTTCAGTGTTTCAACGTTCTTAACGGTGAAGCCTGTAGGCAGGGTGAAGGCTGCGGTGCCCGCGATCGACGTGTCTGTAATGTTCAGTGTGTCGTTGCCAGTAGAACCGTCAATGCTGTCCAAACCGCCCAGAACAGCCGAAGTGGCAGTGTTCGTTGCATTGACGGTGTCATCACCGGATGTACCGGCGATGTTGTCCACACTGGTAGTGAGCGTGAAAGTCTGGCCTTGGTTGGCTGGAGGAGGCGTGACATCGCCGACAACGGGTGTGGTGTTGGCGGTGTTGCTGGAGTAAGTGAATGCAGAGGTCACTTCAGCATCCCATGCGCGGGCTGCTGCGCCGTAGTTGACGTCGGATGTGGCAATGCCGGACAGGATGCTGCTCAGCTGCAGAGCCACAATGCCCACGTTGCCCACGCCAGCGGCGGTGATGTAGTCGGTCAGGGCCGTTGCAAGTGCAGCGTTGGGCAGCAGGCCCATGTTGGTCAGCATCAGGGTGGACAGTGCTGCAGGGGTTTGTGTGGCGTAAGCCGTGCCAAAAGACTTGGCAAATGCGGTGTAGCTCAGCACGTCGGTGCTGTTGGCACCGGCGGGCAAAGAGGCGGTGGCGTTGGCCACTTGGTTGGCAAACACGGCGTTGGCGGGGGACGTGTTGGCAAACACGCGGTTCAAAATGGAAACGGCAGCTTGCGCACCGAAAATTGGCAGGGACATAGTTACTCCTTGACTGCGTTGAAAAACATACAACTAACGTTAGTTCAGCCACTGGCTGCATCGATTGGGCTGGTTATGCCGCGCTGAATACACAGGCTTTTTCACCAACTTGGCAGCAAGTGTAGCTGTTGATGCGCCTGGCAGGTAGTGATGGGCGTCACACGCTGCGGCAGATAGGGCCGCAGGCCGTGCGTTGTGGCACTGCTGCAACAAGGTGGCGCAGCGCCAACACCCCCATGCTTTTACCACTGTTTGCGCAAAGCCGCGTAAACACTGGTGCTATTGACTTTGAAGATGGCCAGGTTGGCCTGCTGCGCATACACCTCCACCCCCAGTTGCCCTTGCAGGCCGGGCAGCCAGTGCTGAAGGGCAAAGTGGCGCTCCACCCGCAGCAGGCTGCGGGTGCTGTGGCGCACCAGGTTGTTGCTGAGCAGGGGGCTGTAGCCGCTGCTGTCACGGGTGCGGGTGAGCTCGGCCTCGGCCGTCCACTGTGCCCATTGGGCGGTGGCGCGCAAGGCGGTGGTGTGCTGGGTGCCGCCGGGGCGCTCGGGGTGGGTGGGTCGGTCTGGCCCGCCGCGCAGGCTCAGTGCCCAGTGCTGGGGTTGCCAGGCGGGTGTGCCAGGCTGGCTGGTGGTGCTGCTGCAGGCCCAGTTGGCCACCAGGCCTTGGTAGTGGCTGCTCAGCACGGGGTTGCTGGTGAGCTGGCGGTTTTGCCACTCCACCCCCAGGCGGGGCTGGCAGTGACCGCTGCCCCAGGCCCAGCCGGTGGCCAGGCCCGTGCTGCGGTAGCGGGTGCCGCCTTGGGTGTGCAGCTGGCTGGCGCTGGCGCTGGCCCAGGGGCCGGTGGTGGCGGGCAGGGTTTCGGCCAGGGCCTCGGCCTGGGTGCTGGTGGCAGCGGGTGCTGCAGTGCTGTGGCGGTGCTGCAGGGCCAGGGCCAGCTCGGTGCGGCGGCCTGTGGTTTGTGTGTGGGTGGCTTGCAGCCGCACGTCGGCGCGCTGGTAGCTGCCGGGTTGGGGTTGGCTGGCGGTGTCCAGGGGCAGGGTCACGTCGCCGCCGGGCAGGGTGAGCGTGAGGCTGCCCAGGCGGGGGGCGCCCAGCAGGTTGTTGTCGTACCCCCAGCGCAGGGCGGCGCTGGGGCGGGTTTGCCAGCCCGTTGCCAATGGCGCCAGCCCCGGCAGCAAGGGGGACTGGCCGGCCATGCGCTGTTGGGCGCGCACCAGTTGCTGGCGCTGTGGTGCGGGCATGTCGGGCCGGGTGCTGAGCTGTGCCAGCAGGTGCAGGGCACTGGGCAGGTCGCCACTGCCTGCCAGGGCCACGGCGTAGGCCATGGCGGCGCCCAGGTGCTGCGGGGCCAGCAGCAGGGCGCGCTCGAGGTGGTCGGCCGCTTCGGTGTATTGGCCGGCTTCGTTCAGGCGTTGGCCCAGGTGGGTGAGCCAGTCGGGGTTTTGCTGGCACTGCCCGGTGTGGGTTTGCAGTTGCTCCAGTGTTTGGTGTGCTGCCGGGGGCCCGCAGGGGTCGGGTGGCGCTTCTTGTGCATATATATATATAGGCGCCCCCAGCCCGCTGCACATGGCAGCGGCCAGCAGTTGGCAGGCCCTGACCACGCCGGGGCGGGTTGCGGGCTTGGCGCGGGGGCGGCTCATGCGGGGTGCTGGGGCGGCGGGGCCTGCGTGGGGGCGGCCGGTGGCGGTGGGCTGAGCACGGCCATGGGCACGGCGTACACATGGTGGGGCACGCGCAAGCCGTCGAGCAGGAAGGTGCCCAGTGACTCCAGCTGCGCGCTGCTGGCTTGCCCGTTGTGGGTGGTGTCCAGCTGGGCGCCCACCTGTGTGGCCAGGCCTTCGCCCACCAGAATGGGATGGGCCAGGTCGCCCGTCATGGCCACCAGGCGGTTGGCAATGGTGATGGTGCGGCCCATGACCAGGTGTGTGCGCCGGCTGGCCAAGCCAAACGAGCCGGCGGTGGCCAGCCCGGTTTCAAGGCCCAGGCCCAGTTGCAGGGGCTCCAGCCCGGCGGGGGCGGGGTCTGGCAGCAGGCGGCGCGAGGTGGCCAGCAGTTGCAGGGCGGCGTTGAGGGCTTGGGTGGCGTGGTCGGGTTGCTGGGGGGCGTCCACCCCGTTCCACACGGCCAAAATGGCATCGCCCTGAAACGCCTCAATGACGCCACCATGCTGCTGCACCACTTGGGTGGCCGCCGAAAAGAAGGCGTGCAGCACGGCAGCGGCTTCTTCGGGGGGGCGGGCCTCGCAGTAGGCGGAAAAGTTGCGAATGTCCGCAAACATGACGGTGACCTGTTGCAATTGCGCCCGAATGGCGCCAGAAGGCGGCTGCAGTGCCAGCGAGGCCGCCACAGGTGCTGGCAAGTAGCTGGACAGGTGTTGGAACAGCCGCTGGCGCTCCAGCCGGGTGCGCAGGTGTTCGGCGCTGGCCATGGCCAAGCTGGCCAGCAGCACGGCCAAGGCGGGCGCCACCCAGCCCACCCAGATGGCGCTGTGCAGCAGCAGCCAGGCATGGCCCAACCACAGCGCCAGCACGCCACCCAGGCCGGCCAGCGGCAGCAGCAGGGTGGCGGGGCGCTGGGTGTCGGTGGTGGCGGGCGGGGGCTGGGGGGCGCTGCCGCTGGTGGGCGGCGCCTCGGCGCTGGTGGCGCGCCACACCAGCGCCGCCAGCATGCCCAAGCCAACCAGTGCCGCCGCCACTTGCAGCAGCCAGGCGGCGCGGGGGGTGTAGGGGGTGCGGCCATCCAGCCAGGCGGTGATGATTTGTGCGTGCGCCAACAGGCCGGAGGCGGTGGGGCCGTAGGGGGTGGCAATGCTGTCGTTCAGGCCGAAGGCGCTGCTGCCAATGAGCACCCACGCGCCTTTGAACAATTCTGGCGGGGCTTTGCCTTGCAGCACGTCGCTGGCGGGAATGCTGATGAAGCTGCTGGGGTGTTTTTGCCAGCCAATGCGGATGTTGCCGTGCTCGTCCAGGGGCAGGCGGGGCAGCACCTGTTGCTGGCCCACCAGGCTCCAGGGGGCTTCCCACAGGCCGCCGCGCTGCGGGCGAATGTGGTTTTCGCCAGTGGCTTGCATGACCACCGCCAGCCCCAGTGCCGGGTAGGCCTGGCCTTGCCAGCACACCACGGCGGGTTGGTGGCGCACGATGCCGTCGTGCGCCATGCTGGGGGTGATGTGCCCGGTGCGGCCAGACGGTGGCTGGCCCAGGGCCGCCAGGGCGGCGTGGTTGGCCAGGTGGCCTTCGGCCGTGGCAAAGGGGGCGGGGCAGCTGGGCCAGTCGAGCGGGCTGGCCGGTTGGCCGGCGTGTGGGAGTTGCTGGGTGTCTGCCGGGGTGTCGGGGGGCATGGCAAACACCTGGGCCAGCACGGGGCGGTGGCGCTTGACGGCTTGCAGCAGGGCGTCGTCGTCGGGCCGGGGGTCGGTGAACACCACATCCAGAATTTGCTGGGCTGCGCCCAGATTGGCCAAGCGGTCCAGCAGTTGGGCCATGGTGGGCCGGGTCCAGGGCCAGGGGCCAATGGTCTGGAGGCTGCGGTCGTCAATGTCCACCACAATGAGGCGGCGCTCGTCGCCGTGGGTGGCACCCAGGCGCCAGACGGCATCGCCCAGGCGGGCTTCAAGGGCTTGCAGTGCGGGGGCGGCCCAGGTGACCAGTGCGGCGCTGACCAGGAGGGACAGCAGCGCAGCCCCCAATGTCAACCAGCGCCACGGGGCAGGCGGGCGCTGCGTGGGGGCGGGAAAGACCAATCAGCGCCCCCAGAGGGTGACGCCGCGCAGTGCCCCGGCCGGGAGCAGCTTTTCAAAGGCGTAGGCCGCTTCTTGTTGGTCGGCGGTGACGGCGCCCATGAGGGCGATGTCGCCTGCGGTGGCCTTCAGGGCGCCTGTGGACAGGATTTGCCCGGTGGCGTACACGCCCTGGTAGCCAATTTGGGTGCTTTGGAGGGCCAGCGCGGTCTGGAACAGGGCCCGCGAAAAGTCGATTTGCAGGTTGCCCCCCAAAACGGCCACGGCCTGCGGTTTTTCCCAGGCCACGGGTGGCAGCAGGTGGGCGCTGGCGCTGGCCAGCCGGAAGTCCACCACGGCCTGGCTGGGGACTGAGGCGCTGGCGCTGCTGAGGCTGGACGGCGCCGTTTGCATGAGGGCGTAGGTGCCGTTGCTGCCCGCGCTGGTCAAGCCCGCAGCCACGGCGTCGGCGAAGGTTTGGATGAAGGCGTCTGCCTCAAACCGGGGTGTCCAGTTGTAGCTGGCCCAGCTGAGTTGGCGCACCTGGGGCGGGCCCACGGGCACGGCGGGGACGACGGGTTCGGGCACCACTTCTGCCACCGGTGGGGTGGGGGTGGGGGTGGGGACGACCTCGACCGGCGGAGGCGCTGGCACGGGGGGGGGCACGGGTGCGGCCACCTCCAGCACGGCCACGGCTGCGCCACGGTTTTCGCCGTCCAGCGTTTTGGCGGCGGGGGCTGACTCGTGGCGGTTGTCGCTGAGCTCGGGGTTGCGGGGGTGGGCCAGGGCCAACACCTCGGCGCCAGCCCTGGCTTGCCGGTTGAATTGGTTGGCGGCCACCAGCAGGGGGGTGTTGTCGCGGCTGCCGAGTTCGAGCATTTGGCCGCGCATGTCGCCCGACAGCAGGGTGGCGGCGCTGTTTTGGCAGGGGCCCACGGTTTGGGCGCAGCCGTTGTTCAGCGGTGCCAGCACAATGGCGCCGGTGTACACGGTGGCGGTGGTGCGCTCGGCATCGGAGCGAACGGTGAAGTCGGTGCCGCGCACGCCAATGGCTGCCACGGGGGTGTTCAGGCGGAAACGTTCGCGGGCGGCCTCGCCCCAGGCGCCGGTGATGGAGCGGGCGGCGCCTTCTTCGAGCTTGAACTTGATGGCGCCCAGTTGGGGCTGCTGCGGGTTGTGGCTGTAGCTTTCAATTTGCATGCGGCTTTGGGGCCGCACGCTGACGTTGCCGCCGTCAACAAAGCGCAGGTACACGTGGCCACCGGCTTCGGTTTCAATGCGGTCGCCCACGCGCACGGCACTGCCTGCCAGCGCCAGGCTGGTGCTGCCGCTGGCGGTGACGATGCGCGCCTGCCCGATGACGAGCGTGGCCTCGCCCACCACGGGGGGTGGTGCGGGCTGAACGGCCCCAGCGCTGTGGCAGGCCAGGGCGAGCAGGCTGGTGAGGGCAAGGTGTGTGTGTGTCATGGCTGGGCACCTCCGCAAGACGGGAAAGTGATATTTGGCCCCAAGTTTGGCACAGTGGGCGGTGGATGTCTGTGAGTGCCATCACACCGGTCTGCACATGGGGGTCGCTAAACTTCGCAGCCACATGCCCGTTTCCATCCAACTGCTTTCGCGGTTTCCTTTGCTGCAGCCTTTGGGGGCGGAGGCGTTGGAGCCGTTGTCACGCGCCATGACTTTGCGGGAGTTTGCGCGCCGTGGGGTGGTGATTGCCAAGGAAAACCCGCTGTTTGACCTTGGTTTTCTGGTGGAGGGGCGCTTGCAGGGCGTGGACTTCACGGTGGATGGCCGCAGTGTGGGGCTGTACTTCGTGGACCCTGGCGACTATTTTGGTGAGTTGCCACTGGTGGACGGCAAGCCACCGGCCGAGCATGTGGTGGCGTTGGTGAAGTCCACCGTGGCGTTTCTGGATGCGCAGGAGGCCAGAAACCTGATTTTGACGTCGCCCGCCTTGGCGCAGGCGGTGATGTCTCGGTTGGCTGAGCGGGTGCGCAGTGGGCTGGCACAGCGCACCTTGCTGTCGTTGCCCAACCCGTTCCAGAGGCTGTGTGCACTGCTCTTACAATTGCCCGCCGTTTCGGTCCAGGGTGTGGTGACGGTGGAGCAGGCGCCCACGCACCAGGAGCTGGCCATCATGATCAATGCCAGCCGCGAGACGGTGACCCGGGCGTTTCAGGTGTTTTTTGCGCACCGCATCCTGATTCGCGATGGCAATGCGTTGCGGTTGGAAAAACCGGCGTTGCTGCAAGACATTGCCCAGGGGCGGGTGGATCCACCCAAGGCCTAGCGTGGTGTGTTGCTTCCGGGGCTTGGTGTGGCCCTGCACCTCTCTTATTGGATTGCCGTACGTGTCTTTCCCCCTTGTTTCCTATTTGTGGCCTCGCAGGCATTGGTCTTTGGTGGTTCAGCTGACGCAGCGTGAGGTCGATGGTCGTTTTCGCCAGAGCGTCATGGGTGGCCTGTGGCTGGTGATCACCCCCTTGGCCATGCTGTTGGTGTTGACGCTGGTGTTTCGCCATGTGATGGGGGTGCGTTGGCCCGGCTTGTCGCAGGAGGAGAGCCATTTGGCGTTTGCCCTGCGCCTGTACGCGGGGCTGGCGCTGTTTCAGTTTTTTGCCGATTGCGTGAACCGTTCGCCGGGGTTGGTGCTGTCTCAGCCGCAACTGGTCAAGAAGGTGGTGTTTCCGCTGGAGTTGCTGGCCTGGGTGAACGTGGGCAGTGCACTGGTGGGTTTGCTGGTGTCGGGCGGTTTGCTGGTGGTGGGCGCTGCCTGGCTGCAGGGCGGGTTGTCGGCGTCGGTGCTGGCGTTGCCGTTGGTGTGGCTGCCCATGGTGCCGCTGATGCTGGGGCTGGGGTGGTTGCTGTCGGGCATGGGCACCTATGTGCGTGACGTGGGGCAGGTGCTGGGCCCTGTGCTGTCGGCCATGATGTTTTTGACCCCGATTTTCTTTCCGGTAGAGGCCTTGCCGCCAGCGGCCCGTGCCTGGATGGTGCTGAACCCGCTGGCCGAGCCCATCACCCAGACACGGCGTGTGTTGCTGGATGGCCTGTGGCCCGATTGGGGTGCCTGGTTGGTGCACGGTGGCGTGTGTGTGCTGGTGGCGGTGTTGGGGGCGGCCTGGTTTGCGCGGGTGCGCAGGGGGTTTGCCGATGTCGTCTGATGCCGAGGTGCTGATCCGGGCCGAGGGCCTGGGCAAGCGTTATGAACTGTTTGAACACCCGGCCGACAGGCTCAAGCAATTGCTGTGGGGGCGTTGGAAAAACTATGGCCGCAGCTTCTGGGCGCTGCAGGATGTGAATTTTTCGGTGGCACGGGGCGAGGTGGTGGGTCTGGTGGGGCGCAATGGGGCGGGCAAGTCCACCTTGTTGCAGCTCATTTGCGGCACCCTCACGCCCACGGTGGGTTCGCTGACGGTGAATGGGCGCATTGCGGCCCTGCTGGAGTTGGGGGCGGGCTTCAACCCCGACTTTTCGGGCATCGAGAACGTGTACCTGAACGCGGCATTGCTGGGGCTGAGTCGGCCGGAGGTGGACGCCAAGCTGGACGCCATCTTGGCGTTTGCTGACATTGGTGCGTTTGTGCACCAGCCGGTCAAGACCTATTCCAGCGGCATGTTTGTGCGCCTGGCGTTTGCGGTGGCCACCAGCTTGGAGCCGGAAATTTTGGTGATTGACGAGGCCTTGTCGGTGGGGGATGGGGCGTTTGCCCGCAAATCGTTCGACCGGGTGATGCAGATGCGCGACCGGGGCGCCGCGGTGTTGTTTTGCTCGCATTCCATGTACCACGTACAGGCGCTGTGCAACCGGGCGCTGTGGCTGCAGGCTGGGCGGGTGCGTTTGTATGACCAAGCCGCCAAGGTCACTTCCGCCTATGAAACCGCTTTGGTGGCTGAAACCGTGCGCCAAGGTGATTTTGATAATTTGATAGCAAACAGTTCAATAGCTGTAAGCGGTGAAGGTACTTTTGACTTAAAAAATGGATCCGAGGGTGGGGTGAGCCCTTCTCCCGGTGGGGTGGCTGACCTCCCTGCACCTGGCGGCGTGCATGCCAGCGGCAGCGAGGAGACGGCGCGGATTGTGTCCATTGAGGCCTGGACCGATGACGGCCAGCGCGGGCGGGAGTTGGCCATTCACTCCGGGCAGACCACGGTGAGCCTGAGGGTGCGTTTTGCCAGCAATCCGGCGTTGCCGCCGCCGTCCTTGGCGTTTGGCTTGGCGCACCTGAGTGGTGTCACGGTGTCCAGTGGCATCAGTTGCCGCGCCGAGCACGTGTTTGGGCGTGATGCGCTGGGCCAAGGGGTGGCTTGCCTGGACCTGCCCCACTTGCCGGTGCTGCAGGGCGACTTTTTCCTGACGGTGTTTCTGGCCTGTGAGCGGGGCTTGCAGGTGTACGAGTTTGTGGAGCGGGCGGTCACGCTGCGTGTGAGCCAGTCGGGTCTGGAGCAGGGGCTGGTGGTGTTGCCGCAGCAGTGGCATGACGGAGCCGTTCATGGCTGAGGGCCATGCGTCGCGGTTGACCGACAGGCCAGCGCAGTGGCCGGTGCTGGATTTGGACCAGGCTGACTGGCCCGAGATCCGCGCGCTGTTTGCCCAGGTGTTTGGTGGTGACATGTCGCCTGCCTTGCAGGCCTGGAAGTACGCCGATGGGCGGGGCGTGTCCAACGGCGTGCGGGATGGTGGCGGTGCGCTGGTGGCGCATTACGGTGGAGGGTTTCGCCCGGTGGTCGCGGGGGGGCAGGCCTGTACAGCGGTGCAAATGCAAGATGTGATGGTGGCGCCTGTCGCGCGCGATGTGTTGGCCCGGTTTGGGCCATTCGGACGCATGAGCCGGGCGTTCATTGAGCGCCATGTGGGGCCGAACCAGGCGGCGCAGTTTGGTTTTGGTTTTCCCAGCGGGCGCCACATGCGCCTGGGGCAGCACTTGCGGTTGTATTGGCCGCTGGAGCGCATGTGGCAATGGCGCTGGGGCGCAAGCTGTGCTTTTGGTGAAACGCCTGGACCGGCCTGGCAAGTTCAGCCGCTGGATTGGGCCAGCCAGTCGGAGTTGGGGGAATTGGACGCCCTTTGCGCCGAGGTGAGGGCGGGTATGCCCGATGTGCTGATGGCTGTGCGCGATGCGGCTTGGTGGCGACACCGGTTTGCGAACCATCCCGGACACCGGTACACCACGGTGTGGCTGTCCAGGCCCGGCCAGCTGAGGGCTGCAGTGGCGGTGCTCAGGCAAGGAGACATGGGGGCTGAGTTGCCCCAGCCTCCTGCGCCTGGTGCGCCGGTGCAGCCCGTCCCGGGTCAATGGGAGTTGATGGATTGGCTGGCGTTGCCTGGCGCTGAGCAGGGTTTGTTGCCCACTGTGCATGGCTGGGCCATGGCGCAAGGGGCATCTGCCCTGACGCTGTGGGCCACCCAGAGGGCGGTGGCGGGGTGGTCCCAGGCCGTGCAGACCGCGGGCGGGCGTGAGCTGGCCTGCGAGGTGGCGGTGACGCACGCCCAGGTGCTGGGCCAGCCCGTGGACCATTGGCGCGGCCGGGCATGGATGACGGGTGGCGACACCGACTTCCGCTGAGCGAACGGGGTGCTGGGATGCAACAACTGACTTTTGTGTGCTGCGTGAACCGACCAGAGGTGGCCAGGCGGTGTGTGCTGACGTCTCCGTGCTTGGCGCCGGAGCGGGGTCACCAGCTGGTGTTGGCGTCGGGCATGGGCAGTGCTGCAGAGGGCTTTGCCTGGGGGGCGCGGCTTGCCCGTCACGAGTGGATGGTGATGTTGCACCAGGATGTGTATTTGCCCGAGGGGTGGGATGTGGTGTTTGCCGCTTCCCTGGCTGCGGCGGTGGCGAAGTGGCCGATGCTGGCGGTGGCTGGGGTGTACGGCGTGCGGGCCGACGGGGTGCACGCGGGCCATGTGTTTGACCGTGACCGTTGGTTGGGCGAGTTGCCTGTGCCCGCACAGGCCGTGCGCTCGCTCGATGAGTTGCTGTTGGCGGTGCGCTTGGACACGGGACTGGCGCCCGACTGTGGACTGGGTTGGCATCTGTACGGCACAGACCTGTGTTTGCGGGCGCAGTCTGAGGGGTGGGGGGCGGCAGTGATCGAAGCGCCCTGTGAGCACCGAGCCAGTTTGCTGCGCGACGTGGGTGCCGCCACTGCTGCGCAGCGCGAGGCATTGGCCCCTGTGGTGGCGGCTTTCAATGCCAGCGCCCGGCGGTTGGCCGAGTTGTGGCCCCAGGCCATGCCTGTGGTGACACCGGTGGCGGCCCTGGACACGGGGTTTGAATTGACTTTGCCACAGCCAGCGCCATGAGTTGGCGCGCCCGACCGCCTGTGGAGCTGCCGGGCCAGCGCGCTGCGCTGCGCTGGTGGTGGCAGGCGCCCGACCATTTGGCTGTGATGCCCGCGCTGGCGCGTTTGCCTGAGCCAGTGGCGTATGCGGCGTCTGCCTGGCGGGGGCGCTGGTCTTGCCGGTTGGGGCGGGATTGGGCCGAATTGTCGGTGGGGCAGGCCTACGTGGCTGAGCGCACGGCGCAGGCCATGCGCTTGATGCACCCCGGGGCCACGGCACCTCAGGTGGCGCGATGGGTGCGTGAGCGGTACCAGACGGTGGCCTTTGAGGAGCTGGAGGCCCGCTGGATTGCACGGGGGGGCTGGGCCGACGCGGCGGTGCAGCGTTGGCAGCTGCCGGATGTGACGGCGCCGCTGCGCGCACTGGCTGGCCGGGGCATGGTGGTGCTTCAGGCCCATTTCAATAACCCGCTGGTGGGGTGCATGGGTTTGGCCCGTGCGTCGGGCAAGCGGGTGTGGGTGACGATGTCTTCCATCACCGACCACCCGCAGGTGCATCCGGCGGTGTCGGCGCATTTCCGTGACAAGTACGCAGCGGCTCAACCGTGGTTGAACGGTGGGGGTTTTGTGGACACCGACCGCGCAGGTGGCTTGCGCCGCTTGTACCGTGGATTGGCGGCGGGCGACTGGGTGGTGGTGATGGCCGATTTGCCCCCAGCCCCCGGTCAGGAGGGCGTGAGTGTGCCGTGGTTGGGCGAGCGCAGGTGGCTGGCCGAGGGGGCGGTGCGGCTGGCCAGGCAAACGGGGACGCCCTTGGCCAGTCTGGGTTTGCTGCGTGGCGCGCCGGGTGAATGGCGGTGGGCCTTGGGTGAAGTGCAGTGGTTGAACGAGGGCGGCGATGGTGACCCGGCCATTGGCCGAGCGTATGCTGACCTGGATTCGGTCATTCGGCAGGCGCCAGGACATTGGTGGGCGGCGCATCTGCTGCCTGAGATGCGGTGTGGTGACCCAGGTGTGGCCGATGCATTGGCCGCGGCAAGGATGTGAGCATGGATAACCAGATGACTGTGGAATTGGATGTGGTGGTGGTGTGCTCAACAACGGGTGCCGATGCCGAGGATGCCCGGTTTGCGCTGCGGGAGCTGCAGCGTTGTTGGTCCCCCCGTACACGTGTGTTGGTCGGCATGACATGGCAAGCCGCGCTGGCGTTGCTGCCGGACGATGTGCAAGGGCATGTGCTGGTGCTGGATGGCACTTGGTTGTCGCTGGAGAAGCGCTGTCTGGCGCGGTTGCAGTGGGGTTTGAGCCAGGGGGCGGATGTGGCTTTGGCGTGTGATTCGGGTAACCCCGCGCCGATGCTGCCGGTGTCCTACGCCACGCTGCGTGGCATGGAACGGTATGTGGACTTGCATGAGGTTCAGGCCATGCCCGCCGAGGTGCACGAAGGGGCCAAAGCCGGGTTGGGCCTGGTCGCCGGTTGGCGCAGGCGCTTGGCCGGAGAGGCTGCGGTGGTCCGTGTGGCCGGGGCCTGGGTGCATGATGCCAGTGGGTTTTTTGCTTCCGCCCGGGAGGAGGTGCTGCCCATGGTGCCAACGGGGCTGGGCAGCATCCTGGATGTGGGGGGGGGCGAGGGCGGATTTCTGGTGGCAGTGAAGGCCCGTGAACCTCAGGCACGAACGCAGCTGGTGGAGCTGACCGAGGTGGCGGCATCTGTGGCGCGGACCCGGGCCGGGGTGGATGCGGTGTGGGTGGGTGACTTTGCGGACTGGCAACCAGTGGATCGTTACGACTGCATCAGTTTTTTGGATGTGCTGGAGCACATGCATGACCCCGAGCGTGCGCTCAGGCATGCGCGCGGGTTGTTGGCCGCGGATGGGTGTGTCGTGATGTCGATTCCCAACGTGGGACATTGGTCGGTGGTGGCCGATTTGCTGGAGGGGCGGTGGGATTGGGCGCCTGCAGGTATTCATTGCTATACCCATGTGCGCTTTTTTACCCGCCAGACCGTGGAGGACATGTTGCACCGCGTCGGCTTGGAGGTGCAAGCGTGGATGCCAACGAAGGTGCCGTGCCAGCCGCAGTGGTTGGCCCAGTGGCAGACGCCGGGGTTGTGCGTGGACACGGATGCCTTGGATGTGTACGCCTACGTGGTGCGTGCCGTGGCCAGGGCGCGCTGATGCCACGGGTGGCCTGCCTGCTGGTGAATTACCGGGGCGCTCTGGACGTGATAGAAGCGGCGCGTGCAGCGCTGGCAGATGCGCCGGGCTTGCCCGTGGTGGTGGTGGACAACAGTGAGTGCCCTCAGGAGGTGGCGGCTTTGCGTCAGGCACTGCCTCCCGGTGTGTTGTTGCTGGTGGCACCCCACAACCTGGGCTTTGGGGCCGCTTGCAACTGGGCCGCCTCGCAGGTGTCTGCAGAGTTTTATTGGTTGGTGAACCCGGATGTTCGGGTGCGCCCAGGCTGTCTGGAGCAGTTGCTCAAGGCAATGGATGCGGACGCCACGCTGGGTGCGGTGGCACCGAGGCAGTATTTGGATGAGGCAGGGGAGTGGCTGTTTTCGCCGAGCTGGCTGCCCACGGCGCTCGGTACTTGGGCGCGAGAGCGCGTTGAGCGTTGGGGGCACGGGTCTCGTCAGCGAGTGCGCCATGGGCGTGCCGTGCGAGCAGAGAACCTGCGTGCCTGGGCGGGCCATGGGGAGCTGGTGGTGCCGCAGCGGGCGTTGTCCGGCGCTGCGGTGCTGGTCAGGCGTGCGTGTTTTCACCCAGTGCATGGGTTGTTTGACCCGGCGTATTTCATGTATTTCGAGGACTCGGACATGTGTCTTCGTTTGCGGCGAACGGGTTGGCGCATGGCGTTGTCGCCACAGGCGGAGGTGGTTCATCTCTGGCGCATGGGTGGGCACAAGCAGGGGCTGATGGCTGAAGCAGCACCTGTTTATTACGCAAAGAATTTTCCCGGTAGTCCCTGGCTGGCTCGGGCCGAGCGCATGGCTTGTTTGCCGGTGCAGCGCCTGGCAGATGACGTGCCCCGCTGGCTGGCGGGCAAGCAATGGGATGTCCCTGTCGCTTGGCAGGGGGGGTGGTCGCTGGAGCTGAGTCCACTGCCGCTGTTTTTGCCTTGTGTTGGCAGGCTGGGTGTCGGCGCTTCGGTGGCGTGGCCGACGGCGGTGGTCGAGGCAATGGAGGGTACTGCGGTGTTTGCGCGGCTGGGCCCATTGGATACCCGCCTGGGACCGCCGCAAGTGTTTTCGCTTGGTCAGGCCATGGGCGGGCACGAAGGATAATCGCGGTTTCTTCTAATGACTGGGGTTGAAGGTGCGGATGTTGTATCACTGCGGGCGTGCGGCGGGCTCTCTGGCTTTGGTGCTGCTGCCTGCCATTGTGTGTGCCCAAAATGCAACGAATGCCACGTTGCAGCCAGCGGCCCCTGCGACAGTGCCAAAAGCCGTGGCGCTGCCCATGCCTGCGTTGGGTGGACTGAATCAGTCCAACCCGTTTGATCCCGCCAGAAAGCTGTGGCCAGAGCGCGTGGCACCCGTTGCGCCACCGCCTGCGCCGGCCCCTGTGACGGAAGAAGATCTGTCTGTGTATGGCGTGGTGATGGCAGGGGGTGTGCAAAAGGCGCTGCTGAAACTTGGCAAGCGCTTTTCGTCGGTGCCTGTGGGGAGCTCTGGTCTGGCATCGGTGTCTGTGGGTGCTCAGTTGGGTGAGTTCGTCTTGGCGCAGGTGCAGGCAGATCAGGTGTTGCTGGAGGCGCCAGGCGGTCGGCAGTGGATCAGGTTCGGCACAAAGGCGGATCGCCAAGGCGCCCCAGCGTCGCTGAAACTGGGCCAGCCGGGCAGTGGAAACTTCCCCGGGTTGGCACCGGCTGGGAGTGCGGAAGCGGGAGGCGCGCCGCCACCTCAGGGTTTTAATGCGCCACCACCGGCTCAGGCGGCCGTTGCCAGCCCAGGCGCCGTGCCAGGTGCTGTCGCGCCTGCTGCTACGCCTGTGGCAATGGGCGGCTTGGGGGCGGCGCTGGCGTCTGCTTTGGCCAATCAGGCGGCACAGCAGCCTCCATTGAATGTGCCAGCCGCAGCTCCGGGGGTAAACCCCTTCGAGGCGTTGCTGCAACAACAGAATAAAGGGCGCTGATGGCATCTGCGTACGCGCCTGTGTGGGCGCGTGTGGGGTGGCTCGCGCAACAATCGAATGAATTTCCAAGAAACCGATGTGATTCCGTACAGCTTGAGTGCTGTGCCTTCTGCGCCCGATGTCTGGGTGTTTGCGCCTCACCCTGACGACGAGGTGTTTGGTTGTGGCGGCAGCATTGCTTTGCATGTGCTGAGTGGGCACCGTGTCCAAGTGGTTTTGCTGACGACCGGGGACTGCCAAGCCGATACAAGGGCCGATGGACGCCTGGATGAGAGTCGCGCCGCTGCTGTGGTGTTGGGCCATACCTTGCAGGCCTGGGATCTGCCTGACCGAGGATTGATTTTCAACGAGGCGCTGGTGCTTCGGATGATGGCGTGTCTGGAGGAAACGCCCCAGTGTGTTGTGTACGCCCCCTCGTTGTGGGAGGCGCACCCCGACCATCGGGTGTGCGCCATGGCGGCGATGGAGGCAGTGCGCCGCATGGGGGGGGACCGGGTGTTGTGCCTCTACGAGGTGAGTGCGCCTTTGAGGGCGAACTGTCTGGTCGATGTCACTTCCGTCTGGGAGATGAAGGCGAAGGCCATGGCCAGCTTCGTCAGTCAGGAAGGGGTGCTTCCCTACGCCGATTTTGTGGGCTCATTGAACCGCTATCGGGCACTGACGGTGTTGCAGAGTGGCCATGTTGAGGCTTTTGAGCGTTATGCGCCTGAGGCGCTGAGGCGATTGGCGATTGAGTCACCGGCGGCAGGACTGCGTCGGCAGGGGCTGGCAGTCGTGCCCGACGATGTCCCGCTGGTATCGGTGGTGGTGCGTACCCAGGGGCGTGCCACGCTGCCAGACGCGGTGACGTCGGTGTTGGGGCAAACCTACCCCCGATGTGAGTTGGTGTTGGTGAACGCGTCGGGGTCGCCCGCATTGGCGGCTGAGTTTCCTGCGTGGGAGGGTGTCCGTTGGGTGGGAGGCGTGAGCCCGTTGGGCCGTTCGTCGGCAGCCAACCTGGGCTTGTCCCACGCGAAGGGAGAGTGGATTCTTTTCCTGGACGACGATGACTGGCTGTACGCAGACCATGTCAACAAGTTGGTGACCCGTATCCGTCAAAGCAGAGATGCTGTGGCGTATTACTCGGATGTTGAGTGCATTGGAAGCGATGGCGCACCAACTGGGGTGGTGTTCGAGCAGCCGTATGCACCCAGGGAGTTGATGTACGGCAATTTCCTCCCCATCCATTCGGTGTTGTTTTCTCGCCAGGTGTGGCACGGCGGCGCCAGGTTTGATGAGGCTTTTGATCTGTACGAAGACTGGGACTTCTGGTTGCAGGTGGAGTCCTTTGGACGCTTTGAGCGTGTGCCCGGCATTTCCGCTGCGTACCGGGTTGGTGAGGGTGCTGGTGCTGGCGTTTCGGTGGACGTTGTGCGTGGCCGCAAGGCCACTGAGGCGATTTTTGCCAAATGGGGCCGGCGTTTGGACGAGGCCGCTTTTTTTGAATTGGTGCACCGGTCACTTGACCGCCGACAGTTGTTGCGTCGGGTGAGCGGGCTTCAGGAAGACCTGACCAGGGTGCATGCCGATTTGCGGGCGGAGCAACTCAATGGTCAGCGGTCTTTGGGTGAAGCCGATGCCGCACGGATGGATGCCCATGCGCTGAGAACGGCCCATGACGCGGCGTGCGCGGACAGGGACCAATGGCGAGCGGATTGGTTGCTGGTGCGCCAGGACCGGGATGCTGCACGTGCGCAATCGGACGAGTGGTTGGTGCAACTTCGAAATACAGAGTCTGAATTGAAGGTGCTTTCAGCACAATGGGATCGGTTGCGTGTGGATTCTCACGCGCAGAACGCCGCTCAATTGGCAGAACTGGAGTCGCTCCATGCCAGGTTGTATCAGGCCGAGTTGCGTGCCGAACAGCACTTGGCTCGTTTTTCGCAGGTGGTGGGCAGTCGGTCCTGGCGGTTGACGCGTCCCGTGCGAATGGTGACGCGTTTTTTGCACGCCGCCAAGCGTCTGGGCTGGTTCCGCGCCGCTGAGCGCAGCCTGGAGGTTGTTCGTGTCGAGGGACTGAGTGGGCTGGTTGAGCGCGAAGCTGCCTCTGTCACCGAGGTGGTTACTGTTGCTGGGGGTGAGTTGACCAGGACATACACAGATTGGGTCGCTCAGTTTGACCGTCTGGATGATGCAGGGCTGGCCTTGTTGGAGGACGGTGTTGCTGCACTCGCTACCCGCCCCCTGATCTCGATTGTGATGCCGGTTTACAACGCGCAGGAGCGGGACCTGGCACAGGCGATTGCATCTGTGCAAGCGCAGGTGTACCAAAATTGGGAGCTGTGCATTTGTGACGATGCCTCCACCGCACCGCACGTGTCGCGCGTGCTGGCGGAGTTCAGTGCAGCAGATGCTCGCATCAAAGTGGTGCGGCACACACGGAATCAGCACATTTCAGCAGCCTCGAACACGGCCATTGATATGAGCGCTGGTGACCATGTGGCGTTTCTGGATCATGACGATGTGCTGGCGCCGCATGCGTTGTTGCGGGTTGCAGAGTGGTTGCAAGCGCATCCTGGTACCCGTTTGCTGTACTCAGATGAAGACAAATTGGCCTTGGATGGCAGCAGGTTCGATCCGTACTTCAAGCCGGACTTCAACCTGGGGTTGCTGAGGTCCCACAACTACATGTGTCACTTTGCGGTGTATGACCGTGAATTGCTCCGCACACTGGGTGGGCTTCGTCTCGGATATGAAGGTGCGCAGGACTACGACCTGGTGTTGCGTGCGGTGGACGCACTCCAGCCGTCAGAGATCGGCCATTTGCCGCATGTGTTGTATCACTGGCGGGTGACCGTGGGCTCGACGGCAGGTGGCCATCAAGAGAAGTCGTATGCATTCACGGCTGGCCAGCGGGCGTTGCAGGCCCATTTGGATCGGCGTGGGTTGAGTGGCCGTGTCGTCGAGGCGGAAGAAGCGCCGGGAATGTACCGGGTGTGCTGGCATTTGCCTGAAAAAGAGCCGCTGGTGTCCATCGTGATACCGACCCGCAACGGTGAGGCGTTGCTTCGCATGTGTTTGGATACATTGCGCCAGACTACCTACCGATCCTATGAAGTGATCGTGATCGACAACGGCAGCGATGACCCAGGGGCTTTGGGTTTGATGGCTGAAAGAGAGATGGCGGGTGAAATTCGCGTGATGCGAGACGCCCGGCCATTCAATTTTTCAGCGCTGAACAACAAGGCTGTTCGGGAGATGGCGCGAGGTGAGTACGTGGTCTTGCTGAACAATGACATTGAACTCACCCATCCGGGCTGGCTGGGAGAAATGGTTGGTATTGCGCTGGAGAACAACGTCGGTTGTGTGGGTGCCCGGCTCTGGTATCCCGATGGCCGCTTGCAACACGGTGGTGTCATCATGGTTTGCGGGGTTGCCGGCCATGCTCACAAATACCTGCCTCGTGGTCGACACGGTTACATGGGGCGCGCAGTGCTGGCGCAGGATTTTTTGGCGGTCACGGCTGCCTGTTTGTTGGTGAAGAAGCAGATTTTTGATGCAGTGGGTGGGTTGGATGAATCCCTGCAAGTGGCTTTCAATGACGTGGATTTTTGCCTGAGGGTGCATGCTGCCGGTTACCGCAACGTATGGACACCGTTTGCAGAAATGGTGCACCACGAATCTGTCTCCCGGGGCTTGGAGGACACACCTGAGAAACAGCGGCGGTTTTCCGGAGAAGTGGCTATCCTGCAGGAGCGGTGGCCAGAATTGCTGGCCCACGATCCTTGCTACAGCCCCAATTTGACCAATCAGTCCGAAGATTTCTCTTTGGCATGGCCCCCCAGGAGGAAATTGCCTTGAGAACCACTGAAGAAAGACATGCACGGCTGAAGCGCCTGCTTCCCCTGCTGGCATGTCCTGCCTGTGGTGGTGACTTGTCATGGGAGCGCGATGAACTGGTCAGCCAAGGGTGCGGACTGCGCTATCCGGTAATGAATGGCGTCCCGGTGCTGTTGCCTGCGGAAATGGTTCAGCAAGGATTGGGACGTGCGTTGGGATTGGACGACAACGTGTCCATGCACCCCTACAGCACGGCGTCGCAAGACATCATTGATACCCACTCCGGCGGGTGGGTGCTGGATCTGGGGGCTGGCGGTAAGCACATAGAGTACCCCAACGTGGTGCAAGTGGATGTGTTCCGCTTTCCCATGACCGATGTCGTGGGGTCTGCAGACAGTTTGCCCTTCAAGGCTGGGGTGTTCGATGCGGTGGTCAGTCAGGCGGTGTTCGAGCACTTGCAATACCCTGAGGTTGCTGCTTCGGAGGTATGGCGCGTTCTGAAGCCGGAGGGTGTTGCCAAAGTGGACACGGCGTTTCTTCAACCCGAGCATGCCTATCCCCACCATTACTTCAATGCCACAGAGGCTGGACTGAAACATTGGTTTCGAGATTTCGACATTGAGTGGAGCGGTGTGGAGGCGTATCAGCACCCCAAGTGGTCCCTGGTTTGGTTCTTGTCGGTGTACCTGGCTTCGCTGCCAGATGAGCAGCGCAAGGTGTTGGAGCAAGTCGGGCTTGGGCAATGTGTGGATGTGCTGAGTCGGCAGTCCAAGGGGAATATGCACCCCGAGGATCTGCCTGTGGTCGCAGCACTGGATGCGTTGGTCCCGGACAGTGTGCGAACGCTGGCGGCTGGTGTGAGTGTGCGTGCGCGCAAGTTGCCTGCATTGGATGCTGTATCTCGGCAAGCGGGAGTGCACTGTCTCGGGGACAGGCAGCTTGCGCTGGCGCTGGAGCGGCGACTGGAGCAGCTGACAAATGAGAAAAAGCAGGCGGTGCACCACGCTGAATCTGTACGGCAAATGGGCGTGATTTCTTCAGACCGTTCGCGCTTTCTGCTCCAGTCTCGTGGCCCTATGGGGCGCTTGTCGCTCATGCCGGCGATGTTCAGGCTGTTGGCCAGGGAAGCCAAACACCGGCTACCAGTGGCTGTTTGGGCGCAGATGCGGAGGGTTTATAGGTCGGTGGTCGAAAGCAGTGGGTCGACGCTGGCGACGGGGGGAAGGACGGGGCCCTATGTTTCATTTTGGGCAAGTCCCAAGCGGCCGATTGAGCTGATTGACTTGTTCTTTTCCATGGTTCATCAAACGCATGGTGGTTGGGAGTTGTGCGTCGTGGTCGATGCTGACAGCTGCGAGGGCTTGGCCCGCTTGGCGGGTGAAATGGCAGCGCTGGATGGTCGGGTGCGGGTGTTGGATGCTCGCCAGCGTCCGGGTGTCGAGCACAAAGGCCAGCGGTGGGTGCTGATGGCACGTGACAGCGTCCTGGCGTTTGACGCGGTTTTTGAGCTGATCACCTTGTCAGGACAGATATCCGAGGAGCATGTCATTGCATGCGATGTCGACCATTGGCCAGCAGACCAACGTCGGCCGATGCATGGTGTGGGGTGGTTGCCTGCGGTGGCTGTTGCAGCCGCACGTTCAGGTGCGGTCTCGCCATGGGATGATGGTGTCGGCACGGTGACCTTGTTGGCGTTTCCAGGGTTTGCAGACCCCTCTGATCTGGTGCGCTGCTACCCCGTGGCCTACATTCCAAAAGTACTCTTTCGCATACAACCGTTTGCCGACGCCTGAGTTGTGGGCGTCTGAAGGCTTGTGGTGATCGTGCAACAAATACCGGCGCCTGTGATGGGCATCACGTGATTCCAGGTGGTGTACCTTGAGCCTCAGATTGTTTTTCTACTATGATGCGATCAACAGTGGTTCTCGGGCTGATCTGGCTCGCGTCACAAGCTCAAGGAAAATCAAGGCAACTTGGCTTGAAAGCTGTTTATATTTTTTCCAACCCGTAGGAGTAAAAGTGATGCTTAAAAAACGCGTGATCGCGGCGGTTGCCGCTGCGCTGATGGCTGGTTCCGCTAGCGCCGTTGATGTTAGCCGTGAGGGCACAGGTGATTTCCTGTTCGCGCCGGCTTACTTCATCGGTGGTGGCATGACCACGGACCTGAAAGTGATCAACACCAGCCAGACGCAATCTGCTGTGGCCAAAGTGGTGTTCCGTCACCCCGTCACTTCTGCTGAGGTTCTTGACTTTTTGATCTACTTGTCCCCCAGCGACGTTTGGAACGGTACCGTTTCTTGCGCTGCTGCGGATGCAAACGGCAACTGCACACGCTCCGTCGTGACCAGCGCCGATGACTCTATTCAGTTGGAAAACAGTGCAACTTTCGCTTCCGCAGCAGCTCCTGCTGTCATCGTGAGCGATAACGCTACTGCAGCTTCCACGGGCCGTGTTGCTCTGCCTAACCAAGGCTACGTCGAAGTGATCATGGGCAGCGCCTATGACGTCGCTCCTTTCCGTCCTGGTGTGACCAAGGCCAACGTTCTGGCCGCTCACACTGCCGCTCCTGCGCTGGTTGGCGTGGCTGCAACACCTAACGTGCTGACTGGTGTCGTGACTGCGAATGCGCCTGGCGTTGGCGCAGCATCGCTGCCAATGGTTGCCCTGGCTGACTACGACAACTCTGTCAAGGTTGAAGTGGGCATTGTGTCTGGTCTGGATGTGGCTGGTCAGCGTACGCCTGTGCGTGACGTTGAAGAAGCACTGTGGACCAACAACTTGGCCATTCCTTACGCTGTTGGCGCTGGCAAGCTGTCTTTGACAACTTTCACATTCCCCACGAAGTTGACCTACAACAACGTGACGGATGGTCAGTACCCCTTCACCGCCAAGACCTGCATCAGCGCCAACATCTACGACAACTCTGAGAATACGATTGTCGGTAGCGTGTTCAACATTTCTCCTCTGCCAGTGGCTCCCCAGACATGTCTGGATGAGTTCCAGTGGATGGTGTTCGGCACCAACATCGCCACCGGTTCTTTCGCTGAAGGTTGGGCTCGCGTCAGCTTCGTGGCCCCCACTGCAGCAGCAGCTCAAGTGGCAGTTCCTGCTGACAGCACGAACGTTGGCCGCGCTGGTGTGCCAGCTCTGGTGACTTACATGGTCAAAGAGCCAGGCAAGTTCACATGGGCTTACGCTGCTAGCACACGTTAATTGATTCGTCAATGATGTACACAAAGGCAGCTACGGCTGCCTTTGTCTTTTCAGGTAGATTTTAGGAGGCGTAATGATGATTGGTTTTACACGTTTCATACGCGGCGCATGCGTGCTTCTGTCGCTGTTGGCCACATCTGCATACGCCCAGTTTATTTCGCTGCATCAATTTCCACTTACCTATGTAAAGTCCAGTGGGTTGGACGCGCAGGGGAATTTGTTCACGGTCAACTCCGACCCTCTGCTGGGATTTAAGAATCAGTTTGCCCCGACAGGTGTTTCTGGTTGTGTACTGGGCTATCCCGAGTACAGGAGCCAATGTCAATCTGTGACGGGTGGTTTGGGATTCAATTTCACAGGGTATTCGCAGTTCAGGGAATTCAAAGCATATATTCCTGCTGGCACTACGTTTTTCTCCTTGACGGGTAACTTGCCCCAAAATACGTCTTATGCGGTGGCTGTTCGTTTGGGCGCGGCTCCCACACGTGCGGCTGCACCAACGGCGACTGAATATGAAACTCTGCGCAACAGCCAGAACACCAGCACCGCTTTTGCCAGACTGCAGGCGGGCGAAGAGTTGGTCATGGTTCACAATTATGGTGGCAACATCAGTTTGTCCGGTGAAGCGCGCTTGACGGGTTCTCCATTGACTGAAGGTCGGTGGATTTATTTTCGTGTATTGACAGGTGAGTCCATCTACTTGTTGGGTGGTATCTATGAGATCAATCGTGATGCATACGCTACTGGATATGCCAATACAGTCTTTGGCGCCGACGGTGACCCCACGGGCGGTACGTGCACCAATTGCAACACCAATACAACGCCTCCTTCTGGTGGAACCACCACGCCTCCCTCGTCCAGTTTGACAGGGGTGTCATTGTCTTCATCCAGTTTGAATGTGGGCGCAACGACCACGTCAGTGACGGTTCAGCCAGTCCCATCAACCGCAACGTTGCCCAGTTGCTCGGTCAGTGACACCGCTTTGCTCCAGCAAGACTCTTTGATTTCTGCGCTGAACCCCAACGCGCCAGTGTGGCGCCTGAATGCAGCGGCGGCGGCGGCATTGTCCGCACCAGTGACGATTGTCTTTACATGTGGTTCGCACGTGGCCAATCTGGTGGTCAATCCCGCAGGGTTCGCCTCGTCGATGACAACGCAAGTGGAGACCGATGCGAATGGGTTGGTCAGTTTGCGTGTCAATCTGACTCGTGGACAGGCTGAGGTGTCCGCAGGCGGTGCGGTGGAATATTGGGTTGCTGGACTGATTCCAGTGAATGCCATGTTCTTCACCACCGACCAGTGGTTTTTCCTGGCCACGAATACAGCCAACGCACTTGGGTGGACGCAGTTGACGCTGCCAAATCCTTCGTCTGTGGTGTTTAGAAGGGTTGCTGCACCAACCGGCGCCTCTGAAACACTTCTGATTCCACTGGGTTTCTCTAAGGCAGATGCTGCTCCCTTCCGAATTCAGATTCATTTTGGATACAAATCTGGCGCGGGTAATTTCAATAACAAAGGCATCATTTGGGACTCCACGGCCGTTAATTGACGTGCTGCTGTGTGCCGAGACCTTCTGAACAGAGGTCTCGGCCGTGGTGTTCAGGCGTGCCAGGGCGTTGTCGCCCTGTTTTTTGACTTTAAAATTTTCATATAGGATTTTTGGTGTATCAATCATTCCAGTTGATGTTGACCACCTCAGTCGAGGCATTCGAGCGACTTCGTCGTCTGCAAGTGACGTTTGCCAGCGTTTGCAACTCGATTGCCCCCGTTGTGAGCGAACAGCGTTGCTGGAATCGGGTTGCATTACATCACCTGGTTTATCGGAGGATGCGGGAGGAGTTTCCTGAGTTGGGATCGCAAATGGTTTGCAATGCCATCTATGCTGTTTGTAAAGTGGCCAGAATTGTGTATCAGCATCCAAAAAGTCCATTCCATTACAAAGAAATAAATAAGCTCCCACAACTTAAATTCATGGATACGAGCCCAGTATTTTTTGACTGGCACACGTTAAGTTTGGGTGATGGAAAGTTATCTATTTTTACATTAGATGGGCGCATGAAATTTCCAATGACATTGTCGCAAATGCAGAGGGATATTGTTGATTCGCAAAAGTTGGTGGAGATCGCGTTTCAAACACACCCTGAAAATTTACTGACGCTGACATTCAAGTTTCGATTAATCGACGTGAACGAAGCGAACACTCAAGAGGAGAGTGTTTCTTGGCCACTTTTGCCAAAAGAAACATATGTATTGCTGCCTCAAATGCTTCAAGAGATAGAAAAATATGAATCAACCACAAATGCAAAATAATCAATTGGTCAATCCTTTGAGAGTGGCGCTTGAGCACATCAGACCGTGGTTGCGGCGGGCGTTCTTGTATGGCTTTGTCGCGAGTTTGCTGGTGCTTGCTCCAACGGCATACATGTTTGAGGTCTATGAGCGAGTGGTGAACAGCCGAAATCTCAATACATTGCTGATGTTGACGCTGTTCGTGCTGTTTTCGTTGGCTGTCATGGAGGCGTTGGAATGGGCACGCGCGGAGACGTTGAGAGCGGCCGGTGTTGAGTTGGACAACCGTTTGATGCCAAGGGTATATCGGGCGGTATTTAGCATGAACTTGGGCAAGCCAGGTTCCGCGACCACCCAACCAATACAGGACCTGAGGACGATACGGGACTTCCTCCCAAGTCCAGCTTTGGCGGCGCTGCCTGAAATACCCGCAGCTTGCGTCTTTCTGGTGTTGATATTTCTGTTGTCACCTGTACTGGGTGTGGTGGCCATGGCTGGTGCGGCAATGCAGGTTGGTCTTGCATGGAGCAATGAGCGCAGAACCCAAGCAACACTGGTGCAGGCCAACAGACTGGCCATCATTGGTCAGCAGCAGGCAGATGCCATGTTGCGACACGCTGAAGTGGTCAGGGCAATGGGTATGCGTCCGGCATTGCACAAGCGATGGTCGGGTTTGCAGGATCAAATGCTGATCCAGCAAGCAATCGCGTCGGATCGGGCAGGGTTGTTCCAATCGCTCACGAAGGTGGTTCAAACCACTTTGTCTTCTGCTCTGCTTGGGGTTGCAGCGTGGTTGGTGCTGGATAACGCACTGTGGGGTGGGCCGGGCATGCTGATTGTCGGATCAGTGTTGGGGGGGCGAATTCTTGCCCCACTGGCTCAGGCCATTGCCCAGTGGCGCAGCGTGGTCAGTGTGAGAGAGGCATGGAAGCGTCTGTCGCACATTTTGCAAACCATGCCGCCTGAATTGGACAACATGCCATTGCCACAGCCGCGGGGTGTCCTTGTTGTTGAGCCCATCGTGGCCGGTGCACCTGGAACCGCTGGGCAGATTCTCAGGGGTATTCAGTTCGCCTTGGAGCCAGGGATGGCGTTGGCGGTGGTTGGACCATCTGCCAGTGGCAAAACGACGCTGGCACGCTTGTTGGTGGGTGTATGGCCGGCACTGGCCGGCAAGGTGCGCTTGGATGGGGCGGATGTGTATGCCTGGAGCAAGCAGGAACTGGGGCCTCACATTGGCTACCTGCCCCAGGACATTGAGTTGCTGGATGGCACCATCGCTGAAAACATTGCTCGGTTTGGTTCACTCAACCGTGCCGCAGTGGAAGAGTCCGCCAAACTGGTGGGCGTACATGACTGGATCATGACGCTCCCAGACGGCTATGAGACGAGATTGGGGCTTGAAGGTGCCAGGCTGTCTGGTGGGCAGCGGCAGCGGGTTGGCTTGGCGCGTGCACTGTACGGGAACCCTGTTTTTGTGGTGCTGGATGAACCGAACTCCAGTTTGGATGAGGCAGGAGAGGCGGCGTTGTTGAAGGCAGTGGCTACCCTGAGAGGCATAGGCACAACATTTGTGCTGATCACTCACCGGACCAGTGTGCTTCAAGTGTGTTCACACATGTTGGTGTTGAGAGATGGTGCGCAGCAGGCGTTCGGTCCACGAGACGAGGTGCTTGTTGCGTTGAACAAAGCGGCCAGTGACGCTGCGAGCAGGGGAGTTAAACATGGGTGATTTGACCAAGTCTGAAGAAATGGTTGTGGTCACGTCTCTGGCCACCAATGCGGTGGTGGAAGCCAGCCAGTCAAGGGGCATGAAGCACTGGTTGATGCAATTTCGCCGGGAACTGTGGGTGGTGGGTGTTTTCAGCATGGTGGCAAACCTGATGATGCTTGCACCCACGCTCTATATGCTGCAAGTGTTCGATCGGGTGTTGTCCAGTCGCAGTGAATTGACGTTGATCGTGTTATCGCTGATCACATTGTTTTTATTCTTCGTGATGGGTTTTGCTGAATGGTCGCGAAGCCGGGTGTTGGTCAGGGTTGGCGTGCGCATGCATGACCTGCTTTCACCGCGGATATTCAGGGCAAGCTTTGATGCGCACCTCAAACGACCGGGCTTGCAGCCTGCCAAGCCGCTGTCTGACATCACCGAGTTGCGCCAGTTTCTGACGGGCACGGGCGTGATTGCTTTTTTCGACACGCCGTGGACCCCCATCTACATTGCGGTGTTGTTCATGCTTCACCCATTGTTGGGTTGGATGGCCATTGGCTTTGCGCTGCTCCAGGCAGGCGTTGCTTATTGGAGTCACCGCAGCTCCATGGATTCATCCCGGTTGTTGGCGTTGCGCCAATCTCAGTCCCTGGCGCAGGTTCAGGCCAAGTTGCGCACATCCGAGGCAGTCGAGGCAATGGGCATGTTGGAGTCATTGCGACAGCGGTGGATGGTTTATCAGAACGCCTACCTGAACCAACATGCAATTACCCATGGTGACCAGCACCGTGTGACTGCCATGAGCAAGTGGTTGCGGTACGCACAGCAGTCTCTTGCTTTGGGCATGGGTGGCTTGTTGGTGATTCAGGGTGAGTTGTCTGCCGGCGCAATGATTGCCGCCAACGTACTGACCACCCGCGCTTTGGCTCCCATCGACCAGCTTGTGGGTAGTTGGCGGGGTTTTCTCGGTGCCAAGCAGGCGTACGACCGACTGGATGCGTTGATCGATGAGTTTGATGGAGACGGGCCCGTGCTGCAGAAGGTACTGCCCAACGGAGATGTTCGCGTGGACAACGTTCTGGCGGGCGCCCCGGGATCTGCTTTGCCGATCTTGAAGGGGGTGAGTTTGAGCTTCAAGCCATCCTCCGTCACTGTGGTGTTGGGGCCATCGGGCAGTGGAAAATCGACCTTGGCGCGTGTGGTGCTGGGTGTTTGGCCAACACAATCCGGCAGTGTGTGGTGGGGGGAGCGTCCGATGGACGCATGGGCACCTGAAGAGCGGGGTGCCGCAGTGGGCTACTTGCCGCAGGATGTCGAACTGTTTGACGGAACGATTGCCGAAAACATTGCACGATTGGCGGAAGTCAAACCAGAGTTGGTCATCGACGCCGCCAAGTTGGCAGGACTTCATGAAGCCATTCTTCGGTTTCCAAAAGGCTATGACACCCCGATTGGGGCGGTTGGGGGCATGTTGTCCGGGGGGCAGCGCCAGCGCCTGGGTTTGGCCAGGGCGGTTTATGGGCGCCCATCGTTGGTGGTGTTGGATGAACCCAATGCCAACTTGGACGATGTGGGGGAAGCTGCACTTCAGCAGGCCATTGTTCAGCTCAGGGCGAGTGGCGCTGCAGTGGTGGTGATCAGCCACCGCACGGGTGTGCTTCAAGTCGCGGATCAATTGGTCGTGCTTCAAAACGGGGTGGTGTTGCTCAGTGGACCTCGTGACGAGGTTTTGCGTGCCATGCATCCTTCTGCACCACCAGTATCGCCTGCCGCAACCCATGCGCTTGCAGCTTCCGCGGCATGACCCTCTCCGTTCAGGTATTCAAGGGGAGGCCCATGACGGCGCACCCTTTATTCACAGTTTCAGCGTTGAAAGCCATTTCCCTATGAAGAACGTTCAAATGAGTAAACCGCACAGTGAGTCTGACTCGTCGCCTGAGATGGCTGCCACGCCGCCGGCGAACACACGCGATGCCGCCCGCTTAGGCCTGTGGGTGCTCGGACTGGGTTTTGGCGGCTTTCTGATGTGGGCCAGTTTGGCTCCGCTGGACGAAGGTGTGCCTACGCATGGAATGGTCACACTGGATACCAAACGCAAAGCGGTGCAACACCTGTCTGGGGGCATTGTGAAAACCGTCCTCGTGGGGGAGGGCGATATGGTGAAAGAGGGTCAGCCATTGCTGGAGTTGGATGGCAACGTGGCCAAGGCAAACCATGAGGCAGTGCGCCAGCGCTATTTGGGGTTGCGTGCCATGCAGGGGCGTTTGCTGGCAGAGCAGACTGGGGCGAAGGCCGTTTCCTTTCATCCAGACCTGGTGGCGGCGAAAAACGATGCGCTGATTGCGCGCCAGATGGGTACCCAGTTGGACCTGCTTCAGGCCCGCAGGTCGGGACTTGCTGCCGAACTGGGTGCCGTTGACGGCAGCATCCAAGGACAGCGGGTGATGATTCAGACCTATACGTCCATGCTTCAAAGCCGCGCGAACCAATTGCGGTTGGTGCAGCAGGAGTTGGACCAGACGCGACCGCTGGTGGAGGACGGGTATGTGCCGCGCAACCGGTTGTTGGAGTTGGAACGCATGGTGTCAGAGAGCCAGACAGGGATATTTGACCTGTCCGGACAGGTATCACGTGCCCGCCAAGCCATTGCCGAGCTGGAGCAGCGCAGGCTGGCGCGCCAACAGGATTACCGCAAAGAGGTGGAGGGCCTACTGGCGGAGGTCACCAGAGAGGTGGAGTCCGACGCTCAAAAGTTGGTCGCAGTCCAGGCCGACCTTGAGCGCACGCAAATTCGCTCGCCTGCCACGGGGCAGGTGGTGGGTTTGGCGGTTCAGTCAGTGGGGGCAGTTGTTCAGCCCGGTCAAAAGCTGATGGATGTCGTGCCCAACGACGAACCCCTCCTGCTGGAGACGAAGGTAGAGCCGCATTTGATTGACAGGTTGAAGCCAGGTTTGATTGCAGACGTGCGATTTACCGCCTTTGCACATTCACCGCAATTGGTGGTTGATGGTGAGGTGGTGTCCATTTCACATGACTTGTTGGTGGATCAACACACGGGGGCGGGGTACTACTTGGCGCGGGTGCGTATCACTGAGCATGGGATGACCAAGCTGGGCAAGCGCCGCTTGCAGCCTGGGATGCCTGCAGAGGTCATTGTCAAGACAGGTGAGCGGTCCATGCTGAAGTACTTGCTCAGTCCGCTGACCAAGCGGATGGCGGCGTCGCTGAAAGAGGAATAACCCATCATGAGCAAGAGTTCCATCCCAGCCTTTTTGCGCGTTGTGGGCCGGTCACGGAGGTTGTTGCAGGTGGTCACAGTCGCTTGTGTTCCCGCCTTGAGCGTGGCACAGGGCGTCGAACCATTGCCCATGTCCCACGCCCCTGCGTCACTGGCGTCCGCCAACGCATTGGCCGGTGTCATGGGTTTGCGTGAAGCATTTGACGCTGCACGCCTCAAAGACGCCAGTTTGCGTGCCACACGGGCGCAGACCGATGGTGTGGCGGAGCGCCTGGAGCAAGCCAAAGCCCAACTGAGGCCCAATGTGTCATTCAGTGCCACGCGGTACGACAACGACTTGTCTCGCACACAACCCGGTTTCACGGGGCAGCTCAGCACCACACAGGATCGATACTTCAGCTACAGCCAGACCTTACAGATACGCCAGCCACTGTACCGTCCTGCACTGCCTTTGGCGGTGGAGCAGGCCCGTGCGCAGATTGGAGATGCAGAGGCTGTGTTTGAGCGTGAGGTGCAAAACCTGGGTGTGCGTGTGGTGGAGTCGTACCTTCAGGTGTTGTTGGCGCAAGAGAGAGAGTCCTTGCTCGTCGCTCAATTCAAGCTCACGCAGGCCCAGTTGGATGCCGCGCGCAAGCGTTTTGAGGGAGGGCAGGGCATACGCACAGACATCGATGAAGCGCAAGCCAGGCTGGACCTGACCCAGGCGCAACAGTTGGAAGCCAGCCAGTCGCGGCAGACGGCCTTGCTTCAACTTCAGGTCATGGTGCAGCAGCCGGTGCAAAAGGTTCAGCCCTTGGTCCCCGCAGCGTTGAGTCCCGACGATTTTGATGCCAAAGTGCTGGCGGATTGGATGGGTAAGGCTGAGCAAACCAGCCCTGAGATCAAAGCGCTTCGAGCAAGGCTGGAGGCGGCTCGCCTGGAGGTGCAACGGGCGCAGGCCAGTCACAAGCCCACTTTGGATGCCATTGCACAGGTGTCCCGCAGTGGCAGCGAGAACGTCACTTCACCACAAAGCAGCTACACCAATCGGCAGATTGGCTTGCAGTTCAATTTGCCGCTCTATGCCGGTGGCGCGGTGCAGTCGGCGGTGCGTCAGGCATTGGCAGAACAAGTCCGCGTGGAAGAAACGCTGGAAGCCGTCCGCAGGGACCTGAGCGTGCGGGTTCAGAAGGAGTGGCGGGGCGTGACGGAAGGTGCCCTGCGCATGCGGGCGCAGATGCGTGTGGTCAGTTCGTCCGATCAGGTGGTGGCGTCTGTGCGCCGGTCGTACGAGGGTGGGGTGCGCACGGTGCTGGATGTGTTGAATGCTGAACAGCAGGCGCAGCTGGCTCGCCGCGACCTGGCCGAGGTGCAGTTGGGCTATGTGGCTTCACGCCTGCGCTTGCTCAGCCTGGTGGGTGAGTTGAATGGGGACAGTTGGCAGCAGGCTGACCGTTGGTTTCAGGCTGCTGTTGTCAGCGCGGTGAACTGAGCGCAGGAGATTGCACCGTGTTATTGCTGACTTTTGCGGCCTCGTTGTTGAGTTGGTTGATCTGTCTTGCGTTGATTCGTTATGCGTTGGAGCATGGCAAACGTTACAGCGAATCCGTGCCCCAGCGGTTTCACCTTGGCGCCATACCACGGGTGGGTGGGTTAGGCGTCGCAATCGGATGGACTGTGGCGCTGGGGCTGTTGGGCATAGGCACTGGTTTTGCCAATGCGGCCGGACTGCCTCTGAGTGGCCAGGAGTTGGCGTTGTGGTGGCTGGTGTTGCTGCCCTCTGTCGCTGCGGGTGTGTGGGAAGATTTCACCCAGCGTTTGAGTCCAAAGGTCAGGTTGCTGTTGACATCGGTGTCAGCGGCTGCTGCAGTGGGGGTGTTGGGGCTCAGTGTCACGCGCTTGGGCTACGTGTCGCTGGATGCCTATTGGAGTGCCTGGCCTTTTTGGGGCATGGCGCTGGCATTCGTGGCGGTGGCCGGTTTGCCACATGCGTTCAACATCATTGATGGATACAACGGTCTGGCTGGCACGGTGGCTGTCGTCACCTGTCTGGCCATTGCCCATGTGGCGTTGCAGTTGGGTGACCGGCCTCTGGCCTTGCTGGTGCTGGCCTTGGCCGGTGCCAGCGGCGGGTTTTTGCTGTGGAATTACCCGCGTGGACTGATCTTCGCCGGCGACGGCGGTGCCTACCTCTGGGGTGGGGTGATTGCCATTGCCAGCATCACGCTGGTGCAGCGGCACGAAGAGGTCTCGCCCTGGTTTCCCATGCTGCTGCTGATTTACCCAGTGTGGGAGACGGTGTTTTCCATCTACCGCAAGATGGCGCGCGGGGTGTCGCCCGGGGTGGCGGATGCCTTGCACTTTCACCAGCTGATTTACCGGCGCATCGTGCGTGAGGTCTTCCACGACGATGCGGCGCGGCGCATGCTGATGCGCAACAACCGCACCTCGCCTTACCTGTGGGGGTTCACCTTGCTGACCGTGATTCCGGCCGTGCTGTTTTGGCGGAGCACGCCGATGTTGATGGGGTTTTGCCTGTTGTTTGTGTGCACTTATGTGCCAGCCTACCTCATGATCGTGCGCTTCAAGGTGCCGCGCTGGATACGGCGCGGCCGCCACTGACGTGCGGTGTGCTGCGGCACAATGTGAACCTGAGTGCGGGCCGCAGCGGTCCGACCCTTTTCACCCAGTCCACGCATTCCCATGACCGACATCTCCCACATTGCCCCCCGCGAAAAAGCCGAAATCCTGGCCCAGGCCTTGCCCTACATCCGCAAGTTCCACGGCAAGACGCTGGTCATCAAATACGGCGGCAACGCCATGACCGACCCTGCGCTGCAGCAAGACTTTGCCGAAGACGTGGTGCTGCTCAAGCTGGTGGGCATGAACCCGGTGGTGGTGCACGGGGGGGGGCCACAAATTGAAACGCTGCTGCAGCGTCTGGGCAAAAAGGGCCAGTTCATCCAGGGCATGCGCGTGACCGATGCCGAAACTATGGAGGTGGTGGAGTGGGTGCTGGCCGGCGAGGTGCAGCAAGACATCGTGGGCCTCATCAACCAGGCCGGGGGCAAGGCTGTGGGCCTGACCGGGCGTGACGGCGCCATGATCCGTGCCCGCAAACTCCGCTTGGCAGACAGCCAAAACCCCGGCATGGAGCACGACGTGGGCCAAGTGGGCGAAATCGTCAGCATTGACCCCAGTGTCGTCAAAGCCTTGCAGGACGACGCGTTCATCCCGGTGGTCAGCCCCATTGGTTTTGGTGAACACAACGAGAGCTACAACATCAACGCCGATGTGGTGGCCGCCAAGCTGGCCACCGTGCTGCAGGCCGAGAAGCTGCTGATGCTGACCAACATCCCCGGCGTGCTGGACAAGGCCGGGCAGCTGCTGACCGAGCTCACGCCCAAGCAGATTGACGACCTGTGCGCCGACGGCACCATTTCTGGCGGCATGATCCCCAAAATTGCAGGCGCCCTCGATGCCGCCAAGAGCGGTGTGAACGCGGTGCACATCATCGACGGCCGCGTGCCCCATGCCCTGCTGCTGGAGGTGCTGGGTGACCAGCCCTTTGGCACCATGATCCGTTCGCATTGAAATTGTCAAAACAATAGCTGACAACCTAATATACATAAGCGTCAGAGGCTGAAAAAGTTTAAAAATGCGATTGCTGCTGGTGGAAGACGACGTGATGGTGGCCAGCGGCATCAAGCTGGGGCTGTGTGACGCGGGTTACGCGGTGGACTGGGTGGGCAGCGCCGAGCGCGCCATCGAGGCGGTGCAGACCGAGGCGTTTGACGCCGCCATCATCGACATCGGCCTGCCGCGCATGGACGGCCTGGCGCTCACCGCCACCCTGCGGTCGGCGGGGCGCAACATGCCCGTGCTCATCCTCACCGCGCGCGATGCGCTGCGCGACCGCGTGCAAGGGCTGGACATGGGGGCCGACGACTACATGGTCAAACCCTTTGAGCTGCCCGAACTGCTGGCCCGCCTGCGCGCCCTGCTGCGCCGCTCGCAGGCCGCCACCACGGCGGTGCTGAGTTTTGGCCCCATCGAGATGGACACCGCCCATCGTCAAGTCAAAGTGGGTGGGCAGTTGCTGGAGCTGGGCCCGCGCGAGTGGACCGTGCTGGAGTACCTGCTGCTGCAAGCACCCAAGCCCGCCGCCAAAGACAAGCTCTTGCAGGCGCTGACCGGGTGGGACAAGGAAATCACCCTCAACGCCATTGAGGTGTACATCTCGCGCCTGCGCGCCAAGCTCGATGCCTCCGGTGTGGTGTTGCGCGCCATCCGGGGCTTTGGTTACCGCCTGGAGCTGGCCGATGGTGCCGACGAAGCGGCCAACGCAGCCCCGCTGCCCCCGGTGGCCGCAGCACCGGTGCCCGCCAGCCCTGCTGTGCCCCTGCCCGGCAGTGCCGCGCCGCTGGCGGCCCCGCCCGCGCATGACGGCCCCTGATCCCACGCCCGCAGAAGCCAGCGGCCCACCCCCGCCGCTGGTGATGATGGGGGGCTTGCAGCGCCGCCTGCTGCTGCTGTTGCTGCTGCCGTTTGGTTTGCTCATGCTGGTCAGCAGCTGGATGCACTACCAGGCCGCTGGCACCGCCGCCCTGCAGCAAGACCAGCGCCTCACCCGCCTCGCGCCCATGTTGGGCGACTCGGTGGTGTCGGCCCTGGACGACCCCCAGCCCAGCGACACCATCGAGTTGCCCCGGCCCGTGTTGTTGCTGGCGCCGCCCGTGGACGAATTCTTGAACGAGCGCGAGCGCCGCTCGGGCTACAGCATCCTGTCGGCCGGGGGGCAGTTGCTGCTGGGCGACGCCTGGCTGCCCACCGTGTTGCCCGCCACAGCCGAGCCCGAGTTCATGAGCGTGACCGACGGGGGCATCACCTACCGCCTGATTGCCCAGCGGGTGAACACCGCGGCGGGCGAACTCATCGTGCAGCTGGCCGACGGCACCGATGCCCGCCAACAGTGGCTCAACACCGTGCTCAACCGTGTGGTGTTGCCCAACCTGGTGCTGATGGTGGCGGCATTTTTCGGCATCCGCTGGGCCGTGTCGCGGGCCCTCAAACCCCTCATGGCCTTGAAGGTCGCGGTGGAGCGGCGCTCGCCGCGCGACCTGAGCCCCCTGTCCCCCGACGCCACCCCGGCCGAGGTGCGGCCCCTGGTGCACTCAATCAACCGCCTGTTTGAACTCGTCAACGCCCACGCTGAGGCGCAACGCCGATTTGTGGCCGATGCCGCCCACCAGCTGCGCACCCCCATCGCAGGATTGCAGTCGCAGATTGAGGCTTGGGGCCAGGCCGCCCGAGCGCTGGAATCGAAAGCCAGCCTCAACCTGCCGGTGGAGCAAATCATGCGCCTGCGCGCAGCTTGCCGCCGCACCTCGCAGTTGGCCAACCAATTGCTGGCGCTGTCCAGGGCCGACGCCACCACCGCCGCCTCGCAAGACATGCAGTGTGTGGACCTGACCGCCCTGTGCGAAAACGTGCTGGCCCTGCACCTGGACGCGGCCCAGGCCAAACACATTGATTTGGGGTTGGAGGCCGAACCCGTGCAGGTCGATGGCCACGAGTGGCTGTTGCGCGAGCTGCTCATCAACCTGGTGGACAACGCGCTGCGCTACACCCCGACGCACGGGTGTGTCACGCTGCGCTGCGGCCAACGCCAGGGGTTGGCCTGGCTGGAGGTGGAAGACAACGGCCCCGGCATCGACCCTGCCGAGCACGCCCGTGTGTTGCAGCGTTTTTACCGGGTGCCCGGCACCGCCGCCGAAGGCAATGGCCTGGGCCTGGCCATTGCCGACGAAATTGCCCGCGCCCACGCCACCCACCTCCAACTGCTGACCGGCGAGGGCGGGCGTGGCCTGCGTCTGCGCGTGGACTTTGCATCCAGTCCATCCCCGTGAGCGAGAATGGGGCCATGGTCAGCCTGCCCACGCCCTCCATTCCCGACACACCCGCTGCGCCCCGTCAGCGCCCCCGCCCCGGTGAGCGCAGGGTGCAAATTCTGCAAGCGCTGGCTGCCTTGCTGGAGCAACCCGGGGGCGAGCGCATCACCACCGCGGCGCTGGCCGCCCACATGGGTGTGAGCGAGGCAGCGCTGTACCGCCAGTTCGCCAGCAAGGCGCAGATGTTCGAGGGCCTGATTGACTTCATCGAGGCCAGTGTGTTTGGCCTGCTGCGCCAATTGGCCGAGGCCGAGCCAGACCCCCACACCTGTGTGCAGCGCCAGACCGCCATGCTGCTGCAGTTTGCCGAGAAGAACCCCGGGCTGGCCCGCGTCATGGTGGGCGATGCCCTGGTGCTGGAGCACGAGCGCTTGCAGCAGCGCATGAACCTGTTTTTTGACAAGTTTGAGGCCGCGCTGCGCCAATCCCTGCGCCAGCCCGACCTCAGCTTGCCAGACGCGCCCGGTCCTGCCCGGGTGCAGGCCGCCACGCTGGCCGCCGTGCTCACGGCCTACGCCCAGGGCCAGCTGCAACGGTATGTGCGCAGTGGTTTTCGGCACCTGCCCACGGCCCAGTGGGCCCAACACGCCGCCTGCCTGCTGCGCTGACCCCGTCTTACGGGTTTACCCTGGTTTAGGCCGAGTCCTCTAGATAAATAGGGGCGCGTTGCACACAACGGTCTCATTTCCCTGCAAAATAGCACGACCGTTCGTTTTATTCTGCACCGTTGCCCATGACCATTCGTCCCCTTGTTGCCGCCGTCAGTCCTCTGGATGCCACCACGTTGGTCAAGCCGCGGGTGGTGGGTAGGGCAGGGCGCAGCACCAGCAAGGGCCAACTCAAAGGCCAGCAAACCCGCGCCGCCATTGTCGATGCCGCGTTGGGCCTGGCCGCCCATGTGGGGCTGGAGGGCTTGAGCATCGGCGCCGTGGCCGAGGTCATGCAAATGAGCAAGTCGGGTGTGTTTGCCCACTTTGGCTCCCGCGAGGAATTGCAAATTTCCGTGGTGCGCGAGTACCACCAGCGCTTTGAGGAAGAGGTGTTCTTCCCCGCCGTGGCTGGTGAACGCGGTCTGCCGCGCTTGCGCGCCCTGTTTGCCAACTGGATGAAGCGCACCAGCATCGAAATTGAAGCCGGTTGCATCTACATCAGCGGTGCCGTGGAGTTTGACGACCGCCCCGGCCCCGTGCGCGATGCGCTGGCCAGCTCGGTCAAAACCTGGCTGGCCGCCATGTGCCGCGCCGTGGTGTTGGCCAAAAAGCAAGGCCACTTGGCAGCCGATGTGGACGAGCAGCAAATGACGTTTGAAATCCACGGCCTGATTCTGGCCCTGCACTACGAAGCCCGGTTTCTGAAAACCCCGGGCTCGGTGGAGCGGGCGATGACCGGGTTCGAGCGCATCGTGCGCGACCACCAACCCCTGGTGGCTGCCTGAGCAGGCGGCCCCTTTTTTTTTGTTCTGACCCTTTCGGTTTACCTGCAGGAGACAACCATGCCCGTTTACAACCCCCCACTGCGCGACATGCAATTCGTGATGCACGAGGTGCTCAAGGTCACCGACGAGTTCAAGGACATGCCCCAGCATGCCGACGTTGACGTGGACACCATCAACGCCGTGCTGGAAGAGGCGGGCAAATTTGCCTCGCAGGTGATTTTTCCGCTGAACATCAGCGGCGACACCGAGGGTTGCCAGCTCAACCGTGACACGCACGAAGTCACCACGCCCAAGGGCTTCAAGGAAGCCTACAAAACCTATGTGGACGGTGGCTGGGCGGCGCTGAGCTGCGACCCCGAGTTTGGCGGCCAGGGCCTGCCCTTGGTGGTCAACCAGTGCCTGTACGAAATGATGAACAGCGCCAACCAGGCCTGGACCATGTACCCCGGCCTGACCCACGGTGCCTACGCCTCGCTGCACACCCACGGCACGCCTGAGCAAAAAGCCACCTACCTGGCCAAAATGACCAGCGGCGAGTGGACCGGCACCATGTGCCTGACCGAACCCCACTGCGGCACCGACCTGGGGCTCATGCGCACCAAGGCCGAACCCCAGGCCGACGGCACCTACAAACTCACCGGCAACAAAATTTTCATCAGCGCCGGTGAGCACGACATGGCCGACAACATCGTCCACCTGGTGCTGGCCCGCCTGCCCGATGCGCCTGCGGGCATCAAGGGCGTGAGCCTGTTCGTGGTGCCCAAGTTTGTGGTCAATGCCGATGGCACGCTGGGCGAGCGCAACCCCGTTTACTGCGGCGGCCTGGAGCACAAGATGGGCATACACGGCAACGCCACCGCCCAAATCGTGCTCGACGGCGCGGTGGGCACCCTGGTGGGCCAGCCCAACAAAGGCATGCAAGGCATGTTTGTGATGATGAACGCCGCCCGTTTGGGTGTGGGCAACCAGAGCCTGGGCCTGACCGAAGTGGCCTACCAAAACGCCCTGGCCTATGCCAAAGACCGCATCCAAATGCGCTCCTTGAGCGGCGTGAAGGCCAAGGACAAGCCAGCCGACCCCATCATCGTCCACCCCGATGTGCGCAAGATGCTGCTCACCGCCAAGGCCTATGCCGAAGGTGGCCGGGCGCTGGCCGTGTTCTGCTCGGTGTTGCTGGAAAAGGTGCACAACCACCCTGACGAAAAGGTGCGCAAGGACAGCGACGAAATGCTGTCGCTGCTGACACCCATCACCAAAGCCTTCTTGACCGACAACGGCTACCAGGCCGCCACCATGTGCCAGCAAGTGTTCGGTGGCCACGGCTACATCAAAGAGTGGGGCATGGAGCAGTTTGTGCGCGATGCCCGCATCAACATGATTTACGAGGGCACCAACACCATTCAGGGTCTGGACCTGCTGGGCCGCAAAGTGCTGGGCAACAACGGTGCCACGCTCAAGAAGTTTGGCAAGCTGGTGGGCGCGCTGGTGGAAGAAGAGGGCGTGAACGAGAAGATGGCCGAGTTCATCAACCCCCTGGCCATGATGGGCGACAAGATCACCAAGTTCACCACCGAAATCGGCTTCAAAGGCATGCAAAACCCCGACGAGGTGGGCGCCGCTGCGGTGGACTACCTGCGCGTGGCCGGTCACCTGGTGTTTGGGTACTTCTTTGCCCGCATGGCGTCGGTCGCGCTGAAGGAAATGGCCGCTGCTGAACGTGAAGGCAGGCCGACCGACCCCTTCTACCCCGCCAAGCTGCAAACCGCGCGCTTTTACTTTGCCAAGCTGTTCCCTGAAACCATCACGCTGATGGTGACGGCCCGCGCCGGTGCCAAGCCGTTGATGGACACCGACCTGGCCCTGGCCTGAGTCGTCGGTCAGTCAAGCGAGGAGATTTTGAATTAAAAATGCCTCCATCGCTTGATGCTGTTAAATAGTTTGCTATTGCCTTAATTGCCGGTGCGTGGCGCACAGCGGGCCATTGGCCGCTGGTGCGTGCACCCGCTCAGGAGACCCCATGAACCGTTTCAATGTGAAAAAAGTCGCCGTGCTCGGCGCAGGCGTGATGGGCGCGCAAATTGCCGCCCACCTCGTCAACGTCAAGGTGCCGGTGGTGCTGTTCGATTTACCTGACACGAAACAGTCCCCCACGCTGGCGCTGCCCCCCGAGGGGGCTGGACCCGCCTTGGGGCGGCCCGGCGGCGGGTCCGTCGCCGACAAAAACGGCATCGTCACCCGCGCCATCGCCAACCTGGCCAAGCTCAAGCCCTCGCCGCTGGGCGACAAGGCCGATGCGTCGCTGATCCAGGCTGCCAACTACGAAGAGCACCTGGAACTGCTGCAGGGCTGCGACCTCATCATTGAGGCCATTGCCGAGCGCATGGACTGGAAGCTGGACCTGTACGCCAAAGTGGCCCCGCACATCGCGCCGGGCGCCATCGTCGCCTCCAACACCTCTGGCCTGTCCATCACCGCCATGAGCGAGGCGTTGCCCGACGCATTGAAAGCCCGCTTCTGCGGCATCCACTTTTTCAACCCCCCGCGCTACATGACGCTGGTGGAGCTGATTGCCACGCCCACCACCGACGCGGGTGTGATGGACCAGCTGGAAGCCTTTGTCACCACCGGCCTGGGCAAGGGCGTGGTGCGTGCCAAAGACACGCCCAACTTCGTGGCCAACCGCGTGGGCATTGCGGGCATGCTCTCCACCATGAAAGAGGTGGAGCGCTACGGTCTGACCTATGACGTGGTGGACGACCTCACCGGCAAAAAGCTGGGCCGCGCCAGCAGCGGCACCTTCCGCACCGCCGACGTGGTGGGCCTGGACACCATGGCCCACGTCATCAAGACACTGCAAACCACGCTCAGCCTCGAAACCGACCCGTTCTACGGCAGCTTCGAAACCCCTGCTGTGCTGACCAAGCTGCTGGAACTGGGCCACCTGGGCCAGAAAACCAAGGCCGGTTTCTTCAAAAAAGCCGGGCGCGACGTGCTGCGCTTCGAGCTGGACAGCGAGGAATACGTCCCCGCAGGCCAAAAGAGCGACGAGGTGTATGCCCGCATGCTCAAAAAACCCGCCGGTGAACGCTTGGCGCTGCTGCGCAACAGCGAAGGCCCCCAGGGCCAGTTCCTGTGGGCCATTTTGCGCAATGCCTTCCACTACGCCGCCGTGCACTTGGGGCAAATCGCCCACACCGCCCGCGACGTGGACCAGGCCATGCGCTGGGGCTTTGGCATGAAGCAAGGCCCCTTCGAGCTGTGGCAGGAAGCCGGTTGGCTGGACGTCGCCAAAATGGTTCAGGAAGACATTGACGCGGGCAAAGCCCTGTGCAACACACCGCTGCCCAAGTGGGTGTTTGAAGGCCCCGTGGCCGAGGCGGGTGGCGTCCACACCCCCCAAGGCTCGTTCAACCCCAGCACCGGCGCGTTTGAAGCCCGCCGCACGCTGCCCGTGTACAGCCGCCAGCTGTTCCCCGAACTGCTGTTGGGTGAGGCTGGCCCTGACTACCGGACCGCAGGCACCACGCTGATGGAAGACGATGCCATCCGCCTCTGGACCTTGGACAACGACGTGGTGATTGCCAGCATCAAAACCAAGATGCACGCCATCAGCCCCGACGTGGCCGAGGGCCTGAGCCAGGCGGTGGATCTGGCCGAGGCCAGCTACCAGGGCGTGGTGATCTGGTCGGGCGACGAGCCCTTCAGTGCGGGTGCCGACCTGCAAGCCATGCTGCCCGGCTTCATCATGGGCGGTGCCGCTGCCATCGACGAGGCCGAGGCCGAGCTGCAGCGCATCATGCTGAAAATTCGCTATGCGGCTGTGCCCGTGGTGTCCGCCGTGCGCGGCTTGGCCCTGGGTGGTGGCTGCGAGCTGGCCGTGCACAGCGCCCGCCGCGTGCTGCACATGGAAAGCTACATGGGCCTGGTCGAGGTCGGTGTGGGCCTGGTGCCCGGTGCCGGTGGCCTGACCTACATTGCCCGCCGTGCCGCCGAAAACGCCGCCGCCAGCACGGGCAAAGACCTGATCCCCTTCCTGACCGAGGGCTTCAAGGCCGCCGCCATGGCATCGGTGGGCACCAGTGCGCTGGAGAGCCGCAGCCTGGGCTATGTGCTGGACAGCGACGTGGTGGTGCCGCACAAAGACGAGTTGCTGTTCACCGCCATCAACGAGGCCAAGGCCTTGTTCAACGGCGGCTACCGCGCCCCACACCAGCGCCTGTTCCCGGTGGCGGGCCGCAGCGGCAAGGCCACCATTCTGGGCAGCCTGGTCAACATGCGCGACGGTGGTTTCATCAGCCAGCACGATTTCCACATTGCCGGGCTGATTGCCGGTGTGTTGACCGGCGGCGAAGTGGACGCTGGCACGCTGGTGAGCGAGGAGTACCTGATGACGCTGGAGCGCCAGGCCTTCTGCAGCCTGCTGGAGCACCCCAAGACGCAGGAACGCATCATGGGCATGCTGAGCACCGGCAAGCCCTTGCGCAACTGATGTCGCAACTGATGGACACCGCCACCACCCCCAACCGCATGCAGCGCAGCTTGGCCCGCCTGTCCGAGGCGCCAGGCCCCCTGCAGCGCTGGGTGCGCAATCTCATCTTGCGCCGCGCCGTGCCCTTCATCGGCACGGCCAAGGTGGAGTTTGTGGCCATGACCCCGCAGCGGGTGGAGGTGCGGCTGGCCAACCACCGGGCCGTGCAAAACCACATTGGTGGCGTGCATGCCTCGGCCATGAACCTGCTGGCCGAAACCGCCACGGGCATGGTCGTGGGCATGAATGTGCGCGACGACTGCCTGCCCCTGGCCAAGCGCCTGAGCATGGCCTTCGTCAAGCGCGCCACCGGTGCGCTGACGGCGGTGGCCACGCTGACGCCCGAACAACAGCAAGCCCTGCGCGACAGCGACAAGGGCGAAGTCACCGTGCAAGTGGTGGTGACCGACGAGACTGGCATTGAGCCAGTCCAGTGTGAATGTGTGTGGGCCTGGGTACCTGCCCGACCCCGCCAAGCCTGACATTCAGGCCTGAACCCACGTCAACGAGGAAACAACATGAAACAACTGCAAGACGCCTACATCGTTGCCGCCACGCGCACGCCCATTGGCAAGTCGCACCGGGGCTTTTTCAAGCACACCCGCCCCGACGACCTGCTGGCCCACGCCCTGCGCGCCGCGCTGGCGCAGGTGCCGAGCCTGGACCCCGCCAGCATTGAAGACGTGATCTGCGGCTGCGCCATTCCCGAGGGCCAGCAGGGCCTGAATGTGGCGCGCATCGGTGCGGTGCTGGCCGGGCTGCCCAACAGCGTGGGCGGCATCACCGTCAACCGCTTCTGCGCGTCGGGCCTCTCCGCCATCCAGATGGCCGCCGACCGCATCCGCGTGGGCGAGGCCGACGTGATGATTGCCGCCGGTGCCGAAAGCATGAGCATGGTGCCCATGATGGGCAACAGCCCCAGCCTGTCGCCCAGCATCTTTGCCGATACCCAGAACGTCGAAAAATACGGCATTGCCTACGGCATGGGCCTGACCGCCGAAAAGGTGGCCCAGCAGTGGAAGGTGAGCCGTGCCGACCAAGACGCGTTTGCCCTGCAATCGCACCAGCGCGCCCTGGCCGCCCAGGCCAAAGGCGAGTTTGCCGACGAAACCTGCCCTGTGGAAGTGACCGAGCGCAGCGTCAACCTCGACACGGCTGAAGTGACCACCACCACCCGCACCGTGAGCCAGGACGAAGGCGCCCGCCCCGACACCAGCCTGGAAGGCCTGGGCAAACTGCGACCCGCCTTCGCCACCCCCCGCCGTGCCGACATGAGCCCCACCGGCCTTGGCACGGTGACCGCAGGCAACAGCAGCCAGACCAGCGACGGCGCAGGCGCGCTGATTCTGGCCAGCGAAGCCGCCATCAAGCGCTTTGGCCTCACGCCACTGGCCCGCTTCGTCAGCTACGCCTCACGCGGCGTGCCCCCGCACCTGATGGGCATTGGCCCGGTGGAGGCCATCCCTGCTGCGCTGAAAAACGGGGGCATCAGCCAGAACGACATTGACTGGTTCGAATTGAACGAAGCCTTTGCCGCCCAAAGCCTGGCCGTCATGAACACCCTGGGCCTGGACCCTGCCAAGGTCAACCCCAACGGCGGTGCCATCGCCCTGGGCCACCCGCTGGGCGCCACCGGTGCCATCCGCGCCGCCACCGTCATCCACGCCCTGCGCCGCCACCACCAGCGCTACGGCATGGTGACCATGTGCGTGGGCATGGGGCAAGGGGCGGCGGGGATTTTCGAGCGGGTGTGAGGCTTGGCTGCGCCGCCTGGGTGCGGTGCATTTCACTCAGTGGCAAAGGAGGGTTTTGTATAAAAACATGCCTTTGCGGTTGATGGATATAGAAAGTCAGCTATTTAATTAATTTCATAGCTGACTTTTTAATTGGGGATTGCGGTAGGGGCTGTTTTAGGGATGGTGTCCAAAACTCTCCGCCGAAGCGACTGAAATGGACTGAATCCCGTATAGCGGAACTGATTGCAGCTATTTCGATGACACCAGCGCTCTTTTCTTCGAAATCTGGT
>CAYNGJ010000010.1:0-135286 GCA_964396895.1 uncultured Hydrogenophaga sp. | reverse complement strand
TGTGCCAGGCACCGTGAACTCAGGTCACGGCCGCGACCGACAGCAACCGCTGCACTACCGACCATGGACTGGGGAGCTTGAACGGCTCTTCGGGGCCGAAAACAGCCACTGAGTGGTGGGCTGTCCCCAAGTCAACAGCCTGCTAGCCTCCTAACAGATAGGTGCGCAGGGGCGGCAAGCATTGGCAATGCTGCCCCCTCCCTCAATGTCCCACTCGCCCCCACCGCACATCGGCCACCCAGCCCAAGCTGGTGCTGGCGGTGTTGTCGCTGTCGGCGCCCAACAGCACGGTGGTGATGGCGGGCAGTTGCGCGGGTGGGGTGGTTGCGCCCTGGGGCAGTTCGTCGGCAAACAGACGGGCAAAGTCCTGGGCCACGTCGCGGGTTTCGGCTTGCCATTGACCCAGGGGGGCTTCTGAGCCGCGCAGGCTGATGAAGCGCACCCGGCGGGTGTAGGGGTTGGCGGCTTCCAGGCCGGCGGGGCGGGCACTGTCCCACACGTAGCACAGGGTGGCAGCGGGCAGGTCTTCGCCGCTCACGCTGCGGGCCAGGCGCAAGGTGGTGCGCTCCCAAAAAGGCAGGCGTTCCAGGGCGTGTTCGAACATGACGCAGACTTTGAGGGCCGCATCGTCACCGGCCTTGGTCAGCAGGTCGGGAGTGCCTTTCCCCCCTGAAAGGGCCTGGTCCAAGCGCCAGCGCCAAGTGAGCGCACCGGGCAGCGGGCCGCGCCATGTCTGCACCAGCGTGCCATAGGACTGTTGGGTTTGCACACGAATGGCAGGTTGACCGTCCTGCACGGCCGCCTCGAATCGCGTGGGCGGAATGTCGGCCTGCTTTTTGGGAAAACCCACCACTCGCCAGGCGGGGTTCACCAAGCCTGTCGCGGTTACCAGCGGGGAAAGGGCAGTGACGGGCATGGTCGAGGCGGGCAGACCCTGAGCGCAGATGGCGCTGGCATACAGGCCACTCAATGCCAGCAGCCTGTGCCGCCAGCGATGGCACAACCGGGCTACCAACGGTTCATGGGCTGCCTTGGTCAGTTGGCCAAATGCAGAGGAGCAAAGTTGGTGTGGTGTGGCGGTGCGCATGGGTTGCCTGTGAGCGGTGGCGACAGTGGATCAGCAAAGCAGCACTGTCCGGTGACAATGTACCGCTGCCTCGGCAACCCCGGGGCGCAGGGGCTTTTGCGGCGTCATGGCCACAATCTCTGTGGACGTGACCGCAATTGCCGCTCATGCGCTTTGGTCATGGCAACTGGGCGCATTCATGTGGGTTTTAACTGAGGCAATCCAATGCGTTTCATCACTTTTTCAGCGTTCAGTCGGGCTGACTCTGAACTGAGGTCATTGGCTTTGGTTGTGTTGGTGGCCTGTGCGGCGTTCTCCCTGTCCGCATGTGGCGGGGGCGGGTCCGGTCCGACCACAAAGCCAGTGAAACTGGTGGGGGAAGTATTGGGGCCACCAGACCAGGTACTCACCAGCAGTTTGAAGGCCAGTGCTGGCTACTCGGGCAGCCTGGACACGGCACGGGCAATTCAACGGGCAGGACAGGCACCCATGCTGGACATGTTGTTCATGTTGCCTTCCGCCTCCGCCACAGCGGGGCAGCACTACGCCATTCACCCGGATGCCGAACAACGGCTGATTGCATTTGTGCGAGCCAATGCTGATCTGCTCAAACCCGGCGTGCGGGTGCTGATCCACGATGAGATGTATTGGAATCCAAATGGATCACCCGACTCTGCGGAGGCCTTGCAGCCTCAACTGGACGCCCTGACGCAAGCGGTGGCATTGATGCGTTTACATGCGCCGCAGGTTTCTGTGGGCATCACCATCACGCCTTCTGGAAGCATTGGCCGACCAATGACGTTGGCTTTCATCCAGCGGGCCGTTGCGCTGGTCGATTGGGTGGGGACGGATCCTTATTGGTTTGGTGACGTCGCAGGCATTCCAAACCTGAATGAGTGGACCCGCACATTTCCGCTCTTGGCAAGGGCAGCCAACCCTCGGGTCGAAACGTGGTTGATCGCTCAGGCATTCAAGGACCCAGCATGGGATGTGCAAGCTTTCAACGGGTTGATGCGCAGTCAACTGTTGCAGGCAGCGAATTACGATCACATCATTTTTTTTGGTTGGCAGTTTGTATCTGAGCTGCCTGCGTCATACGCCGGTGTGAACTTCACGGATGACACGCGGCGGATTTACGCTGCCTATCTGAAGCTTTGACGCGTCAACTCATGGGGATACCACTGGTTGTCAGGCAAAAAACCGTATTGACGCTGTCAGGTCATCAATGGTGTGCGCTTTTCTGTTCAGTCTGGTGGACCGTTTTTCGATATTCACCCCCGCTTCCAGTCGTGGTAACGCTTGACCCAGGCCAGCAGTGCCCGTGGTGCGTGGGCACGTTTCCATTCACCCGCCGCGTATTTGTTGGCTTCTGACAAAGTGGGGTAGGTGTGGATGGTGCCCAGAATTTTGTTCAGCCCCAGGCCGTGCTTCATGGCCAGCACGTATTCGGCCAGCAGGTCGCCCGCGTGGGTGCCGACAATGGTCACGCCCAGAATGGTGTCTTTGCCGGGCACGGTCAGCACCTTGACCCACCCGTGGGCCTCGCTGTCGGCAATGGCGCGGTCCAGGTCGTCAATGCCGTAGGTCGTCACTTCATGGGGCACCCCCTGGGTTTGGGCCTCTTGCTCGCTCAGGCCCACACGGGCCACCTCGGGGTCGGTGAAGGTGGCCCAGGGAATGACCGAGTAGTCGGCCTTGAACAGCTTCCACTCGCCAAACAGCGCGTTGACGGCCGCATACCAAGCCTGGTGTGCCGCGGTGTGGGTGAACTGGAAGGGCCCGGCCACATCGCCCGCCGCGTAGATGTTGGGGTAGAGGGTTTGCAGGTACTCGTTGGTGTCAATGGTGCGCTGGGTGGGAATGCCCAGCTCTTCCAGCCCGTAGCCCTGCAGGCGTGCCACGCGGCCAACGGCGCACAGCAGGTCGTCGAACTCCATTCGTTTTTCAGCGCCGTCGTGTTCCACCACCAGGGTTTTGACGCCACCGGACAGTTCGCAGCGCAGGGCTTTGTGGCCGGTCAGCACGGCCACGCCGTCGGCGGCCAGCGACTGGCGGACGAACTCGCTCACATCTTCGTCCTCGCGCCCCATGAGGCGCGGGGCCATCTCCACCTGCGTCACCTGGCTGCCCAGGCGGGCAAAGCTTTGCGCCAGTTCGCAGCCAATGGGGCCGCCACCCAGCACCACCAGACGCTGGGGGGGCTGGTCGCGCTGGGCCAGTTCGTGCCACAGCGTGTCGCTGGTGAGGTAGCCCGCTTCGTCCAGGCCGGGCAGGGGGGGCACAAAGGGGCGGGCACCAGCGGCAATGACGATGCTGCGCGCCGTCAGCCGGACGGTGCGGGCGTGTTCGGTGGCGGGGCTGCCGTCTGGCCCGGGTGCGCCCGGGTTGAGCGTAATTTCCACCGTCCAGGGGTTGACCAGCTTGGCGTGGCCCTGCATCACCTCCACGCCCAGGTCGGTGTAGCGCGCCACACTGTCGTGGGGTTCTATGGCCCGAATGACCTCGTGCACCCGCGCCATCACGGCCTTGAAGCTGAAGTTGGGCGCGGCATCGCTCAGGCCATAGCGGCTGGCGTGGCGCATCTGGTGGGCCAGTTTGGCGCTTTTGATGAGTGCCTTGCTGGGCACACAGCCGTAGTTCAGGCAGTCTCCGCCCATGTGGTGCGCCTCCACCAGCGTGACCTTGGCCTTGACCGCCGCCGCAATGTAGGCCGACACCAGCCCGCCCGCGCCACCACCAATGACGATGAGGTTGCGGTCAAACCGGGTGGGGCGCTGGCTGGTCCAGCGTGCATACACGCGGCGGCGCTTGACGGCGTCGAGGGCTTTTTTCAGCACCAGTGGCAGCAGGCCCAGCAGCACGAAAGAGCCCAGCAGCGCGGGCGACAGGATGCCGCGCAGCGAGTCAATTTTGGCGAGCTGCGTGCCCGCATTCACGTAGGCCACTGTGCCCGCCAGCATGCCCACCTGGCTGACCCAGAAAAAGGTCAGCGTTTTCATGCGGGTCAGGCCCATGAGGAGGTTGAGCACAAAAAACGGCATGATGGGCAGCAGGCGCAGGCTGAAGAGGTAGAACGCCCCTTCCTTGTCCATGCCCTTGTTCACATCGGCCAGCTGACGGCCAAACCGGGCCTGAATGCCGTCGCGCAGCAGGTAGCGCGCCGCCAGCATGGCCAGCGTGGCACCCACCGTGGACGCCAGCGACACCACCACCGTGCCCCACAGCAGGCCAAACACCGCACCGCCCACCAGCGTCATGATCGCCGCACCCGGCAGCGACAGCGCCGTGACCAGCACGTACACCACAAAGTAACCAGCGGTCACCGCCAGGGGCTGCTCGGCGTACAGCGCCTGAAACGCCGCCTGGCTGGCCTTGACGTTGGCCAGGCTCAGAAAGCGGCCCAGGTCCAGTGCAAAAAACAGCACCAGCGCGGCCAGCATGGTCAGCACCAGCAACACTTTGGGTTGAATGCGCCCGTGTGGGGCACGCGTGGGTGCCCCCTGGGGCGATGGGGGGTGTGGCGTATGGGTCATGGGTGTGTGTCGGCTGGGGACATTGTTTCTTACAACCGAGGTTACCTGTGTAAGAAAGCCCCTGCACCCACCGACCAAGCCCACAACGCGGTGTAGCCTGAAACCCTGTCGCCCACCCTGTGGGCCAGTTCACCGAGAATTTGCCCCGATGCGCCCATGACACCATGGCCCCGATGTTCATTGACCCCACCCCACGGAGACCACCCCCATGAGTGAACCCCGCCTTGCTGATTCAGGCACGCCACCGTCCACGCCACGCGCCCTGGTGGGCGTGCTGGGTGGCAGCGGCCTGTACCAGATGGACGCCCTGCAAAACGCCTGCGAGGTGGCGTTGGACACACCCTATGGCCGCCCCTCCGAGGTGCTGGTCACCGGCACGGTGCACGCTGTGCCCGTGGCGTTTCTCGCCCGACACGGGCGCGGCCACCGCCTGTTGCCCTCCGAGGTGCCGTACCGCGCCAACCTGTATGCCCTCAAGATGCTGGGGGTGAAGTACGTGCTGTCGTTGTCGGCGGTGGGTTCGTTGCGCGAAGACTTTAAGCGCCTGGACATGGTGTTGCCCGATCAGTTCATGGACTTCACCAAACGGCGCGAGTCCAGCTTTTTTGGGCAAGGGGCCGTGGCCCATGTGTCCATGGCCGACCCGGTGTGTGCCGCCACCGCCAACGCGCTGGGCCGCGCCGTGCGCCAGGTGCTGGAGCAGGAGGCGGCCAGCGGCACCGACCACGGCGTGACCCTGCACACCCAAGGCACCTATGTGTGCATGGAGGGGCCACAGTTCTCCAGCCGGGCCGAGAGCCACATGTACCGCACGCTGGGTGGTGGTGTCATCGGCATGACCAACCTGCCCGAAGCCAAGCTGGCCCGCGAGGCGCAAATGGCCTATGCCACCCTGGCCATGGTCACCGATTACGACTGTTGGCACCCGCGCGAGGCCCACGTCACGGCCACCATGGCGCTGGAAAACCTGTTGAAAAACGCGGGTCGCGCCCAGTTGATTGCCGCCGAGGCCATTCGCCTGCTGGGGCACGAGCACCCTGCCAGCGAGGCCCACACCGCGCTGTCCCAGTCCCTGGTCACCCAGCCCGACGCCATGGCCCCCGATGTGCGCGAGCGCCTGGCCGTGCTGCTGGCCTGAGCACCGCTGCCCATTCCTCCCACCGTCCCCGTTTGTTGAGCGCCCCGAGAACCACCCCATGCACGACACCTTGCCCTTGCTGGAAGCCGTCCGCTTCCCCCCGCTGCAGCGCACCACCCTGGACACTTTGCAGGTGAACCTGGGCTACAAGTGCAACCAGAGCTGCCTGCACTGCCACGTCAACGCCAGCCCGCAGCGCACCGAAATGATGGAGGCCGACCACCTGGCCCTCATCCCCCAGGTGCTGGCGGCCCAAAATGCCACCACCCTGGACCTGACCGGTGGCGCGCCCGAGTTGCACGAGGGCTTCCGAGACCTGGTGGTGCAGGCCCGCGCTCAGGGTGTGCGGGTGATTGACCGCTGCAACCTAACCATCCTTTCCGAGCCCGGGCAGGAAGATCTGGCCGAGTTTCTGGCCGCCCAGCGGGTGGAGGTGGTGGCCTCGCTGCCGTGCTACTCGGCCGCCAACGTGGACCGCCAGCGCGGCGACGGCGTGTTTGAGCGCAGCATCGCCGGGCTGCAGCGCCTCAACGCGCTGGGCTACGGCCAGCCCGGCAGCGGGCTGGTGCTGAACCTGGTTTACAACCCCCAGGGGCCCTCCTTGCCCCCCAACCAGCAAGGCCTGCAGGCCGACTACCAGCGCGAACTGGCCCAGCACTTTGGCGTGGTGTTCAACCGATTGTTGGCCCTGGCCAACATGCCCATCCAACGCTTTGGTTCCACCCTGGTGTCCAAAGGCACGTTCCACACCTACATGGCCCTGCTCAAGGCCCACCACCAGGACGCCAACCTGCCGGGCGTGATGTGCCGCAGCCTGGTGAGCGTGGACTGGCAAGGCTGGCTGTACGACTGCGACTTCAACCAGCAGCTGGGCCTGCCGTTGGGCACAGCCGGCGTGCGCCGGCACCTGCGTGACCTGTTGCAGGCGGATGCCCCCGCGCTCGATGCCCCCATTCGCGTCGCGGGGCACTGCTATGGCTGCACGGCTGGGCAAGGCAGCAGCTGCGGCGGGGCGCTGGACCACTGAGCACGTCTGACCCCGTGACCCTGTCTGTTGTCCTGCCGGTGCTCAACGAGGCCCAGGCCTTGCCCGACGTCCTGGCCACCCTGGCGCACCAAGCCCTGCCCGGTGTGGAGGTGGTGGTGGCCGACGGCGGCAGCACCGACGGCACGCCCGAGCTGGCCGCCCGCCATGGCGCCCGGGTGGTGACAGCCCCCCGGGGCAGGGCCCGCCAGATGAACGCCGGTGCCGCCGCTGCGCAGGGCGAACACCTGCTGTTTTTGCACGCCGACACGCAGGTGCCCGCCGAGGCGCTGGCCACCGCGCAGCGCGCCCTGCACGCGGGTGGCCCGCACGCGTGGGGGCGCTTTGATGTCCACATCGCCGGGCACCACCCCATGCTGCGCGTCATTGCGTGGTTCATGAACCGGCGCTCCCGCCTCACGGGCATTGCCACCGGTGACCAGGCGCTGTTCATGACCCGTGCCGCTTTCGACGCCGTGGGCGGGTTCCCCGACCAGCCGCTGATGGAAGACATCGAAATCTCAGCCCGCTTGAAACGCCTGGCACCACCCCATTGCCTGCACCTGCGCGTGAGCACCTCGGGCCGCCGCTGGGAGCAGCGCGGCCTGTGGCGCACCATGGCACTGATGTGGCGCTTGCGCTTGGCCTACTGGTTGGGTGCCAGCCCCGAGCGCTTGGCGCGGAGCTACCGGTGAACGCGCCACACCCCTTGCACGGTACCCCGCCATGGGGGCCTGCCCTGCCAGTGCACACGGTGGTGTTGGCCAAGGCGCCGCTGCCCGGTCGGGCCAAAACCCGCCTGGCCCCCGCGCTGGGGGCTGACGGTGCCGCCCGCCTGGCCAGCCTGCTGCTGCACGACGCGCTGGCCCGCGTGCAAGCCGCCTGCGCGGCCCCCGGTGGCGCGGGGCCACAGAGTGCCGAGCTGTGCAGCGCACCCGGCCCCGGCCATGCCGATTGGGCGGCTGAGCTGCCCCACGGTCCCCACCCCGGTCAGCCCCACTGGTCCTGGACCGACCAGGGCGACGGTGACCTGGGCCAGCGCATGGGGCGCGCCAGCCAGCGCGTCACCGCCAGTGGGCGGGCGGTGTTGCTGGTGGGCACCGATTGCCCCACCCTCAGCCCCACCCTGCTGAACGAAGCCGCCCGGCAATTGCAGCGACACGACGCCGTGTTGCTGCCCGCCACCGACGGCGGCTACGTGCTGCTGGGCCTGCGCCAACACGTGCCCCAGCTGTTCGAGCACATGCCTTGGAGCACGGCAGACGTGGCCGACCTGACCCGGGCGCGCGTCCACGCCCTGGGGCTGAGCCTCTGGCAAGGTGTTCCGCTGCAGGATGTTGATGAATTGGCCGATATGGCACACCTGCCATTGTTTCTTTGCTCTCAATTGTTTTAACCCATCACCATGACCCAGACCCCCGAAGCATCCCCCGCCGCGCACGCCGCCACGCACGCCCTGGTGGCCGACTATTACGGCCAGCAACTGCAAAGCAGCGCCGACCTGAAGACCAGCGCCTGCTGCGACGTCAGTGCCATGCCCGAATGGCTCAAACCCCTGCTGGCGCGCATTCACCCCGAGGTGCTGTCGCGCTACTACGGCTGCGGCCTGGTGTGCCCGCCGCTGTTGGCCGGTTGCCGCGTGCTTGACCTGGGCTGTGGCGCGGGCCGCGACGTGTACGCCCTGGCCCAGCTCGTGGGGCCCACAGGCCAGGTGGTGGGGGTTGACATGACGGATGAGCAACTGGCCGTGGCCCGCCGCCACCAGGCCCACCACGCCGAGGTGTTCGGGTTTGACAACGTGCGTTTTGTGCAAGGCCACATCGAGCGCCTGGCCGATCTGGGGCTGGAGCCCGGCAGTTTCGACGTCATCGTGTCCAACTGCGTGGTCAACCTCTCGCCCGACAAAGAAGCCGTGATGGCCGGGGTGGCCCACCTGCTCAAGCCCGGTGGCGAGTTTTATTTCTCTGACGTGTACGCTGACCGACGTGTGCCCGTCGAGGTGCGCAACGACCCGGTGCTTTATGGCGAATGCCTGGGTGGCGCGTTGTACTGGAAGGACTTTGAGCGCCTGTCGCACCGCCACGGGTTTGCCGATCCCCGGCTGGTGGAGAGCCGCCCACTGCTCATCACCGACCCGGTGCTGGCCCAGCGTGCGGGGCCCTTGCGCTTTTACTCGGCCACCTACCGCCTGTTCCACCTGCCGCAGCTGGAAACCGCCTGTGAGGATTACGGTCAGGCCGTGGTGTACCGGGGCACCATTGCCGAACACCCCGACCACTTGGTGCTGGACGCCCACCACGACATCCCCACCGGCAAGGTGTTTGCCGTGTGTGGCAACACCTGGCACATGCTGCATGGCACGCGTTTGGCCCCGCATTTTCAGTTTGTGGGCGACTTTTCGCGCCACTTCGGCATTTTTGAAGGTTGCGGCACTGTGCTGCCCTTTGACCAAGGCGGCGCCGGGGCGGGTGCGGCCAGCGGGGCCTGCTGCTGAGGCGCTGCCGCGTCAGTGGCCCAAGCGAAATCGGCTGCCGTTGACGCTGAACACCGCGTTGTGCGGCGCAATCTCCTCCAGCACCACACCGGGCGCGGCCTGGCTTCCCTGCGTCAGCACCTGGTTGTTCACCACCAGCAAGCGCTGCCCGGGGTTGGCGGAATACACCGCGCCGGTGATGTGCAGGGGCGGCACCTCACGGCGCAAGGCCTCGGGCAGTTCGGCCAGCAGGGGCACAGTGCGGCTGGCCGGAGCTGCGTCGGGGTCCGCGCTGGGGACGGCTTTTTTCGCCGGCTGGGTGCGCGGGGCTTTGGGGGAGGGCGCTGCTGCGTCGGAGGCGCGCGGCGCAGGCCCTGTCACAGGTGAGGGCGTGGCCACCGGCTGGGCGGCTGGCGCGGGCGGTGCTGCTGGTGTCGGTGCGGTTGCCAGCTCTGGGGCCGGTGCGGGCGTCCGCTCAGGCGCGGCGGCAGGGACGGGTGCTGCTGTCGGCGCCGGTGCCAGCACACGGTCCAGGTTCAGCCACAGCACCAGGGCCACCACCGCCAACAGGGCTGCGGCGGCCACCCAACGGTGGCGACCGCCTCGGGGACCGTTGGGTGGCGCGGTGGGGCGGGTGGACGAAGGGAGGGCGTGCAGGCTGGGGACCTGCCCTTGCCCGCGTTCGGCTTCGGCCCGTTGCAGGGCATCAAGGATGTAAGACATGGGTGTAACGGGGGACCGTGCTCAGTGCGGTGGGGTGTGCAGCCGCAGGACCTGGGTCCCGGTGGCTTGTTCGATTTGCATGAAGGTCATGGCCCCCGGCCTTCCGTCGGTGGGCAGGCCGTGGGCGCGCTGGAAGGCCCGCACGCGCTCGCGCAGCACGGTGTCCAGACGGGCAGGTGGCGCGCTGGTGGCCGGGGGTGGCGCGCCGTCCAATGCGTTGAGTTGTTGCACCAGCCAGTCAATGGGTGGGCCGCCCACGCCGTCGGCGAGGCGCTGGGTGTAGCCGGGCGGGGGGTGCCAGAAGGTGGCCCACTCGCCCCGCCACACGGCAGCCAACTGCGCCCAACGCACGGTGTGGGTTTGTCCGTTGAGCAGCACGCGCGCGTGGGCCGCGTCCAAACCCACCAGGGTGGCGTACACAGGGCTGGTGCCGGGGAAGTGGAGGGTCAGCACACCGGGGCGGTTCAGCTGCCTGAGCAAGGCCCCGTTGAACTGGTCATGGGTGTAGCACGCCAGGGATTGGCCAGCAGCGGCTTCGCACGGGCTGGCGTGGGCACTGGTCGAAAAACCCCAGTGCCGGGCCAGTTCGCCCCAGGCGTCGTCCACCGTGTGTGGCAGCGTGGGCAAGAGGGCGTGCAAGTCGTCGGCGGGGTCGCTCAATGGGGTCTGGCCGGCGGTCGGCGTGGGGACGCCGGTGGCGGTGGCTGAAGCGGAGGGGGCCGCGTCATCCCCGTCCGGTGGGATGTGCAGTGGCCCGCCCCACCAACCCCACCCGCCTGCCAGGGCCAGCACGGCCGCACCCAGCACAACCGGCAGCCCCGTGTGGTTGGCCCACGGTGGCCACCCCCCGCGCCATGCCCACCCCCGCTGGTGCGGGGTGGTGGGCACATCGCCCCACACCTCGGCCGCGGCCTTGTTCACCACCGGCACGTTGACCTGGCCCAGCCCCTGCGCCCAGGCCCCCAGCAATGCCCGTCCACACACGAGGTTGATGCGTCGGGGCACGCCGTGGGCCAGCCGGTGGATGCGCCGCAGCGCTGCCGCGTCGAAGGGCAGGGGGCCACTGTGGCCCGCCACCGCCAGACGGTGGGCAATGTAGTGTGCGGTTTCGGTCTCGGTCAGGGCATCCAGGTGAAACCGGGCCACCACGCGCTGGGCCAGTTGCTCCATGTGTGGCTGGTTCAGCAAGGTGCGCAGCTCGGGCTGGCCGATCAGCACAATTTGCAGCAGCTTGCGCTCGTTGGTTTCCAGGTTGGTGAGCAGGCGCAGCTGCTCCAGCACGTCGGCGGGCAGGTTTTGTGCCTCGTCAATGACCAGCACACACCCTTCGCCCGCGGCGTGGCGGGCCAGCAAAAAGGCGTTGAGCGCATCAATGTGGTTTTTGAGCGTGGGCGCTTGCGCCACCTGGGCGGGCAACGCCAGGCGGAACTCTTCCACCATGGTTTGCAGCAACTCCAGCACGCTGAGCCTGGGGTTGAAGATGTAGGCCACACGACAACCCTTGGGCACCTGCGCCAGAAAACAGCGGCAGATGGTGGTCTTGCCGGTGCCGATGTCGCCGGTCAGCAGCACAAAGCCACCGCTGCTCCCCCCGCCCGCCGCCGGGCCTTGCTCTGCGGTCACGCCGTACAACAGGTGCGCCAGCGCCTCGCGGTGGCGCTCGCTCATGAACAGAAAGCGGGGGTCTGGGGCAATGGAAAAAGGGTCTTGCCGTAAGCCGAAATGCTGCGCGTACATGCCGCCGAGGATAGCGGGCCGCCAGTGCGTGGCCCCAGGCTTGTCCCAACTGGGACAAGCACCGATTCACACCGTGGGTTTTAGCGCGTAAATTCGCACGGTCGTTCTTTTTTATGACGGTGGCCTGACCAACCGGCCCCACCCAGGAGACTCAACCGATGACAGCGCAAACCCAAGTCCACGGCGACGTGGCCGTGATCACCCTGAACAACCCACCCGTCAACGGGCTGGGGCTGTCCACCCGCCAGGCCATCGTGGCCGGGCTGGAGCAGGCCGAGGCCGATCCGGCCGTCAAAGCCATCGTCATCACCGGGGCGGGCAAGGCCTTTTCGGGCGGGGCCGACATCAAAGAATTCGGTTCCCCCAAGGCCATCCAAGAGCCCAACTTGCTGAGCGTGATCCGCGCCCTGGAAGCCACCAGCAAGCCCGTGGTGGCCGCCATTCACAGTGTGTGCATGGGGGGTGGTCTGGAGTTGGCGCTGGGTGCGCACTACCGCATTGCCGCCCCCGGCTGCAGCGTGGCCTTGCCCGAAGTGAAGCTGGGCCTCATTCCTGGCGCGGGCGGCACGCAGCGCCTGCCCCGTGTGCTGGGCGTAGAAGCCGCGCTGAACATGATCGTCAGCGGCGAGCCCGTCAAGGCCGAAATGCTGGCCCAACTGCCCGGTCAAAAGCTGTTTGACAAGCTGGCCGCCAGCCCCGAAACCCTGGCTGAAGAGGCCCTGGCCCTGGCCCGCGAAGTGGCCGCCAAACACGCCGCCGACGGCAGCGCCTTCCCGCTGGTGCGCAACCTGCCGTGCAAGCACAAAGACGGCGACGCTTACTTTCAGTTTGCGCGCAACATGGTCAAGGGCATGGCCAAAAACTTCCCCGCACCTGCCAAGTGCGTGGACGCTGTCGAAGCCGCCACCAAGCGCAAGTTTGAAGACGGCATGGCCTTTGAGCGTGAAATTTTCATCAACCTGATGTGGACCTCCGAGTGCCGCTCGCTGCGCCACCTGTTTGTGGCCGAGCGCGCCGCCAGCAAAATTCCGGACGTGCCCGAGAGCACGCCCAAGCGCCCCATCAACAGCGTGGGCATCATCGGTGCGGGCACCATGGGTGGCGGCATTGCCATGAACTTCCTGAACGCGGGCATCGCCGTCAAGATGCTGGAAATGAAGCAAGAAGCCCTGGACCGTGGCGTGGGCACCATGCGCAAAAACTACGAAGCCCAGGTCAAAAAAGGCAAGCTCAAGCAAGAGAAGCTGGACCAGCGCATGGCCCTGCTGAGCACCACGCTGAGCTACGACGACCTGAAAGATGCCGATTTGGTCATTGAGGCCGTGTTTGAAGAAATCGGCGTGAAAGAGGCCGTGTTCAAAGAGCTGGACCGCGTATGCAAGCCCGGCGCCATTCTGGCCAGCAACACCTCCACGCTGGACGTGGACAAAATTGCCGGCTTCACCAGCCGCCCGCAAGACGTGGTGGGCATGCACTTTTTCAGCCCCGCCAACGTCATGAAGCTGTTGGAAGTGGTGCGCGGCAAGGCCACGGCCCACGACGTGCTGGCCACCGTGATGGCCATTTCCAAGAAGATCAAGAAAACCGCCGTGGTGTCGGGCGTGTGCGACGGCTTCATTGGCAACCGCATGATTGAGCAGTACGGCCGCCAAGGCGGTTTCCTGCTGGACGAAGGCTGCACCCCGCAGCAGGTGGACAAAGCCATTGAAAAGTTTGGCTTTGCCATGGGCCCCTTCCGCATGGGGGACTTGGCCGGCAACGACATTGGCTTTGCCATCCGCAAGCGCCGCTACGTGGAAAAGCCAGGCATGAAGTACAGCAAAACCGCTGACCTGCTGTGCGAAAAAGGCCGCTTTGGCCAGAAAACCGGCGCAGGCTGGTACGACTACGTGCCCGGCAAACGCGACGCCATCCCCAATGCGGAAGTCGAGCAAATGATTGCCGACCACCGCGCTGCGTTGGGCATCACGCCCCGCAAAATTTCGGACGAAGAAATTGTGCAGCGCCTGGTGTTCAGCCTGGTGAACGAAGCCGCGCACATTCTGGAAGAGGGCATTGCCAACAAGGCCAGCGACATCGACATCGTCTACATCTTTGGCTACGGCTTCCCTGTGTACCGGGGCGGCCCGCTGAACTACGCCAACGAAATCGGGCTGTTCAACGTGGTGCAGGCCATGAAGCGCTTTGCCAAAAACCCGCTGGACGACGCCAACTTCTGGCAGCCCGCACCGCTGCTGGCCAAACTGGCTGCCGAAGGCGCGACGTTCTGAGTCTCGCCCGCGCCTTGGCATTCGTTTTTTAGCATCAAATACGCTACTAACGCTTGATATATAAGCGTTTGTAGCTCTTATTTCAGGAATTCATCATGACCCAAGCCGTCATTGTCTCCACCGCCCGCACGCCCCTGGCGAAAAGCTGGAAGGGTGCCTTCAACATGACCCACGGTGCCACCCTGGGCGGCCACGCCGTGCAGCACGCCGTGCAACGCGCGGGCATTGACCCCGCGCTGATTGAAGACGTCATCATGGGCTGCGCCAACCCCGAAGGGGCCACGGGTGCCAACATCGCCCGCCAAATCGCGCTCAAGGCTGGCCTGCCCATCAGCGTCTCGGGCATGACGGTCAACCGTTTTTGCTCATCCGGCCTGCAAACCATTGCGCTGGCCGCGCAGCGCATCATCGCGGGCGAAGGCCAGGCCTATGTGGCCGGTGGCGTGGAGAGCATTTCCTGCGTTCAGCAGGAAATGAACATGCACATGCTGCGCGACTTGGCGCTGGCCAAGCAAAAGCCAGAAATCTACTGGAACATGCTGCAAACCGCCGAGCAGGTGGCCAAGCGCTACGCCATCAGCCGCGAAGCCATGGACGAGTACGGTGCCGCCAGCCAGCAGCGTGCCACCGCCGCCCTGGAAGCCGGTTTGTTCAACGCCGAAATTGCCCCCATCACCGTCACTGCGGGTGTGGCCGACAAGGTCATGGGCCTGATGACCAAGCAAGTGACCGTGAGCCAAGACGAAGGCATTCGGGCCGGTACCACGGTAGAAGGCATCCGTGGCTTGCGCTCTGCGCTGCCCGGCGGCCTGGTGACGGCGGGCAACGCCAGTCAGTTTTCTGACGGCGCAGGCGCTTGCGTGGTGATGGACGAAACCCTGGCCCAGCAGCAGGGCCTGACCCCCATGGGCCGTTTCTTGGGCTTTGCGGTGGCCGGTTGCGAGCCCGACGAAATGGGCATTGGCCCCGTGTACGCCGTGCCCAAAGCCCTCGCCCGCCTGGGCCTGACGGTGCAAGACATTGACCTGTGGGAGCTGAACGAGGCCTTTGCCGTGCAGGTGCTCTACTGCCGCGACAAGCTGGGCATTCCCGCTGACCGCCTGAACGTCAACGGCGGTGCCATTGCCGTGGGCCACCCCTACGGTGTGAGCGGCCAGCGCCTGACCGGTCATGCACTGATTGAAGGCAAACGCCGGGGTGCCAAGCGCGTGGCCGTGACCATGTGCATCGGCGGCGGCATGGGCGCTTGCGGGATTTTTGAGGTGCTGTAAGCCCAAGGTTGCGGCAACAGGCATCCCATTCAGCCATCGGAAGACCCGACCAGCGGATTCAGTTTTGCCTGATCCGTCTGGCGTCGAACGATGTCGTGCGTCAGGCGGATGTGGGCTTCCAATGCCAGGGCGGCACGGGCCTCTTGTCGGTTCACGGCGGCCTGAAAAATGGCCTCGTGCTCTTGGTGCACATTGCGTCCGCTGGCGTGGGCGGCGGTCAAACGCCAGTTGATGTTGCGGTAGCGCTCGGCATGGCGGTACAAAATGGACAAGAAGTACTTGCTCCAGTTGGACGGAAACCCTGCAATCAATGCCTCGTGGAAGGCTTTGTTGCGCTGCTCCCAGAGCTCGGTCTGCGGTGTGTCCATGGCGCCTTCGGTTTGGCTAAGTGATTCGTAACAAGCCACCAAATGGGCTTCCCACTGCGCATCTCCATGGCGTATGGAATGGCGCAGCGCCTCGGATTCCAGCATCACCCGCGTGTTGGTCACATCCGCCAGATCCGCCAGCGAAATGGGTGCCACGCGAAAACCGCGCTGGCCTTCGGCGGTGACCAGTGCGTCGGACAGCAGTTGCGACAGCGCTTCGCGCAACGTGCCCGCGCCGACTTGGTAGACATCCTTCAGGTGTTCCACGCGCAGCCGCTCACCCGGTGCCAGGGTGCCGCAGACAATGTCGTGGCGCACCGCCAGATAGGCCCGCTCGGTCAGGGTTTTGGGTCCGGTGGCATGGGGTTGTGCCACCGGTTTGGCATGCAGTTTGAGCACGGTCATGGCGCGCCTCCAGGTGGGGTGGTGTCTGGTGTCGGTCTGTTTTTTTGCCGGTACGCCAGTTGGGCGCGGGACAGACCCAGGAGACGTGCCGCCTCCGAGAGGTTGCCCTTGGCACGCACCACGGCAAAGTCCAGAACGCAAGCCTCCAAATCGGGCAAAGACTGGCCGCTGTCCAGAATGCGTGCGCACAGGTCCATGGCGCTGTCGCTGGGAAGTACGGCCAACTGGCCTTGTGCATTCACGGTGGTGGGGGCTGTTTCGGGCTGATTGGGGAACAAATGCTCTACTTCAATCGTGCCGCCCTGGCTGGCCAAGATGACGCCGCGCTCGATCAGGTTTTCCAGTTCGCGCACGTTGCCTGGCCAGTCGTGCTGCTGCAACGCGCGCATGGCGCGCTCGCCCACGCCGCCAATGCGTTTTTGGTGCAGCGCAGAAAAGCGGGCCAACATGCTCTGGGCCAGCACTTCGATGTCGGTGCGGCGCTCGCGCAAGGGCGGAATGCAAATGGGGTACACGTTGAGCCGGTACATCAGGTCGCGCCGAAAGTGCCCTTGCTCAACCGCCTGTTCCAGGTCCACGTTGGTGGCCGCAATGAGGCGCACATTGACCTTGCGTGTGACTTCGCCCCCTACGCGCTCGATCTCGCCTTCTTGCAGCACGCGCAGCAGCTTGGCCTGGGCAGCCAGGGGCAACTCGCCCACCTCGTCGAGCAGCAGGGTGCCGCCATCGGCACGTTCAAAACGACCACTGCGCGCCGCGTGGGCCCCGGTGAACGCCCCTTTTTCGACGCCAAAGAGTTCCGCTTCGATCAGCTCTGCGGGCAGTGCGGCGCAATTCACGGCCACAAAGGGTGCCGTGCTGCGTGTCGACAGTTCGTGCACCGCACGCGCAAAGCGCTCCTTTCCAACACCCGTTTCCCCGGTCAACAGCACCGTGGCATGGGTTTGAGCCACCTTTTCCATCAGGCCATAGGCCTTTTGAAACGCCGGTGAGCCGCCCACCAGTTTGCCCCCGTGCGCAGCCGGTTCGATGGCCGACTTGAGCGCCTCAAACCGCAATTGCAAGGCCTCCAGTTTTTCCATGATGGAGTCGTCTGCAAAATAAATGCGGTGGGCTTCACCGTCGGGCCACTCTTCAATGGGCTTGCCCACAATGTGGCAATGGTCGGCACCGCAGGCAGCACATGCGGTCTCCTTGAACAGGATCAGCCGCCCCATGAAGGCACTGGTATAGCCGCTGGCATAGCCCAGCAAGGTCCAGCAAGCGGGCTCATCGACCAGCCCGAAATGCTGGCGGTGGGCGTAGGCCTCCCACGAGTTGTCCCAGCGGAACTCGCCGTGGAACTTGCCTGCGGCAACGTCAAAGTGCATGTGCACAGGCGTGACGCGCGCCGCCCCTTCGAGCATGTGCAACTGGGGCCCCACCAGAAACGCCTCTTCCGGCGTTTGGGTGGGGCGCAGTTTTTTGGCGAATTCGGCGTCGCACATGCCGCTGGCGTAACCCATGCGGGTCAGCAGGCGGCGCGCATGGTCGGCACCCACGGAGCTCACCAGATCCTGGCGCAGGGCCGCCATGCCTGCGGTGTGCGCCAGCACCATGCGCCGGTCACCCAGCCAGATGGCGCCGTCCTCGGCATCAAAGCGCAAAAGTCGGCGCAGGTCGCTGTCGGAGGGGTATTGGAGTTTGGATGCCATGTTTTCTCCTGTGCTGCACAGCCTTGGATTATCGATATTCATATGCAGTCATTGAACACACAGTTTGCCCCATGAATTTGCTCAATTGATGAAATGTTGATTTCTACGGCCTGCTTATTTGGTGAAATTGGATGAAAAATAGGGGTTTTCGGAGTCACTCCCATTGATTCCAGACTCCAAAACAAGCTGTATTGCCGGTGAATGGGGTTCAATTTTTAGGGGTTTTCCCTAGAAATCCCGAGATTTCAACGGGCTGCCCGTTTTCTGGCAAGCAAGTTGCGGTGTAGCTGGCGTCAACCCCTACACGCCATGCCTGAGACCACCCCCTTCAACACCGACAAAAAATTCGTGCGAATCATCCAAACGCATGCCAATGGTTTGGTGGAGTTTGAGTTCGCCGTGGGTGAACCGGAACTCTTTGTTGAGTTGCTCATGGCGCAGGCGGCATTTGACGAGTTTTGCGTCATGCACGGTGTCACCCCTTCTCAGGGGCGTCTGCCTGCCGCGCAAAACAGCGCCGAGCAGGAGTGGAACTGGAGCCTGCATGCGGCGCGTGAACAGCAGACCCGACACCAAGACCCATCCTGACTACCGCCACCACAACGAGGAGACAACCCCCATGCACATCGACCTTCGCACCGTCAGCATTGAGCCCCTGCGGCACACCTTCGACCACATCGCCGCGCGCATTGGTCCAGGCAAATCGGCTTCGCGCTACCTGGAGGGGACCATGGACCTGCAGGCCGAGGCCAACTTCCACTACCGGCCCACCTGGGACCCCGAGCACGAAATTTTTGACGCCACGCGCACCGCCATCACCATGAAAGACTGGTACGCGCTGAAGGACCCGCGCCAGTTTTACTACGGCACCTACACCGCTTCGCGCGCCAAGATGCAAGAGACAGCAGAAGCCGACTTCGAGTTTGTGGAAACGCGGGGCTTGGTCGATGCTTACGACGATGCGGCCAAGCGCATGGCACTCGATTTTTATGTGCCTTTGCGTCACGTGGCCTGGGGTGCCAACATGAACGGCGCGGCCATGTGTGCCTACGGATTTGGCACGGCCATCACCCAGCCCTGTCTTTACCAGGGCATGGACCAGCTGGGCGTGGCGCAGTACCTCACCCGCATGGGTCTGGTACTGGCTGACCAAGGCGAGGTGCAGGCCGCCAAGCAAGCTTGGATGGACCAGCCCCAGTGGCAGGAGCTGCGTCGCTACGTGGAAGACACGCTGGTCATCAAAGACTGGTTCGAGCTGTTTGTGGCGCAACACGTCGCGCTGGACGCCCTGTTGTTTGGCCTGGCGTACACCGAGGTGGACCAGGCCCTCAATGCCAAGGCCGGACCGACCGTGTCTCTGATGACGCGTTTCCAAACCGAGTTGTTGGAAGACAGCAGCAAATGGGTGGATGCCTGCCTGAAGGTCGCTGCCGCCGAGAACCCCGAAAACAAGCTTCAGTTGGAAACCTGGACAGCGCACTGGCGTGGCCGTGCCCTGAAGGCGTTGCAACCGCTGGCCGCCATGGCACTGGGCACAGATGCCGACGCTGCGCTGGCGCGTGTGGGCAACCGTCTCGATACCCGTCTGGCCAAGGCCGGTCTTTTCGCCTGAACGCACCGGAGAAACCCCCATGTCCAACGTATTCATTGCCTTCCAGAGAAACGAAGAAACCCGCTGCATTGTCGACGCCATCGTGGCCGACAACCCGCAGGCCGTGGTCAATTTCCAACCCGCCATGGTCAGGATCGACGTGCCCGACACGATGGTGATCCGGCGCAGCACCGTCGAGGAGCAAATGGGTCGCCCCTTTGACCTGCAAGAGCTGCACATCAACCTGATCACGCTGACCGGCCACATCGACGAAACCGATGACGACTTCACGCTGAGCTGGAAACACTGACCGCGCCGCCGCCGCCGTTGCCCCCATCCCCCACAGAGCCAACAAGCCCACCGGAGACACATCATGGACATGAAAGTCAATAAAAAGCTGAACCTGAAAGATCGCTACAACCTGATGACGCGCGATCTGGACTGGGAGCCCAGCTACCAGAATAAAACCGACATCTACCCCTACCTGGCGTATGAGGGCATCAAGATCCACGACTGGAGCAAGTTCGAAGACCCGTTCCGCCTGACCATGGACGCCTACTGGAAATACCAGGCCGAGAAAGAGAAAAAACTCTACGCCATCATCGACGCGTTCAACCAGAACAACGGGCACTTGCAAGTGACCGATGCGCGCTACATCAACGCGCTCAAGCTGTTCATGACAGGGGTGTCCCCGCTGGAGTACATGGCACACCGGGGCTTTGCCCACGTCGGCCGCCAGTTTGCCGGGGCGGGCCCGCGCGTGGCTTGCATGATGCAGTCGCTGGATGAAATCCGGCACTCGCAGACGCAAGTTCATTCCATGTCGAACTACAACAAGTTCTACAACGGCTTCCAGAACTTCCGCCACCAGCACGACCGCGTCTGGTACCTGTCGGTGCCCAAGTCGTTCTTCGACGACGCCATCACGGCCGGACCGTTCGAGTACATGGTGTCGATCGGGTTTGCGTTCGAGTACGTGCTGACCAACCTGTTGTTTGTGCCGTTTGTGTCGGGCGCGGCCTACAACGGCGACATGGCGGCGATGGCTTTTGGCTTCTCAGCCCAGTCGGATGAGGCCCGCCACATGACGCTCGGCCTGGAGATGATCAAGTTCATCTTGGAGCAAGATCCGGACAACCTGCCCATCGTGCAGGCCTGGATCGACAAATGGTTCTGGCGCGGCTACCGTGTGCTGACGCTGGTGGCCATGATGATGGACTACATGCTGCCCAAGCGTGTGATGAGCTGGAAGGAGGCCTGGGAGACCTACGCGGAAGAAAACGGCGGCGCCCTGTTTGCCGATCTGGCGCGCTACGGCATCACCGTGCCCAAGGGCTGGGCGCAGGCGTGCAAGGACAAAGACCACATATCTCACCAAGCGTGGGCCACTTTCTACAACTACGGCGCCGCTGCACCGTTCCACACCTGGACGCCGTCCGAGTCGGAAATGCAATGGTTGTCCGAAAAATACCCCGACTCGTTCGACAAGTACTACCGGCCCCGTTTTGAACATTGGGCCAAAGAGGCGACCGAGGGCAGGCGTTTTTACAACGGCACGCTGCCCATGCTGTGCCAGACCTGCCAGATCCCGATGTTCTTCACTGAGCCGGACGACCCCACGAAGATCGCCTACCGCGAGTCCGACTACAGCGGCATGAAGTACCACTTCTGTTCTGACGGCTGCAAAGACATTTTCGACCACGAGCCCGAAAAATACATCCAGGCCTGGATGCCCGTGCACCAGATTTACCAAGGCAACTGCTTCACCCCCGAGGCTGACCCCACCGCGCCCGACTTCAACCCCCTGGCCGAGGTGCTCAAGTGGTACCGCATGGAAATGGGGCGCGACAACCTGGACTTTGAAGGCTCGCAAGACCAGAAAAACTTCCAAGCCTGGCGCGATCTCGCCAAGGGCAACTGACGCCACCCCAGCAGGAGACCCAAATCATGGCCACCACATCCGTTCGCCCCTATCCCTTCATCCAGCAAGACTCCGTGGACAAGTTCCCGGCACCTTTGCTCTACATCGGCTGGGAAGACCACCTGATGTTCTGCGCCCCGTTTTGCCTGCCGCTGCCGCCGACCCTGAAGTTCGGCGACATGCTGGCAGGCCCGCTGCCTGGCGTGTTCGGTGCCCACCCCGATTTCGCCAAGATCGACTGGACAAAAGCCGAGTGGTTCAAGTCCGGCAAGCCCTGGCAACCCGATGCCGACAAGTCGCTGGCCGACAACGGCTTGGGCCACAAGGACGTGATCCGCTTTCGCACGCCGGGCCTCAATGGCCTGAACGGTTCGTGCAACTGAGCGTGATGGCGGTCTGATGACGTATCAACTCACCATTGAGTCGACCGGGCAGGTGCTCGATGTCGAGGCGGGTCAAACCATCCTCGACGCGGCCCTGCGCGCGGGCATCTTTCTGCCGCATGCCTGCTGCCACGGCTTGTGCGCCACCTGCAAGATCGGCATCACCGACGGTGAGGTCGATCACGGGGCAGCCTCCAACTTCGCGCTGATGGACTACGAGCGCGAAGAAGGCAAAGCCCTGGCTTGCTGCGCGACGCTGGAGTCCGATGTCACCATCGATGCAGAAATTGAAGAAGAGCCCGACGCCCTGAACCTGCCCGTACAGGACCATCGAGGCACGGTGACGCGGCTCGAAAACCTGACCCCCACCGTCAAAGGTGTGTGGATCAGACTGGACGCGCCCGCCGCCATGGTGTTTCAGGCAGGCCAGTACATCAACCTGGCGGTGCCGGGCGAAGCGCAGAGCCGTGCGTTCTCCATTGCCAGTGCCCCATCTTCGGCAGGAGAAATCGAGCTCAATATCCGCCGTGTACCCGGTGGTGCGGCCACAGGCTGGGTGCATGACAACCTGCGCAGCGGCGACACCGTGCACTTCAGCGGGCCTTACGGGCGCTTTTTTGTGCGCCAGTCTCAGCATGAGGCAGAGCAACTGCCTTACCTGTTTCTGGCCGGAGGGTCAGGGCTGTCGAGTCCGCGCTCGATGATTCTGGACCTGCTGGCGAAAGGCTGCACACGGCCCATTGTTTTGGTGAATGGCGCGCGCCATCAGGCCGAGCTTTACCACCACAGCGAGTTTGTGGCGTTGGCCGCGCAGCACGCCCATTTTGACTACGTGCCAGTGCTCTCCGGCGAGCCCGAGGACAGCGGCTGGGGCGGCGCGCGCGGCTTTGTGCACGACGCCGCCAAAACCCATTTCAACAACGACTTTCGGGGGCGAAAAGCCTACCTGTGTGGCCCGCCTTTGATGATCGAAGCGTGCATCGGCACCCTCATGCAGGGGCGGTTGTTTGAGCGCGACATCTACACGGAAAAGTTCATTTCGGCGGCCGACGCACAGCAGGTGCGCAGCCCGTTGTTTCGCAAGATCTGATGCCATGGCCCTGCACACAGTGACCATCGAAGACGACGGCAGCACCTACCGCTGCTCAGACAGCCTGACCCTGCTCGAAGGCATGGAATCCCTGGGCCGAAAAGGCATCCCCGTGGGGTGCCGGGGAGGTGGCTGCGGGGTGTGCAAGGTGCAGGTGCTCAGTGGCACCTACACCAAGCGGGTCATGAGCCGCGAACACGTCAGCGAAGACGACGAAGCCCAGGGGTGCGTGCTGGCATGCCGGGTGCGACCGAGTGGCCCCATCGCCTTGCGCGTGATCGGAAAAATGAAAAAAAACGTCTGTCGGGCGGTTGAACCGTCAGGCGTTCCTTCTGTATCAACCTGACGACAAACTGGAGACAACAAAATGGCAATGACAGGTGTTTTGCGTCCGGGCCACGCCCAATTGCGCGTGCTCGACATGGACGAGTCGGTCAAGTTCTATACCGACGTGATGGGGCTGATGGAAACCGGGCGCGACGCGTCGGGCCGCGTCTACTTCAAGACCCGCGCCGAGCGCGACCACAACAGCATCGTGCTGCGCCAGGCCGACCGTGCCGGCATTGATTTCTTTGGCTACAAAGTGCTGAACAAAGCGACTTTGGAAGAGCTGGACGCCAAGCTCAAAGCCTATGGCGTGGCCACCGAGCGCATTCCCGCTGGCGACATGCTGGAAACCGGCGAGCGCGTGCGTTTTCAGATTCCCACCGGCCACACCATCGAGTTGTTTGCCGAGAAGACCGACGTGGGCAGCGTGACCGGCTGCAACGACCCTGAAGTCGATGTGATCGACGGCAAGGGCATCCGCCCCATCCGCATGGACCACGCACTGCTGTACGGCGGCGATATCGACGGTTCGCGCAAGCTCTTCGAAGAGGTGCTGGGCTTCAACCTGGTGGAGCGCGTCAAGCTTGAAGACGGTGCCACCGACCTGGCCATCTGGCTGACATGCAGCGCCAAGGCACATGACATTGCCATGGTGCGCCACGCCGAAGACGGCAAGCTGCACCATGTGGCGTTCCAGATGGCCAGCTGGGAGCATGTGCTGCGTGCTGCGGACATCATGAGCATCAACCGCGTCTCGATTGACATTGGGCCCACACGCCACGGCATCACCCAGGGCACCACCATCTATTTCTTTGACCCGTCCGGCAACCGGTTGGAGACCTTCTGCGGCGGCTACGACCATTACCCCGACATGCAGCCCATCACCTGGAGCTGGGAGCATGTGGGGCGCGGCATTTTCTACCACGACCGCAAGCTCAACGACGCCTTCCTGAGCGTCGTGACCTGATCTTTGCGCATCGGTTTGTCTGGCCGGGCACATCGCTTGTCAACGCACTACAGCGTGTCCGGTCCCGTCGTTGATCTGATGCCAACAGACGCCGATCAGCTTCGTCATTCAACCCCCTCCGTTGACTACAAAATGAAAAAAATCACACAACTCGCGCTCGCCGCTGCCCTCACTGTCGCGGGTGTTGGCTCGCATGCTGGCGGTCACTACGTGCCTGGTGTCGAAGGGATACAGGCGGCCAGCGTCCCCCCACCAGGCATGTATTACCTGGCGTATTTGGTGAACTACAACATTGGCCAATTCAAAGCGCCCGGCAGCAGCACCGATTTGCCCGGTCACAACACCGGCACCGTGACGGCCTTGGCCAACCGGTTTGTCTGGATCACGTCCAACAAAGTGCTCGGCGCAGACTTTGGCGTAGAGGCCATCGTGCCAGTGCTGAACAAGTCCCTGACCATCAACGCTGCCAGCATTTCCGAAAGCAAGAACGGTGTTGGCGATGTGTACCTTGGCCCGCTGGTGCTGGGCTGGCATGGCGCCAACTGGGATGCGGTGGCGGCAGGCGGTTTCTGGCTGAGCAATGCCAGCAGCAACAGTCCGGCAGCGGTGGGCAATGGTTACAGATCCACCATGCTGACCGGTGGTGCCACCTACTACTTTGATGCGGCCAAGACCGTCACGGCTTCGGCACTCATGCGTTTTGAGAGCAACTCCAAGATGTCGAGCGGCTTCAAGCCAGGCAACCAGGTTTCGCTGGAATGGGGCATTGCCAAAAACCTCGGTGCGGTGCAAGTGGGCGTGGTCGGTTATGACCAGATGCAAACCAGCCAAGACAGTGGACTCGGTGCTTCCACCAGCAAGTCTTCGCGGCACGCCATCGGCGCGGAAGTGGTCTATCCCATCATGAGTGCTGGTGTCTTTTTGAAGGCTGCCGCCTACAAGGAGTACAGCGGCAAAGCAGGCAGTGGTCCACAGCCCAAGGGCAATTTGCTTCGGTTCACGTTTGTCAAGGCGTTTTGAGCGTGGTGTCAGAGACCAATCAATCGGGTTGCAGCGTGGCGATGGCCACGGTGGACGCCCGGGCCGCCCATGCGGCGGTCGGTGCAGCGGTGCAAGCAGCGGCTGACTTGGGCCTGCGCATCAATGTGGCGGTGGTGGATGCAGGGGGCAACCTGGCGGCGTTTTTGCGCATGCCCGGTGCCTTTTTGCACTCCATCGACATTGCCATCGACAAAGCCTACACCGCCGCCAGCTTTGGTCTGCCAACGAGCCAGTGGCATGCCGCGCTGGCGCAGCATTCAGCGGCGGTGCGCGAGGGCATTGTGCGCAGGCCACGGTTTGTTGGTTTTGGCGGTGGCCTGCCCATCATGGAAAACGGAGAGCGCATTGGCGGTATCGGTGTGTCGGGTGGCTCCGAGGAGCAGGATGAAGCCTGCGCCAAAGCCGGGTTGGCTGCGATGGGTTTGAGCAGCTGACTTTCCTGGCCCAGGCGGTGACGCTGCGGGCCACGAAAGTCATTTCACGTTAACGATGCCCAGGCAACCGCCCATGCGCCATTTTAGGAAGAGTTGAAAATGAAAGAAATCAAGAACTTCATCAACGGTGAGTACGTCACCAACGTCAGCGGCAAAACCTACGAAAAACGCAACCCCGTTGACAATTCGTTGATCGGCATGGTCCACGAAGCGGGCCAGCCCGAGGTCGATGCTGCCGTGGCTGCAGCGCGTGCCGCCTTGCACGGACCCTGGGGCAAGCTGTCGGTGGTCGAGCGCTGCGCCATGCTCGACGGCCTCGTGGCCGAAATCAACCACCGCTTTGATGACTTCTTGCAAGCCGAGGTGGCCGACACCGGCAAGCCAGCACACCTGGCCTCGCACATCGACATTCCCCGCGGTGCGGCGAACTTCAAAATCTTCACCGACACCATCAAAAACGTGTCCACCGAATCGTTCGAGATGCGCACGCCCGACGGCAAAACGGCGCGCAGCTACGGCGTGCGCACGCCGCGCGGGGTCATCGCCATCATCTGCCCCTGGAATTTGCCGCTGCTGCTCATGACCTGGAAGTGTGGTCCGGCACTGGCTTGTGGCAACACCGTGGTGGTCAAACCCTCGGAGGCCACCCCCAGCACCGCCACATTGTTGGGCGAGGTGATGAACAAGGTCGGCGTGCCCCCCGGCGTGTACAACGTGGTTAACGGTTTTGGGGTCAACTCGGCTGGGTCGTTCCTGACCGCCCACCAGGGCGTGAACGGAATCACCTTCACCGGTGAAACCAAAACCGGCACCGCCATCATGAAGGCCGGTGCTGACGGCATCCGCCCCGTGTCGCTGGAATTGGGCGGCAAAAACGCGGCGCTGGTGTTTGCCGACTGTGACTTTGACAACGCCGTCAACACCGTCACCCGCTCGGTCTTTGAAAACGCCGGCCAGGTCTGTCTGGGCACCGAGCGTGTGTATGTGGAGCGCCCCATTTTTGACAAGTTTGTGGCGGCGCTCAAACACAAGGCCGAAACGATGAAGCCCGGCCGGCCGTTTGACCACGACACCAAAATTGGCCCGCTGGTGAGCAAAATTCACCAGAAAAAAGTGCTGTCGTACTACGCACGTGCCAAGGAAGAGGGGGCCAACGTGGTGTGCGGCGGCGGTGTGCCCGACATGCCCGACGACCTGAAAGACGGTTGCTGGGTCGAGCCCACCATCTGGACCGGTCTGCCCGAAACCGCCAGCGTGGTGCGCGAGGAAATTTTTGGCCCTTGCTGCCACATCCAGCCCTTTGACACCGAAGAAGAAGCGGTGCGCATGGCCAACGACACCAAGTACGGCCTGGCGACCTCGATTTATACGCAAGACATCGGCCGCGCCAGCCGCCTGGCCACACAGATCGAGGTGGGCCTGTGCTGGGTCAACAGCTGGTTTTTGCGCGATTTGCGCACGCCGTTCGGGGGCTCCAAACAGTCGGGTATCGGGCGCGAAGGCGGCCTGCACTCGCTGGAGTTTTACACCGAGCTGCGCAACGTGATGATCAAGTACTGAGCCGGTATGACCACCAACCCCGAACTGGCCAACCGGGTCCGCACCGGCAGCTTCCACAGCAACGTGCACGACATGGGGACTGGTGCACCCGTGCTGCTGCTGCACGGCTCCGGCCCCGGCGTGAGCGCCTGGGCCAATTGGCGGCTGCTGCTGCCCGTGCTGGCCCAAACGCGCCGCGCCATCGCCCCCGATTTGCTGGGCTTTGGCTACACCGACCGACCCGCCGACCCCGCCGACAACACCCACTACCGCATGGACAAGTGGGTGCAACAGGCGGTGGACTTGCTGGACGCGTTGGACATTGCCCAGACCGACCTGGTGGGCAACTCGTTTGGCGGTGCGCTGGCATTGGCATTGGCGGTGGCACACCCCACACGGGTGCGCCGCCTGGTGCTGATGGGCAGCGTGGGCGTGCCCTTTGACATCACGCCGGGGCTGGATGCGGTGTGGGGCTACACGCCGTCCATTGCGCACATGCGCGAGCTGCTCGACATCTTTGCCTATGACCGCCAGCTGGTGACCGACGAGCTGGCGCAACTGCGCTACCAGGCCAGCATCCGCAGCGGGTTTCAGGAGTCGTTTGCCGCCATGTTCCCGGCCCCGCGCCAGCGTTGGGTCGATGCCATGCAAAGCCCCGAGGCGGCCATCCGCGCCTTGCCGCACGACACGCTGGTGGTGCATGGGCGCGAGGACCAGGTGATTCCCCTGGGCAACTCGCTGCTGCTGTCGCAGTGGATACCGCGCAGCCAGCTGCACGTGTTTGGCCAGTGCGGGCACTGGACGCAAATTGAACACGCCGCACGCTTTGCCCAACTGGTCGAGAACTTTCTGGCCGAGGCGGGTGCATGAGCACACGGGCACAGGCATATAAACTAATATTATTATAGCAAACTATTCAATGTTTATATGCGGTAAGGCCAAAAATGTTAACAATTTCTTCACATCAACCAACGGACCTGATGACCTATGGATGCCAAACTGATTGAAACCCTGGGCGACGAGCTTTACCACGCCATGACCACACAAACCGTGGTCGATCCGCTGACCAGCCGCCACCCCGACATCACCATCGAGCACGCGTACCACATCCAGCAGCGCATGCTGTCGCGTCGCCTGCAAGCGGGCGAGCGCATCGTCGGCAAAAAGATCGGTGTCACCTCGGCGGCGGTCATGAACATGCTGGGCGTGTACCAGCCCGACTTTGGCTACCTGCTCGACGGCATGATCTACAACGAAGGCCAGTCGATTGACATGTCCACGCTGATCCAGCCCAAGGCCGAAGGCGAAATTGCCTTCATCCTGAAAAAAGACCTGATGGGCCCCGGCATCAGCAACGCCGACGTGCTGGCCGCCACCGAGTGCGTGATGCCGTGCTTCGAAATCGTCGATTCGCGCATCCGCGACTGGAAAATCAAAATTCAAGACACCGTGGCCGACAACGCCTCCTGCGGCGTGTTCGTGCTGGGCGACTGCGCGGTGGACCCGCGTCGCATCGACCTCTCCACCTGCGGCATGGTGCTGGAGAAGAACGGCGAAATCATCGGCACCGGCGCGGGAGCCGCCGCCTTGGGCTCACCCGTGAATGCGGTGGCCTGGCTGGCCAACACGCTGGGGCGGCTGGGCATTGGCATGAAGGCCGGTGAGGTCATTTTGTCGGGCGCGCTGGCGGCCATGTCCCCGGCCAAGGCGGGCGACAACTTCCGCGTGTCCATCGGCGGGCTGGGCAGCTGCTCGGTGCGCTTTCACTGACATTTTTCAGAACCCTGCATTCAGAAATCAGAGCTAGGAAGCACCACTCATCATGAGCCAAAAAATCAAATGCGCCCTGATCGGGCCCGGCAACATCGGCACCGACCTGCTGGCCAAACTGCAACGCAGCCCCGTGTTGGAACCCGTGTGGATGGTGGGCATCGACCCTGAATCCGATGGCCTCAAGCGTGCCCGCGACATGGGCATCAAAACCACGTCTGACGGGGTCGATGGCCTGCTGCCCCATCTGGTGGCCGACGGCGTGCAAATTGTGTTCGATGCCACCAGCGCTTACGTGCACGCCGAAAACAGCCGCAAAGTCAACGCACTGGGTGCGCTGATGATCGACCTCACGCCTGCCGCCATCGGTCCGTTTTGCGTGCCCCCCGTGAACCTGAAAGACCACGTGGGCAAAGGCGAAATGAACGTCAACATGGTGACGTGCGGTGGCCAGGCCACCATCCCCATGGTGGCGGCGGTCAGCCGCGTGCAACCCGTGGCCTACGGCGAAATCGTGGCCACCGTGTCCAGCCGCTCGGTCGGCCCCGGTACCCGCAAGAACATCGACGAATTCACCCGCACCACTGCCGGTGCGGTCGAGAAGGTAGGCGGGGCCAAAAAAGGCAAAGCCATCATCGTGATCAACCCGGCCGAGCCGCCGCTCATCATGCGCGACACCGTGCACTGCCTGACCGAAACCGAGCCTGACCAGGCCCGCATCACCGAGTCCATCCACGCCATGATCAAAGAGGTGCAGAAGTACGTGCCGGGCTACAAGCTGGTCAATGGCCCGGTGTTTGACGGCAAGCGCGTGTCCGTTTTCATGGAAGTAGAAGGCCTGGGCGACTACCTGCCCAAGTACGCGGGCAACCTCGACATCATGACGGCCGCTGCCGCCCGCACGGCAGAAATGTTTGCCGAAGAAATCATCGCCGGGCGGCTCACGCTCAAACCCACTGCCGCCACCGCAGCCTGACCCCGCAAGGAGATACGACATGACATTGCAAGGCAAAAAGATCACCGTTCACGACATGACCCTGCGGGACGGCATGCACCCCAAGCGCCACCTGATGACGCTGGCGCAAATGACAACCATCGCCTGCGGGCTGGACGCTGCGGGCATTCCGCTCATTGAAGTGACGCACGGCGACGGCCTGGGCGGCAGCTCGGTCAACTATGGCTTCCCCGCGCACAGCGACGAGGAATACCTGGGTGCCGTCGTCCCGCTGATGAAGCAGGCCAAGGTGTCCGCACTGCTGCTGCCTGGCATCGGTACCGTCGACCACCTGAAGATGGCGCATGGCCTGGGGGTCAACACCATCCGGGTGGCCACGCACTGCACCGAAGCCGACGTGAGCGAGCAGCACATCACGATGGCGCGGAAAATGGACATGGACACCGTGGGCTTTCTGATGATGGCGCACATGAACAGCCCCGAGGGGCTGGTGAAGCAGGCCAAGCTCATGGAAAGCTACGGTGCCAACTGCATCTACGTCACAGACTCAGCAGGCCACTTGCTGCCCGAAACGGTGAAGGCTCGCCTGGGTGCGGTGCGCGAAGCGCTGAAACCAGAAACCGAGCTGGGCTTCCACGGCCACCACAACCTGGCCATGGGTGTGGCCAACAGCCTGGCTGCGATTGAAGTGGGTGCGAATCGCATCGACGCCGCTGCCGCTGGCCTGGGCGCTGGCGCAGGTAACACGCCGATGGAAGTGTTTGTGGCGGTGTGCGACCTCATGGGCATCCAGACCGGTGTGGACGTGTACAAAATCCAGGACGTGGCGGAAGACCTGGTGGTGCCCATCATGGACTTCCCCATCCGCATCGACCGCGATGCGCTCACGCTGGGGTATGCCGGTGTGTACGGCTCCTTCCTGCTGTTTGCCAAACGTGCCGAGCAGAAGTACGGCGTGTCGGCCCGCGACATTTTGGTTGAAATGGGCAGGCGCGGCATGGTCGGTGGTCAGGAAGACATGATCGAAGACACCGCCATGACCCTGGCCCGAGAACGACAGCAAGCAGGTCAACCAACCAGCAAGGTGGCCGCATGAAACTCGACACCACCACCATTGCCGCCCTGGCCGAGCGCCTTGAAAACTGCCAGCTGCAGCAGCAGGACACCACCAAAATCACCGACGACCACCCCGAGATGGACTGGGACGATGCCTACGCCATTCAAGACGAACTCCGCCGCCGCAAAGTGGCGCGGGGCGCACGCGTCATCGGGCTGAAAGCCGGCCTCACCTCGCACGCCAAAATGAAGCAAATGGGCGTGACCACGCCCGTGTTCGGCTTCATGACCGACGACTATGCCGTGCCAGACGGCGGCGAATGCAAGGCGGCTGAGCTGATCCACCCCAAGGTGGAGCCCGAAATTGCCTTCGTCACCAAAACCGAGCTGCGCGGCCCTGGCTGCCACATCGGTGCGGTGCTGGCCGCCACCGACTTCGTGATGCCGGGCATTGAAGTGATCGACAGCCGCTACCGCGACTTCAAGTTCGACCTGAAAAGCGTGGTGGCCGACAACACCTCCGCCGCCCGCTTCGTGGTGGGTGGCCAGCCCATGTCGGTGGCTGGGGTGGACCTGCGCACCGTGGGCATCGTCATGGAGAAAAACGGCCAGGCCGTGGCCTTTGGCGCGGGTGCCGCCGTGCTGGGCCACCCAGCCGCCGCCATTGCCATGCTGGCCAACCACCTGGCCGAGCGCGGTGAATGCATCCCGGCGGGCAGTCTGATTCTGTCGGGCGGCATCACCGAGGCAGTGGCGGTCCAGGCGGGCGACAACGTCACACTGCGCGTGCAAGGCATGGGCAGCACCAGCATCCGGTTCGTCTGACCACAAGCGACAACACCATGAAAAGAAGACAGTTCACCGCCGCCAGCCTCATGAGCACCGCATGGACCAGTGCTGGGCTCAGTGCAGGCAGCCTTTTGACTCAGGCAGCCTGGGCGCAGGATGCCTGGCCCACCAAGCCGGTCAAGTTGATCGTGCCATTCCCACCGGGTGGCCCGACCGATGTGATGGGGCGCACCGCAGCCAAGGCCATGGCCGACAAGTTGGGGCAGCCCTTTGTGGTGGAGAACAAGGCGGGTGCGGGCGGCAACATCGGCACCGACGCTGTGGCCAAGGCCGCCCCCGACGGCTATACCGTGGGCCTGTCGGCCATCAGCAGCCTAGGGATCGCCTCGCACCTGTACCCGAAGCTGCCGTTTGCGGTGGAAAAAGACTTCACGCCCATTTCCCTGGTCGGCACAACGTCCTCCGTCATCGTCATCAATCCGTCCGCGCCTTTCTCGGACATCAAGGGTTTGATTGCCTACGCCAAAGCCAACCCCGAGAAGTTGAGCTACGCGACATCGGGCATCGGTACCGGCAACCACCTGACGGCAGAGCTGTTTCAGTCCACCGCAGGCATCAAGCTCACCCACATACCGTACAAAGGGTCCAGCCAGATCGTTTCCGATCTGCTGTCGGGTGTGGTGCTGATGAGCATGGAAAGCTCGCTGGCCACCACGTTGCAGCACATCAAAGCGGGCAAGCTCAAGGCGCTGGCCGTTTCGTCGGCCAAGCGGTCCAAAGCGCTGCCCGATGTGCCGACCATTGCCGAATCGGGCTACCCCGGCTTCGAGGTTGAAAACTGGTTTGCCCTGGTGGGGCCTGCCGGGTTGCCGCCAGCGGTGGTGGACAAGCTTTATGCGGCGTGGCGCGATGGCGCGGCCACACCGCAGGCCACCAACGCGTTCGATGCCATTTCAGCCGACATCCGGGTCACCACGCCCCAGCAGCTGAAGGACTTCATCCGTGCTGAAAACACGCGCTGGGGCGAGCTGATTCGTAAGCTGGACATCAAAATTGAATGACCACCAGATGGGTTGAAGCGGTCCGGGCACCGCACAGCACCCGTTACACAACATGGAAACCGCTATGCCATTTGCACAAATCTACATGGTCGAAGGTCGCACGGAAGAGCAAAAACGCGCCGTCATCGAGAAGGTGAGCGCCGCGCTGGTCGAGGCCACCGGTGCCCCCATCACCAACGTGCGCGTCTGGATCCAGGACGTGCCCAAGGAAAACTGGGGCATTGCCGGGGTCAGTGCGAAAGACCTGGGGCGTTGATCGGTGCTGCATACCGCTGCGTGGGTGTTCCCCCCCACCAAGTGGCCGCGCGTGTCGTTCGCTTGCTTGAAATACTCGATGTCCAGCATCAGGATGGTGTAGACCATGCCACTGAGGGCCTCTGACAGCCGAGTCAGTTCCTGGCTGCGGCAGAGGGTGTAGGTCAGCCACCGAATCACCACGCCCGCGCTGCCGGTGATGAGCAGAATGCCCCATTGCAGCTGGCCAAGGCCTGCCGCACGGACGGCTCGGGTTGGCGCACTCTGGCTGTTGACTGTGAAAATCTCGGTGTGGGTTTCGCGAGTTTGGGGGCGTGGCGGCCTTGACCACCCCGTTGTCAATGGATCGACCCCAGGCCAGCCATTGCCTGAGCACAAATGGCGCCATGGACCGACACCGTGCCCACTACACTGCCCACCCGCGGTCATCCACCGCCAACGAAACACCAAAGGACACCGCCATGGGCGCACAGTGGAAAGCAAAGCACAAAGACCTGGCGGCCAACGCCAAAGGCAGGCTGTTTGGCAAGCTGGCCAAAGACATCATGATTGCCGCCCGCCACGGCGCCGACCCGGCGGCCAACTCGCGGCTGCGGTTGGTGGTGGAGCAGGCGCGCAAAGTGTCCATGCCCAAAGAAACGCTGGACCGTGCCATCAAGAAAGGCGCTGGCCTGAGCGGCGAGGCCGTGCATTTCGAGCACGTCATCTATGAAGGCTACGCCCCGCACCGGGTGCCGGTGATGGTCGAGTGCCTGACCGACAACGTCAACCGCGCGGCTTCCGACATGCGGGTGCTGTTTCGCAAGGGGCAGCAGGGCACGTCGGGTTCAGTGTCGTGGGACTTTGACCATGTCGGCATCATCGAAGCCGAGGCCAGCGTGGCCGGGGCCGACGCGGAAACCGCCGCCATCGAGGCCGGGGCGCAAGATGTGGAGCCCGACGACGACGGTACCGTGGTGTTCCTGACCGACTACGCCGACCTGGACCTGGTCAGTCGCGCGCTGCCTGCCCAGGGCTTTGCCGTGCTGTCGGCCAAGCTGGGCTACAAGCCCAAAAACCCCATTGACCCCAGCAGCCTGACGCCGGAGCAACTGGAAGAGGTGGAAGAGTTCCTGGCCGCCATGGACGCCAACGAGGACGTGCAAAACGTGTTTGCGGGCCTGGGCGGTTGAGCACAGGTTTCAGAGTTATCCCTGTCATCCGGGCACAAAGCTGTGGATAACCCCTGAATGGGGTGGGGACGCCGCCGCCCGGGCCACGCCCCCATTGATTCGGCACTGCGGTGCCCAAAAAAAAGGCAACACCGGGGTGTTGCCTGTGGGTGCCCGCTGACCGGCGCCAGGGTGGGGGTCAGACCTCGCTGACAAACTGCGCGCGGGGACGGCGCACCTTGGTCAGGTTCACCAGCCAGTCTTTGTCGGCCAGGCGATAGCCCATGGGCACGATGGCCACGCTGCGCAGGCCCCGCTCTTTCAGGTTCAGGATGGTGTCCAGTGCGGCGGGGTCAAAACCCTCCATGGGGGTGCTGTCCACGCCTTCATGGGCGGCGGCCAGCAGGGCGGCGGTCATGCCGATGTAGGCCTGGCGTGCGGCGTGCTGGAAGTTCACTTCCGCGTCACGCTGCGGGTACATGGACAGCAGCATCTGGCGGTAGTTTTCCCAGCCTTCGTTTTTGAAGCCACGGATTTCATTGGTCAGGTCAAACATCATGTTGATGCGGTCTGCCGTGTAGTTGTCCCACGCGGCAAACACCAGCAGGTGCGAGCCGTCGGTGATCTGGGCTTGGTTCCAGGCAATGGGCTTGATCTGCTCACGCACGGCCTGGTTGGTGACCACGATGATTTCGTAGGGCTGCAAGCCGCTGGAGGTGGGCGCCAGACGCGCGGCTTCCAGGATGCGCTCCAGCTTGTCCTGGGGCACCTTTTGCGCGGGGTCCATGGCCTTGGTGGCGTAGCGCCACTGCAGTTTGTCGATCAGGTCGTTGGCGGTGTGGGTGGTGGTCATGAAAAAGGCTTTCTGGGAAAAAGAATGGGGTTCACATCCGGGCGGTGGCACAGTCTCGCCCGAGCTGAACGCACTGTACGTGCCCCGGGCGTGCCTGCACAGGCCGCCCAGTGCACAACGCTGTTGCACATTTGGCAACAATGCGCGGGCGCAGGCCTGCACCCAGGTGACAGTGCCCTTGGGTTATCCCTGTTGTGTTCGGGTGTCGGCCTGCCACACTGCGGGCCAGACGGTGCGGGGCGTATTCAAATAATTGATAGCTGAGTATTCAATGGATACAAGCGCAAGATGCATTTTTGATTCATATTTTTGTGCCACATCAACTTTCCCACCCGGTTGCAGGTCCGTTTCGCTTGGGTGCCGGTGCCGGTTACGCCGGTGACCGCATCGCCCCCGCCCAGGCCCTGGCCGAGCACGGGCAACTGAACGCCCTGGTGTTTGAGTGCCTGGCCGAGCGCACCATTGCCCTGGCCCAGTTGCGTCGCCAGGCCGACCCTGCGGCGGGCTATGACCCCTTGCTCGCTGCGCGTCTGCGTGCGGTGTTGCCCGCGTGCGTCGCCAACGGCACGACCATTGTCACCAACATGGGCGCGGCCAACCCCCTGGCGGCGGGCCAGGCCGTGCTGGCCGTGGCCAAGGAACTGGGCTTGCCCCGGCTGCGGGTGGCGGTGGTCACCGGCGACGACGTGTTGGCCTGGATGCAGACCCACGACGTGCCCTTGCTCGACAGCCCCCACACCGTGCGCAGTTTGGACGGGCAGCTCATTTCCGCCAACGCCTACCTGGGGGCCGACGCCCTGCTGCCCGCCCTGGCCAGTGGTGCGCAGGTGGTCATCACCGGGCGCGTGGCCGACCCGGCGCTGTTTTTGGCGCCCCTGATGCACCACTTTGGCTGGGCGGCCGACGACTGGCCCCGCCTGGGCGCGGGCCTGGTGGTGGGGCACTTGCTGGAATGTGCGGCCCAGGTCACCGGCGGTTACCTGGCCGACCCCGGCCACGTGGACGTGCCCGACCTGCACCGCGTGGGCTTTCCCCTGGCCGAGGTCGATGCCAGTGGCGAAGCCACCCTCACCAAGCTGCCGGGCACCGGGGGGCGGTTGGACCGACTGAGCTGCACCGCCCAACTGCTGTACGAGGTGGAAGACCCCGCCCACTACCTGCAACCCGACGTGGTGGGCGACTTTGCCGCCGTGCACTTCACCGAGCTGGCCCCCAACCGCATGCGGGTGCAGGGTGCCAGCGGCCACCCCAGGCCAGAACAGCTCAAGGTCACGCTGGGTTACCGTGAGGGCTTCATCGGTGAAGGCCAAATTTCTTATGCCGGGCCCGGCGCCCAGGCGCGGGGCGAGCTGGCCCTGTCCATCCTCACCCAGCGCCTGGCCGATGCCAACCTGGGTCATGGGCTGGCCGGGTTGGAGCACCGGGCCGAGCTGCTGGGCGTGAACGCCATGCACGGCGCCATGGCCGACCGGGCGGGTGCGCACGGGGCACACCAGCCCTACGAGGTGCGTGTGCGGCTGGCCGTGCGCTGCACCACCCGTGCCCAGGCCGAGGCGGTGGGCCAGGAGGTGGAAGCCCTTTACCTGAACGGCCCCGCCGGTGGTGGCGGTGTGACGCAGTCCGTGCGCGAGGTGGTGGCCGTGGCCTCGGCCCTGATCCCGCGCGGGGCCGTGCCCACCCAATGCCATGTGATGGACCTGTCGCCATGAACCCACCGAACGCCCCCAACGCCCCGTCCGCGTCCCCGCCACGCGCCACCCTGCGCGACGTGGCCCTGGCCCGCTCCGGCGACAAAGGCAACCGCGCCACCCTGAGTGTGGTGGCGCTGGACATGGCCGACTACCCGGCGCTGGCCCAGTGGCTGACGGTGGCGCGTGTCCAAGCCCACTACCAAGGCGTGGTGTTGGGCGACGTGCAGCGCTACACCCTGCCGCACCTGGGGGCCGTGCACTTCGTCATGCACCAGGCCCTGGCCGGTGGGGTGACGCGCTCGCTGGCGCTGGACGCGCACGGCAAAACCCTGGGCTCGGCCATCCTGGGTCTGCCTTGGCCGGCCTGACCCATACTCTGTTGCTTTTCAAACCCAACCCGTCGTTCACCAAGGAGACATGCATGCGTTCAGTGTTCCAACCCAACCGCCGCCTCACCACGCTCGCCGCCGTGGCCAGTGTGGCACTGGCTGTGCTGGGCAGCCCCGCCGCCCTGGCGCAGGCCTACCCCAGCAAGGTCATCAAGGCCGTGGTGCCGTTTGCGCCGGGCAGCGCCACCGACCAGATTGGCCGCGCCTTCGCCACCAAAATGTCAGAGGTCCTGGGCCAGACCATCGTGGTGGACAACAAGGTCGGCGTGAATGGCATGCTGGGCGCCGATGCGGTGGCCAAGTCGGCCCCCGATGGCTACACCATCCTCATCGGCACCAACAGCACCAATGCCGCGCTGAAAAGCCTGATGAAAAAGCTGCCGTATGACCAAGACACCGCCTTCACGCCCGTGGGCTACATGGGCTCGGTGCCGCTGATCATGTCGGTCAACAACGATGTGCCCGTCAAAACCCTGAAAGAGCTGGTGGACCTGGCCAAGGCCAAACCCACCCACGTCACCTTTGCCAGCGCCAGCACCTCGCAGCTGGTGTCCACCGAGATGATGGCGGGCATGGTCGGCATCCAGCTCACCAACGTGCCCTACAAGAGTGGCCCTGCCGCCATGACCGACCTCATCGGTGGCCAGGTCAACATGTTCAGCGCCGACTTTGCCGTCATGCTGCCCCAGGTCAAGGGTGGCAAGGTGCGCGGACTGGCCGTGACCTCGGCCAAGCGCTCGCCCGCCGTGCCCGAGCTGCCCACGGTGAACGAGGCCCTGGGTCTGACCGATTACGAGCTGATCGCCTACTTTGCGGTGTACGCGCCCGCAGGCACCCCCGCCGACATCGTGGCCAAGCTCAACCAGGCGGTGAACGCTGCGGCCAACAGCAAGGATATTCAGGAGAAGTTCGCTGGCATCGGCTTTGCCGTGCAGCCCGGCACGCCGGAAGACCTGGCCAAGCGCGGCGCCATGGAAACCGCCAAATGGGCCAAGGCCATCCGCGACGCGAAAATCGAACCCCAGTGAGGGGACACACCCCGCCGCCGTCAGGCGGTGGGGCCTCACACCAAGGGCAGCACGGCGCCCAACTGGCTGCCCGTGTGGGTGGGTGACGGCCCGATGGCCTCGGGCGGCAGGCCCTGGCGGTTGACCCACAGGGTGTCCAACCCGTACCAAGTGGCCCCCAGCACGTCCCAGGCATTGCTGGAGACAAACAAAATGTCCTTGCTGTCCAGCCCAGGCAGGGCCTGGCGCACCAGGGCGTAGCTGGCGGGTGTGGTTTTGAACTGCCTGATGCCATCCACCGACAGCACAAGGTCCAGCCACTCGGTCATGTCGGCGTGCGCCACGGCGGCGTGCAGCATGTCGGGGCTGGCGTTGGACAGAATGGCCGTGGTCACGCCCCGCTGCTTCAGGGCACGCAGCACCTCCAGGTTTTCGGCGAAGGGTGGCAGGTGCTTGTACTGCGCCATCAGCGCGTCTTCGTTCTCGGCCGAGTTCGCCAGCCCCAGCCGCGCCAGGGTGTAGCGCAGCGACAGGCGGGTCAGCACCCAGAAGGGCTGGTAGTGGCGGCTGCCCGTGGGGGCATGGGGGTCGGACAGCGAAATCAGTCGCGTGTACTCGATCTGCTTGTCACGCCACAGGTTGGAAATGGCCGTGCCGTGCCCGGGGTACAGCTGCTCGGCCAGCACCCCCATGGCGTACACGTCAAACAAGGTGCCATAAGCGTCAAAAACCACCGCACGGTAGGGCATGTCGGTTTCCTTTTCAGGGGGTTGGTGGCACGGGACTCAGGCGTTCAGCCGGGCGTTCTGGGGGAACAGCACCTGGCGCGAGGCTTCGTCCATCTCGGTTTTGAAGGTGTACTGGGCTTTGATGGCCTCTGCCCGTTGGGCGGCGGGGCGGGCGTTGATGGCGTCGAGCAGGCGCTTGACGTGGGGCAATTCGGCCCAGGCGTCGGCCCCCAGCACGAAGGGAATGACCCGTGCCCAGCCCCAGACGGCCATGTCCACCAGGGAGTAGTCGTCGCCCAGCATCCAGGTGCGATCGGCCAAGTGGGCGTTGATGATTTTCCAGTGCCGCCAGGCCTCAAAGTCGTAGCGGTTGACCGCATAGGCCTTGGGCTCGGGCGCGTAGTGCTTGAAGTGCACCGCCTGGCCACAGTAGGGGCCAATGCCGGTGGCCACAAACATCAGCCACGACAGCATTTCGGCCCGCGCCTCAGGTGTGTTGGCGGGCACAAACTGCCCGGTTTTTTCGGCCAGGTACAGCAGCATGGCTGTGCTGTCGAACACGCGCACACCGTCGTCTTGCATGGCCGGAGTCTTGGCGTTGGGGTTGATGGCCACAAATGCCGGGGCATGTTGCTCACCTTTGCGGGTGTCCACGGGCACCAGCTCGTAGGGCAGGCCGGTTTCTTCGAGGTACAGGGCAATTTTGAGGGGGTTGGGCGAGGGGTGGTAGTAAAGCTTGATCACGTTGGGTCTCCAGGACAGAAAGTGGCATTGTGCTGAACGGTATGTTACATATTGTCCTGAATCGTTTGCCATTCGTACAAATCCACATGAACCAACACCTTCACCTGGACCGCCTGTCTGCCCTGTTGCACGGGTTGTCGCCCCGCGTGGTGCTGTGCCAGACCCGCTCGTCGCAGGCCTTGGCTGCACCCGCCCCCTGGCCCCAGCCACGAACCCCCGCAGACGGCGGCTGCCCGGCCACAGACGGGGATGGCAGCCGGGGGCTGGACCTGCACATCCTGTGCGACCCCGCCTGGGCGCCGGGCGGTTCGGCGGCTGCCTTGCAAGGCCTGTCCTTGCTGGTGTGCCCCGCAGGCGAGCAGGCCGAACGGGCGGCCCTGCAAGGCCAGGGTTGGCGCCCCTGGGTGAGTTTTGCCGTGGTGTTCGACGGACCGGTGGGGCCGCTGCTGCTGCGGGAATTCCGTCGGGCCGAGCACATCGCGCTGCACACGGCCGACCCATCATTGGCGCAAATCGTCCAACTCATGGCCAGTGAAATGCAGGCCACCCGCTGCGGCCAGCCCCTGCTCATGGACCGCGCAGGCGACATTTTGCTGATTGGGCTGTTGCGCCACTGGGTCATGCACCCCCTGAACCAGGTGGGCCTGTTTGGTGGCCTGGCCGACCCCCGCCTGGCCCGGGCCCTGGTGGCCATGCACACCCACCCGGCCCAGCCTTGGACGCTGGACCACCTGGCCGTGGAGGCGGGCATGTCGCGCACGGCGTTTGCCACGCGGTTCAAACAGGTCATGGGCGTGTCGGCGGGCAAGTACCTGGAAGGCCTGCGCCTGGCCATGGCCCAGCGCCTGGTGGCCACCGGCCAGGGACTCAAGCGCGTGGCGCACGAAACGGGCTACGCCAGCGCGGCCACCCTGTCGCGCGCCATGGGGCGGGTCGACGCGCGGCTGGCCTGTCCCGCCTGAGACGAAAACCCGCCGCCTGTGCGGGTGAGCCCCCTTGCCAAGGCGCGGCCAGCGGAGACACTCGTTGGCCTGGCGGTACCGCCCCAGCCCAGCCGTGGCAAACCCGGTTTTCGGGGTCATCGGCCACCAGGTCATTCAAAATATTTGATAGCTAACTGTTCAATTTAATAAAGCGCTGAAGGCGTTTTTGGCTTTAAATTCACCATGACACTGCGCACCACACTCGATTTTCTGCTGTACGACTGGCTGGATGCACCCGCACTGGGCCAGCGCGAGCGCTTTGCCGACCACAGCCGCGACACCTTTGACGCCGTGCTCGACACCTGCGAGCGCATTGCCCGCGACAAGTACGCCCCCTTCAACCGCCTGGTGGACACGCAAGAGCCCACCACCGTGACCGACCCCGACGGCAGCCTGCGCGTGGTGCTGCCCCAAGCCACGCACGATGCCCAAAAGGCCTATGCCGACAGCGGCATGCTCAGCGCCGCGCAGGATTACGAGGTGGGCGGCATGCAGTTGCCTTACACCATCGAGGCGGCGGCCAACACCTTTTTTGCCCATGCCTCGGTCAGCATGGGCTCGGGCATGCTGACCACGGGCAACGCCAACTTGCTGATGGTGCACGGCACGCCCACCCAAAAAACCGTGTTCGCGGCGCGCGAGTTTGCCGGACAGTGGTCGGGCACCATGTGCCTGAGCGAGCCACAGGCGGGCTCGTCATTGAGCGACGTGGCCACCCGCGCCGTGCCCGACGGTGAAGGTGCCGAGGCCGATCCGCTGGGCCCCCGCTACCGCCTGCGCGGCAACAAAATGTGGATTTCGGCCGGCGAACACGACCTGACCGAGAACATCGTGCACCTGGTGCTGGCCAAAATCCCCGATGCGCAGGGCAAGCTGCTGCCAGGGGTGAAGGGCATTTCGCTCTTCATCGTGCCCAAGAAGCTGGTCAACGCCACTGGCGAGCTGACCGGCCAGCGCAACGACGTCGCCTTGGCCGGGCTCAACCACAAATGCGGCTGGCGCGGCACCACCAACACCTTGCTCAACTTTGGCGAAGGCCAGTTCAAGAATTTGCCAGGGCACGGCGCGGCCTGCGGGCCGGGGCTGGACGGGCAGGGCAGTGGCGCCATTGGTTACCTGGTGGGCCAGCCCGGCAAGGGCCTGCACTGCATGTTCCACATGATGAACGAGGCCCGCATCGGCGTCGGACTGGCCGCCACCATGCTGGGCCTGGCGGGCTACCATGCGTCGTTGGACTACGCCAAAAACCGCCCCCAGGGCAGGCCCATGGGAGCGGGCGGGAAAGATGCCTCGCAGGCCCAGGTGCGCATCATCGAGCACGCCGACGTCAAGCGCATGTTGCTGGCCCAGAAAAGCTACAGCGAAGGTTCACTGGCGCTGGCCCTGTACTGCGCCCGCCTGGTGGACGAGCAACACACCGGCGCCCCCGATGCCGCCGACGAGGCCCGCCTGCTGCTGGAGGTGCTGACCCCCATCGCCAAAAGCTGGCCCAGCGAGTGGTGCCTGGAGGCCAACAGCCTGGCCATCCAGGTGCACGGCGGCTACGGCTACACGCGCGACTTCCCCGTGGAGCAGTACTGGCGCGACAACCGTCTGAACATGATCCACGAGGGCACGCACGGCATACAGGCCATGGACCTGCTGGGCCGCAAAGTGCTGATGGAGGAGGGCAAAGGCCTGCAGTTGCTGGCCGCCCGCATGCAAGACACCGCCGAGCGCGCGCGGGCGCTGGCGGGGGGGCTGGCTGGCGCTCCCGCCCGTGCGGCCGAGCTGAATGCGCAAGCCAACGCGCTGGACCAAGCGCTGGCCGACGTGGGGGTGGCCACCCGTGCCGCCTGGGCCACCGGCAACCCCAGCGAGGCCCTGGCCAACGCCGTGCCCTACCTGCAGGCTTTCGGGCACACGGTGTTGGCCTGGGTGTGGTTGGACGTGGCCTGTGCCGTGCTGGTCCGAGACCCTGGTTTGGTGGTAGCAGAGAATTTAGGTAGGGTAAGCGCTGGAGCCTATTTTTACCACTATGAACTGCCCAAAATCGGGGCCTGGCTGCGGGTGGTGAGCCAGCGCGACCCGCTGTGCGCCTTGCTGCCTGAAGACGCGTTCTGACGCCAAGCGTTTCCGTCGGTGGCGATCAGTGCTGGGGTGGGGTGGGCTTCAAGGGGCCACGGCTTAGCAGGTCTGCCAGTTCGGCCGCCGGGACCGGGCGGCTGAACAGGTAACCCTGGAACTCGTCACACCCACGGGCGCGCAGGAACAGCGCCTGGTCGCTGGTTTCCACGCCTTCGGCAATGGTTTTCAGACCCAGGCTTTTGGCCAGCTGGATGACGGCGGTGACGATGGCTTCGTCTTCCGGGTCTCGGTTCAGACCGTCCACAAACGACTTGTCGATTTTGAGTTTATCCACTGCGAACCGCTTCAGGTAACTGAGTGAGGAGTAGCCGGTGCCAAAGTCGTCGATGGACAGCAGCACCCCCAGGTGCTTGAGGCGGTTGATGGTGGCAATGGTGAATTCCGAGTCCTCCATGGCCACGCTCTCGGTCAGCTCCAACTCCAGCATGCCCGCAGGCAGGCCACTGCGGGCCAAGGCGTTGGTCACGGTATCGAGCAGACCCTCGTGGCGAAACTGCGCCATGGAGAGGTTCACGGCCACGGGCACCACCGGCAAACCGTCGGCTTGCCAGGCGGCCACGTCGGTCAGCGCCTGTTGCAGCACCCAGTCGCCAATGCCGCGAATGAGGCCCGCCTTTTCCGCCACCCCGATGAAGCGCCCTGGCGGCACCAAACCCCACTCGGGGTGCTGCCAGCGCACCAGTGCCTCCACCCCGACCACACGCTGCGTGTGGGCATGCACCTGGGGCTGGTAGTGCACCACCAGCTGCTGACGTTCCACGGCCTGCTGCAGGTCTTTTTCCACTGCCAGCGCCTCTTGCAGCTGCTGGTGCAAGGCCGGTGAGAAATGGCTGACCGTGTTGCGGCCATCGCGCTTGGCTTGGTTCACCGCGGTTTCGGCGGCCTGGGCCAACTGCACCCAGGTGAGTCCGTTGTCCGGGAATTCGGCAACCCCAATGCTGGCGGTGACGCGCAGCACCTGCGCGCCCAGGTGCAGCGGGGCACCCACAGCCGCCAGCAGCCGAAGGGCCACATGGCCCGCGGTCATGGCCGTGGTGGCGGGCAACAGGATGATGAAGTCGTCCCCGCCCAGGCGTGACACGGTGTCGTTGGGCTTGAGGCTGCCCACCAGGCGCTTGGCCAGTTCCACCAGCACGGCGTCCCCCGCGTCGTGGCCAAACAGCTCGTTGATGTTTTTGAAGTGGTCCACGTTCAGCTGCATGGCCACCACATGGCCCTGATTTTTGCGGGCCGTGGCCAGGGCCACCTGGGCACGGTCGTTCAGCAGCGCGCGGTTGGGCAGGTTGGTGAGGCCGTCGTAGTTGGCCAGGCGCTGTATGCGTTCTTCAGCGTTCTTTCGGCTGGATGTTTCGGTGAAGATGCCCAGAAACTGGCTGACTTGGTGGTGCTCGTCATGGATGGCGCTGAAGGTCAGCCAGGCCGGGAACAACTCGCCGGACTTGCGGCGACTCCAGATTTCCCCTTCCCACCGGCCTTCCTGTTGCACCTTGGCGTACAGGCTTTTGTAGAAGGCTTTGTCGTGGTGGTCCGACTTGAACAAGGTCGGACTCTGGTCCTGCAAATCCACCAGTGAGTAGCCGGTGAATTGGGTGAACGACCGGTTGACCGACACGAAATGGTTGTGCGCATCGGTGATGAAAATGCCTTCCTGGCTGGATTCAAACACCTGAGCGATCAGGCGCTGGTGGGCGTCGACCTCGCGCCGCTGGGTGATGTCGTGGGCGATGACCATGCGCGCCTGGTGCCCATTGAACTCCACTGCATGCCCGGCAATTTCCACCCAGAACACTGTGCCATCTTTTTTGCGGTGCTGCCACTCCCCCATGGGTGACGCCAGAGGGGCGGATTGGGTGTGGTGGATGAACTGGTTCAGGCGCGCATGTTCGCTGCTGGGGCGTATGTCGTGCAGCGTCATGCCCAGCATGTCGTCTTCGGTGTAGCCGTATTTGTCCAGCGTCGCGGCATTGACCGACAAAAACCGCAGCGTGTGCACATCCACCACCCACATGGGGTAGGGGTTGGCCTGAAACAGCTGCTGGTAGCGGTCCTCGGACGAACGCTGGGCCAGTTCGGCTGCCTTCAGATTGGTGACGTCCAACCAGGCGCCGGTGATCTGGCTGGGGTGTCCCTGTGCATCGCGCACCATGACCACGTCATCGTGCACCCAGCGCACTTCACCACTGAGGTGGATGAACCGGTAATCGTGGCTCAGTTGCCCCTCTGTCATCAGCTGCTGCTGGGCGGCGATGACCCGGTCCCGATCGTCCGGGTGCAACCTGCTCAACCACAGGCCCGGCTGGGTTTGCCACTCCTGGGGTGAGAAGCCGGAAATGCGTGCCACGTTGTGACCCACCAGGGTCAGGCGCCATTGCAAGGGCTGGCTCGCCGGGTGCACAGCGTGCAGCGAGTAGATGGCCGCCGGGCTCACCCGCAGCACCTGGGCCAACCGGTCGCGTTCCTGCGCCGTCTCGGCTTGCAACGCGGCGCGCCCGCGCTCGGCGGAACGCACCAGCAGGTACACCAGTGCGGCACTCAGCGTCACAAACAGCAGGCCTTTGATGGATTGGATCTGGTTGCGCACCTGGTCATCGCTCACCAGGGCCAACACCACGTGGTCGGACAGCACGATCCAGCCGAACCCGAAGGCCAGAAAGAGCAGGGCGATGCGAAAAGCACTCATGGCCAATGGGGGTGGGAGGACAACCGACTGAATGGGTTCATCATCATAGGGGCGCGTGGCGCACCTGTGGGTCTGTCAGCCCTGCCCCCGGGCTTACCCTGCTTTATCGCCCTGGCGACAAGCGGTGCCCGCAGCGGGCTTTCACAATGCGCCCCAACACAGCCACCCGAGGAATGCCCACATGACACGCACCGTTCAGCAACTGTTCAACCTCCAGGGCAAGACCGCCCTCGTCACCGGCGGCTCGCGCGGCCTTGGCCTGCAAATGGCGCATGCGCTGGGCGAGGCCGGTGCCCGCGTCATGCTCAGTTCGCGCAAGGCCGCCGACCTGGAAGCCGCCGTGGCCGAGTTGCAGGCCGCCGGCATCGACGCCCGCTGGGTGGCCGCCGACTGCGCCGATGAGGGCAGCATCACCCACCTGGTGGACGAAACCCTGCAGCGCATGGGCGACATCGACATTTTGGTGAACAACGCCGGGGCCACCTGGGGCGCCCCCGCCGAAGACCACCCCGTGGCCGCGTGGGACAAGGTGATGAACCTGAACGTGCGCGGCTATTTCTTGCTCAGCCAGCAGGTGGCCAAGCGCAGCATGCTGGCCCGCCAGGGCGGCGGCACGGGGGGGCGCATCATCAATGTGGCCAGCATCGCCGGACTGGGCGGCAACCCGCCGGGCATGCAGACCATTGCCTACAACACGTCCAAGGCGGCGGTCATCAACTTCACCCGCACGCTGGCCGGGGAGTGGGGGCCGCGGGGCATCAACGTCAACGCCATTTGCCCCGGCTTTTTTCCCAGCAAAATGACCGCTGGCCTGCTGGACAAGCTGGGTGAGGACAACCTCAAGTCCCACGCGCCGCTGCGCCGCCTGGGCGACGACGAAGACCTCAAGGGCCTGACCCTGCTCTACGCGTCGGACGCGGGCAAGCACATCACCGGCCAATGGCTGGCGGTGGACGGCGGCGTCAGCGCCCTGGTGGGCGGTTGAACACAAGGAACCTCTGCATGGAATTCAGCGTACACATCCCCTTTGTGGTCCACCTGGGCTTTGAGCTGCTGCGCATGGCCGATGGCGAAGCCGACATTCGCTATGCCGCCGCGCCCGAGCACCTCAACTCGTTCAACGTGGTGCACGGCGGCGCCAGCATGACGCTGCTGGACGTGGTCATGGCACATGCAGCGCGCAGTGTGCTGACCGGGCCAGACGCCGAAATGGGGGTGGTCACCATCGAAATGAAAACCAGCTTCATGGCCGCCGCCAAGCGCGAAGGTGGACCGCTGCTGGCCACCGGCAAGCTGTTGCAGCGGACCACCACCATGGCCTTCACCGAGGGGCGGGTGGTGGACGCCAAGGGCCGTTTGTGTGCCCACGCCACCGGCACCTTCAAGTACGTGCGCCGCCTGGCCGCGCCCGACCGCTCGGTACAACCGCTCAACGGCCCGACCAACGCGGGTCCCGCAGCTGGCCCCATCCCGACGGACTGATATTTTCTGCATATTTTTGCCACTCAACGCTTTTCCTGATTGAACAGTTTGCTTCTGAATCAGGAGTATTTTTCTTTTTCTCGCCAGGACACACCATGCCCCAGAACCCACAAATTGTGCTCGACAACCGCCCCCAGGGCGAGGCCACGGCCGCCAACTTCAAGCTCGTCACCACCGACACCCCCGCGCTGGCCGATGGCCAGGTGCTGGTGCGCCACCACTACCTCAGCCTGGACCCCTACATGCGCGGCCGCATGAACGACGGCAAAAGCTACGCCCAGCCCCAGCCTTTGGGCGAGGTCATGATTGGTGGCACCGCCGGTGAGGTGGTGGAAAGCCGCCACCCCAAGTTTGCCGTGGGCGACACCGTGGTGGGCATGGGCGGCTGGCAAACCTACAGCGTGGTCGATGGCAACGCCCCTGGCATGCTGCGCAAAGTCAGCACCACCCATGTGCCGCTGAGCCACTACCTGGGCGCGGTGGGCATGCCCGGCGTGACCGCTTGGTATGGCTTGGTCAAAATCATCGCCCCCAAGGCGGGCGAGACCGTGGTGGTCAGCGCCGCCACGGGCGCGGTGGGCAGTGCCTTTGGTGCGTTGGCCAAGGCACGCGGCTGCCGCGTGGTGGGCATTGCGGGCGGGCCAGACAAATCCGCCTACGCCGTCAACGAGCTGGGCTTTGACGCCTGTGTGGACTACAAAGAACACGCCGACGCCATCAGCCTGTCCAAGGCACTGAAGGTGGCTTGCCCCAACGGCATTGACGGCCATTTTGAAAACGTGGGCGGCATGGTGCTGGACGCGGTGATGCTGCGCACCAATGCGTTTGCGCGCATCGCGGTGTGCGGCATGATCGCGGGCTACAACGGCGCGCCCCTGCCCATGGCCAACCCGGCGCTGATTTTGGTCAACCGCATGAAGATAGAGGGCTTCATCGTCAGCGAGCACATGGCGGTGTGGCCCGAGGCGCTGACCGAGCTGGGCACCCTGGTGGCCACCGGCCAACTCCGCCCCCGCGAGAGCGTGGCGCAAGGCCTTGCCGCCGCGCCCGAGGCCTTCATTGGCTTGCTCAAGGGCAAAAACTTTGGCAAGCAGCTGGTCAAGCTGGTTTGATGGAGGCTCCCCATGTCTGAAGCCCTGCCCGACACCACGCCAGATATTTACCTGCACCACTACCCCATGTCGCCCTTCGCCGAGAAGGTGCGGCTGATGCTGGGCCACAAACAGTTGACTTGGAAGTCGGTCATCGTGCCCAGCATCGCGCCCAAGCCCGACGTGGTGGCGCTGACTGGCGGCTACCGCAAGACGCCGTTTTTGCAAATCGGCAACGATGTGTTTTGCGACACGTCCCTCATTGCCACCGTGCTGGAGCACCTGGCCCCCACGCCCTCGTTTTTCCCCGAGGGGCACAAGGGGCTCAACCGCACCGTGGCCCAGTGGGCCGACACCCAGCTGTTCTGGGCCGCCATGGCCTACAACTTTCAGCCCAAGGGCGCGGCCCAGGCCATGGCGGGCATGCCCGTCGAAGCCGCCAAGGCCTTCGGGGCCGACCGCGCCGCCATGTCCACCGGCATGGTGCGCATCCGCCCGGCCGACGGCGCGGCCGCCTACAAGAGTTATTTGCGTCGCCTGTCCGACATGCTGCACGAGCAGGGCGGGGCCACCGCCTACCTGCTGGGCAGTGCGCCCAGCCTGGCCGACTTTGCCGCCTACCACCCGCTGTGGTTCACCCAGACCCGCGTGCCTGTGCTGGCCGACGTGTTCGACGCCACCCCCGCGGTCCAAGACTGGTTGGCCCGCATGGCCGCCATTGGCCATGGCGACATGGTCAAAAGCACTGCTGCGGAGGCGATAGCTGCCAGTGCAAGCGCATCAATCGCTGGCGGCCAAAAAAGCTTGAATTTTTTCCCCGACGACGGGGTGTTTCAGGACGAACACGGTTTGGCGCTGGGCGCTGACGTCACCATCGCCGCCGAGAGCTTTGGCCCCGAGGCCACGGCGGGCACGCTGCTGGCCGCCACGCGCACCCGCTACACCCTGCTGCGCACCGACGAGCGGGCCGGTGCCGTGCGCGTGCACTTTCCCCGCGTGGGTTACGTGCTGAAAGCGGCATGACCCCGGTCGCTTCATCGCCGGCCCAGCCGTCAACCGCGTCTTCCCAGGGGCTGTCTTGGCAGTGCCTGGCGTTTGACCAGTTGTCGGTGACGCAGTTGTACGCCTGGCTGCAGTTGCGCACGGCGGTGTTTGTGGTGGAGCAGGCCTGCGTGTTCCAGGACATGGACGGTGCCGACCCCGCCTGTCACCACCTGCTGGCCTGGGACGCCGCTGGCCAGTTGCTGGCCGCCGCCCGCCTGGTGCCTGCGGGCCTCAAATACCCGCAGGCCAGCATTGGGCGGGTGGTCACGTCGCCCGCCGCCCGCGGCTTGGCGCTGGGGCACACCCTCATGGCTCGGGCCTGTGACGAACTGCAGGGGCTGTGGGGCGCACAGCCCATCCGCATAGGCGCCCAGGCCCACCTGCAAAGCTTTTATGGCCGCCACGGCTTTGTGACCGACAGCCCCCCCTACGACGAGGACGGCATTGCCCATGTGGAAATGCTGCGCCCCGCTGACCCCCCCACACCCCCTGGAGAACCCCATGATTTCTGATTTCGTCGGCAAAACCGCCGTGCTCACCGGTGCAGGCTCCGGTTTTGGCTTGGAATGCGCCCGCATCGCCGCTGCGCGCGGCATGAACCTGGTGCTGGTCGATGTGCAAGCCGACGCCCTGGCCGCCGCTGAGGCAGAGTTGGTCGCCACCGGCGTGACCACCATGGCCCGGCGCGTGGACGTGTCCAACACCGAGGCCATGGACACCCTGGCCGCCGAGGTGGTGGCCCAGTTTGGTGCGCCGCATTTTGTGTTCAACAACGCCGGTGTGGGCAGTGGCGGGCTGGTGTGGGAAAACTCCGTGGCCGACTGGCAATGGGTATTGGGCGTCAACCTGTGGGGCGTCATCCACGGCGTGCGCTGCTTCACGCCGCACATGCTGGCCGCCGCCAAGGCCGACCCCACCTGGCAAGGCCACATCGTCAACACCGCCAGCATGGCGGGGCTGCTGACCGCGCCCAACATGGGCATTTACAACGTGAGCAAGCACGCCGTGGTGGCCCTGAGCGAAACGCTGTACCAAGACCTGTCACTGGTGACCGACCAAGTGGGGGCCAGCGTGCTGTGCCCCTACTTTGTGCCCACCGGCATTGCCCACAGCCACCGCAACCGTCCCGGCGCCTTGGCCGATGAGCAGCCCACCCAAAGCCAGCTCATTGGCCAGGCCATGAGCCAAAAAGCGGTGAGCAGCGGCAAGGTGTCGGCGGCCGATGTGGCGGCCAAGGTGTTTGCCGCCATCGAAGCCAACCAGTTCTACATCTACAGCCATCCGCAGGCCCTGGGCAATGTGACCCAGCGCCTGGAGGCGGTGGTGCAAGGACACAACCCACCCGATCCGTTCGCCGAGCGCCCTGACGTGGGTGCCAAGCTGCGCGCAGCCCTGAGGGGCTGAGCCCCGGGTGCCGCAGCCTTCACGCCGCATTCGCGCAGCCTTTGTGCAGCCCTCAGGCCACGACCGACAGTGCCGGTGGCGGCAGCGGCTGGGCCATGCGCACGCAGTGGCGGCCAGCGGCCTTGGCGCTGTAGAGCGCCGTGTCAGCGGCCAGCAGCAATTCGGCGGGAGTTGACCCGTGCTCGGGCATGACGGCCATGCCAAAGCTGGCGGTGACCGGTCCGATGCCGGGCAGGTCCTCCCAGGACAGGGAGGCAAATTCGGCACACAGTTTTTGTCCCAGTTGCAGCATGTCGCCCACGCCCAGGCCGGGGACCAGCAGCAAAAATTCTTCGCCGCCCCAGCGAAACAGGGCGTCCGAGCCCCGCAGACTCTGGCTCAGGTGCTGCGCCACCCGAACCAGCACGCGGTCACCCACCAGGTGGCCGTGCACGTCGTTGATTTGCTTGAAATGGTCCAGGTCAAACAGGCACACGCCCAAGGGCACGTCCAGGCGCTGGCAGGTGGACAGCTGGGCCACCAAGGCCTGCTCTGCTTCGCGGCGGTTGCGCAAGCCGGTGAGGCTGTCGTGTGAGGCCTGCTGCATCAGCTCCAGTTCCAGCATTTTCTGGTCGGTGATGTTTTGCACCATGCCCACCACCCGGGTGGGGGCCTGCTGGGCGTCGCGCTCACACACCCGGCCACGGTCGTTCACCCACAGATAGTGGCCGTTGCGGTTTCTCAGGCGGTATTGCGCCTCATAGCGTTCGCGTTCGCCTTTCAGGTGCTGGTCCATCACCTGAAACACGCGGATCTGGTCGTCGGGGTGCACGTTGGCCGTCCAACTCTCCACCGTGGGCGACAGTTCGTGCGGCCCATAGCCCAGCATGCGCTTGAGCTGGGGGCTGAAATACACGTTGCCCGTGGGAATGTGCCAGTCCCACATGCCGTCGGATGCCTCGTTGAGGGCGAACAGCAGATGGGCGTCGCGGGTCAGGGTGTCGTTGTCCAGCAGGGTGCGGTTGCCGATGTTGCGGGCCGACGACAGAAAGTACATGTGCCCGTCGAACTCAAAGGTGTTGGTGTGCACCTCCACGCTGATTTCATGGCCATCGCGGTGGCGGTGGCGGCCCACAAAGACGTAGGGGCTGGCCTGGCGGATGACCTCGGCAATCTGGCTCCACTGCGGCAGTCCGGTCACGTCTTTTTGCAGGCTGAGCACGGAGTGGCCCAGCAGGTCTTCGGGCGCGTAGCCCAGTTCCTCGTGCGCCGCCCGGTTGCAGTAGAGGATGCTGGAGGTGTCCGGATCCAGCAGAAACAAGCTGTCCGGTACCGCGTTCAGCACGGCCTCCAAACCCTGCAAAGTCACTTGAAATCGCATGGCAGTCCCTGTTTTGTTTTGAGAGGCCATTTTACCCGCAGGGGTACAGAGGCCTGACCGTTCATGCCCCCACATGACACCGCACTGCCGCCGTGGGATAGCCCGTGTGGGATGTGAAAAAAACACACGCCTGGGAGGCCCTTGGCTATCATGGGTTGGCGCTTTGCTCTGCCCATGGGCGAGTCTTTAACCAGCACAACAACAAGGAGACTCACGTGCCCACCACCGTTCGCCGTGGCCAATCCGTCGCACCCGACGCTCGTCTGGCCGTCCAAGAATTCCACGCCCAGGTTCAACAGCCCGACGCCGGGCTGGTGCTGTTTTTCTGTTCCAGTGCCCACGACCTGGACGCCCTCGCCGCTGAGATGAACCGCTTGTTCGTGGGCGTCCAGGTGGTGGGGTGCACGTCGGCGGGTGAGATGGGCCCCCTGGGTTGCCAGGACGGCAGCCTTTCCGGCGCGAGCTTTTCGGGTGACGGCTGCGTGGCCGTCAGTGGCCGCATCGGTTTCTTGCAGCACTTCGAGATGGGGCAAGGTCAGGCCCTGGCCCAGGGACTGATGCAGCGCATGGAAAGCCTGGCACCCGATGCCGATGCCGACAACTGCGTGGCGTTGCTGCTCATCGATGGCATGTCCAAGCGAGAGGAGCCGGTCACCCGGTCGCTGCAAAACGCACTGGGGCGATGGCCTTTGGCTGGGGGGTCTGCGGGCGACGGCCTGGATTTCGGACACACCCAGGTGTTTTGCGACGGTGCTTTTCACGTCGACAGTGCCGTGCTGGTGTTGCTCAAGCCCAATGCGCCGTTCAAACTGTTCAAGACCCAGCATTTCGTCGCGACCGATGAACGGCTGGTGGTGACCGACGCCGACGCCGCCAACCGCATCGTTCGGGAAATCAATGGCCTTCCGGCGGCCGAGGAGTACGCCCGCATCCTGGGCCTGGCGGTTGGCGACCTGGACCCGGGCCGTTTTGCGGCGTGGCCGGTGGTGGTGATGATCGATGGGACGAACTACGTCCGCTCCATCCAGAAGGCCAACGCCGACGGCAGCCTGACGTTTTTTTGTGCCATCGAAGACGGCTTGGTGCTGCGCGTGGCCAAGGGGGTGGACCTGCAGACCAACCTGGCCGAGGTACTGGCGCAGGTGCAGGCCGACGTTGGCCCCCTGCAACTGCTGCTGGTGTTCGACTGCATCTTGCGCAAGCTGGAAATTGCGCAGTGCGGCCTGACACCGGCGGTGGCGCAGACGCTGCAAGCCTGCCAGGCGGTCGGCTTCAACACCTACGGTGAGCAGTTCAACGGCGTGCACGTCAACCAGACCCTGGTGGGACTGGCCATCGGGAGCGCAGGGGCCGCTGAGGTACCTGAGGGCGCAGACCATGGCTGATGCCGCACCGCCAGACTCCCCCGAGGCGCTGGCCCACCAGCGAGAGGTGGGTCGGCTCAACAAAATCATCCGCTCGCTGATGGACCGCGCCGAGCGCAACACCAGCGTGCAGGGGTCGGACTTCAGCCTGTTTCAGACGGCCATCTTGCTGGAAGAACAGGTGCGCAAACGCACCGCCGAGCTGCAGGCGGCCTTGCTGGAGAACGAAAAAATCAACCGTGCATTGCGCGAATCGGAGGCGAAGTTTCGCGGCCTGGTCAACCAGTCGCTGGTGGGCATTGCCATCATTGAGAGCGACCTGCTGAGCTACGCCAACGCCAAGTTCGCCCAGATGTTCGGGTATGGGGTCGACGAAATCGTGGGGCTGCACCCGCTGGCACTGGTGCCGCCAGTCGACCATCCCAAGCTGGCGACGCTGACGCGCCAGCAACTGCAAGGCCTGACCGAGAGCACCGATGCCCTGATCCGAGGGGTGCGCAAAGGTGGTCAGGTCATCGACATTGAGCTGCGCGCCACCGCCATGGACATCAAAGGTCGGCGCGCGCTCATTGGTTTGGTCATCGACGTCACCGAGCGATTGCAGGCCGAGCGGGCGGTGCTGGCGCTGCAAGAAGAGCTGCGGGAACAGTCCACCCACGATGCGCTGACCGGTCTGTTTAACCGCCGCTACCTGGAGGAAACGCTGCAGCGGGAGTTGATTGCGGCGCAGCGCCATGGCCACCCCATCAGCGTCATCCTGGGTGACCTGGACCATTTCAAACGCGTCAACGACGAGCACGGCCACCTGGCGGGCGATGAAGTGCTGCGGGTGTTCGGTGCGCTGATGAAAAACCTTGCTCGCGGCAGCGATGTGTACTGCCGCTACGGTGGCGAGGAGTTCTTGCTGGTGTCGCCACACATGACGCAGGCCAGCGCGGTGGGGCGCGCCGAGCAGTTGCGCATTGCCCTGGCGGAGCAGCTGGTGGCCTACGGCGGGCAACTCATCCGTGTCACGGCGTCCTTCGGTGTGGCCACCTACCCGGACGACGGGCGCACCGGCGACCAGTTGATTGCCACGGCAGACCAAGCACTGTACGCGGCCAAGGCGGCGGGGCGAAACCGGGTGATGGCCGGTGGCAGTGCAGCCACACCCGCCTGACGGGGGGCCGTGCCCTGGGCCGCCAGTGGCCTGTGGCACACTTTGCGCCCTTTGAACCCCAGGGGCCGCCTGACGTTGCCGTGCCCCACATTTGTTGCCCCCGTCCATGCACCACATCGTCACGCAGATCGCCCAGGAAATCAAAGTTCAGCCTCGCCAGGTGCAGGTGGCTGTGGAATTGTTGGACGGCGGGGCCACCGTGCCCTTCATTTCCCGCTACCGCAAGGAAGCCACGGGTGGCCTGGACGACATCCAGATGCGCGAGATCGAAGCCCGCCTGTCCTACCTGCGCGAGTTGGAGGACCGCCGCGCCACCATCCTCAAAAGCATTGAAGAGCAGGGCAAGCTCACGCCCGAGCTGCGCGCCGCCGTCGAGGCCGCGCCCACCAAGCAGGAACTGGAAGACCTGTACCTGCCCTACAAGCCCAAGCGCCGCACCAAGGGCATGATGGCGCGCGAGGCCGGCATTGAGCCCCTGGCCGACCGCCTGTTGGCCAACCCCACGCTGGAGCCGCTGGCCCAAGCCCAGGCGTTTGTGCGCCCCGTGGGCGACCCCGAAGGCACCGATTTTTCCAACCCGCTGGCCGTGCTGGACGGTGTGCGCGACATCCTGTCCGAGCGCTGGGCCGAGGACGCCACACTGGTGCAAACCCTGCGCGAGTGGTTGTGGGCCGAAGGCCTGCTGCGCAGCTCACTCGCCGCGGGCAAAGACGAGGCCCACCCCGATGTGGCCAAGTTCCGCGATTACTTTGACTACGACGAACCCATGGCCCGCGTGCCCTCGCACCGGGCGCTGGCCGTGTTCCGGGGCCGGGCGCTGGAAATTCTGGACGTGAAACTGCAGGCCCCTGAGTTGAACGCTGTGGGACAAAATATTGATCAAAAAAGCACTCCAGCGCTTGATGACATTAAAAAGTCTGCTACTTATAAAAAGCCCGCTGCCGTGCCCTCGCTGGCCGAGGGGAAAATTGCGGTGCACCTGGGCTGGCGGCACCAGGGCAGGGCGGCCGACGACCTGTTGCGCAAGTGCGTGGCCTGGACGTGGCGCGTCAAACTGAGTTTGTCCACCGAGCGCGACCTGTTTGCCCGCCTGCGCGAGTCGGCGGAGCAAACCGCCATCAAGGTGTTTGCCGACAACCTGCGCGACCTGTTGCTGGCCGCGCCCGCCGGGCCCAAAACCGTCATGGGCCTGGACCCCGGCATCCGCACCGGCGTGAAGGTGGCCGTGGTCGATGCCACGGGCAAGCTGGTGGCCACCAGCACCGTGTACCCGCACGAGCCCCGGCGCGACTGGGACGGCAGCCTGCACACGCTGGCCAAGCTGTGCGAGCAGCACGGCGTGAACCTGATCGCCATTGGCAACGGCACCGCCAGCCGCGAGACCGACAAGCTGGCCGCTGACCTCATCAAGCTCATCGACAAGGGCACCGAGCCCGGCCACCCCTGCCATGCCATGCAAAAAGTGGTGGTGAGCGAGGCGGGCGCGTCGGTGTACAGCGCCAGCGAATACGCCAGCCAAGAAATGCCCGACGTGGACGTGAGCCTGCGCGGCGCGGCCAGCATTGCCCGCCGCCTGCAAGACCCGCTGGCCGAGTTGGTCAAGATTGACCCCAAAAGCATTGGCGTGGGCCAGTACCAGCACGACGTGAACCAGAGCGAGCTCGCCCGCACCCTGGAATCCGTGGTGGAAGACTGCGTGAACGCCGTGGGCGTGGACCTGAACACCGCCAGCGCGCCGTTGCTGGCGCGGGTGTCGGGCCTGAGCGGCACGGTGGCCAAGGCCGTGGTGCGCTGGCGCGAGGCCAACGGCGCCTTCAAAACCCGCCAGCAACTGATGGAAGTCAGCGGCCTGGGGGCCAAAACCTTTGAACAAAGCGCGGGCTTCTTGCGCATTCGCGGCGGCAGCAACCCGCTGGACATGACGGGCGTGCACCCCGAAACCTACCCCCTGGTTGAGCACATTTTGCTCAAAACCGCCAAGCCCATCACCGAGGTGATGGGCCGCAGCGACGTGCTCAAAACCCTGCGTCCTGAGCTGCTGGTCAACGACAAGTTTGGTGTCATCACCGTCAAAGACATCCTGAGCGAGCTGGAAAAGCCAGGCCGCGACCCCCGGCCCGACTTCAAGGTGGCCCGATTCAACGACGGTGTGGAAGACATCAAAGACCTGACGGAGGGCATGATTTTGGAGGGCACGGTCAGCAACGTGGCGCAGTTTGGCGCATTCATTGACCTGGGCGTGCACCAGGACGGGCTGGTGCATGTGAGCCAGCTCAGCCACAAGTTCGTGACCGACGCGCGCGAGGTGGTCAAAACCGGCGACATCGTGCGGGTCAAGGTGATGGAGGTGGACGTGGCGCGCAAGCGCATCGGCCTGTCCATGAAGCTGGACGCCGCCCCGGCGCGCAAGGACGGCCCTGGCGGCCGAGCCTCGGGCGACAACCGCTTTGAGCCCGCCAACCGCCAGCAGCGGGGCGGGGTGGGTCAGCACCGCAACGAGCGGGAGCAGTCGCCATCGGCCATGGCCTCGGCCTTTTCCAAATTGCAGGGGCTCAAGCGCTGACGCGCGGTGGCCGCAAACGCCCAGTTTGCGTTGCATCAATCCGCGGCAAGGCGGTGTTTTTGAGGTAACGTCAGCGGTATTCACGACATCACAGACCGGAAAGAGCACCGACCATGGAACTTCAGGCCCTGCTGGACCATCCCCGTGCGTTGCCCAGCATTCCCGAGGCCGTTGCCGACCTCATGACCGAGCTGGACAAGGACGACCCCGACTTGCGCCGCATCGGCGCCCTGTTGGCCTCTGATCCCGCCCTGACCACCCGCGCCTTGCGCCTGGCCAATTCCAGTTTTTTCAACCTGCAGCGCCAGGTGGCCAGTGTGCAGGAGGCCGCCTCCGTGCTGGGGCTGAACCATGTGCGCACCATGGTCATGGGCGCTGCACTGGGTGGCGCGTTTCGCAAAGTGCAGGGGGTGAATCTGGAGCAGTTCTGGCGCTACAGCCTGAACGTGGCCAAAATTGCCCGCACCCTGGCGGGGGTGGTCAAGCAGGACGGTGGCCTGGCGTTCACCGCCGGGCTGGTGCATGCCTTGGGTGACTTGGTCATGCACATGGGCATGCCCGACGAGATGCGCCGCCTGGACTTCAGCGTGCCGCCCTTGGCGCTGGACCGCTCCCAGGCCGAGCGCAGCGCCTTGGGCTACACCTATTCCGACGTGAGCGCGGCGTTTGCCGCTAAGTGGAATTTCCCCGACGCCATCGTGCGCTCGCTGCAGTACCTGGACGCCCCTTTCGAGGGTGAGCACTACGAAATGCTGGCCGGTGTGCTCCACATCGCCGTGTGGCGTGCGCGGGCCGAGGAGGTCAAACTCGACGCCAACGGGCTGGCCGCCACCTTCCCCGACATGGTCGGCCTGGTCATGGGCCTGGACCTGGACAGCCTGCTGGAAAAAGACCCCGATGAATGGACCAGCAAGGGCGACCTGGGGGCCTTCCTGGATTGATGCCACGCGCTGCCACCCATGAAACTTGACGCACTCCTCGCCCAGCCCAACGCGCTGCCGCCAGCCCCCAAGGTGGCCGGTCGCCTGATTGAAACGCTCGAGGACCCCTCGGCCGACCTGAATTCGCTGGCCCAGCTCATCGAGACCGATCCCGTCCTGACGGCCAAGATCATCCGCCAGGCCAACTCCGCCTTTTTTGGTTTGCTGCGACCGGTGGCGCACCCGCGTGAGGCCATTGCCATGCTCGGGCTGGTCAAGGTCAGGGCCATGGCGCTGGCGGCCTTGCTGCAAGACGGGTTTCACCACACCTCCGGCATCGACCTGGAGATGTTCTGGCGCTACAGCCTGACCACCGCCAACCTGGCGCGCTATGTGGCCGCCCCCCTGGGGGTGGACGACAACGCGGTGTACACGGCTGGGCTCATCCACGCCATCGGGGAGCTGGTGATGCACGTGGGCATGCCTGAGGCCATGGTGAGCGTCAACGCCCGTATTTCCCCCTTCCATTTGCGGCGCGCCAAGGCGGAAACGGCGCAGTTTGGTTACAGCTATGCCGATGTGGGTGCTGCGCTGGCCCGCCAGTGGCGTTTCCCCAAACGCATGGTGGCGGGGTTGGAAAACCACCTGGACCCTTTCGAGCACGACACCATCGAGCCCATTGCCGCTGTCATTCACCTGGCCGCCTGGCGTGCCAGGGTGGAGTTCAGCGACATGGAGCTGAGCGAGCGCATCGGCTCTTACCCCGACGCCGTGGGCGTGGCCCTGGGCGTGGACCCGGATGCCATTGCCGGCGACAACATCCCGGCGCTGCAGTTGGCGCGCGAAGGCTTCCTGGGCTGATGCGCCTGCGGGCCTTGCGCATCTACGCGGCCCCTGGCGCGCGTGAGCACCTGGCGGCGCAGGGTTTACAACCTGCCGATGTGTCGTGCATACCCGCCGCGGCGGGCGGGCCCAAGGGCCTGGTGCTGGGGCGGCTGGACCAGTTTCTGTTCGGTCAATGGCTGGCGCAAAGCGCACAGGTCGTGGACCTGGTGGGCGCGTCCATCGGTGCGTGGCGCATGTCCACCGCTTGTTTGAACCAACCGGTGACCGGGTTTCAGCGCCTGGAGCGCGACTACATTGCCCAGCACTACGAACTGGCCCCTGGGCAAAAACGCCCCCCTGCCGCCCAGGTGAGTCAGCGCTTTGCCGACAACCTGCAGGCTTTTTACGGTGGACGCGTGACCGAGGTGCTGAACCACCCCCGCTACCGGCTGCACATCCTGACCTCGCGGGGGCGGCATGTGCTGGGTCGGGACGGGCGCTGGCGCACGCCGTTGGGGTATGCCGGGGCTTTTTTGACCAACACGCTGCACCGCAAGGCCTTGGGGGGCTGGCTGGAGCGGGTGGTGTTTTCCAACGCCGACCTGCCATTTGCCACCCACGACATGGCCACCCGTCGGGTGGGGCTGACCGAGCACAACTTCATGCCCGCATTGCAGGCCAGCTGCTCCATTCCCTTCGTGCTCAAGCCCGTGACGGGCATACCCGATGCGCCCCCCGGTTGCTACTGGGACGGTGGCATCACCGACTACCACCTGCACCTGCATTACAGCGTGCCCCAGGGGCGAACACCCGGCCTGGTGTTGTACCCGCATTTTCAAAAAGCCGTGGTGCCCGGCTGGTTGGACAAAAACCTGAAGTGGCGGCACCGTCCCACGGGGGCACTCCACCGCATGCTGGTGTTGGCGCCCAACCCCGAATGGGTCAGAACCCTGCCCAACGGCAAGCTGCCTGACCGCACCGACTTCACCCGTTATGGCAACGACCTGGCGGGCCGCATGGCGGTGTGGCACACGGCGGTGGCCGAAAGCCAGCGCCTGGCCGACGAGTTTGCGCAGTGGGTAGAACGGCCTGACATGGCGCAGGTGTTGGACCTGTGAGCGCTGGCTGAGCCTTGGGTGACTCGTGTTCGCCCAGCCGCACGCTCCCATCTGGGCCGGGGGACTCGCTTTGGGTTACAACCCTTGGATGAATCCTGATTTTCACCGCCAGTGGTTGGCACCGCAGTGGGCCTTTGCCGTGCTGCTGGCTGTGTTGGGCATGCTGGGCCCGTTTTCCATCGACACCTATTTGCCCGCGTTCGCGGGCATTGCCCAATCGCTGGGTGCGTCAGCCGTGCAGATGCAGCAAACCCTGTCGGCCTATTTGTTTGGGTTTGCGTTCATGGCCTTGTTCCACGGGGCGTTGTCTGACAGCTTTGGCCGTCGGCCGGTGGTGCTGTGGGGGCTGGCGGTGTTCACCGTGGCCTCGGTGGGTTGCGCGGTGTCACAGAACATCGGGCAGCTCATCGTGTTCCGGGCGGTGCAGGGGCTGTCCACCGGGGCTGGCATTGTGGTGGCGCGGGCCATCATTCGCGACGTGTATCCGCCCGACCAGGCACAGAAGGTGATGAGCCAGGTGACCATCTTTTTCGGGGTGGCCCCCGCCATTGCCCCCATGATCGGTGGCTGGTTGCTGGTGCACACCAACTGGCAAGCCATTTTCTGGTTTCTGGCCGCCGTGGGTCTGACCATGTGGGTAGTGAACCTGCGCATGCTGCCCGAAACCCTGGGGTTGGCACACCGCCAGGCGTTTCACCCTCGCCACCTGTTGGCGGGCTACTGGCAACTGGGCTCAGACCCACGCTTTCTGCTGCTGGCACTGGCCAGCGGCATTCCTTTCAACGGCATGTTTCTGTACGTCCTGAGCGCCCCTGTGTTCCTGGGTGAGCACCTGGGGTTGGCACCGGGGCAGTTTTATTGGTTTTTTGTGTTGACCATCGGCGGCATCATGGGCGGCGCGTGGCTCAGCGGCCGTCTGGCGGGGCGCTTGCCGCCCAAGCGCCAGATTCGGGCTGGCTTTTTGATCATGCTGGGCATTGGGGTGCTCAACCTGCTGGCCAATTGGGTGTTCCCGGTCCATGTGGGCTGGGCGCTGTGGCCCATTGCCATTTTTGCGTTTGGCTGGTCGCTGATGGTGCCCGTGGTCACGCTGTTGGTGCTGGACCTGCACCCCACGCGCCGGGGCATGGCCTCATCGCTGCAAATGTTCGTCAGCTCGGCGGCCAACGGGCTGGTGGCCGGTGTGGTGGCGCCGCTGGTCATGCACAGCACGGTGGCGCTGGCCACCGCGTCGCTCTTGATGATGGGTGTCGGGCTGGTGGCCTGGGTGGTCATGCGCCAGCGCTGGCCCGCCATCGGCCAGACTCACATGGCGGCTTCCAACATGGCCACGTAGTCTTCGGTGGTGGCCAAGCGGGGGTTGGTTTTGTGGCAGTGGTCGGCCAACGCGCCGTCAATGACCTTGCCGAACCAAGCCCGCTCCACCCCCATGGCGGCCAAGCCGCTGGGCAGGCCCAGCCGGGCATTCATGTCGGTGATGGCGGGGCCAATGTCTAACGCGTTTTGCAGCCCCATGGCTTGTGCCATGCGCTCCAGGCGCTTCTCTTTTTGAACAGTGGGCGCCCCCGCATTGAACGCAATCACGGTGGGCAGGAACATGGCGTTCAGGGTGCCATGGTGCAGCCGGGGGTTCACACCCCCCAGGCTGTGGCTCAGGCTGTGCACACAGCCCAACCCTTTTTGAAAAGCCATGGCCCCTTGCATGCTGGCGCTCATCATGTTGAGGCGGGCTTCGCGGTCCTGGCCGTCGCGGGTGGCCCGCTCGATGTGGGCCCAGGCGCGTGCCAGGCCATCGAGCGCGATGCCGTCGGCCGGTGGGTTGAAGGGGGCTGCCATGAAGGTTTCCATGCAGTGGGCCACGGCGTCCATGCCGGTGGCGGCGGTCAGCATGGGGGGCAGGCCCAGGGTCAGTTCCGGGTCGCAAATGGCGGCTTTGGGCACCAGGTGCCAACTGTGAAAGCCCAGTTTGCGGCCATCGTCCACGATGACGATGGCGCCACGGGCCACCTCGCTGCCGGTGCCCGCCGTGGTGGGGATGGCAATGATGGGCGCCACCCGCTCGGTGATGCGGGGTGAGCCGCCCTCGATGGTGGCGTAGGTTTTGAGTGGGCCTTCGTGTGTCGCGGCAATGGCCACGCCTTTGGCACAGTCGATGGCGCTGCCACCGCCCAGTGCAATGATGCCGTCGCAAGCTTGCGCACGGTAGAGGTCGGCGGCGGCGCACACAGCGGCTTCGGTGGGGTTGCTGGGGGTCTGGTCAAACACCGGTCCGGCGAACCCTTTGCCCAGGATGTTCAGCAGTTTGTCCAGCAAACCGGCGGCGCGCACCCCTGTGTCGGTGACCACCAGGGGACGGTTCAGTCCCAGGCGCTCGCATTCGCCGGGCAGGGTCTGGAGGGCGCCAAAGTCAAACTGGATCTGGGTGATGTAGAAAATTTGAGCCATGGTGATGCAACTGGGGTGTGGGGTGTGGGGTGTGAGGGGGCGGATCAAGGCACTGCCCATGTCCGCACTCTATACACTGGCAGCCCCTTGCACCATGTGCAAAACCCTCACCCAGTCGCCTGTGCGGCACCCCAACCCGCTGTTGTTTTGCATGAGCCACGCTTCCCATCCCCGCGCCCTGTTGACCCCGTTGATGCGGGGTGTGATTGACCGCATGGACAGAGCCGCACGCACCCCCATGCACGCCATGACGCCCCGTCAGGCCCGCGCCTTCTACGAGCAAGGGGCTGGTGTGCTTGACCTGGCGCCCCACCGCATGGCGCGCGACGAGGCATTGAGCCTGCCCACCCGTGACGGGCACTGGTTGAGTGCCCGCCTGTGGGTGCCGCACGGCGCCCCCGACAGTGCCGCCTTGCCCGTGTTGCTGTATTTCCATGGCGGCGGCTTTACCATTGGCAGCGTGGCCACGCACGAGTCCCTGTGTCGCCACCTGGCGCACCTGGCGCATTGCGCCGTGGTGTCGGTGGATTACCGGTTGGCGCCTGAGCACCCGTTTCCCACCGCGGTGCACGATGCATGGGACAGTTTGACCGCGTTGCGCACGCAGGCCCCGGACCTGGGGCTGGATATGAACCGTGTGGCCGTGGGCGGGGACAGCGCAGGGGGAACGCTGGCGGCGGTGGTCGCCTTGCTGGCGCGTGACGCCCAGGTGCCGTTGTGCCTGCAACTGCTCTTTTACCCCGGCACCACGGCGCACCAGGACACACCTTCCCACCAGCGGTTTGCCCATGGGTTTGTACTGGAGGCCGCGTCGATTGACTACTTTTTCGATCAATACATCCCCAACCGCACCGACCGCGAACATTGGTGGTTTGCGCCCCTGCGGGTGCCCGAGGTGGACGGTGTGGCCCCTTGCTGGATGGGTTTGGCCGAGTGCGACCCCCTGGTGGATGAAGGTCTGGCCTATGCCGATCGCCTGCGCATGGCGGGCGTACCCACCGATCTGGACATGTACCGGGGAGTGACCCACGAGTTCATCAAAATGGGGCGGGCCCTGCCCGAGGCCCTGCAAGCCCACCAGGATGCCGCCCGAGCGTTGCGGCGGGCTTTTGGCACGGGATGACCGCAAAGCCGTGTAACATTTGACGCAGTCCCAACACCGCAGGCCTTGTCTCGGGGTGCATTGGGTCAGCAAGGGAGGCGATCCACCGGACCGATACAGGTCGGGGTTTGCCATTGTCAAAAGCCAACTCTGCGAGCACCTCAGTGGTGCCATGTGTTCATGCTGTATGCGAGATGGCTGATCTGGTGGTGTTTGTGTGCCTGGGGTCATGTGTCATGGGCCCAGTCATCGGTCGGCGCGGTGCAAGGGTCCGCGCTGGTGGAGGTGCGTGATCAGGCACGCATCAATCTGTCCCCCCACGCCCACCTGTTGGAAGACACGTCGGGCAAGCTCACCTTTGACGATGTGCGCCACGCCGCCCACCAGGCTCGCTTTGTACCGCACGCTTTTGGCGACGCCCCCATTCACTTCGGGCTGACACGGTCCGTCGTCTGGGTGCGCTTGCAGTTGCGCGTTGGCTCCACTGAGTCTGTGCAGCGTCTGCTGCACGTCGGTTTTCCGCTGCTGGACGACGTGACCCTGTACGAGCAGACCCCTGTCGGCGGTGTGGTGCAGGTGGCGACTGGCGACACGCGGCCCTATGCCCAGCGGCCAGTGGCCCACCGCCACTTCGTGTTTCCCCTTCAGTTGTCACCTGGTACCGAGCGGACGCTGTACCTGCGGGTGGCGTCCGGCGGCACGGTGTCCATTCCACTCATGCTCTGGCAACCCGATGCGTTTTGGCAGAACGACCAGGTCAGTTTGGGCATCAGTGCGCTGTATTTCGGGTTGCTGGCGGGATTGTTGCTCTACAACCTGTTTCTGTACTTTTCCACGCGCGAAAGCCAGTTTTTGGTGTACGTGTGTTTTTCCGCCAGCATGGGTGTCGGCCAGTTGGGTTTGACGGGCCTGGGCGCCCAATTCTTCTGGACGCAATCGCTGTGGCTGGCCGAGTACGCGCCCAGGGCCAGTTTGGCCATCACCGCCCTGTTTGCAGCCATTTTTGTGCGAGGTCTGCTGGACACCCGGGTGCGGTTCCCGCGCATGGACGTGTTATTGAAGGCCATGGTGGGCATGTCGCTGCTCACCTTGTTGGCCGTGTTTGCGTTGCCGCAGTTGGTATCGGCCTGGATGATCAACCTGTTGTCGCTGTCGGTGGCCGTCACCATGGTGGGCATCGGCGTGTGTGCCTACCTTCAGCGCCAGCCGGGTGCGCGCTTCTTCCTGTTGGCCTGGTCGGCACTGCTGCTGGGGGCGGCCGTGTTGCCGCTGCACAACCTGGGCTTGTTACCCGCCAACGTGTTCAACCGCCACGGCTTGATGCTGGGCTCGGCCATTGAAATGCTGCTGCTCAGCATTGCACTGGCCGACCGCATCAACACCGCCCACAGGGAAAAAGAGGCGGCCCTGGCACAGGCGGCGGAAAGCGACTTTGCGAGGCTGGAGGTGCTCAAGGCCAGCGAAGCGCAGCTGGAGCACCGTGTTCGGCTGCGCACCCTGGAGCTGGAGGAGGCCAACCGCCGATTGCTGGAAAACGAACGGCTGCTGGAGTTTCGCGCCAACCACGATGCACTGACCGGGTTGGCCAATCGGGTGCTGTTGGCCAACCGTGTGCAGCTGGCCATGCAGCGCAGCCTGCGCTCGGGTCAGGGTTTTGCGCTCGTGGCATTGGATCTGGATGGTTTCAAGGCCGTCAACGACACCCATGGTCACGCCTGTGGTGATGACTTGCTGCTGGTGGTCGCCAAACGCCTGGGAGAAGTGACCCGTGGCATCGACACCGTGGCCAGGGTGGGGGGGGATGAGTTTGTGTTGCTGCTGGAGGGCTTGACGCAGCCCGCCGACCTGTGGGCGTTTGCGTCCAAGCTGCTGGCGGGCATTGAAGCGCCGGTGCGTCTGCCCAGCGGTGTGCTGGTGAGCGTCAGTGCCAGCATTGGTCACGCCACCTACCCACACGACGCACTTGAATATGATGAGCTGATGAAAATTGCCGATGCAGCCATGTACACCTGTAAACAATCGCGCAAACCCCAGGCCTCTGCACCCGCGCCCCTGACCTGAACCGCCCATTCAAGCCCATGACCCACCCTGACCAATACCGATTGCTCCACCGCCTGCGCGTGCGCTGGTCTGAGGTGGACATGCAGTCCATCGTGTTCAACGCCCACTACCTAGCCTACCTGGACGTGGCCATCAATGAATATTGGCGGGCGGCGGCGTTGCCGTTTGCCCAGGCCATGGCCCAGCTCAATGGCGACATGGTGGTGCGCAAGGCCACCGTGGATTTTTTGCGCAGCGCCCGCATGGACGACTGGCTGGACGTGGGCATGCGGTTTGTCAAAACCGGGCGCTCGTCGCTGGTGTTTGAGGGTGCCATCTTCCGGGGCGATGAACTGCTGGCCACCGGTGAATTGCTGTATGTCTTCACTACCCCCCACGCCATGGCTTCTCAACCTGTGCCTGCGGCCCTGGTGGAGGTGTTGCAGGCGTTTGAAGACCGGCTGCCCATGACCGAACTGCACAGCGGCACCTGGTTGACCCAGCAGCAGCCCGCCATGGCGGTGCGGGAGCAGGTGTTGGGACAGGAGCAGGGCGTGCCCACGCACCTGTTGTCTGACGAAGCCGATGCCGGAGCCTTTCACGCCTGCATCGCCAACCGGCTGGGCATGCCGTTGGCCACTGGGCGCCTGGTGTGCCAAGGCGACACCGGTCAAGTAGGCCGCATGGCGGTGTTGCATCCCATGCGCCAAGAAGGCTTGGGCGAGCGGGTGCTGCAAACCCTGGTGGCGCAGGCCCGTGCCGCTGGCTGCGCGCAGGTGCAGTTGCATGCCTTGCGCAGCGCCGAAGCGTTTTACCGCCACCAAGGTTTTTTGCCTCTGGGGCCGGTGTTTGAAGAAGCCGGCCTGCCGCACCAGACCATGGCGCTGCCGCTGGTGACCACCCACGCCTTGGCGCTGGACGAGTGAGCACCCATGGGCATTGAAATTGAACGCAAATTTCTGGTGCGCAACGAGCACTGGCGTGGCACGCCGGGGGTGCGGTACACCCAGGGTTACCTCAACCGCGACGTGGCGCGCACCGTGCGCGTCCGGGTGGCCGGTGGCGATGGGTGGTTGACCATCAAGGGTCGCAGCGAGGGTGCCACCCGGCAGGAGTTTGAATACCCCATTCCGCTGGCCGATGCCCGGGCCTTGCTGGCGCTGTGCGACGGCCCACTGATCGACAAAACCCGCCACACCCTCACCCACGCGGGCATGGTCTGGGAAGTGGACGAATTCCACGGTGACAACCTGGGTCTGGTGGTGGCGGAAATTGAGCTGTCGTCGCCCGACCAGCCCTTTGAGCGCCCCGATTGGCTGGGCGAGGACGTGACGCACGACGCCCGCTACTTCAACTCCGCCTTGGCCACCTGCCCTTACCGCTCCTGGTTCGTGGTCTGAGCCGCGGCTGACCCGTCAAAGTGCCACTGGGCACTGGCCCAGCCGGCTTGCGGTGCCGGTCGCCAGGTGCGCTCCAGCAGGTGGGCGTGCCAATGGCCCGCTTGCCGCTGCAGCTGCATCAGCAAGCTGCTGCGGGTCCCATATCCGGCGGTGTGGCTGGGCATGTCCACCCACGCGGCCGACAGTGCACGCTCCCACGCCCAGGGCACGCCGGTGTGGGGCAGTTGGTCGTCGGGGTAAACGTGCGGGTTGGCCAGAGCCGCCCACAGGGGCGAGTCGGGTGTGGGGGGGCGGGGCGCGCCCTCGGGGGCGGCCGCCAGGTGCTGCTGCAGGGCCTCGCGCAGCGCCAGGGTTTTGGGCCAGGCGGTGTCCAGACCGGCGTTGGACAGGCCGTACACCCCCGGTGGCAGGGTGGCCGCCAGCAAATGGCCATGCGACTGGTGGGCGGCCCGTTGCCACTGGGTTGGCAGCTTGGGCCACACCGTGTCGGGGCGGTTGTTCAACCACACCCAGTGGCCTTGGGCCACATCGCCCAGCACGAGGTTGAAGCCCCCGTAGTCCAACGCCCGCGGCTGCAGCCACTGGGTGAACCGCTGGGTGGCCTGCCGGGCGTCGGGTTCGCTGGCGGTGGTGTCCAGCCAGCGGGTGACCAGCTCCCCCCGGCTGCGGGGAAATGGCTGGGCGTGGCCCGCTTGGCTGGCCACCGATGCAGGGTCTCGCACATTGGTCAGCAGGCCCACCCGTCCGCCCAGGCTGCTGCCCAGCCAGGTGCCGCCCTCGCGCACGTCGCGCCCCGCCCACACCGCCGTGCCGGCGGGGGTGTGCCAGCGGTGCAGGGGCAGGGTGGGGCGGTCCAGCGCCTCGTCCCGGTTGGCGGCCAGCAACAGGCCCAACTCAGGCTGGGTGTGCAGCGCAAAGGCCATCAGGCACATAGCAATTCACCGGGAGCGTATGAGTTATGAATAAAAATGCCTTCTATGGCTTGTTTTTATTGGTGTTTCAGCTATAAAAACCAATGAATATGGGTCAAACGTCTTCCAGCAAGGCGTAGGGCAGCGGCAGCAGGGTGAGGGCGGGGCCTGCAGGGCCGTTGGCCGTCAAACGGCCTTCGCCTGCCGCAGCGGTTTGCATGGACACCAAGGCCTGGCAGTGGTCACCCAGGCAGGCGGCGGCCACCACCGTACCGCAGGGTTGCTCGGCATCGGCGCTGTGGAACACCTCTTGGCCCACGCTCAGCGCTTGATCTGTGGCGACGCGGTAGGTGCGCCGCTTCAGGGTGCCGCGAAACTGGCTGCGGGCCACCACCTCCTGGCCGGGGTAGCAGCCCTTTTTGAAATTGACGCCGCCCACGGACTCGTAGTTGAGCATCTGGGGCACAAACGCCTCCACCACCGGCAAGCTGACCATGGGCACGCCGCTTTGCACCTCCAGCCAGGCCCAGGCGGCGCTGTCCATGGGGGGCAGGGTTGCGGGCAGGATTTGGCCGGCGGGCACACAGGCCAGCAGGCGGGTGACAGCCCGTGGGCCTTCCCCCGCCTTGGGCAAGCGCACCAGGCTGAGCCCGTCGGGCAAGGTTGCTTTGACCCAGGTGCCGCCCTCCAGGCCCGTCGAGGCCGCCAGCGCATCGGCGCTGGCGCCGGCCAGGCCATGCACGTCAAACGCGGCAGATGCATCGCTGAGTCGGCACTGCGCGCGCATGACAAACATGGACAGGCGCTTGAGGGTGGCGGGCAGCACGTCGCTCGGGCACAGCAACAACAGGTCGTCGTCGGCCAGCTTGAAGCCCACCACACTGGCCAGCATGCGGCCTTTGGGTGAGCAAAACGCGGCCAGGCGCGCCTGGGACAGGCCCAGCAGCGAAAAATCCTGCGTCAGTTGGCCGTGCAGAAATTTGGCGGCATCGGCCCCTTGGGCGCGGATCACCCCCCAGTGGTGCAGGCGGGTTTGGCCATCGGTGGCGTTGGCGGCTGGGGGGGCGTTGGTGGCGGTGGTGGGTGACATGGGGTGGGCCAAACGGTGGAACAAAGCGGTGGATGGCCGTGTGAGGGGCTGGACCTGACCATACCCGCAAGGGGGTCGGCCCGAATTATCATGCGACGCTTTGTTGACTGTTTCCCAAGGGGCTCTGTGAAAGTTTCAAAAACCGGTCGCTGGTGGCGCTGGCTGCAATGGCCGCTGTGGGCACTGCTGCCGACGGTGGCGGCCCTGGTGTGGTGGGTGAATGCCCCACTGTCCCTGCGTCTGACACCCGGCCAGGCCGTGCTGGACCTGCGCGTGCCACTTGGCGCCGCAGCCCCACGCGTGGTGCGCGACGCCACCGCCGCCGGACTGGACGAGCCGTCCTGGCTGTTGCTGTGGGGCCTGCGGGCCTCCGGGCAGGCCCACCTGATCAAGGCGGGCAGTTACGAGGTGACACCGGGCACCACCCCCTGGCAACTGCTGGACAAGCTGGTGAGTGGCGACCAGGCCTTGCGCCGCGTGACCCTGCTGGAGGGCTGGACCTTTGCCCAGATGCGCGAGGCCATTCGGAAAGCAGAGCACATTACCATTGGGGAACAAGCGCTGGAAGGCGATTTCCTCATGAAAACATTGGGCAAGGACGGTCTGCACCCCGAGGGGCGCTTTTTTCCGGACACCTACGTGTACCCCAAACACGCCAGCGAGCTGGACGTGTGGCGCCAGGCCGCCAGCGCCATGGACAAAAAGCTGGCGCAGGCCTGGGCCATGCGCCAGCCCGGGCTGCCGCTGAAAACCCCCGACGAGGCCCTCACGCTGGCCAGCATCGTGGAAAAGGAAACCGGTCTGGACGCCGACCGTGCCCAGGTGGCCGGTGTGTTCATCAACCGCCTGCGCCTGGGCATGCGGTTGCAGACCGACCCCGCCGTCATCTACGGGGTGGGCCCGGCGTTGCAGGGGCGGTTGCGCCGCCGCCACCTCGACACCGATACCCCCTACAACACCTACACCCGCGCGGGCCTGCCACCCACCCCCATTGCCATGCCCGGTTGGGCCTCGCTGCAGGCGGCGGTGCAGCCCGCCGCCACCCGAGCCCTGTACTTTGTGGCCAGGGGCGATGGCTCCAGCCAGTTCAGCGCCACCCTGGACGAGCACAACCAGGCCGTGCGCCGCTACATCCTCAACAAGCCATGAGCCACTCCCATTCCCTCACGCCCCCTCCGTCCACGGTCACGCTCGGCGGCACGGGGGTGCCAGGCACGGCGCCTGCAGGCTTGTTCATCAGCTTCGAAGGCATTGACGGTGCGGGCAAGTCATCGCACATCGGTGCGCTGGCCGATGCCTTTCGGGCGCAGGGCAGGGCGGTCACGCTCACCCGCGAACCTGGGGGCACGCCGTTGGCCGAAAAATTGCGCGCCTTGGTGTTGTCCGACGCCATGGACCCCTTGTGCGAAGCGCTGCTCATGTTCGCGGCCCGCCGCGACCACCTGCAGCAGGTCATCGAACCCGCGCTGGCCCGGGGCGAGGTGGTGATTTCCGACCGCTTCACCGATGCCACCTTTGCTTACCAGGGTGGCGGCCGGGGCTTTGACCTGGGGGTGTTGCACACGCTGGAGCGTTGGGTGCAGGCCGTGCCGCCGCTGGCCGCCAGTGCGGGTGCTGGAGCTGATGTCGGCACACCCGCCACCCAGGTGCGCCAGCCCCACCTCACCCTGTGGTTCGACCTGCCGCCCCAGGTGGCCGCGGCCCGCCTGGCCGGTGCCCGTGCGCCCGACAAATTCGAGGCCGAAAGCGCCGCCTTTTTTGCCCGCGTGGTGGCCGGGTATGCCCAGCGTTGCCAGGCACAGCCCCAGCGTTTTGCCCGCATACCCGCCGACCAGCCCATGGCGCAGGTGTGGGGCGACGTGCTCGCTGCTGTTCGGGCCAAGGGCTGGTTGACCGGGGAGCCGACATGAGCACCTCCCCCCCCTGGATTGCGCGTCAGTTGCAGCTGCTGCTGGCGCAGCGCGGTCATGCCCTGCTGTTGGCCGGGCCATCTGGCCTGGGCCAGTACGAGTTGGCCCTGGCGTTGGCGCGTGCCTGGCTGTGCGACCAGCCCACCCCGCACGGCGCCTGTGGCCAGTGTGTGAGCTGCCACGCCATCGACGTGCGCACCCACGCCGAGCTGTTGGTGCTGATGCCCGACGTCATGGCCCTGGACCTGGACTGGCCGCTGGACGAGAAAACCCGCGACAAGATTGAGAAAAAAGAAGTCAAACCCAGCAAGTGGATACGGGTGGAGGCCGCGCGCGGGGTGGTGGAATTTGCACAAACGACCCGCTCCCGGGGCCGCACCAAGGTGGTGCTGGTCTATCCGGCCGACCGGCTCAACGTGGAGTCGGCCAACACCTTGCTCAAAACGCTGGAGGAACCCGCGGGTGACCTACGCTTTGTGTTGGCCACCGAGGCCGCGCACAGCCTGCCGGCCACCATCCGCAGCCGCTGCCAGAGCCACGCGCTGCAGTGGCCACCGGAGGCCGAGGCACTGGCTTGGCTGGCCCAGCAGGTGCCGGGCAAAGACGAAGCCACCGTGCGCATGTGCTTGCGCGCCGCTGGGGGGCGACCCAGCGACGCTCTGGCCCTGGCCCAGCGGGGCCTGACCGCCGCCCAATGGGCGCAGCTGCCCAAGGCACTGGCCCAGGGCGATGGCAGCGTGCTGGCCCCCTGGTCCCCCGCCCAGCAGTTGGATGTGTTGCAAAAGCTTTGCCACGACCTCATGGCCCAGGCCAGCGGCGCGGCACCCCGTTTTTTTGAGCTGGCGCATTTGCCCGCCCCCGCGCACACCCCCGGCTTGCCCGCGTTGCAAGCCTGGGCGCAGGCCTTGATGCAGGCGGCCCGCACCGTGGAACACCCCTTCAGCGCAGGCCTCACGTGGGATGCCTGGCTGGCAGGGGCGCGCCAGGTGTTGACGGTCCACGGTGCCGACCTCCGGGGCACAAATCGCCCCCGCGCGCATACACTCCGGCCATGAACACAGAAACCTCCAGCTCTGGTCCAGCAGCCTTGGGTGTGGCGGGTGCCCCCAGCGCCGGTGGTTCCAGGCCCAGCGTCATCCAGCTGTCCATCAAGGAAAAGGCCGCTTTGTACGCCGCCTACATTCCGCTGTTCACCGATGGCGGTATTTTTGTGCCCACCACACGCGAATACCGGTTGGGTGACGACGTGTACGTGCTGGTCAGCCTGCCCGACGATCCCCAGCGTTACCCCGTGGCGGGCAAAGTGGCGTGGATCACCCCCGCCCACGGTACAGGCAACCGCACCCAAGGCGTGGGCGTGCAGTTCCCGTCGGACGACAAATCGGCGCAGCTGAAGCACCGCATCGAGCAAATCTTGGGGGCCCGTCTGGCCTCGGACCGCCCTACGCAGACCGTGTGAGCCCAGGCGGCGCGCCAGGCCTGCCAAACAGGCCATTAAAATCAATAGCTTAAACACCAATATATAAAAGCGCTTTATGTGCTTTTGATTGATATTTTTTGATGTTCACCGATTCCCACTGCCACCTCAACTTCCCCGACTTTCAGGGGCGCATGGACAGCGTGCTCGCCGACATGGCGCTGGCCCAGGTCAGCCGCGCCCTGTGCATCTGCACCACCTTGGAAGAATTCCCCGATGTGCATGGGCTGGCCCTGGCACACCCCAACCTCTGGGCCACCGTGGGCGTGCACCCCGACAACGAAGGCGTGCAGGAACCCACGCTGGACGACCTGCTCAGCCGCGCGGCCCTGCCTCGGGTGGTGGGCATGGGCGAGACGGGGCTGGACTATTTCCGCCTGGGTGAGCGCACCGTGGCCGACATGGCGTGGCAGCGCGACCGCTACCGCCTGCACATCGATGCGGCCCGCCGCACCGACCTGCCCCTGGTCATCCACACCCGCAGTGCGTCCGATGACACCCTGGCCATCCTGCGCGAGAGCGGAGGCTGGGCATCGGCCAGCGCGGACGATGGCCTGCCTGCAGCGCGCGGCGTGTTTCACTGCTTCACCGAGAGCCTGGCCGTGGCGCGGGCGGCGCTGGACATGGGTTTTTACATCTCGTTTTCCGGCATCCTGACCTTCAAGACCGCCGCCGACCTGAGGGAAGTGGCGGGCTTTGTGCCCATGGACCGCCTGCTCATCGAGACCGACAGCCCCTACCTGGCGCCGGTGCCCCACCGGGGCAAAACCAACAGCCCTGCGTTTGTCCCCCACGTCGCCGCCCAAATTGCCCAGCTCAAAGGGCTGGACGTGGCCGAGGTGGCGCACACCACCAGCGCCAACGTGGACGCCCTGTTCACCCGCGTGTGTGCCCCATTTGTCCCATCCACCCCCGCCCGTTCGCCTCAGCCATGAACCCACACCAGGCTTTGCCCGCCTTTGCCGTCGCTGATCCTGCCCGTCGCCGGTGGCTGGCCTTCCTGGGTGCCGGCACCGTGGCGCTGGCCCTGGGGCAGGGTCGATCCGCCTGGGCGCAGTCGTTCGAAGCCTTTTTCACCGCCGTGCAGCGCGACGACCTCAGCACCCTGCTGTTGCTGGATCTGCGGGGGTTTGACCTCAACACCATTGACCCACGCGGCCAACACGCCCTGCACATCGCGCTGCGCGTGCCCTCGACCAAAGTGGCGGAGTACCTGGCCAAGCACCCCCGGGTCAACGTGGACATGCGCAACCCGCAGGACGAAACCCCGCTCATGCTCGCCGTGCTCAAGGGGCAGACGCCCATTGCCCGCACACTGGTGGGGCGCGATGCTGACATCAACAAAACCGGCTGGACACCGCTGCACTACGCCGCCACCTACGCCGGGGCGCAGGCGCCAGAGCAGGTCAGCCTGCTGCTGGAACACCATGCCTACATCGATGCGGAGTCGCCCAATGGCACCACGCCGCTGATGATGGCCGCGCAGTACGGCAGCGAGGCGGTGGTCAAGCTGCTGCTGCAGGAGGGTGCCGACGCACGGCTCACCAACCAGCAAAAACTCAGCGCCATGGACTTTGCCCAACGCGCCTCGCGCGAGTCCATGGCCGAGCTGATCGCCAACCACGTCCGCGCCAGCCAGCCCCGAGGCAAGTGGTAGTCAGGCTATAATCGCGGGCTTCGCCTTGCTGCACCCCATTTAGACGCTGGGGGCAGCTACCTACCTAGGGTTTTAGGAAATCACAAGGAGTGTGTATGCGTCATTATGAAATCGTCTTGCTGATCCACCCGGATCAAAGCGAGCAGGTTCCAGCCATGCTGGAGCGTTACAAGGGCATGATCACCGCCGGTGGTGGTCAGATTCACCGTGTCGAAGACTGGGGCCGTCGTCAGATGGTGTACCAGATCAACAAGCTGAGCAAAGCCCATTACCTGTGCGTCAACATCGAGGCCGACCAGGCTGTGATGGCCGAGCTGGAGCATGCCTTTAAGTTCAACGACGCTGTGCTGCGTCACCTCACCGTGCTCAAGAAGAAAGCCGAAACCGGCCCATCTTCCATGATGAAATCGGTCGAGCGTGAAGAGGCCCGCAAAGCCTCTCAGCAGGAGAGCGCTGCCTGATTTCCTTGCGTGACCCCCTCGCTGCGGTGAATTCACCCGGCGACAACGGTGTGAACCAGCTTCAACTCACCGCCAGAATTTCGCAGGTGTATCCCATGCGGTACACCCCGGCCGGCATACCGGCCATCGACGTTCTGCTGGAGCATGAGTCGCAGGTCACCGATGCAGGTTCCCCCCGCCAGATCAAGCTCAGCCTTCGGGCCGTGTCTTTCGGCACACAGGCAGAAACACTGGCCAAAGCCAGTCTGGAAGTCGAGTGGGGGTTCTCTGGGTTTTTGGGCATGTCACGCAACGGCAAAGGCATCGTTTTTCACATCCAGGACATTCACAGAACATAGGAAGGCCCATCATGGCTGCACCCAAGCGTTTCAATAAAGACAAGCGCCCCAAGCGCAACACCCAGTCGCTGCTGTTCAAGCGCAAGCGCTACTGCCGTTTCACTGTCGCCAACGTCGAAGAAGTTGACTACAAAGACATCGACACCCTGCGTGACTTCGTTGCCGAAAACGGCAAGATCATCCCCGCACGCCTGACTGGCACCCGTGCCATTTACCAGCGTCAGGTCAACACCGCCATCAAGCGCGCCCGCTTCCTGGCCATGTTGCCTTACTCTGACCAACACCGCGCTTAAGGAGAGACAGCATGCAAATCATTCTGCTCGAAAAGATTGTCAACCTCGGTTCGCTGGGCGACGTGGTCAAGGTCAAGGACGGTTACGCCCGTAACTTCCTGATCCCCACCGGCCAGGCTCGCCGCGCCACCACCAAAGCCATCGCCGAATTCGAGGCACGCCGTGCCGAGATCGAAAAAGCCGCTGCTGCCAAGCTGGCAGAAGCCCAGGCACTGGGTGAGAAGCTCAACGGCATCATCGTCAAAATCAGCCAAAAGGCTGGCGTGGACGGCCGTTTGTTTGGTTCCGTGACCAACCATGACATCGCTGACGAACTCGTCAAGATGGGCCATGCCGTGGTCAAGGCCCAGGTGCGCATGCCCAATGGCCAGCTGAAGGCTGTTGGCGAGTACAACGTCATCGTGTCTTTGCACACCGACGTGGCCATCGAAATCGCTGTTCAGGTGTTGGGCGAAACCGCTTGACGCTGTGGCGTGGCCAGGCCTGCGGTGGTCATCCACCGGTCAGGTCAACGGCCATGTCACCGCACACGCCAAAAAGCCGCCTCCGGGCGGCTTTTTGCATGGGGGAACGGCGCAGCACAGGGAGGCCGCCGGTTCCCTGCGTTTTCCTCGCCTGTCCCCCGCTTTTCCACACGGTTTCAGCGCACTTGTCCACAGACTTGTGCAATGACGCGCCCGCGCTGAGTCCGTAACATAGGCCGCCCAACCGGACCTTTTGCCCATGACCGCTGCCGTTTCCCGCACCTTCGACCCCCTGGAACCCACGGACTTTGCCGTGGACACGCAACTGGCGCAGCTGCGCATCCCTCCGCACTCGCTGGAGGCAGAGTCCAGCGTACTGGGTGGCCTGCTGCTGGACAACAGTGCCTGGGATCGCGTGGGCGACCTGATCCACGACACCGACTTCTACCGCTACGAGCACCGGCTGGTGTATTCGGCCATTGCCCACCTGGTCAATGCTTCCAAACCGGCCGACGTGATCACGGTGTTCGAGCAGTTGCAAAGCCAGGGCAAGGCCACGGAGGTGGGGGGGCTGGTGTACCTCAACTCCCTGGCCCAGTACGTGCCCAGCGCGGCCAACATCCGCCGCTACGCCGAAATTGTTCGGGAGCGGGCGATTTTGCGCAAACTGCTGACGGCCAGCGACGACATCGCCACCGCCGCCTTCAACCCGCAGGGCAGGCCGGTGGCCAAAATCCTGGACGAGGCCGAGCAAAAAATCTTCAACATCGGGGAAGAAGGCTCGCGCATGAAGCAGGGTTTTCAGGGCATGGACACCCTGGTGGTAGACCTGCTGGACCGCGTGCAGGAGATGGCGGACAACCCCAACGACATCACCGGCGTGCCCACCGGTTTTTACGACCTGGACCGCATGACCGCAGGTTTTCAGGCCGGTGACATGATCGTGCTGGCGGCCCGGCCCTCCATGGGCAAAACGGCGCTGGCCATCAACATTGCCGAGCACGTGGCGCTGAACGAGGGCCTGCCCGTGGCCGTGTTCTCCATGGAAATGGGTGCAGCCCAGTTGGCCGTGCGCATCGTGGGCTCCATCGGCCGCATCAACCAGGGCCACCTGCGCAACGGCAAGCTGACCGACGACGAGTGGCCCCGCCTGACCGAAGCCATTGAAAAGCTGCGCAACATTTCGCTGCACATTGACGAAACCCCTGGCCTCACGCCCAGCGAACTGCGCGCCAACGCCCGCCGCCTGGCCCGCCAGTGCGGCAAGCTGGGCCTGATCGTGGTGGACTACCTGCAGCTCATGAGTGGCAGCAGCAGTTCCAGCAACGAGAACCGCGCCACCGAGTTGGGTGAAATTTCGCGTGGCCTGAAGATGCTGGCCAAAGAGCTGCAGTGCCCTGTCATTGCGCTGTCGCAGCTCAACCGGAGCGTGGAGCAGCGCACCGACAAGCGCCCCATGATGAGCGACCTGCGCGAATCGGGCGCCATTGAGCAGGACGCGGACATCATCATGTTCATTTACCGCGACGAGTACTACAACAAAGACAGCAAAGAGCCCGGTGTGGCCGAGGTCATCATCGGCAAACAGCGCAACGGGCCCACCGGCACGGTGAAGCTGGCCTTCCTGAACCAATTGACCCGCTTTGAAAGCCTGGCTTCGGGCAACGACGACTTCTGACGCCGCCACCCGCTGGCCACCACTGGTGCGCAACTGCCCGCGCCGGTGTTGGTGCCAGGCGGTGTGCCTGTGCCCGAGCGTTCGCCCGCACCTTCGCCCGCACCTTCGCCTTTTGGCATGGCCCTCGATAATTCCCTCCCATGTCCATGACGCCCCCTGCCGCTGCGCCCTCCGTGCCCCGCGCACCTGCACCCCCTGTGGTGCCCACCACCCGGCCAGCGCTGACCATCCGCTTCCCCGAATCCCTTCCCGTCTCCGCCCGGCGCGGTGAAATCACCGCTGCCATTGCTGCGCGGCAGGTGGTCATTGTGTGCGGTGAAACCGGCTCGGGCAAAACCACGCAGTTACCCAAAATTGCCCTGGCCATGGGCAGAGGGCGGCGTGAGCAGGTGGCTGGGCCAGATGGGCAGGGTAAAGGCAAGCTACGCTGGGCGGGCCCACTCATTGGCCATACCCAACCCCGGCGCATTGCCGCCACCAGCGTGGCCAAGCGCATTGCCGAAGAATTGGGCAGCCCGCTGGGCGAGGTGGCGGGCTACAAGGTGCGGTTTCAAGACCGGCTGACGCCCAGCGCCTCCGTCAAGCTCATGACCGATGGCATTTTGCTGGCCGAAACCCAGACCGACCCGCTGCTGCGCGCCTACGACACCCTCATCATTGACGAGGCGCACGAGCGCAGCCTGAACATCGACTTTTTGCTGGGGTTTTTGCGCCAGCTGCTGCCCAAGCGGCCAGACCTCAAGCTCATCGTCACCTCGGCCACCATTGATGCTGACCGCTTTGCCAACTACTTTGCCGATGCCAAGGGCGAGGCCGCGCCCGTCATCCTGGTGTCTGGCCGCATGTTCCCGGTGGAGGTGCGCTACCGCCCGTTTGGCGATGCCGACACCACCCCGCAAAGCGCTGGAAAAAGTGAGAGCAAAGAATCCAATAAGGGTAAGCGTGGAGAGGCTAAAGAGCTTAACGACGCCATTGCCGACGCGGTGGACGAGCTCTGGCGCGGCGGGGCGGGGCCGGGCGGCGACATTCTCATCTTCATGCCGGGCGAGCGTGAAATCCGCGAAGCGGCTGACCACCTCACCCAGCACCTCAGCCACCACCCCGTGCTGCGCAGCACCGAGGTGTTGCCGCTGTTTGCCCGCCTGAGCCAGGCCGAGCAGGACCGCATTTTTGACAGCCACACCGGGCGGCGCATTGTGCTGGCCACCAACGTGGCCGAAACCTCGCTGACCGTGCCCGGCATCCGCTACGTGATTGACACCGGCACAGCGCGGGTCAAGCGCTACAGCCTGCGCCAGAAGGTGGAGCAGTTGCTGGTGGAGCCCATCAGCCAGGCAGCGGCCAACCAGCGCGCAGGCCGCTGCGGCCGCGTGGCCGACGGCATTTGCATACGCCTGTACGACGAGCTGGGCTTTGCCAACCGGCCCAAGTTCACCGACCCCGAAATTTTGCGCAGCTCGCTGGCCGGGGTCATTCTTCGCATGAAAACGCTGCACCTGCACGGTGACAGCGGCGGGGTGGAGGACTTTCCGTTCATCGAGCCGCCCAGCCGCCGTGCCTTTGCCGATGGCTACGCGCTGCTGCATGAGTTGGGTGCCGCCACCGAGGCGCTGGAGCTGACACCCATTGGCCAGCAACTGGCCCGCCTGCCGCTGGACCCCCGCGTGGGCCGCATGATTTTGGCCGCCCGCGACCGGGGCGCCCTGGCCGAGGTGCTGGTCATTGCCAGCGCCCTCAGCCTGCAAGACGTGCGCGACCGCCCCATGGACCGCCAGGCCGCTGCTGACCAAGCGCACGCCAAATGGGACGACGAAAAAAGCGAGTTCACCGGCACCCTGCGCCTGTGGAACTGGCTGGAAGGCTTGCGCGGCCACCGCGCCGGCATGGTGCCCACCACCGAAGACGCGGACAAACCCACCCACAAACTCAGCCACCGCCAGCAAGAAACCCAGCTGCGCGAGGCGTTCATCAACGTGCGCCGCGTGCGCGAGTGGCGAGACATCCACACCCAATTGCACACCGTGGTGGCCGAGCACAACTGGCCGCTCAACACCACACCCGCCGGCTACGACGCGCTGCACAAAAGCATGCTGGCCGGGCTGCTGGGCAACGTGGGCTGCAAAAGCGAGGCGGAGGAGTGGTATTTGGGGGCCAGGGGCATCAAGTTCCACCCCCACCCCGGGGCCAACCTGAGCAAGAAGCCGGGCCGCTGGATTGTGGTGGCCGAGCTGGTGGAAACCACGCGCTTGTTTGGCCGGGGCATTGCCGCCATCGAGCCGCAGTGGCTGGAGGAGGTGGGCGGCCATTTGCTCAAACGCCAAACGTCTGACCCCAGCTGGGACAAGCGGCTGGCGCAGGTGTCGGCCCACGAGCGCGCCAGCCTGTACGGCCTGCCGGTGTACCAGGGGCGGCGCGTCAACTTCAGCAAGCTGGACCCCTACGGCGCGCGCGACATCTTCATTCGCCAGGCGCTGGTCGAAGGCCTGGTGCCCGACGACTGGCCGCGCCGCCTGCCGTTTTTGCCCGCCAACCAAAAGCTCATTCGCCAAGTGGCTGAGCTGGAACACAAAGCCCGCAGGCAAGACGTGCTGGTGGACGACGAGCTGATCTACGCCTTTTACGCCGCCCAAGTGCCCGACGACGTGTGCACCGGCGCCACCTTTGAGCGCTGGTACAGCACCGAGCTGAAAAAGCAGCCCCGCCTGCTGATGCTCACCAAAGAAGAGCTGATGCGCCACGAGGCCGCGGGCATCACCACCGAATCTTTCCCCAAGGTGGTGCGCATGGGCGGTGTGGACTGCGCCGCCACCTATTTGCACGAGCCGGGCGATGCCAAAGACGGCCTGAGCGTCAGCGTGCCGCTGTTTGTGCTGAACCAGGTCAGCGAAGACCGCTGCGAATGGCTGGTGCCCGGCATGCTGAAAGACAAGGTGCTGGCCCTGCTCAAAACCCTGCACCAGCGCCCGCGCTCGCGCCTGGTGCCGCTGCCCGACACCGCCAACCGCTTCACCGCCGCACTCACCCAGCCCGAGGCCTTTGGCCACGGCAACCTGATGGACGCGTTGCTGAAGCTGGTGCGCGAGGCCACGCAGCTGGACATCAAGCGCGGCGACATCAAGGCCGACATGTTGCAACCCCACCACCTCATGCACCTGCGCGTGGTGGACGAGCATGGCCGCCAACTGGGCGCAGGCCGCAGCCTGGCCGCACTCAAGGCCGAGCTGGGCGGCAAGGCACGCGGGGCCTTCCAGGCGCTGGCAGCGCTGAAGCTGAATGCTCCTGAAAAAATAGACAAAAACAGGACTGAAAAATCTGATTCAAAAAGTGCTTTATCGCTTTCAAATAATAGTGTTTCAGCTACAGTAAATTTGAGTAAAAACACTGAAATCAGGCCTGAAAACCCACAAAAAACAAACGATAAAACCACCGATGTGACGGGTGTCAAGCACACCACCTGGGCCTTTGGTGAGCTGCCCGAGCTGATGGAAATCAAAAAAGGCGGGCAAACACTCATCGGTTTTCCGGCCCTCATCGACCAGGGCGACGGTGTCAGCATCGAGGTGTTTGACGAGCCCGAGGCCGCCCAGGCCAAGCACCGCGCCGGGCTGCGCCGCCTGTTTGCGCTGGCCGTGAAAGACGCGCTCAAGTACCTGGAAAAAAACACCCCCGGCCTGCAAGCCATGGGCGTGGCCTACATGCAGGTGGGCCGCCAGCCCGATGGCTCGGGGCAGGGCGGCACCGTGGAAGAGCTGCGCCAGCACATCCTGGACCTGGCACTGGACCGCGCTTTTTTGCTCGACCCTTTGCCCACCGATGCCTCCAGCTTCAAGACCCGGCTGGACGAAGGCCGGGGCCGCCTGACGCTGATCGCCAACGAAGTGGCCCGCCTGTGCGGCGTGGTGCTGACCGAGTACGCCGCCGCCGCCCGCAAGCTCAAAGACAGCCGCCCACCCGCCGATGTGGCCACCGACATCCAGCAGCAACTGGGCCGTCTGGTGGGCAAGCGCGTGCTCTCAGACACGCCGTGGGCGCAGTTGCAGCACCTGCCGCGCTACCTGAAAGGCGTGCAAGCGCGGCTAGACAAATACAAGGCCGACCCCACCCGCGATGCCACCAAACTGGCCGAACTCAAAACCCAGGATCAGCGTTACTGGCGGCTGGTGGCCGAGCGCAAGGGCCAGGTCGATGACCGCATGGCCGAATTTCGCTGGCTACTGGAAGAACTGCGCATCAGCTTCTTTGCGCAAGAGCTGCGCACGCCACAACCCGTGAGCACCAAGCGGCTGGACAAGGCTTGGGCGCAGTTGAATCAGTGAGGGGTGAGTGAGGCGGGCGAATCGAGCTCCCACTCAACTGGTGGGCTCCACCTGTTTCCCTTCGCCGCTCCATAACGGGATGTGACGCAGCCTCCTGGGTGCTTACAGTTTGGCCAACCGCCCCAACGCCGCGCGCAGCGTGTCGTCTTGCTTGGCAAAGCAAAAGCGAACCACTTTCTGGTCAAAGCCGTTGCCGTAAAAGGCCGACAGGGGAATGGCGGCCACGCCCACTTCGCGCGTCAGCCATTGGCAAAACTCAGCCTCAGGCAAGTCGCGCTCAGGCACGGCCAAGTCGGCTATGCCCACGCACTGGAAGTAGCTGCCTTCACTGGGCAGCAGCTGAAAGCGCGTTTGCGTCAGCCCTTGGCGGAACAGGTCGCGCTTGGCGGCGTAAAAGGCGGGCAGGTCGAGGTAGGGCGCCGGGTTGGCCAAGTAGCTGGCCAGGCCGTGCTGCATGGGCGTGTTGACGGTGAACACGTTGAACTGGTGCACCTTGCGGAACTCGGCCATCAGCGGTGCGGGGGCGGCCACGGTGCCCACTTTCCAGCCCGTGACGTGGAAGGTTTTGCCAAAGCTGCTGACCACAAAGGCACGTGCCGCCAGACCGGGGTAGCTGGAGGCACTGAGGTGCCGGTTGGGCGCGTACACCATGTGCTCGTACACCTCGTCTGAAATGAGCAGCACGTTGGTGGGGGCCAGCAGCTCTTGCAGGCGCAGCATGTCGGTGTGGCTCCAGATGGTGGCGCTGGGGTTGTGTGGGCTGTTGGTGATGATGGCGCGGGTGCGCGGGGTGATGGCCTTGGCAATCAAGTCAAAGTCTGGCCTGAACGTGCCGGGGGTGAGGGGCACGCGAACCGCCACACCACCGGCCAGCTCAATGTTGGGCACGTAGCTGTCGTAGCAGGGCTCCAGCACGATGACCTCGTCACCCGGGTGGACGATGGCGAGGATGGCCGTCAAGATGGCCTGGGTGGCCCCGGCGGTGACGGTGATTTCGGTGTCCGGGCTGTAGTTGCGGCCATACAGGCGGGCTATCTTGTCGGCCACGGCCTGGCGCAAGGCGGGCACGCCAGGCATGGGCGGGTACTGGTTGTGCCCGGCGCGCATGGCGGCGGTGACGGCATCGATCAGCGTGGGGTCGCAGTCAAAGTCGGGGAAGCCTTGGCCCAGGTTGACGGCCTGGTGCTGCGCGGCCAGTGCCGACATCACGCTGAAAATGGTGGTGCCGACGTGGGGCAGGCGGCTGGCCAGGGTGGGGGTGAGGGGTAGGCTCATCGCGGTTTCAATGAAAAAATATGAACAAAAAATGCCTCTAGCGCTTTATTTAAAACAACAGTTTGCTATCATTATAGCTTTTTTGATCAAAACGCCACCTGGCGCTTGATGGGTGGTCAAAGTGTGCTATCAGAGTTGATAGCTGTCGCTGTGGCCTTCCATGGCCTTCAGGATCAGGTCTTTGCTGAGGCGGTCGCTCAGCAGTTCGCCGAACTTCAGCACGTAGTTGCGCAGGTAGGCCCCGCGCTTGAAGGCCACACGGGCCACGTTCTGGCCCAGCAGGTGGCCCAGCGGGCGGGCCACCAGGTCGGGGTCGCGGCTGTCGTTTTGCAGCGCCATTTCGGCCACGATGCCCACACCCATGCCCAGCTTGACGTAGGTTTTGATGACGTCCGAGTCGATGGCCTCCAGCACGATGTTGGGCTTTAAGTCCCTGGCGGCAAAGGCGTTGTCAATGCGGGTGCGCCCCGTGAACGAGGGGTGGTAGGTCACCAGCGGGAGGTTGACCAGGTCCTCCAGCCCAATGCGTTCTTTGTCGACCAAGGGGTGGCCCATGGGCAGCACCAGCACGTGCTGCCATTCGTAGCAGGGCAGGGTGATGAGGTCGTCGTACTGCGACAGCGATTCGGTGGCCATGCCGATGTCTGCCACATCGGTCAGCAGCATGTGCGCCACCTGGTCGGGGGATCCCTGGTGCAGGCTGATGGCCACCTTGGGGTAGGCTTGGCGCAGCTTGGCCACCGGCACGGGCAGCACGTAGCGGGCCTGCGTGTGGGTGGTGGCGATGGACAGGGTGCCGCTGTCCTGCGCCGAAAACTGCTGGCCGATGCGGCGCAGGTTGTTGACCTCGCGCAGGATGATGTCAATGCTTTTGAGCACGTGCAAGCCGGGCTCGGTCACGCGGCGGATGCGCTTGCCGTGGCGGGCAAAAATCTGTATGCCCAGCTCGTCTTCCAGCTCGATGATGGACTTGGACACCCCCGGCTGCGAGGTGTGCAAGGCCTTGGCGGCCTCGGTGAGGTTGAGGTTGCGGCGCACGGCCTCTTGAACAAAGCGGAACTGGTGCAGGTTCATGGTCGGCCCGTTGAGGGTGTTTGACGGAGGCGGGTGCAGGGGGGGAGCCAACAACCCGGCAGCGTCAAGCCAGTGCCAGTTGCGCCAGCAAGGCGGTGATCGCGGGGCTTTCGCCTGCCGCGGCCAATACCTTGAACTGCACCTGCGGGTGCTGCTGTTGCAGTGTCAGCAACAGGGCGGGCAGGTCGTCGCGGGCGTGTTTGCCCATGCCAAAGAACACGGGCAGCAGGTTGATGCGCGTGGCGCCTTGCGCCACCAGGGTTTGCACGGCGGTGGGCAAGTCGGGGGCGCACAGCTCCAGGTAGGCGCAGGCCACGGGGGTGTGTGGCGACAGGGCCAGCACCTGCTGGGCCACGGCCTCGATGGGGCCACGCCACAAGGGGTCGCGCGAGCCGTGGGCAAACAAAATCACACCTTGCATGGTGGTGGTCCTGAGAAGAGGGTGGGGGAAGCGGAGGCACTCATCGGCGCAGCACCAGCCAGCCGAATGCGGTGAGCGAAACCACCGAGTAAATGAGCGATGGAGCCGCCGCCGCCGCCCAAGGCAGCCAGTCGTTGAGGCGGCCGATGTAGCCGAACACGTTGTTGAGCAAGAAAAAGCTGATGCCCACCATGACACCGCCGAACACGTAGCCCGTGATACTGCCCGAGCGAAAGTGCAGGTAGGCGAACGGCAAGGCCAGTACCAGCATGACCAAGCAGCTCAGGGGGTAAAACACCTTGCGCCAGAATTCCAGCTCGTAGAGTTGCGAATTTTGTCCGGTGGCCTGCAGGTGTTCGATGTAGCCATACAGGGCCAGGGTGGACATGCGGTCGGGCCGCAACAGCGCCACCGACACCATTTCCGCCGTCAGGCTGCTGGGCCACGTCAGGGTGTCCAGGTGCTGTGTGCTCACCTGCGGGGCCTGGGTGCCTTGGGCGTGGAATTCGGTGCGCACCACCTGGAACAGCTGCCAGTGGCCATCGCCCCCGATGTTGCCCAGCGCCGCCTGCGTGCGGGCGGCCAGGCGGCCCTGGTTGTCGTACTCAAAAATGCGGACACCTTGCAGTTCGCCGCTGCCAGACAATGCGGCCACGTTGACCGACACCTCTCGCCCCTGCGGGCGCTCTTTCAGCCAGGCACCCGTGGGCCCCATGCTGACCCGGCCATCAAACCTGGCCTTGAGCAGCTGGGCGGCTTTGCCTGCGGCGGGGGCCGCATAGTCGCCCGCCACCAGTGTGAGGGCCACCAGGCCCACGCCCAGTCCGGTCAACAGGTGCAATGCTCGCCATGGCCCCAGGCCACTGGTGCGCAAAATGGTGTATTCCGACCCTTGGGCCAGCCGGGCAAACACAAACACCGCGCCAATCAGCACGGCAATGGGCAACACCTCGTACACGTGGTTGGGCACTTGCAGCGCCACGTACCACAGGGCATGCCGCAATTCGTACACCAGCTTGGTGTCGACGGGGGAAGGGCGGCCAATGGCACCCAGTTCGTCGATGAAGTCAAAAAAGAAGAACAGACCCAAAAACGCCACCGTGACCGTGGACACGGCCAGCAGCATTTCCCGGTAAACAAAACGGCGCAAGACCTTCATGTCACGCCCCTGCGCATCCAGCCGCGCCACCAGGACACGAAGCTGATGTTTTCATGGCGCTTGTACAGCCACGCCACCGCACCCAGAAACACCGTGCCGTGCAGCATCAGCGTCCAGCCCACGGCCGACATGCGGCCGCGCGACACCCAGCTTTCGCCCATGTTGAGCAAGTTGAAGTACAGCAGGAAGGCAAACAGCGCAAATGCCACGTTACCGCTGCGGCCCGCCCGTGGGTTGGCCGAGGCAATGGCCAAGCCCAGCAGCAGCAGGTTGAACGCGCTCAGCAGCAGACCCACGCGCCAGGCCAACTCGCCCTTGGCCTGCGGGCTGTTGTCGCTCCACAGTCGCCAGGTGGCGCGGGTTTTCATGCCCAAGTCATCTCCCAGGGTGAAGGTCTTTTCATTGATGCGCACCAGGTGTTCTTCAAACTCGCTCACCCGCAGACTCTGCATGTCGGCCGATACCTCCAGTCGCTGGCCGGTGTTGAGCAACAGAAACTGGCCGTTGGGGCCAGCCTGCACAGTGGCCGCCCGCGCGGAAATGGTGCTTTCCCCCCGCTCGTCTCGGGCGGAAATGAACACGTTGCGTCCCTGGGTGCCGTCGGCGGTGTTTTTGTCGATGAAGAACACGCGCCGACCCCGGGCATCGGCCTGGAATTGCCCGGGTTGCACACGTTGCAGGTCGCCCCGTTGGGCAAAGCGGTCACGCAGCTCAGCGGTTTGCCGGTTGGCCCACGGCCACGCCAGCAACACCAGTACCGCCATGGTCAGCAGCACTGGCCAGGCAAAACGCAGTACCGGCCCGGTCATGCCCGCCAGGCCGCGCCCGGCACCCATCCAGATGACCATTTCGCTGTCGCTGTGCATGCGCGACAGCACAGACACCACGGCGATGAACAACGCCATGGTCAGGATGATGTGGAGCCGCCCCAGCACGGTGTAACCGAGAACCAGCATGACTTCTTTGGGGTCCACGCTGCCCGAAGTGGCGAGGCTGAGGGTGCGGATGAGCATGATGGTGACCACAATGGTGAACAGCACCAGCAAGGTGCCACCAAAGCTGCGGGCCAGCTCTCGACGAATGGAAGAATGGAATAACATGGCAGCACAGGAAACCGCAATTATGGACTTTGAATTCAAAACCCTCACCCTCGACCAAGCCGCATCCCTCAAGACGGATGCACTGGTGTTGGCACTTCCCGATGAGATGCTGACCTTGCCAGCCGGTTCTGCGGGTGGCCACCTGTTGCAATGGGTGCAAAAGGTGGCGACTTCGGGTGACCTGGAAGCGGGCGCGGGCAAATTGATCTCCACCCACATGGGCGCGCAGTGTGTGGCCACCCGCTTGGTGCTGGTGCGGGTGGGCGATGGTTCCGCTGCGGCCATGCGCAAAGCCATGCTGGCCGCGTTTGCCACACTGCGCCAAGTCAGCGTGCACAAGGTGGCGCTGTTCACGGGGTGGGTGACGGCACAGCCAGGGGCGCTGCGTGCGGCATTGGTGGCCTGCGCGGAGGCCACCTATTCATACACCAGTACCTTGTCCAAGCCCAAGCCCCGTGCGCTGTCCAAACTCACACTGGCTGCCGCAGACTCAGACGACGCTCGTCAGCAGTTTGATCAGGCGTGCGCCTTGGTCAAAGGCATTGAGTTGGCCAAAGAGTGGGCCAACCGCCCTGGCAACCACGCCACCCCCACCTTGCTGGCCCGTGCCGCACAAAAACTGGACAAGCTCGACCACGTGTCGGTGGAGGTGCTCGGCCCCAAAGAGGTGGCCAAGCTGGGCATGGGCGCATTCATGGCGGTGGCCCAAGGGTCTGCCGAACCCTTGCGGTTCATCGTCATTCGCTACCAAGGCGCGGCCAAGTCGCAGGCGCCCGTGGTGCTGGTGGGCAAAGGCATCACCTTTGACACGGGGGGCATCTCCATCAAGCCCGCACCCGAAATGGACGAAATGAAGTACGACATGGGCGGTGCGGCCAGTGTGCTGGGCACCCTGCGTGCCATTGCCGAGCTGCAGCCTGCGGTGAATGTGGTGGGCATCATCCCCTCGTGCGAAAACATGCCCGACGGCCGTGCCATCAAGCCCGGTGATGTGGTCACCAGCATGAGCGGACAAACGATCGAAATCCTCAACACCGACGCAGAAGGGCGACTCATTCTGTGTGATGCCCTCACCTACGCCGCGCGCTTGAAACCGGCTTGCACCATCGACGTGGCCACGCTCACCGGCGCCTGTGTCATTTCCTTGGGCGGTGTGCGCAGCGGCTTGTTCAGCGCGCACGACGACCTGGCCGCTGACCTTGCCAGCGCCGGAGAGTCGGCACTGGACCTGTGCTGGCGCATGCCGTTGGACGACGACTACGCAGAAGGCCTGAAGTCCAGCTTTGCCGACATGGCGAACGTGGCTGGCCGGGCCGGTGGCGCCATTTCTGCGGCCAAGTTCTTGCAGAAGTTTTCTGCTGACATGCGCTGGGCCCACCTGGACATTGCCGGCACCGCTTGGAAGAGTGGCGCAGCCAAAGGTGCCACGGGTCGTCCCGTGGGCTTGCTGGTGGACTTCGTTCTCAGCCAAGCCGCAGTCGCCCCGGCCCCAGTGCCAACATTGGGTCGCGGCAAGTCGCGTCGCGCCAAGGCTTGAGCAGGGCTGTTGTGCAGGTGGACTTTCACTTCAACGTGGCGGATCCGGTGGCCTACACCTGCCGACTCATTCGCAAGGCCCTGGGCAAGGGTGCGCGCCTGGTAGTGTGTGCTGATGCCGAGCAGTTGGGGCGAATTGACAGCCAGTTGTGGATGCTGGGCGCGCTGTCCTTCATTCCCCACGCAGGGCTGCAGGCCTCACCGCACGTGTGTCAACGCTCGCCCGTTTGGCTGCGCACGCACCTGACGGGAGATGAGCCCGCCCATGTGCTGGTTAATTTGCGGGATCAGACGCCGGCAGGTCACGAGCGTTTTGAGCGCTTGATCGATGTGGTGTCCACGCAGGAGGCCGATCGGGCCAACGCCCGACAACGCTGGCGCCAACACGCCGCTGCTGGTCATGCGCCCAACCGGTTCGATGTGGGGGCACACGGCGCATGAACTCACCTCGTCGTTTTGTGCCGACACTCACCGATGTGGTGCGCCCGGAGGAGTTGATGGCCACGGCAATGGTGCAGGCCACTTCCCCGGATGTCGACGTTGTTCGGGCAGAGCAGGCCATGGTGGTGGGCCAAGAGAACGGAAACGCCGCGAGCCAGGAGTCCGGGCTGGTTGCTGAATCCGCCCAGTCCACACCGGATGCTGCGGCATTGGTGGCGAAGGTGTGCGAAACAGTGCACCAAGCCCTGGACGACCATCTGCGCACCATGGTGATGCAGCAAGTTCAGGCACAGCAGTTGCTGTTGATCCAAAGTCTGCGTGCCGAACTCCTGCCATTGGTGCATTCCCTGGTGGAAGATGCGGTGCAAGCAGCGCTTCAACAACGCTCGTCGGTACCTGAGTAGCAGATTGGCTAATGAAACAGTGATTTCATGAATGGCTTTCGGTAGTTACCCTAGGGTGCTGCAGCAGGCCAGTCTGGGCGCACCAAGATGCGCCTTTTTTAGGTTATCGTGTGCGTTGTGGAGGACTTCGTCAACTCCGCTCAATCAACTCTGCTTTACTCTCCTTCAAGGAAACATATGCAAATGAAAATGAAACTGGCTGTCATTTCTGCAGCAGTCGTTCTGGCCGCTTGTGGCAAGAAAGAGGAGGCACCTGCGCCTGCCGCTGCACCCGCAGCCGCGCCTGCTGCCGACTCCTTGGTGGTGAAAATTGGCCACGTCGGCCCCACCAGCGGTGCCATTGCCCACTTGGGCAAAGACAACGAAAACGGTGCCAAAATGGCCATCGACGAGCTGAACGCCGCAGGCGTGAAGATCGGTGGCAAAGTGGCCAAGTTCGAACTGCTGGCTGAAGACGATGCCGCTGATCCCAAGCAAGGTACTGCCGCCGCCCAGAAGCTGATTGATGCCAAAGTCAATGGCGTGGTCGGTCACCTGAACTCTGGCACCACCATTCCTGCATCCTCGCTGTACAGCCAGGCTGGTCTGCCGCAGGTGTCACCTTCCGCCACCAACCCCAAGTACACCCGCCAAGGTTACAAAACCACCTTCCGCATGGTGGCTGACGACGTGCACCTGGGTTCCACCCTGGGCAAGTACGCAGTGGACACGCTGAAGGCCAAGAACGTGGCTGTCATTGACGACCGCACCGCCTACGGTCAGGGCGTTGCCGACGAGTTTGAAAAAGCCGTGGCAGCCGCTGGCGGCAAAATCGTTGGCCGTGAGTTCACCAATGACAAGGCCACCGACTTCAATGCCATCCTGACCACCCTGAAGGGCAAGAAGCCTGACGTGGTGTTCTTCGGCGGCATGGACGCTGTGGCAGGCCCCATGCTCAAGCAGATGAAGCAACTGGGCATCACCGCCAAGTTCATGGGCGGCGATGGCATTTGCTCCAGCGAGCTGCCCAAGCTGGCCGGCGACGGCATGTCCGACGAGCAGGTTTACTGCGCGGAAGCCGGTGGCGTGGAAGGCGAAGAGAAAGTGGGCATGGAGAAATTCCGCGCCGATTTCAAAGCCAAATTCGGTTCTGACGTTCAGGTGTACGCCCCCTACGTCTACGACGCTGTGAAGGTCATGGCCGACGCCATGGTGCGCGCTGGGTCCTCTGATCCTGCCGTGTACCTGCCAGCGCTGGCAGCCACCAATGGCTACAAAGGTGTGACTGGCACTGTGTCTTTCGACGAAAAAGGCGACATCAAAAACGGTGCACTGACCCTCATGACCTACAAGGGCGGCGCTCGCACCACCTTGGCGGTGATTCGCTGAGATTCTTCCCTCACAGCCACAAAAAAGCCACCCTCGGGTGGCTTTTTTGTACTCTGCCGTGGCAGGTCTTCGAGTGACAGAAACAAAAAAGCCCTTGAAGATCAAGGGCTTAGATGTATATCGTGGCGGAGAGGGCGGGATTCGAACCCGCGGTGGGGATTAGCCCACACACGCTTTCCAGGCGTGCGACTTAAACCGCTCATCCACCTCTCCGCGAAGCCTGTGATTATAGCAGTGCCCTGGGGGCTTGCTGGGCTTTTTGGCACAAAGTTCAGGATTTGCTCGACATTCCACCGGTGCCTTGCAGCATTTTCATGGCCGAAGCGATGAGTCCAGAGACTTCTGCCATGTTTCCCGGCACGATGAGTGTGGTGGTGGCGTCTGCCGCCACACGCCCATAAGCCTCCACCGCCTTTTCGGCCACCTTGAGTTGCACGGCCTCCTGTCCTCCCGGTTGGCGAATGGCCGAGGCAATGCGCTCGATGGCCTGTGCCGAGGCTTCGGCCACCGACAAAATGGCGGCCGCCTCACCCTCTGCGTTGTTGATGGCAGCCTGTTTTTCGCCTTCCGAGCGTGCGATGAAGGCCTCGCGCTCACCCGTGGCAATGTTGATTTGTTCTTGCTTGCGGCCCTCAGAGGCGGCAATGAGGGCACGCTTCTCGCGCTCGGCCGTGATTTGCTGCTGCATGGCGTGCAAAATTTCCTTGGGTGGCGTCAGGTCCTTGATTTCGTAGCGCAGCACCTTGACCCCCCAGTTGAGCGCGGCCTCGTCAATGGCTGCCACGACCTGGGCATTGAGGATGTCGCGCTCCTCAAAGGTCCTGTCCAGCTCCAGCTTGCCAATGACCGAGCGCAAGGTGGTCTGGGCCAGTTGCGTGATGGCGTGCACGTAGTTGGACGATCCATAGCTGGCCCGCATGGGATCGGTCACCTGGAAATACAGAATGCCATCGACCTGCAGTTGGGTGTTGTCTTTGGTGATGCAGACCTGGCTGGGCACATCCAGTGGAATTTCTTTCAGTGAGTGCTTGTAGGCCACCACGTCGATGAAGGGCACCAGGAAGTTCAGACCTGGGGTGAGCGTGCCTGCGTACTTGCCCAGCCGTTCGCGCACCCAAGCGTTTTGCTGGGGCACGATCTTGATGGATTTGATGATGAAAATCAGCGTGACAACGAACAGAAAAATGGCAACTTCCATGTCGATACTCCCTTTTGAGGTGGTGGAGGGCAGGGTGGGGTGCAGAGGGCCGTCAGACCGGGCTGACGCGCAGGCGGTTGCCTTCCACCTCGCGGATGCGGTAAAGCCCCGCAGCAGGTGGATGCATGGCCTCATTGGGCATGAGTTCTATGGTCCACAGCGCTCCGCGGTATTGGGCCTGAGTGGTGTCACCCGCTTCCCAGCGGGCAATGTGCAGGGTTTGCCCTATGTCCAGGTTGACATCCGCATTGGCCTGGTGCGGGAGGCTGCTCTGTGGGCGGGGACGTATCCGCTGCAACATCGCCACCGCACCGCCACCGACCACCGCCGCACACACCAGTTGCCCGGTGAGTGGCAAGCCCAGGTGGGCCCCCAATGCACCGGCCGTCAGGCCCAGGGCCAGCATCAGCAGGTGAAAGGTGCCCGTGAGCAGTTCGGCCGAGACGGCCAAGCCAGCCAGCATCCACCAAATGGTTGAGTCAGACATGTGAACCCTCCGCGTGATTAGCATGGGCTTGATTGTGGGCCACAGCGCACGTTGGGAAAAGTGGACACATTATTTCCGTACACTTCGCGCTTTCTTTTTCCGCACTTTTTTCGTCGTCTGACCTCGCCACTTGGGCCTTGCCATGAAATTTCGTTTTCCCATCGTCATCATTGACGAAGACTACCGTTCCGAGAACACGTCGGGTCTGGGCATCCGCGCGTTGGCGCAGGCCATTGAATCCGAGGGCTTCGAGGTGCTGGGTGTGACGACCTATGGTGATCTGTCGCAGTTTGCCCAGCAGCAGTCCAGGGCCAGTGCCTTCATATTGTCCATTGACGATGAAGAATTCACGTCAGGCCCCGACCTGGACCCGGTGGTGCTGAGCCTGCGCACGTTCATCGAAGAGGTGCGCTGGAAGAACGCCGACGTGCCCATCTACATCTACGGCGAAACCAAAACCAGCCGCCACCTGCCCAATGACATCTTGCGGGAGCTGCACGGTTTCATCCACATGTTCGAGGACACGCCGGAGTTTGTGGCGCGCCACATCATCCGCGAGGCCAAGAGCTACCTGGAAGGCATTCAGCCCCCGTTTTTCAAGGCGCTGCTCGACTACGCCGAAGACGGCTCCTACAGCTGGCACTGCCCGGGTCATTCGGGCGGCGTGGCGTTTCTGAAAAGCCCGGTGGGCCAGATGTACCACCAGTTCTACGGCGAAAACATGCTGCGCGCCGACGTGTGCAACGCGGTGGAAGAACTGGGCCAGTTGCTGGACCACAACGGCGCCATTGGTGCATCCGAGCGCAACGCGGCGCGCATTTTCAACGCCGACCACTGCTTTTTTGTCACCAACGGCACCAGCACCAGCAACAAAATGGTGTGGCACCACACGGTGGCCCCGGGCGACGTGGTGGTGGTGGACCGCAACTGCCACAAGTCCATCCTGCACAGCATCATCATGACGGGCGCGGTGCCGGTGTTTTTGAAGCCCACGCGCAACCACTACGGCATCATCGGCCCGATTCCGCAAAGCGAGTTCGAGATTGAGGCCATTCAGGCCAAGATTCGCGCCAACCCGCTGCTCGCGGGGGTGGACGCGGAACAGGTCAAGCCGCGCATTCTGACGCTCACGCAATCCACTTACGACGGCGTGCTCTACAACACCGAGACCATCAAGGGCATGCTGGACGGCTACGTGGCCAACCTGCATTTCGATGAGGCCTGGTTGCCCCATGCCGCTTTCCACTCCTTTTATGGCAGCTACCATGCCATGGGCAAGAAGCGTGCGCGGCCAAAAGAGTCTGTGGTTTACGCCACCCAATCCATCCACAAGCTGTTGGCGGGCATCAGCCAGGCCAGCCATGTGCTGGTGCAGGACTCGCAGAGCACGCCACTGGATCGGCACCTGTTCAACGAGTCGTACCTGATGCACACCAGCACCAGCCCACAGTACGCCATCATCGCCAGCTGCGACGTGGCCGCCGCCATGATGGAGCCGCCCGGTGGCCGTGCGCTGGTTGAGGAAAGCATTCTGGAGGCGCTGGACTTCCGCCGCGCCATGCGCAAGGTGGATGAAGAGTTTGGTGACGACGAGTGGTGGTTCAAGGTCTGGGGCCCGCAGGAACTGGCCGAAGAGGGCATGGGCAAGGCCAGTGACTGGGTGCTCAAGCGCACCGAGGGCATGAGCGAAGAGGCCGCTGCGGTCAAAACTTGGCACGGCTTTGGTGACATGGCACCGGGTTTCAACATGCTGGACCCCATCAAGGCCACCATCGTCACCCCGGGTCTGGACATTGACGGCAGCTTTGCCGACACCGGCATTCCGGCCAGCATCGTGACCAAGTTTCTGGCCGAGCACGGTGTGGTGGTGGAAAAAACCGGGCTCTACAGCTTTTTCATTCTGTTCACCATCGGCATCACCAAGGGCCGCTGGAACACGCTGCTGACCGCTTTGCAGCAGTTCAAAGACGATTACGACCGCAACCAGCCGCTGTGGCGCATCCTGCCGGAGTTCTGCCAGAAGCACCCCCGTTACGAAAAAATGGGGCTGCGCGACCTCTGCCAGCACGTGCACGCCCTGTACGCCAAGTACGACATCGCCCGCCTGACCACGGAGATGTACCTGAGCGACCTGACCCCGGCCATGAAGCCCAGCGATGCGTTTTCACACATCGCACACCGCACCACCGAGCGCGTGCCGATTGACGACCTGGAGGGCCGCGTCACCACCAGCCTGGTCACGCCGTACCCTCCCGGCATTCCGTTGCTGATTCCCGGAGAGGTGTTCAACCGCAAAATCGTGGATTACCTCAAGTTTTCGCGCGAGTTCAACGGCCAATGCCCTGGCTTTGAGACCGATATCCACGGTCTGGTTGAAATGGTCGATGCCGACGGCAAAAAAAGCTACTTCGCCGACTGTGTGAAGCAGGGGTAAGCCCGCCCGCCAGGGTGGGTCAGTCCTGGCGCACCCGCACAAAGCTGGCAAAGCGGGGCACGCCACTGTCGTTCAGACCCCGGTAGCGGTAGGTGACCACGCTGCCCACGTCGGGCGGGTGGCGGCGTTGCGCGTCGCTCAGCCCCGTGCCCAATTTGAACCGGATGCCCTGCGGTGTTTCCACCCACAAAGCGCCCAGGCGGCCGGCGTGTTTGCCTTGGCCTGGCAGGTGGGCCAGCACCTTGGCCTCGGCATCGTCGTGGGTTTTGAGTTTGACGAGGTCGTCACTGCGCCGTGCGCGGTAGAGCGAATCGCCCCGGTGCAGCATCAAGCCTTCGCCACCCGCTTTCACCAGGCGTTGGAGCTGTGCGTTCAACTCGGTGTGGCTGTGCACGCGCCACTGCCTCACGGCCTGCACCCAAGGTTGTCCCAGGGCTGACACCAGGGGGGCGAGGGCCAACAGCCGCTCGCTGAAGGGACCTTCGTGGGCAGGCAGATCGAACACCATGAAGCGCATGTCGCGCCAAGCGCGGTCGTCGGGCCGCAGCAGCTTCACGGTGGACACGGCCCGTGAGAATTGGCCACGCCCGGCCCACAGCTCCCCGTCCATGGGCACGGAGGGCCAGCCCTGCGTGAACCACGCCGGCGCGGCAATGACCTCTCCGCCACGGGTGAGCAATTGCTGGCCGTTCCAGTAGCCGCGCACGCCGTCGTATTTCTCGCTGACCCAGTAGGCGTCCAAATCCAGCGAGGGCCGGTACACGTTGGCCAGCATCAGGGCGGGTGGGCCTGCCCAGACCGGCAAAGCGGCCACACAAGTCCAAGCCAAAAACCAGCGCCGGGGCAGTTGACTTGACATCAAAAAAATAGCTTACTATTCAATGAACAGTAGCGCTAGATGGATAAAAGGCTTGAAATTTAAACCCCAGCGCTGTCCTTGCTGACCCCGGCCGATGCGTTGAAACCACCGTCCACATAGGTGATTTCAGCGGTCATGCCCGCAGCGAGGTCGCTCAGCAGGAAGGCGGCCACGTTGCCCACTTCATCAATGGTGACGTTGCGGCGCAAGGGCGCAGCGGCGGCACCCATGGACAACAGTTTGCCGAAGTCCTTGATGCCGCTGGCGGCCAGTGTCTTGATGGGGCCAGCGCTGATGGCGTTGACGCGCACGCCGCGGGGGCCCAGGTTTTCCGCCAGGTAACGCACCGAGGCTTCCAGGCTGGCTTTGGCCAGCCCCATGGTGTTGTAGTGCGGGATGGTGCGGTTGGCGCCCAGGTAGGTCATGGTCAGCAGCGCGGCCTTGGGGCTGAGCAGGGGCAGGGCGGCCTTGGCCATGGCGGGGAAGCTGTAGGCGCTGATGTCGTGCGCAATGCGGAAGTTCTCACGGGTCAGGCCGTCGAGAAAATCACCGGCAATGGCCTCGCGGGGCGCAAACCCGATGCTGTGCACAAACCCGTCGAACTGGGGCCAGTGGGTGGCCAAGTCGGCAAACAGGCGCTCAATCTGCTCGTCGCTGCCCACATCGCAATCAAAGATCAGCGTGGAGTTGAACTCGGCGGCGAACTCGGTGATGCGGTCCTTGAAACGTTCGCCCACATAGCTGAACGCCAGTTCGGCACCCTGCTCGTGGCAGGCCTTGGCCACGCCGTAGGCGATGGAGCGGTTGGAAATCAGGCCCGTGATGAGCAGTTTTTTGCCGGTAAGAAATCCCATGGGGTGTCTCGTTCTGCGTGAAAGTGAGGATGAAGGCTGGCTGGCCGGGAGGCCAATCCGAAAGTGGGCAGAATTGTCGCATGCGTTTTTCAACCGTTTTCATGTTTTGCTGGTGGGTGGGCATGGCCACACCGGCATGGGCTGCCCACGGTTATGCCCTCTGGGGGGCGTTGAAGTACCCGCCGGGCTTCAGCCACTTCGACTACGTCAACCCGCAGGCCCCCAAGGGCGGGGACATTCGCCTGGTGAGCAACCTGCGCCTGTCCACGTTTGACAAGTACAACCCCTTCACCATCAAGGGCTCGGCACCGGCTTACCTGTCCGGGTTGATGTTCGACTCCCTGCTCACCGGCTCACTGGACGAAACGGCCGCTGGCTACGGCCTGTTGGCACAAGATGTGGCGGTGGCGCCCGATGGCCTGAGCGCCACTTTCGCCCTGCGGCCCGAAGCCCGCTTCCACAACGGTGCGCCGGTGTTGGCCAAGGACGTGAAGCACAGCTACGACACCCTGATGGGCCCCCACACCTCACCAGCGTACAAAACCGCGTTGGCCGATGTGGCCGGGGTGGAGGTGCTGAACGAGCGCACGGTGCGCTTTCGCTTCCGCAAGCCCAACCGCGAACTGCCCCTGACGGTGGGCGGGCTGCCGGTGTTCAGCCACCAGTGGGGCGAGGGCAAGCCGTTCAACGAGGTGGTGATGGACGTGCCCATCGGCAGTGGCCCCTACCGCATGGGGCCGGTGCGCTTTGGCAAAGACATCACCTACGTGCGCGACCCCGCATACTGGGCGCGCGACCTGAACGTGCGCGTGGGCACGGCCAATTTCGACACAGTCACCGTCAAAATCTACAAGGACAACACGGCGCGCTTGGAGGCGCTCAAGGCCGGGGAGTTCGACCTGATGCGTTTCTTTTCAGCGGGTGACTGGGCCCGGCGCGTCACCGGCAAGAAGTTCAACACGGGTGAATTGGTCAAATTGGAGTTGGACCACCGCTTGCCCACCGGCTTTCAGAGCTACGTGCTCAACACCCGGCGCCCCTTGCTGCGCGATGGACGGGTGCGCCAGGCGTTGGGCCTGGCGCTGGATTACGAGTGGATGAACCGCCAGATGTTCTACAACGCCTACCAGCGCGTGAACGGTCTGTTTGGCCACACCGACTGCCAGGCCACTGGACTGCCCTCGGCCGACGAGCTGGCCCTGCTGGAGCGCTGGCGCGGGCAGGTGCCTGATGCCGTGTTTGGCCCCATGGCCCAGCCACCCCGCACTGATGGCAACAACAGCCTGCGCGGCAACCTGTTGCAAGCCAAACGGCTGCTGAACGAGGCCGGCTGGGCTTACCGCGAGGGCGCCCTGCGCAATGCCGACGGTGCGGCCATGGTGCTGGAGTACCTGGACAGCAACGAGGGCGGCGCGCGGGTGGTGACCCCCTGGATGCGCAACCTGGAGAAGCTGGGCATCACCCTGCGTTTTCGCCCGGTGGACTTTGCGCTGTACCAGCAACGGCTGCAGAAATTCGATTTTGACCTCACCAGCATGGCCTACGGCGGCACGCACAACCCGGGGCAAGAATACGCCGACCTGTTCGGTAGTCAGGCCGCCGACACCGAAGATTCCGGGAATTTCGCCGGTGTGCGCAGCCCAGCGGTGGATGCGCTCATTGCCGCCATGACCGCTGCCAAAAGCCAGGCCCAGTTGCTGCCCGCTTGCCGCGCACTGGAACGCGTCATTGCCCACGGCCACTACCTGATACCCCAGTGGTCGGCGGGCTCCCACCGCATGGCCTACAACGCGTGGCGCCTGGCCCGCCCGGCCACCACGCCACCCTACACCCAGAACCCTGAGGTTTGGGCGCTGGACACCTGGTGGGCCCAGGCACCCCGCTGAGCGCCCGCTGGCGTCCGAAGGTTTTCATTTCATGCTGTCCTACATCGTCAAACGCCTGCTGCTGATGGTGCCCACCCTGTTGGGCGTGCTGTTACTGACTTTTGCCGTGATCCAGTTCGTCCCCGGCGGGCCGGTGGAGCAGTACCTGGCCGAGGCCAAGGCCGGTGCCGTCGCCGGGGGGGGCAGTGCCGAAGGCGGCGGACTGAGCTACCGGGGCGGGCAGGGCGTTGACCCCAAACGGCTGGAGCAAATCAAGGCTTTGTACGGGTTTGACAAACCTGCGCACGAGCGCTTTGTGCAGATGCTGGGCCAATTCGCCCGGTTTGACCTGGGGCGCAGTTTTTTCCAGAACAAGGATGTGTGGGACCTGGTGGTCGAGAAACTGCCCGTCTCCATCAGCCTCGGGCTGTGGACCTTCTTCATCAGTTACGGCGTCGCCGTGCCGCTGGGCGTGGCCAAGGCGGTGCGGGCCGGTTCGCGGTTTGACCTGGTGACCACCCTGTTGGTGCTGGCCGGCTACGCCATCCCCGGATTTGTGCTGGGCGTGGCGCTGCTGGTGGTGTTTGGGGGGCAGCTGCAGTGGTTTCCCTTGCGCGGACTCACATCGGCCAACTGGGACGAGCTGAGCTGGGGCGCGCGCGTGGTGGACTACCTGTGGCACATCGCCATGCCGGTCACGGCCATGGTGCTGGGCAGCTTTGCCGTGACCACCATGCTGACCAAAAACGCGTTCCTGGAAGAAATCCGCAAGCAATACGTGCTCACGGCCCGCGCCAAGGGCTTGAGCGAGCGGCAGGTGCTGTATGGCCACGTATTTCGCAACGCGCTGCTGCCCATCGTCACCGGCTTTCCGGCGGCGTTCATTGGCGCATTTTTCACCGGTTCGCTGCTCATCGAGACGCTGTTTTCGCTGGACGGCCTGGGCTTGCTGAGCTTTGAGAGCGTGATCCGCCGGGACTACCCCGTGGTGCTGGGCACGCTCTACCTGTTCACGCTGCTGGGCCTGTTCACCAAACTCATCAGTGACCTGTGCTACGTGTGGGTGGACCCGCGTGTGAAGTTCGATTGACGCCTTTCCTCCATGCCCATGACCCCGTTCCCTCCGCACCCCACCCACGCTGCTCACCTGCCTGACCCGGCGCAGGACGCGCCCCCCGGTCTTTCCGCCGCTGCCTGGCAACCGTCTGTGTCCCCCAGCCGCCGGGCGTGGCTGCGGTTTCGGCAGAACCGGCTGGGCCATTGGAGCCTCTGGATCTTTGGGGTGCTGGTGGGGCTGAGCCTGCTGGCCGAGGTCATTTCCAACGACCGGCCGCTGGTGGTGCGCTACCAAGGGCAGTGGTACACCCCCGTGCTGCACGACTACGCCGAGACCACGTTTGGTGGCGACTTTCCCGCGCCCGCTGACTACCTCGATCCCTTCATCCGCGAGCGCATCACCACCGACGGCAACTGGGCCCTGTACCCATTCAACCCCTACGGGCCCAAAACCCTGAACTACTTTGCCAAACACCCCAACCCCTCAGCCCCCAGCGGGGACAATTGGCTGGGCACCGACGACAGGGGGCGCGACCTGTTGGCCCAACTCATTTATGGTTTTCGGGTGAGTGTGCTGTTCGCCTTGGCGCTCACAGTGACCGGTGTGCTGCTGGGGGTGCTCACCGGGGCCATTCAGGGCTACTTCGGGGGCAAGACCGACCTGGCCTTTCAGCGCTTCATCGAAATCTGGGGCTCCATGCCCGAGCTCTACCTGCTCATCATCTTCTCGGCGGTGTTTGCGCCCAGCGTGGGCCTGTTGCTGTTGCTGCTCAGCCTGTTTGGCTGGATGGGACTGTCCGACTATGTGCGCGCCGAGTTTCTGCGCAACCGTCAGTTGGACTACGTGCGGGCCGCTCGGGCCATGGGGGTGGGGCACTGGCACATCATCACCCGCCACATACTGCCCAACAGCCTCACGCCGGTGGTGACGTTTTTGCCCTTTCGCATGAGCGCGGCCATCCTGGCACTCACCAGTCTGGATTTTCTGGGGCTGGGGGTGCCGCCGGGCACGCCCTCGCTGGGCGAATTGCTGTCGCAAGGCAAAAACAGCATCGACGCGTGGTGGATCTCACTCTCTACGTTTGGTGTACTGGTGCTCACGCTGCTGCTGCTCACTTTCATGGGCGACGCCTTGCGCGATGCGCTGGACCCCCGCAAAGCCGATTTGGCGCAGGGGCAGCCATGAGCCTGCTGGACGTACAAGATTTGCGGGTGTCGTTTGGCGGGCACGAGGTGGTCAAAGGGGTGAGTCTGCAGTTGCAGCCCGGTGAAAAGCTGGCCCTGGTGGGAGAGTCGGGCTCCGGCAAAACCATCACCGCGCTCAGTTTGCTGGGGCTGGTGCCCCAGGCGCGGATCCGGGGCAAGGCGCTTCTGGACGGGCGCGACCTGCTGGCCATGGCCGAACCTGAGCTGCGCCAGGTGCGCGGTGGCGACGTGGCCATGGTGTTTCAAGAGCCCATGACAGCATTGAATCCCCTGATGACCGTGGGCGATCAAATTGCCGAGGTTTTTAAGCTGAAAATGCTCTTGGCGCACGATGCATCTAATGGTCGTGCTATTGATTTATTGGAATCAGTCGGCTTGCCCGATGCCGCGCAAAAGGCCAAGGCCTACCCCCACCAGCTGAGTGGGGGCCAACGCCAGCGCGCCGTCATTGCCATGGCGTTGGCCAGTCGGCCCAAGCTGCTGCTGGCCGATGAGCCCACCACCGCCCTCGATGTGTCGCTGCGTGGTCAGATACTGGAGCTTGTGGCCAATCTGCAACGCGAAAACGGCATGGCGGTGTTGCTCATCACGCACGACTTGCAGATGGTCAAACGCTTTGCCGATCGCGTGGCGGTGATGGAGCGCGGCGTGCTGGTGGAGCAGGGCAGGGTGGCCGATGTGTTTGCCCGTCCCCAGCACCCCTACACCCGGCAGTTGCTCGACAGCCGCCCCCAGCGCGATGCCTTGGCGGAGCGCGAGGTGCCCGCCACCGCCCCGCCGCCACTGGTGGGCAAAGGCGTCCAAGTGGCCTACCCGGTGCCCTTGCCCGGTTGGCGTGGCTGGTTTCGCCGAGGGGCTTCGGTGGCGGTGCACGGCGCTGACTTTGTGTTGCCGCGCGGACGCACCCTGGGGGTGGTGGGCGAATCGGGCTCCGGCAAATCCACCTTGGCGTTGGCCGCATTGGATTTGCTGCCTTTTGGGGGCGACATCCTGGTGCGTGGTCAACCCTGGGCCCGGGCCAGTACTGCCCGGCGCGCGCAGCGTCGACAGGTGCAGGTGGTGTTTCAAGACCCTTTTTCGTCACTGTCTCCTCGGTTGACGGTGGAGCAAATCGTGGGCGAAGGTCTGTTGGTGCATGCACCACACCTGGGCGCCGAAGCGCGCCAGTCCCAGGTGGTGGCGGTGCTGAAAGAAGTGGGGTTGTTGGGCCCTGAGGCCACGTCTGGCGATGAACTCACCCGCCGGTGGTTGTCGCGCTACCCGCACGAATTTTCCGGCGGACAGCGCCAGCGCATGGCCATAGCCAGGGCACTGGTGGTTCAGCCCGATGTGTTGGTGCTGGACGAGCCCACCAGTGCGCTGGACGTGACCGTGCAAAAGCAGGTGCTGCAGCTGTTGCAGCGCCTGCAGCGCGAGCGCGGCCTCAGCTACCTGCTCATCACCCACGACATGGGGGTGATCCGCGCCATGGCCCACCACGTCATGGTGTTGCAGGCGGGGCAGGTGGTGGAGTCTGGGCCGTGGCAGGCGGTGCTGGACAGTCCCGAGCACCCGTACACCCGCGCGCTGCTGGCCGCCGCCTCCGACTGAGTAACCCCAACGGCGTCGCCCTCGCGTTTACCCGCTTCACGTGGACGTTCGATGCCCGTTACACTGTTTTCGCCATGAATTTGCACATTTCCACCCCATTGAATGCACCCGCCACCGTGGACCTAGGCGCGCCTTTTCGCTGGTTGCGTTTGGGCTGGGCGGACTTCAGGCGCAATCCTGTGCCGGGCCTGGTGCATGGCGTGCTGCTGGCGCTCTTTGGCTGGGTGTTGCTGCTGGCCGCGGGCAACCACTTCTGGTTGCTGGCGGGCGCTTTTTCAGGCTTCCTGATCGTGGCCCCCATCCTCACCACCGGCCTTTATCAAATCAGCAAAAGCTGCAACACCGGTCACTGCGTGGGCATGGGCGAAGTGTGGGCGCTGTGGAAATCCGGTGATGGTCGACTGGTGCGTTTTGGGTTGCTGCTCAGTTTGGCGGGCACGGGCTGGGTCACCACGTCTGCGGGCCTGATCACCGTGTTGTCGTCCGCACCCGTGCACAACCCTGCCGACTTTTTGCGCCATGTGGTGTTGTCACCCTCATCGTGGCTGTTTGAATTGTGGGTGTTGCTGGGTGGCGTGCTCGCGGCCCCCGTGTTTGCGTCCAGCGTGGTGGCCATTCCCATGTTGGTGGACACCAAGGTCACCGTGCTTCAGGCGGTTCACGCCAGCTGGCGTGCCGTGGCCACCAACCCCATTCCCTTGGGGATATGGGCCTTGGTGATCATGCTGCTGGCCGGTCTGGGCATGGCCACCGCACTGTTGGGAATGGTAATCACCATTCCCGTGCTGGCCCACGCCAGTTGGCACGCTTACCGAGAGCTGACGGACACGCCATGAGCGATACTTGGGCAAAACCTGCCCACCGTGCCTGAGCGCACCACGCATCGCAAACCATGGAAAACACACTGTTCGGGTACACCGAAGGACAAGTCGCCCAGTTCGGACTCAGCGTGGGCGTTACCGCCTTCATTTTGTACATGCTGTTCATCGTGTTGAACCTGGCGCGGGAATCCAAGGCAGGCAAGTTCGGCACCTTTATTCTGTTTCTGGTGCTGTCCTTTGGCATGTTGGGTTTTATCGCGAAATCCATCATTCAGTGGGTGTTGGGCATGTAACATGCGCTCCCTCGGTGCGGCCAACGGTGCCGCCCGCCTTTTTTTGTCTGCCTTCGGGCCAGTCATTGGTGTCAAGTCCCATTGAATGGGGTTTGACAGCGGTGTCGGGCTTGCTGGGGTGGCTTTGTCCGGTTAGAATGCTAGCTTCACGACCAAATGGGCGGGTAATCACCGCCCATTTTTTTTGGGCGTGATTTTCTTGCACATTGAATCCAATACCCCACACCCAAAACGCAGCACCCATGACGTGGCAAGCATCTGTCGAGCAAACCGTGACCGGTTTGGGATATGACCTCGTGGAAATCGAGCGCTCACCGGCCGGGTTGCTGCGCATCACCATCGACATGCCTTTTGTGGCTGGTCAACCTGAACAATTTGTCACGGTAGAGGATTGTGAAACCGTCACGCGCCAGCTGCAATTCCTGTTGGAGGTGGAGCAGGTCGATTACAAACGACTCGAAGTCGGGTCGCCAGGCATTGACCGCCCGTTGCGCCACGAGGCCGATTTCGCCCGCTTTGTCGGCGCTGAAGTGGACCTGACCCTGAAAGAAGCCATCGGCATCACAGGTACGGACATCGCGGTCAACCGCAAGAAATTCCGCGGCACGCTGGAAGCGGGTGCCCAGCCAGGGCATTGGCAAATTGTGTGGTCGGATGCGCCCCCTGTGAAGCCGGGTGCCCGCATCAGCAAGAAGCGCCCACCCGTGCCGCTGCAGGCCATGCAGTTCACGCTGGACGAAATCCGCGATGCACGCCTGGCGCCCATTGTGGATTTCAAAGGACGCAAAGCCCTGGCCCCCGCAGATCAAGACGCCGACGCCTCCTTGGCGCCCGGTGCAACCGAATGATGTTTTTTATGATTTTGACGGCAGAAAAAAGAAAGGCAGGCCAGTGAAATGAATCGCGAACTCCTGATGTTGGTCGACGCTATCTCTCGTGAGAAAAACGTGGAGCGGGACGTCGTGTTCGGGGCAGTTGAACTGGCCCTGGCTTCCGCCACCAAAAAGTTGTACCAAGGCGAAGTGGACATCCGGGTGGTGATTGATCGCGACAGCGGCAATTACGAAACCTTCCGCCGCTGGCTGGTCGTGCCCGACGAAGCGGGTTTGCAAAACCCCGAAGCCGAGGAAATGTTGTCCGACGCGCAAGATGACATTGCCGACATCGAGGTGGGTGACTACATCGAGAAGCCCATCGAGAGCATGCCCATTGGCCGCATCGGTGCGATGGCCGCCAAGCAGGTCATCCTGCAAAAAATCCGTGACGCCGAGCGTGAAATGCTGCTGAACGACTTCATGTCGCGCGGCGAAAAGATTTTTGTGGGCACCGTCAAGCGCATGGACAAGGGTGACCTGATTGTGGAAAGCGGTCGGGTCGAGGGGCGTCTGAAGCGCACCGAAATGATTCCCAAGGAAAATTTCCGCACGGGTGACCGTGTGCGCGCCATCATCACCGAGGTGGATTTGACGTTGCGTGGCGCTCCCATTCTGCTGTCGCGCTCGTCGCCATCGTTCATGGTGGAGCTGTTTCGCCAGGAAGTGCCTGAAATCGAACAGGGCTTGCTGGAAATCAAATCCTGCGCCCGCGACTCCGGCTCACGCGCCAAGATTGCCGTGTTGTCCCACGACAAACGCGTGGACCCCATCGGCACCTGTGTGGGTGTGCGGGGATCCCGTGTGACGGGCGTGACCAACGAGTTGGCCGGTGAGCGCGTGGACATTGTGTTGTGGAGCGAAGACCCTGCGCAGTTTGTGATCGGCGCGTTGGCCCCTGCCAACGTGCAGTCCATTGTGGTGGACGAAGAGCGCCACGCGATGGATGTGGTGGTCGATGAAGAGAACCTGGCCATTGCCATTGGCCGCGGCGGGCAGAACGTTCGTCTCGCCTCTGAACTGACCGGCTGGCGCATCAACATCATGACCGCCGATGAGTCTGCCCAGAAACAGGCAGAAGAATCGGACTCCGTGCGCAAGCTGTTCATGTCCAAACTCGATGTGGACCAGGAAATGGCCGACATCCTGATCCAAGAAGGTTTCACCAGCTTGGAAGAAGTGGCTTATGTGCCGCTGCAGGAAATGCTGGACATCGAAGCCTTTGACGAAGAAACCGTCAACGAACTGCGCAGCCGTGCGAAAGATGCATTGCTGACCCTGGAGCTGGCGCGTGAAGAAAGTGTGGAAGAAGTGTCTCAGGACCTGCGGGCCCTGGAAGGCATTTCCCCCGAACTCATCGCCAAGCTGGCAGAAGCAGGTATTCACAGCCGTGACGACCTGGCCGACCTGGCCACCGACGAATTGTCAGACATCACGGGCCAATCACCCGAAGAAGCGACTGCCCTGATCATGTTGGCGCGTGCGCACTGGTTCACCAGTGACGACACCCAGCCCAACACTTGATCACGGAGGCAACGGAGTACACCACCCATGACCAGCATCACCGTCGCAGAACTGGCAGCCGAGCTGCACAAAACACCCCACACCCTGCTGGAGCAACTGGCCAGCGCAGGCGTGCCCAAGTCGTCCGGAGCCGATTCGGTCTCCGAGGCGGACAAGCACAAACTCCTGTCCTTCCTGCAAACCAGCCATGGCACCGCCACGGGGGAGCGCAAGAAAATCACCCTGGTGAAGAAGTCAACGTCTGAAATCAAGCAGGCGGATGCCACCGGCCGTGCCCGCACCATTCAGGTGGAAGTGCGCAAAAAGCGCACCTTCATTCAGCGTGACGAAGACATGCCCGTCGTTGAAGCACCCGCACCTGCGCCGGTTGAGGCGCCCGCTGTTGACCCGGCCGAACTGGTGCGCCGCGAAGAAGAGGCACGCCAGCAGGCCGAGCAGCTGCGCCAGCAAGAAGAGGAGTTGAACCAGGCACGCCAGGCACGGGAAGCCCAAGAGGCGCAAGAAGCGCAAGAGGCGGCAGAAGCCAACCGTGAGCGCAGCCGTGAGGCCTCCCGCGCCGCAGCCGAAGCCGAGGTGGCCATGCTGTCCGCCGCCCGTCACGCGCCTGCCCCTGTGAAGCAGACCGACAAAGTTGAGACCGAGGCCGCATCGGCAGACCCCGCCAAGTCTGCACCTACAGCCGCACCCAAGCCAGCGGCCGCGCCTTCAGCCGAAGATCTGCGCAAGGCACAGGTCGCCAAAGCTGCCGAGGCCAAGGCGGCCGAAGCCGCCAAAGCCAAGGACTTGCAGGATCGTCGACGCAAAGCGGAAGCGGAAGCGGCCGCCATTCGGGAAATGATGTCCGCCCCCAAGAAGGTGTTGGTGGCCAAAAAGCCCGATCCTGTGGCGCCTCCCCCCCCTGCGGCAGGCATCAAAGGCACACTGCACAAGCCAGCGGGCACGCCTGCCCCTGGTGCACCGCGTCCTGCGGCCACCACATCGCCAGCGGGCGGTGGCAAGAAGGAAGTGAAATCTGCCAATTTGTCTTCCACGTGGAAAGACGACGCGGCGAAGAAAAAAGAAATCAAGACCCGTGGCGACACCTCGTCCAACGGGCGTGGCGGCAACTGGCGCAGCGGCCCACGTGGCCGTCGCGGTGACCGCGACAACCGCGACAGCGGTGCCAACAACAACTTCATGGCATCTGCAGAGGTGAAGATCATTGAGGTGCATGTGCCCGAAACCATCACGGTGGCTGAGCTCGCGCACAAAATGAGCCTGAAGTCGTCCGAGGTGATCAAGCAGTTGATGAAGCTGGGTCAGATGGTCACCATCAACCAGCCGCTGGATCAGGACACTGCCATGATCGTGGTCGAAGAACTGGGCCACAAGGCGGTCGTGGCCGCGCTGGACGATCCAGAAGCCTTCACCGACGAAGAAGTGCAATCCCAGGTGGGCGAGTCTTTGCCCCGTGCCCCAGTGGTCACGGTCATGGGCCACGTTGACCACGGTAAAACCTCGCTGCTGGACCACATCCGGCGCGCCAAGGTGGCGTCGGGTGAGGCGGGCGGCATCACGCAGCACATTGGTGCTTATCACGTAGAAACGCCGCGCGGCATGGTGTCTTTCCTGGATACACCCGGTCACGAGGCCTTCACAGCCATGCGTGCACGCGGTGCCAAGGCCACCGACATCGTCATTCTGGTGGTGGCGGCCGACGACGGTGTGATGCCTCAGACCAAGGAGGCCATCAAGCACGCCAAGGCGGCTGGCGTCCCCATTGTGGTCGCGGTCAACAAGATCGACAAGCCCGATGCCAACCCCGAGCGCGTGAAAAACGAGCTGGTGGTGGAACAGGTGGTGCCTGAAGAATTCGGTGGCGATTCGCCTTTTGTGTCCGTGTCGGCCAAAACTGGCCAGGGCATCGACGATTTGCTGGAACAAGTGCTGCTGCAGGCCGAGGTGCTGGAGTTGAAGGCGCCCGTTGATGCCATGGCCAAGGGCTTGGTCATTGAAGCCCGTCTGGACAAGGGCCGTGGCCCCGTGGCCACCGTGCTGGTTCAGTCCGGAACCCTGAAGGCCGGTGACGTGGTGCTGGCGGGTCAAACCTATGGACGTGTTCGCGCCATGCTGGACGAAAACGGCAAGCCTGCCAAAACGGCAGGCCCTTCCATTCCAGTGGAAATTCAGGGCCTGACCGAGGTGCCACAGGCCGGTGACGACTTCATGGTCATGACCGACGAGCGTCGGGCGCGTGAAATCGCCACTTACCGCGCCGGCAAGTTCCGCAACACCAAGCTGGCCAAGCAGCAGGCGTCCAAGCTGGAAAACATGTTCAGCGACATGTCCGGCGGCGAAGTCAAGACACTGCCCATCATCGTCAAGGCCGATGTGCAGGGTTCGCAAGAGGCGTTGGCGACATCGCTGCTCAAGCTGTCCACCGACGAAATCAAGGTCCAGCTGGTGTATGCCGGTGTGGGTGCCATCAGCGAGTCCGACGTGAACCTGGCCATTGCCTCCAAGGCGGTGGTGATTGGCTTCAACACCCGGGCCGATGCGGGCGCCCGCAAACTGGCAGACGGCAACGGCGTCGACCTGCGTTACTACAGCATCATTTATGACGCGGTGGACGAACTCAAGGTCGCCATGTCCGGCATGCTGACCCCTGATCGCCGTGAAGAAGTCATCGGCATGGCCGAAATTCGCACGGTGTTCGTGGCGTCCAAGATTGGCACGGTGGCGGGTTGCATGATCACCGCCGGCTCTGTCAACCGCGGCGCACACTTCCGCCTGCTGCGCGAGAACACCGTCATCTACAGCGGTGAACTCGACTCCCTCAAGCGCATGAAAGACGATGTGCGCGAAGTCAAAGAAGGTTTTGAGTGCGGTATCAAGCTCAAAAACTACAACGACATCAAAGAGGGCGACCAGCTGGAGTTCTTCGAAATCAAGGAAGTGGCTCGCACGCTCTGATCGGTTTTATGGCAGCCAAGAAGTCCTCCACCCCCAACCGCGGCTACCGCGTGGCCGATCAGATTCAGCGTGACCTGACTGAGCTGATCGCCCGCGAGCTGAAAGACCCGCGTGTGGGCATGGTGACCATTCAGTCCGTGGAGGTCACGCCCGACTACGCCCACGCGCAGGTGTACTTCAGCCTGCTGGTGGGAGACCCTGAAGTCACCGAGGTGGCGCTCAACCAGGCCGCCGGTTTTTTGCGCAACGGCTTGTTCAAGCGCCTGCACATCCACACCGTGCCCACGCTGCACTTTCATTTCGACCGCACCACCGAGCGTGCGGCGGACATGAATGCGCTGATCGCCAAGGCCGTGTCCTCCCGCGCCAAGGACGACTGAGCATGAACGCGCCACGCACCAGGGTGCAGCGGCGCCCTGTGCACGGGGTGTTGCTGCTCGACAAACCGCTGGGACTTTCCAGCAACCAGGCATTGCAAAAGGCCAAGTGGTTGCTGCGTGCCGACAAAGCCGGGCACACCGGCACCCTGGACCCCTTGGCCACCGGCGTGTTGCCGCTGTGCTTTGGTGCGGCCACCAAGTTCAGCCAGCAACACCTCGATGCCCGCAAGCGTTACCGCGCCCTGTTGTGCTTGGGCGAGGCCACTGCCACCGGTGACGCCGAAGGTGATGTGGTGCAAACCTGCGTGGTGCCCGAGATCACCCCGGCCCTGTTGGCCCGGGTGTCAGCGGCCATGACGGGTCCCCAGACCCAGGTGCCACCCATGTATTCGGCGCTGAAAAAAGATGGCAAAGCACTGTACGAATACGCCAGGGCGGGTGTTGAGGTGGTCCGCGAGCCGCGCCACATCGAAATTTATGAGTTAAATATGAGTCTTTCGCTTGATGTAAAAGACTTTGTAGCTATTGAAATTGATGTTTTTTGCAGCAAAGGCACCTACATTCGCACCCTGGGCGAAGACGTGGCCAAGGCGCTGGGCACGGTGGGCCACCTGCGGGCGCTGCGGCGCACACAGACGGGTGACTATCTCGCGGGCGCCTGCATCAGCTTGGTCGAGCTGGAACACATGGACGAGACCCAGCGCGTCATCGCCCTGTTGCCCGTCACCGCCTTGTTGCCCCATCACCGCCCTGTCACGCTGGGTGATGAAGATGCCGGTAGGTTCCTGAGCGGGTTGCGTCGTCGCACGGAGTTGGCAGATGACCCGGAGGTGGCGGTGTTTGGGCCAGCGCCCAACAGCTTGCTGGGGACAGCACACATTGCGGGTGGTGAGCTGGTGCCCACCCGGTTGCTCAATCCCTTGGAAATCCAGCAGATACAGGCACAGGCCAGCCGCGCCTGTGCCCCCATTTTTGAAGACTTGAAACATTGATCAGGAAGCGCCATGAGCACACGACAAATCCGAAACATCGCCATCATTGCCCACGTTGACCACGGCAAAACCACCATGGTGGACCAACTGCTGCGCCAGTCTGGCACCTTTGCCGACCACGAAAAAGTGGTGGACACGGTCATGGACAACAACGCCATCGAACGCGAGCGCGGCATCACCATCCTGGCCAAAAACTGTGCCGTGAGCTGGAAAGACACCCACATCAACATCGTGGACACCCCCGGACACGCGGACTTCGGTGGTGAGGTGGAGCGCGCCCTGTCCATGGTGGACGGCGTGGTGCTGCTGATCGACGCGCAGGAAGGCCCCATGCCCCAGACCCGCTTCGTGACCAAAAAGGCACTGGCCCTGGGTCTGAAGCCCATCGTGGTCGTGAACAAGGTGGACAAGCCCGGTGCCAACCCCGACAAAGTGGTCAACGCCGCGTTCGACCTGTTCGACAAGCTCGGTGCCACCGACGAGCAGCTGGACTTCCCCGTGGTGTACGCCTCGGGCATCAACGGCTGGTCATCGCTGGAAGAGGGTGAACCCGGTGCTCAATGGGGCCCCGACATGTCGGCCCTGTTTGACACCGTGTTGAACCACGTGCCCCCGCAGCAGGGTGACCCTGCTGCCCCCCTGCAGCTGCAGATTTCCGCGCTGGACTTCTCCACCTTCGTGGGCCGCATCGGCGTGGGCCGCATCAGCCAGGGCACCATCAGGCCCTCCATGGATGTGGTGGTCATGGAAGGCCCAGACGGCAAAACCGTGAAAGGCCGCATCAACCAGGTGCTGACCTTCCACGGCTTGGACCGTGTGCAGGTGACCGAAGCCGGCCCCGGCGACATCGTGCTCATCAACGGCATTGCCGACATCGGCATTGGCGTGACCGTCACCGACCCCATCACCCCGATGCCCCTGCCCATGCTCAAGGTGGATGAGCCCACCCTGACCATGAACTTCTGCGTCAACACCAGCCCCCTGGCCGGTCGTGAAGGCAAGTTCGTGACCAGCCGCCAGCTGTGGGACCGTTTGCAAAAGGAATTGCAGCACAACGTTGCCCTGCGGGTGAAAGAAACCGACGAAGAAGGCATTTTTGACGTCGCAGGCCGCGGTGAACTGCACCTGACCATCCTGCTGGAAAACATGCGCCGCGAAGGCTACGAGCTGGCCGTGTCCAAGCCCCGCGTGGTGTTCCGCGATGTGGATGGCGAGCGCCACGAGCCGATCGAGCTGGTGACGGCCGACATCGAAGAGCAGCACCAGGGCGGCGTCATGCAAGCCTTGGGTGAGCGCAAAGGCGAGTTGGTGAACATGGAGTCCGACGGCCGGGGCCGTGTCCGCCTGGAATACCGCATTCCCGCGCGTGGCCTGATTGGTTTCACCAACGAATTTCTGAACCTGACCCGTGGTTCTGGCCTGATCGCCAACATTTTTGACAGCTACGAGCCGCACAAGGGCGACATCGCCAAACGCAAGAACGGTGTGCTCATCTCCATGGATGATGGTGAAATTTTCACCTACGCCCTGGGCAAACTGGACGACCGTGGCCGCATGTTTGTACGCGCCAACGACCCTGTGTACGAAGGCATGATCGTCGGCATCCACAACCGTGACAACGACCTGGTGGTCAATGCCACCCGCACCAAGCAGCTGACCAACTTCCGCGTGTCCGGCAAGGAAGACGCGGTCAAGATCACCCCGCCCATCGACCTGACGCTGGAATACGGTGTTGAGTTCATCGAGGATGATGAGCTGGTGGAAATCACGCCCAAAAGCGTGCGTCTGCGCAAGCGCTACCTGAAAGAGCACGAGCGCAAGCGCGCTGGCCGCATGTGATGCCTTCGGCACACCCTTCAGCAGCATGAGCAAAACGCTGAGCCATGGGCAGGCCGTCCTGCTCATGGTGCTGGCCACTTTCCTGTGGTCCACCGCGGGTGTGGTGACCCGCCATCTGGAGTCCGCACAGGCGTTTGAAATCACGTTCTGGCGGGCTTTTTTCACGTTTGTGGCCTTGCTGGTGCTGCTGCCCCTGTGGCAGGGCCGTGGCGTGTGGGCCCGAATGGCCAGCTCTGGTCCCGTGTTGTGGGCTTCCGGCCTGTGTTGGGCGGTGATGTTCACCGCCTTCATGGTTGCGTTGACCCTCACCTCGGTGGCGAACGTGTTGGTCACCATGGCCGTGGGCCCGTTGCTGACAGCACTCATTTCACGCTTCACCATTGGTCACCGCCTGCCGCGCCGCACCTGGGTGGCCATTGGGGTGGCGGGTGCGGGCATTGCCTGGATTTTTGGCAGCAAACTCGCGGCAGGGCAGGTGGCCGGCACCGTGGTGGCCATGTGTGTGCCGGTGGCCGCCGCCATCAACTGGACACTGGTTCACCGCAACACCCAAAGTGGTCGCCACATTGACTTGGTGCCAGCGGTGTGGGTGGGCGCCCTGATGTCCGCCCTGGTGACGCTGCCGCTGGCCTGGCCGCTGGCGGCCAGTGGCCGCGACCTTTGGCTGCTGGCGGGACTGGGGGTGGGGCAGCTGGCCATTCCTTGTGCGCTGTCGGTGGTGTGCGCTCGGGTGCTCAGTGCCCCCGAAGTCTCTTTGCTGGGCCTGTTGGAGGTGTTGTTTGGCACGCTGCTGGCTTGGTGGGGGGCCAACGAGGTGCCCAGTCCCCACGTGGTCTGGGGCGGTCTGCTGGTGGTGGGGGCATTGGCTGGCAACGAATGGCTGGCGTGGCGTGAACGAAGTCAAGCCAAACCGCCCCAGCCAGCCCTGCCCGTGGCATGATGGTCCGCTGCCTTTCTCACTGCCCACAACAAGGTTCAACGCTTTTCCACCATGTTGCCCCAGCCCACTCCCTCACCCATCCCCCCGGTCACACCCGTCGTCCACTCGGCTGAGTCACCCGACCAACCTGAGTCCGTTGCCCCATGGGTGCTGGCCCAGCAGCGGGGGAGTGTGGGGTTCATCAGCCTGAACCGGCCCCGTGCACTCAACGCGTTGACCCTGGACATGGTGCGTGACCTCACTGGCACGCTGCTGCGCTGGCGGGATGACCCCGAGGTGTTGGCAGTCGCCATCCGGGGGGTCGGCAAAGAGGCACCCTTTGGGCATTTTTGCGCCGGGGGTGACATTCGATTTTTCCACCAGGCGGCACTGGTGGGTGACCCTCGGCTGGAAGACTTCTTCACCGAAGAGTACCGGCTCAACCACCTCATCCACACCTACCCCAAGCCTTACATCGCTTTCATGGACGGTGTGGTCATGGGCGGTGGCATGGGCATCAGCCAAGGCGGTAGCCTGCGCGTGGTCACCCAACGCACCCGCATGGCCATGCCCGAAACCGGCATTGGCCTGTTCCCCGATGTGGGCGGCGGCTTTTTCCTCAGCCGCTGCCCGGGTCGGGTGGGCGAGTGGCTGGCCATGACGGGGCAGACACTGGAAGCCGGCGATGCCGTTGCGTGGGGCTTGGCAGACGGCTGCATAGACTCCGGGCGTTTGAACGTGTTGTGGGCCGAGTTGGAGTCCACCCCATTCCAATCCGCCAATGCGGTGGAACACTTGGTTTATACCAAGTTGATAGCACCATCGCCAATGCACAAAAGCGCTAAGGCACAAATTGATGAGTATTTTTCGCTGGACACTGTGCCAGCCATCCTCGCTGCGCTGGAGCGCAGCACCACCGCGTTCGCGGCAGAAACGGCGGCTGTGCTGCGCCAGCGCTCACCACTGATGCTGCACGTGGTGCTGGAGCAGGTGAGGCGTGCCCGAAAAATGGGCCTGGCCGACGATTTGCGCATGGAGCGCGACATGGTGCGCCATTGCTTTCACGCCGTTCACCTGGGGCGCAGTGGCGCCAGCAGCGAAACGGTGGAGGGCATCCGCGCCCTGGCGGTGGACAAGGACCACGCCCCCCGCTGGCACCCAGCCTGCGTCGAGGACGTGACCCCCGACATGGTGGCGCCGTTTTTCCAGAGCCCCTGGCCGACACACGCCCACCCCCTGGCCGACCTGAGCTGAGGCAAGGGCTGCCCTGACGCAGCAACAAAGGCGCCGACGCTCGGCGCTTGCCGCCGTTCAGCGGCGGTGAATTTTCAGGGTGCGTTCCACCTCGCGCTTGCCCTCGCGCTCTTTCACAGTGTCACGTTTGTCGTGCTCGGCCTTGCCCTTGGCCAGCGCGATTTCGCATTTCACGCACCCGTTTTTCCAGTGCAGGTTCAACGGGACCAGGGTGAATCCCTTTTGTTCAACCTTGCCAATCAGCCGCCGGATTTCATCGCGGTTGAGCAGCAGCTTTTTGGTGCGCGCGGCCTCGGCCGTGACGTGCGTGGAGGCCGTGCGCAACGGATTGATCTGGCAGCCGATGAGAAACAGCTCACCTTCACGGATGACCACATAGCCATCGGTCAGCTGCACCTTGCCTTGCCGAATGGCCTTGACCTCCCACCCCTGCAACACCATGCCGGCTTCGTAGCGGTCTTCGATGTGGTAATTAAAAAGCGCTTTTTTGTTGTCGGCAATGCGCACTGGGGGCGTGTTACTGGCAGCCTTGGCGGCGGCTTTGCGGTCAAAACGAGAGGCATGGTTGCCTGCGGGGGTGGTGGGTATGCTGGTTGTCATTCAAAATGGCCAATGTGCCCCACGACTACAATCGCGGCGCTCTTGGATTGTATGAAAAGCATTCACAAATCTGTCCTGCTCTGGCACAGCGCCCACGAAATGTTTGCGCTGGTCACCGACGTGGCCAATTACCCCCAGTTTCTGCCCTGGTGCGATCAGGCCACAGTGCTCAGCCAAACCGACACCGAAATGACCGCCCGCGTGGGCATGGCCTTGAGCGGGCTCAAGCAGAGTTTCACCACCCGCAACACCCACGAAACCGACCGCAAAGTGACCATGCAGTTGGTGGATGGCCCGTTTTCCCAGCTCGACGGCACATGGGAGTTCACCCCCCTGGGCGACGGCACCCAACGCGCCTGCAAGGTGGAGTTTCGGTTGAACTACGGTTTTTCCAGCAAGGCGCTGGCCACCCTGGTGGGACCGGTGTTCGACAAAATCGCCGCCAGCCTGGTGGATGCCTTCGTCAAGCGCGCCGACGAGGTGCACGGCGTTGGGGGCCCCTGATGCAAGTGTTCTTGGTGTACGCCCCCGCAGCAAGGGAAGTCGTGCAGGCTCAGGTGAGCTTGCCCGATGGCAGCACCTTGGTGGACGCATTGCTGCGCGCCGGTTGGCGCGAGCGGTTTGCGCTGGACTCCACGCCCGACATCAGCTTTGGCGTCTGGAACCACCCGGCCACCTTGCGCACCGTGCTGAAAGACCAAGACCGGGTGGAGGTCTACCGGCCCCTGCGGGTGGACCCCAAGCGGGCCCGACGGGAACGCTTCAACCAGCAGGGTGGCAAAAAAACAGCGGGATTGTTTGCACGCCGCCGCGCCGGGGCCAAGCAAGGCTATTGACCGGGGCGTTTGGCTGCCCCTTCAGCGCCTGAGGTGCCGCGCTGGCACTCAGTTGCAGTTCTGGCGAATGGCGGCTTGCAGCCGGGTTTTTTCGGCCGAACGGGTCGTTTCATCCATGAACACGCGCTCGCCCTGGGCGGTCATGGTCCGCATGGGCGTGCCGGAGTTGAGGGTGATCAGCGCCCGCTGGGCGCGCTGGCAATTGTCGGTCTTGGCACGTGCTGCCCGGTCGGCATCGGCCCGTTGTTGGGCCCGCTCGGCGTCTTCGGCCTTTTTCTTCTTGGCTTCCAGCTCCGCCGCCTCTTTGGATGCGGCCGCGCCAGTTGGGTTGGCCACCGGTGCCGAGGGCGGGGCAGCTTCAGTGTCGGACTTGGGGGGTGTCACCCGAACACCCGGTGACTGAAGGATGTGTTTGTCGGGCACGTCCAGCGGTGGTGCCATGTCGCTGAACACTTTCTTGCCATTGGCATCCAGCCATTGCCACTGGGCAAAGGTGGGGCACGCCGCCAGCGCCAACGCAGCCAACAGGCACGAGCGGGCCAAGGAAGGCCAGAAATGGTGTGTCATCCGCAAAGTGTATCGCCGACATGGGCGCATCGCCACACCGGCCGTCAGGTCCGACCCGCTGGCTACAATACGCCTTTTGGAGCTTTCAGCCATGCGCCTACTCGGCACTGCGCTCACCTTCGACGACGTGTTGTTGGTGCCAGCGTTCTCCCAGGTCCTGCCCAAGGACACCTCACTCGCCACCCAGTTCACCCGCAACATCCGGCTCAACCTGCCCCTGGTGTCTGCCGCCATGGACACGGTCACCGAAGCCCGCCTGGCGATCGCCATTGCGCAGGAGGGTGGCATCGGCATCGTCCACAAGAATTTGACCATCGCCGAGCAGGCGGCCCACGTGGCCAAGGTCAAGCGCTACGAATCCGGCGTGCTGCGCGATCCCGTGTTCATCAGCCCCCAGACCACCATCCGTCAGGTCATGAAGTTGTCTGACGAGTTGGGTGTGTCAGGCTTTCCCGTGTGCGAGTTCGGCAAGGTGGTCGGCATCGTGACGGGCCGTGATTTGCGTTTTGAGACACGCTATGACCTGCCTGTGAGCGAAATCATGACGCCGCGTGAGCGTCTGGTCACGGTGCCCGAGGGCACCACACCCCAGGAGGCCAAGGCCTTGCTCAACAAGTCCAAGCTGGAACGCCTGCTGGTGGTGAACGATGCTTTCGAGATGAAGGGTCTGATCACGGTCAAAGACATCAACAAGCAACTCAACTTCCCCAATGCCGCACGCGACGCGCAAGGCAAATTGCGCGTGGGTGCCGCTGTGGGCGTGGGCGAGGGCACCGAAGAGCGCGTGGCCGCTTTGGTCAAGGCCGGTGTCGATGCCCTCGTGGTGGACACAGCACACGGCCACAGCAAAGGCGTGATTGACCGTGTGCGTTGGGTCAAGCAGACCTACCCCCATGTGGAAGTCATTGGCGGCAACATTGCCACCGGGTCGGCTGCCTTGGCGCTGGCCGAGGCGGGTGCCGATGCGGTCAAAGTGGGCATTGGCCCCGGCTCCATTTGCACCACGCGCATCGTGGCTGGCGTGGGCGTGCCCCAAATCACCGCCATTGACAACGTGGCCACGGCCTTGAAGGGCACGGGCGTTCCCTTGATTGCCGACGGCGGCATTCGCTACAGCGGGGACATTTCCAAAGCCATTGCGGCGGGGGCTGGCACCGTGATGATGGGCGGCATGTTCGCGGGCACCGAAGAAGCGCCTGGCGAAGTGATTCTGTTCCAGGGCCGCAGCTACAAAAGTTACCGTGGCATGGGCAGCATTGGCGCCATGAAGGCCGGGTCTGCTGACCGCTACTTCCAGGAAAACGACGAAACCACCAATCCCAACGCCGACAAGCTGGTGCCCGAGGGCATTGAGGGGCGCGTGCCCTACAAAGGCTCGGTGGTGTCCATCCTGTTCCAAATGGCCGGCGGCCTGAAAGCCAGCATGGGGTATTGCGGTTGCGCCACGGTGGAAGAAATGCACGAGCGCGCCGAATTTGTGCAGATTACCACCGCTGGCATCCGCGAAAGTCACGTGCACGACGTGCAAATCACCAAGGAAGCGCCCAACTACCGCGCCGACTGAAGACCTCGCGTTCTCACCAGACCGTCCATCACGACTGACCTCTGCGACCTCAGGCCAGCCACTTGCAACAAGTGGCGGCCTGTTGTCTTTTCAGGCCACCACAAAAAACGCTGCGCCAAGCCATGCAACACCAGAAAATCCTCATCCTCGATTTCGGCTCACAGGTCACCCAACTCATTGCCCGCCGCGTGCGCGAAGCCCATGTGTACTGCGAAGTCCACCCATGTGACGTCAGCAGTGACTGGGTGCGTGAATACGCCGCAGACGGCCAGCTGAAAGGTGTGATCCTGTCGGGCAGCCACGCCAGCGTGTACGAGGTGGACGACAAGGCCCCCGATGCCGTGTTTGAACTGGGCATACCGGTTTTGGGCATTTGCTACGGCATGCAGACCATGGCCCAGCAACTCGGCGGCAAGGTCGAAGCCGGTCACAACCGCGAATTCGGCTACGCCGAGGTGCGTGCCCGTGGCCACACCGAACTGCTCAAAGGCATCAACGACTTCACCACACCCGAGGGCCACGGCATGCTCAAGGTGTGGATGAGCCATGGCGACAAGGTCACCGAGCTGCCGCCCGGCTTCAAGCTCATGGCCAGCACGCCCAGCTGCCCCATCGCAGGCATGGCCGACGAGGCCAGGCATTTTTACGCGGTGCAGTTCCACCCCGAGGTCACGCACACCGTGCAGGGCAAAGCCATGTTGGAGCGCTTTGTGCTGGACATCTGCCGCACCAACCCCGATTGGGTCATGCGCGACCACATCGAAGAAGCCGTGCAAGCCATCCGCGAGCAGGTGGGCGATGAAGAGGTCATTCTGGGCCTGTCGGGCGGGGTGGACTCATCCGTGGCGGCGGCCCTCATTCACCGCGCCATTGGCGATCAACTGACCTGCGTGTTTGTGGACCACGGCCTGCTGCGCCTGAACGAAGGCGACATGGTCATGGACATGTTCGTGGGCAAGCTGCACGCCAAGGTCATCCGCGTGGACGCCAGCGAGCAGTTCCTGGGCCATTTGGCCGGCGTGGCCGACCCCGAAGCCAAGCGCAAGATCATTGGCCGCGAATTTGTGGAGGTGTTCAAGGCGCAGGCGCTGTCGCTCAAGGCGGGGGATGAGTCGCGCAAGGGCGCCACCTTCCTGGCCCAGGGCACCATCTACCCCGACGTGATCGAGTCCGGTGGCGCCAAGAGCAAGAAGGCCGTCACCATCAAAAGCCACCACAACGTGGGCGGTTTGCCCGAGCAGCTGGGCCTGAAGCTGCTGGAGCCACTGCGCGACCTGTTCAAGGACGAGGTGCGCGAGTTGGGCGTGGCCCTGGGCCTGCCGCACGACATGGTCTACCGCCACCCGTTTCCTGGCCCTGGCCTGGGCGTGCGCATCCTGGGCGAAGTGAAAAAGGAATACGCCGACCTGCTGCGCCGGGCCGATGCCATCTTCATCGAAGAACTGCGCTCCACCATCGACCCCCACAGTGGCAAAAGCTGGTACGACCTGACCAGCCAAGCCTTCACGGTGTTTTTGCCCGTGAAAAGCGTGGGTGTGATGGGCGATGGCCGCACCTACGACTACGTGGTGGCCCTGCGTGCGGTGCAAACCTCCGATTTCATGACGGCCGACTGGGCCGAGCTGCCCTACAGCCTGCTGAAAAAGGTGAGCGGGCGCATCATCAACGAGGTGCGCGGCATCAACCGCGTGACTTACGACGTGAGCAGCAAACCACCCGCCACGATTGAGTGGGAATGAGTCAAGATCGTCCCAAGGTGTTTCGGAACATCCCAGGAAAACCCGATTTTGCTGTAGGGACAAGGACTTAGCGTCTCACAGCGTCCCATCGAATCCAAGGACGTCCCAGGCGTTCTGACGGTTGACCTGACGGTATCCGGGCACCTAAGCTGGCAGGCCTGCAGCGATACCGTCAGATCCCATGACGGTATCTCGGTCCTGCGACAAGGAACGGATCGGAGATGTCATGGAAACCTCGATGGAACGGGTGCGGATTGGGTTGCCGAATGCGAGAGCGCGTCTCGGATTGACGGAAGCCAAGCTGCGAGAACTACAGTCTAGCGAGCGGGCATACAAGGTCAGCGACGGAGGCAACGGTCTCTACGTCGTCGTCTCGCCCAGCGGCAGCAGGTCGTTCCGCTACGACTACCGGCTGAGCGGCCGCCGCGAGACGCTGACCATCGGTCGCCACGAGCCGGTTGCGCGTCACGCCCAGCGATCTCACCTCGCCTACGGCATGGACGTGACGCTGGAGGAGGCGCGTCTGCTGCTGGCTCGGGCACGTGTCGATGTCAGTTCCGGGCGGTCGCCTGCCCGAGCCAAAGTCGAGCAGCGCAGCGAAGTAGCTGACGCCATGAGCTTCGGGCGGTGGGCGACGAGGTATTTCGAGTTCAAGTCCGATGCCAAGAGCGGCGCCGAACGGCTGGCCGAAAGCACTCTGTCATTGCGGCGCTCGATCTACAACCGCATCTTGGCTTGTCCGTTTGAGAAGCTGAACCTCGATGAAATCAAGCCGGTCGCGCTGGGTGAGTTGCTTGATCGCGTCAAGACCGAACGAGGCCCAGGCCCGGCCGTGCACGCCAGAGAACTGGTGTTGCAGGTCTACCGATTCGCCATTGGCAAGGGCGTCGATGTTGCCAATCCGGCTGAAGCACTTGCTCGGAAGGCTTACGCGACGTTTGTCCCGCGTGAGCGCAACCTGAGCCGCCATGAAATCAAGACCTTGATCGACGGACTGGAAATGACTGGCACCGCGCCGACACTGCGGCTGGGTGTCAGATTCTTGCTGCTTACGGGTGTTCGCAAAGGCGAGTTCATCGGGGCTACGTGGTCGGAAGTGGACTGGGAACGGGCACAGTGGCGGATCCCTGCCGAGAGGATGAAGGCAGGCAAACCGCACACGGTGTATCTGGCAGAGCAGGCCCTGGACATCCTGACAACGCTCCGAACCTGCTTTCCGTCGAGCAGCTTCGTCCATCCCAGCCGCTATGACTCTTCCGAGCCGATCAGCCAGGCCACGCTGAACCGGACGATCACCGCTTCGGTGGACCGTATCAACAAGGATCGAACACCGGATCAGGAGCTGTTTTTGCCGGTCTCCGTCCACGACCTGCGCCGAACGTTCTCGTCACGGCTCAACGACGCGCTCTTCCCGGAGGCGTTGGTCGAAGCCTGCCTGGCCCACCAGAAAAAGGACCAAGTCGCTGCCGCCTACAACCATGCTCGATTGTCCGGGCCTCGGCGGGTCCTCATGCAAGTATGGGCGGACATGCTGGACTGTTGGATGCGCGGCGAAACCGCGAGGGAGGTCATCGTCTCTGGTAAGGCGAAAATCGATACGGCGGCGCACGACGCAGAAGGCATGAACTTGTAGGCCAAAGCAACACCCTGTGTCGCACCTCGGGGAGTTTCCGTTGTTCGGTGCGTGGTTCTGGACCCAACCTGAAGCGACTTTTGCAGTCCAGTTGCCGCTTTGCAGCGATTGCCGCCGGTCGCGCCCAGGAGCTGGGTTCACGGAGCCTGGCACGATGCCGTCATCGGCTCACCCAGCAGCACGGCGGCATCAGTGACAGGTATCGAAAGGGCTGCAGTCATACAGCGTGGCAGGCCGCCGGTTGCTCAGCCAACTCCCGACCGAATGTCCGCTGCACGACGGGTCGAACTCACACTCTCGACCCGTTGCGGTCATTCCGCAAGTCTCCACGAGACGGACCTTCAGTCGTACAACTGCTCGGTGCTGAGGCGATAGTGAATGGTCCGAATACGCTCACACAATTGGTACAAAATCCAAGCGGACTGCAACGCAGGGGTGTGGGGTTTCACAGAGCTTTTAAAACTGAACATTTATCCAGTAAATTGGCGCCCAGCAAAGCTGAAAGCCACCTCCCGGTGGGACACATGCCCAACTTATGGAGCAACGGCCAGTTTACATAGCAGATTTTGCTCTGGACATTACGTGTGAGTCACAGGCAAAGAGATACTTGCCTGTATGCTTGTCCGAAATTTGATGGTGCTGGTTTAATTGGAGGGCGAGTGTAGATGAACAGAATTGGTGAATATCGGGCGGTGGCCAAAAAGGTAAGTGGTCTCGGCAGCGTGAGTTACGACCTTTGGGTCGATGGTGCCGGTGACCTGTTTATTCAAATAGTTGGCAACGAGCGTTCGGGAACGTATACGAATCATGCTTTCTCCGTTCGCGAGTACGGACCTGTTCGTGATGAGGAGCGCGCATTGGGAAGCATGAATGCACGTTCAATTAAGTCTGGAGAATTAATCGTGGTTGAAGGTAACAACAACGGTGCTTTCCTGAAGGCGGCATTACAACACCTCATGGATGGCAATGGCGGTCATCCAACTTGATGCCTTCTGCAACAGGCAGTTCAGCCATTGGCCCCTTTTCATCCCATATATTTGCGCCTTCTATTTGTTTTTTCGGTTGTCCGGTGCTAAAACTTTCCAAGGAAAAATCTGTGTTTAAAATTCTTCAAATTATAGTCGTTGCGATGTTCGCATTTGATGCAAGCGCTGACCCAGGGCCGACCAACATTGGCCCAATAAGTATTGGGATGAGCAAAGAAAGCTACCTTGCCGCAGCAAACGTCAAAGGCGTCGACTGCAACGCCGAAAAAAATGCAGCAGGAGAAAAACAGCGTACCGGATTAGGGGCGCTCCGCCCCGACAATAAGGCACTATGCTGGTCGTTTCTGTTTGCCAAAGTGGCGTCGGTCGAGACTGTCACAGTGAATGGCGTCAGCTACGATGTCATAAGCACAGACTACGATGTCGAAGGATTCCTCGACACAATCGGCCATAATGTAGAAGCCGTGTTCCTTGATGACCGTCTGGTTAGTCTTGAGATTTATTCACCGAAAGTCGACATAAAGACTCTGACCTCAAAGTATGGAGCGCCAAAACTCAATGACAACCAAAAGGTTGACTATTGCAAGAACGCCATGGGTGCTGAGTTCAATAACAAAGTTGGCGACATTGACGCAGTTTGGCAAAATGGCGAGGTACAAGCGATTTATCGCATAAAAGCTGGCGCGCCGCGCAGGACTTGCACTGATGGAATTACGCTTGATTACTACATTCTACAGGAGCCTAAAAAAGTCCAGGTAATCGATCTAGCAATAAATGCCTATTTGAAATCTTTAGAAGATAAAAAGGTCCAGGGAAGTCTTTTCTGAGCGGACATGCGGGTGTTGCCCAACAACGGCATGGTTCGGACTGTCGCAATGAAGCCGCGTCAGCCGCACATGCTTGGTGTTGGGTGTCTAGAAATGCCAACGCCACACATCCACATTCAACCAATCTTCGGAATTACTCAATGCTCAATAGGCCTACACGACCAGAACACGCAGGAACAGTTGCAGTACGATCATCATTCGCTCAGGCCTACCAGGCTCTTGCTGCAGGGGTGGTCGCGTACCAAACCGCGAATGGAACGCCATTTACGGCGGAAGCCGCTGTGGTGAGAAAGGGCGTTCGAACGGGTCAACAGGTCATACTTTTTCGTCAAGGTGGCGCTGTTCAGGTTAAGTATTGATAACTTGCTGACCGAGGGCTGAGCGGAGCACGTCGAAGCTGGTCAAGCCGGCCTTGTTCCAGGTCATCAGCCGGTGCCAGGCAAGGTAGTTCGGCAGGTACTTGGTGGCCACGCCGCGCATGCCGCGCTGTATCCACGTCTTGAGTTGCTCGTGATAGTTGTTGGCGGTCTGGACGTGGAACGTCTTGTTCGTGTGGCCGTGGTAGCCGGCCACGAAGTACTTCGTCTCCACCCCCAGCGACGTGTGCAGTCGCAAGAACGCCGAGTGGCCGTCCGTGCAGACGACTGTCTCGCCTGGCTTGACCGCGTCCTTGAGGGCGGCGGTCACCTCCACCCCATTGAGTTTGGCCAGTACCTTGTCAACGGTGTACGGTTGACCTCGAACCCGTCCGACCAAGACGGGAACCCAGTCCCCCGCCTTGCGGCCGGCGCCCTTGGCTCGGCCACCGCTGTAACGCGCGGGCCGGGTGAGCTTGCGAGACCCCTTCTGGGACTCCCGAAAGTAGGTTTCGTCTACCTCCAGCATGCCCACCACGCCCTTGGGCTGGTGAGGGACGACGCTCTGGAGGAACCGGTGCCGCCACCGAAACGCCTTGTCCACGCTCAGGCCCACCCTGGCTGCGGCGGCCCGAACCGACAGTCCTTGGCGCATGCAGTCGGCATAGGCATCGAACTGCCCCTTGTCCCGGAGACGGCTCAGGGGCGTGCCGGTGGTGGCGTTGAAGGTCCGGGAGCAGCTTCGGCAGAGGTACCGCTGGAGTCCGTCGCAAACGCCGTTGCGGACCATCTTCTCGCCCAGGCAGTGCGGGCAGGCGTGGGGCTGGAGCGCATCCATCGAGCGTGCGCGAAGCACCGGCGGGGCGGTCGGGCTGAGCGCGTCAGCCAGCTTCTTACGCTGCGAAGGCGTGAGGCTCGCCACCCCAGCGAGCAGTGATTTGAACTGAGTGGCCTTCATCGCCGTTCTCCCTATGAAAACGGGACGAATGTACCACCTTATCCATACTTAACCTGAACAGCGCCGTCAAGGTAGAGCTGAGAGGGCTCGCGCCTATGCTTGTTGCTGGGATCACGTGACAAACTGCAATCGAACGTACATCGACGTCTACACATCTGTTTTGTAGCCTCTCTGCGGTGACCGAATCGACGAAGAACCCTTCCGTCGAGAGATACGTCCAAGGGCAATTGCCCTCGGCCGCCCCTGATGTCGAACCTTGAACGACCACTTCGCCGCTTGAACGAAGTCCGCTCATGGCCGGGACCTCCAGTTCCCAGCGTTGCCAGATAACTGTCGCTCGTGCATCGACGCTGTGCGGCCGAGGTCAGCTCACTGGCGGGACTGCGTACTCACGCAGTCGGCCATCAGCGGCCGTTCACGTCTCCGTGCCCATCGTCAAGTCAAGACAGGGAGCGGAAGTTCACCAGCGTCTTCTCCGCGGCATCTCAGTGCTGGGCAAGGAATCTAATGGGCAGCCCACCCAGGGGCCGAGGAGCGGTTATCGACCTAGTGCAACTTCGTCAATCAAGTGGCCATCGGGCGTACTCCTGCGCGAGCTTGAAGCCAGTGCCGGCAAGGCGCGCCGTGAGAAAGTCGACCAAGTCTCCCATCCAAGCCCCATTCTCGCGGCTTGCTTCGTGCCTCCTACGCATGAACCATTCTATTTGCCGCGCCATGGCATTGTTGAGCAGTTCGAGGGGGAAGAACTGACTGGGAATGGCATCCAGCCTGAGTACATTTGACGTTGTGCCACCCAAGTTCACCCATGTCCATGCTGAAGCTAAAGATGTACCCCGCCAGGAACGGCGATGCTTTTCTTATCGAAGCAGCGGGTTCGCACATCCTCATCGACGCTGGCTACGACAGTACGTATCAAGACCACATCGCAGGGGACTTGGCCGCCATTGCCGCGACTGGCGGTCGACTGAATCTGGTCATCTGTACGCACATTGATTCGGACCATATCGGCGGCCTGCTGGCCTTCTTTACTGTCAACGGTCCACCCGGCGGACGAATAGTCGAGGTGGACAACGTCTGGCACAACAGCTTGCGGTCGCTGCCATCCCCCGCACGGTCGCCAGGTAGCGCTCGCGACCAAGCAATCCTCGAGTCCATCCGACGGCGAGGCTTCCCGAGTGTGGCAACGACCGGACCCAATCCAATTACTGCTCGGCAAGGCAGTTCGCTGGCCAAGCTCCTTAAAGGCAATGGCTACGTTTGGAACGCCGGTGACGGCACCAGCGGCATCACAGCCGGTGCGGCGCCCCTAGCGCTTCCTGGTGGCCTGACCGTTCAAGTCATTAGCCCAACGATGACACGGCTTGAAGCGCTTCGGGCACTTTGGCTGAAGGAAGCACAGAAGCTTGGTTACGGCGGTACCGCACAGGGGGCCGACCTTTTGGATGACGCGTTCGAGATGTTGTGCGCCGCGATTCCCGACCCTGTGACGCCGGCGGCAAAGACCATCGCTGCAAGTGCGAATCGGCGGCTCGCTGATGTCTATACCCCCGACAAGTCCATCTCCAACGCTAGCTCCATCGCATTCATCCTCTGGTCAGGGACCGCACGGCTTCTCCTTCTTGGTGATGCCTGGTCCGAGGATGTGGTAGTTGAGCTGAAGAAACTGCAGACGGCATCCACGCCTGTCTTCTTCGACGCCATCAAGGTGTCGCATCATGGAAGTCTGCGCAACACCAGCGTTGACCTGCTGGCGCTCGCGGACTCACCATGCTTCCTAGTCTCTACGAACGGGGCTGGCCATCACCATCCTGATTTCGAGGTTCTGATGGAAATCGTTGACCGCCCAGGCTCCTTCGAGCGCCACATTTACTTCAATTACGAGACAGCCGCGTCGAAGCGGCTGCAAACGCACAAATCAAGGTCCGGCGTGCCCTTCAGCATTCATGTTGCTGAGCACGACTGGATTCCAATGGGAGGAGTCATTTCATGACAGAAGAAGAAGTCAAGCTGGCAACGTGCCAAGTGTTGAGCGACGGAGAGTCGGGGACGGGTTGGCTTATCACCTCGGGGCTAGTCATCACCGCCTATCACTGTGTCAAGACCGCCTCGGAAGGCAACGGGTTTATTAAGGCTCGATTTGGAACCGGCGCGTCAGCAGTTGAACTGGTCGTGACCCTTGGCCCCCACGACATTGACCTCGATGTCTGCCTGCTTCAGCTTCCACTTTCTCTGCCGGCTGCCCCGATTCCCATCGACACAGGCGCCTTGCGACCGGGCGAAAAGTGGTCAGCGTTCGGTTTTCCCGCAGCGAAGCTAGAACTGGGACACGTACTCAACGGTGAGGTGCAGCAGGTTCTCGCCGAGCGACTGCATCGCGTAGACCTAGACCTGTCGGTAGAACAGGGAACGCACCTGTCGAACTACGAGGGCCTGTCGGGCTCCGCGCTGATGCTGGGCGCTGTCTGCAAAGGCCTGGTCCGGCTCAACGTCGACAGCGCCATCGGAGCGGTGAGCCTGGCTGCGCTCTCGCCGTTCCTGAGGCAGAACGGCTTGCTGCCGCAAGAAGAGCATGAACCAGTGGCCCAGCCACCGGTGGGGGGCCGTCCAAACTTCGATGAACTGTTTGAGTCCACCATCCTTTCAAAACGCGGGGGCTATGTCTTCGTCGACGGCTCGCACGGGGTTGGCAAGTCCACCTACTGCAAGCGATTCAAACCCGAGTCGGCCGAGCTGGACGCAATGGGGGTCTATCCGTTTACGGAGCACGCCCGTGGGTCCACGCCAGCTCACCAAGCGCAGCCTGAAGTCTTCTTCGATTGGGTGAACTCCCTACTCTCTTCAAGAGCGACGGGAAGACCAGCCAGACTGCTGGAGCTGTCGTACGCCCAGCTGATACAAGGCACGGACCAGGCGTTCAAGGCATTGGCCAGTCGGTGCTCCGCAAGCGGCAAGGTTGGCGTCTTGTTCGTCGATGGAATCAACGAGGCTGTAGCAGCCGGAGAAACGACTCTCCGACGCTTCGTCAACCTCTTGCCGCAGACGGTGCCCGATGGCCTTGTAGTGGTCATAACCGGAGTAGGGCTGGATGCCATCGCAAGTAGCCTTGGAGGCATTCTCCAACATGCTGAACGCCTAACCCTGCCTACTCTCGACCGAGATGTCCTACGCGACGTCTGCCTTGAATTCCTCGATGAAGGCAAGGCCACTACAGGGATAGTGGCAACCCTGTGTGACCGAGCGCTCGGGCATCCTCTCTACCTTCGATACCTTGCCGACTTGGTCAACAGCGGAGCCACTGAAGGTGACATAGCAGCGCTACCAATATTCAGCGGGTCCATCGAGGACTACTACGAGACCATTTGGTCACAGCTGATTGCCGACGTCGATGTTGTCAACCTGCTGGCCATCATTGCCCGTCTTCGCTGGGGTATTTCGCCCTCGGACCTGACGGCGATGCTGACGCCTGCCGAGTCCAGCGTCTTCACGTCCACGCTCGTGCGCGTCCGCCATCTGCTCGTGGCACCGGACAACACAGCGATTTATCACCCGTCGTTCTCTGAGTTCGTGGCTCACAAGACCTCGACCGTCAACGAGTGGGTGCACCAGCGGCTTGCGGTCTTCTGCGGCACTCAGCCCAGTGGCGACTACGGCACGCTGAACAAGGTGTTTCACGGCCTCAAGGGCGGTCAGGCGCAGCAATTGCAGGCCGTCAAAGAGTGCCAACAAGCATGGGTCGACAGCTCCGTCCTCCTCGGCGCTGAGCCAGACCTGCTGCTCACTGACATCGAAGACACGCTCACGGTCGCCACCAAGGTTGGCAGCGCGACGGAAGTCGTTCGCCTCCTGCTGTTGTCGCAGCGCTTGAGCTTTCGCTACAACACGCTTTTCGTACAGTCAGCAGAGCTGGTCGCCTTAGCGCTCATCTCAATCGGGAAGACAGATGAGGCCTTGCGGCACGTCACACGCAGTGGGCAACTTTTGCTTCACCCGGAGCAAGCTTATGCCGTTGTGCATGCCCTGATTCAGGCGGGAAACGACGAATTGGCGCTACGGGTTTTAGAACTTGCTGAGCGCTCCGTGAATAGGGCCATTGAGCGGATGTGGTCAGAAGACGGTGCGGACGCCGGGGACCTTATAGGCGCGCTGTATCTGCGACTCCACGGGTTCGGGCTCGCTCATGCGGCGGGAGTCAATCCATCCTTCACCCGCCTTCTCCGCACCGTGGCTGAGGGCATTCTGCTCCCCCCCGAGAACAGATTTTCTCCAGAGGAACGGGCCCGCGTCATTAGGAAGCTTACTGGCGAAATAGCTGGAACAAGGCTTTGCCTTGAAGGAGAGTATCGGCGGTTCTCTCAGTTGAACGTACCAGCAGACGTGGACTTAAGGCATCAGCTGCTTATCTTCCTCAATACATTGGCCCACGCGGTGATGCACTCGCATCACTACGTTGTCCCGCTGAAGAGGGAAGCGGTAGAGCTCGTCCTCGCGGACATCACGATGGCTGTCGATGCGGAGCTAGAGACTGACGACCGTGAAATCCCATATGCCGACCTCCTGATTGAAGCGGGAGCCTCCCCCGGCGTCGTCAAGGCGTATTCGGCCGGCATCGACTTCGGCGACGGACGATTGCCCTTCTATGCGAAGAACCGTGCGAGCGCGGAAGGCACGCTGTTCGACGAAGCGATGACGCGCTTGCGCGCCACCTTCTTCTTAGAGGAGCGCCATGAGCGGCCTCAGGTGGAGGAGCCGTCTCCGTACGATTGGGAGGCGGCTCTGGAGTCGTTGGCGCGCGCTGTGGCCTGGTGCGATGGCAAGGCACGAAAGGCATTCGCTGCAAAGGACCAAGGCTCTCTTGAAGATGTGTTGTCCTTCATGGTCGCCGACCTTCTGCCCTGCTTCTCCTTTGGACTCGACTCCCGCGTGCGCTGGGAGGCAAGCTACGCCATTCCTGAAGGCATTGTTCCGTTGCTGTACGGGCGCCTTGCTAAGTTGCTTCTCGACTGCTATCCATCGAAAGCGACGATTCTTCTCGACGCAATCGATATTTCGTTCGACGTGCAGCTCGGCCTCTACAACGAGGGCTTTCGGCAATCACTTCAAGAGGTGCTCACGCCGCTGGTCAAGAAGGCGCCACGGGGCCCTCATGCCGATAAGGCATTCGTGCTCGTCTTGCGCTGGCGCGACTATGTCGCGAAGAACGTTCAGAACAGACTTGAAGTCGTCCCTGAATTGCTGAGAATCGTTCCACTACTCGCACGGCTGGACGGCACGGAGGAGGCGTTCAAGACCTACCAAATGGTGCTGTCCTGCTCCATGGGGCCGAGTTGGTACAAGGAAGACCAGTTGTCCATGATGAGCAGTACGCTGGAGGCGCTGCCCGCAGCGTCACCAGTCGCGGCACCCTCTCTTGCCAGCATCGCTGGTCTACTTGAGCGTGCCAGCGGTGAGATGACGTTTCAACGATTCGTACGTGCCGATAAGGGGACCTTTATCGGCGAGCTGTGTCGACGTTCGCTCTTTGTGGATGCGGTTCAGTACTTCCAGCATCAAGCCTGCGGCACGACTGAACAGCTGTATGCGCAAGCGACTGAGGGCAACCTCGACCGTATCTCCGCGCTTGCAGGAATGCGATTCCCTGGCGCCGCATTGGAGGAGCAGGCAGCTTTGCTTCAACTGTTGCAGCATTCCCGCGGGCAGGCTGACTGGCGTCTACGCTGGGCGCTTCTTGAGGTCTACCAACACGGTGACCCTCGGCATATGGCCCAATGGGGGCGGGAATACGCCTCAATCATTGCCGAACAGAGCGCGGCGGGCGATACGCTGGCGTGGGCGAAGGCGCGAGTCCGCACGATTGCTGACTCGTTGAACACCGAAAGAGCATTGCTGGTCCTCGGCCCCCTTGTAGAAGGCCTCCCGGTCGAGCTGCGGTCAGATTTCCAGGTGCTCCGGGCTGAAGCCCGAGCAACCCTGGAGGACTATCAGGTCAATAAGTTGACCTCCAGCTTGGGGCTTCGGCGCGAAGAGACGGGAGACGACGAGATTCCCGTTGCGCCTGCACAGCCAGAGACCGAAGCTACGCCCGACATCGAACACACCGTCGGCACCGGCCAAGAGGACGATAGCGAAGGAGAGGCTGACGGTGCTACTGATAGTGACATCGACAAGCTCTATCTGCCGGGAACATTCGGCAAGCAAGCGTCAGTCAGGGACGCTACCATGCAGTTGGCGACTGCGCAGAGACTGCTCGGTCGAAGGAATTACGCGGAAGCAACCAAGTCATGTATAGCCGCCCTACGCGCTCTTCAGGCGGGAGGATGGTCGGTATGGACCGACAACCACTCCGTAAGCGCTGCGGAACGACTTGTCGTCGAACAAGTTCAGAGTGCCGATGAAGTCGTCCGCTTGTACGGCCCCCTCATTCTTGAAGAACGTCACGTTCAGCGCTGGGCTATCGCATCCCACCTTGTTTCCCTATTCGGCACGAAGCTGGAAGCGGCACAGCAAGCAGCCTTGCTGGAAGTTGCGATTGACCATATCCGGCAAATCGTCGGTGAGGCATCGCACGAGCCCTTCTTGTATATCGGCGAGTCGGCACCTGGTGCGGCGTCTCAAGCGCTGCTCGAGCTTCTCCTTTGGGCCTTGGACCATCCAGCCTGGGAGCGCCGGGACAGCGCTGCTTCGATGGTGCTGTGGCTAGCACGGACGAGCGACACCTGGCTCGCCGACCTCGTGCGACTCGCCGTCTCCATGGACAAGAGAAACCGCGCGGACATCTCGGCAGCTTCCTTGGACATCGTCTCTCGTGAAGACCCCGTTGGCCTTTGGCAGCGGATTTGGCCGCATATCGACCTGCCAATGGTTGTCGAGAGTTGTAGCCATGTGAGTAGGCTCGCGATATTGATGCGAATTGCAGAGCGGGCCAGCAAGCGTGGCGAGCACTCAGCCAGCGAAGCGCTCCGGGCACTTCAGTCGAAGTTCCCCGAGAACTGCCCGAGCGTCAGCCCAGCCGAGGAGAGCCGCCCTCCGAGCTATGTGCCGCACACGCTCTCCAGACTTTGGCAGAACCTAGCCGACCTGAAGGTATTCACAGATGGCGCAGTGAAGGCATTTGCCGACAACATGGCCCAGAGCTGCGCGTCTCTGGCCGTCGAGACTGCGGGAGAACTCGAAAGGCTGGTTGCAACAGGCGGCCGAGAGAATGCCGAACTGTCGTTGGGGCGTTGGGCCGCAACGATTCGGTATTGCCTGAATACCGCCCTGTTCTATCCGATGCCTGCCAGCAGGCTCATCAAGGTTGAAGCGGCCCTGAGAACCTACAACCCCGAAAGTCTCCAGGAACCTGAGAACGGCAGGACGCTGCTGGCGAGCCTTGTCGCTTCGGTAGAAGGAGGAAGCGAACGAAGTTACAAGCCATCCAGTGGCGACCTCATTTACCTCGACCTGCAATGCTTCTTGGCCGTGAGAGGCAAGCCAGTTCAGGTCGAGCTAGCCGCTCATCTCATTCCACCTGGGCAGCCGCAGGGCCAACAACACAGTGCCTATTCATTTTCGTCCACTGAGCTGCCAAGACCAGGTCCCGACGTCGGAGCGTGTCAATGACTTTGCTGCAGGTGACGGAACTAATTTAGTGTGTGGGGCTGATGGGTATTGAGGTTGTTTGAATCCTTCGGTGGGTTGATCCATACCTCGGTCGGAAGGTGATGGGGGTGCGGCTGCTTGCCCTTGAAGCGGTTGGGGTGTGCCACAAAGGCTTTATCGAGGGTGGCTTGGCGAGTGGCATGGATAGCCTGTGCCGTACCGTAGTGGATGCTGTGGGGGGTCATGTAGCCGATGCCAGAATGTTGGTGCTGGTCGTTGTACCAGGCGAAGAACTGCTGACAGAAAGCGCGTGCATCGGCCAGACAACCGAAGCGCGCCGGGAAGTCGGGGCGGTATTTCAGGGTCTTGAATTGGGCCTCGCTGAACGGGTTGTCGTCGGACACGTAGGGACGGCTGTGACTCTTGGACACGTCCAGGTCGACCAGCAAGGCGGCCACCGGTTTGGAGCGCATGCTGGTGCCGCGGTCGGCGTGCAGGGTGAGCATGCCGCGCTCGACGTTGTGCCGGCCCACGGTATCGGCGATCAGTTGCTCGGCCAGATCCGAGTTCTCACGCTCGGCGATCAACCAACCCACGACATAGCGGCTGAAGATATCCAGGATCACGTACAGGTGGAAGCACGTCCACTTGATCGGTCCGCGAAGCTTGGTGATGTCCCAGGACCAGACCTGGTTGGGAGCGACGGCCAGCAGTTCGGGCTTGATGTAGGCCGGGTGAACGAGTTGGTTGCGCCGCTCGCGCGAGCCGCCGGTGCGCGCGAGCAACCGGTACATGGTGCGCACCGAGCCAAGATAGCGGCCCTCGTCGAGCAGCGTGGCGTGCACGGCCGCCGGCGCGGTGTCCACAAAGCGTTCGCTATTGAGCGTATCGAGCAGCGCCTGGTTCTCCAGGGCATCCAAGGCCATCGGCGGCGGCGGGCGCATGCGCCGCGCCAACCTGGGCCCCACAAAGGCCGCACGGCGCTGGCTGGCGCGGTGCCGCGCAGGCGCACCGCGCGGCAGACCCAGGACCTGGCACGCTGCCACGACACCATGGGTTGGCATGAGTTCTTGCACGCTGGTCATCAGGTGTTGCCGGGCTTGTCCTCGGCCGTAGCCAAGCCCAACAGAACTGCAAGTTTTTTTTGGACCTCGATGACCAGGTTGGCCTTGTCCAGGCTGACCTGCAGGCGTTGATTGTCCCGGGTCAACTGGGCGATCAGCACGGAGTCGGCCCGGCCGGGATCGGCCTTGGGGCCTCGCTTTCGCGGGGCCAGTGCCGCGAGGTCTGTTGCCTCACGCTGACGGCGCCAAGTGCTCAGGGAGGAGGAATAGACTCCTTCACGACGCAGCAAAGCACCGACTTCGCCGGGTTGGGTGCATCGGTCCACAGCCTCCAGAATGCGGCGTTTGGTGGCGTTGGAAAAACTGCGCCGGCGTGCGTGCGGCACGACCTCGGAACTGAGGGCCGGTGTCACCGACGAGGGCGACACCGATTCAGGCGCATCTTCAGTCGCCCTACGGGCTCCTTGCGATGCACCTGAATCGGCAAGAGACTGCACTGCGTGCACGGAAACCTTCGGTTGATGGATCTTGGACATAACTACCTCGTTGCTCACTGATTTCTCGGAGCCAGGTGCAGCATGTCATATTGGCACGGGGGGCGTTCCCATCACGGTTAGCGGGCGTGCGAGAGTCACTGCCGCCCATTTCGGGGCAGTCACCCCCGCCATTCCAACGCCCCGATTCCTACATCTGGCTGGCGTGTCATCTGCAGACATCGTTCGCTACCATTGGAGAGACGGCAGCACTGTGGAGAGTTTCGGGTCGAGTCGTCGCTATGAAGCCGCCCTGTTAGCTATTCGACGAGGTGCCCTAAAACTGCCCAGTGGTTGGCGCCTAGGTTGGACACTACGGGTCAACGGAGTCCTTCGGGCGAATCTCAGCAAGCCGTAGAAAGGTTCAAGCAATGATGTCGACATACGACACGCCCTCCACCAGGGCCGAGTTCGAAGAACGCATGGCCTATATGGGCGAAATCTTGAAGCAAGGGAAGATGTTTTTTTCGCGGGAGGTCGGTGGCGTGGACAGCTTGCTGGCGGTCCGCTACCTGCCAAACGGTCGAATCGACTTGCTCAGCATCGACGAGTCTGCGCGATTGCAGGCAAACACGACCTACCACATGCGCAATATGAATTTCGAAGGCCCTCAGAGCGTTGGCGAAGGCACGTAACCGCCGTCTCGGCTGCCCATGTCTCGGTGATGAACTGGTCGGCCCGGGCCGCCAAGAGCACCCCCTCTGGGTGCTTGGCCACGGCTGCTGACGGGGAGCGACCGACACTCTACTCGTTGGGCTGGGCAGACCAAGGAGCACGTTTCCTGCTTCTTGAATCTGATGACCAACTGGTCGCGCCAGCGAGGAATTCGGCGTCCTCTGAGCGTCAACGCTGAACGGCGGCTTTCGGCCGCTGAATTCGAGGACGTGGCTGACTGCAAACGCTGCACTATCGACGTTCAACTACGCTCGACGAAGGGCAGCAACGGGCCCCGAAGAGTCGGTCGCCTCGGGGGTAGCAGTCGCACGGCCCCTTAGTGTGGCTCACCGCCGTTGAGTGGCCGCTGCTGGAGGTGCAACGGTCAGTCTCTCGGCAGACGAGGAATGGCATGTTCCGGCAGCGGCTGTGATCGGGACCCAAAAAACTGACCGGCCGCAGTCAGCCTTGAACAGTCAATGGTAGTGAAATGGCGAGTGTTCCCGCTCGGGTGGAAACGCTCACCTGCTTGGAAAGCTACTTGATGGGAAGCCAACCGTCCCTTGCTGAGCAGGCTACCGCACGGTACCCAGCGATCGTTGCATCCAGGCAACCATGGGTCCATCGGATGCGAGCACTTGTTCGATGGACGTTCGGGCTTGTTGAGTCACCGCTGCGGCCTCGATGGCGAATCGGTGGGCCTCCAGCACGTCCAGGCCGGTCAGTTCGAAACCGTGGCCCATCGACATCCAGTGCAAAGAGGCGAGCGCACATTGCATCGCGAAGTCTGGCTGGGTCTTGAGGTGGTCGCGTGCGGCGCGGTTCAGGGTCTTGGGGTCGCACGGGGAAGCCCAAGCCAGGCGGGTCGCCTGCTCGTACAGCTTCAGGGTCTTAGCGGTGGCGAACCACTTGCCCGGCTCACCGGGTGTGGATGCGATCAGGTGGTTCAGCAAGTTGTCTTTGGCCAGCTCGGGGTACTTCTTGGCGACGGCCCGGAAGGTGGCGATGTGGGTGTTGGCCTGATTGGCGAGCAGCGCGTACTGGTTGAACGCTTCGGCGCGGCGACCGGCTTTGAGCAGTTCTTCTTCAGCAAAGCGGGCGATGGAAGTTTCGCTGGTGGTACTCCCTGCGCGTTCACGCAGGTAGGCGATGGCTTCATCGATCTGGCCGCGGGTCGCCAACACTTTGGCGCCCCAGACCAGGTAGGGCCAGATCGGTCGGGGATCCATGGCCAGCAGTTCCAGGATCTGATCGTGGCGGTTGGCCTTGAACAGGGCGCTGTAGCAGAGGGTGGTGCTGGAGAAGAAGGCGTAGGTGCCGCGCTTGCGCTCTCGCAAGACGTTCTTCAGGGTCGGCAGGAGCTGGTCGGCCCAGGCGGAGGCGAGTTCTTTTGTAGCGCACAGATCGCCCCAGTAATCACCGAGGGACTCGATATAGGGAGGGTCATCTTCCTGAATGGCATCAAACAGGCGGTCGAGCCATTTCTGGCGCACCTTGGTGCTCACGGGTGCTTGGCTGATCAGGGGCGCCAGTTCCTGGATCGCAGCGTAAGTTGCATTGCCCAGGGCGCCCGATGAGCTGTCGATCTGGCACAGGGCAGGCGAAAGCTTCTCAAGCAGCAGCACGGCACCTTCGGCGGCACAGGCGGTGTCGTGGCGGGCAACGGCACGGATCTCGGTCAGAGCTTCGTTGATGCGGCCTGTGGCCAGTTGAGTGCCTTTCCAGCCAAACGCGCCTCGGCGGAACCGGGTGCGAAAGGCCCAGGCGGTGATTTCGGCTCTGGCGGCGGTGGTCATGGGGCACGCAAATGGATCTGGGTGACTTGTCTTCGGTGCTGTTGGTGCAGCAGATGAAGAGTGCCGATTGTGATATAGCGTCCCGGCGTGCCGCCGTCGGGCTCTGCGGGCTGCGCCCCGCGCGCCGTGCCGGGTCGCGGCCATTCGGCTCCGATACCTGACGCCTCCGGCCGTCCCGGCCTGCGCGCTTCGCTTGCCTGTTTCACGCCTGCAGGTGTGGTGGGGCTGGCTTGCTGATCCCTTCATCCTTGCACACCGTTCTCGCCGTCAAGGTCT
>CAYNGJ010000009.1:0-143268 GCA_964396895.1 uncultured Hydrogenophaga sp. | reverse complement strand
AACAACACCGAAATATCATTCAAAATCAAGGAGTTATGAATATTTCAGGGACGACCAAATACCAGCCCTGAATTCAGAAGTCTTCAATCGATCTGCCAAAAATTCCCCCGTGCGCGGCAAGCTTGCCGCACGCCCCTCTGCACTGGCCCGGCGGCACACTTGAGGCCATGCACAGCTTCAGTCGCGGTTTGACATGCTCAGCCCAGACCCAGCAGGTGCACCCATTGGCCCACATTACTTTTTGGCGCATACCCTTGCTGGCGCGCACCACACCATGCCCCATCGCGATCTGCATCTGGCCTGCTACGACGTGACAGAACCCCGGCGCCTGACCGCCGCGCTGAAGTTGGCGCGGCGCTACGCCACAGGGGGGCAAAAATCGGTGCACGAGTTGTTTTTGACAGCAGCCGAGCGCTCGAATCTGGTTGACGACATGCGCAACCTGTTGGACTTGAGCACCGACCGTTTTTTGCTGCTGCGGCTTGACCCTCGCAGTCGCGTGTTCACGCTGGGCAAGGCCCTGCCCCCTGCCGACCCGGACTACTTTTACGTGGGCTGACCAGTGTGGAGGGTGTAGCCCCCAAGGCCAAACGTGGCGTTTTTGCCCACATGCAGCCACTGGCCCAGCCAGAGCCAGGGCCATGCCGCTGCCAGTGCCTGCGGCGGTCCTTGAAGCGTCCAGCTGCCCAGCACGCCGCCAAGGGTCATTTCTTGCTGCTGGCGGCTGCTGTAGCGGGTCCAGTCGAACCAGTGCACGTCAACGGTTTGCTCCAAGGCCTGGGCCTGGGCAACGGTGGCGGGCACTTGCGGCCCCCAATGGGGTTGGTTGGCATGGAACTCCAGCACCAGCGCCACCCGCCGAGCAACGGCGGCCACCAGCGCGCGGGGCGTGAGTTGGGTGGGGCGCAATGGGTGGCCCTGCTGTTGCAGGCGCAGGGGCGTGTGCAATTGCAGTTGCAGCGCCTGGGCTGATGCGGGCATGGCGGGCACGCTGAGGCTCGCTGGGTGCGGCGCCAGCACAGGCTGCTGGTGGTGCCAGATGGGGTGGCCGGTGCCCTGGGGGTCCACCCATTCGACTTGCAGCAAATCGGCAGGGCTGCGGCTTTTGGTCAACCCCTGGGCCAGGGCGCGTTGCCACGCAAACACCACCAGCGCCAGCTGTTCGACGGCGGGGCCAGCCAGCACCATGTGGAACACCAGATTCTCGCCCGGTGCCAGGTCGGCGCTGTGGTGCTGGCCGGGGGGTGGTGCGGCGTACAGCAGACGGTTGGGGGGCAAAGGGGGTTCGACCACGTAAGCATTTGGTATAGCACTGAATGCTTGTAATTCGTGCGCTAACGGGGGTAAAGATTCAAAAATTCTGGTGTACGGACAGGTGGCGAGCAGCGGGCAGCCGCCGCAGGTGGGCTGGCGCGTCATGCAGGCCACGTTGCGCAGCGCGGCCCCAAATTGCCCGCGCAGCAGCGAGCCGGCGTAGTCTGGTAGGCGCACGCTTTGGCGCATGCGGGCCGTGAAGCGGTAGCGGGCAATGGGGAGGAGGTGTGGGGCCTCTGTGTCTTCCAGGGCGGGCAGCACCGTCATGCGCTGGCTCCTTTGGTGGAACCAACGGTTTGCCTGGCAGATGACAACCAGACCCGCTGCAGGGTGCCTTTGAGGTCTCGCAGGGCGGTGCCCGATGCGATGGCAATGCGCGCTTCTTTGGCACGTTTTTGGTTGGCTTCGCTTTTCGCCAGCTCGCCCCGGTAGTCCACCACCATGCCTTTGGTGCGCAGGCCGCCCAGTTTGAGGAGCGATTCCATTTTGTACAGCGCTTCGGTGGCTTTGTTGTCTTCGCCGGTGCCTGTCTGGGCCAGGTTGGCGGTTTTGCATTCGATGATGTGCAGGGTGTTGCGGTACAGAAAGGCCACGTCGATCTCGTTTTTGTCTTTACCCTGGCCACTGGTGCTGGCAAAGCCCACGCGCAGGCCCAGGGCCACGTCGGTCAAACCGGGGTGCTGCGAACGCAGGCTTTGCAGCACGTCGAACACATGGGCCTCCAGCCAGCCACCGTTGGCAAAGAAGCGGGCTTCTTCGTTTTTGAACACCAGAGCACTGCCTTGCTGGCGCACCAGGCCTGCGTCTTCGAACAGTGCAACGATGTCGCCCAGTGCGCGAGAGTCTTGTTGCTGGTGTGTGAGTTCAGCACGCAGGTGGTTGTCGCGCGCGGCGCGGGCCAGGGCGTTGAAGGTGCCCAGCGCGCTGCCTGAGGTGGCCACATGGTCAATGAGGCGTGCGGTGAGGTCGCGCAGTTCACGGGTGATCTGGGGGGGGTCTTGGGTGGTCACGGTGTAGCCGTGGGCTTTGAGCAGTTCGTGCACCTTCAGCTTGGCGCTCAGGGGTTGGCTGGTGGCTTGTTGCCCGATGAGGACGACTTCGTCGGTTTCGACGTTGACGTAGAAAACGGGTTTGCCCGCTGAGCGGAACACCTCCTGCGCGGCCACCGCCATGAGTTTGGTGCCACCGGTGACGTTGAGGGCGATGTCTTCGCTCTCGTGCTGTCCAAGGAAATTCAGGAATGCGTCGGACAGGGCGTTGTAGTCATAGGCATCGGGCAGGTCGAGCAGCTCGACGACCATGCCCGCCCCTTTGGTCTGGACGACCGACCGCAGGCTTTGGGCTTTGTCTTTCATTTCGGCACTGCAGGCCAGCACCACGCGGCGTGGGTGCCATGTCTCGTCCAGCAGGGGCAACAGGTTGGGGGTGGCCTGTGCAGATACCAGGCAAACATGGGTGTGGTAGGTGGGCATGACGGGGTGAGGGTGAGGGCTGCAATGGGGTTCAGGCAACAGGCTGGGTAGCAACTTGGGCAAACACGCGTTCGTCGCACCGTTTGAGCAAAATTTCGCGCTCGGCGCTGGGCAAAAACGCGTGCACAAAGCTCTGTCGAATCAGGGCCAGGGTTTCCCAAAGGGTCAGTCCGCCTTCTGTCATGCGGGCGGCTGCCAGGTATTCGACGGGCAGACTGGTGCGGCTGATGCCGGGGTTGTCGGTGCACAGCGTCACGGGCAGGCCGCTGTGTAGAAACTGCCGCAAGGGGTAGGTGGGCATGCCATGGCTGGCGGGTTCTGCGGGATCGAAGAACCCGACCACTTCGCGGTTGGAGGTGGGGCACAGCTCCAGCGCAATGCCGCGGTCGCGGAAGCGGGCGGCCAGCTCGGGGTGCTGGCTGAGGGTCAGGCCGTGGCCAATGCGGTCGGCGTGCAGGTGGTAGGCGGCTTGCCAGATGTGTTCGGGGCTTTCGCCCTCACCCGCATGGATGGTGAGGGGCAAACAGGCCTCGAAGGCGGGCACGAAACCTGGGGCCAGCTCGGTGGGTTGGTGGGTGCCTTCGTCGCCAGCCAGGTCCAGCCCCAGCAAGAAGCTGGGCATTTGCCGGTGTGCGTCTACGGCTTGCTGGACAACGCCAGCAAGGCTGGCGCGCTGGCGCCGGTCGAGTATCCAGACAAACCCCATGCACAGGTCAGCACCGCCTGCCTGGGCCGTTTGAAGGGCAGCGCGAAAGTCGGCCAACCAGCCACCTGGGTCGGCTGGGCGATATTTGTGGGGGCTGCCACGCAGCTCCAGATAGGCGAGGCCTTCGTCACGGGCTTGCTGTACCACGGCATGTGCGTAGGGGGCCAGGGCAACAGGGTGGCCCAGCAGGGCTGAGCCGCTGAGTTCGCCGGGTCGCTCGTAGGCGGCAAAGCCATGGGTGCCGTGCTTGAGGGCTACGCGGGGTTCGGTGACGTCGTAAAGGTTGTGTTGCAGTTGCTGGGCACTGGCGTGCAGCAAGAGCGCGGCGCTGAGTTCGGCGCGCAGAACCAAATCGCCGCCTTCGGGGCTGAGCCACTGGGGCCACGCCCAAGGCCAACTTGAACTGCATAGCAAACTATCTATATGCAACAACCGCAAAAGCCTATTTTTTTCTGAAATATCATCCCAAATGACTTGCGCGACTGCACGTTGCTGCGGCAAATTCAGGCAACCGCCCAGGTGGCGGTGCAGGTCTGCCTTGGGCAGCGCCGTGAGCCACGACAGATGCTGTGGCCCCAGCGTGGTTTGACGCAGTTGGCCAATGGTGGCGGGGGGCAAGCGGTAAAGGCTGCGCCAGTTTTCATGGTGCTCTGTCTGGGCCAGTTGGGCCAAATAGTTGCCCATGAGCTGGCTGCTGGCTTGCTGGCGACGCGCAATGTCTGCGTACAAACTGTCGCCCTTTTCGGGTGCGGGCCATGCGATGGTGGCGCCCGGTTGGGGCATGGGCACAGCGAAACGGGCGCTGGTGACGGTTTGACCGTCGAGCGGTATGTCCAGCAACTCGTTGCGCTGGCCGGTGCTGGCCACCAGGGGCATGATGGCGGCAGCCAGCTCTGCCACGAGTGGCGAGGCCAACAGCGCTGGCCGGGCGGCTGTGCTGCTGTCGTCCTTGGCGGCCAGGGCCGCAGGCATGGGCTCGGGGCCAACCACGTGCAAGCAGGCTACCGCGCCAAACAGGCCACCGGCGGTTTGCATGTCGGCACTCATGGTTTTGCGGCCACCGGCCAGCGACAGGATGAGTTGCCCGCCGTTGGCGGCGGCAGTTTGGCAGTGCTCGGCGGCCAACAGAGCGACACGCAGCGTCAGCTCCCGAATGTGGTCGCATTCGGCCTGGGTAACGAGTTGGTCGGTGCCCGCTGCAGCCCAGATGCGCAAGGGCATGGGTGCGCCCAGCAACTGCCACCACTGGTGCAGTTGTGCCAAGCTGGCTTGGGTCTGGCTGCCTTGAGTGGTGCACACCCACAGCTCGGTGGGCGGGCGCAAACCGTGGCGTGCGCGAAGCTGATCCAGCTGGGCTCGCTCAGGGTGGTTGGCGTACAGGTCGACCACACCCGGCGCCAGCCAACCCAACACTTCGGGAATGACGGCCCAACTGGCCCCCAGGGTACACAGCAATACGGTCGGGCAGGTGGTGTTTGGGTGCATGTGTGGGAGGGGAAAACGGCCAGGGTGCAACCCTCAACACGGGTCGCACTGGGTAAACAGGTGCTGGGAAACGAGGCGGCTCCACCGCTCGAAACGACTGTCAGCCACGATGGCGGTCAACGGCAAAAAGCCCACGCTCTGCAAAGCTTCCCCCGCCGGTGGCCGAGGTGGTGTGGGCGCACACCAGCGGGCGCTGAACAACACGCCCAAGTGGACCCGACCAATGGCGGAAAGCCCCTCGTACACCAGGCCGTGCAACCGCACGTCGGACAGGTGCGCGGGGCTGGCACCCAGCTCTTCGGCCAGTTCGCGCGCCCAGGCTTGGCGCAACGTGGCTTCCGGGTCGAACGCGGGCGCAACGGTGCCCGGCAGGCCAGGCATGGCCCGTGCGTCCTGTGCGTCCACATGGCCTCCGACACCGCAGCTCCAGCGCCCGTCTACCCGCGCATCACCACCGGTGCGCTGGTAGCACCAGGCGTGACCCGTCTCGTTGAGCAGTACGCCATAGGCCACCGGTTGGAGCAGGGTTTCGTCGTGCTCGGCCAAAGCACGCTCCCGCCACAGCGGCGGATTCATGAAAGCCAGATCCGTTACCGGCCAGCAGCCAGTTTCGGGCAAGGCAGGGGCTTGGTGGCGGGGGATGGTGAGGATCATGGCGCGAGCGTGAACACGAAATCCGAATGTGCACAGAATCAATGCACGTCTGGCCGCAAACTGCGTATGTCCAGTGCCAATGCCGCTGCCAACGCGAGCCACGAACGGTCGGCCGTGAGGACGGTGGCTTTGAGCCGCATGGCCGTTGCAAGGCACAAGCGGTCGCCCAGACTCAACCCCGCTGATCGGGTGTGCGCACGTAACTGGCCAGCCAACACGCCATCGGCGGCAGTGGTATCCACCACTTGGTAAGCCAGCTCAGACAGGATGGCCTGTATGCCTTCTGCGCTGTGCCCACGGTCCAGCGCCTTGGCAATGATTTCTGCCTGATTGGCAGCGGAGACAACACAAGGTGTGTTATGCAATGCGTCCGCCACAGCCTCTTGACCAGGCTCACCCTGCAAAAAGGCCAGGATGGCCGATGCATCGAGGACCATGATGGGGGCACTCATCCTCTGGCCGCCTCGGCACGGCGCTCGGCCAGCAGTTCGTCAGCAGCAGAAGCCGAGTCGGTCGCCACCAGTTGCTGAAACATGGATTGCGCCTTCTTAAGCTGTGCACGTCGGGTGGTGACGACCAATTGATCAGCCTCTACTCGCCAGATGAGCTGATCGCCTTCACGCATGTCAAGCTGAGTGCGCAGGGCAGCCGGAATGACAGCCCGGCCACTGGTAAGCTGAGATTGGGTTTTCATGGAAAACAATGAAATAGTTTACGAAATTGCCATTTTATTGAATGTTTCTCAATTTCGACAGTCCTAGCTTTTTTCTCTGATCCTTGCCATCCCAGCGATCGATGACTTTGGGCATCCACTGCTCCAGTGCATCCGCAAGGGAGGCTTTGTCGGCGGCTGACCAATCGGGGCTTTCGAGAGCCATTTTGACCAGGCGAAGGGCGTCTTGGTACAGACCATTTTTGCCAGGATCGGCTGCTTGTTTTTTGTGGTTGCCGTTGGGAGGCATCTGGTTGAACCAGTCTTCGCATTGTTGGCAAAAGGCTTCCCGCTCCTGCGCTTGCGGGGTCATGCTGGCGAGTGCCTGGGCTCGGGCCTCTGCAGCCAGACGCTCATCCTCGGCGGCGGCGGCGCGGGCTGCAGCTTGCGCTGTCAGGCGGGCTTTCTCTGCCAATGCTGCCTGCCTTTCAGCCTGCAAATTGAGCCGTACCGAAGCCATGCTCTGACGACCTATGGCCTGGATGGCACACCAGTTTTTCAGCGCTGCGCAATCAGCTTGCGGGTCGATTTCAACCACTGCCCAGCCAAAGGGAACGAGATGTTTTTGGTCGGTGTCGTGTTGCGCGGCCAGCCAGACGGTTTTGGTGGTGCTCTCAAATGAGAATTCCTGCTTGCCATTGACCCTGGCACCCATGATCTTAATGCTGGCCACACCGTCGCCGGTCAGGGTTTTGTTGTCGGCCCCGCCGTAGCGACCCAGGCGGATGAGGAAGATTTCGCCTGTTGCCAACTTTTTGTCCAGCTCACCGCCAGGAGCCAGCAGGGTTTCGATGCCGCGCTTCCAGTCGGGGTTAACCAGGCCGCGCCCGTCCAAAATGACCAACTCGCGGCGCAGGCGCTGTTGGTGGTAGGCGTTGGATTGCTGGGCCAGGCGCTTCAGATCGACCGCGCCGTCGGCATCGAGCTGATGGCGCTGGGGCGTGAGGGGTTTGCCTTTGTCGCCGGTGGCTCCCACCTGGGCCAGCAAAGCGGGCAGCGTGACACCGGCCTGAAACAGGCGGTATTGGCCGTACAACACGCAGTCTTTGCGGGCAGTTACGCCTTTGGGTGGTGCTTCGCCATCTTTAGGCATCCGCTTCTTGCGGTTGACGGCAAACAGCACTTCGCGCTCAGGCTCGCGGGTTGGCATGAGGTCGGCCACTTTCAGCAGGCGCAGTGGACTGGTTTGGAAGTCGCCACCCAGCAAAGTGGTTTCCATGCGGGTGGTGGACTTGGCCTCGCCGTTGTACTTGTATTCCACATCGCGCGGGTTTCTGCCTCCATTCAACTCATCCAGCCAAGCCGTGCGCAGCGCACCTTTGAAGCTGGTGCCGGGAATGAAGGGCTGTTGCAGCGGCCCGGTGAACACATGGCGCTCAATTTCCAGTTGATTGAATACTGCACGCCCGCTGGACTCCCAGTTGGCGGCTTCGCCCAACCGCTTTTCATACTGGCTGGCCACGCCCTTGGCCACCGGCATCACCACACGGGCATGCGGCTTGAAAACCGCAGCGTTGTCGCGGAAGAACCTCTGAATGCCCGCCAGTGAACCGCGCCGCGCCACGTCGCCCAGCTTGTTGCGCTGCGACTCGGTCAGCGCAGCGCGGCTGGGGTCAAAGCCGTACAGCAAGCCGTCTTCAATGACGTAGTTGGTGGGCTCAAAGTCCTCGCCACAACCAATGTGGATGGGCGACAGCGGCGTGAGCGCCAGTGTGTGTGACGATAAAAAGGCATTCATCGCTTTATCCCTGTTGCTTTCAAGCTATTTATTTTGAAGTTGACTGCTGCCCAACCACCGCACCAAACCCCAAGGGCACGGCAATGGGCACCACGGGGCAATAGCCTTGCTGCACGGTTTCGGGCATGGCCAGCGACACCGGGGCCGCTGTGCCGCCCAGGCCTTGGCCAATGAAGGCGCAGACCGGGTCGGCCCGTTCCGGCCAAAACACGCTGCCTGCCTTGGCCAGCAACACAGGACGCTTGAACGGCTGGCCACTTTGCACGGCCACGTCGCCATGCCGCCCAAAGCGGGTGGTGACTTGCCAGTGGCTGCGCACCGGGCAAAACCCCAGCCCTTGCGGCGCACACGGCCCCAGCGTGAGGTAGGCGTTGGGCACCGAGCCACTGGCTGCGGGCCACACCACAGGCTCAGGCTGGCCCACCAGCTCGAACTTGCCCAGGCCGATGCTGGCATCGCGCCCATAGCCGCTTTGGCCCATGTGGGTGAAGGCAGTCTGGAGTTCGGCGGGGGAAATGCGCTGCTCATCCAGCGCCACCACCACGTCGAACAGGCTGCCGGTAGCCAGCCAGGTTTGGGCCACGGTGTAGGGGGCGAACATGCCCGTACCAGTGGTGCCGGTCTGGCGGTTGATGGTGTTATGCGGCTGGGCACGGCTGGTGCTTTTGCCCACCTCTGCATCGCCCACCGCCAGTTGCTGCCATTTTGGTAGCTGCTCACTTACATCAGCAAAGCGCAACCAGCGTTTTTTCTTTAAAACTTTTCGGTCAGCGTTGCTGGGGTTTTTGGCCCACACGCCCGATGGCAGGCTGGGCAGGGGCACATGCCCGCTGGGCAGTGCGTCGGACACCACGGCAAACGGCTGGCGCTGGGTGTAGCCCTGCAACAGGGCGTTGAGCCGGTCGTTGCCAAGTTGGTGGCGCAGCGTCCAGCACAACTGGCCAAACAGGGTGTCGCCCGCCAGCGGGGTGCCCAGCGCCGACAGTGGGCGCAAGGTGATGCGAAGGGTTTGCATGGTTGGTGCGGCGCGTCAGCTGCCGGACTTAGCAAAGGGTTGCACCGCATCGAAGCGGGCCTGGGCATCGGCACCGTCAATTTGCAGGCCCACAAACTTCACTTTGCCGTAGCCGCGCGAGCCGGAGCCGCCCACGCTGTCCAGCTCCAGCAGCTTCAGGCCTTGCAGCACGGTATCCACAAGTTCGTCGCCATCACCGGCCAGGCGTTTGACCGACAGGCGGAAGTCGAACCGGGCACCGGCTGGAACGCGCTCGGTCTGGCGGGGGTGCTCGGCCACGCCGGAGATGCGGTTGATGCGGTTTTCGCTTTTGACTTCGGTCAGCATCTGGTTGTTGGCGCGAACCTCTTCTTCCCAGGCCGGTTGCAGGTTGCAGTCCCAGAACGAGATGCGGGTAGGGCCCAGTTCACGCATTTCTTCGCCCAGCTTGGCATCGCCGCTGATGCCAAAGAGTTGCAGGATGCGCTTGACTTCGGGCTGGGTGGCAGGGGTTGCGCCTTCGTAGTCGCGCCAGCCCAGGGCTTCTTCTTTCACCGCACCGCTGCGCCACTCCAACAGGCTGCGCATCTTGCCTTTGAGGCTGGAGCCGGGGATGTAGGGTGCCTGGGTGTGGGGGTGGCGAATGACGGGATTGTCCACGCCGCCAATGCGCATTTCGCTGTCGCCCGCGCCAATGCGCAGGCCACTGACGAGTTCAAGCGTGGCGGTGAGGGTGGTGATAGCGGTGAGTTGGGGCTGAATTTGAGACATGACTCATTTCTCCTGGGCTTTGTAGAAACCCATGAAGGCTTCCATGAACAATTTGGCGTGCTTGAGGGTGGTGGCATTGCTGATTTCTTTGACAACGTGCGCAAACAACTGCTCGAAACACTCGTCCACATGCTCACGCCCTTTGGCATAGGCCACTTTGGCCACCAGCATCTGGATAAACGGCGCCACCTCGGTGTATTTGGCTTCCCGGTCTGCGGGGGTGCGCTCGGCATGCACTTTTTCAAACCACATCACCAGTTCGTCGTAGAACTTACGCAATTGGGTGGATTTGTTGACATCTTTTTTGTGCGCCTGGGCAGCCTGTGCCACTGTTGCGGCTTTCTCTTTCGCAATGTCCGAAAACAGGTTTTTAGGAATATCTTTCAACCGCACATCAGCAGTTGAAATGGTGATGCGTGGCGCTTCATCGCGCCGGTCTTGGTAGCCGCCTGAACGGCCTGGGTATCCGGTTGCCATGTGAATGTCCTCTCCTTAACGCTGACGGTAAAAATGATTGAAAAGCGGGATGCGGTAGCGCGTACCCAGCTCGTTGATGCCTTGCTCCCCCAAGGCGACAGAAATTTCTTTCTGTGCCTGGGCGCGCCGTTCGAGGTCTTTGATCTTGTCCACCACGTAGCGGCGAGTGCGGTAGGCAAAGCGGCTGCGCCACATGGCGTGCTCGGGGTTTTGGGGGTTGGTAGCCAGGTCAATCAGGTGCAGCAGGCCATAGACATAGCCGGTGGACAGCGAAAAATCGGCCCGCAAACGCTCCAGTTGTTCTTGCGCTGCCTGCACTTTGGCCCACTCGTCGCCCCAGCGCACCCGTTGACCAAACACCACCACGGCGTTTTTGCGTTGCTTCTCATCCGCATGGCTACTGGCTTTGGCCTCGTCCAGTGCTTCCTCGGCCTGGTTGGCCAGGGTGTGCATGGGCAGGCCGGGTTTGGTCATGACCATGCCTGCCGAGAAGGTGATGGCTGGGTTGTGGGCCACGTAGGTTTTGAACTCTGCCGCCATGCGGGCGGCCAGCCGTTGGGTGCTGTGCCAGGGGCCAATCAGAAAGAAGTCGTCCCCGCCGGCAAACACGGTGTAGGTGTTGGGGAACTCTGCCGCACACAGCGCAGGCAGGTACACAGCAAAAAAGGCGTTCATTTGCCGCGACAGCGCCGCCATCTTGGCAAAGGTAGGGGCCTGCAAACCGGTTTGGAAGATGGTGCCCAGGTTGTCCACATCGCCTTTGAGGGTCATGAGGGCGACTTGGCCTATCCACTGACGCTGGTCTGCCAGGTCGTCGGTTTTGGGCATGCGATCTTCACAGGCAATGTGGTTGAGGGTTTTGCCTGCGCCAAACCGCACGTCTTCGGCACTCACACCGCCTTCGAGGCCTGTGTATTTGGCCTGGGTCTGAATGTCCACCTCGGTGAATTGGGACACATACGCATTGATGTAGCGCCGGGCATAGCCGTGCCACAAGGTGCCGCCCAGCGAGTCGGGCAGGCTGAAGTCCCAGCAACGGGCCAACTGCCCGCCTTGGGCCAGGGGACCAAACTTGCCGCTGGCATCTTCGCCGCCGGTAAAGCCCACGGTGTAGCCAAAAATGGGGACTTCCAGTGGTTTGACGCTGGAACCGCTGGCCAGTGCATCGGCACTGCGCAGCACCAGCAAACGGTCTTGGCGCGACAGGCCTTTACCGATCGCAACTTGGTCACGCGACAGGGCGGCTGACCAGTGGCCCTGCCCGTCTTGCCGGTCGGCAGGCAAACGGTCGTTGTAGGCGCAAACACCATGCTGATAGGCCACGCTGAACACGGCGGGCGCGGTGCCTGCCAGGTCAAAGCGGTGCAACTTGGCTTTTTCGAGGTCGGCAAACAGGCCGTTCATCAGCACCTTGAAACGGTGAGGGGGCTTTGTGTCCAGAAAGTCGTTGCAACTGACAGATTTGGCGGCCAATCCCAGCCCTGCCAGGCCAAAGCTGTGAGTCAGAAACCATTGATTGATCTCTTGTTTGACGCTTTCGAGCGTCTCTTTGGTCGCTTGGGTATTGGGCGCAACGATGAGGAATTTACCCGCTGCATTCGTGATTTGGCTCGTCGGTGGCAGTGCCAGCGCGTCCAGCACCTTGAGTGCAGCCAACTCGGTGAACAACGACACCTGAAACGAGCGCCCGCGCAGCAGTCGGGCAGCATCTTGGCGGGTCTGGCTGCCGTCAGCAAAGATGAAATCCTGTATGCCGAAAAAGTCGCCTTGAATCAGCAGGAGTTTTTCGACGCTCCAATCGCTGCGATCTTTCAACTGCACAGCGGCTTGTGCATCGGTGCGGCCCTCAGTCTCGTGCCAGCGCCACAGGGCCACGGCGAGGGCAGCGGTGGTTTTGCTGTGGTCGTACAGCGAAACTTCCGGCTTGGTGCCGAAAGCGGTGGCCGCAGGAATGGCGTGGGTGAAGGTGAGCCAGGCCGTGTCAAAGTGGTCCAGCCACAGCGCCCAGTTGTCGCGGTGCGATGGGGGAATGGCCTCGATGGCCTGCAAAAACTGCTGCCACAGCGCGGCGTATTCTTTCTGGGCAGGTTCGTCATTGGAGGGCTCACACTTTTCCCGCTGCATGGGAAAGAGGGCTTCGGGCGACAGGGCTTTGAGCGGGTAGCGCCATTTCAGGCTGCTCGCGCTGTGGGCCAGCGGTTGGCCTGTGCTCTGTATTTGCTCCAGCAACGAGAGCATGCGTGCTTGGTAGTGGTTGCGCCCGGTAGGGGTTTGGGTGTTTTCGTCTTTGGCGGCGTTGTATGTGTCGAACGCTTCGCGCTCAAAGCCACTGGCCACGCGGTCTGCGGTGGCAATCACCCATTGCAAAAAGGTATCAGGCCGGTGGTGGGCTGATGCAGCGTTGACCAGTGAGTCGGCATCCACGCCTTGCCCGCCTGACCCGGCACTGGCTTGCAGCTGTGCGCGGCTGACGAATGGGGTCATGTCGCCCGCAATGAGATGGGGGGCATGACGCTCGATCAGATCAAATGCCAGCGCGGTGTAGGCGGCATGAATGTGGGAGTGATAACCATTCTTGCCACTTTTATCGGTGGTGTGCCACGGGCAATACTGGGTTTTGTGGGCGGCCAGTGCATCGGGCGGAACCGCCAAGCGGGCACGCTCGGCAAACTTGCCCAAATCGTGCAAGTAGGCGGCCAGCGCCACGCGGCACGAAGCCGCCAATGAATTAGCTGTTTGCATGGTCATCGAATTTCCTCCTTGAACGCCACGTCTGTCGAGAAGCGTACCGCATCGGGGGCAAGGGTTAATGCGTAGCGGCGAGGCCGTGTGCCGCCGTCGTGAACGCGGTACACATCGGCGACAGGTCCCAAAGCGGCCTTCAAGCGCTTTTCAAGTTTGGATTTGCGTTGCGAAAAATATTCACCGTCCATGCCGTTTCTGAGTGCGCGCTGCGTGGCATCGACATCGACCGACTTGCCGACGATGGCGCTGTACTCGCACAAGTAACGGCAGCTCCAGTCGGTGTCTGGCACGCCCTTGGCGGGTGCGGGCAATGGCGGTTCCCCGTTTTGCACGCGACGGGCAAAGACAGCCAGCAACGCCAGCTCGGCGGGGGGCAGATCCACCGTGGTGGTCCCTACCGTGATGTTGCGCTGCGCCAAATTCAGCGTCAGTTGCGGCGGGGCCAGCGCCGCGCGGGCGGCTTCTACGGTGTCGTTGAAGCTGGCGTGCCCCGACAGCAGCGCCTGGGGCAAGCCGTGGCGCAGGCTGACAAACGGAATGTCGGCCAGCGTGACTTCGGCCAGTGCGGTGTCGGCCAAGCGGCCATCGCGGGTTTGAAGCACGCGGCTGTAGGGTGTGGGGTAAAAAAATTCCAGGCTGTTTTCAAAAGGTTCGCTGACCAGCACATGGCTGAGTCGATCTTGCGCACGACCATAGAGCGACAGGGCGTAGCCCAGAAAAAACCCCATGGTTTTGCGGCCTCCGGCAATGGACACATGCAACGCGCAGTGGGGATCGGCGGTGAAGTGGCGCACCTGAGCGGTGATGAAGTCGGCGGCTGCGCGGTTGTCTTCGGGGCTGCGGATGTCGTCCATGCCGCGTTCGTTGTGGTCGCGGATGACGTGGATGTGTTGGCGGTTGAACTGCACACCGGGCAGGTGAAAGTCGGAGCACAGTCGATGGAACCAGCCAAGGTCGTCGCTGAGCAACGACAGCTCGGCGCGTTGGGCCCCTTCACGGGTGGTGATGAGGTGAACCTCGGTGGGTACAAACGGCCCGTGTCGAGCGTCTGATGCCAACGCATACAGGTTCTCAGTCACTATTTGCGGACTCAGGCCGCAAACCGCCAGCAACACGCGGCGGGGGTAGCTGTGTGGGTGAACAGGGCTGGGGTGAGGACTGTGGTGTTGCATGCAGCCAGTCTAGGGCTGGAGCAACTCTTTATGGTCTGCGGCAAGCTTGCCGCAGGTGGCTGATGCGACAGGAACGGGTCAGAAAAACTCTTTCTCGGCCTCCAGGTAGGCCAGGCTGGTGTATTTGCCGATGTTGGCCTCAAACCCTTCCATGGTGGGGGCACGGGCGGCGACACGCGGGTCTTTCAGCACCAGGGCTTTGGCCTGGCCGATGGGGATTTCGGCTTTCACGGCGGCCAGGCTGGGCTCCCAGATGCCTTTCAGAAAAGTGCCGTAGGTCTGCAGCAGGTCTTTGCGGGCGTTTCCGTGGCAGGGCACGAACAGCGCGTCGGGACCACCGGCTTTTTGCAAGGTGTCGAAGTATTTGAAGGTGCCGGGGTAAGAGCCATCGTCGATGTTGGCAATGCGGTTTTCCATGGCCAGGTCGCCCACATGGAACACCTTGTCTTCCACCACCTCCACGGTCAGGTCGCCCTTGGTGTGGGCCTGGCCGTAGTGGTGCATTTTGAGCGTGACGTTGCCAAACCTGAACTCGGCACCGTGCTGGGTGGCGCGGTTGGGTGCCGTGACCTTGGTGCCCGTGCTGCCTTGGTTGGTCCAGCGTTCCATGAGGCTGCGCCACAGGTCGCCCTCGTGTCCCTGGATCTGCTCGGTGGTGTAGGGCAGCGAGTAAATGGGCAGCTGGGGACCCAGCGCCGCCACAAAGGCGTGGTTGCCCAGCCAATGGTCGCCATGGAAATGGCTGTTGAACACGGCCACCACCGGCTGTGGCGTGACTTTTTTGATCATGCGCAAAGCCATTTGCCCGATTTGCAGCGAGGCCCCGGTGTCCACCACCACCACCCCTTTACCGGTGACGACAAACAGGATGTTGGCCATCATGCCGTGGTTTTCGGGCGTGGGAAAGGCGTCTTTGGCGGGCACCATCCACACGTGTTTGCTCAATTGGATGGGCGGTATGTCCGCCACGGGCGGGCCTTCGATGAAGTCCACCAGCTCACCGGCACAGGTCTGCACCATGGGGACCAGGGACAGACCCGTCCCCATGGCGCCGACCGCCCCCATGCGCCCGAGGTGGGCCAATATTTGGCGGCGGGTGGCGTGTTTGCCATCCATATCAAACAGCACAGGCTTCATGCACATGGTTGTCTCCGGTGTTTTGGGGGCCACTCACACCGCGCAGGCAGTGGATGGCCAGGGGTTGGCATCCAAACGGCCTTAAATTATCAACCAATAAGCAATGACTGATGTACAGTTTTTTGGTGCCCTGCTCAACCCCCGCGGCGGCGGGCGATTTCGGCCACCAACTCGCGTGCCAGGCTGAGCTTGCTGGCGCGCGGCAGCTCGGTCACCCCGTGTTCGTCCACCAGCAGCAACGCGTTGTCGTCCTGACCAAAGGTGGCCGGACCAATGTTGCCCACCAGCAAGGGCACGCCTTTGCGGGCTCGTTTGGCCTGGGCGTGGCCCAAGAGGTCGTGGCTTTCGGCGGCAAAGCCCACGCAATACAGGTGACCGTGGCGCGCCCGCTCACTGGCTGCAATGCGGGCCAGGATGTCGGGGTTCTCGGTGAAGGCCAATGTGGGTACGGCGCCCGAGCCGTCCTTTTTGATTTTTTGGTCAGCCGGTGCAGCAGGACGCCAATCGGCCACCGCGGCAGACGACACAAAAACAGTAGCTGACAATGCAAGCGTATCCAGCGCCAGCTGCATTTCTCTTGCAGATTTCACATCCACACGCCGCACACCACGCGGTGTGGGCAGGGCGACTGGGCCTGCCACCAGGGTGACGTCAGCCCCCGCTTCGTGTGCGGCGCGGGCAATGGCAAAACCCATTTTGCCGCTGGAGAGGTTGGTGATGCCGCGCACCGGGTCGATGGCCTCGTAGGTGGGTCCGGCGCTGACCAGCACGTGTTGCCCCACCATCGCCTTGGGCTGAAAGAAACGCACCAGGTCGTACAGCAACTCGTCGGCTTCGAGCATTCGGCCATCGCCCACCTCGCCGCAGGCCTGGTCGCCCTGCCCCACGTCCAGCACCTGCACTCCGTCGGCACGCAACTGGGCCACGTTGCGCTGGGTGGCGGGGTTGGCCCACATTTCGCGGTTCATGGCCGGGGCCACGAGCAGGGGCACCGTCTGCGGGCGGGCCAGGCACATGAGGCTGAGCAGGTCGTCCGCACCGCCGTGCACCAGTTTTTTCATGAAGTCGGCGCTGGCGGGGGCCACCAGAATGGCGTCGGCCTCGCGCGTGAGGTTGATGTGGGCCATGTTGTTACCCACCCCAGCGGCCTCGCGCGGGTCCCACTGTGAGCTGAACACCGGCTGGCCCGAGAGCGCCTGCAGGGTCACTGGGGTGATGAACTGGCAGGCCGCGTCGGTCATGACCACCTGCACCGAGGCCCCGGCCTTCACCAGCGCCCGGCACAGCTCGGCGGCCTTGTAACAGGCAATGCCACCCGACAAGCCCAACACCACGCGCCGCCCAGCCAACTCCCCTGTGGGGGAGGACGCAGGCGCGGGCGACGGATGAACAACAGGGAGAGAAGTGGTGTGATTCATGGCGGGAATTAAACACCGACACGCCCTGGCGCCGCCAGGGCAAGGGTGACAGGTCGGGCCAGACCCGGGTGCGGCCTTTTATAATCGCCATTTCCACCTCCACGGGCGCTCGATCGCCCGTTTGCGACATGACCAAATTTGTCTTCGTCACCGGCGGTGTGGTGTCTTCACTGGGCAAGGGCATCGCTTCTGCATCACTGGCTGCACTGCTCGAATCGCGTGGCCTCAAAGTCACCATCCTCAAGCTCGACCCCTACCTGAACGTGGACCCGGGCACCATGTCACCCTTCCAGCATGGTGAAGTGTTTGTGACCAACGATGGTGCTGAGACCGACCTTGACCTGGGCCACTATGAGCGTTTCATTGAAACGCGCATGAAAAAGGCCAACAACTTCACCACCGGCCAAATCTACAAAAGCGTGCTCGAAAAAGAGCGTCGTGGCGACTACCTGGGCAAAACCGTTCAGGTCATCCCGCACGTCACCAACGAAATCCAAGACTTCATCAAGCGCGGCGCCGACTTCGGCACGCCCGACGCGGTGGACGTGGCCATTGTGGAAATCGGCGGCACGGTGGGTGACATCGAAAGCCTGCCTTTTTTGGAAGCCGTGCGCCAGCTCAGCCTGCGGCTGGGCCCCAACCAGGCCGCCTTTGTGCACTTGACCTACGTGCCCTACATCGCCGCCGCGGGCGAGCTGAAAACCAAACCCACCCAGCACACGGTGCAAAAGCTGCGCGAAATCGGCATTCAACCCGACGCGCTGCTGTGCCGCGCCGACCGCGCCATTCCCGACGACGAGCGTGAAAAAATCAGCCTTTTCACCAACGTGGCGCAGTGGGGCGTGATTTCCATGCCCGATGTGGACACCATCTACAAAGTGCCCCGCGTGCTGCACGAGCAGGGCCTGGACAGCCTGATCTGCGAAAAGCTGCGCATCCACACCCCACCGGCCAAGCTGCAACGCTGGGACGAGCTGGTGCATGAAGTGCTGCACCCTGCCCACGAGGTCAACATCGCCATGGTGGGCAAATACGTGGATTTGTCGGACAGCTACAAATCGCTGAACGAGGCGCTGCGCCACGCGGGCATGAAAAACCATGCGCGGGTCAACATCAGCTACATCGACTCCGAAACGCTCAGTCCCGGCAACGTGGCGCAACTGGGCCGCTTTGACGCCATTCTGGTGCCCGGCGGTTTTGGCAAGCGCGGCATTGAGGGCAAGATCGAAGCCGCCCGCTTTGCCCGCGAGTTGAAGGTGCCCTACCTGGGCATTTGCCTGGGCATGCAGGTGGCCACCATCGAATTTGCCCGCCATGTGGCCGGGCTCACGCAGGCCAACAGCACCGAATTCGAACCCGATGGCCCGCAACCCGTCATTGCCCTCATCACCGAGTGGAAAGACGCCGACGGCACCATCAAAACCCGCAGCGAAAAGTCGGACCTGGGCGGCACCATGCGCCTGGGCGCCCAAAGCTCTGACGTGTCACCCGGCACCATTGCCTACGACATCTACGGCCCCGTGGTCACCGAGCGCCACCGCCACCGCTACGAAGCCAACACCGCATACCTCGACCAACTTCGCCAGGCCGGACTGGTCATTTCCGCGCTGACCCAGCGCGAGCAACTGACCGAAATGGTGGAACTGCCCACCTCGGTCCACCCGTGGTACGTGGGCGTGCAGTTTCACCCCGAGTTCAAATCCACCCCCTGGGATGGCCACCCGCTGTTCAACGCGTTTGTGAAAGCGGCACTGGACCACCAAGCCAAGGGCGCCTCCACCACACCCGAAGGAGAGCCTGCGTGAAGCTGTGCGGTTTTGAGATTGGACTGGACCAACCCTTCTTCCTGATGGCGGGGACCTGCTCCATTGAAGGGCTGCAAATGTCCCTCGACGTGGCGGGCCAGCTCAAGGAAATCTGCGCACCGCTGGGCATTCCACTGATTTACAAGGGCTCCTTCGACAAAGCCAACCGTTCGTCTGGCACCACGGCGCGCGGGGTGGGCATGGACGCGGGCTTGAAGATTTTGGACGAAGTGCGCCGCCAAACCGGTTTGCCCGTGCTGACCGACGTGCACGAGGCAGGGCAAGTGGCCAAGGTGGCCAGCGTCGTCGATGTGCTGCAGACGCCAGCCTTCCTGTGCCGCCAGACCGACTTCATCCGTGCCGTGGCGCAAAGTGGCAAGCCCGTCAACATCAAGAAGGGGCAGTTTCTGGCCCCTTGGGACATGAAGAATGTCATCGACAAGGCACGTGCCGCCGCGCGCGAGGTGGGCCTGACCGAAGACCGTTTTCTGGCCTGCGAGCGCGGGGTGAGCTTTGGTTACAACAACCTGGTGGCCGACATGACCAGCCTGGCGGAAATGCGCAACAGCGGCGCGCCCGTGGTGTTCGACGTGACCCACTCGGTGCAAAAACCGGGTGGCATGGGCACGGTCAGCGGCGGTGCCCGTGACATGGTGCCCGTGCTGGCCCGCGCCGCCACCGCCGTGGGCGTGGCCGGTCTCTTCATGGAGTGCCACCCCGACCCGACCCAGGCCTGGAGCGATGGCCCCAACGCCGTGCCCCTCAAACACATGAAGGCCCTGCTGGAAACCCTGGTGGCGCTGGACGGAGTGACCAAACACCACGGCTTTCTCGAACAGTCGTTTTCTGCCTGAACCCTCATTCCCCACCCGCCATCCGATACCCCCATGCCCAACGCCTACATCATTGCCGACGTCACCGTCACCAACCCTGACCAGATGGCCCAGTACCGGGTCTGGAGTTCCAAGGCCATGCAGGAGTTCGGCGCTGAAATTTTGGTGCGCGGCGGCGCCGTCGAGGTGCTGGAAGGCACCTGGCAACCCACCCGCTTGGTGGTCATGAAATTTCCCTCGGTGGACCAGGCCAAAGCCATGTACCACAGCGACACCTACACCCACGCCCGCAGCCTGCGCGAAGGTGCCGGGGTGATGCGCATGGTGGTGGTAGAAGGCGCGGAAGGCGCTTGAGCCTTCGCCCTGGCCCCACCCGCCTCGGCGGGGCCTGCAGACATTTCTTTTTTGTGTGTTACTTCGATCATTGAAAGAGCGATATGAGTGCAATTGTTGACATCGTCGGCCGTGAAGTGCTGGACAGCCGCGGCAACCCCACCGTAGAGTGCGACGTGCTGCTGGAAAGCGGCGTGATGGGCCGCGCCGCTGTGCCCTCCGGCGCCTCCACCGGCAGCCGCGAAGCCATTGAGCTGCGCGATGGCGACAAGTCCCGCTACCTGGGCAAAGGCGTGTTGCGCGCCGTGGAACACATCAACACCGAAATTTCCGAAGCCGTGCTGGGCCTGGACGCTTCCGAGCAAGGCTTTCTGGACAAGACCCTGATCGACCTGGACGGCACCGACAACAAAGGCCGCCTGGGTGCCAACGCCATGCTGGCCGTTTCCATGGCCGTGGCCCGCGCCGCTGCTGAAGAAGCTGGTCTGCCCCTGTACCGCTACTTTGGCGGGACCAGTGCCTGCCAGATGCCCGTGCCCATGATGAACGTGGTCAACGGCGGCGCGCACGCCAACAACAACCTCGACCTGCAAGAGCTGATGATCATCCCCGTGGGCGCGCCCAGCTTCCGCGAAGCGTTGCGCTGGGGTGCCGAGGTGTTCCATGCGCTCAAGAAGATCATGCACGACAAAGGCATGAGCATTGCCGTGGGTGACGAAGGCGGTTTTGCCCCCAACGTGCCCAGCCACGAGGCCGCCATCCAGATGATTCTGGACGCCATTGCCGCCGCCGGTTACACCCCTGGCGAGCAAATTGCCCTGGGCTTGGACTGCGCCGCCAGTGAGTTCTACAAAGACGGCATGTACCACCTCGAAGGCGAAGGCTTGGTGCTGAGCGCCGAGCAGTGGACCGACATGCTGGCCACCTGGGTGGACAAGTACCCCATCATCAGCATCGAAGACGGCATGCATGAAGGCGACTGGGATGGCTGGAAGCTGCTGACCGAGCGCTTGGGTAAACAGGTGCAACTGGTGGGCGACGACCTGTTCGTGACCAACACCCAGATTCTGAAAGAAGGCATTGACAAGGGCATTGCCAACTCCATCCTCATCAAGATCAACCAGATCGGTACGCTGACGGAAACGTTCGCGGCCATTGAAATGGCCAAGCGTGCGGGTTACACCGCCGTCATCAGCCACCGCTCGGGTGAGACCGAAGACAACACCATTGCCGACATCGCCGTGGCCACCAACGCGGGGCAGATCAAGACCGGCTCGCTCAGCCGCTCGGACCGCATGTCCAAGTACAACCAGCTGCTGCGCATTGAAGAAGACCTGGGTGACATCGCGTACTACCCCGGCCGCGCTGCGTTCTACAACCTGAAATGAACCTGGCTGCCCGCCTGGTCACGGTGCTGCTGCTGGCCCTGCTGGGCTGGCTGCACGCGCAGCTGTGGCTGGGACGCGGCAGCGTGGCCAAGGTGGCCCAGATGAAGCAGGAGCTGGCCGAGGTCCAGGCCCGCAACCAGCAGGCCACTGCCCGCAACCTGCAGCTCACGCACGAGGTGCGCGACCTCAAAGAGGGGCTGGAGATCATCGAAGAGAAAGCCCGCATGGAGCTGGGCATGGTCAAGCCCAACGAACTGCTGGTCCAGATTGCCCAGGGCAAGCGTTGAGCCCTGGCGCGTGCGCTGACCCCACCCCCGGCTGGACAGTGGCCCTGCTCGGGGCCGAGTGCACGGGCAAAAGCACCCTGGCCCACACCCTCTCCACCGCCCTGCAGGCCGCGCTGGCCGCCCTGCCAGGCCCATCACCACTTGTGGCCTGGGTGCCCGAAGCCCTGCGCCAATGGTGCGACACCCAGCACCGACTGCCCCTGGCGCACGAACAGGCCAACGTGGCCCGGTTGCAACTGGCCCTGGTGGCCGCCGCCCGCGAACGCGTGGGCCCCAGCGGCTGGCTGGTGGTTGACACCACCCCCCTGCAAACCGCGGTGTACAGCCAGCATTACTTTGGCGACACCACGCTCTGCCCCCACGCCCAGCAACAGCAACACGCGTTTGACGTGACCCTGCTCATGGGGCTGGACCTGCCCTGGCAGACCGACGGCCACCTGCGCGATGGCCCCACCACACAGCTGGCGGTGGATGCGCTGCTGCGCGAACAGCTGCAAGCCAGCGGCACGCGCCACCACCTGGTGTATGGCACCGGCAGCGCCCGCACAGCGGCCGCGCTGCAGGCCGTGGCACGCGCGCTGCCAACGGGCTGTGCCGCACAAGTGGTCATAAACACGGAAGCAGAAAAGCTATACCCAGCAAGCGCCGGAAGGCAAAAAAGCTTGAAATATCAGGCTGCCTGCGAGTCGTGCAGCGACCCCGACTGTGAGCACCTGCTGTTCACCCGGCTGGTGCAGCGGCGACCACCGGCGGACTGACCCACTCCCACCGGGGTGGCGGCCAGACGCAGGCCTTCAGTGTGTGCCGGGTTCCACCGGCGGCGTGGCCACCGGCTGGGTGAAGATGTGCGCCGCATCCACCGGGTCAAACCGGTAATGCGCTCCACAGAAATCGCACCCCACCTCCACCTGCCCTTGCTCGGCGATGATGGACTCCACCTCGGTGGCCCCCAGGCTGCGCAGCATGTGGCTGACCCGCTCCTTGGAACAGCTACAAGCAAACCGCGGGCCGTTCTCGCCCGACTGGGGCACAAAACGGGTGTGCGGCTCTTCCCAGAACAGGCGGTGCAGGATGGTGTCCACGTCCAGCGTGAGCAGCTCGTCGCGCTTGAGGCTGGCGGCCAGAATGGCAATGCGGTTGTAGTCTTCGCTCAGACCGATGTCGTCCTCGTTGCTGCGGGCCGTGCCCTGGCCAGCCAGGTTGGCCTCGCCCTTGACGGGCAGGCGCTGGATGAGCAAACCCGCCGCCACCTGATCGTTGGCCGCCAGCACCAGTCGGGTGTCCAGCTGCTCACTCTGCAGCATGTAGTGGGCCAGCACATCGCTCACCCGGTGGATGGGGTGGCGCTGGTCGTCGTACAAAGGCACCACACCCTGGTAGGGCTGTTGGCCGGGCAGTCGGTCTTTGGGGTCGAGCGTGATGGCGCAGCGGCCCTGGTTGTTCACGTTGACCAAGTTGGACAAGCCCACGCCGTCCAGCGGGCCCGGGGCCACCTCGCCCACCACCTTGGCGGTGGCGCGCAGGCTGAGGTCGGGCTGCACCTCGGCCACGGCCAGCTTGACCGGGCCATCGCCCATGATTTGCAGCACCAGTGCGCCGTTGAATTTGATGTTGGCCTGCATGAGGACGGCCGCCGCCGTCATCTCGCCCAGCAGCTCAGTCACGGCCTGCGGGTAGCCGCCCGCCTGTTGCCGACGGGCGAGGATGTCCTGCCAGGAGTCGGTCAGGCGCACCAGCATGCCGCGCACGGGCAGGCCATCGAACAGGAATTTGTGAAGTTCAGACAATCGGTTCTTTCAGTCAGAGTCAGCCCGACACGGTCAGGCGATTTTTTTCAGGCCGGTGCGAAATCGCTCGGCGTTGGCCATGTAGTGCTGGGCGCTGTGCCGCAGGCCCTGCATCTGCTCAGGCGTGAGCTGGCGCACCACGCGTGCGGGGCTGCCCACGATCATGGAACCATCGGGAAACTCTTTGCCCTCGGTCACCAGGGCCCCGGCACCCACCAGGCAATTGCGCCCGATTTTCGCGCCATTGAGCACGATGGCCCCGATGCCAATGAGCGACTCGTCCCCGATGGTGCAGCCATGCAGCATCACCATGTGGCCCACGGTGACGTGCTGGCCAATGGTCAGGGGCTGCCCCACGTCGGCGTGCAGCACGCTGCCGTCCTGGATGTTGCTGCCTTCGCCAATGGCAATGCGGTCGGTGTCGCCGCGCACCGTGGCGCCAAACCACACACTGACACCGTCGGCCAGGACCACGTTGCCCATGACCTGGGCGCTGTCCGCCACCCAAGAGGATGCCTGTACCTGGGGTGCAATGCCGTCGAGTTCATAGATGGCCATGGGCTGTCTCCTGCGGGGGTGGGTGTTGTCAGCGGCGCGTGGGCCTGCGAAAAATAGAATTGTAGGGATGACTGAATTCCCCCACTCCCTCGGACCGGACCACACCCTGGTGGCCGCCGAGTTGGCCGTGTCCCTGCGCGAGCAGGCCAGGGCCGCCCTGTGCCTGTGTGACCCCGGCGCCAAAGTGGCCGCCACCCAGGCCATGGCACAACGCTTGCGCCACCTGCCCATCGACGGTGCCGCACAAGTGGCCCCGCCCCTGAGCGCCCCACCCGAAGGCAGCCTGCCGGGCCGACCCGCGCTGCCCGAGTTGGTTGACCCCATGCTGGTGCCCACGCGCTCGCCCTTCACGCCCGAGGGGCTGGCCGCGCTGTTGCATGCGATTGCGCACATCGAATTCAACGCCATCAACCTGGCGCTGGACGCAGTCTGGCGGTTCGACGGCATGCCCGAGGCCTTCTACCGCGACTGGCTGCGCGTGGCCGACGAAGAGGCCACCCACTTTGGCCTGCTGTGCGAGCACCTGGCCACCCTGGGCCACCGGTACGGCGACTTTCCCGCGCACGACGGCCTGTGGAGCATGTGCGTCAACACGCAACGCGACATCACGGCCCGCATGGCGCTGGTGCCCCGCACGCTGGAGGCCCGTGGGCTGGATGCCACACCGCTCATCCAGGCGCGGTTGCGCCGCGTCAACACGCCGGCAGCACTGCGCGCGGTGGACATTCTGGACATCATCCTGCGTGACGAAATCGGGCATGTGGCCATCGGCAACCACTGGTACGGCTGGTTGTGCGAGCGTCAGGGGTTGGAGCCCCTGGCGCACTACCGGACCCTGGCCAGGCGGCACGCCGCCCCCCGGCTGCGCCCCCCATTCAATGAGCAGGCACGCCGCCAGGCAGGCTTCACCGACGACGAAATGGCCTACCTGCTGACAGCCGGTTGACAAATGCACCCACCGTGCAAAAAAGTGACAGTTATTTTTTTCTTACCAGCTGTCACACCAGTAAGAAGTACGTAATACCACGTACCTAGCATCCCCTCCAACTTCCGCGACCCCCTGCGCAGGACCACCACCGTGGACTGGTCGGACGTTGTGACGGAAGTCAACCTCTGGAGGAGACACCCATGGAAATGGACCTGGTGCAGCGCATCGCTAGCCACCCGAAATATCAGGAACTCAAGGCCAAGCGCTCAAGCTTTGGCTGGACGCTCACCATCATGATGATGGTGGTGTACTACGGCTTCATTGTGCTGGTGGCCTTCAACAAATCGTTCCTGGCCACCAAGCTGGGCACCGGCGTGACCACCATCGGCATGCCGCTGGGCTTGGGGGTGATCGTGTTCACCATCGTCATCACCGGCATTTACGTGCGTCGCGCCAACAGCGAATTCGACGACCTGACCGAAGAAATCAAGAAGGCTGTCCTGAAATGAAGCGCACCACCCAACTCCTGGGCCTGCTGGCCCTCCTGCTCGCCAGCGCGGGCGCCATGGCAGCCGGCGCCGACCTCGGTCAGGCCGAAAAGCAAGCCACCAATTGGACCGCCATCACCATGTTCGGCCTGTTCGTGGCCGGCACGATGTACATCACCAAGTGGGCAGCGGCCAAAACCAAGTCGGCCGCCGACTTCTACACCGGCGGTGGCGGCATCACCGGCTTCCAAAACGGTTTGGCCATCGCGGGCGACTACATGTCGGCCGCGTCTTTCTTGGGCATTTCCGCAGCCGTGATGGCCAGCGGCTTTGACGGTCTGATCTACTCCATCGGCTTCCTGGTGGGCTGGCCTGTGGTCACCTTCCTGATGGCAGAACGCCTGCGCAACCTGGGCAAATTCACCTTTGCCGACGTGGCCGCGTTCCGCTTCAGCCAGACACCCATCCGCATGTTTGCAGCTTCCGGCACGCTGGTGGTGGTGGCGTTCTACCTGATTGCCCAAATGGTGGGTGCAGGCCAGCTGATCAAGTTGCTGTTTGGCTTGGAGTACTACATCGCCGTGGTGATCGTGGGTGCGCTGATGATGGTGTATGTGCTGTTTGGTGGCATGACCGCCACCACCTGGGTGCAGATCATCAAGGCCTGCCTGTTGCTGGCCGGTGCCTCGTTCATGGCCTTCATGGTGCTGATGCAGTTTGGTTTCAGCCCTGAAGCCATGTTTGCCAAGGCCGTGGAAATCAAGTCCATGCTGGCCGCCAAGCCCATGATTGCCGAAGCCGTCAAGGGTGGCATGGACGAAGCCGCCGCCGCGCTCGCCGTGAAAGACAAGGCCGACGCCGCTGGTTTCTCCATCATGGGACCAGGCAACTTCGTGAAAGACCCCATCTCCGCCATCTCCTTCGGCATGGCGCTGATGTTCGGCACCGCCGGTCTGCCCCACATCCTGATGCGTTTCTTCACGGTGCCCAACGCCAAAGAAGCCCGCAAATCCGTGCTCTGGGCCACCACCTGGATTGGCTACTTCTACATCCTGACCTTCATCATTGGTTTTGGTGCCATTGCCTTCGTGCTGACCAACCCCCAGTTCCTGGACGCCAAGGGCGGCCTGATTGGTGGCGGCAACATGGCGGCCATTCACCTGGCCAACGCCATGGGCGGCAACGTGTTCCTGGGCTTCATCTCTGCCGTGGCCTTCGCGACCATTCTGGCCGTGGTGGCGGGCCTGACGCTGTCGGGCGCCTCTGCCGTGTCCCACGACATCTACGCCACGGTGATCAAAAAGGGCAAGGCCGACAGCGCTTCCGAGCTGAAGGTGTCCCGCATGACCACCATTGCGCTGGGCATCGTCGCTGTGACGCTGGGCATTGCCTTCGAGAAGCAAAACATCGCCTTCATGGTGTCGCTGGCCTTCGCCATTGCCGCGTCCGCTAACTTCCCCGTGCTGTTCATGTCTGTGCTGTGGAAGGGTTGCACCACACGCGGTGCCGTGATCGGTGGCTTCCTGGGCCTGATCTCTTCCGTGGTGCTGACCGTGCTGTCCGCCTCGGTGTGGGAAGCCGTGCTGGGCAACGCCAAGGGCTCAGCTCCGTTCCCTTACACCTCACCCGCGCTGTTCTCCATGACCATTGGTTTTGTGGGCATCTGGCTGTTCTCCGTGCTGGACAACAGCGACCGCGCCAAGATCGACAAGGCTGGTTTCCTGGCCCAGCAGGTGCGCTCCGAAACCGGCATTGGTGCCGACGGCGCCTCTGGCCACTGAGGCCCGGACCACAACGATTGTTTCTTTGAGAAGGTTGCTGTTCGCCACACCTTATCCAGGCTGTCCGGACAGTGTTCAACAGGCCGCTGCCACCCCAGGGTGTCAGCGGCCTTTTTTTGCCCACAATGGTGAACCCACCTGACCGAGACACGCCACACCATGCCCAGCGCGTTCAATTTCAACCACCCCCCGTTTGACTGCCTGAACCCTGCTGAGCGCCAGCGGGTGCAAGACAGTCTGGACATTGCGTACTTCCCCAAGGACACCGTCATCCTGGACCCCGACATGCCCGCGCTCTACGTGCATGTGGTCATCAAGGGCCATGTGCAGCATGTGGAATCGGGCGAAGTGGTCGCTGTGTATGGGCCAGACGATTTTTTTGCCGCCCGTGCCACCATGGCCGGACGAACCACCAGCGTGCTGACTGCGCTGGACGAGGTCATCACCTACCTGCTGCCACAGGCCACGCTGAAAGACTTGGTCGCGGGCAACAGCCGCTTCAGTGCCTTGCTGTTTGCCGACATGTCGCGGCGCCTGTCCGCCGTCTCCGAGGGCAACAAAAGCCGGGAGTTTTTGTCGCTGATGATGGTCAAGGTGCGCGATGCCTTCATCCGCAAGCCCTGGTTTGTGGCCGGTGACACCGACTTGGTCACGCTGTGTCGCCAGTTGTCGGACGCGGGGCTGACCAACGCCCTGGTCAACGACGTGGGTCCCGATGGCCAAGCCCGCGTGGGCATGTTCACCACCACCGATTTGCGCGACGCCCTGCTCCACCCCACCCCACCCGGACAACTGGCCGTGCGGGAGGTGGCGCGATTTGACCTGGTGGCCGTGGGCCCCGACACCGAGCTGTTTGACGCCCTGTTGGTCATGATCCGCCACCGTGTGCACCGCGTGCTGGTGCGAGAGGGAGACACCATTCTGGGGGTGCTCAGCCAGTTGGACCTGATGAGCTTCATCTCCAACCACTCACACCTGATTGCCATGCAGGTGCAGCAGGCCACCAGCGTGGGCGAGTTGCAGGCCGCGGCCCAACAAATGGATGGCCTGATTGGCGTGCTGCACAACGGCGGGGTGAAGATAGAAGTCATTTCCAGCTTGGTCAGCGAACTCAACAGCCAGATTTTTGCCAAGCTCTGGGCCTGCGTGGCCCCGCCCGAGCTGGTGGCGCACAGTTGTTTGTTGGTCATGGGCAGCGAAGGACGGTGCGAACAAATCCTCAAAACCGACCAGGACAACGCGCTGCTGCTCTGCGACGGCTTCGATTGCCCAGACTTGCCCGCCATTGCCCAGCGCTTCAACGACGCGCTGACCACCTTCGGCTACCCCACTTGTCCGGGCAACATCATGGTCACCAACCCGCTGTGGCGTCAGCCGCTGACGGCGTTCAAAGCCACCATCACCGACTGGCTGCACGGTGCCGACCCCGACGGCCCCATGCACCTGGCCATCTTCATGGATGCGCGCGCCGTGGCCGGCGATGCCGCCCTGCTGCACCAGGCACAGCAACACCTGGCCAGGCTCTTTCACGGCAGCGATGCCCTGCTGGCCCGTTTTGCCAGCGCGGTGGACCAGTTCAGCGAGCCCAGCACCTGGTGGAACCGGCTGACCACCCTGCGTGGCCGCGAGGAACAGGCGTTTGACCTGAAAAAGCTGGGCACCTTCCCCATCGTGCACGGCATACGGGCACTGGCATTGCAGCACCAGCTGCCCGCCGTGCGCACCACCGAGCGCATTCACCAGCTCAGCAGCCACCACCACCTGGACGCCACCATGGCGCGCGACCTCACCGACGCGCTGCAGTTCCTCATGGGTTTGCGGCTCAAAAACAACCTGCGCCTGCGCCAACTGGGTGAACCGGCACACCACCTGGTGCGCCTGTCCGAGCTGGGCACCCTGGAGCGCGACCTGCTGAAAGACTCGCTGGCCATCATCAAGCGCTTCAAGCAGCACCTGCGCACCCACTTCAAACTGGAGACGCTGTGAACGCGCTGCAGCGTGCCTGGTACCGCCGCCGACTGCGCGACCCGGCCTTTGGCTTTCTGTTCGATCCACCACCCACCGACGAATGGGTCAGCATCGACTGCGAAACCACAGGGCTCGATCGGGCGCGCGACCACATCATCAGCATCGGGGCCGTGCGTGTCTGCGGGCAACGCATTTTGACCAGCGAGCGCCTGTCGCTGATGGTGTTGCCCGATGGCCTGCGCGCACCCATGGGGGCCGACAGCGTGCGCATCCACCAACTGCGCGAGGCCGACCTGGCCACCCACGGACTGCCACCGCTGGAGGTGGCGCGCCAGGTGCTGGACTTCATCGGATCGCGCCCCCTGGTGGGCTACTACCTGGAATTTGATGTGGCCATGCTCAACCGGCTGCTCAAACCGGTGCTGGGCATTCCATTGCCCAATGCCCTGCTGGACATCTCGGGCATGTATTCCGACCACAAGTTCGCCCAGCAACCCGACAGCCACATCGACCTGCGGCTCAACACCCTGATGACCGACCTCGCGCTGCCCCAGCGCCACGCGCACAACGCCGTGAACGACGCCACCATGGCCGCGCTGGCGTTCATCAAGCTCAAGGCCTTGCTGGGGCGATAGCCGTTCGACTGAGGCCAAGCACCACACGCTTTTGGGACCAGGCGGCGGCGTCAGGCACACCGCCGATAATCCGCCATGACTTCCAAAGCTTCCCCTGCCGCCACGGCGTTCAGCACCCTCCCCCTCTCCCCGGCCACGCTGGCCAACCTGGAATCGCTGGGTTATCTGGCCATGACGCCCATCCAGGCGGCCAGCCTGCCCTCCGCCCTGCTGGGCAAAGACATCATTGCCCAAGCCAAAACCGGCAGCGGCAAAACCGCCGCTTTCGGCCTGCCACTGTTGACCAAACTCAACCCGCGCTGGTTTGCCGTGCAAGCCCTGGTGCTGTGCCCCACCCGCGAGCTGGCCGACCAGGTGACCACCGAAATCCGCCGCCTGGCGCGTGCAGAGGACAACATCAAGGTCGTCACGCTGTGCGGCGGCGTGCCCCTGCGCGGCCAGACGGCCAGCCTGGAGCACGGCGCACACATCGTGGTGGGCACGCCGGGCCGCATCATGGACCACCTGGAGCGCGGCCACCTCACGCTGGAAGGCCTGAACACCCTGGTGCTGGACGAGGCCGACCGCATGCTGGACATGGGCTTTTTCGACGACATCGTGACCGTGGCCAAGCAGTGCCCCAAAACCCGCCAGACCCTGCTGTTTTCGGCCACCTACCCCGAGGGCATTGCCAAGCTCAGCGCCCAGTTCATGCGCGACCCGCAAACCGTCAAGGTCGATGCCCAGCACAGCGGCAGCCAAATTGAGCAACGCTGGTACGAGGTGAAAGAAAGCGAGCGCCTGCACGCCGTCAGCCAGCTGCTGATGCATTTTCGCCCCGCCAGCACACTGGCGTTTTGCAACACCAAGGCCCAGTGCCGCGACCTGGTGGACGTGCTGCACGCCCAGGGCATTTCGGCCCTGGCGCTGTTTGGCGAGCTGGAGCAGCGCGAGCGCGACCAAGTGCTGGTGCGCTTTGCCAACAAAAGCTGCTCGGTGCTGGTGGCCACCGACGTGGCGGCGCGCGGGTTGGACATTGCGTCCTTGGCCGCCGTCATCAACGTGGACGTGACGCCCGATGCCGAGGTGCACATCCACCGCATTGGCCGCACAGGCCGTGCGGGCGAGAGTGGCCTGGCGCTGAACCTGGCCAGCCTGGACGAAATGGGCAGTGTGGGCAAGATCGAGGTGCAGCAGGGTGCAGAAACCGTGTGGCACCAGCTGGCCGAGCTGACCCCCAGCGGCAGCGGGCCACTGGTGGCCCCCATGGTGACGCTGCACATCCAAGGCGGGCGCAAAGAAAAAATCCGCCCCGGCGACGTGCTGGGCGCCCTGACCGCCGACTTGGGCTACACCCGCGAACAGGTGGGCAAAATCAACGTGAACGAGTGGTCCACCTACGTGGCGGTGAACCGCGACATTGCCCAGCAAGTGGCCAGCCGCCTGAACGCGGGGCGCATCAAGGGCAAAGCCGTCAAAGTCCGCGTGCTGGAAGACTGATCCGCGTGGTCCACGCCGTCTCGCGCCTGCGCGACCAACGCCTGGCGCGCAGTGCCAAACCTTTTCTGGCCCGGGGTGGCCCACGCGGCGAGCGCTGCCCCGACTGCCGTCTGCTGCCCAGCCACTGCCTGTGTGCGGTTCGCCCCGTGTTGCCCACCCACGCCGGTGTGTGCCTGATCATGGGCGACATCGAGGCCCTCAAGCCCAGCAACACCGGTTGGCTGGTGGCCGATGTGGTGCCCGACACGGCCGCCTTTGGCTGGAGCCGCACCGAGGTGGACCCTGCCCTGCTGTCCCTGCTGGCCGACCCGCAGTGGCAAGCCTACGTGGTATTCCCCGGCGAGTACGCCGCACCCGAGCGCGTGGTGACCACCCTGCCCACCGCGGCCACGGGCAAGCGCCCCTTGTTTGTGCTGCTGGACGGCACCTGGGCCGAGGCGCGCAAAATGTTCCGCAAAAGCCCCTACTTGGATGGGCTGCCCGTGCTCAGCCTGTTGCCAGAGCAGCTGTCGGCCTACCGCCTGCGGCGCTCCAACCGGGACGAGCACCTGTGCACCTCGGAAGTGGCCGCCCTCTGTCTGGCACTGGCGGGCGACGCACACGCCGCCCAGACGCTGACGGCCTACCTGGCCGTGTTCACCCACCACTACCTGCACGCCAAACAGCAATGGCCGGTGGACTGGGACGGGACCGAGCACCAGGCCCTGCGGGCTTTGCGCAGCCCCGGCGCCGCACCCGAGGCAAAAGTGGGCGATTGATTTAGAGCCTATTTGGCATCCAGCGCTTCACCTCATTGGGTTTTAAGCTATGAAAAAATTCATCCCCTGGGGTGGTGCTGGGCGTGCAGGGTTTTCAGCCGCTCCCTGGCCACATGGGTATAGATGGTGGTGGTGGAAATGTCGGCGTGGCCCAGCAGCAATTGCACGGCCCGCAGGTCGGCCCCGTGGTTGAGCAAATGGGTGGCAAACGCATGGCGCAAGGTGTGCGGGGACAGCGCGCTGACAATGCCCGCCGCCTGGGCGTGCTTTTTCACGATCATCCAGAACGCCATGCGTGTCATGCCCTGGCCACGGGCCGTGACAAACAGGTCTTCCGTCTGCTGCCCGCCCAAAATGGCGGGCCGCGCGGCCAACAGGTAGCGCTGCAGCCAATCGGCCGCTTCCAGGCCAAAGGGCACCAGACGTTCTTTGCTGCCCTTGCCAAAGGTGCGCAGCACGTGGTCTGCCAGACTGACCTGGAACACCTTCAGCCCCACCAGCTCGCTCACGCGCAGGCCGCTGGCGTACATCAGCTCCAGCATGGCGCGGTCGCGCAGGCCCAGGGGTGTGCCGAGGTCGGGTGAGACCAACAGAGCGCCCACCTGGTGTTCGGTCAGGGCCTGGGGCACGCGCAGGGGTTGCTTGGCCGACAGCAGCCGCAGCGTGGGGTCGGCACTGATGCGCCCTTCGCGCAACGCCCACCGAAAGTAGCGTTTGAACACCGTGAGCCGCCGGTTGGCCGTGGTGGCCACCGTTTGCAGGTGACGCAGTACAAAGTAGGCCGACAGGTGTGCTTCGCCCGTCTGGTCCAGCGCCACGCCGGGATGGGCGCTGGCCAGCCAGCGGGCGTACAGCGTCAAATCGCTGCGGTAGGCCTCCAGGGTCAGGCGGGCCAGCCCAGCTTCGAGCCAGAGGGCATCCACAAACTGGTCAATGGCCCCTTGGCTGGTGGCCGGTACGGGGGGCAGCGTGGCCACCCATTGGGCCAGGGCAGCCCTGGCCTGAGCCGCCGCCGAGGTACCCCGGACCCGGCCAGGCATCAGTTCAGGGTCAGGCCCTGTTTGGCCACCACACCTTTGTAAACCTCCAGCTCAGCCTTCATTTGCGCGGCGAACTCTTCCGGGCTGTTGCCCAGCACGATGGAGCCGGTGTCTTCAATCCGCTTTTTCACGGCGGGGTCAGACAGTGCCTGCTTGACGGCGGCATTGATTTTGTCCACCACGTCCTTGGGCATGCCTTTGGGGCCCAGGATGCCGTAGTAAGCCATGCGGTTGACGGGCTCCAACCCCACCTCTTTGAAGGTGGGCACGTTGGGCAACACCGCCAGACGCTCGGGTGCGGCCACCACAATCGGGATCAGCTTGCCCGACTGAATGAAGGGCAGCGCCGAGGGAATGTTGTCAAAAATGATGGGCACCTGGCCACCCACCGTGTCGTTCAGCGCCGGACCTGCCCCCCGGTAAGGAATGTGGGTGATGAACACACCCGCCAAGCTCTTGAACAGCTCGGTTTGCAGGTGACCAATGCCCCCCGTGCCCGACGACGCATATGAGTGTTTGCCCGGCGACTTCTTCAGCTCGGCAATGAAGCTCTTGTAGTCTTTGGCGGGAAAGCTGGGGTGCACCGCAATCAGGTTGGGCGTGGCCGCGATGTTGATGACCGGCGTGAAATCGGTGATGGGGTTGTACGGAATGCGCGGATTGATGGCTGGGTTGGCCGCCGTGGTGGACACCGTGGCCATGCCCAGCGAATACCCGTCGGGCGTGGCGCGCGACGTGTCCAACGCCCCCACCACACCGCCACCACCAGCCTTGTTTTCGACCACCACCGACTGGCCCAGGATGCGCCCCAACGGGTCGGCAATGACGCGGGCCACGATGTCCGTGGTGCCACCGGGTGCAAACGGCACTTGCAACTTCACGGGCTTGTTGGGGTAGGCCTGTGCCCAGGCCCCCCCGGCAGCGCCCAACGAGGCGGCCACCAAACCCAGGGCAAAAACATGACGACGGGAAACCATGAGCAAACTCCTTGTAGGGGTGAACAGGACCATGACACGTGTCATGCCAGGCCAACGTGCGGTCATGTTAACGACCCATGGGCCTGCCCGACATAGTCAGATACCCGTACGTCCTCAAGGGCAGAGGCGTTGTCAACCGAGCCGTGCCCGTCCCATCAGGCAACCTCCACCCGGTTTCGGCCATTGCCTTTGGCGGTGTACATGGCACGGTCGGCGCGGGCCACGATGTCATCCACCGTGCGGTCTTGCGGCAACCAGGACGCGACGCCAATGCTGGCGGTGCAGGCGGGCAAGGTCTCGCTCTCCTGGGCCACGGCCAGCAGAATGCGCTCGGCCGTGGCCTGCGCAGCGGCGGGACTGGTCTCGGGCAACAGCACCAGGAACTCTTCACCCCCCAGACGCCCCAGGGTGTCGTTGGGGCGCAGAATTTTGCCAATGCGCTGGACAAACAGCTTCAACACCTCGTCACCCACCTGGTGACCGTAGCGGTCGTTCACGTGTTTGAAGTGGTCCAAGTCCAGCATCAGCACCGAAAAAACCCCATGGTAACGTTGGCTGCGGGCCAGCTCTTGCGTCAGTTGGTCCAGCACCGCACGTCGGTTGAATGCGCCGGTCAGGGTGTCGTGGGTGGCCTGGAACTCGAAGGCCTCGCGCATGCGCTCAGACGCCAACAGCACCAACCCAACCGTGATGAGCAACAGCAAGATGGTGTACGACGACATGTAGGCCGACTGCACGTATTCCACTGCAAACAGGTGACCGTTGTCCTGCGCCCACACGATGGCGTGCACCCACCTCAGCGCAAACACCAGGGTCATGGCACTGAGTGCCAGCACCGTGAAACGCCGCCCCAGGCTGCGGCCCGGCTGACGGAACAGCAGCCAGGCGTGGGCTCCCATGACAGCGCCCATGGCGGGCAAGGCAAATGCCATGCGCCAGCGAAAACTGGGCTCCACATGCGCGAACCAGCTCAAGCCCACCATGCACAGACCACACCACACCAGCCACCCCGTCCAACGCATGGGCACAAAAAAATGAAGGCTGGAGCCTTGCAGGTACAGCAACAAGGCACCCATCAACAGGGCGTTGGCCAGCGTGACGCTCACCGCCACCGGCAAAAAGTCGCGCAGCGCAAACAGGATGGACGACACAAAGACCAGCCAAGTGGCCCGTGCCCATTGCGGCAACCCGGGCACGACGTCATGGGCGTTGCGGGCCAGCAGGGTCAGCACCAAGGCCATCAGGCCACCCAACAGTGAGGCCATGAAAATCACGGTACGGGAATCGACGAGGTGGGACACAACTCAGGTGCTGGAAGGGTATGACGTTTTGATCTTAAGCGCCAAACCTGACCCCAGGCAGCCTTGTTGGCGCGGCCTCTGTCTTCTGCACACCCAGGTCATTGGGCCATGAATGTCGGCTTGACCGAGGGGCCGCTTTATGCTCCCGTCCTGTGAACTTCGCCCAACTCCTTTTCCCCGACTTTTCGCTCATCCTGTGCGGCTACCTGCTGTGCCGCTACACGGCCCTCAACCGCAAGGTGTGGGAGCCGCTGGAGAGCCTGGTGTACTACTTCCTGTTTCCGGTACTGCTGTTCCAGTCCATCGTGCGCAACCCGCTGGACCTGGGGTTGGCATCGTCGCTGGTGGGTGCAGGGCTGTCGCTGGCGGCGCTGGGCATTGGCCTGAGTTATTCGCTGCCGTGGTGGCCGGGCCTGCGGGGCCGCATTGACCTGCGCCTGCACGCGGCCACGGCACAGGTGGGCTTTCGCTTCAACTCCTTCATTGCGCTGGCGCTGGCCGACAAGGTGGCCGGCCCCCAGGGCTTGCTGCTGGTGGCCGTGCTGATTGGCCTGTGTGTGCCGGTGTTCAACATTGGGGCGGTCTGGCCCATGTTTCGGCACAACCGAGGGCAAGGCAACGCCAGCCTGTGGCGGGAGTTGGTGCGCAACCCGCTCATCCTGGCCACGCTCAGTGGCTTGGTGGCCAACTTGGCGGGCTTCCAGATTCCCCCCTGGCTGTCGCCCACGGTGTCCCGCATCGGCGGCGCGTCATTGGCGTTGGGGCTGATGGCCGCTGGCGCGGGCATGCAGCTGGGGTCATTGCGGGCGGCCAAAGGGCTGGGGGTGGCGGTGCTGGGCATCAAGCACCTGCTCATGCCCCTGGTGGCCTGGGGCTTGGCCAAGGCCTTTGGGCTGAATGCGGAGCAAACCGGTGTGCTGCTGATGTTCTCTGCCCTGCCCACCGCCTCCAGTTGCTACGTGCTGGCCGCACGCATGGGCTACAACGGTGCCTATGTGGCGGGTCTGGTCACGCTGTCCACCCTGCTGGGCATGGTGAGCCTGCCGTTTGCGCTGGGGGTGTTGCGCGGGCTTTGAGTGGCGCTCAACGGGGGGCGTCAGACGGTGCGGGCGCCAACAGGTCCATGCGGCGGCGGGCACGCCGGGCCGTGTCAAGGTCACCCGCCAGCTCTGCCCACTGGGCCTGCACGCCCAACCAGGCCAGCAGCGGGCGCACCCAGCCCTGGGCCGAGGCCGTTTCCACCGCCAGGGCCGCCGTCGGCGGGCTGAGCTGACCGGCACGCAGCAGCACCGCCGCCCCCACCAAGCGCGACAACGGGTCAGCCATACCCTGCAAGGCGCTGAGCTGTGCCGCTGCGGCCGCCGCCTGTGCCTCGGGTGTGCCAGCGGCCCCTGCGCCCAGCAGCCGCACCGCAGGCAACTGGCTGGGTGGCAGCAGCGGCTGCAGCGCCACATCACCCGGCTGCCAGGGGGTGCTCAGGTAGTGCTGGTAGGCCTGCAGCTCAGGCCCCATGTCGGACTGCAAAAGACCCAAACCTGGGCAGGGGGTGAACACCAGGCTGGCCACCTGGGCCGCGCATTGGCGCAAACGCACCCTGGCCACCTGCTCGGGCAGCGCAGAGCGGGCGGCCTGGTGCACCGCCCGCGCCCAGTCGCTGTCGGCCACGCGGGTGTGGCCGCTCAGGTAGGCCTCGGTGGCGCGCTCGCTGGCGCTGTGGGTGTGCACCCGCCACTCGGCCACGGGAGGGGCACTGCTGCACCCCACCAACCACAGGGGCAGGGCCAAGGCCCACAAGGTGGTCCAACGGTGTTTCATGGCAGTTTCACCTCGGTGTCGGCACCGGACGGTCCAAACGGCCATTTGCGCTGGATGTCGCTCACCATGGACTGCAATTGGCGCAAGCTGGCCTCCACCTCGGCACGCAGGGCCACCAGGTCCACGCTGGCGGCCTTGGTGTTGGCAGCGATCACCTGGCCGTCTGCCAGCACCGCATCCACTTTTTTCAGGCTGGTCTGCACGCTGTGCACCGTGGACTGTAGATCGGCCAAAAGCGCCTGCGCCTGGCGGGCCAGCTGCTGGGCGTCGCGGCCCAAGCCCTGCTCGCCGAACACCCGCTCGTCGGCACGGGCCAGCAGGCCGTCGGTGCGCAGGGCGACGCCGTCCAAACGCGCCAGCAGCGTCTGGGTGCGCTCCAGCGTGGTCAGCACACGCCGGGCATCGGCCTCGTTGCCCATGAGCACGCCCAGCGCCCCTTGCGGGCCGCGCAGTTTGTCGGTGGTGGCCGCCACGTGGCCCAGGCTCTGGGCCAGCGCCGACTGCGGGGCGGTGAGGCCATTGAGGTTGTCCAACAGGTCGCGCACCGAGGTCACCAACCGGGGGATGTCGGCCATGGCGTCACCCTTGAGCACCGTCACCTGGGCACCGTCGGGCAGCGGCGGGTCGCTCAAAATGCCGCTGTAGGCCCGCAAACGGGTGCTGCCCACCAGGCTGCGCTCCATGGTCACCACGCTGCTGGTGCGCAGCCAGCGGGCATTTTTTTTGGGCACGGCCACCAGCATCCGGGCCACGCCGTCGTCCCCCAGGTCAATGCGCTCCACCCGCCCAATGGGAAAACCCGCAAAAGTCAGGTCCATGCCCACGCTGGCGCCCTCGGCATCGTCGGCCAGCAGCACCAGGCGCTGTTTGGGCTCGAACACACCACGCGCGTACAGCACATACAGCGCCGAGGTCAGCAGCAAGGCCACCAACAGCCACAGCATGGCGCGGGCGCGCCGCTGCAAGCTGGCCGGGGTGGGCAGGGAAACGGCGGTGGGGTCTGAGGGGTTCATGGGCAGGTTCGGGCAGCGTTCAATAATAGTTGCCCACCAGCGAAATCAGTTCCACCGCCAGCAGCACCCCGGTCATGCGCACCAGGCCTTGCACCTCCATGCCACGGCGGTCAGTGGCGCTGGACAGGCCCACCTGCGGCACCAGGCTGGCCAGCGGCACCACGCCCACCGCCACGCTGAAGGCCAGGGTTTTGAGCGTGAAGATCAGCGTCACCACCGGGCTGAACACCCGCCCCACCATGTGGGTGTAGGCGTCCAGCCCCCACGGGGTGAGGCCATACACCAGCACGTAGGCCAGCACCAGCCCCAGCACGCAGCTGATGGCCACCAGCAACCACACCGCGAACACACCCGCCAGCGCGCGGGGCAGCGCCACGTTGGCCAGCCAGTCGGCCCCGCCATCGTCCGCCCTGGGCACCGATTGGCGGGCCAGCTCGGCGGCGGTGGGCAAGCTCCAGCGCAAGGCCACGAACAGCGCGGCCAGCAGGGGCAGCAGCTCCAGCACCAGCACACGCACCACCATTTCCAGCGCGTACTGCGACAGGCCGTAGCTTTGCGCGGTGACCACCACGATGCGGATGAGCACCACGCCCAGCAAAGTGGCCAGCAGCGTGAACCACAGGCAGTGTGGCCAGGTGGCCCGCATCAGCTGCTGGGCCATGACCTCGCGCCGGGCCGGTGCATGGCTGGCGGGCGTGACGGCCAGCACCAGCAACACCAGCAGGGCTTGCAGCACCTGCCAGCCCCGGGCGCACTGGGCGCGCACGGCAGAAACAAATGGAGACACCCCGTTCATGGCCACATCATCCACCCAAACCCGTCAGCGCGTGGTGCGGGGCGGCAGCGCCCAACCCGGGGTCAGCGTCGGCCAATGACCAGGCCGCCTGCTCCTGCACCGTGGCCGACGGGTGCGCCAGCAAGGGCTGCAAGGCTTGGCGCAGCGCCAGCGCGTCGGCCGCGGGCACACCCGCGTGCAAGGCATTGCCCGCCGCCAGGGCGCAGTTGCGCAACCAGCGTTGGTGGCCAATGCGGCGGATTGGGCCGCCTTCGGTGCGGTGCAAAAACTCGGACTCAGTCCAGGCCAACAACCGGGCCAGTGGCTGCGCGTTCAGGCCCGCGCGCTCGTCAAAGTCGGGCAAGGGGCTGCGGCGGGCAAACTTGTTCCACGGGCACACCAGTTGGCAGTCGTCACACCCGTAAATGCGGTTGCCAATGGCCACGCGCAACGCCGGGTCAATGGGACCGTCGTGCTCGATGGTGAGGTAGGAAATGCAGCGCCGCGCATCCAGCCGGTAGGGCGCCACGATGGCCTGCGTGGGGCAGGCCTGCAAGCAAGCCTGGCACTCGCCGCAGTGGTCTGTGACCGCAGCGGTGGCCGGCAAGGCCAGGTCCACGTAAATTTCACCCAGAAAAAACAGTGAGCCACCCTCCCGGTTGAGCACCAGGGTGTGTTTGCCCCGCCAGCCCTGACCACTGCGGGTGGCCAGCTCGGCCTCCAGCACGGGAGCGGAGTCGGTGAACACGCGGTGGCCCAGCGGGCCAACGTGGGCGGCGAGGCGGTCTGCCAGTTTTTGCAAACGGCTGCGCAACACCTTGTGGTAGTCCCGCCCACGGGCATAGAGGGAAACCGTGCCCTGCACAGCCTGCTGCGGTCGGGCCAACTCCAGGCTGCGCCAGTCGGTGTCGGCACCCAAGGCACGCGGCAGGTAGTCCATGCGGGCTGTGATGACGCTGACCGTGCCGGGCACCAAGTCAGCGGGCCGGGCGCGTTTGAGGCCATGCGCCGCCATGTAGCCCATGCTGCCATGGAACCCAGCGGCCAGCCAAGCCATCAAACCGGGCTCGGCGTTGGCCAGGTCAATGCCGGTCACGCCGATTTGGGAAAATCCCAGCGCCTGGCCCCACACTTGGCACAGCGGCAAAATTTCGTCACAGGGTTGGTTCATGGCCAACCCATTGTAGAAAGTCCGCCGCCCAGCCTGAAGGGAGTTGAGATATTCAATGGGCAAACGGTGCGATAAATCGGGATATTTTGGGAGAGGCTGGGAAATATTGGGCCGACAGTTTGTAAATCAGTTGCACTATTGGAAACAACAGACATCGGCCTGATTCTTGGGATTTTGCCCACTTATCCGAGAGTTACGCGTCGCCCATCAGAAACGTTTCCAGTGCGGTGATGAGCAGTTGCTGGTCATCAGGGTACAGCGTGCCGTCTGCTTTGATGGGCATGAATGGGCGAGCTGGAATTGTCACCTTGTGACCGCGGCCAGCTTGGCCGCCGAACTGCTGGATGCCAGCATAGACCGGCGAACTGAACAGTGTCAGCGATCCAGTTGACGCGGTGTAGCCAATCTGGCGGCTCAAGTCCTTGGTCGGACCGATCAGTGGCTTCTTGCTCGCGACAGCAGCACTCCCTTTTTTGTTGAGATCTCCAGACTTTTTGAAGTGAGATTTGCTCAGTCCGCCAGCGAAGGTGTCCAGTGTGGACTGCGCATTGGGTGCCCAGGGCACGCCGTCCGGCCCAGTGCTGCTGTCAAAACGCCGATGAACCCTGGCGGTCAAGTCCTCACCCAACGCGGCCAATGCAGGTCGCAGGTTCCCAAGTCGTTTTTGAAGGGCTTGCAGCAGCGACTGGACGCCTTCGTCTTTGACTTCAATGGTGAAGGTGGACATGAGCGAATTTTTCCTTAAAATTCACAGCGCTGCACGCTGTATCGGCTCCCGGTTATGAAAACCGGTTCGTTTCGGACGTTTTGGTCGGGGGCGTGCAGTTATTTTTTGGTCTTGATGACCAGTGAAACCAGGGCCAAGGCCCTGTTTTTTTTGCCTGGAAGAACCTCGAACACCGCCCGGAAGGTCTCGCCGTCTATTTGCTTGGTAGCAACCAGTGTTTCGTTCTTATGGCGACTGATGGACCCCGTCCTCAACGAATCTGGTGCATTCAACACATCAGTCAAATGGTTGTAGTCCTCGGGGGTGGCCATGCGTTGCCCATCGCCGTCGTGCTCATGGCTGGATTTGACATGCCGAGGAACGTCCGCTGGAAGCGTGATCATGTAGCCCGTGGTGTCTACAGAGGTCACAGCATTGATCCTGCCTGGATCTTCCACAAAACCCAGCCACAATGGGTCTTTTCCCGGCGTGGACGCCAACACCTTGCTGACGAATTCAGCTGGCGCGCGCGCCGCAGCCACATCACGGTTCAATGCCACCGTCAGTGCTCTTGAAATAGCCGGTGGGTAGGTGATCAGCTTGTCCTGCACCATCTTCCGCAACGGCACATTCACACCCGCCCCCGGGGCGTAGTCAAAACCCTTGTCGATGCCCACGACTGTGCCGGTGCTGGGGTTGATGGCATCCCAGTCGGCGGGCAAGTCATCCAAACCGGCTGCAGCTGATGCCTCGCCCTCGCGCTTGCTGACTGCCTCAATGCGGCACCTGCACCCCCAGCCATTGGGGGCGAAGTGTGTCTGCCAGAACGGGTGATCAGCCTTCAGCGTCAGACCATGCCAGGCCAAGTGGTGTGGCCTGGGGTTGGCCACACCATCAGAGTGGATGTAGCGCCAGTAGGGGCGCAGCTTGAGCACGTCCGGGTCAGACATCTGCCGGTACCGGCCAGCCCAATAGCTCTGTGCCATGTTGGTCTGGTAAATCACCTTGGTCCGCCAGGCCTCACCATCCTTGGTGCCCTCGCCTGTCCAACCGGTCCAGCCATGCTTGGCCACCGTGGCCTTGAAATCCTTGCGAAACGCATCCAATCCGCCTCCCTGCGCAGCGCGGACCACCGCGCCGTGCAAATCCTTCAGCAAATCCGCCTTGACTGCCCCTGCCACCATGAATGCCCGGTCATGCGCACTGCGCTGAATGTCATCCCAGCGCTCAGTGGGCAAACGCAACTTGTTCAGCAAGTAGTCAATTTGGTCCTGGAAAGGCGTACCAAACCCGACGTTCATGGTCACCATGTCAGGCCTCAGGCACCGAGTCCATGCCCCTCAACTCCGCCAAGGCAAAGGCCGCAGCCATCACCTTGGTCAGCCCGTCACCGCCCAGGTTGCCATAGGCGTCCAGCATGGCCTGCTGCAGCTCGGGCATGGAGCTGGCCTGATCGACCATCGTCTGGATGTTTGCAACCATGGCCCCCACAGCCTTGTTGCCTGCCTGAGCCAGCACATCCGTCTGTGCGGCCACGGGATCAGCGCCACGGGCCATGCTTTCAGCAAACGCCACCAGTTGCGCTGACGTGGGTGATGCACCTTCCACACCAGGCTGAGTTGGGTTCGCGCCGGGTTGCAAGCCACCAAGTGGCGTGGCGGGGGTGGCATCAATGTCTGTCTCCTGCAGGTCGTAGGTGCGCATGAAATAGGCCTTGGTCAACCTGGCACCCGCTTTGGTCAGAATTTCGTCGCGCTCGGCCTGGGCTTTGTCCACCTCTTCCTGCTCGTACAGCTCCACCTTGGGGGCAGGTGCACCTTCGCCTTCGTTCAAGTCAACGATCCAGCGTGCGAGCTGGTTCAGCGCCGCCTCGCACAGGCGGGCATCGGCGTCGCGCAGGTCATCGCTCACGCCAGCACCTGCTGTGGCGCTGGCGTGCGTACTGTCTTTCTCAGTGGTCTGGTTCTGGCCCAACAAGGCAATGGCAATTTCGCTGCGGCAGAACATCAGCAGCCGCTCGTACAGGTCTGCGCTGCCCGTTTTGCCATCGGCTTTGAGCGTGTCAATGCTCGCATCGTCAGGGATGACCGCCACCGCATCCTGCACCATGGCCTCCAACTGGTCGAGCAGCCGGTCCTGCTCTTGGGCCGGGGTGCCCCGTGGCGTTTTACCCACCAACCAAGGCATACCAAACTTCTCGGTGAAAGTCACCCAGAACTTCAACCCGCCGCGCTTGAACACCGTGGGCCAAAACACCATGCTCAGATCTGCAAAACCATATGGGTTGGCATAGGTGGCATCCTGCGCAGGCACCAGAAACTTGCGCTCGGGCACCCGCTCGCCAAACAGCGGATGGTCCTTGCTGCGAAAACGCAGCTGGCTGTCCTGGTCAAAGTGAAACCACGTCAACGGCTTGGCCAGCACATCCACCGGCACCACCGGTCCACCCGATTGAGGTGGGGTCCAAATCACCTCCATCGTTTGCCAGCCAAACAGCGGCGCGTCCAGCAGCTCGCGCAGCACACGGCGCATGTCCAACGTGTTCAACACCGACTCCACCAGCTTGGCCGTGCGGGCGCTGGCCTTGTCGCGCTCCACACGCCACTCCATCATCACCACCCCCGACTTGCGGCGGCGAATGGCGCCACCCACCGCCGCGTCAGCCCGCAAGTCCGCGTACACGCTGATGTCCTTGCCCTGCTTTTTGAGCACCGGGTCCGGGTTGGGCAGCAGCATGCCCAACGCCCGAAAGTCCGGGCTGCGGTCACGTGTCGCAATGTGGTCAGACAAACTCCCTGAAGCACGGTCCGCCTCCGCAAACGAGACGAACTCGGTCGGGCTGATGTACAGGCCTTTGGCTCTCATATGTGCTTTCAATAGCCCAGAAGGGCGCTTTGCAAACTGCCACGGCGCGGTCGGCTGGAGGCCGTCACAGGCCCCTTGTTCAGCTCGCGGCTGGCGAAATACGCCAGCGCCACCGCCACGGCGGCATCACCATGGCGCTTGCCCTTGTCTTCGCCGGTGGAGCGGGTATCGGGAACGCGCGGCACACCCTTGATGACCTGCACCGCCCGCAGGTCAGCCAGCACATCGGCGTCCTTGGGCAACTCGTCCAGCGTGCCATCCTCCAGTGCCGCCTTCACCGGGGGCATGTGCTCGCGGTACCAGCTTTCAGACAACATCACCTGGCTGATGCGGCTGGCCCCATACTTCTGCATGGCCCGTTCGGCCAGGTACTGGCCGTTGCCACGGGCATCGAACGCACCGCCCATGAAGCGCGGCAAGCGGTCCAGCAGGTAATACGCCACCTGCTCCTGCTGCTGAAACGGCACATTGCGCAGCTCCACCACAAATGGGCAACGGCGCACCAGGTTCTGGTGCTGCAGCAGTGGCACGTGCACGCTCAGGTCGCCCGTGCGGCCAAAATCCTCGCCGTCAAAACTGACCACGTCCGTGGGCAAACGCTCCAGCAGCGGCTGCATCTGACCCTCCAGCCAGTCGCGGCACTCAGCGGTGCGCAAGTGGTCAGGCAGCACCTCAAAGCCCTGCTTACAAGCCCAGCGCAGCACAGGCGTGTTGGCCGACATGCGGCTTTCAATCAAGGCTCGGCTCAGCCAGGCCCCAGTGCTGTTGGCTGGGGTGCAATCCAGCTCCTCGGCAGCGCCATCCCCATAGAAGGCGTACACATCCGCCATCCACGCCGCCTGTTCTTCAGCCAGCCACGGCTTGCCCAGTCGCAGGCACACCCGCTGGTAAAGACCATCGGCCACCGCCTCCTGGAACGTGACCCGGTGCACCGTGCCCTTGCGCCGCCCGGCACGAATGTCGGTCACCAGCTCGTTGAAGGGGTTGTCGGTGCCGTTGTGCGTGCTGATCACCCGCACCTTGCCACCCCAAATCAACATGGCCAGGGCGGCCTTCAGCAGCTCTTTCAGCTTCTCGTGAAACGCCGCCTCGTCAATGACGATGACCCCCTGCCTGCCCCGCAAGTTACTGGGCCTGCTGGACAACGCCACGATCCGAAACCCACTGTTGGGAAAGCGGATGGTGTACGTCTTGATGTGCTTGTCCTCCTCGCTCTCGCCATCCCAAAAGCCCTCCTCAATCTGCCCAGCTGCGTAGTTGAACGCCTTGGCCCACATCCCGCACGCCTGGATGTACTCAATCGTCATGTCCTGGTTGTAGGCGATGTAGTACACGTTCTGCCCACCGGCGCTGCGGTCGCTGGCCGCTGTCAACACGTTGTCTGCCGCTTCACCCCAGGTCAAGCCCGTGCGGCGCGACTTTTCAATGACCTTCAACGGCGAAGGGTCCGCCACCCACCGCTGCTGATAGGCCATCAAAGCCGCAGGTGCATCCGCCTGCGCCGTGTTGGGCAGCACGGCTGGCATGGGGGCCGCTCTCACATTCAATGTCATGCCGCAATGCCCAAAATCTGGCGGCGCAAGTCAGCGGCGGCATCGGCAGACAGGCCACCCGACTTGGCCAACTTGTCTACGCTGGCTGCCGCTTCCTTGGCACGCTGACGGGCCTGTGCCTGGAAGGTCTTCAGGGCCACGCTGCCGCGCGCCAACGTGGCAATGTTTTTGGCGGCCTTGCTCAGCAGCTCTACCCGGTCGCTGGGGTCAACGGGGTTACCGTCTGCATCAAATTCTTCTGCTTCCTGCAGCGCCAGGATGGCTTCAAACAGTTCTGTTTGCACCAGGGCAATCAGTGCTTCGCTGCGGGCGTCCTGGTCATCGCCCGCCTGGGCCTGAATCAGCTTGGCCGCCTCCGTGCTGGCCCGAATGGCCGACAGCCGCCGGTCCAACTTGCTGCCATAGCGCTGCAGTGCACTGCGGCTGGGCAACTTGCCCGCATCGGCCTCAGCCGGGTAGCGCTGCTGCAAGTCGGCAATCAGCTCATTCAGCGTTTGGCTGCCCGTGGCCAACATGGCCTCAATGTAGGCCTTGATGTCCGCAGGTAAGCGGGCAATGGTTGGTTTGCGGCCCACAGCGCTCAGCCCCAGTACTTCGCGGGCCGGGCAATGCCGGGCTGGCAATCCACGGTGTATTCGGCCACGTCCACACCAAAGCGCGTCAGCTCCGCGCGCCAGCGGCCGTCGGGCCGTTTGTCCAGCTCCACCAGCTCTCGGTCGGCCAGGTAGTCCATTTCGCGGCGCAGCTCCAATGCCGTGGCATCGGGGTACTCGGCCTGGGCCACACTCAGCACCACGCTCTCAAAGGCACCCATGGGGCGCGCATTGTTCAGCGTCAGCAGCACCAGCCACCGCAGCGATTCGCGGCGCACACGCGCCATGTCAATGGGGGTCATGGGTCACACCTTTGATGGTCATGCGCAACTGCGCGTTTTCAAGCTTGGTGGCCAAGCCATCCAGCTTGGCCTCAATCACACTCTGGCCACGGATGTAGTCCTCCCGGCGCACGTAGTTCAGCGGCATTTCAGCCTTCAGGCTCATCAGCTCACGCTCCACCCGCTGCCACTGACTGGCTTCTTCCTTGTTGGTGGTTTCAATGCCATCCAACCGCCTGGACAGCTGCCGGTGGTTTTCTTTGCGGGCCTCGTCCTGAGACTCAAACCGGTCATCCAGGTGGCGCTGCAGCTGCGCCATCAGCAACTTGCCCGCGCCAGCCACACTGCCCATGAACATCACCAGCAGCGTGATGAGGTGCCAAATTTCAAACTCAATCTTCATGGCGAGCACCCCCTGCTGTGTGCCAGTCAATCAGCGCGGCAAGCCGGGCGCGGCAGTCGCCGTACTGGGCCCGGGCGGCAATGGCCCAGTGCCCGACATCGGCATCGGTGGCAAAGGCCCCATCCGCTGCAGCAACGCTGCCGGGGGCTTGGGGCACAGCAGGCCCATGTCCTGCGGGGGCTGGCTTTGGGGCGCTGTTGAGCACCCCCACAGCAGCGCTACCAAGGCAAGCGCGGCCAGTCGTGAGGCGGTTGAGTGCATCCCCGTCGTCCTTTGAGAGTTGGTTAATCTGGGCTTGGCGCTCGGCCAGCGCGGTGGTCAGCGCATCGCCTCGCTGTTGCGCCTGCTGCAAGCCCTTTGCAGCCGCCAGCGCAGCCACGCGGGCCGTCTCGGCATGGGTGGTGCGCAGCTGGGCCATGTCGGTCTTGGCGCTGGCCAGCTCGGTGTGCAGCGGTGCGCGGCCCAGGCGCCAGCCTGCCCAGCCACCACCGGCCAGCCCCAAGGCCAAAGCCAGCAGCGGCACCACATACAGCAGCGCATTGCTTGCCACGCCCATGCCATATCGCGCACCCAAATGGTTAAAAAGCCCCAGCATCACAAAGCCCCCAAGGCCTTGGCTGGGACCACACCCGGGCCCCATGCCGCATAGCGCGGCTGCAGCACCACCAAAATGCGGTGCGGGTAGCCCAGGTTCTCGGGGCAGTGGCTGTGGTGTCGGCGGGCTGCACCACACACCGCATCCACCTGCTCGCGGCTGGGCGTGCGCAGGCCAGTAGCCTTGGCCTCAGCCTGCCAGTGGCCCAAGCCCCCGTTGTAAGCCCGCAGCGCCACGTGCATGCGGTCATAGGCGCTGTAGCGCGTGGGCGTGCGGTCAAACAGCCACTTGTCGTACCCCACCAGCGCACGCAGCGCCCATGTGGGGTTGGTGGGCTGGCACTGCTCAGGTTCCAAGCCATTCAGCCCGCACCACCACTTGGCCGTGCTGGGCATGAACTGCGCCATGCCCGCTGCACCCACACGGCTCACCGCCTGGGGTTGCCAGCCGCTTTCTTGGTGCACCTGCGCCGCCAATGCAGCAATGGGCGCATTCAGCCCCCACTGGCTGTGGGCGGCACGGGTCAACGTGGCGCGGTGGGCGTGGGCTGCGGCTGGCACTTGGGCGTGAGCCTCGGACGGGCCAAGCACAACCCACAGCAACACCAGCAGACAGACCACAGCCAAGATGAAATCAAAAGCGGCTTCGAGCTTGCGGCGCATGGCTCAGGCCCCCAAGCCCATGGCCAGCATGGCACAGCCAATGATGATGGCGCGGCGCAGCATGGCCAGGCCAAACACCAGCGACGGCGTGGGCTCAGGTGCAAACACCTGGCCATACGTCACGCCCACCGTGCCCACGCCTTCATCCCCCATTTCCCAGCTGGAGGAGGGCTCAGGCTCACCGTCCAGCATGCTGGAACACATAAAAAAATGGGGCCGCGCATACGGGAAAAAGCTGCGGTCCATCCAGTAGCCCACCACCCCGGCCAGCGTCACTAGGCTCAGCTTGTACGCCGTCACAGGCAGCTGTTGGGGAGCCAGAAACCATATGGTTGCCGTCAACAAAATGGTGATCAGCAACCAACCCCACAGGCGGGGTGGCGGCGGCAGCGGGCGGCGCAGAAAGGTGAGCCTATTCGGGGACTGCGTGGGGGTGGTGGCATGTGGTGTCTTCATGGGAAGACACTTTGCCGGGGGCGAGGGGTAAACCCTCAGGAAAGCGTTTTACAAAGCGCGCAATGACTGAGGATCAACCCTGCTTGTCGTCGGGGTCGCTCATGCGTTCAAAAATGTTGAGCAAGATTTCTGCAATTCGAACAAGAGATGCAGTCGCATAAGCCGTGAAAAACACAATGGCCGTTGACCAATGTTGCGCCATGGGTGCTGAAGGATCAGGCAGAAAAAAGAACGCTGTCAAACACACACCAGCCCAAGCCAAACAACCCAATACGCCCCTGCGCAAATACAAGTGAATGCCGGGCATAAACCCGTTGCGCTGGAGTTTTCTGCCTGTCTCGGTAGAGCCAATTGGCAGCAGGATGGAGAGTGCCGTTGTCAAAAAGCCAGCACTGATTGCCGCTACCGACAAAAGAGCAGCCAAGAGCTCTTTAGAAAAACTGCCTGCAATGGCAGCATCCAACCAAAACCATGCACCAGCGCACACAAATGCCAACCCCAATGGAGCCCAAGCCTCAATGAACCGTGTTGTCAGCATGCTCTCGCGTTGAAAGTCAGAGCCATCCGCGCAAGGCGCGGTCCAGCAATTCCCAGCGAGACTGGGGCGTGTACCTGTGATTGACAACTTTGAGTTCATCGGCTCTGTATTGGCGTTTCATTTTGTGCTCAAGCAAGTCAATGACTTGATCTTTTTTCCCCGTGGTGGGATCTTCGCCTTTCAATTTCAACACAGATACCCCAGCTGCTTGCGATCGAAGCGTCGTCACCATGTTTTTGATGTTTACCATGCTCAAAAAGTTGGACTTCTTTCGGCTTGCATTCGCAGCCAGGGTGAAGGAAATCTTCTGGGCTGACGTGGACTGGGTTGCCCTGGCCAAAGACACACCCACCGGGTTTTGGGCAGCATTTAAAGCGTCAATGGTTGCCGTCACTTGAATGGATGTCAAGTTGGACATGCCTTTCAACCGGGCAAGAATGGAAGCATCCAATTGAGGTGAGACGGAGTAGAAAAACTCCCGCCCTGCGCCAATGCTGTCAACCGCATTGAAATACTCGGCCATGCGTGTTGGGCCAATACCGAATTGGTTGTTCAAAATCAGCAGCCATTTTTTCGAGGGGACGTAAACGGCTGCAGTCTCTTCGCCAAACGACTCGTCTTGGCCCATTTTGATCCCCGAAATGGGTGCCAATCTCCCAAGCTTGCCCGGCCCAACAGCTCGTTCCTTTGAAAAGTCAAGGTGGTAACGATCTGGCATCTTTGTTGCCGGGTTGCCCGCCACTTTTACCACCTGCTCAAGTCTGATGTCGCCACGCCACCGGTCTGACAACTGCATCGCGGCAAACTCTTCCAGCGTGTCGCTCAGTGCCTGACTGGTTTGTTTCGACCAGTCCACGTCAAACAAGTTGATGGTTACCATTTTTGCCATATTTACTCCCTTTCTATTTTCGAATGACTGCACTGATGGTCGGGTTGACGAGCAGGCAGTGACCAAGGATCATCAATCCACCCCCCACCCAGCTGTACGGGCGTGGTTTTTTGTCCAGGCCTCGTTCAGCTTGCCTGCATAAATCTCGCATGCGGCGGGCTTGGTCACGTACCCGCCGTAGCCGTTTGTGCCGTGCACGGTGATGTGCACCACCCGTCGCTCCCGCCTGGCTTCGGTGTAGTAGGCGCCCATGGGGTCGCGCAGCAGCGGCTTGTACCAGGCCAGGCACATGTCGGCCTCGGCATCCAGCTGTGCTTTGGGTTGTGGTGCGTGTGTGGCGGGTGGCGGTGCAGCAGCCACCGGTGGTGCAGCTGCTGCTGCAGGCGGGGCTGTTGCCTTTGGCGTGGCGGGTGCAGCGGGTGCACTCCCGCTGGCGGGCTTGACCGATATGACCTCCCCCCGCCCGGCACAAGGCGCATCTTGGAAAGACACCTTGCCATCAGGGCCGGTGCACTTGTTGATGGCGTGTGCTGGCAGTGCAGCGCATAAGCACAAGCCATAAATGGCCAGAAATTTACGGGTGGTCATGCTTGCGTTGCAATGCGGCACATGCAATCAATTCGCTCACATGGCAGCCTTGGGAAGGTGCCCAACGCCTGCTGTGCAGGAAGCACCTTGCCGTTGAATTTCTTGCATGATTTGGGCGCAGACTGCGGGTCACCGCAAATGAATTGCCAGCGGGGGCGCAAGGCGAGGCAGGCAGGATCGCTGCGCTGGCAAAGTCGCATGCGCTCCATTGCAATGTGGCTGATTCGCCCCGCCATGCGTGTCCCCATCTTCTGGCGGCAGGCCACCACCTTTTTGCCCAGCCATTGCTGAACCAGCTCTTGAGCCACCCCATTGAGCACACTGGGTGGCAACGACTGCACAGCAGCCAGTACATCGGCTTTTGTGGCCTTCCCGGTGGGAAGTGGGCTGCCGTGCCGAAGCAGCAACGCCTTGAGCTGTGGCACGGTCATCATATTCAGGGCATCCGCTTGCGCAATGGCGGATGCCTCTGCCCTGAGAGCGGGTAACGTGTTGTCATCTTCAAACATGCTGGCCGCATTGGTGTGCCAACGCGGCCAATCCCAATCCAGGCCCTCCAGCGTTTGCGCTACCCACTGGCCAGCTTTGCGCGAGTCGCCCAGCAGCTGCAAAAATTCTGCGCGACCAGAACGCATGCGCAGCAGTATTTCGGGTGGGCCACTCAACTCTGAAATTACCTCGGTAAAGGCCTGGTCGTAATCGCTTTCCAAAGCAATCATGGGGTGCCTCCCAGCTGGATATCGGCAGGTCTGCCAGCTCGCAAGGGGCTCAACACCCCCCACTCCAGCAGCCAAAGCATCAACATCGTGCTGAAACCGAACAGGCCAATGGGCACAGCCCAGCGCCCTGTGGTGGCGTGGGCAAGGGCAAACACACCCAGCCACGCGGCGCTGAACACACCAAACCCAGCCACCAGGACCACCCATACCCAATGGCGAAACCCCAGCTGCTGCAAGGGCGTACGGGCCGGGAAAAGCCGAGGCACGTTGATGACGATTTGCCCCATGTACACCACGCAAAACGCCGAGTTTTGAATGCTGACTGTGTTGTGTGTGGTGTGTGGCCCCGGGCTTTGCGCCTCTGTTGTTGGCCGACCTTCTTGCTGCATGAATAAGCCTCCCTGGCTTGTGGTTGAGAAACTGGCTGGGCTACTTGCCCCGATTGAATATTCCAGACAGAAAACTGCGGTCGACGCTACTGGTGTTGTGAATAACGGTGGGGCCAGTCACGTCGCCACCGGCCTTGATGGCGCCACCAGCCAGCACATCGCCACCCACGCCGCCGCCCACATTCACCCCGCCTGACTTGGCGTGCTGGGTGGGCACGGGCGCATCCGCCTTGGCCCCGCGCTTCGGGCTGCTGGCCGCCGTGGCCGCTATCTGGCGAATGCGCTCGCGTGCGTCGGAGTGCGCCGCCCGGTAGTCGGCCAACAGTTTTTCTTCGTCGGGTCGCAAGTCGGGGGCAGCGCCGCCAGGCTTGCCTAGTAGCAGCGCCTGTATGTCCGCATTGAACTTTTCTGCCATCCGCACAAGCGATTCCCCGTCCGGCAGACGTTTACCAGACTCCCAACCAACCACTGAATTGCGATGCACGCCAAGAGATTCAGCGAATTCAGATTGCTTCATGAGTCCACGCAAAGCAGCGATGCGCGCACCGACCTCAAAAAATTTTTCATCGCTCACGACGAAGCCTTGTAAAAGCACAATTTATTGTGCATAATCCCACCAACGCCAAAAACAGCCCGTAACACCACCACCACCCAAGGCCAAAAAAATGACCCCTCAAAACGCCACATCAAAACCACTCAGCTTGCGGCCATGGTCAGCCATGACCGCACCTGCCGGGTGGTCATGCCGCAGCGCGATCAGTCGTCAATCGCCTGCAGGTTTTGCGCAATCTGACCAAGGAATGTTGCCGCCTCAGTCTCTCCAATCCGATGCAGCTGCTGGTTCGCACCAGCCAGCTGAGACATCAACTCATCAAGGCTCAAAGAGCCATTCAGACAAAGCGCCCGCACCAGTGCGGCGTAGGCGTAGTACATCGCCAGTGCCTTCTCGTCGGCTGGGGTAACGGGGCTTGGTTTGCTGCCATCCATGACTTCTCCCTGTTTGTCTAAGGCCATCAATTTACCACCACCAACACACACCACCACCATGACACAGCCCCTCCGCACCCCAGAACAGGCCGAAGCCTGGCTGGCCGAGCACGGCCTGAGCAAGGCCGAAGTGGCCCGCCGCTTCGACGTCAGCAGCAGCCTTGTGTACGAGCTACTGGCCCGCCACCGCGCTGGCCGCAAACAACGTGGCCTGCGCGGGGCCAGTCACAACATTGCCGTCTTTTTGGGCCTCAAGGCGGGCCGCGCCGTGGCCACCAAGCAAGCCAACAAAGGTCGCCCACCCGTGGCCAAGGCGCAAGGGGCACAGGCATGAACGCGCCCGACTGGCTTGACGCCTACGTGCTGGGGCAAGTGCCACCCCCGTCCGTCCAGCATTGGCAAGTGCGCCGCGTGGGCCCGGACCTGTGCATCAGCTTTGCGGGCCACCGCTGGTCGGCTGCCCACCTGCCCGGTGTGGCCGTGGGCGACTTGGTGGCGGTGCGGGCCGACTCCAACCCAACTGGCGCTCCACTGCTTGCAACCGCGCATGAACAGCAGCCAGGCATTTGGGCATCACCGCCTGCGCCTGCTCACAGTTGCCCGCATAGTGGCCCAGCTGCTGGCACTCCAGCGAGTTGGGGCAGCCAGACCACATGCTGTGGCTCAGGTCATGAATGCTCACGCCGCGCGCCGCATGCTCATGGCACGCCTCCATCGCCGCCAGCAGCCAGCCCACAGGGGCGCAGCCACAGCCACAACGCGGGCACAGCAAGCGCGGCACCTGCCGCTGATTCCATTGCCAAACTGGTGGCTCTGGCTCGCACCCTGGCGTCTGAGTGTGGCAGTCCAGGCACTGGTAAATCGCTGGTGAGCGTGTCATTGCATTTCTCCGTGGGGGGTGGTGAGTGATGGCTCAACTGTGCCCACCGCAACGCCGTTGCACCAGATGCAAAAACGGTTTTTGTTTGGCAACCCAAAAAGCAGGGGGTGCCGCATGACTGCAAAACCCAACCGCAATTGGAAGCTCCTGCAACCCACCAGCCTGCGCCACGCCATGGAGCTGTGCAAAGACCACGCCCGCGAGCGCCTGAACAAAAGCATGGAGCGCATTGCCGACGACATGGGCGTTGCCGACCACTACGCCCTGTACAAGTGGCTGCAAAGCGGGCGCATGCCCGCCAACCTGGTGCGCCCCTTTGAGCTGGCCTGCGGCATCAACTTTGTGACCCGCTGGTTTGCCGCCAGCGAGGGCTACCTGCTGGTGGCCATACCCAAGGGCCGCCAGGCCAGCCCCGCCGACATGGTGGAGCTCAACAGCGGCTTTGCCACCGCCCTGCAGCTGCTGGACGACTTTTACAAAGGCGGCGACAAAGCCTGCCCAGAAGCCACCCTGCAAGCCCTGCGCACCCACCTGGAACAGGTGGCCTACCACCAAGGCAACGTGGCTGCTTACACCACACCTGAGTTGGAGTTCTGAGCCATGAGCAACGACACCACCGACAGCAAAGGCGCAGGCCTGGTGCTGGATGTGCTGGAAGCCCTGTGCGGCTTTGCCGCCACCGGTGCCACCAACACCGACCTGGCCCAAGCCGTCAAGACCAGCCCGCCCCAGATCACCCGCGCCATGGCCAAGCTGATTGACAAAGGCTGGGCACGCAAGAACGCCGAGAACGGGCGCTTTTACCCACGCCCCGAAATGGCCCAGGCCACCTACCTGCGCGTGATGGCCGACTTCGGCCGTGCTGAAAACCGCATGGCTGACCTGAAGCGCGCACTGACTGACCACTGACCTACCGACCCACACAACCGAACGCCATGACCACCAACACAGAAGCCAAAGCCATTGAAGCCGCCATGCAAGCCACCACACGCGGACGCACCCCAGCCACCCCCGCACAGCCCACCACCGCCATTGCCGTGTCGCCCGCTGCAGCCCAGCGCTTGGTCGACACCCAAGACCAGTTCACCCTGGCTGTGCAACAGCAAAACCAAGCCGTGGCCGCCCTGGCCAGCGAGCTGAACTACCAAGGCAGCACCGACCCTGCCGTGCTAGAGAACTCAGCCAAGGAGGCCATAAATCGAATTGGCATGGCCATTTTTGAGCTGGGCGCGTACCTGCTGCTGCTTAAGAAAAGCTGCAAACATGGGGAATTCCTGCCCACGCTTGAGCGCCTGTCCATCAGTGAAGACGCAGCCGGTCGGTACATGGCGATGGCCAAACGCTTTGCAAATTCCGCGACGTCGCGGAATTTGGAAAAGTTGGGCTTCTCCAAAATGACCGAGCTGCTGCCGCTTGAAGACAGGCAGATTGAAGAATTGGCCGAGCAAGGGCAAACCGGCGAACTGGCCCTTGATGACGTGTCCCGCATGTCGGTGCGTGAGCTGCGTGCAGCCGTGAAAAAAGAGCGCCAGGAGTCAGAGAAACACAAGAAGCGGGCCGAACGACAAGAGGCCGTGAACGCCGAGCTGCACGAAGAGGTGCGCCTGATCAAGCGCCTGCCTGCCAGCGAAGAGATCAAGCGCACCAAGCAGGAGGCCACCAATATCCAGGCCGAAACCTTGGGCCTGGTGCAAGGTGGTTTGCGCCACGCCCTCATTGCCCTGAACAACTGCGCCGAAGACCAAAGCCTGTTCATGGCGGGCTTGGTGGGCCAGGTGATGGCCGAGCTGGTGCTGCTGCGCGACGAGTTCAGCCTGCCCGAGGTGGGCGGCACTCCCGAGTGGGAGCGCTGGGCAGCCGTGCAACCCGCCACCACCGGCACACCCGGCCCTGCTGCCAACTAAAGCCCAGCCACCCGCCCACAAGCCACACCATGAGCCCCGCCATGTCACCCGCCCTGATAGATGCCCTGCTTGACGTGCAGTGCCGCGCCCATGAAGCGGGCCATGGCGGCAAAGAAGCGGTGTATGCCCAGGCGTGCGAGCACCTGGGGCTGTCACGCGCCACGCTCATGCGCCGTTTGAAAGAGGTCATCGTGCAACCCCAACGCAAGCGCCGCAGCGATGCAGGCACCACTGGCCTGAGCCTGGCCGATGCCCGTGACCTGTCAGGCCGCCTGATGCAAGGCTACCGCCTGAACGACAAATCCATTCAGGCCCTGAAGCTGACGCTGGAGCAAGTGCGGGCAGCCAACCCCCTGTTTGCCAGCGTGACAGACCCCATCACCGGTGAAACCCGCCAGCTGTCTGCCTCGGCCTGCGCCCGCGCCCTGCGCTTGTATGCCCTGCACCCCGAGCAGCTCAACGCCCCCGCACCCGTGCAGGCCCTGGCCAGCGACCACCCCAACGACGTGTGGCAGATCGACGCCTCCATCAGCACCTTGTTTTATGTGCCAGAGGGCGGGGTGCAAACCATGTCGAACAAAGAGTTCTACAAGAACAAGCCCGACAACTTCGAGAAGATCAAGCGCCAGCGCCTGACCCGTTATGTGCTGACCGACCACTACAGCGGCTCCATCTTTGTGCACTACGTGGCCGGTGGTGAGAGCACGGTGAACATGGCCGAGTCATTCCTGGCGGCCATTGCCCCGCGCGCCGAGCAGCAGATGCACGGCGTGCCCTTTCATTTGATGATGGACCCCGGCAGCGCCGGTATTGGCGGTGCCTTCAGTAACCTGCTGCGCCGCCTGGATGTGAAGCCCGTGGTGAACGAGGCGGGCAACCCCCGCGCCAAGGGCCAGGTGGAAAACGCCCACAACCTGGTGGAAACCAACTTCGAGAGTGGCTTCAAGTTTGTCCACGTGCCCTCCATTGCCTGGATCAATGAGAAGGCGCAAATGTGGATGCGCTACTACAACAGCGTGCGCGTGCACCGCCGCCACGGCCTGGCACGCTGGGCCAAGTGGATGGAAATTACCCAGGCGCAGCTGCGCCTGGTGGATGCCGCCCTGGCCCGCAACCTGCTGACCCATGCACCAGAAAGCCCTGTGGTGGACCGCGAACTGTGCGTGCGGTTTGACGGCCGCGTGTGGGACGTGAGCGGCGTGGCCAACGTGCTGGTGGGGGGCAAGGTGGACATCACGTTCAACCCCTTCGATGCGCAGGTGGCCTACGTCATACAGCACGATACCCAAGGGCGCGAAGAGCTCATTGCCGTGCCGTTGGCAGAAAAAGGCAAAGGCGGCTTTAGGGTAGGTGCCGCCCGCATTGGCCGTGAAATGAAGTCGCTGCCAGACACGCTGGCCACCACCAACCGCAAGCTGGTTGAGCGGCTGGCCATGGGCGCAAGCACCGACGAGGCTGCTGCTGCCGCCCGCAGGGCCAAGGCCCTGCCGTTTGATGGCAAGCACGACCCCTACAAACACCACGAGCAGCAATTGCCCGCAGTGGCCATGCTGCCGCGCCGGGGCACTGACCTGGACACCACCACACGTGTGGCCCAGGCAGAGCCCGAGTTGCTCAAGCACTTTGCGGCGGCGCAAAAGCTGGTGGTCATGGGCGTGGCCATGTCGCCCGAGCTGCTGGGCACGCTCAAAAGCCTGCATCCCGATGGCGTACCCGAAACCGAACTGCCTGCATTGGCCGCGCGCCTGAACGTGCGCGCTGGGCTGCGCGTGGTCAATGGGAGCCCCGCGCCATGACCGACCTCAAAAACAAGTTGGCCCCGGCAAGTTTGCACCTTGCCGAGGCCGTCCCTGCAACCCCAGAAACCAAACCGGAAACCACAGAGGAAACCATGTTACTTCGAAAAGAAACCCTGACCCCTGCCGCCAAAAAGCACTTCAAGCTGCCCCGCAACCCCTTTGTGGATGACGTGCAGTGTCGTGAAGACGTGTTCCTGAGCCGTGACGGGCGCTACGTGCGCGCGGTGCTGCTGGAGGCGGCTCTCAAGCATGGCTTTGTGGCCATCATGGGCGAGAGCGGCAGCGGCAAAAGCACCTTGCGTGAAGACCTTGAGGAGCGCATCCAGGCTGAAAAGCGCCCGATCATCGTCATCAAGCCCTATGCCCGTGAGCCTCACAAAACGGGGGCCAAGTCGCTGCGCAGCAGTCAGGTCGAATCGGCCATTTTCCGGGCGCTGGCCCCTGGCATGCCCCGCAAAAGCGACCCAGACGAACGAACGCACCAAATGCATGAGCTGCTCAAGGCCAGCCGCAACGCTGGGTATTGCCACCTGCTGGTCATTGAAGAAGCGCACCGCCTGCCCGTTGACACGCTCAAGCAGCTGAAAAACACCATGGAGCTGAAAGACGGCATGAAGCTGCTGATCGGGGTGGTGCTGATTGGCCAAACACGCGAGCTGGAAATGATGCTCAACGACCGTGACCCCGCCGTGCGCGAAATCGTGCAGCGCTGCGAACAAGTCCACCTGGAGCCCCTGGGCGATGACCTGCAGGGGTACCTGGAGCACAAATTTGAACGCATTGGCGTGAAGCTGGCCGATGTGGTGGACCCGACCGCGATTGCCGCCATGCACACCCGCCTGACCAGTGCCGAGGCGCAGTCCGTCTGTTATCCATTGGTGGTCAACAACCTGATGTGCCGTGCCATGAATGCCGCCGTCAAGGTCTGCTGGGACAAGGTGGACGCCCAAGTGATTGCGGGGTGCTGAGCCCGGGAGCCAATGCCATGAAGCAACAACAACAACCATTCATCATCACCATGCCGCACACCAAAAATGCCGCAGCCCGCCCCGCCGCGCCCCTGCAAGCCCACAGCGCCACGCGCCGCACCTGCGACCACCTCGGCCTGTGCCAGCAACGCCAGCCTGCATGCCCCGGCTGCACCTGCCACGACACCAGCCTGTTGCCCAAGGACGCCTACTACTTTGCCCCCGGCGTGATTGAGGGTAGCCCCATGCGCCAGCGCAGCGGCCTGCGTGCAGCCTTGCGCTGGGTCAGATGGGTGGCACTGGCTGCAATGGCCACGGGAGTCATTGCCAGCTGCAGCTACACCCTGGGCAGCGTTTACAGCTTGTCGCAAGGGGGCTGGCTGTGAGCGAGCTGTACTGCCCCACCTGCGACGCCGTGCTGGACATGCGCGTGGTGCTCAAAAGCCGCGAAGACCACGATGCCTTTGAGCGCCTGCTGCTGTCCATTGGCATACCGCTGATGCGCCGTGTGCTGGACTACATAGACCTGCACAAGCCCGCCATGCACCGCCTGAGCATGACCAAAAAGACCAAGCTCATTCGCTCGCTGGCCCCTGACATGGAGCGCCAGGCCATTACCCGCAATGGGCGCGATTGGGCCGCCCCACACGCCCTGTGGGCGCAGGCCATAGACGGCATGCTGGCCACCCGCGGCGCCGGTGGGCTTGACTTGCCATTGAAGGGCAACGGCTACCTGTATGCCGTGCTGCAAGGCATGGCCGACAAGGCCGAGGCCGCGCAAGAGCGCCAAACCGAGGCCGACAAGCGCAACCCAAGCAACACCAGCCACCCAAGCACTGCAACCGTGCGTGGCCAGTCGGCACCCATTGGGCGTGCGCTGGACCCCGCCCTGGCCACACTGGCTGCGCTGAACCAAACCGAGCGCACTGCAGCCCCCATGCCAGATGAAGTCCGCGCCCGGTTCGCCGCCATGCGTGGCCAGCGTGGCCAGGGGGTGCAGCCATGAACTTCAAGCTGTGCCAAATGCTGCTCAATCCGGTCAACCGTGCCATTGTTGGCTTTGTTCGCGCCAACCCCAACTGCACCGTTGCCGACGTGCGCAACCACCTGGCCACCCTCGGGCTGGAGCCGCGTACCCAGGTGAACAACCTGATCGCAAAAGCCGTGCTCATCAACACCAAGCCCCGCGCATGGCGGGCGCACCTGAAGCTGGGCCTGCGTGCCGAGCTGTTTGATACGCCGCTGGCCAACCTTGTGCCCAAACCCAAGCCAAAACCCGAGCCAAAACCCGAGCCAGCCCCTACCCGTTGGGTGGGAGAAAAGGCCCTTCCCCCGCAGTACGACGTGATGCACGCCCCCGTTTGGGTGCCACCCGTTAGCGTGCCTGCCCGCCCAGGCGCTGGCGACTTTTTGGGCTGCCCCACACGCGGCCACCGCTGCTGATTGCCCCATGCCCACCCCTTCCACACCGCCAGAAAGCCCAACATGAACACCCCGCAAAACCCCGCCTCGTCAGCCAATGACCACAGCCTGACCACCTTTGAGCACGCACTGGGCGTGCTGCTGAGTGCCCAGCTCAACGCGGGCATGCCCCACGGCGCCTTGATTGACAACCTGCTCACCGCCGCTGAAGCCATGGCCCTGCTTTACCCCTGCTGTACCCAGCACACGGGTCAAGAGGCGCTGCGCATGGGCGGTCGGCTGGTGCTTTCCGGCCAAGCCACAGCCACCAGCCAACCCACCCAACACTGACCAACCAACTCAAAGCCAACCCCATGACACAAGCCAACACCACCCCCACCGTGCCCGAGGGCTACTGGCCCGATGCCAAGGGCAACCTCATTCCCGTGGCCACCATCAAGCCCATTGACCAAGCGCGTGACGCGCTGGTGAAAGAACTGGTGGCCAAAGCCCAAGGGGTGCGCAGCATCCTGGCGGCCTTCAAAGCCAGCGCGTTCGACGACATTGCCGCCTTTGTGGACATGAGCGCCGAGGAATACGGCGTGAACCTGGGCGGCAAAAAGGGCAACGTGCAGTTGCTCAGCTTTGATGGCCGGTACAAAGTCATCCGCGCCATACAAGAGAGCATCACCTTTGACGAGCGGCTGCAGGCGGCCAAAGCCCTCATTGACCAGTGCCTGACCGACTGGACGGCCAACGCCCGCCCTGAGCTCAAGGCCATCATCAACCGCGCCTTTGAGGTGGACAAGCAGGGCAACATCAACACCAACGCCGTGCTGGCCCTGCGCCGCATGGCGTTTGGCGACGAGCGCTGGACCACCGCCATGGCGGCCATTGCCGATGCGGTGCAAGTCACGGGCAGCAAGAGCTACATCCGCGTGTACGAGCGCGTGGGCAGCACCGACCAGTACGCGCCCGTGGCGCTTGACATTGCGGGGGTTTGAGCATGGCCACCGCCGACACCACCCGCCCCGTGCAGCTCCAGGTCAACACCAACGGCGCCTGGAAGACCGTGCTTCAGTTCGATGCGGGCAACGCTGCCGCAGCCGAGCAGGTGCACCGAGGGTCTCTGATGCTGTTCGAGGCGTCGGGCAGGGTGAGCTTTCGCCTTGCCACCTGCGAACGCCACCCCTTGGTATTGCGCCACCTGAGCGCCAGTACCTATGGGCTGTGGATGGATGCCAAAGGAGCGGTGGCATGAGTATGACGCCGCTGTCGGGCTGCGGTGCCGCCGCAACCACCCCAGGAAACAAAAGGCACAGGGGTACAGCCGACGCAACGGGGCTGACTGATACCAGCGCATGTATCGGGAACAAAAATGCACCAGAGGCCGTGTATTGGGTGCCTGCCGATTTGCGTGGATTTGTGCAGGCTCAAACCGTGACGGAGGTGGCTCGCGTGTTGGACATGTCGCGCAAGACGGCCTGGCGGCTGCGTAAGGACTTGTGGCCCCACGACATGCGCAGTGTATTGAGTGCTTGGGATGCCTACAAGGGCCGCAGCACCCGGCAGCAAAGCGGCTGGTTCCTGCGCCGGGTGCATGCTGGAGGAGTGGTGCGGCATGCCAGCATGGACTGGGTGGCGCCTGCATTGGCATTGCGTGCAGACCAGACGTTGGCCGTTGCCCGTGCCGATGCAAACACCTTGTTGGTGCAGACCCTTGAGCTGCCTGCTGAGCGCTTCACCCTGAGCGCGAAAGCCTGACCATGCCCCAAGCCAAAGCCACCCGCCAAGACCACTTGGCCGCCATCCACATGGCGCAAAAGGCACTGGGCCTGAGTGCTGACGATGCCACTGCCCTGAAGCTGGCCGTGACCGGTGTGGCCAGCTCAGCCCACATGACGGCACTGCAGCGCCGCCAGTACCTGGCCCACCTGGCGGGCCTGCAGGCCAGTGCGGCCGCCGCCCGTGGTCAAAAGCCCGCCTACCAACCCAAGCGCCCAGCGCTGGTGCGCAATGTGGATGATGCGGGCGACCAGCAATGGGCCAAGGCCCGCGCCGTGTGGCACGCCCTGGCCGTGGCCGGTGTGGTGCACACCGACACCGATGTCGCGCTGCAGGCCTACGCCACCCGCCAAACCGGGGTGGATGCCTGGCGCTTCATGACCCCGCCCCAAATCACCCGCGTGATTGAAGCCCTGAAAAAGTGGGCCCAGCGCTCCAGCGTGGAACTCAAAGGCTGACATGACCAAACGCTACATGACCGCGCAGGAACTGGCCGTGCTGGAGGCCATGCTGCCCGACAAAATGACCGACCGCATGCGCGACGTGGCGGTGTGCATGTTTGAGGCACTGGTGCTGCTGGACGAGCGCTGTGGCCAGGGTGCACCTGGTGGCCAGTGGCTGGCCCAGCTGCAGGCCTGGAGCGCGCAGGTCATGGCGCAAATGCAGCACATTGCCAACGAGGTGGGGGGCGAGGCCATTTACTTTGCCAAGGGCCTGGCCATGCACGTGAGCAGCCGCGACCGCGAGCTGTACGCCAAGTTCAACGGCCACAACCACCGCGAGCTGGCCAAGCTGCACGACATTACCGAGACACGGGTGCGCCAGATCATTGCGGCCATTGAGCGCGAGCGATTTTTGGCCCGGCAAAACCACCTGCCGGGGTTTGGCGATGACGACGATGACGGCGATGCTTCCTGACGCCAGGAAAATGGTCCACCACCCACAGCCCCCGACACAGCCCCACAGCCCCTGATGCACTGAACGCACAGGGGCTTTTTTCTTCAAGGGCTTTCAGCGGCCCTTTTTGCCCCCCGCCGCGACAGTAGCGGCATGGCGAAACCAACCACTTCCAAGGCCGCTGCAGCACCTGGCACCACAGCCACGGCCAAGCCGCTGCACATTTTCAAAGCGGGTAAGCACACCGCCATGAGCGGTGCGCGCTTGGCGTTTTCTGAGTCTGATTTGGTGGCCAGTGCCGCAGCCTATGACCCCGAGCTGCACGAGGCACCGCTGGTCATTGGGCACCCTCGCCACGACATGCCCGCCTACGGCTGGGTGAAGAGTGTTTCATTCAGCGACGGGGACATTGACCACGACCCCGGCATGTACGCCTTGCCCGCCCAGGTGAATGCCGACTTTGCCGACATGGTGGCGGCGGGTGCGTTCAAGAAGATTTCAGCCAGCTTTTACCCCCCCAACTCGCCCAGCAACCCGGTGCCCGGGGTGTATTACCTGCGCCACGTGGGCTTTTTGGGGGCGCAGCCGCCCGCCATCAAGGGCTTGGCGCAGGTGGCTTTTGCCGACAACAACGAGTACGTCACCTTCAGCGAATGGGACGACGTGACCAACGCTGGCCTGTGGCGCGGCCTGCGCGACTGGGTGCTGGCCAAGTTTGGCCAGGACGAGGCAGACAAAGCCCTGCCTGGCTACCGCATTGAGAGCCTTGAGCAGGGCGCCCAGCAAGAGCTTGCCGAGGCGCGCTCAAAGGCCAGCACGGAATCCCAGGCCTCCGTGGCCCCCGCGTTCAGCGAGGGCGCCATTGCCCCCACTCCCGCAGACGCTGCACCCGCAGCGCCTGTTGAGCAGTCCGCCCAGTCTGGGCAAACCACCACCACCCCAACCCTGGAGGACACCGTGACCCCTGAAGAGAAAGCCGCCATTGAGGCAGAAAACAACCGCTTGCGGGCCGAACTGGCGGCCCACAAGGCCAACCAGGTGCATGCCGCCAACGTGGCATTTGCCGAAAACCTGGTGAGCCAAGGCCGCCTGTTGCCCGCACACACAGGCCTGATTGCCGCCACGCTGGACCACTTTGCCACGCAAGACAGCGTGGTGGAGTTTGGCGAGGGCGAGGCAAAGGCCCCGCTGGCCGACCAGCTCAAGGCCATGCTGAGTGCAGCGCCCAAGGTGGTGGCGTTTGGCGAACACGCCACGCAGGCCACCGCCGCCCAGCCTGGTGCACAGGCCGACGACGACATTCAGTTTGGCGAGAACACCGACCCCGCCCGCCTGGCACAGCACAAAGCCGTCAAGGCCCACATGGCGCAGCACAAGGTGGATTACGCCACCGCAGCGCGCGCCGTCATCCGCTGACCCCAACCCCATTCACAGGAGCACCATCACATGGGACGTTTGAGCAATTTGCGGGTCGTTGACCCGGTACTGACCGCCTTGGCCATTGGCTACACCAATGCCCAACTCGTGGGCGACCAGCTGTTTCCCTTTGTCTCGGTGGACAAAGAGGGCGGCAAGATACCAAAGTTTGGGAAAGAGCATTTCAAGCTCTACAACACCGAGCGTGCCCTGCGCGCCAAGAGCAACCGCGTGGCGCCTGAAGACGTGGGCAGCGTGGACGTGGTGCTGGACGAGCACGACCTGGAGTACCCCATTGACTACCGGGAAGACGCGGAAAGCGCCTTCCCGCTGCAGGCGCGTGGCACCAACATTGTGGTGGAGGGCATTCGCCTGCGCCACGAGGCCAACGTGGCCGCCATGGCACAAAACGCAGCCAACTACCCGGTGGGCAACAAGGTCACGCTGTCGGGCACCAGCCAGTTCACGCATGCCAGCAGCGACCCGGAGGGCGTGGTCAGCGATGCCAAATCGGCGGTGCGCGCCAAGATTGTGCGCGAGCCCAACACGGCCATCATTGGTTACCAGTGCTGGAAGGCGCTGAAGAAGCACCCGCAGCTCAAGGCCATTTTGAGCGACACGCGGCCCCGCCTGGTGCAGCTGGCCGACCTGCGCGAGATTTTTGAGATCGAGAACATCGTCATTGGACGCGCTGTGAAGGCCGCTGATGACGGCACCACCTCAGACATCTGGGGCGACAGCATGGTGCTGGCCTATGTGCCCACGGTGGGCGGTGGCGCCGACCAGCGCAGCCCCTACGAGCCCAGCTATGGCTACACGCTGCGCAAGCGCGGCCAGCCGGTGGTGGACACCCGCACTGAAGACGGCAAGGTGGAGCTGATTCGAAACACGGACATCTTCCGCCCCTACCTGCTGGGTGCCGAGGCCGGTTACCTGATCAGCGACACCAACGCCTGAGCGCGCACCAGGAGCTGACATGGCCACCAAACCCAAACCAACCCCGCCCGAGGCCCTGGCCTTTGTGGTGCAGCACACACCGCTGCTGCATGACGGCGTGCTGCACCTGCCCGGCGATGCCGTGGAGCTGACCCAGGCGCAGGCCTTGAAACAGGGTGCCAACGTGGCGCCGATGCCCACCGAAGAACCCGCGAAGGAGTAAGCCCCCATGCAAACCGAAAAAATCCTGATGACCACCTCGGTGGCCGCCACCACCGCACTCACCCGACTGCGCCTGGTCAACTTTGCCGGTGGCACTTGCGGTGCCGGTGCACGCGCACTGGGCACAGCGAACGCCAACTACGACCTGGGCGAGCAAGCCGGTGTGAACACCCATGGCGAGCTCCTGGTGGAGGCGGGTGCCGCCATTGCCGCTGGCGCGGAAGTGGAGAGTGACGCCTCGGGCCGCGCGGTGACCAAGAGCACGGGCGTGGCGTTTGGTGCAGCGCGCGACGCGGCCACGGCTGCGGGCGACATCATTCGCGTGCTGCGCTGACGCGGGCAGGGCTGCACAACCATGCGCTACGCCACTGTTGCCGATTTGGCCCTGGCCGCCACCGGTGGTTGGGCTGACCTGGCGCAACGCGCTTGCCCTGGGCCGGGTGTGGAGCCGGGGCTGATGCAGGCCGTGGCGCTGGCCGAGCCCACGGGGGCATGGGATGCCGAGGCGGTGGCACTGGCACAGGCCGGGCTGCTGCGCGCCCATGCGGTGCTGGACATGGCCAGCCGCCATGTGGACACCTACCTGTACCCGCGCTACCGCCAAACCATGCCGTTGGCCCCTGAGGTGGTGGCCGCCAGCAGCCTGCCTGCCGTGGTGGCCGCCATTGCCCTGCGCCGCCTGTACGGGCACGACGTGCCCGAAGACGTGCGCAACGGCACCCGCTGGGCCGACGACTACCTGGTGCAGCTGAGCAAGGGGGTGGTGAGCCTGGGTGCGGTGGACACGGTGGTGGCACAGCCTGCGGGCCACACGGTGGCGCGTGCACCGGCCAAGGCGTTTGACTGGGCGGGCTACTGACATGCGCAGCCCGCTTGACATGGAGCCCTTGCTGCTGGCGCAACTGAAGGCGGCTGTGGCCACCCTGCGGCCTGCCGTGCATGTGCTGGCGGCCGACGACATGGCTGAAATTGTTGAAGAAAAGCAACTGGTGCCGGCCATCTATGTGTTGTTTGACGGCCTGACCCCCCAAGAGGCGGTGGGCCCCGACGCCCGGGTGGCCTGCCACTGGCTGACCGTGGTGGCCGTGCGCAACCAGTTGGCCAAGGGCAAAGGGACCGGTGGCCGGACAGAGGCCAATGCGCTGCTGCAAGCCACTTACTCGGCCTTGGCGGGCTGGAAGCCCAGCACCCAAAGCAAGCCGCTGGAGTTGGCCCCTGCACCCAGAGGCGGGCACAGCAACGGCTTTTTTTACCTGCCACTGGCGTGGCGCACCGAGATGGTGTGGCGCGCCGTGATTTGAGACCCACCCCAACCAAAGGAGCGCCACCATGGCCCTGACCACACAAGTTTCCTACATCGGCAAAGGCGAAGTGTTTTTGCAAAAGCGCGGCAGCGCTGGGGCCAAGCTCAGCCCCATTGGCAACTGCACATCGTTGCAGTTTGGCATCACTGAGGAGAAAAAAGAGCTGCTGGACTACACCAGTGGCGGTGGTGGCACGCTGGACAGCCGCAGCATCATCAAGGCGGTGACGGCCAAGATGAAGGTGAGCAACCTGTCTCCCGCCAACCTGGCCATTGCCTTGCGTGGCAGCGTGACGGCGAGCGCGGCCGCTGCGGTGGCCGATGAGGTGCACGACAACATTTTGCGTGGCAGCCTGATTGAGCTGGCGCGGCTGCCCGACACGGGTGCGGCCATTACGGTGAAGCTGGGGGCGACGGTGATTGCATCAGGTGGCAACTGGCAGGCCATGGGTGCGGGCATTTGGATTGCACCGGATGCCGCGGCGCTGGCCGATGGCGACGACATCACCGTGACATACAGCGCCCTGGCCGATGACCTGGTGCAAGCCATGGTGGCCAGTACGGATGAGTACACGCTGCTGTTCCAGGGGCTGAACGAAGCGCGCAGTGGCAAAGCCGCCATTGTGAAAGCCTACCGGGTGAAGTTCAGCCCGGCCAAGGCGCTGGACCTGATTGCCGATGACTTTGGGCAGCTGGAGCTGGAGGCCGAGGTGCTGTCTGACGCGACCATCACCGGCACGGGCCTGAGCAAGTTCATGAGCGTGCGCATGGCGCAGCAGGCGGCTTGATGGGCTTAGTTGCCCAGGCGAAGGCCCAGCAGCAAACCAAGTAGGGCTGAGGGGCGTTTGGCCAGCCAGATGCCAGCCACGAACACAGCCACCACGGCTGCACCGGCCCAACCCGCTTTGGCGACCACCCACAGTGGCGCGCCCACCACCAGAACCAGCCACGCAAGGTTCCAGGCAATGAGCAACGCAAATTTCAACAGCTTGAGGTAACGAAGCATGACAGGTGGCAAGTCGCTCGAAATCAACATCAACGCCAATGTAGCGGGCTCTGGCGATGTGGGCAAGCTGGGTGCAGACCTGGGTGCTTTGGGTGGTAAGGCTGGCACAGCAGGCCAGGGTGCCGCCACGGCGGCGGCGGGCATTGATCGGCTGGGCGCTGAGGCCAGGCAGGCTGGCCAGGGTGCTGAGGCCGCGGCCAAAGGAATTGGCGCCACCACCCAAGCGGCCGCCCAGGCGCCAGGTGCGTACAGCAAAACCCGACAGGGCTTGGAGAGCGTGTCGCAGCAGCTGGAGCGCACCCAGCAGGGCATGGCGCAGTTGCGTGACTTGCTGATCAGCGGCTGGAGCACGCAGCAGTTCATCCAGGCTGCGGCTGACATGGAGAAGATGCAGGCCGGGCTGCAGGCGGTGAGCGGGGATGCCGCGCTGGCCAAAGAGCAAATGGACTTTGTGCGCCAAATGGCCACCCGTGCAGGGGTGGACGTGGTGGCCGCTGGCCAGGCCTTTTTGGGGTTGGCGGCTGCCACCAAAGGCACGGCGGTGGAGGGTGAGCCCGCCCGCCAGGTGTTTGAAGCCGTGACCACGGCCATGGCCAAGGCGGGCAAAAGCAGCGCCGAGACACAAAACGCCTTGCTGGCCCTGAGCCAGATGGCCAGCAAGGGCACGGTGAGCATGGAGGAGCTGCGCCAACAGCTGGGCGAGGCGCTGCCTGGGGCTCTACAGGCTGCTGCCAGTGGCTTGGGCATCACCACACAAGACCTGATCAAGCTGGTGGAGAGTGGGCAAATTGCGGCGGAGGACTTGTTTCCGGCCCTGACCAAGGGGCTGAACGAGCTGTATGGCAGTGCCCCAGCCGCGCAAACGCTGAGCCAGGAAATCACCAACATCAAGAACGCCTTCGTGGAGATGGCGGCCAACATTGGCGAGGCGGGTGCACTGGACGCGCTGAAGCTGGGGGCTGAGGCGGCGCAGACGGCCATTACCTTTTTGGGCGAGAGCTTTTTGGTGGTGGGGCAGCAAATTGGCACGTTGGCAGCTGCGGTGACCACGCTGGATTTCAGCAGCATTCCGGCGGCCATGGCCGAAATCGAGCAGGCCAGCCGGGAGCGCTTGCTGAAAGCTGCGGAGCACAACACGGTGCTGGCTGCAGCGTTGAAGCAGTCGGGCGATGCGGCCACGGTGGCTGCGCTGGCGGTGCAGGAGTCTGGCGCAAAGGTTGAGGCATCGGGTGCGCAGGCGGCAGCTGCGGCACCGGGCTACACCGCGTTGGGAGCAGCCTACGCCAAGGTGCGCGATGAGCTGAAGGGCCAGTTGGAGCTGGCCGACAAGGAGGTGCAGTCTGTCAAGGCCAGGGGCGAGGCCGCGGTGGCACAGGCCAGGTTGCTGGGAGATGAAGCCGCGTTGAGGTTGGCCGTGGGCAAAGCGGCTGCAGACGAGGCAACGGCCATGGAGAGTCTGGCCCAGCAGCGCCAGACCGAGGTGGATGTGCTGGTGGCCGAACTGGAGAACAAGCGCGCCTTGTTGGCCCAAGGTGGCGCGGTGACAGAGGCCAAACAAAAGGAGCTGAAGGCGCTGGAAGACCTGATTGCGGCCAGGCAGCTGGATGCTGACAAGACGTTGGCCCAAGCGGCTGCCTCGCGCGCCAAGGCCCAGGCGGTGAGCGAAGAGGTGCAAGCCGCCCAAGCCGCTACCCAGGCCGCAGAGGCCCTGAAAGCCGTGCGGGTGGCCGATGCCCAGGTGTTGCTCAGCGGCCTGCAGGCCCAAAAGGAATTGGCCCGCCAGACAGAGGAAATGGCCCGCTTGATGGGCAATGAGGCGGCCGCCCGGCGCGCCAAAATTCTGCAGCTGGAAATTGAGATCAAGATCACCCAGGCCAAGACCAATGTGGCCAAGGTGGAGGCTGAAGGCACCATTGCCGTGGCACAGGCCAAGCTGGCTGAGTTGAAAGCCAGTGGGCAGTTGACGCCGGTCAAACAAGCGGAAATTGAGGCCAGCATCAAACTGGCGCAAGCCAAGGTGGTGGAAGCTGAGGCCATGGGCAAAAGCACGGCCCTGCTGCAAAAGCAAATTGATGCTTTGCGCAGTGGAACAGGCGGACTGCAGGGATTTGGAAATGCCACGGCTGGCGCCGCTGGCAACCAGCAGCAGCTGGCAGCAGCCACAGACCGTGCAACGGCCGCCCTGGAGCGCCAGAACGCCGCACGGGAGCGCAGCGTTGCAGCCCGGGAAAAAGAGGTATCGCTGAAAGAGCGCGAAAAAGCCCTGGAAGACAAGCGCCGCAATGTGGACTCTGAGGGTTTCACCAAAAACACCGCAGGCCAGCGCGTGGTGGCCAGCGCAGAAACCGAAACCAGCATTTACAACCAGCTCAAAGGTGAGGGTCTGGACGAGGCCACCGCCAGCCGCAAAGCCGCCGAGCTGTTCAAAAAATACCAACTGTGGGCCAAAGGCACCAGCACACCAGGAATGTTGGGTGGTGGCGCAGCCGCCGCAGCAGCGCCCGACTGGCTGCTGCGGCCTTGGCCGCAAATCATGCAAGACGAAGTGCGCAACACGCGTGCCAACGGCGCCGGCCAGGTGGCCAAGACGTATGACATCCGCATCAACGGGCGCACCTACAAGGCGGGCTCAGACGCCGACGCCCAGGCCCTCATTTCCACGCTCCAAAACGCCAAGTTGTCAGCATGAGCCTCGCCCCCATCACCCTCACGCACCCCAGCGCGGGCCCCGGCGGCACCCCCATGGCGCTGGCCTTGCCAGACCAGCTGGCGTGGACCGACGAATTTGCTTGGCGCCAAGTTGAGCAAAGCGCCGAATACACGACCACCGGTGCCCTGGTGTTGGATGCGCACGCCAAGCAAGCGGGCCGCCCCATCACCCTGGCGGGCAGCCAAACCCGAGCCTGGTGCGAGCGCGGCGCGCTGCTGACGCTGCGCAGCTGGGCCAGCCAGCCCGGCCTGGTGCTGACACTGGCCGGCCTGCGCAACGTCACCCGTCAAGTGGTGTTTGACCAGGACGCCGGTGCGCTGAGCGCTGAGCCGGTGCACGACTGGGCGGACCCGCAGGACACCGACCCCTACGCCATCACCCTGAAATTTTTGGAGCTGTAACTTCATGACCCAGTCGTGGAACGTGCGAAGCACGCCGGAGCGCATACCTCACAAACGGGGTGACTCGTTTGTGCTTGGTTGCCAGGCAGCTGATGCGCAAGGTCAACCTGTTGATTTGAGTGCTTACACCATTGCAGCTCAAGTCAGACGCAACGGCCAGCTGGTGGCTGACTTGACGGTGGAGTTCGTTGACCGAATAGCGGGCGCATACGAGTTGCGCGCGCCCGGCGACAGCACGACACCCGCATGGCCAGTGGGCACTTTGGAAGTGGATGTGGAGTACCGCATGTCAGGTACGGGTGGGGCCATCAATGTGCGAAGCACTGACACCTTCTGGATTGAGGTGAGTGCAGATGTGACGCAACGACCATGACCACCATACGCACCACATTCACGCCACCCGTGGGGGGCGTTGCGATGACAACGGTGTCCGCTGGAAACCATGTGCTCCCTATAGGCGTGGCTGGGATGGCCCAGCCAATTGCCGTCACGGTGATTTCCAGGGGCTTGACTGGCCCGCCTGGAGACAAAGGCGCACCTGGTCCACCCGGACCACCGGCCCCGACCGGGGCCGGTGGCGACCTCCACTACACCCACACGCAAGCCATCCCTGCTGCCAGCTGGGTCATCACCCACAACCTCAACAAGTTCCCTGCCGTGTCCGTCGTGGACAGCAGCGGTGGCGAGGTCGAGGGCGAAGTCACCCACGACAGCGTGAACCAGCTGACCGTCAATTTCTCCGCTGGGTTCTCCGGCTCCGCTCACCTGAACTGAAAGGCCCATCATGGCGAAGAAAATCCTTGTCTCCTACGACTTCAGCAAGCTGGAGCTGCTGAACACCCGCTTGCAGAACTTGGCGGCAGACCCCGGCACCCCGGTGTCCGGCCAGTTCTACTACAACACCTCGGACAACACCCTCCGCTGGCACAACGGCACGGCCTTCGTCGCCGCACTGACCACGGCCCACGCAGGCGTCGGCGGTGCGGCCCACGCGAACGTGGTGGCGGCGGGTGCGGCAGGCTTCATGACCGGTGCGGACAAAACCAAGCTGGACAGCGTGGCCACTGGCGCGACGGCCAACGCCACTGACGCAGCGCTGCGCGACCGCAGCACCCACACCGGCACCCAGCTGGCCAGCACCATCAGCGACTTCAACACCGCAGTCCGCACCAACCGCCTGGACCAGATGGCCGCGCCCACCGCTGCGGTGAGCATGAACAGTCAGTTGCTGACCAACTTGGCCAACGGCGTGTCGGCACAGGACGCGGCCACTTACGGCCAGCTGTTGGCTGTGCAGAACGGTACCGACTGGAAGCAGTCTGTCCGTGCACTGTCCACCACCAACGTGGCCCTCACCGGGCTGCAGACCATCGACGGCATTACCCTGGTGGCCAACGACCGGGTGGCCCTGGTCGGCCAATCCACCGCCAGCCAGAACGGCATCTACACCGCCGCCTCGGGTGCCTGGACCCGCGCCACCGACGCCGACACATCTGCCAAGGTGACGCCAAACCTCGCGTTCATGGTGGAGGAGGGCACGACCAACGCCGACACCCAGTGGCGCCTGACCACCGACGGCGCCATCACCCTCGGCACCACCGGCTTGGTCTTCTCTCAATTCGGCGCAGGATCGAGCTACACGCAGGGCACCGGCATCGTCATCGGCGGCAACACGGTGAGTGTGGACACCGCCGTCGTGACCCGCAAGTACAACCAGACCATTGGCGACGGCTCCACCACGAGCATCACCGTCACGCACGGTCTGGGCACGTTGGACGTGCAGGTGCAGGCGGTGCTGATCTCCACTGGCGAGACCGTCGAGTGTGATGTGACCCGCGGCAGCACGACCCAGGTGACGCTCGGCTTCGCCGTGGCCCCGGCCACCAACACCATCCGAGTTCTCGTCCAGGGCTGATAGATGACCACCCGCCAGCTCGCATTTAAAGGCCCGCCTTCACTGGCGGTGGCTGCTGGAGCAACGACACCCAACCCTGGCATCCCGGGGGTGCAGGTGTGGAGCACCACCACGTCGTCCATCCTCACCTGGGATGGCAGCCAATGGGCTGCACCTGCGAGCGGTGCGCCCACCAGCGACTCCATCCTGGCCCCCGTGGACATGAATGTGCCCAGTGGGCACAGCTGGTGGGCTGACGGGTTCAACAACTACGGCTACACCAACAGCGGCGGTAGCGGCGCCCTGCTGGGTACGGGTGTGGCGGTTGCGGCCACCCCGGCCAGCACCGGGCTGGAAGGGACATTCCCCCACTCGACGTTCACGACCACCGCCGCCACGTACCAAGCGGCGGGCATGTTCGTGAGCGAACGCCGGGAGTTCAAGCGTGGCTCCGCAGCCCACGGCGGCTTTGTGTTTGAAGCCCTGTGCGGGTTTGAAGCAGCCAACGGCTGTATGTTCATCGGCATGCAGGCTGGCGGCCTGCTGTACTCGGACACCCCGCCCAACACCGCACAGGCCATCGGCATCGGCAACAGCGTGGGCGACGACCCCCTCACCACCTTCCGGGTGTTCTTTGGCAACGGCACGGCCTTCTCGTCCACCCCGTACTCGCGGCCAGCAGGCACACGCAACGCGCCTTTTTACAAGGTCTACATCCGCGTGCTGCCTGGGGCGAGCACTGCCAAAATCTGGGTGATCGACTACGGCATCGCCGGGTCGCCCGAGGGCATCATGGCGTTGAACGGGCTGGAGGTTGACATCAGTTCCTTGCCGGTCGCGGCGAACCTGGAGCCGACGATGGGCGTGGGCACCGCTGGCCTAACCAACGCCCGGTCCTTCCGTGGCTACTGGATGAAGGCCCACCACTGGCGGGCCAATGCCCCCTACGCAGAGGCAGCCGCCAACATCACCGGCAATGCCAACACCGCCACGGCGCTGGCCACCCCCCGGCTGATCAACGGCGTGGCCTTCGACGGCACGCAGGACATCACCATCAGTGCGGGCGGCGGAGGCAGTCAGCCCACCCTGGTGCTGACGTCTGACGCACCGACCACACCAAGTACAGATCAAGTGGTGCTGTTTCGTCGGGACATTGCTGGGCGCGAGATGGTGGCGATGATGGGGCCGTCCGGGCTGGATACTGCCCTGCAGCCTCACTGGGGGCGCAACAAAATCGCCACGTGGATGCCCGCAGGCAACGGCACGGTCATCGTCGCCAACGGCGCGGCAGCCCTGACAGCCACCGGCACGGCCACCGCCGCCAACGCCGCCACCACCAACCGCCACACTCGACAGAAGCGGCTGGACTACCTTGTGACCGCCGCCTCAGCCACTGCCGTGGCAGGCTTCCGCTACCCCGCCGCCCAGTGGTCCATTGGCGCGGCCACGGCTGGGGATGGTGGCTTTCACATGATCTTCCGCTGGTCTCCTGCCACTGGCGTGGCCACCGCCACCAACCGCTGTTTCGTGGGCATGGCCAACACCACCGCTGCGCCGACAGACGTCGAGCCCAGCACGATCACCAACATCGTTGGCGTAGGTTGGGACGCTGCGGACGCCAACATCCAGATCATGCACCGGGGCACCGGGGCAATCACCAAGGTCAATCTGGGTGCCAGCTTCCCCGTACCGACGGTGGACCGGTCACAGAGCTACGAGATCGCGTTGTTCAGCCCGCCGGGCACCACGCAGCAGGTGGGGTGGACGTTCACCGACAACGTGACCGGAGACACGACCAGTGGCGTCATCACCACGAACATGCCCACCAACACCACGCTGCTGGCCCCTCGCGGTTGGATGAGTGTGGGTGGTACGTCCTCCGTCATCGGCATCACGTTGATGAGCGGGTACATCGAATCGGATTACTAAGCAGACAAAACATGGCCATCACAGAACAAGACATCAAACTGCTCAAGAGCGCCCGCATGACCGACACCGCCGATGGCGGTGGCCGCATGACCGGCAACGTCGTGCAGTCCGGCGTGGACAACAACATTTTTGATGATGTGTCCAACCTGGACCGGGTGTATGGCAGTGCCAGCTTGCGCAAGGTGTTTGGTACGGTGCAAACGCTGGATACAGATAAATACCTGGGCGCCAGGGTGGTGATTGACGAGGCCCCTGCGGACCCGAATGTGCATTGCCTGTTGTTTGGCGCGTCGTCCACGTTTGACCGGCGAGCGGATGTGTCGGCCAAGGTCGAAAGCTATTTGGCTTTGGGTGCTGCCTATGGAGGGCTTCTGTATGGCAACCATTTGGCGGGCATGTCCACCGTGATCCTGATTCAGCGGGTGGAGCTGAGCCTGCCCGCCACCGGTGCGGTTCTGGCCCTGCGCAAAGACCCAGGTGTGCCCACTGAGGTGGTGCAGTATGTGCGCATCACGGGGGTATCAGCAGAAACCCGCACGTTCACCGATGGTGCAGGGGACTTTCAACGCGCGGTGGTGGTGTGCAGCATCAGCGACCCGCTGCGGACGTCGTTCACGGGGTTTGGTGCCCCCCGCATCGACTCGGACATTGACTACACCAACCGGGCACAGGTGTTTGAAACCATTGTGGCCGATGCCAGCCAGTACTTTGGCATTCGCCCGTTGGCCGAGGCCGCTGGGCCGGGCGATTTTTCGATCAAGGCGGACAGCATTTTTTCGCCTTTGCTGCCGAGCGCGCAAATTGAAACGCCCATACCCGATGCGCGAACCAACGGTGTGGCTGCTGCGCTGGCGGCTGCGGGGCCTATGCTGTCGCAAAACATCACGCTCAATTTCTCACCCACACAGCGGATGTTCATTGGTGGTGGGGTCATGCCGGGTTCTGTTTTTGTGAGTCGCGATGGCGTGGTGCTGTCTGACCAGGGCGGTGTGCTTAAAAACGGGGCTGCTGACGTTGGTGCGGTGGACTATGCGAACGGCATTTTGTCGCTCAGCACAGCGGTGTGGTCTGGAGCGGGCACCCATGTGGTGGAGTATGGGCCTGCGGCGCAGGTGGATGCCGTGTCTGCCACGCTGTCTTTGCCCATCAACGTCAGTACCCGGGGCCTGTCGCACACGGCCACGCTGTATCCGGTGCCTGCCCCTGGGAGCCTGACGGTCAGCTACATGTCGTTTGGCCGCTGGTACGTGTTGCGTGACGACGGCAGCGGCGCCCTGAGGGGGGCCACGTCGGCGCTGGGTGCGGGCATGCTCAACCGCGAATCTGGCACGTTCGCGGTGACGCTGGGGGCGCTGCCAGACGTGGGAAGTGCCATTGTGTTGCAGTGGGCCGAGTCACAGCAGATGCTGCCACCGGCCGATGTGCAGCGGTCTTTCGGTGGCCGCTTGTACCTGGCCATCAACTCTGATGGGTTGTTGTCGGAGGTGCCTGGGTCAAAGGCGTTTGAGCCTGGCAGTGTGGTGGTGTCGTGGAACGATGGCGCAGCCCGCACTGCGACGGACAACGGGATGGGCGAGTTCACGGGAGCAGCCACAGGGTATGTGGACTACGCGCGGGGCGTGCTGCGCATCAGCCCCGCAGTTTTGCCGCCGGTGGGCACGGTGTTCAGTGTGGTGCACAGTGGCATGGCGCGCGGCATGACGACTCCCACACCGGTGAGCTTGTTTGGCGGATCGGTGGGGACGAGCATTCGGCCGCACAGCGTGAGCTTGCCTGTGCAAGTCACGGTCAGTTGCACGGCGCCATCTGCCAGCGCGGTGGATGGGTCGCCCAAAACCAAAACGGTGACCGCGATTGACGACGGAGTGGGCAATCTGGTGATCAGCGATGCGCCCAACCCCAACGTGGTGGTGGGCACCATCAACTACACCACCGGGGTGGTGAACCTGCTGACCAACCCCAGCGGCGTTGGCCAGGTGGACAACGATGGCTGCACCGTGTCTTTCTATTTCGCGAGTGCGTCTGCGGGGGCCTACACCGCGCCGACGGGCATTTACAGCGGACCGGCCATTGCTTCGTCATCGCGCTGAGGCGCTCAACTCACAGCCCAACCCATGCCAATAGTTACCGTACCGTTCAATAACTACGCTGCGTCGAAGACCCGTTCCATGACCATTGGTGCCCAGACTGGGGTGGCCACGTATGCCACTGCCGCTGCGGCTCCTGGTACGGCCATTTCTGTGCCTGCCAGCACCCTGAAGATGCGGTTTGACATGGCGCCTGGCCGCAGCTTGCGCCGCCTGCAACTGTCGGTGGGTGCTGAGGCTTACGACATGCAGGCCAATGGCGATGTGTTGCGTGCCATCAACCCCGCCACGGGTGCAGGTACGTTGGCTGGTGCGGTGACGCAGGCCACCGGTGAGGTCAGTCTGTCGCATTGGCCCACCGCAGCACCTGCGTTGCCCACGGCTGTGCGCGCGGCGCAGGCCCCGCCCACCGAGGGGTTGAGTGCCCCGTTCATGGCCAGCACGGCCACGTTCAGAACGGCGGCCGCGCCGATACGACCCGGCAGTCTGTCGGTCCAGGGCAATTTGCAGGACGGTACGGCGTTCAATGTGACGGCTGACACGCAGGGCCGCATCAACAGCGCGCGGGTCAAGGGGCGGGTGTCGTATGAATACGGTTTGGTGGAGCTGTTCTTTACCAACCCGGCCATCACTGATCCGCTGGCCCCGCAGCATGATGTGGCGCACCTGGGCATTGCAGGGGTGGCTGCGGTGCCCGAAGACTTGGCCCGCACCCCCACGCTGCGCTACAACGCCGTCAGCTACACCTATTTGCCGCTGGACGCGGGCATTTTGGGCCTGGACCCCGTGCGCTTGCCCAGTGACGGTCGGGTGCCGGTGTTCAAGCCAGGGCGCGTGGTGTTGGTGCACAACACCGTGGCGATGACTCCCCAGACCGTGGCAAACGGGCAAACGGTGGACTGTGGGCGCACACGCTTGGCGCGTTTGCGTGTGCTGGGCGGCGATGGGCTTGAGATCAGCTCTGGCTTTGCCAAAAACCTTGACCAGGGCATGGTGACGTTTACGAACGTGGCGGGATTTGCGCAGCCGGTTACCGTGGAGCACAGGGTGGAAGACGAGTCGCTGTGTGCGGAGGCGCAAATCACTGGCGATATTCGCTTGCAGCGCCCGCTGACCCACAGCTTCCCCGCTCCGGGCACTTTTGTGTCCAGCGCGATGGTCATGGGCACGCGCCAGGCGGCGGTGCAGGATGCTTTTGCCCAAGAGGCGTGGACGGCCGAATGGTCGGATGTGCGCATTGGCAACCCCATGCTGGCCGCGTACAACGACACGGCACACCCCATTGTGGTGACGAATGCGGGTGCGGCGACTGAGCGCTGGGCGATTGTGTTCACAAGCAACACCACTTTCAACGTGACGGGTGAGGCGGTGGGGCAAATCATTTCGGGCGATACGGGCACGCCTCTGGCGCCGGTTGACCCGTACACCGGGGTGCCTTACTTCACCCTCAGCCCTGCTGGCTGGGGAAGTGGCTGGGCTGCTGGAAATGTGCTGCGCTTCAACACGGTGGGGGCTGCATTTCCGTTCTGGGCCAGCCGCACGGTGTTGCAAAGCCCCGCCGCACCGCCCGGGTCCGACCGCGTGACCATTTCGATTCGTGGAGACATTGACCAATGACGCTGCCTGTTTACCTTCGCTCGGACATGGCTGGTGCGCCAGTGCTCACGGGGAGCAATGGCAGCATCAACGCGCTGCTGAATGCGTGCCTGGTCAACGGGTTCAATACCCAGGCAGTGACCAGTGCGACGGCCAGTGGCGGCGTGGTCACGTTCAACTTCCCTTCTGCGCCGGGTTTCAGTGCCCTGGATGCTGTGACCATCGCGGGGGCCACGAACGCGGTGTTCAACGGGCAGTTCCGGGTGCAGAGCGCGGCCAACAATCAGGTGCTGGTGGCCATCCCCGGCGCGCCAGACGGCGCGGTGGCGGGAACGATCACCATGAAATTCAGCCCGCTGGGCTGGACGCGCGCCTACAGCGGCACCGGCCTGGGGGCCTACCGCCAGGGTGGCAGCGCCGCGCACAAGCGGTTCCTTCGTGTGTACGACGGTGCGTTGGCCAGCGCGCAGGCGGCCATCCGGGGCTACGAAAACATGACGGCCATCAGCACGGGCACCGGACCCTTCCCTTCAACCGCGCAGGTCTCCGGAAACGGGGTGGCCATTTACACCCCGTACGCCAGCGCTTCGGGCCCTTTTCCCTGGGTGTTGCTGGGCACGCCCCGGGCGTTCTACTTTGTCACCGTGTATTCCAACACGCCGTTGCAAAACACTTTTCAAAAAACGGACTCCACATACACCACCGCCTTCGGCGATTTGGCAGACATTCGCAAGCCAGGGGACGTTTACGCCCAGTACATACAAGGTGGCGGGGACTTCCCTCAAAGCGGGGTGTATCTGCCACGGGCGTACACCGGGGTTGCTGGGAGTATTCACACCACCTACATCGCGGGCCCCGGAGGGGTGCCCAGTATTTCTGGGTACGCGGCATACCCGGATGCATGCTCGGGCGGCATTGACTTTTTGAGCGGCCCTGCTGTGGTGGACAACTCCAGCGTCCAGCAGGCGGTGCGCGGCTACCTGCCTGGCATGGTCTGCCCATTGCAGAAGCCCGTGGGTAACGGACCTGCAAAACCGGGAGACATCCTGTCGGACATTTCCGGCATCACCGGTCGCGTACTGCTGTGCGGCAACCTGGCCAGCTCGGTTTCCGAGCTCTGCTTGTTGTTGGATGAGGATTGGGGTGACACGTGAGTGCTGCAGCCTTCCGCCGCCGGGCATTTCTGGATGTTGAGACTGGTGGACAGGCCACGATCAGTGGCACCGTGCGCATCCTCACGGCGCCCGCAGGCCGCCCGGTGTACTTGCTTGAGCAAGACACGTTGCGCCTGCGCCGCGTCACGGCCAGCCACCCCACCACGGGCGCATATGCCTTTGCCAACGTGGCCGAGGGCCGCGAGTGGCTGGTGCTGGCCATCGACACCGCCGGGGCCTACAACGCCACCGTGGCCGATCGGGTGGCCACATGATCGAGGTGTTCGCCGGGGGCAACGCCGCGCTCATGTCGGGCCTCCTGGACCGGATGGCCCAGGGCGGCGCGGCACGCGCACGGCTGTACACCGGCGCTCGGGGCAACACCAACACCATGGTGGCCCTGGTGACTTTTGCGGAGCCCGCAGGGACCATTGATGCCAACGGCGATCTGGTGCTTGCCGCAGGGGTGGAGTCCGTGGCCCAGACGACGGGTGTACCGACCTGGGCGCTGGTGAGTGACGGCAACGAAACCCCCCTGTTCGACTGCGACGTGCGGGCCAACAATGCCCCTGATTTGGGCCAGGAGCTGGTCATATCCGCAAGCGTTCTTGCCGCAGGCGGCCGGGTGCAAATACTGGGTGGGACACTCAGCGCGCTGCCATGAGCTACCCCCAACCCTCAAACGCGGTTGACCTTGCGTTCACCACCCCCGTCAGCTCGGGTGCGCCCACCGGCGTAGACCTGACGTTCGGGGCGACCGCTGGAGGCCCTGGCGCGCTGGTGACTATCACCGTGCAGGGGCGCATCAAGCTGCGCATGTCTGCCACGGTGGGGTTCGACGCCTCGGTGTTTCGTGGCTTGGTGGCCAGCACTGCGGTGGCGCACGGAACTGCGGCTGCTGCACAAAGATCAACGGCAGCGAGTTGGGAGCCATCACGGCGCGGGCACATGCACTGCGGTGCCCGCCACCAAGCCGCCGAAGCGACCGTACACCGCTACGCTGCGGTGTGGACCAAGCCCAGGGTTGCCCACCGTCAGCCAAATGTTGGCTGGCATGCCGCAAGGCCCGCAGGGTGTGCCGCGTTGACGAGCTGGGGTTTGGCGGCCAGCGCACCTGGCTGTACGGCAACGCTTTGGAGCACCGCTGGGTTGCCCACAGGCACCGCCACCGCAGCCCGCTTTGGCCTGGCAAAGCCAGCGCCGCACCGCGCGGTCGCGCTGTGGCAGGCAGCGCTGGCCATGCAGCGGGTGGTCAATTCCGGCATGGGCCAGGCGGCCAAAGCGCTGGCGCCCCGCACGGCGGCCACGTGGGCGGTTGGGCTGGCGCTGTCTGGTCGGGGTGGCCCGCGCTTCTTGCCGTTACCAGCGCCTGTGCTGCCGCCGCGCCAGGACACGGTGCAGGAGCTGCGCTTTTGCGCCTGGTACCCGGAAGGTGGTCAGTCGTCGCTGGCCCTGGTCTTTGGTCTGAACCCCTGCGGCGGCATCACACCTGACGCGCCCATCTACATACTGCCCGCGAGGTTTTACATGGCTGTCCACACTGTCGAGGCGCATCTGCTGCCCGGCCTTACTCCACTGCCCATTTACGAAGTGAGTCTGCAAGCCGACGCTGGCTCGTTTGCATGGGGATTTTCGGCACGCGGTCCTGCTGCGCTGTTTGACGCACTTGCTCCATCGGCAGGCGTGCCAGCGCAAATTCGCATCACGCTTGACGGCATGCAATGGGTGTTCATCGTGGACAGCCTGCAGCGGCAGCGTGAGTTTGGAAAGGCTGGTGCCCGAATTGCCGGACGCAGTGCCACGGCCGCCGTGGGCGCGCCGTACAGCCGTGAGCTGGCACGGCTGAACGCCACGGCCCAGAACGCGCAGCAGCTGGCCTCCGCCGCGCTGAATTTGACGGGGGTGGGCGTGGACTGGGGCATTGCTGACTGGCTGGTGCCAGCTGGCGCGTGGAGCCACAGCGGCACGCCCCTGGCTGCGGTGCAGGCCATTGCAGAGTCTGCGGGCGGGTATGTCAACAGTCATCGCAGCTCGCCGACATTGCTTGTGCGCCACCCATACCCAACTCTGCCCGGGGGCGTGCCGGGTGGCCCCTGGAACTGGGGCGGGGCTTTTGCCGCTGATGTGGAGCTGGCCCCTGACTCGATCATCACCAGCAGCATTGAGCGCCGCGACGGCCCGGACCTGGACGGCATCTATGTGTCGGGAGCAAACCAAGGCGTGCTTGCTTTGGTGCGTCGCACCGGCACCACGGGCGCAAAGCTGGCCGCGATGGTCACTGACCCGTTGATCACGGCCAATGCGGTGGCCCAGCAAAGGGGCTTGAGCGTGTTGGGTCAGTCGGGGCCAAAGCACATCGTGCAAATCAGCATGCCCATCCTGACTGGCGGGGCAAACCCTGGTGTGCTGGACGTGGGGCAGTTGGTGCAGATCAATGAGTCTGTGCCGTGGCGTGGTCGTGTTCGCAGTGTGGGTGTGCAGGCCAGCATGCCGACTGCCCACCAGCAAATCACCCTGGAGCGCCACCTGTGAGCAACTTGTTTCGTGAACTGAAGGCGCTGCTGCCAGAGCCCGTCCTGACCGTGGCCACCGTGACTTCGGTCAATGCAGACGGCACGGTGACTGTGACATTCCCCGGAGGTGCTCAGTCTCGCGTGCGCGGCACCGGCGCAGTCAACGGCAAGGTGTTTGTCCGCAACGGGCTTGTGGAGGGAGATGCTCCGAACCTGCCCACTGTGACGCTTGATGTGTAAACCAGCGGCTGATACCTGATAGGCTTTCACCCAGCGTAATTTCATTGCGGTATCTGTAACCCTATCGCGCACCATTTATCGCAACGTTCAATGCCGATTTATCTCAGCGCGCTTCACCAGCCATGGCGTTCAATGGCCCGACCTGTCCACCCTGTACCCTCTGCCCACACCCCTTGCCCGATTGCTTGCACCGCCCCATGCCCGTCCTCAGCGCCACGCCGCCCACCCCCTCACCCGCCGCGCCCCACGCCCTGGTGCTGCGCTGGCCCACCGAGGCGGACACCCAAGCCTTTGCGCAGCGGCTGGCCTGCCTGCCCCCGATTCGCCGCGCCACCCTGACGCTGCACGGCGACCTGGGCGCGGGCAAAACCACGCTGGTGCGCCACCTGCTGCGTGCGCTGGGTGTGCCCGGGCGCATCAAAAGCCCCACCTACGCGGTGGTGGAACCCCACCAGGCCCTCTCACCCGACGGGCGGCAGCCGCCGCTGGACATCTGGCACTTTGACTTCTACCGCTTCGACGACCCCCGCGAGTGGGAGGACGCCGGGTTTCGCGACCTGTTCGCCAGCCCCGGACTGAAGGTGGTGGAGTGGCCTGAGAAGGCGGGCAACACCCTGCCCACGCCCGACCTGTCGCTGCACCTGTCCAGCGCGGCCGACGACAGCCGTCTGGCCACGCTCGACGCCCACACCCCATTGGGTCGGGAGTGCCTGGCCGCGCTGGCCCAGCCGAACCTGTGCAGCCCCGACGCCCAGGAGCGCCCATGAAGCGGCGCGACTTTTTGCAACACTGGCTGGCCAGCGCAGGGGCCACGGCGGCACGGCGCGGCTCGCTGGTCTTGTGGTTGGGCACCCACCAGTTGGCGGGTGCCAGCCGGATTGTGGCGGTGCGCATTTGGCCAGCGGCGGACTACACACGCATCACCATCGAGTCGGACACGGCGCTGCTGGCCAAGCCCTTCTACGTGTCCGACCCACCCCGCTTGGCGGTGGATGTGCAAGGCGTGTCGTTGGTGCCCGCCCTGAAAGAGCTGGTGGGCAGGGTCAAGTCCGACGATCCCAACATTGCCGGCCTGCGCGTGGCCCAGAACACGCCCGAAGTGGTGCGCCTGGTCATTGACCTGAAAAAGCCCATGCAGCCGCAGGTGTTCACCCTGCCCCCAGTGGCGCAGTACCAGCACCGGCTGGTGTTTGACCTCTACCCCACCGAAGCACCCGACCCGCTGGCCGAACTGATCGCCAGCCGCCTGGCCGACGTCGAGGCCAGCGTGGCCAGCGCCCCATCGGCCACCACGCCGTCACCAGCCGTGGTGGCCGCCCAGCGCCAAGCCACCGCCAGCGACCCGCTGGGCGCCCTGATTGCCTTGCACGGCGATCAACCCGCCAGCGCCACCTCGACCAGCAAAACTTCAATAGCTAAAACACTTACTGATACAAGCGCTAGAGGCCAAAATGATTCAAAAATTTCTGCGCCATACTTCAGCGAAGCCCCGCCCCGCCCCAGCGCCAGCGCGCTGACCTCGCCCCCGCGGGGAACCCCCGAGCCCGCCCGCACGCCCACGCCCGCCGCGCCCGAGCCCACCGACCGCCTCATCATCATTGCGCTGGACCCTGGCCATGGCGGGGAAGACCCGGGCGCCATCGGCCCCAGCGGCACCCAGGAAAAAGACGTGGTGCTGCAAATTGCCCGCCGCCTGCGCGACCGCATCAATGCCACACAGGCCAACGGCAACCCCATGCGGGCCTACATGACCCGCGACGCCGACTTCTTTGTGCCCCTGCACATCCGGGTGGACAAGGCCAGGCGGGTGCAGGCCGACTTGATGATCAGCATCCACGCCGATGCCTTCTACACCCCCAATCCGCAGGGGGGAAGTGTGTTTGCGCTCAGCACCAAAGGCGCCAGCAGCGCCGCCGCCCGCTGGATGGCCAACAAAGAAAACGCCGCCGACGTGGTGGGTGGCCTCAACGTGAAGGCCGCCGACGCCACCGTGCAACGCGCCATGCTGGACATGAGCACCACCGCCCAGGTCAACGACAGCCTGAAACTGGGCAGCGCCATGCTGGGTGAAATGGGCCGGGTGGGCAAGCTGCACAAACCCAGGGTGGAGCAGGCCAACTTTGCGGTGCTGCGCGCACCCGACATCCCCAGCGTGCTGGTGGAAACCGCCTTCATCAGCAACCCCGACGAAGAGGCCAGGCTCAACGACCCCGGCTACCAAAATGACCTGGCCGACGCACTGATGCGCGGCATCCTGCGCTACTTCCGCAAGAACCCGCCCCTGGCCCGCAACCGCAGCGCCTGAGGGCGCCCGCGCACGCTGCGCTCAGCCGGGTGGGGTGGTCAGGGGGTCCACCCGACAAACCTCGCCCTGTGCGTGCACCACTCGATTGCGTCCCGCCGATTTGGCCAGGTACATGCGCCGGTCGGCCAGCTCGACCAGCGCCGACCAGTCGGTCACCGCGTCGGCGCAGCGCTCGGCCAGGCCGATGCTGGCCGTCAGCGGTGTGCCATCGGGGCGTGGTCCCAGGCCCAGGTCTTGCATGCGCTGCAATGCCGTCAGCGCCTGTGTCTGGCTGGTGTGGGGCATGATGAGCACGAACTCTTCACCGCCCCAGCGCGCCAGCACATCGCCCTGGCGCAGGTTGTCACTGATGGCGGCGGTCATCTGCTGCAAGGCCTTGTCACCCGCGTCGTGACCAAATTTGTCGTTGATGGCTTTGAAATGGTCCAGGTCAATGAAGGCCAGCGCCAGATCGGCCTGGTTGCGGGTGGCGATGGTGAACTGCAGGTCCAGCACCTCCTCTGCACTGCTGCGCGAAAACACACCGGTCAGCGTGTCACGTATGGCCTGACGCACCAACGCAATCATGAACGCCAACTGGCTGACTCCCGCCATGGCGGCCACGCCAGTGAGCAGCATCAACAACCAAAAGGCGCCTGCAAATGAGGGCCAGTCCAGGCTGGACCAACGCAACGAGCCGGCCACCCCTTGCGCCACCAGGATGGGGCTGGCAATGACCAGGTTCTCGAGCAGCGTCAACGGGAACACGGCCAATCCCGCCAGCAGCACAAACGGCAAAAAAGCGTAACCCGCTCCGATGGCGGCAGACACCCCCGACAGCTGGTAGTGGCTGAGCAGGGTGTACGAGGCCACGTAAAACACCGTGGGAATGGCAAACAACAGCGCCAGCGAGCGGTAAGCGTCCAGCAATTCGCCATTGGGGCGGTAATACACCACCAGACTGGCGAAGGCCACACTGGCCACCACCCGCATGGCCGCCAAACCAAACCACAGCGGAAACGGAAACACGATGAGATCGATCACGCTCCACAGCGGCGTCAAGATGGCAAACATCAACGCAAACAGGCGCACGCGGTTGACGACCATGGTGGCACGCCGCCGTGCCAACAGCGACAGGTGTCGGTGGGGCGACAACAGCCACGGCAGCTCCTCGTGCTTGAGCTCGCCCGACAACAGTTCACCCAAGCGCTGCCACGCCGTCCTGAGGAAGCACCGCAGGGCAGTGGCGGGGACCGAAGGCGTCTCAATCACGGCCACACACCTCACCCACACGCTTGCACTCCCACAGGGCGCGGCAAGGGCATTGGACCAACGGACTGTGTTTCATGCGCCACATGGTACGGCGACCACGACACATTTCAACACCTGAGAGCCCCCAGATGGCTGAGGCAAATCACTTTGGGGGCCAATATGCGCCGCCACCCAACCCGCGGCGCACAGCCACGCACAATGGCGGCATGCAAGCCCATCCACGCCCTGCCCACCCAACCTGCTGGCCACACCCCACCCACTGGCCACAGACCCAAGAAGTCACCGATGCGCCCCGTTGACCTGGGTCTGGCCCTGCTGGTGGTGGTGGCCTGGGGGCTGAACTTTGTGGTCATGAAGGTGGGCATTGGCCATGTGCCGCCCATGCTGCTGGCGGCGCTGCGCTTCATGCTGGCGGCGTTCCCCGCCGTGCTGTTGGTGCCCAGGCCCAACTTGCCCTGGAAGTACCTGCTGGCCTACGGGCTGACGGCCTCGGTGGGCCAATTCGCGTTTCTGTTTTCGGCCATGGCCGTGGGCATGCCCACCGGGCTGGCCTCGCTGGTGCTGCAGTCGCAGGCGTTTTTCACGCTGGTGCTGGCCGCCGTGTTCCTCAAAGAGCACTGGGGCGCTCACCAACTGGGGGGCCTGGTGCTGGCCGGGGGTGGGCTGGTGCTGATCGGTTCCGCCCACGGCGCCAACATGCCCTTGCTGGGCTTTGGCCTGACCCTGGCCGCCGCCAGCAGCTGGGCCGCCAGCAACGTGGTGACGCGCGTCATCGGTGCCCGCGGGCCCATTCACCAGCTGGGCCTGGTGGTGTGGGGCAGCCTGGTGCCACCCATTCCGTTTTTGCTGCTGTCGCTGGGGTTGGAAGGCCCGCAGCGCATGGCCGATGCGCTGGCCCACTTCAACTGGCAGGCCATGGGCGCCCTGGCCTACCTGGCGTGGGTGGCCACGCTGTTTGGCTACAGCATCTGGACGCGGCTGCTCACCCGCTACCCCGCCAACCAGGTGGCCCCGTTCAGCCTGCTGGTGCCTGTGGTGGGGCTGACCACCGGCTGGCTGGTGTACGACGAGGCCCTGCAGGCGGTGCATTTGGTGGGCGCAGCGCTGCTCATGGCGGGCCTGGCGCTGAACGTGTGGGGCCTGCGCCTGCGTCGGTGGTGGGCGCGTTGGGGGCAGCCCCCCGCCACGCTGCCCTGACCGTCCTGGGGAAAAACCCCCACACGCAGCGGAACGGACCTGATAAATAATCAACCACTGATATTTAACCAGGCACCACCATGACCTTTGATGCTCCTCCCACCACCCGCCGCACTCCACGAACAGACACACACACGGCACTGGCCCGCGCATGGACCCCGATGGCGCTGGGCCTGGCCTTGGCCCTGGCTTCGGCGGTGGGCCATGCCCAGGCCAACGAAGCGGCGGTGACGGCGCTGGAGGAATACCTGGAGTTCCAGGACTACGGCGGCGGTGTGATGTTTGCCGAGCAAATGCCCGCTGACCAGTGGCCAAAAACCTTTGTCATTGACGCCCGCGACGCGGGTCAATACAGCAAAGGTCACATCCCCGGCGCGGTGAACATCGAGTGGCGCAAGGTGCTGGCCGAAAAGGGTCGCATCCCCAAAGACAAGCTGGTGCTCATTTACTGCAACACCGGCAGCCTGTCCGCCCAGGCCGGGCTGGCCCTGCGCCTGGCCGGGTACGACAACCTGCGCATCCTGCAAGGTGGCTTCGAAGAATGGAAAGCCAAGGGTGGTTTTGACGCGGCCAGCCGCGCCGCCGGTGCCGCACCCAAGCACTGATACGCCAACACCGAACCAGCAAACCCCTGCGACACCCAGCAGCAGGGGCTTTGGGCACAATCGGCCACATGCTGCCCACCCCTGCCGAACGCACCCCGCTGCACACCCGCACCCTCACCTTCAACGGATACGCCCGCGCCGATGGCTTGTGGGACATGGAGGGTGAGTTGCACGACACCAAACACCACGACCACCCCAGTGGCCCAGGCATTCGCGTCGCCGGGCAAGCGGTGCACCACCTGTTTCTGCGGGTCACACTGGACGCCGGGCTGCGCATACACGACATCGCCTCCAGCATGGACACCGCGCCGTTCGGCGAATGCGGTGTGGCCGACCAGCACATGCACCGCTTCATCGGCCTGACCATGGGCGCGGGCTGGCGCAAGACCATCGAGGCCACCATCGGCGGCCTGAAAGGTTGCACCCACCTGCGCGAGCTGCTGTTCAACATGGCCACCGCCGCCTTCCAGACCATTCCGCACGACCTGGAAATGAAACGCGTGGCGCGTGGTGAACCCCTGCACGCCAGCGACCAACCGCCGTTCTACATGGGCAAGTGCATGACCTGGGATTTCAACGGCCCAGTGGTGGCCCGTTATGCACCCCAGTTTGTGGGCTGGGTCAAGCCCGTGGCCACCGACCAGGTTGGGTGACGGCCCGTTGGCGTCAACATTCACAACAAAATTGACACCCAGCGCACGGCTGCATTGGGTTTTCAGCTATCGCTGATTTGACCCCAATGTTGGCCTGATGAGGGGGTGGCTGGCACAATGCCGGGCATGCCCACGTCCCCCCTCTCAGCGCCTGGCACGGCAACGCCCACCGCCCCTGGCACCGCATCCCCCGCCACCTTGATGGCCCCTGCCGTGTTCCCGGGCCGCGTGCTCTCCGTCATCCCGCCCATGACGCAGCTCAACACGCCCTACCCGTCCACCGCGTACATCACCGGGTTTTTGCGCAGTCAGGGGGTGGATGCCGTGCAGACCGACCTGGCGCTGGCCCTGGTGCTGCGCCTGCTGTGCGCCGACGGTCTGACCCAGGTGCGCGACGCCGCGCTGGCCCTGCCCGAGAAGCAACGCAGCGCACAGGTGGCGCACTTTCTGGGCGAATTTGACGGCTATGCCGCCACCGTGGACCGCGTGATTGCCTTCTTGCAAGGCCGCGACAGCACCCTGGCCCACCGCATTGCCAACCGCAGCCTGCTGCCCGAGGGCCAATGGTTTGCCACCCTTGACCAGCACCCCGACGACGGCAGCGGCGACCCGCTGGGCTGGGCCTTTGGTGCGCTGGGTCTGCACGACCGCGCCCGCCACCTGGCCACGCTGTACCTGAACGACCTGGCCGATGTGCTCAAAGACGCGGTGGACCCCCGCTTTGAATTTGTGCGCTACGCCGAAAAGCTGGCCGCCGCCCAGGCCAGCTTCGAGCCCCTGGCGCAAGCACTGGCCCAGGCCCAAACGGCACCCAACCTGATCGACCGGCTGCTGGAATCATTAACCAAAGAGGCTGTAGCGCTTTATTTACAAGCGGATAAAGCTACAGAATCAGGAATTTTGACACCCCGCGTGCTGCTGCTGTCCGTGCCCTTTCCGGGCTCGGTGTATGCCGCCTTTCGCATCGCGCAGGTCATCAAGGCCATGGACCCGACCATCGTCACCGTGCTGGGCGGTGGCTACGCCAACACCGAGCTGCGCGAACTGGCCGAGCCCCGCGTGTTTGACTGCTTCGACTTCATCACCCTGGACGCGGGCGAGCGCCCGCTGCTGGCCCTGCTGGACCATGTGGCCGGTAAGCGCAGCCGCGAGCGGCTGGTGCGCACCTTTGTGCGCGGGGCGGATGGCCGCGTGCAGTACATGAACTGGCCAGAACCCGATGTGCCGTTTGAAGACGTGGGCACCCCCACCTGGGACGGCCTGCCGCTGGACCGCTACCTGAGCCTGCTGGACATGCTCAACCCCATGAACCGCCTGTGGAGCGACGGGCGCTGGAACAAGCTCACCGTGGCCCACGGCTGCTACTGGAAAAAGTGCAGCTTTTGCGACGTGACGCTGGACTACATCGGCCGCTACGAAACCGCCACCGCCACCGAGCTGGTGGACCGCATAGAGCGCATCGTGGCCGAAACGGGACAAACCGGCTTCCATTTGGTGGACGAAGCCGCGCCGCCCAAGGTGCTGCGGGCACTGGCCCACGAGCTGATTCGCCGCCGCGTGGGCATCAGCTGGTGGGGCAACATCCGCTTTGAAAAAAGCTTCACGCCCGAGCTGTGCGAGCTGCTGGCTGACAGCGGCTGCATCGCCATCTCGGGTGGACTGGAGGTGGCGTCCGACCGACTGCTCAAGCTCATGAAAAAGGGCGTTGACGTGGCCCAGGTGGCCCGCGTCACCCGCGCCTTCACCGACGCGGGTGTGCTGGTGCACGCCTACCTGATGTACGGCTTTCCCACCCAGACCGTGCAAGACACGGTGGACGCGCTGGAGTACGTGCGCCAGCTGTTTGAAAACGGCTGCATACAAAGCGGCTTTTGGCACCGCTTCACCTGCACCGTGCATTCACCCGTGGGCAAAACCCCGGCCGAATACGGCGTGAAGCTGCACCCCCTGCCCGCCCCACCCACCGGGCCACAAGGCCAGCCGCTGACCTTTGCGCGCAACGACGTGGGCTTTACCGACCCCAGCGGCGTGGACCACGACACACTGGGCGCTGGCCTGAAAAAAGCCATTTACAACTACATGCACGGCATGTGCCAGGAAGACGACGTGCGCCGCTTCTTCCCGGTCAAGGTGCCCAAGCCCACGGTCAAGCGCGACTTCGTGGCGCGGGCGCTGGGGTAGGGGTATTTCTGGGTCAGCGCTGAGGTCGATTCATGACACACTCAGTGCCCTGCGCCAATTCATTGCCGGTGTAGACCGCATCGGTTCTGAAGCCGTAGTTGGTGCCTTCCCAGCCGACTTTGACGGCTTTGCCATCCACCGGCGCAATGGTGTTCACCACTTGGGGCAACAAGGCCTGGTGGTCTTCTGCACGCATGCGCACAGGGCCCACGACGGTATCCAAGGTCAAGTCCTCCATCGCTTTGGCCATTTTGACGACTTCCAGCGACTGGGCTTTGTTCACCGCAGCGGCCAGAAATCGGGGTGTCATGTCCATACGGGGTGCCAAAAATTCTTTCCCCGTCTTGGCTTTGTAGGCGGTGGCCAGTGCGTCCACTTTGGCGGCATTGGCCTGACCGGGGTGCCACTCGGCCACCCAGGTCACTTGCCCCTGTTTGACCTGTGACACCGCGAGCACGGTGCCGGGTATGGAACCCGCACTGTGGTTGAAGTAGCGCAGGTTGTAGCCCGCATCGCCTGCGGCCTTGAGCAACAGCACCATGTCTTGCCCCCAGTTGCCAGTGATGACGGAGTCCGCACCGGAGGTTTTGACCTTGGCCACGTAGGGCGCAAAGTCTTTGACGCGACCAATGGGGTGCAGTGAGTCCCCCACAAACTGTATGTCGGGGCGTGCCAAGCCCACCAACTCTTGGCCGTACCGAGCCCACTGTTTGCCGTGTGCGTAGTCCTGGTTGAGCAGGTAAACCTTTTGTACATCGGGCTGTTTCTTGATGTAGTTGGCAATGGCCTTCATCTTCATGGCGGTGTTCGCCTCGAACTGGAAGTGCCAGAAGCTGCAGGCCTTGCCCGTCAAATCGGGGTCGATGGACGAATGATTCAGCACCAGCACCGCCTTGTCGGGGTTGCGCTCGTTGTGTTTGTTGGCGGCCTGAACCAGCGCCGCCACCACCGAGGAGCCAGAGCCCCCCGTGACCACCACCCTCGCGCCCTGGTCCACTGCGGCCTGAAAGGCGCTTTGGCTTTCCTGGGCCGACAGCTTGCTGTCGAACTGCAGCAGTTGCAGCTTGGTGCCTTTGAGCACGCCGCCCTTGGCGTTGATGTCTTCCACCGCGTATTGCAGGTGCGAGAGCATCAGCTCACCCACGTTGGCAAACGGTCCCGACAGCGGGTCGATGTAGGCCAGCTTCAGCGTGGTGGCAGGCTGGGCATGCAAGCCCGCCCCTGTGAGCAGCAAAGCACCGAGCAAGGCGGTGCGAGGGGCGCTGAAGGTGCGGCCAGACCGGTGGATGGTGGGTGTCATGAGAAGTGTTTCCTTAGGTTTCAGGCGACTTGTCGTCGGATAGGGGCTTGCGTCGCCTTGTGCGCAAACCCAGAACGCGCCACGCGAGTTGCCTCAACTCGCGCACCACTTCTTCGGGCGATAGCCGACCATCGGGTCGGTACCAGTTGTAGAGAAAACCCGGCAGGCTGCATGCGGCCAAGGCGGTGATCTTGGTGTCTTTGAAATCGAACATACCGTCCGCACGCCCCTGCTCCAGCAGCGCGCAGAGAAGGTCATAAAAGTGGTTGGCCAATTCTTTCTGGGCTACCACGTACTCGGGCCGGTAGACCTGTGGCTCGCGGTATGGGAAGAACGCGGCGGGGTGGTGTGCCAGCGTGGAGCGGATGAGGCGATCAATGCCCTCTGTGACCTTGACGTGGGCGGGGCGCTGGTCGTCATCGGCAAAGTCCATGGCCGTAAAGCAGGCGACCGTGGGTGCCCAGGACAGCTGCTCGAACAGCTCCTGCTTGTTGCGGAAGTAGTAGTACACAAAAGGCTTGGTTACCCCCAAGCGCTGCGCGATCTGGTCGATGGTGGTGTTGGCGTAGCCCAACTCGTCAAACAGCTGTTCGGCGACGCGCAGGATGCGCTCCCGCTTCTCGTCAGAGTTGGCGGTGTCTGCTTTCTGTCGACCTTGGGCTTTCACGGGCGGTGTGTTCATGGGTGTGTCTCGGTATCGGCTTGTCAAACAAGTGTCACTCAAGTTCTACCTAATAGTAGTTATTTTCTACCACTGGGTATATATTGAACAGACATCGGAATCCTGGGCACCCTCAGGAAAACCCTGATGCAGTGCGCCAGAACAGCGCAATTTGACACACAGGAGACAGACCCCATGAGCCCGACCCCCGCCAACCTGCAACCCTTGCATGAACTGCTTCGGCGCAACGCCCTGCAAACACCGGACAAAGCCGCCTATATCTGGTATGGCCGGGTCCTGACTTGGCGGGAGCTGGACCAGGCCAGCGATGCGTTTGCCGCGCACCTGCAATCCATTGGGGTAACCAAGGGCGACCCGGTGGCGTTGTTCATGAACAACTGCCCGCAGTACGTGATGGCGCACTACGGCATTCAGAAGGCAGGGGCCATCGTGTGCCCATGCGGCCCGCTGAACAAAGAGCATGAACTGACGTACCAGCTCACTGACCTCCAGGCCCGGGTGATCGTGGCCGCGGACTCCCTGCTGCCCGTGGTTGACAAGGTGAAACCCAACACCGCGTTGACGCATGCGTTCGTGGTGCGCTATGGCGACCTGCTCCCCCAAGCCCCCACCTGTCAGGTGCCGCCCGAACTGACCACCCCACCCACCGCCGGGAACTGGCCAGCGTGGTGCACAGACTTCATGGCAATCGTCAGGCAGGGCGGAATCCCTGCACCTGTGGCGCTGTCCATGGACGACGTGGCGCTGATGACTTACACCTCGGGCACAACAGGCTTGCCCAAAGGGGCCATGCTGACCTACGGCAACGCTGCCTTCAAAACGGCGGCCTCTGCCGAGTGCAATGGCGCAGGGGCGGAGGATGTGCTGCTTTCTGTGGCCCCGCTGTACCACATTGCAGGCATGGTCATGGGCGTGAACCTGCCCGTGCACACCGGGGCCACCTCTGTGCTGATGCACAGGTTTGACCCCGTGGGCGTGGCGCAGGCACTGGAGCGGCACCGGGCCACCTGGTGGTACAGCATTGCCCCCATGAACGTCGCGTTGATGCAGGTGCCCGGTGCCCAAGCAATGGACTGGTCAGCACTGAAGATGAACCCCGTCACCTCGTTCGGCATCAACTTCACAGACACGCTGGCCCAGCAATGGCGGCAGTTTGCACCCCACTGTCAGTGTTTTGAGGCTGCCTACGGCCTGTCGGAAACACACACCGTGGACACCTACATGCCACGTGACGCCATCCGCTGGGGCACCCACGGAAAGCCCGTGCCCGGCAACACCATCCGGGTCATCGACCCCGACACAGGAGCCGACCGCCCCACCGGGGAACTGGGCGAAATCATTGTCTTTGGGCCGGGCAACTTCACGGGCTACCTGAACAAGCCAGACGCCACAGAGAAAACGCTGAAAAACGGTTGGGTATACACCGGGGACATGGGAAAAATCGATGCCGACGGCTACCTGACCTTCGTGGGACGCTACAAAGAAATGATCAAGGTATCGGGCTACAGCGTGTTTCCTGAGGAGGTGGAAACCATGCTCATCAAGCACCCTGCCGTGGCACAGGCAGCGGTGATTGGCGTGACCGACCCCGATAAGGGCGAGGTGGTGCGAGCCTTCATCGTGACCAAGGCCAACCAGTCGCTGACCGAAGAAGCACTGGTGACTTGGGCCCGCGACAACATGGCCACCTACAAAGTCCCCAGAGAGGTGCGTTTCATTGACGCCTTGCCCGCCACAGGCGCAGGCAAAGTGCTGCGCCGACTCCTCAAAGACTGAGCCCCAGGGCCACCCCAGCATGTTCAAGAAAATTCTGATCGCCAACCGAGGCGAAATTGCAATGCGCATTGTCCGCACCCTGCGTGAAATGGGCATCAGCAGCGTGGCGGTGTACGCCGAAGACGACGTCAAAGCCCCACACGTGGATGCTGCCGACGAGGCCTATGCGCTGGAGCGCACCGGGCCCGATGCCTACCTGGACAGCCAGCGGCTGTTGGCCATTGCCCGCCAACACGGTTGTGATGCCTTGCATCCGGGCTATGGCTTTCTGAGCGAGCAGGCGGACTTTGCCCTGGCCTGCGCGGCGGTGGGCGTGCGCTTCATCGGGCCCACACACCAACAACTGGCCTTGTTTGGCGACAAGGCCCAGGCCCGCGCCCTGGCTCAGGAGCACGGCGTGCCCCTGATGCCGGGCATTGACCGGGCGGTGACGCTGGCGCAAGCCCTGCAGTTCTTCCATGACCAGGGTGGTGCGGGCGTCATGGTCAAGGCCATTGGTGGTGGCGGTGGCTGGGGCATGCGGGCCGTGCAGCGTGCCGAGGACGTGCCAGCGGCCTTCGAGCGTTGCCAGTCGGAGGCGCAAGCGGCGTTCGGCCAGTCCGGTGTGTATGTGGAGCGTCTGATGACAGGTGCCCGCCACATCGAGGTGCAGGTGGTGGGCGACGGCCAGCGGGCCATGGCCCTGGGCGACCGGGAGTGCACGGTGCAGCGCCGGTTCCAGAAGGTGGTGGAAATCGCACCCAGCCCGTCGCTGGACGCACCGCTGAGGCAACAGCTGACGGATGCGGCCCTGAAGATGGCCACCGCCGTGGGCTATGAAGGGTTGGGCACGTTTGAGTTTTTGGTGGACATGACGTCGGCGGCGTTGCCCTTCGTGTTCATCGAGGCCAACCCGCGCCTGCAGGTGGAACACACAGTGACCGAAGAGGTGATGGGTGTGGACCTGGTGCAGATTCAGGTGTCACTGGCGGCAGGCCTTGGGCTGGCCGACCTGGGGCTGAACCCTGATGCGTCACCCCGGCCACGCGGTTACGCCATTCAGTGGCGGATCAACGCCGAGACCATGGGGGCCAACGGCACCGCCCTGCCCTCGTCGGGCCAGATCAACGGCCTGACTTGGCCCGCTGGGCCGGGCATCAGGATTGACGCCCATGCGGTGGTGCACACCACTCCCTCCCCCCACTACGACACCTTGCTGGCGAAGATCATCGTCAGCCACCACAGCGATCGCTTCATGGACGCGCTGCTGCGCTCACGGCGCGCGCTGGACGAGTGCCATCTCAGCGGCCTGCCCAACAATATCAGCCTGCTGCGCCACATTGCGGCCCACCCGGACATGGCCAGCCAGCACATCCACACCCGTTGGCTGGAAGAACGGCTGGCCGAATGGCTGGCCATGGACAATGGCAGCGGGGCTTCTGGCATGTTTGAGCGCGCAACGCGCGCCCATCCAGGAGACGCCAATACCCTTTGCGCGCCCATGGCAGCCAAGGTCAAGGAAGTGAGCGTGTCGGTGGGCGATCGGGTCCACGCGGGCCAGCAACTCATGGTGCTGGAAGCCATGAAGATGGAGCACGTGTTCGACGCATCGGCCGCCGGGCTCGTAACGGCTGTTCACGCATCCACCGGCCAACACGTGGCGTCAGGCCATGTGCTGATCGAGCTGCAGCCGCAGGTAGACCAGACCGATGAACAGGCCAGTGTGGCCCAGGTGGACCCGGACCACATTCGTCCCGATCTGCAACGGGTGGTGGACAGGCATGCCTTCACCGAAGATGCCCGCCGCCCCGCCGCAGTGGCCAAACGCCACGCTCAGGGCGGACGCACCGCCCGCGAAAACCTGGCCGACCTGTGCGATGCGGACAGCTTCACCGAATACGGCGCGCTGGCCATAGCCGCGCAAACCCGCCGCCGCAGCCTAGAAGACCTGATGGCCAACACCCCGGCGGATGGCATGGTCACGGGCATTGGCACGGTCAATGCAGAGCAGTTTGGCCCCGAGCGCAGCCGCGCGGTGGTGATGGCCTACGACTACACCGTACTGGCGGGCACACAGGGCATGCGCAACCACCACAAAACCGACCGCATGCTGGCTTTGGCCCACAAACTGCGGCTGCCTGTGGTGCTGTTTGCCGAAGGCGGCGGTGGCCGCCCCGGCGACACGGACATGCCCATCGTGGCGGGGCTGAACAACCACACCTTCAGCCAGTTTGCAGCGCTCTCGGGCAAGGTACCGGTGGTGGGCATTGCGCACGGGCGTTGCTTTGCGGGCAACGCGGCCTTGCTGGGCTGCGCCGACGTGATCATTGCCACTCAGGCGTCCAACATTGGCATGAGCGGCCCAGCCATGATTGAAGGCGGTGGGTTGGGCGTGTTCAAGCCAGAGGACATCGGCCCGGCCCATGTGCATTCGGCCAATGGCGTGATCGACGTGCTGGTGCGCGACGAGGCAGAGGCGGTGGCCACCGCCCGACAGTACCTGTCGTACTTCCAGGGCCCAGTGGCGCAATGGCAGGCCTCCGACCAGCGGGCGCTGCGCCATGCCATACCGGAAAACCGCCTGCGCGTGTACGAGGTGAGGGACGTGATGCGCGGCCTGGTGGACGAGGGCAGCCTGCTGGAGCTGCGCCAGGGCTTCGGGCCCGGCATGGTGACAGCGCTGGCGCGCATTCAGGGCCGCCCCGTGGGACTGATGGCCAACAACCCCAAGCACCTGGGCGGTGCCATTGATGTGGAGGCAGCTGACAAGGCGGCCCGTTTCATGCAGCTGTGCAATGCACACGGGCTGCCCATCGTGTCGCTGACGGACACACCCGGATTCATGGTAGGCCCAGACATCGAAGCACAAGGCCAAGTGCGCCATGTGTGCCGCATGTTTGTGGTTGCAGCACACCTGACAGTGCCGTTCTTTGCCGTGGTGCTGCGCAAGGGCTACGGCCTGGGTGCGCAGGCCATGACGGCGGGCGGCTTCGATGCCCCCGTGTTCACCATCGCCTGGCCCACAGGGGAATTTGGCGCCATGGGACTGGAAGGCGCTGTGCGGCTGGGTTTTCGCAAAGACCTGGAGGCTGCCGAGCCCGGCCCACAGCGGGATGCGCTGTTCGACCGGTTGGTGAAGCAGCAATACGCGAACGGCGAAGCCATGAACATGGCCGCGACCCTGGAAATTGATGCGGTGATCGATCCTGCCGAAACCCGTACCTGGCTGGTCCACGGTCTGGCGTCCTCGGCGCATCAACCGCATTCGCCCGCCACCTTGATTGACACTTGGTGACATGAACACGCTTGGAACATTGATCGTTGCACAACCAGCCTCAGCTGTGCTCAGGTAACTTCACCGAACCTGGCGGCGGGAAATACGAAGGCGCCACACTCTGCTCACGCCTTGAACCATGCGTCAATGTGCTGCGCATCGTTGGTGGTGCGCAGCTCGTCGAACGCGGCCTGGGCTTCGGGGTAGCGGCGGCGCAGCAGGTTGAGCCACTGTTTGAGCCGACCTGCGCGGTGGCGGCGCTCCACGCGCTGCTCAACCAAGGCCCAAAAGCTGCCCAGCAGTGGCCGCAATTGCGCCCATGGCACATGCGGTGGGTGTGCCGTGGCGAGGGTGCCCGCAAAGGCGGTGGCCGAGCCTGGGCGGCCTTCCAGCACACTTTTAATCATAGCTGAAAACCCATGCACATCAAGCGCTGGAGGCCATTTTTCTTTAAAAATCTCGCCTGAAACCTCTGCCTGGGTCGGCGATGCGGTTTCGACACCCGGCACCCACGGGGCAGCGGGTGCCTGGGTGGAAGCCAGCGCCGCCCGGATGGCCAGTGCCAGGCCGGGGTCGGCCACCATGCCACGGCCCAGCATGAGGCTGGTGCAACCGCTGGCGGCCTGGGCGCGCAGCGCGTCGTCCACGGTCCAGATTTCGCCGTTGGCCACCAGTGGCAGTTTCACCTCGGCACGCAGGTCGGCAATGCGCTCCCAGTAGGCGGGCGGGCGGTAGCCGTGGGCCTTGGTGCGGGCGTGCACCACAATTTCGCTGGCCCCGGCGGCCTCGATGGCCAGGGCGTTGTCCTCGGCCCTGTGGTCGTCGTTGAAGCCCAGCCGCATCTTGGCCGACACCGGCACGCCCACCGGCACGGCGCGGCGGACGGCGGCCACGATGCGGTGCACCAGCTCGGGGTCGTCCAGCAAGGCCGAGCCGCCGCCGTGGCGGTTGACGACCTTGGCCGGGCAGCCAAAGTTCAAGTCCACCCCGTGCGAGCCCAGCTCGGCCAGGCGGGCCGCGTTTTCGGCCAGCAGCGTGGGGTCTGAGCCCAGCAGCTGCCCGCGCACCGGCACCCCGGCCAGCGTGCGCCCGCCGGTCAGCAGCTCGGGCATGGTGCGGATGAAGGCGCGGGGCGGCAACAGCGTGTCGGTGATGCGGATGAACTCGCTCACGCAGCGGTCAATCCCGCTGGGGTGCACATGGGCTGCTGCGCCGCCACCCGCAGCGCCCGCACCCTGCCCGGCTTCCACGCGTGTGAGTGTGTCGCGCAGGGCAAAGTCGAGCAGCCCTTCCATGGGGGCAAGCAGCAGTTTCATGGGGTGGTGGGCGGGCTCAGGCGTCGCCAGTCGGCTCAGGGTCCGCAGCGTTGGGGTTGGGGTTGGGGTTGGGGTTGGCGGCATGGAACGCGTCGCGCAGCTGCGCGGCCCGCACACGCTGGCGCTGGCCGGTTTTTTTCTTGGGGGGTTTGCGGGACATTTTTTTGGCTTCCCTGGCCTCATCGGCCAACGCCGCCTGTGCCCGCCACTCGGCCAACTCGTCGGGCAGCTCCAGCGTGATGCGGCCCAGTGCGCCGGTTCTGAAGTCGGTGATGACGCGCTCGGCGGCCTTCTGCCAGTCCACATGGCCGCCCTTGCCCACCGCCTGCACCTTGCCGGCGATGACCTCCAACAGTTGCTCGTCACTCAGCGTCGCCACCTCGTCCACGGGCTGGGCCAGCTTGTAGCGGGCCTTGAGCAGTGCGGCATAGGGCTGGGCGACGCAGTGCAGAAACTCCAGCGCCACCTCGGGCTCGTCGTAGGCGTTTTTGCCCACCGCGCCGCTCACGGCCAAGTGGTAGCCGCTTTGCGCCACGCTGATGCGCGGCCACAGCATGCCCGGGGTGTCGTACAGGTAGAAGTCGTCGGCCAGCACAAAGCGCTGCTCGTGGCGGGTCACGCCCGCCTCGTCGCCGGTTTTGGCGGTTTTGCGGCCCACCAGGCTGTTGATGAGGGTGGATTTGCCCACGTTGGGCACGCCACCAATGAGCACACGCATGGGCTTGACCATGCCGCCGCGCAGCGGGGCCAGCTCAAAGCAGCACTCGCGCAGGCGCTGTATGGGCTTTTTCTCGCCGACGCCGGGGTTGGCGCTCAGCGCAAAGGCCTGCGTGCCGGGCTGGGCGTTGTAGTGCGCCAGCCAGGCGGCGGTGCGTTCGGGGTCGGCCAGGTCTTGTTTGTTCAGCACCTTGACGGTGGGGCGACCTGCGGTGAGCTCGGCCAGCATGGGGTTGGCACTCGACCCCGGCAAGCGGGCGTCGAGCAGCTCGATGAACACGTCGATGTCTTTGACCCGCGCCTCGATGGCCTTGCGCGTGAGGTGCATGTGGCCGGGAAACCATTGGATGCTCATGGGGTACTCGTCTTTCGATGGAGGCGGGATTGTGCCCGCATGGCCAGACCTTGGTGAATGCCCTGAGTGACGCGCCAGGCGGACGTGACACAATGGATTTGTCAGTTTTGCGTCAATTTTCTCAACGCGTCACAGGAAAACGCCCGCCATGAGCATCACCGTCCAAATCGAATTGGGTTATGAGTTTGACGTCAAGGCCACCGCCACCGAAGTGTTCGATGTGCTGTCCGACGTGCCCACCTCGGTCAGCCATTTTCCCAAAGTCGACAAGCTGACCGATTTGGGCGAAGGCACCTACCAATGGGAAATGGAAAAAGTGGGCACCGCCCAGGTGAACATCCAGACCGTGTACGCCAGCCGCTACGTGAGCCAGTTCGACGCGTCCAAAAGCCAGGGCAGCGTCAAGTGGACCCCCGTCAAAGGGGTGGGCAACGCGCTGGTGGGTGGGCAGTGGAAAATCAAGGGCAGCCCCAAGTCCACCCATGTGGAGCTGGCCATTCAGGGCCAGATCGAGGTGCCGCTGCCAGGTCTCATGAAGATGGTGGTGGCCCCGGTGGTGGAAAGCGAATTCGAGAAACTGGTTGAAAAATACATCGACAACCTGATCAAACGCTTTGGCGGCGAGGTCTGAGGCATCGCCGCCATCCCTTTAACGGGGCGGCGGCAACCCCTGGCCCAGACGCAGGGGCGACACGTACTCCTGCCGATACATTTCAAAGGGCATGGAGTCGGTGTCCTCAATGGCCTTTTGGTCGATCAGCGACTGGCGGCTTTCGGCCTCAAAGGCGGACTGCTGCGCCGCCGTCCACGGCACCTCCAGCAGCTGTTGGTGGGTGCGGGCCGATTGCTCGCCCACAAACCCCACAAACGACTGGCCATCCCTGGCCTGAATGGCCTGCAGCACGCGGGCCGAGGGCGTGGTGTCGAGCTGGCCCAGGCGCTGCACCATGCTGGCCAGGGCATCGGCGTGGGGGGTGCCCCCCACCGAATCGGCGGTTTGCGATGCATCCAGCAGACAGGCCACGGGGGCCATGGCGCTCAGCAACTCGTGGCCCCAATCGGCCAAAGGGATGACCTCGCCTTGACGCTGCAGCTGCAGCCCGGGTTCACGGCCACGCGCGGCCGTGAGGTGCTGGTTGTGGGCCATGTCGGCAATTTCCTGCGGCGTGTCGGGCGGGCTGTCGGCCAGCAGGCAGTGCATGAGGAACACATCCAGAAAGCGCAGCGTCTGGGCGTTGATGCCGATGGGCTCAAACGGGTCCAGGTCGAGCAGGCGCACCTCGACGTACTCCACCCCACGCTCGCGCATGGCGTGCAGTGGCCGTTCACCGGGAAAAATGGTGCGTTTGGGACGGATGGTGCCGTAGAACTCGTTTTCGATCTGCAACAGTGTGGTGGCCAGTTGCTGGTAGTCGCCACCGGGGTTGCGTATGCCCAGCGCCTCATACGCGGGCCAAGGACGGGTGAGCGCATCGTGCAGGCTGGCGGCGTAACCTTCCAGCCCGTTGTAGCTCACACACAGCGAGGCCTGCGCCTCGCTCTGGTAGCCCAGGCGCCCCATGCGCAAGGACGTGCCATGCGGCATGTGCAGCGTGCGCCCGGCCAGCACTTGCAACTGGTGCTCGCGCCCCTGCACAAAGGTGCTACACACGGCAGGCGACGCGCCCAGCAGCACCAGCAGCAAAAACGCATGGCGGCGAAAGTTGCGAATGAGGGCAAAGTACTCTGCACTGCTCACATCGGGCAATGACCAGTTGTAGTGGATACCCGAAATGGTCTGCATGCGCCGCCCGTAACGCTGGCCCAGGCCCATGCGGTACACGCTTTTGGCGCGACCAACGTTGGAGCTGCCGTACACGCCCAGCGGGATGGTTTCATCGGTGGGCAGTCCGCAGGGCATGCTGGACACCCACAGCCGCTCGTCCCCCTGGGCGACCAGGGTGCGCAGGGTGAACTGGTGGATGTGCGTGAGCTCATCCAGGCAACCGGCCACACTGGCGTGCACGCCGGTGATGAGCTCCAGCTGGCTTTCGCTGTAATCGGTGGTGATGTGGGGGTGGGTGAGTGCAGAACCCAAACCCGCCGGGTGGGGCGTGAGCGCCAGCTGGCCATCTGGGCGGGCGCGCAGGCTTTCTTTTTCAATGCCACGGCGCATGCCCGCCAGTCGCTGTGCCGTCATGGCGTGCAAGCGCTCGGGCGCAATGGCCACGGCAGGGATGCGTGGGGTGGCGGGCGTGTTCATGGCAGGGGTGAGTGAGTCAACAACATGCGCGGAAGTTACCACGCACCCTGGTTGCCCACCCCGCACCCGGCCATTGGTTTGCGGTTATAGGCAGGCCTACCCGGCGAGTCAGTCCACCGCCAGCGCCAGCACGGCCGTGGCGGTGTTGGAAATGGGGATGTGGTAGTTGCTGTGCACACGACTCACCTTGGGCCCAGCAGCCGACAACGCGCCCCGCATGGCCAGCCACATCAGCAGCTCGACCCCCTGGGTGCCGGTCTTCTCCACCAGCTCGTGGATGCTGAACTGTGTGGCCCACTCGGGGTTGCTCAGCAGGCTGTCTATAAATTGCAGGTCAAACGCCTTGTTGATGAACCCTGCCCGCTCGCCATCCAACTGGTGCGACAGGCCGCCCGATGCAATGACCGCCACCCGCTTGTCGCTGTCCCAACCCTGGATGGCCTGACCCACGGCCTTGCCCAGCGCATACACGCGACTGGCTTTGGGCAATGGGAACTGCACGGTGTTGATGCACACGGGCACCACGGTCACGGGGCAATCGCCGTCAGGCCAAAACAGCTTCAGCGGCAAGGTACAGGCGTGGTCCACCAGCATTTCCTGGCAGCTGACGATGTCAAACTCCTTCTCCACCAGCGCATTGATCAGGTGCCACGACAGCCCCACTTCTCCCTGAAACGGTGGCAGGGTGGGAATGCCCCAACCCTCGTCAGCGTTGTGGTAATGCGGGGCTGCACCCACCGCAAAAGTGGGCATTTTGTCGAGGAAAAAATTCAATCCGTGGTCGTTGTAGAACATGACCACCACGTCGGGCTTGTGCTCACCCAGCCATTGGCGGATGGGCGGAAAGCCGTCAAAAAAGGGCTTCCAGTACGGGTCTTGCTGCAGGCCCTTGTGGATGGCCCCGCCAATGGCGGGGATGTGGGACGTGCCGAGGCCGGCGATGAGTTTTGCCATGGGTGTTCTCCAGGTGGGTGCTTCAGGGGCGTGTCACTGGCCAGCGGCCACCAGCTTGGCCTTGAACTGCTCTTTGGTCAGGCCAGTTTGCTGTGCGCCGATGTCCTGCATGTCCAGCTTGAAAATGCCGGCAAACTTGGCCAGGTAGTAGGCATTGCCCCCTGCGGCAATGAGCTGCAGCACGTTGCGCGCCCGGATGGCGGCAGCTTGCGGCTCAGTGAGGCCAAAGCGGCGCATGTAAGCCTCTTCGTCGGCCAAAAAGGCTTGCCGGTTGGCTTCGTCATTGAACGAAAAGCACATTTTGTTGAGGGCATAGCCCTTTTGCGCCTGTTCACCGTCAAACGGTGTGGTGCCGGGAATGGGGGGCAAGGTGTTGGACAAGGTGTGTCTCCGTTGGTGGCGATCAGCCCCGAGTATTTCGCCCGTATTGCCAAAAATAAACAGATGAATGATCATCTGACTCATGAGCAAAATCGATTGGTTGAGTTTGGATGTCCGACTGTTGCAGCTGCTGGTGGCGGTGGTGGAGGCGGGCTCCATCACTGGGGCCGCACAGCACCTGGGGGTCACTCAATCGGCGGTGAGCCACCTGCTGGACAAGCTGCGCGCCATCGTGGGCGACCCGCTGTTTGTGAAACGGGGGCGGGGCATCGCCCCCACCGTGCGGGCGGAGCTGCTGGCCGGGCAGGCACGCGAGCTGCTGACCCAACTGGAGCGGTTTGCCCGCGCGGGCAGCCCCGGCGGGTTTGACCCCGCGCAGTGGCAAACCACTTTCACCGTGGCGGCCAACGACTTTCAACGCGACGTGCTGCTGCCCGGCTTGGTGCGCAGCCTGCGCGAGCAGGCACCAGGGGTGGTGCTGCGGGTCATCCCCTCCAACGTTCCGTCGCTGGACATGCTGCGCGAAGGCCACTGCCAACTCGTGCTCAGCCCGCGCCCACCCGACGGCAGCGACATCGTCCAAAAGCGCCTGTTTGAAGACCACTACCGCGTGTTCTACGACCCTGCGGTCCGCCAGGCGCCCGACACAGCGGCCAACTACCTGGCCGCCGACCACATCACCGTGGTGTACGAACCCAAACGTGCACTGGACCTGGACCAGTACCTGTCCGCCCGGGGGGTGCTGCGGCGGTTTGCCGTCATGGTGCCGGGATTTGCCGGTATCCCCCCGTTTCTGCGAGGCAGCCGCTTGCTGGCGACGGCACCCGGGCGTTTGCAAGCGGGGCTGATGCAAGGCCTGGCGAGCGCCCCCGTGCCAGTGCCCTGTCCCACCCTGCCCATGTACATGGTGTGGCACCTGAGGCACCAGCAAGACCCGGCCCACACCTGGCTGCGTGCGCAGTTGCAAACACTCACCCCTGCCAGCGCTTGAACCTGTGGCGGCCACGGCGTCGGCTGGCCCGCCCCGCTGGCGCAGGCCATGGCATCTACACTTGACCATCCCCTTCACCGTGTTTGATACCTTTGTTCACCCAGACCATGACCATGACCACCACCCTGCCCTCTGGCCCTTCCCACCTGTCCCTGCGCGCCGGTCTGGTCGCCGTGGCGCTGTCCCTGCCCGTGTGGGCGCTGGCTGCTGCGGAAACACTGCCCTCCGGCGTGAAGGTCGAGCACACCACCGTGGGCACCGGGACCCAACCCAAAGCCTCCGACACAGTGAAAGTGCACTACAAGGGCACACTGGCCGATGGCAAAGAGTTCGACAGCTCCTACAAGCGCAATGCCCCGGCGTCCTTTCCGCTGAGCCGCGTCATTCCTTGCTGGACACAAGGCGTGCAGACCATGAAAGTGGGCGGCAAAGCCACCCTCACCTGCCCGCCGACGACGGCCTACGGTGAGCGGGGCGCGGGTGCCCTGGTGCCACCCAACGCCACGCTGACGTTTGAGGTGGAACTGCTGGCCATCGGCAACTGACGCCCCAGGTGCGCGTCGGCATGGACACCGCGCCTTTTTTCCCCGGGGAAGTGCAACCCGGCGGCCGCCGGTTCAATGCCCGCAAAGACCAGTCCCTGCTCCACTCGTTGGAAGCAGGCGGCATCGCGTGGCCCAGCTCGTGTCGCAACGGCACCTGCCGCACCTGCCTGGGCACGCTGACGTCGGGCGAGGTGCGCCACACCGTGGCTTGGCCTGGGCTGAGCGCCGAGGAAAAAGCCGACCACTGTGTGCTGCCCTGTGTGGCCCTCCCACTGGGCCCTGTGGTGCTGCACAGCCCATCGGATTGGTGAAACATCTGCACCGGAAATCCGTGGTTTGCGCATAACATGAGGCCCTGACAGGGACCACACACTCACAGCGCCATGAAGAACTCTCAGGACCCCGACTTTGGTGCCACCGGCCAGTTTGAGCTCACCGGTGTGTACTTCGTGGACAAAAAGACCGATGCCACCTTTGCCACCACCTTGGGCATGGAGAGCATCAAAAGCCTCATTCTGCTGGGTGCCGGGCACGCCCATGTCCAGGTGCTGACCCAACTGGCCAAGAACCGTCGGGCCGACCTGGACGTGACCTTGGTCACGCCCTGGGCCTACCAGACCTACAGCGGCATGACCCCTGGCTATGTCGCAGGGCACTACGCACAGGCCGAGTGTCAGATCAACCTCGAACCCTTGTTGCGCGAGGCGGGCGTGCGCTGGATCAGCGCGCGCTGCAGCGGACTGGACGCCAACACCTCGTCCATCATGCTGGACTATGGCCCCAGTGCCACGAGCGGCCCCAACAGTGCCCCCTCTGCGGCCCACAGCCCACAGCACATCAGTCCCCTGGTGAGCCGGCCAGCCATGCTGACCTACAACCTGCTCAGCATTGACACCGGCTCGGTCATGGAACGGCGCGTGCTCGACGCCCACATGCCCGGCGCGTTCGAGCACGGTTTGCCCATTCGCCCCATCGAGCAATTTGTCAACCGCTGGACCCAGGCCACCCAACAGGCCAAAGCCAAGGCGGCCAACCACCCGGGACACGTGTTCCAGGTGTGTGTGGTGGGGGCGGGCGCCACCGGCATCGAACTGGCCTTTGCCATGCAACAGGGCATGAAAAAGCACGGTGTGGCCGCACGCATCACCCTGATCAGCGCCACCACCACCGTGGCGGCCAACTACCCGGTGGGGGTGCAAAAAAGGGTCATCGCCCACTTGCGGCGCAAGCAGATCGAGGTGGTGTTTGCCCAATGCACCCAGGTCCACCCCGACCACCTGAACCTGGACAACGGCAACAGCTTGCCCAGCGACCTGACTGTGCTGGCCAACGGCGCCCATGCTCCCACTTGGCTGTCGCACAGTGGCTTGGCGCTCGACGAACACGGTCACGTCCTGACCAACAAGCATTTGCAAAGCACCTCCCACCCCAACGTGTTTGCAGCAGGTGACGTGGCCACACGCCTGGACCTGCCACACGCCCGCAACGGCGTGTTCGCCGTGCGCGCTGGCCCCAACCTGGGGTTGAACCTGCTGGCTTCGGCCTCGGACCAGCCACTGAATGCCCACACGCCACGCGCGCAGTCGCTCAACATCCTGAGCTGTGGCACCGACCACGCCATTGCCAACTGGGGGCGCGTCAGTGCCGAAGGGGGCTGGGCATGGCGCTGGAAAGACCGCATTGACCGTGAGTTCATGGCCGGCTTTCACCGCTCGGGCTAAGCCTTCTCCCACCACCGAATGAACCAACCCCTGCACCTTCAAACCACGACCGGCATGTCCGCCACGCTGGGGCGGTTCGAGCTCCAGCGTTTGCTGGGCCGTGGTGCACAGGCGGGCGTCTGGCTGGCGCACGACCCGCGTCTTCAGCGCGACGTGGCGCTGAAGGTGCTGCACACACCGGGCGGGGGGCATCAGCCCCAACTGGCCGACCAGTGGCTGCAGGAGGCCCGCAGCCTCAGCCGCCTGGTGCATCCACACATCGTCACCCTCTACGAGGCTGACATGTTCGATGGCCGCCCCGGCTTGGTGTTGGAAATGGTGAACGGTCAATCCCTGTCGCAAAAGCTGGCGACGGAAGGCCCACTGCCCGCCTCCGAGGCCGTTCGCCTGATGGTCCAAGTGCTGGACGCCTTGCAGCATGCCCACAGCAGCGGGGTGATTCACCGCGATCTGAAGCCCGCCAACATCCTCTTGGACACAGAGGGCAATGCCAAGGTCAGTGACTTTGGCATTGCCATGCAGTTGCGCCAGACAGGCGCAGGTACCCTGGCATCTGGCACCCACGTCGAAGGCACACCCAATTACCTGTCACCCGAAGCAGCGCGTGGCGAGCCCCCCACCCCGCAACACGATGTGTTCGCCGCCGGCCTGCTGCTGGCCGAAATGCTGACGGGCCGACCCCTGGTGGCCGAAAAAGAGGCTTTCCGCGCCATCTACCGCATGGCCCATGAAGACTTGGTGATGCCGTCGGACCCGGCACACCCCGTGGACGACGCCCTGCGGGCGCTGGTGCAGCGGGCACTGGCCCGCGACACCACCCTGCGCTGGACCAGTGCCGCCGACATGGCCAATGCCTTGCGCGAGTGGGCCTCTGCCGCCCAAAGCGACGGGCAAAACGCCACCGACACCGGCAACAGCGCCACACTGGAATTCCTGCTCAGGCGCATGCGCCGCACCACCGACTTTCCCGCCATGTCGGCACAAATCGTCAAGGTACAGAGCTTGGCCAGCTCCGACAGCGAAAGCCTCAACAGCCTGACCAGCGAAATCCTGAAGGACGTGGCGCTGACCAACAAGCTGCTGCGCATCGTCAACTCGGCGCACTTCAGCCATGTGGGGGGTGGGCACATCAACACCGTGTCTCGGGCGGTCAGCCTCATCGGATTTGCGGGCATACGCAACGTGGCCATGAGCCTGGTGCTGCTGGACCACATGGAAAACAAAGCCCATGCCGCGCAGCTCAAAGGTGAATTCTTACGTGCCTTGCTGGCGGGCGCATTGGCTGCGGACATGGGCCCCGGTACCCGGGAAGGCGAAGAAGTGTTCATCGGTGCGCTGCTGCAAAATCTGGGGCGAATGCTGACCGAGTTCTACCTGCCCGACGAAGCAGCCCAAATACGCCAGACCATGGCCGTCCCCGCAAGCCTCAGGGGCGCACCGGCGCCCACCGAGGAACAAGCCTCACAGGCAGTGCTGGGCATCACCTACGAAGCGCTGGGCCAAGGGGTGGGCAAAACCTGGGGGCTGCCCGACTCCATGCTCAAGCTCATGCGCAAGCCCGCTGGTGCCCCACCCTCCGTGCGCCCCAGCGACCCCCAAGCCAGGCTGCATTGGGTCACCGTGGCCGCCAACGAACTGGCCGACACCTTTTTGCACGCCGCCGACAAAGACCAGGCCACCCAGTTGCGCAAAGTGGCCACCCAGTACGCCGTGTGCCTGGGTCAATCCAGTGACAGCATCGAAAAAGCAGCCCACACCGCGCGCGAAAAACTCACCGAAACGGCCGCCGCCATTGGACTGACGGTACCCGCCCACTCACCTGCCGCCAAATTACTGCGCCCCGCCAGCGCGACACCGGGTGCCCGAGCCAACCCGGCAGACACGACTGGCTTGCACGAGCTGCAAGCCACCACCCGGGCATTCGACCGGACGGCGGTGGCCAGTGCCAAACCCACAGACCCCCTGGACGCGCCCGAGGAAAGCGATGCCAGTCGGCAAGCCAGGGCCGACCAGGCGTCGGCCATGCTGGCCACCGGCATTCAGGACATCACCAACGCCATGGTGGACACCTTCAAATTGAACGACGTGTTGCGCATGATCCTGGAAACCATGTACCGCGCCATGGGGTTCCGGCAGGTGTTGTTCTGCCTGAAAGATGGCCAAAGTGGCGTGCTCTTGGGACGATTTGGCCTGGGCGACAACGCCAGTGAATCGGCCCGGCACTTCAAAGTGGTGCTGAATGAACCCAACAATCTACTGGCCATGGTGTGCAATAAGGGCGTGGACACGCTCATTCACGACGCCTCAGCCAGCAAGGTGCATCAGAGCCTGCCAGGCTGGTTCCACCAGCACATCCACGCGCAGTCGTTCATGCTGCTGCCCTTGCAGCTCAGAGGCACCCCTTTGGGCCTGATCTACGCCGACCAGGCCACGGCCGACAGCATTGCGCTGGACGACAAGGGGCTGTCGTTGCTCAAGACACTGCGCAACCAGGCGGTCATGGCCTTTCGGCAAAGCATGCCAATGCGCTGACCCCTGCCTCAGACCGGGGGCACGGTGAACGGAATGGGCTGGTCTTCGAACTCGGTGTTCAACACCACCGTGCTGACGGTGCGAGCGACCCCGTCAATGGCCTTGATCTCATAAAGCAGGTCTTCCAACCGCCGGGGGTGGGTGGTCCGGATTTTGGCCAAAAAGTCGTATTCACCCGCCACGCTGTGCAGCTCCAGCACCTCGGGCATGGCACGCAGGCGCGGGGCCACCTCGCGGCAACGCACACCACTGTCGTTGCGAATGGCCACAAACGCGGTGAAGTGCAGGCCCACCTTGTCGGGCGCAATGCGCAGCGAGAAACGCTCGATGACCCCACGCTCCGCCATCTTCTTCACCCGCTCGTGCACCGCAGCGGTGGACAGGCCCACTTCAGCGCCCACATCGGCGTAAGAACGTCGGCTGTCAATCCCTAACGCCGTCAAAATTCTGGCATCCACATCATCTATCTGAATATTTGTCAGCATTGGTCCAGTTCCTGAGATAAAGTACGGCATCGGCCACAGTGGTCGGATATTTTCCTGCATTGGGTGCAATATGCCTGAAATTTTCAAATTCCAACCCGGTCACGCGCCCACGGCGCTGGTGGGTGTGGCCTTGGGCCTGGTGTATGTGGTGTGGGGCACCACCTATTTTGGCCTCGCGGTGGCGCTGCAAACCATGCCGCCACTGTTCATGAATGCCAGTCGCTTTGTCGCCGCAGGCCTGCTCATGCTCGCCCTGGCCCGCTGGCAGGGCCACGCCTGGCCCACGGCCACCCAGTGGCGCCATTCCGCCCTGGTGGGCGCCTTGATGGTGGTACTGGCCATGAACCTGGTGGGCTTTGCCCAGAAGCTGGGCATTGGCTCCGGCCTGATGGCCACCGTCGTGGCCACCATGCCCATGTGGCTGACGCTGTGGGGACGCCTGGGTGGAGAACGTGTGCCGCTGACCAGCTGGCTGGCCCTGGCGCTGGGTGTGCTGGGGGCCGTGCTGCTGGCCATGGAGCGGGACTTCTCGGCCACCTGGCTGGGGGCGGCGCTGGCGTTTGGCGCCCCTCTGGCCTGGAGCCTGGGCTCCTACGCGTCCCGGCGCTTGGAACTGCCCCACAGCACCATGGCACCGGCCGCCCAGTGGTTGCTGGGCGGCGCCATGGGGCTGGTGGCATCGTTCACGCTGGAGTCAGCCACGCCCTGGCGCGGGGTGAGCACCACGTCGTGGCTGGCCTGGGGCTACCTGCTGTGCATGGGCACGCTCGTGGCACTCAATGCCTACCTCTGGCTGCTCAAACACACCTCGGGCACGCTGGCGGGCAGTTACTCGTTCGTGAACCCGGCGGTGGCGCTGCTGGTGGGGGTGTGGCTGGGCAACGAGCACCTGACCGGCTGGGTGTACCTGGCACTGCCGCTCATCGTGGCGGCGCTGGTGCTGCTGTTGTACGGTGCCCACCTGACGGGCTGGGTGACCCCATGGGTTCAACGGACACGCCAGCGGTTTTATGATGATCCAGCACCCCACCAACGCCACCCCATTGCGTGAGCGATGTCACCAATTTCAATAGCTGCAACTGCAACGTGCATAAGCGCTAGAGGCCAAAAATGCTTGAAATTTCATCTGCCCCACCCCCTTCTCCCATCCCTGTGGCACTGGTCACCGGTGCAGCCAGGGGCATTGGCATGGCGATCGCCGAGGGTTTTCTGCGCGCAGGCCACCGCGTGGCCTTGCTGGACTGGGACGCCCCCGAACTGGCCCACACCGCCGAACGCCTGGCCACCCAGGGCGAGGTCATGGCGCTGCAAGCCGATGTGGGCCAGCCCGACCAGGTGCAAGCCGCCCTCACCCAGCTGGGTCACGCCTGGGGTCGCCTGGACGCGCTGGTGAACAACGCGGGGGTGGCCATTTTCAAACCCATCGGCCAGACCACGTTTGAGGAATGGCAGGCCGTCATGGCCAGCAACCTGAATGGCCCCTTCATCGTGACGCAGGCGGGTGTGCCCCTGATGCTGGCCAGTGGTGGCGGTGCGGTGGTCAACATCGCTTCCATTTCCGGGCTGCGCGCCAGCACCTTGCGGGTGGCCTACGGCACCAGCAAGGCCGCCCTCATCCACCTCACCAAGCAACAGGCGGTGGAGCTGGGCAACGCAGGCATCCGCGTCAACGCCGTGGCCCCCGGCCCGGTGGACACCGCCATGGCCAAACTGGTGCACACCCCCGCGATCCGGGCGGACTACCACGACACCATCCCCTTGAACCGCTATGGTACGCCGGAAGAAATTGCCGCCACGGTGGTGTTTCTGTGCAGCCCGGCGGCCAGTTACATCAATGGCCAGGTGCTGGCGGTGGACGGCGGGTTCGACGCTGCTGGGGTGGGTCTGCCCACGCTGCGGCGCAACTGACGCGCGCGGTGGACTCCCTCACCCAAATGGCGCTGGGCGCATCGCTCAGCCTGGCCACCATGGGACGGCGAACCGCTGCATGGAAAGCGGTGGCCTGGGGTGCGCTGGCCGGGACGCTGCCCGACCTGGACGTGCTGATCGACCACCAGGACGCGGTGCTCAACATGGTGCTGCACCGCGCGGAGAGCCACTCGCTGTTCTACCTGGCCTTGCTCTCGGGACCATTGGCCTGGCTGATCAGCCGGGTCCAGCGCGAGCCCGCGCTGTGGCCACGCTGGTGGCTGGCCATGGCGCTGGCACTGGTGACCCACCCACTGCTCGACACCATGACGGTGTACGGCACGCAGCTGCTGCTGCCGTTCAGTGACGAGGCCTTTGGGGTGGGCAGTGTGTTCATCATCGACCCGGCTTACACCCTGCCCCTGCTGGCGGGTGTCTGCCTGGCATGGGCAGGGCACGCTTGGGGCCACCGCGCCAACTTGGCCGCCTTGACCCTGAGCACGCTGTACCTGGCCTGGGGCGTGCAGGCACAAGCCCTGGTGGCCCAGCATGCCCGCCAGTCACTCCAGCAGGCCAACCTGCCCAGTCAGCAGTTGCTGGTCACCCCCACCCCGTTCAACAGCCTGCTGTGGCGTGTGGTCGCGATGGACGGCCCGCTGTACCACGAAGGTTTTTATTCCCTGCTCGACCGAGGGCACGGCATGAACTTCCAGCCTTTTCCCAGCGGCGAGGCCCTGGCAGCGCAGCACCGCGACCACCCCCAAGTGCAACGGGTAGCCCGGTTCAGCGACGGGTTTTTCCGCGTGAAGGAACAAGACGGACACCTGTGGCTGACGGATTTGCGCATGGGGCAGGAGCCCGCCTATGCCTTCCACTTCGACATCGGACCGCCGCTGACCACAGAACAACCCCACCCGCCACCGGCCACCCAGGTCAACCTGCGCACCGATGTCCGAAACGGGCTGGCCTGGATGTGGACCCGGCTGTGGCACGCCGATGCGCCTCCACTGAGCCCAACTGCCCCACCCAATGACACCTCAACGAAGCCAGCAATTGCATACAAAATGACCTTCTTTGAATGCGATTGAACGCACATTGACAGCACACACCGACGCCAACGGTTGACAGATGTGCCTTGAGTGGTTAGACTGCGGGGCGGTATTTGACGGGCAGCATCGTTTTTTTGCGGCTGCTCCGCTCCTCCAAACGGGTCAACACCCGTGTCTTTTTTTCGTTCAGCGGTCGAGAGATCACTGGTTTTTTCAATGACGTGCGGCGTCCCGCCCGTCGTCTGATCGGTTGCCCACCGCTGTGCGTTGGGGGGCTGGTTGATACCCCGAAGTCCGTGGTGCACACACCACCGCCGGGGGTGTAGACAAACACCCAGCATGATTTTTACCCCACACGCACCAGTCACCACCTCTCCCGATTTTCATTTCCGCAGTGCTCGCCCCGAAGACGGTGCAGCGCTCTGGCGTCTGGTCCAAGCCAGCGGCACGCTGGAACTCAACTCAGCCTACTTTTACCTGCTGTTTGCCTCCGATTTCGGCCAGACCTGTCTGGTGGCCGAAATCGGTGACCAGGTGGTCGGCGCCGTCATTGGCTACCACCCCCCGCAACAACCCCACACCGCTTTTGTGTGGCAAGTGGGGCTGCTGCCCCAACACCGTGGCAAAGGCCTGGGCAGCGCATTGCTTCACGCCTGGCTGGCACTGCCCGCCAACCAGTCTTGCCACTGGGTCACGGCCACCGTCGCCCCCGACAACACCGCTTCTCTGGCGCTGTTTCAGCGCTTGGCCCGCGAACTGGGCACCGACTGCCAGAGCGAACCGCTCTTCACGCCCGACATGTTTCCCCACGACCACCCGGCCGAACCGCTGCTGCGCATAGGCCCGCTGGAACGCACGCCTCCCTGAACCCCGCTGGCCCGCTCAGGGCCCACGTTTTCCCAGCCTGAGGCCTCAGGCTGCGCCGCCGCATACCCAAACGACATCGACTGACCTGAAAGGAACCTGAAAAATGAACGTGTTTGAACAGTACGAATCCGAAGTCCGTGGCTACTGCCGCAACTTTCCCGCCGTGTTCTCCACCGCCAAAGGCGCGTGGATGACGGACACACAAGGCCGCCGTTACCTGGACTTTTTCTCCGGCGCGGGTGTCATGAACTATGGCCACAATCCCGACAAGCTCAAAGAAGCGCTGATCGACTACCTCAGCCGCGACGGCATCACCCACACACTGGACATGTACAGCGAGGCCAAGCAGGCCTTCATCGAACGTTTTCAACAGGTCATCCTGGCCCCACGGGGGTTGTCCTACAAGCTGCAGTTCCCCGGCCCCACTGGCACCAACGCCGTCGAGGCCGCCCTCAAACTGGCGCGCAAGGTGACGGGGCGGCAGGGGGTGGTGAGCTTCACCAACGCCTTCCACGGCATGACACTGGGTGCGCTGGCCGTGACGGGCAATGGCTTCAAGCGGGCCGGTGCTGGCGTGCCGCTGCACCACACCACCTCCCTGCCATTTGCAGGCTACATGGGGGATGGTGCCGACACACTGGGCTTTTTCGAGTCCATGCTGCTGGACAACGGCAGTGGCTTGGAACTGCCGGCCGCCGTGATCCTGGAAACCGTGCAGGCCGAAGGCGGCGTGAACGTGGCCAGCAGCGAATGGCTGCAACGACTGCGCCAGCTCACGACCGATCACGGCATTGTGCTCATCGTGGACGACATCCAGGTGGGCTGCGGACGCACGGGTGGCTTCTTCAGCTTTGAGGAGGCGGGCATCGTGCCCGACATCGTCACCCTGTCTAAGTCGTTGTCGGGGTATGGATTGCCCATGGCCCTGGTGCTCATCAAGCCCGAGCTGGATCAATGGGCACCCGGCGAACACAACGGCACCTTCCGTGGCCATTGCCCCGCCTTCATCACCGCCACCAAGGCGCTGGACCACTGGGAAAACGACTGGCTGGAAAAAGCTGTGTCACACAAAAGCAAGCTGGTGCGCCACCACCTGGAGGACATGCTGACCCGACTGGGTGTGAAGGGCGAGGTGCGGGGGCGAGGCCTGATTTTTGGCATCGCACTCGACGAGTCTGGCCTGGCCAGCCAGATTTCCCAGGCTTGCTTCCAAGAGGGTCTGATCATTGAAACGGCGGGCATAGACGACAACGTGCTCAAGCTGCTGCCCAGCCTGACCATCAGCGACGAGGACCTGATGCTGGGCCTGTCCACCATCGACAGGTGTCTGTCCCGCATCTGCGCCAAGCAGACGCGCCGCACCGCCTGAAACCACCCGCCAACCCCACCCCAAGGAGCCAACACATGATTGTGAAACACCTCAACGACATCCTGGGCACCAGCGCCGATGTGGACACCGACGGCTGGACCAGCCGCCGCCTGATCCTGAAAAGCGATGGCATGGGCTACTCGGTGCACGACACCGTCATCAAGCCCGGTGCCGAACTGGACATGCACTACCGCAACCACCTGGAAACCGTGTACCTGATCGAGGGCGAAGGGCAATTGATTGACCTGGCCACGCAGGAATGCCACGACATCCGCGCTGGCACGCTGTACGCCCTGAACCGGCACGACCACCACATCCTCAAGGCCAACAAGGGCACGCACATGCGCATGGTGTGCGTGTTCAATCCACCGCTGACGGGCCAGGAGGTGCACGACGCCACCGGCGCTTACGCCTTGGTGGACTGAAGCCCCGCCACCCGACAGCCCCACCACCGCACACAAGGACCGACCGCATGAGCACTGCCACCGCCGACCGACCACTGACCGACCGCTACCCCTCGCGCCAACACCCCAACGCCCGCATCACCCGCCGGCTGGACCCCGTCATCTACGGCGACCCGGACCGCGGCCCCTTGGAGGCCAGCCAGCTGCACTTTTACCAAGACAACGGCTACCTGAGCTTGGACGAGCTCTTCAGCTTGAGTGAAATCGAACAGTACATGGCCGAGTTGCAACGTCTGCGCGGAGACTGCCGCGTCACGGCACAGAAAGAAGCCATCATTGAGCCAGACAGCAGGGAGCTTCGATCGCTGTTTGCCGTTCACACCCACAACGAGGTGTTGCGCCAACTGTGCCAGCACCCCAAGTTGGTCCGCATTGCCCAGCAACTGCTGGGCAGCGATGTGTACATCCACCAGTCCCGCATCAACTACAAAAGCGGCTTTCGGGGCAAGGAGTTCTACTGGCACTCCGACTTCGAAACCTGGCACGTGGAAGACGGAGTGCCCGCCATGCGCATGGTCAGCTGCTCCATCAGCCTCACCCCCAACACCCCCTACAACGGGCCACTGATGCTCATTCCCGGCTCTCACCAGCGCTTTGTGTCCTGCGTGGGAGAAACACCTGACAACCACTACCAGCACTCGCTCAAGCGCCAAGAAGTGGGCGTGCCGGACGACGCCAGCCTGACCGAACTGGTGAACGATTTTGGCTTGGCATCCCCCACCGGCCTGGCGGGCTCAGTGACCTTTTTTGAATGCAATGTGATGCATGGTTCCAACTCCAACATCACGCCCTTGCCGCGCAGCAATGTATTCGTGGTCTACAACAGCGTGCACAACACCCCGATGACACCGTTTTGTGGCTTGCAACCCCGTCCGGACTTCATCGCCGAGCGACGTGACTTCCAGCCACTGATGCCACGCTATTCCGTTTGATAGTCAGTTTTTAAAGGAAGTTGTTTCAAAAAGCATCTTCTTTTAACTGATTGGTATACCGCCTATTGTCGGATGGTCCTTAACTTTCATTGAACGGATCGCACCATGAAACTCTTTTCCGCCATGGCCCTGGCGTTGGCCTTGGGTCTTTCCATGACCTCGGGTGATGCAGAGGCGGCCAAACGCCTGGGCTCGGGCAAGTCCACCGGCATGCAAAAGCAGGCCACGCCAGCCGACAAGTCGCCCAACGCCACCCCCGCACAAACGCCAGCTGCCGCATCCGCAGCGGCACCTGCCGCCGCTGGCACAGCCGCTGCCGCAGCGCCCAAACGCTCCTGGATGGGCCCAGTGGCGGGTTTGGCCGCTGGCCTGGGCCTGGCCGCCTTGGCCTCGCACCTCGGATTTGGTGAAGAGTTGGCTTCCATGCTCATGTTTGGCCTGTTGGCCATGGCGGTGATGGTGGTCATCGGTTTGGTCATGCGCAAGCGCGCTGCGGCCAAATTGGCCAGCACGGGCCAACGCGATGGCATGCAGTACGCCGGCATGGGCCAACAGCCCGACGCACCCGCTGCACGGGCCTACGACGTGGCCATGCCCCGCACCGCAGTGGACGCGCCCACGGGTGCCGCCGCATCGGGGTCACTCATCGGCTCTGGCATTGGGTCGGGCATTGGGGCCAACCTGAACACCAGCTCCCGCATTCCCGCTGATTTCGACACAGCCGGCTTCGAGCGCAGCGCCAAGGTGCAGTTCATCCGCCTGCAGGCGGCCAACGACGCGGGTAACCTGGACGACATCCGCGAGTTCACCACGCCCGAAATGTTCGCCGAACTGAAAATGGACATGGCCGAGCGCGGCAGCAGCGCCCAGCACACCGACGTGGTGAGCGTGAACGCCCAGGTGGTTGAAGTGGCCGAAGAAGACCAGCGCTACGTGGTGAGCGTGCGCTTCACCGGTCAGATCCGCGAAGAGGCCAATGGCCCCACCGAGGCCTTTGACGAAATGTGGCACCTGACCAAGCCACGCCAAGGCCAAGGTGGTTGGTTGCTGTCAGGCATTCAGCAAATGGGCTGATGACGCCCCACAGAGGGGGCGTGGGGCTCACTGGGCCTCAGCCGCCTCGGGTTCTGGCTCGGGCAACCGCACCTGGTTGTCTGTGCTGAATTGGTAGTCTTCGAACACGTGCTGGGCGCTCAGCAGCTGGTAGCGGCCATCGGCCCGGCGCAAGGTGGTGTCTTTCAGGCGCCACGTCAGGTGACCGCAGGTCCAGATCTCGAAGTTGCGCATGTGGGTGCACAGGCAGGTCTTGTCCATCACCACCACCCGTTTTTCCCCCGGATGGGCCGCCACCTCGCGGTTGTAGGCGGTCACGTAGGCGCAACGCCCGTTGGCGTCCAGCAGGTAACCGTACGCCTCGCAGTTGGGGCGAATGCCATCGCCAATGCCGGGACTGGACTTGATCATGCGCATGGGGTAACCGGTGGGTGAAATCTCGTTCACCTCGATGTCATCCTCGCTGGCCTTGAAATATTCCTGCTTGATGTCATCGGGCAGGCCGCATTCTTTGGTCACGGTGAACCGTGTCGCCACCTGCACGCCAGCCCCGCCCATGTCCATGAAACGGACCGCGTCGCTGCCCGTGAAAATGCCCCCCGCGGGCAGCACGGGAATGTCCAGCTGCTCTTTTTTGAGGTACTCGAGAATTTCGGCCACGATGGTCGCCAGGTCATACTGCGCCCAATCCATGCCAAAACCCAGGTGACCGCCCGCCAGCGGGCCCTCCACCACCACGTAGTCAGGCAAGCGGTTGAGGCGGCTGTTTTTCTTCAGAAACAGCTGCAACGCCCGCAGCGACGACACGATGATGCCGATCTTGGCATCACGGAAACGGGGATGGTCTTCGATCAGCGCCATGGAGCCCAGGTGCAGACCCGCCGCCAGGGTGATGCCGTCAATGCCCGCGTCCAGCGCGGAGGCCATGCGGACTTTCAGCGTCTCCTTGGGCGCGTTCATGGTCAGCTTTTCCATGCAGTTGATGAAAATCAGACCACTGCCCTGCTTGCGCGACATGGTGTTTTCCACGTGCAACCGAGTGGCTTCGTCCAGGTGAGCCAAGTCAAACTTGACGTTGGACTTGTCATCCGTCTCGGGCACATACTTATAAAGGGCCTGCTTGGCTTTGACGAATTTGGTTTTGTAGCGGCGATCGGTCACCGTTTTGATCATGGCGTCCGAAATGTGGCCCACGCCACCCAGGCGGGCAGCCTCCAAAGCCAAATCGGACGAGGAGATGTCCACCCCCATGCCTCCAATCATGATGGGCACCAACTCGTGTTGTCCCAAGCGCATGCGGAAGTCGTCCAAACGTTTCATATCGTTTTCTTTCCAGGGGGCCCCCCTGTCTCATTAGGGTAAAGCACCTATTTTCGCAGGGCAACGTTCAGCCTGACTGACAGGCGGGTTGTTCTGGCGCCGGATGTGCTTGCCCAACATCAAACATCGTGCAGTTTGACGGCTTCTCGCCCGTCCGTGAAGCGCTGAGCGATCTCGCCGCAACCGGATGATGTGGGGATCGAAGAGGTCGGGAACCTTGTGATTAGCACTCCCTCTAATAGAGTGCTAACATTTCACCGTACCCCTGAGGGGTGGAGAGAGGGTCCATATGAATGCTGTTTTGAACAACACCGCGCTGTCCGTGGCCAACCCGTGGGCGTTGGTGCCCCCGCTGGGTCACCTGGATGCCTACATTTCAGCCGTCAACCGCCTGCCCATGCTCACGCTGGAGGAGGAGCAGGACTGCGCCCGCCAATTGCGGGACCACAACGATCTGGATGCCGCCGGTAAGTTGGTGATGTCTCACCTGCGCTTGGTGGTGTCCATTTCCCGCCAGTACCTGGGCTACGGCTTGCCCCACGGTGACCTGATTCAGGAAGGCAACGTGGGCCTGATGAAGGCGGTCAAGCGCTTTGACCCCGACCAGGGCGTGCGCCTGGTGAGCTACGCCATGCACTGGATCAAGGCCGAAATTCACGAATACATCCTGAAAAACTGGCGCATGGTCAAGGTGGCCACCACCAAGGCGCAGCGCAAGCTGTTTTTCAATTTGCGCAGCATGAAGCAGGGCTTCAAGGCCGATGCCGCCGCTGGGGACGAAGCCACCCACCGCGACACGCTGAACAAGCGCGAAATTGACTTGATGGCCCGCGAGCTGAACGTCAAGCGCGAAGAAGTGATTGAAATGGAAACCCGCATGTCGGGCGGCGATGTGGTGCTGGACCCCACCCCCAATGACGATGGTGAGGAAGCTTACGGCCCCATTGCCTACCTGAGCGACGCCAGCCTGGAGCCCACCGCCGTGTTGGAAGCCCGTCACCGTGACCATTTGGCGTCCGATGGCGTCAGCCAGGCCATGGCAGCGCTGGACGACCGTTCGCGCCGCATCGTGGCCGAGCGTTGGCTGAAAGTGAACGACGATGGCAGTGGCGGCATGACGCTGCACGAGTTGGCCGCCGAGTATGGGGTGAGCGCCGAGCGCATCCGCCAGATCGAGGTGGCCGCCATGAAGAAAATGCGAAAAAGCCTGGTGGAATACGCCTGACCCCAGCCCGAAGCCCGAGCGGGTTTGCCCGCACCAAAAAAATGCCGCCAGGGTAGCCTGGCGGCATTTTTTATACAAAATCAGGCTCCAGCGCTTGATTTTATTGAACAGCTTGCTACATCAGGATTCGCGTCGCAACGCGGGGAACAGGATGATGTCGCGGATGCTGGGGCTGTCGGTCAGCAACATCATCAGGCGGTCCATGCCAATGCCGCAGCCACCGGCGGGCGGCATGCCGTATTCCAGGGCACGCACAAAGTCGTGGTCAAAGTACATGGCCTCGTCGTCGCCGCCGTCTTTGGCCGTCACCTGGGCATGGAAGCGGGCCGCCTGGTCCTCGGCATCGTTCAGCTCGCTGAAGCCGTTGCCAAACTCGCGCCCGGTGATGTAGAGCTCGAAGCGCTCTGTCACCTCGGGTCGGCTGTCAGAGGCCCGCGCCAGGGGAGAAATTTCGGTGGGATGCTCGCAGATGAAGGTGGGGTTCCAGAGCTTTTCTTCCACCGTTTCTTCAAAGTACAGCACCTGCAAACTGGCCAGGGTGCGTTTGGAGAGCTGGTGCTTCTCCTCCTTCACCCCCAGCTTTTTCAAAGCGCTGATCAGCCACTCGCGGTCGTCCACCGCTGGCACACCCTGGTGACCGAGTTCGCCACCGGCACCGGTGTACTTGAGAATGGCTTCGCGGATGGTCAGACGCTCAAAAGGCGCGGCCAGGTCCACGGGTTGGCCCGCATAACTGAGTTGCAGGGTGCCGGTGGCCTTGAGGGCCGCATCGCGCACCAGCTCTTCGGTGAAGTTCATCAGGTCCTGGTAATTCCAGTAGGCCGCGTAGAACTCCATCATGGTGAATTCGGGGTTGTGGCGGACGCTGATGCCTTCGTTGCGAAAGTTGCGGTTGATTTCAAACACGCGCTCGAAACCGCCCACCAACAGCCGCTTCAGGTACAGCTCGGGTGCAATGCGCAGGAACATTTGCTGGTCCAGCGCGTTGTGGTGGGTCTCAAACGGCTTGGCATTCGCCCCGCCAGGGATGGCGTGCAACATGGGGGTTTCCACCTCCAGAAAGCCATGGTGCACCATGAACTCGCGGATGCCGCTGACCGCGCGGCTGCGCGCCACGAAGCGCTTACGCGCCGACTCGTCGGTCATCAAATCCACGTAGCGCTGGCGGTACTTGATTTCCTGATCGTGCACGCCGTGGAACTTGTCGGGCAAGGGACGCAGGCTTTTGGTGAGCAGGCGGATGCGGGTGGCGTGGATGGACAGCTCGCCGGTTTTGGTCTTGAACACCACCCCCTCAGCGGCCACGATGTCGCCCAGGTCCCAGTGTTTGAACGCGGCGTGCACCTCTTCGCCCACGCTGTCGTTGTTCAGGTACACCTGGATGCGGCCGCCGCTGGGGCCAAAGGTGGCGTCTTGCAACGTGGCAAAGCTGGCCTTGCCCATGACGCGCTTGAGCATCATGCGCCCCGCCACGCTGGCCGTGACGTTCAGGGGCTCCAAGGCCTCCTTGCTCATGTCGCCAAAACGCTCGTGCAGGTCTTGCGCCCGGTCGGCGGGCTTGAAATCGTTGGGAAAGGCCACACCACCGCCTTGCTGCGCGGCCTCGCGGATGGCCTTGAGTTTGGCGCGGCGCTCAGCGATCAGCTGGTTGTCGTCAAAGGCATCGGAGTGATGGGGGTGCGCTGGTTCGGGCGTGGGGGTGGCTTGGGTCATGGTCTGGAATGAAAAAAGGGCTGCGCGTACACAACGCGCAACCCTGTATTTTAGGTTTGGTGGGCCGCCGTGCGGCCCGGCGCTCATTCGCCCAGGTAGGCGGCGCGCACCTTGGGGTCGTCGAGCATGAGCTTGGCATCACCGTCCATGGTGATGAGACCGGAGTCCATCACATAGCCACGGTCGGCAATTTGCAGGGCGCGGCGGGCATTTTGCTCCACCAGCAACACGGTCACGCCCTGGGCGTAAACGTCGCGCACCACCTCGAAAATTTTGTCCACCATGATGGGAGACAGGCCCATGGAAGGCTCGTCCAGCAGCAACACTTTGGGCTGGCTCATCAGCGCGCGGGCCATGGCCAGCATCTGCTGCTCGCCACCGGACATGGTCCCGGCCAACTGGTCTTTGCGCTCCCGCAGACGGGGGAAGATGTCGAACATGCGCTCCATGTCGCGGGCAATGCCCGCGTCGTCGTTGCGAATGAACGCGCCGATTTGCAAGTTCTCGATGATGGTCATGCGGGTAAACACCCCGCGCCCCTCGGGCACCATGGCCAGGCCTTCTTTCACCAAGTCCCAGGCGCCTTTGCCACGGATGCTTTGCCCCAGGTATTCGATTTCGCCTTCGGCATAAGCCTGAATACCGGTGATGGCCTTCATGGTGGTGGTTTTGCCGGCGCCGTTGGAGCCGATCAGACTGACCAGCTCGCCTTCGTGCACTTCCAGGTCAACCCCTTTGACGGCCTTGATGCCGCCGTAGTTGACCTTGAGGCCTTTGACTTTGAGCAATACGTTTGACATATGTGTGTTTCTCTCTCTGGGTCAAAGTCGCGGTCAGTGGCCCGTGCCCAGGTAGGCTTCGATCACTTTTTCGTTCTTCTGCACTTCGGCCGGCGAGCCGGTGACCAGGGGTTTGCCGTAGTCGAGCACGGTCACGCGGTCGCACAGGCCCATGACCAGCTTCACATCGTGTTCGATGAGCAGGATGGTGCGGTTGTCGTTGCGGATGCGGTCAATCAGCTCGCGCAACAACACCTTTTCGGTGGCGTTCATGCCGGCGGCGGGTTCGTCCAGCGCGATCAGCTGCGGATCGGTGGCCAGGGCGCGCGCGATCTCCAAGCGACGCTGATCACCATAGCTCAGGGTGCGCGCCTTGTAGTCGGCGTATTTGCCAATGCCCACGTAGTCCAGCAGCTCCTGGGCGCGCTCGGCAATGGCTTTTTCCTCGGCTTTGAACGAAGGGGTGCGGAACACCGCACCCAGCAAACCCGAATGGGTGCGCACATGGCGTCCCACCATCACGTTTTCAAGTGCCGTCATTTCGGAGAACAGGCGAATGTTCTGAAACGTGCGCGCAATGCCCGCTTTGGCCACCTGGTGCACCGTGGTGGGCACATAGGGCTTGCCCGCCAACTCGAAGGTCCCACTGTCGGGCGTGTACAGACCGGTCAACACGTTGAAAAACGTGGTTTTGCCAGCGCCGTTGGGGCCAATCAGGCCATACACCTGGCCACGCTCAATGGTGACCGCCACATCGCTCAGTGCCTGCAAGCCACCGAAGCGCTTGGATACATCGGCCACTTTCAACACCACATCGGACTGCTTGGCGCTCATGCTGCGTCTCCTTTGGTCAGGGATTTGCCGTGTTCGGGGGCGGGCCACAGACCACGCGGACGCAACAGCATGATGACGATCATCGCCAGCGCAATCAGCAGCTGTCGCAGGATTTCAGGGGCCAGACGGCCATCGGTGAGGGCTGTCAGCGGGCCAGCCATGTGGCGCAGCAACTCAGGCAACGCGGCCAGCAGCAACGCCCCCAAAATGACGCCGGGGATGTGGCCCAGGCCACCCAGCGTGACCATGGCCACGATCATCACCGACTCCATCAGGCTGAACGACTCGGGCGACACAAAGCCCTGGAAGCTGGCAAACATCACACCCGAAATGCCACCGAACGATGCGCCCATGCCAAAGGCCATGAGCTTCAAGTTGCGGGTGTTCAGACCCATGGCCTTGGCGGCAATTTCATCCTCCCGAATGGCCATCCAGGCGCGCCCAATGCGCGAACGCTCCAGACGGGACGACACCACGATGATGACCAGCACCAGGAACAGGAACAGGTAATAGTACAGCGACACCGACTCAAAGTGAATGCCAAAAATGGACTGCTTCTGCCCCAGGTTGATGCCAAACACAGTGACTGGGTCAATCTGCATCAGACCCTTGGGGCCGTTGGTGATGTTGATGGGGCGGTCCAGGTTGAGCAGGAAAATGCGGATGATTTCACCGAAGCCCAGGGTCACGATGGCCAGGTAGTCGCCCCGCAGCTTGAGCGTGGGCGCACCCAGCATCATGCCCAGCAAGCCGGCCACAGCACCTGCCACCAGCAGCACCCACCAGATGCTGTAGTGCACCCCATTGGGGAACATGGCCTTGATGGCGGGAAAAGCCTCGGCCAAGTGCGGCGAACCCAGCAGCCCCATGATGTAGGCGCCAGTGGCAAAAAAGGCCACATAACCCAGGTCGAGCAGGCCGGCAAAGCCCACGATGATGTTCAGACCCAGCGCCAGCATGACGTACAGCAGGGCCATGTCCAGAATGCGCACCCAAGCGTTGCCATAGGGTTGCAGCAGCAGTGGCAGGACCAGCAGACCCAGGCCACACAGCAAAAAGGCGACGATCTTGCCCGATTTGGTGTTCAACATGTGTGTTCTCCTTGGGGGCTTCAGGCGCGATCGGCCACACGCTCACCCAGCAAACCCGAAGGTCGCAGCGTCAGAACAATGATGAGCACGATGAACGCGAAAATGTCGGAGTACTGGCTGCCCAACACCCCCCCGGTCAACGCACCCAGGTAGCCGGCGCCAATGCCCTCGATCAGGCCCAGGGCAATGCCCCCCACCACGGCGCCGGCCAGGTTGCCAATGCCACCGAACACCGCAGCGGTGAACGCCTTGAGCCCGGGCATGAAGCCCATGGAGTGCTGCACCGTGCCGTAATTGGCCGCCCACATCACACCCGCCAAGGCCGCCAGCATGGCGCCAATGACGAAGGTAGCGGAAATCACCACGTCGGGCTTGATGCCCATGAGGCCCGCCACGCGGGGGTTTTCTGCCGTGGCACGCATGGCACGACCCAGTTTGGTGCGATTGACCAGGAACATCAGGGCCGCCAGGGTCACGACCGTGGCCGCCAGAATGAACACCTGGGTCACGGAAATGACCGCGCCACCAATTTCAAATGGCTCCCGCGACAGCACTGAGGGGAAGGACTTGGGATTGGGCTTCCAGATGATCATGGCCAGTGTCTGCAGCAGCAGCGACATACCGATGGCGGTGATCAGGGGCGCCAGGCGCGGTGAATTGCGCAGTGGCCGGTAAGCGATTTTTTCGATGGTGAAATTCAACAAGCCACACACCACGAACGAAATCAGGATGGCAATGACCAGCAAGACCCACCCCGAGGTGCCTGGCATGGCCTCTTGCATGGTGATGATGATGGACCAGCTGGTGAGTGCCCCCACCATCAGCACCTCACCGTGTGCAAAGTTGATCAGGCCGATGATGCCGTAGACCATGGTGTAACCCAGTGCCACCAAGGCATACATGCTGCCCAGCACCAGACCGTTGATGATCTGCTGTAGCAAGATATCCATAAATTTTTCTCCGTTGTTGGGACGCCCACGCCCTTGGCCATTGGTCGGCGCGGGCTAGCAAAAAACCCGCCAAACGAGCTCCTGATGGGAAACCGTCTGCGGGTTGAATCCGAATTGTAGCCAAAGCACCCCTAGCAAGTTTCGTGACTCCCCCCCCTGAGCGCACGGGTTTTCCCGCACCATACGGGGCAAAACCACCTGCCGAAGGCCTGTATCAGCAGCTCAGCACAACCATCAGTCAAACTGATTGACGAAGACGCATCACCACCGCGGCTTATCACCCCCCGAACGACGGTGGCAGCCCGTCAGTTGGCCTTCACGACCTCCACGGCGTTGTCGTACACATCCTGCCGCTTGTCATACAGTGGGATGGTCGTGCCGTTGATGCGGTTGTTGACCAACTTGGCCAAGTCCACATCGGCAATGACGATTTGCTCCATGTTGGGCACTCCTTCGGCGGCGATGCCATCGCGGGCAAACGGGAAATCGGACGGCGTGATGATGGCGGCCTGCCCAAAATGCAGGCCCAAGCCTTCCACCGCCAGGTTGCCCACAGTACCGGTCACCGCCACGTACACCTGGTTTTCGATGGCGCGGGCGTGGCAGCAATAGCGCACCCGCCAGAAGCCTTGCCGGTCATCGGTGCATGAGGGCACAAAAATGATGTCGGCACCCTGCTCGCACACCATGCGCGACAACTCGGGAAACTCGATGTCGTAGCAGATCAGGATGGCAATGCGGCCATGCTTGGTGTCAAACACGCGCAAGTGGTGGCCCGGATCACCCTTCCACTTTTCCTTTTCCCAGCGGGTCAGGTGAATTTTGTCTTGGGTGAACACTTGACCCTCGGGCGAGAACAGGTATGCCGTGTTCATCAACTGGCCGTCCACGATGGTCGGATGGCTGCCCCCAATGATGTACACCCCCCACTGCGCCGACAGTTCGCGAAACAGCGCCACATAGCGCTCGGTGTATTCGTTCATGTCACGAACGGCTTTTCGCAAATCACTGGTGTCCATGAAAGACAGCAACTGCGTGGTGAAGATCTCCGGGAACATGACGAATTGCGGCTTGTAGTCGCCCGCCGATTTCATGACAAAGCGCACCTGGTTTTCAAAACCCGCCCAATCGTCGATGGCGCGCAGCAAGTACTGCACGGCGGCAATGCGCACAATGCCCTGGCTGGGTTTGAAGGTCGGTTGCAATGGGTTGGCAGTCTGGGTCATGGCTGGCTGTCCGTTGGAGCGGAGGTGGAAGCTGGTGATGGGTAGGTGCTTTGGAGCGCCGTGGGTTGGGTTGGGTCGTGGTCGGGGTTGACCCAGGCAATCAGTGAGGCCTGGCCGCAGGAATCGACGTCCTCCGGCAGGTAGTCGCTCATGATGCCGCAGAAGCGGAACCCCTCCCGCAGCTGAAAACTCAGCACGGGATCCACCAAATCACCCCACAACACCTTTTTGACATACAGCTCGACCGGCATCTGGTCGGCCACAGCGCGGTAACCGGGCAAGCGGCCACACGCGATGATGCGCCGCAGGTTGAGCTTTCGGCACAGTTGGCGGCGGCCCTCGTACAGCAAGTGCCCCACGCGTTTGCCACGCAATGCGGGATCCACAAACACCTCGGCCCCATACAAGGTGAAGCCCGCGGGGTTGTGCGTGCTGAACGAGCCTGCAGCGGTGATTTCGTGCCAAGTGTGCTCGTCCGCCCATTCATCCCACAGGATGATCAAGGAGCTGGCACAACCCACGATGGAGTGGTTGATCTCGGCCACCAGCTGCCCCTCTGGGAACACGGCCAGTTGGCGCGCCAAGTGTTCACGCTGCCAGGGCGCAATGGTGGGATAAACGCGCGCCTGCAGTTGGAGCAGTGCATCCACATCACCGGGTTTTGTCGCTCTAACAATCACTTTGGTCATGCGAACATTATCTGGGGTGGTTTGTCAGCTCACCCTGAGCGCACCTCAAAAACCGGCACTGCACTCACTTGCGGCGGGCCTTGGCCTCGGCATCCCGCTGCCTCAAGTGGGCCAGTTTTTCGGCAATCTTGAGCTCCATGCCCCTGGGCACGGGCTGGTACCAGCCGGGTTCGCCCATTCCATCGGGGAGGTAAGTTTCCCCAGCCGCATAGGCATGGGGTTCGTCATGGGCATAGCGGTAGTCATGCCCGTGACCCAACGCTTTCATCAGCTGGGTGGGGGCGTTGCGCAGGTGCGCCGGGACTTCGCGGCTCTGGTCCTGCTTCACGAACGCACGCGCCCGGTTGTAGGCGTTGTAGCCCGCGTTGCTCTTGGGTGCGACGGCCAGGTAAATCACGGCCTGCGCCAAGGCCAGCTCACCCTCTGGGCTGCCCAGCCGCTCGTAGGTCAGGGCCGCGTCATTGGCCATCTGCAAGGCCCTGGGGTCGGCCAGTCCGATGTCTTCCCAGGCCATGCGCACGATGCGCCGCGACAGATAGCGCGGGTCAGCGCCCCCGTCCAGCATGCGGCAGAACCAATACAGCGCAGCATCGGGGTGAGAGCCCCTGACCGACTTGTGCAGGGCCGATATCTGGTCATAAAAATGGTCACCGCCCTTGTCAAAGCGCCGGGTGTTGAGGTTCAGCGCGTTGGTGATGAACGCCGCATCGACCTGGGTGATGCCCGCCGCGCCAGCGGCGGTCTGGCACTGCTCCAACAGGTTGAGCAGGCGTCGGGCATCACCGTCGGCGTAGCCGACAAGGGTGTCCAGCGCCGGTTCGTCAAAGTGCACATTGGCCACCACCTCGGTCCGGGCACGCTGGAGCAACTGCTTCAGCTCGTCCTCGCTCAGTGACTTCAGCACATAGACCTGGGCGCGCGACAGCAGTGCCGAGTTCACCTCAAACGACGGGTTCTCAGTGGTGGCGCCGATGAAGGTGAACAAACCAGACTCCACATGGGGCAACAGGGCATCCTGCTGCGCCTTGTTGAAACGGTGGATTTCGTCCACAAACAAAATGGTGTGCCTGCCCTGTGCCAGGTGGTGCTGCGCCTGCTCCATGGCCGCCCGGATGTCCTTGACCCCCGAGAACACCGCCGACAGCGCGATGAACTCGCTGCCGAAGGCCTGGGCCGTGAGACGGGCCAGCGTGGTCTTGCCAACGCCCGGTGGGCCCCAAAAGATCATGGAATGGGCTTTGCCGGACTGAAACGCCAGCCGCAGCGGCTTGCCCTCGCCCAGCAAGTGGGACTGGCCCACCACCTCGTCCAGCGTGCGCGGCCGCAGGGCTTCGGCCAGGGGCGCGTTGGGTGCTTGGGCAAACAGGTCGGTCATGGCTGGCCCTCCCTGGCCTGGGCGTGGCGGGCGCAGCGGGGCCGCAGGTACTGGAAACGACAGACACAGCGGACCAAGCCAGCGCGACAGACGGGAGACAGGTGGGAGCGGGTGCACATAGCCTTGGCATTGTCCACGCTGACGCACACCAGCGGCGAAGCGGCATGGCAAGGTTGCGTCAGCGCCCTGGTCCGTGTGCCTGCATGAAGCCGCGTACCCAGCCTTGCACCCTGGGCATGCACGCATCGAGCCGCAGCTGGTATTCGGGGATGCGGAAATAGTCAGCATCGTTCAGGTAGGGCTGGCGCATGCGGCCCACATCCAGCGCATCGTGGCTCAGGTCCACCAGCCGACCGTCCAACCGGTTGAACTGGTGGGCGTAGTGCCCCTCGATCACCCCACCGAACACCTCCCGCACGAACAGGGAGCCGTACTTGCACGCACCGGACAGGTCCCCTGGCGGGGGCCTGTCCTGTTCAGCGGCCATCTCGCACCAGCGCTGGAACACAAAGGCTTTGGCATGGGCAAAACCCTCTGTCGTGTAGGCGGTCAGTGCCCGCTGGCCACAGACGCCATCGGGGAGTGACGGTACCGTGCCGTTCGGGTGGGGAATCACACTGGCCTTTCAGCTCGATGCATGTGGGAGTGGGTGGCATCAGCCATCACCTCGTCCAGGGCAGCGCACATGCAAGCCACCCAAACGTCGCGCTCGTGCGGCCCGATGGCAAATGCTGGGTGCTTGCGGCGCAGACGGGGGTGGCGCGTTTGTCGGGTTCGTCGGGTCATGGGGGGGTCATGGTGTGCAAGGGGTACAGGTGCGCGCCATCTGGCGTGACCATGCTCCCCTTGCAAGCCCTGTTCCAGCCTGCCAGTCCACCTGCGCTGGTGTCGCCCCTGGTCTGGGGCGGCTATATTGAGCGCACGCCCTTGTCTGCACCGAACCCACCGCTCCCCGCCGCCATGACCACCATCACCGACCACGCCTTGAGCTTTGTGCCGCTGCTGCTGACCGCCTTGGGCGTGGTCGCACTGCTGGGTGGCGTGCACTGGTGGCTGTTGGCCCGCCACCCTGACCTGGGCAACGGGGCCAAATTGCCCCGCCAGCTGACCCTGCTGGGCCTGACCATCGTCAGTGCGGTGGCACTGGCGCTGGCCCTGCCGGTGAGCGACAGCACACGCAACCAGGTCATTGGCCTGATCGGTGTCCTCATTTCTGGCGTGTTGGCGTTTTCCTCCACCCACATCCTGTCCAACCTCATGGCGGGCCTGATGCTGCGCATGACCCGCGCCTTTCGCACCGGCGACTTCATTCGGGTGGAGGGACATTTCGGCCGCGTGGCCGAGCGCGGGCTGTTTGACACCGAGATACAAACCGAGCAACGGGAGCTGGTGTCGCTGGCCAACAACTACCTCATTGCCCACCCCGTGGCGGTGGTGCGCTCGTCGGGCGCCATTGTGTCGTCCACCCTGACGCTGGGCTACGACGTACACCATGCCCGTGTCCAGCCACTGCTGCTGGAGGCGGCCACCGCCATCGGCCTGGAAGACCCCTTTGTTCACATATTGGAATTGGGCAACTTCTCCATCGCCTATCGGGTCAGTGGCCTGCTGACCGATGTCAAAACCCTGCTCACCGCCCGCTCGCACCTGAACTGCGCCATCCTGGACACGCTGCACCGCGAGGGCATTGAAATCATGTCCCCCAGCTTCATGAACCAGCGGCGGGTGCCGGACGAGGCCATCATCATTCCGCCCGCCCCAACCACCCCGGTGGCCACCGCCAGCCGGACCGAGGTGGCCGCGGCCGAGGAGGTGGTGTTTGACAAAGCCGAGGAGGCCGAGCAGCGCAACCTGCAGCGCAAGACCTTGAAAGAGCAACTCACCCAACTGCAAGCACAGCACGACGAGGCTGAGGGTGATGCCAAAGACGCCCTGGCCCAGGACATGGATGCCCTGCGGGCGCAAATTCAAGATATGGAAAACACCACCGACGACACGGACGTTGGCGACGACGATCGTGCGGTGACCGCTACCCCGGCGGCTCAGCCGCCAGTTCCCCCCCCGACCTGACGTGCTGCGCCCCTGCACCCTCAGGGGCGCAGCACGTCCGCCCCCGCTGGCGGGGTGAACCTGAAGGCATCTGCCGGCAAAGCCACATTGGGCTGAAACCCCTCGAAACGCACCGTGGAGCGCTGGCCAAAACTGTCTTCCATGTCCAGCACCGCCAGTTGTCCCTGAGAGAAGCCCACACGCACCAAGCGGATCTGGCCATCGCGCTGTTTGGGCGTGGCCTGCGCCCAGCTCAGGCCGTCGGCATCGGGAGCGGCCTTGAACTCGAACACCTCGGCCAGCTTGGCCAGGCTGGCCGAACTGGCCACCAAGGCCGCTGGGGTGGAACCCAAGGCCTGTGCCTGGGCGCGGCGGGTGACCTGGTTGAGGTCGGCATCGTGCAGCCACAAGGTGGTGCCATCGGCCACGATGGTTTGCTCAAAGGGCTTGCGGTAGTCAAACCGGAAACGGTCAGGGCGGGAAAACGCAAACTGGCCACTGGACACCCGGGCCCGTGGCATGGTTTCACCAGCGCGCACCGGGGATGTGACGGTTTGGGTGAACGTGGCGCTGCCCGAACGGGTGTTGCCCAAGAAATTTTCAAGGTCTTTTAGGCCATCAGCGCTCACTGTAATTGATGATACAGCTATAAAAAACGGAATAATCAGTCGGTGCATGTGGTGTGTGACCCTGGTCAGGTCAAAAGGTTTTCAGCCGCCTGGCCTGGTTCACAGCGGTCACTCCGCGCGGGCGGGGACCAGGATGTCGCGCTGGCCACTGCTGGTCAGGCCACTGACCAGGCCGGCTTTTTCCATGTCTTCCAACAATCGGGCCGAGCGGTTGTAGCCAATTTTCAGCTTGCGCTGCACGTAGCTGATGCTGGCCTTGCGGTCTTTCAGCACGATTTCCACCGCCTGGTCGTACAGCGCGTCTTTCTCGCCGCTGCCGCCATCGGCACCGTCGCCATCGGGGCCACCGCTGCCATCGCCTTCGGCCAGACCGCCTTCCAGCACGCCGTCAATGTAGTTGGGCTCGCCACCCTGCTCTTTCAGGTAGGCCACCACGCGGTGCACCTCGTCATCGCTGACAAATGCCCCGTGCACGCGGATGGGGTAACCCGTGCCGCTGGGCATGTAAAGCATGTCGCCCATGCCCAACAAGGCCTCGGCCCCCATTTGGTCCAGGATGGTGCGGCTGTCGATCTTGCTGCTGACTTGGAACGAAATGCGGGTGGGGATGTTGGCCTTGATGAGGCCAGTGATCACGTCCACGCTGGGGCGCTGGGTGGCCAGAATGAGGTGGATGCCGGCGGCCCGCGCCTTTTGCGCCAAACGGGCAATGAGCTCTTCGATCTTTTTGCCCACCACCATCATCAGGTCGGCCAGTTCGTCGATCACCACCACAATGTGCGGCAAACGCTCCAGGGGCTCGGGCTGCTCGGGGGTAAGGCTAAAAGGGTTACCAATGAGCTCGCCCCTGGCCTTGGCCTCGTCCATCTTGTGGTTGTAGCCCGCCAGGTTTCGCACACCCATTTTGCTCAGCAATTTGTAGCGCTTTTCCATCTCGGCCACGCACCAGTTCAGGCCGTTGGCGGCCTGCTTCATGTCGGTGACCACGGGACACAGCAGGTGCGGAATGCCCTCGTAAACACTCATTTCCAGCATCTTGGGGTCGATGAGCATGAGGCGCACGTCGCGCGCATCGGCCTTGTACAACAGGCTCAAAATCATGGCATTGATGCCCACCGACTTGCCCGAACCCGTGGTGCCCGCCACCAGGCAGTGCGGCATTTTGGCCAGATCGGCCACCACGGGCAGACCGCCAATGTCTTTGCCCAGGCCCATGGTGAGCAGGCTCTTGGCGTCGTTGTACACGGCCGAACCCAGAATTTCGCTGAGACGAATGGTTTGGCGCTTGGCGTTGGGCAGTTCCAGTGCCATGAAGTTTTTACCCGGTATGGTCTCGATCACCCGGATGGACACCAGACTGAGTGACCGCGCCAAGTCTTTGGCCAAGTTGACCACCTGTGAGCCCTTGACCCCCGTGGCGGGCTCAATTTCATAGCGGGTGATGACGGGGCCGGGCGCGGCGGCCACCACATGCACCTCGACCCCAAAGTCCTTCAGCTTCTTTTCGATGAGGCGACTGGTCATTTCCAGTGTCTCGGGCGACACGGTTTCCTGGCGACCTTGCGGACCATCGAGCAGATCCACCTGCGGCAGGTGGGAGTCGGGCATTTCGGCAAACAGGGGCTTTTGCCGTTCCTTGGCCACGCGCTCGCTCTTGGGCAGCTCCACCTCCTGGGGCTCCACGATCAGCACGGGCTCGGGGCGGCTTTCCACGCGCTCCACCCGCTCTTCCACCACCACTTCCTCGCGCTCTCGGGCGGCCACCTGGCCAATGCGCTGGTCCTGGTCAGCCTCGCGCCGGTGTTTGCTGGACTGCCACCAATGGTCCATTTGTCGACCCACCCACTCGGCCCACTGGCCCCAAGAAAAGGCAAACACCCCCGACGCAGCCGCCAGCACCAGCCCAATGCCGGCCAGCGCCGCCCCATTGAAGCCCAGCCAGCGCTGCGCCATCGGGCCCAACCAGTGCCCCAACGCGCCACCCGCGTGGTCAGGCAACAAGTGTTCAAGCCGGTACAGACGCCCCCACTCCAGCACCGCACTGGCCGCCAGCAACACCGCCAGCATCAGCCAGAACCCCAGGCGGCGCATGGGTGGCGACCGCAGCCATGCCCAGCGCGTGGGCTTCACCCCCCAGTCGTCCCCTTCGCCACGGGGCTCGGCGCGCAGCCAATCCGCCAGCGACGACAGCCAGACCCGCAAACCCGCCAGCAGCAACCACCACACGGAAAAGCCGAACAGAAAAAACCCACCGTCGGCCAGCAAGGCACCCAGGCGCCCACCCCAGTTGCGCACCGGCCCGCCACCACCGGTGGTGGACCAAGCAGCGTCCCCCAGCGAATGGCTGACCAGGGCCAGGAAACCAAACACCAACGCGCACGCGCCAGCCAGCAACGCCAGTTCGTGCGCAAAACGCCCGAACCCGGAAGGAGGTGCGGCAGCCCTGTCGGCGTTGAGGGTGTTGAGCGAATACGTCATGTGAAGCTGATCTGGTCACGAACCGCAGTGCGCCCGTCGGGCAGTGACTGCACAAACCCGCGCTCTTCCAGGTCTTTCAGCACCCGGCTGACCATCTCCCGGGAAGCACCGATCATTTTGGCGACGTCCTGGCGAGACACCTTTCCCTCCAGAATCCAATGGCCAGGCGATTCTTCGCGGCCCGATTCTTTCAGCACACGCACCACCCGACCGTACACGTCCAGCAGCGCGAGTGACTCGATGGCCCGATTGGCCTGGCGCAAGCGCTGCACCAGTCCCTTCATGACCATGTAGGCCAGCGTGTTGTTCTCGCTCAGACAGCGTGCAAATTCGGCACGCCCCAGCAACAGCACATCGGTTTGCACATCGGCCCGCACCGTGGCGGAATGGGCTTGGTTGTCGATGAGGCTCATTTCACCGAAATGCTCGCCGGGCCCCATGGTAGCCAGGATCACTTCGCGGCCACGCTCGTCGGTCGACAACACGCGCGCGCGCCCGGTGAGCAAGATGCCCAAATGGTCCGACTTTTTGCCTTGCTCCACCAACACATCACCCCGCTTGTAGCGCTGCTTGCTCACCGCCTGCGCCACCGCCTCGGCCTGCGCGGGTGCCAGCGCCTGAAACAGCGGCACACGGCGAATCAAATCCAGGTTGGACAAAATCGACATCGAACTTTCCTCTTGTTATCTGGGTCAGCACCAGTGCCTTGGACGGGCCAGCCGACGACGGTGGGGCGCGCCATTCATACAATGCCCGGGTAGCCCTTGGCCAGACGCCGGGCGGTTTCGCCCCCTCCATTGCCCATTCACCACCCCTCGCACCATGAAGCATTCTAAAGTTCTGATTCTGGGCTCCGGCCCCGCTGGCTACACGGCCGCCATCTACGCCTCCCGGGCCAACCTGGCCCCCGCGCTCATCACCGGCATGGCCCAAGGTGGCCAGCTCATGACCACCACCGAGGTGGACAACTGGCCCGCGGACGTCAACGGCGTGCAGGGCCCCGATCTGATGCAGCGCTTTCAGCAGCACGCCGAGCGTTTCAAGGCCGAAATGGTGTTTGACCACATCCACACCGTCAACCTGGGCCAGCGGCCCTTTGTGCTGACCGGCGACAGCGGCCAGTACAGCTGCGATGCCCTCATCATCGCCACGGGGGCCTCCGCCAAATACTTGGGTCTGCCCTCTGAGGAAGCCTTCATGGGCAGGGGCGTGAGCGGCTGCGCCACCTGCGATGGCTTCTTCTACCGCGACCAGCCCGTGGCCGTGGTCGGTGGTGGCAACACCGCGGTGGAAGAAGCGCTGTACCTGTCCAACATCGCGAGCAAGGTCACCCTGGTGCATCGGCGCGACACGTTCAAGGCCGAAGCCATCATGATTGACCACCTCATGGAAAAGGTGGCCGCCGGCAAGATCGAACTCAAGCTGTTCAGCGTGCTGGACGAGGTGCTGGGCGACGCCAAGGGCGTGAACGGCGTGCGCCTGAAAAACGTGCAGACCGGTGCCACCGAGGAATTGGCACTGCAAGGCTGCTTCATTGCCATTGGCCACCAGCCCAACACCGACATTTTCAAAGGCCAGCTCGACATGAAGGATGGCTACATCGTCACCCGCTCGGGCAACAACGGCTTGGCCACCATGACCAGCGTGCCCGGCGTGTTCGCCGCTGGCGATGTGCAGGACCACATCTACCGCCAAGCCATCACCAGCGCGGGCACCGGCTGCATGGCCGCACTTGACGCACAGCGCTTTTTGGAACAAGGCAGCGCCTGATCTATAATCGTGGGCTTTGCTTGAGGAATGCCTTGGATTTGTCCGGGGCCGATGCAGGCAGATGGGCCCCATCAACCGGGCCCTCAGGGTTACCGCCACCCTTTTTCTTGGCGAGGTGAGGCTGAAACGCCAGAGTGCCACCGGATTCACCGTGGGCACTCCCGCTGCGACAGCTGTTTGATGTTTATCGGAGTGTCCTCATGGCACGCGTCTGCGACGTAACGGGCAAGAAGCCCATGGTCGGAAACAATGTTTCCCACGCCAACAACAAAACCAAGCGCCGGTTTCTCCCCAACCTGCAATACCGCCGTTTCTGGGTGGAGACAGAGAACCGTTGGGTGCGTTTGCGCGTCTCCAGCGCTGCGCTGCGCCTGATCGACAAAAACGGCATTGACGCCGTGCTCGCAGACCTGCGCGCACGCGGCCAAGCCTGATACTGAAAGGAACCGATCATGGCAACCAAAGGCGGACGCGAAAAAATCAAGCTGGAATCCACTGCGGGTACCGGCCACTTCTACACCACGAACAAAAACAAGAAAACCACGCCCCAAAAGCTGGCTTTCATGAAGTTCGACCCCAAGGCTCGCAAACACGTCGAGTACAAGGAAATCAAGCTGAAGTGATCCACTTCCTGCCTGACTGAAAAAGCCGCTGTGTCCCAGCGGCTTTTTTCATGTTGGCCTGCCATGCCTCCCTCACAGGCACAAAAAAACCGCTCACCGAGCGGTTTTTTTGAGGCAACTCTCACCCGCCGCCATCAGGCATGGGCCGCGCGCAAGGTGAAAGAAAACTCTTTGAGTGCAGCAATGCCACTGTCCTCCGCCCGCTTGCACCAAGCCTGCAAGTCTTTGGCCAGTTGTTCGCGCGTGGACGTGGTGCTGGACCACAACTGGCGCAACTCTTCCCGCATGGTGTGCATGGTGTCGAGCACCGGGTGCTCGGCACGCACCTGGGCCAATTTGGGACGCAACGCGGTGGGCACCTTCTCGTCGTCGCGGTGCAGCCAGCGGCGGGCCACCTCCAGCGCGTGCAAGTCTGCTCTGCGGGCACGGGCAGCCTCCAGCTCAGCCTTGCAGGCGCGGCGCATTTCGCGGGCAAACGTGGCCATCACTTCGTATCGGTTGGCAATGATGGCTTCCAGTGTTTTCTCGTCGGCCACCGGTTTCACATCACCCAACACCAGATGGGGCGTCGTTTTGCGGACCTTGGCCAAACCCAGCACCTCCAGGCAGCGGATGTAGAGCCAGCCAATGTCAAATTCGTAGGGTTTGACCGACAGCTTGGCCGAGGTGGGGTAGGTGTGGTGGTTGTTGTGCAACTCTTCCCCGCCAATCAGGATGCCCCAGGGCGACACATTGGTGCTCGCGTCCACCGCCTCGAAGTTGCGGTAGCCCCAGTAATGGCCAATGCCGTTGATGATGCCGGCCGCAGTGATGGGAATCCACGCCATCTGCACCGCCCACACGGTCAGGCCCAACGCACCGAACAAGGCCACGTTGATGATGAGCATCAGCGCCACACCTTGCCAGGAGAAGCGGGTGTACAGGTTGCGCTCAATCCAGTCGTCGGGCGTGCCGTGGCCGTAGCGGTTCAGCGTGTCCTGGTTCTTGGTTTCAGCGCGGTACAGCTCGGCCCCTTGCCAAAACACTTTTTTGATGCCGAACACCACGGGGCTGTGGGGATCGCCCACCTGCTCGCACTTGGCGTGGTGCTTGCGGTGCACCGCCGCCCACTCCTTGGTGACCTGGCCGGTGGTCAGCCACAGCCAGAAGCGGAAAAAATGCGACGGAATGGCATGCAACTCCAGCGCACGGTGCGCCTGGTGACGGTGCAAAAAGATCGTCACACTGGCAATGGTGATGTGGGTGAACACCAGTGTGATGATCAACACCTGCACCCAGGTGGCCTCCGTCAGGCCATTGGCCAGCCAATGCACGGTTGCGTCAAAAAAATTCATGCCTCTTACCTTCGCTCTGTGAATGCCGGCAAGCTCACCAGCCGGGCGGATTCTAAAGACTCAGACCACACCCACCGAAAAATCTTCCAGCAAGCGTTCGATGGCTTCTTCCACATCCAGGTCACTCATGACCAAGGCGCCAGCGGCCAGGTCGCCCCCCTTGTTCCACTCGGTGCTGGAATTCAGTCCGGCAAACCGTTGTATGGCCACCTCGGCCACCAGGCCCATGGCGATCAGTCGGGTGATTTCCGGCGCGACGTGACGATCACTGAACACCTCATAGTCGTGGTGCAGGCGGATGGCCTTGCACAGTGTGGGCGCCAGACCCCAGCCGCGCGCCATCATGCCGCCCACCAGCGCGTGGTCGGTCTGGTGATGGGCGTGCTCCACCTCGGTGAAACTGCGCGTGACTTCTTCGTTGCACTCCTTCAGAGTCTGACCGTAGGTGGGAAAACGCCCCATCAGCAGGGGAATGCCCACGTCACAGAACAGGCCAAACGACTGCGCCACGTCCACATTCACACCGCCCAGGCTGCGCGCCAGGCGCGTCATGGCGTGGGATCGCTTGCTGGACACATCCCAAAATCGCAACAGCTGGGGTCCATTGACGGGCAGCACCTTGCGCAGCACCAAACCCGTGACCACACTGGCCACCTGCTTGAGGCCCAGCATGGCAATGGCCTGGTCCACCGTTTCGCAGCGGCGCGACAACCCATACAAGGGCGAGTTCACCACCTTCAACAGCGCCACGGTCATGGCCACATCGGTGGACACCAGACGGCCAATGCGGCCAAAGTCCGGGTCTTCCTTGGCCATTTCGTCTTGCAGGTCCACCAGCGTGGACGGACGGGGTGGAATGCCGATGTCTTTGACCAGGGCATCGGTTTCCGGCGCCAGCAACTGCTGCTCAGCTTCTTCGATGGTTTTGGCAACCATGGTCATGTGAAAAATCCATTTCAATCAACGCCACAACCGACCGCCATCGCACGGCGCCATGGCCACAGTCTTGTCGGGCTGACATTTTCAGGCCTTGCGTTCCCAAATGGCCGCAAAAAATCCATCCGTGTGGTGCTTGTGGGGCCAAAGCCGCAAGAACGGACCGGTACACAAGCCTTCGGCCACGTCAGGGGCAGCATCCCCGGCGCCTTCAGCGGCCATCAGCCGCGCCAGCAGGTCGGCGGCGGGCAACAGTGTGAAGTCGGGGTGTGCCGCGCCGAATGCCTCGGCCACGGCCTCGTTTTCTTCGGGCAGCACGCTGCAGGTGGCGTACACCAAGCGCCCGCCCGCCTTCACCAGCCGGGCCGCGCTGTTCAGAATAGCCGTCTGTTTGGCCTGCAACTCCAGCACACCGGCAGCGGTCTGGCGCCACTTCAGGTCGGGGTTGCGGCGCAGGGTGCCCAAGCCCGAGCACGGGGCATCGACCAGCACGCGGTCCATCTTGCCCGCCAGGCGTTTGATGCGCTCGTCGCGTTCGTGGGCAATGGCCACGGGGTGGACGTTGGAAAGGCCGCTGCGGGCCAGGCGGGGTTTGAGGGCATCGAGGCGGTGCCCGGACACGTCAAAGGCGTACAGGCGTCCGGTGTTGCGCATCGTGGCACCAATGGCCAGCGTCTTGCCACCGGCACCGGCACAAAAGTCGGTCACCATTTCGCCGCGCTTGGCATCCAGCAACCAGGCCAGCAGTTGTGAGCCTTCATCTTGCACCTCCAGCTCACCGTCTTCAAACGCCTTGACGCGGTTGATGGCCGGCTTGCCCTCCACCCGAATGCCCCAGGGCGAATACGGTGTGGCCTTTGCCTTGATAGCGGCCTTCTCAAGCGCAACAAGCGCTGCAGACCTTTTTTGCTTGTAAATGTTCACCCGCAGATCCAGACCGGCAGGTTCATTCAAGCTGCGCGCCAGGGCCTCGAACCCGTCCCCCACCTGGGCCTTGAGGGGCTGCACCAGCCAGTCGGGCAGGTTGTGGCGGTGGTGGGGCATGAGCTCGTCGGGGCGCACGGTTTCGGTGGCGTCCAGCCACTTCTTTTCCTGCTCGTCCAGGGCGGACTTGATGTAGTTGCGGTCGCCGTGGAAGCCCAGAATGGCGAGGCGCCGCTCACGCGGGCCGGAACCCGAGCGGGCCAGGTGCTCGAACAGCAGCTTTTGCCGCAGCACGGCGAAGGCCGTCTCGGCCAGGGTGTTGCGCTCGCGCGGGCCCAGGTTGCGGTGCTCGCGAAAAAAACGGGACACCACGGCATCGGCCGGGTGATCAAACTTCAACGTGAGCCTGACCAGTTCGGTGCAGGCTTCCAACAGGGCTTTTGGGTGCATGGCAGCGATTGTCCCATGCGGTCCTGGTGGCGGCCAGGCCGCCTGCCCCCCTGCGGGATAATCCCGCCCCATGTCTGATATTCAAGATCAGGTGCGCCGTCGCCGCACCTTCGCCATCATTTCCCACCCTGACGCCGGTAAAACCACACTCACCGAGAAGCTGCTGCTGTTTTCGGGGGCCATCAACATCGCCGGATCGGTCAAAGCGCGCAAGGCCGCCCGCCACGCCACCTCCGACTGGATGGAGATTGAAAAGCAGCGTGGCATTTCGGTGGCATCCAGCGTGATGCAAATGGAATACCGCGACTGCGTCATCAACCTGCTGGACACCCCCGGCCACCAGGACTTCAGCGAGGACACCTACCGCGTGCTGACCGCCGTGGATGCGGCGCTGATGGTGATTGACGCGGCCAACGGCGTGGAGCCGCAAACCCGCCGCCTGCTGCAGGTGTGCCGAGCCCGCAACACGCCCATCCTGACCTTTGTGAACAAGATGGACCGCGAGGTGCAGGCCCCGCTGGACGTGATGGACGAGATTGAGCGCGAGCTGGGCATGACCGTGGTGCCGTTTACCTGGCCCGTGGGCATGGGCAAGCAGTTTCACGGCGTGTTTGACCGCCGCACCGACCAAATGCGCGTGTTTGAAGCGGGCGAAGACCGCCGTGGCGGCCAAGAAGATGTGCTGGTGGGCCTGGACAACCCCGAAACCGCCAAGCGGTTTGGTGCGGAATGGGCACAAGCCAAGGACGAGATGGAACTGGTGGAAGGTGCCAGCCCCGCGTTTGACGAGGCCGAATTTTTGGCCGGGCGGCAAACGCCCATGTTGTTTGGCTCGGCCATCAACAACTTTGGCGTGCGCGAGGTGCTGGATGCACTGGTCGATCTGGCCCCACCGCCCGGCCCCAAACCCGCATTGCAGCGCGTGGTCGAACCCACCGAGCCCAAGTTCAGCGGCGTGGTGTTCAAAATCCAGGCCAACATGGACCCCGCCCACCGCGACCGCATCGCATTTGTGCGCGTGGCCAGCGGCAAGTTCGAGCGCGGTATGCCCCTGAAGGTGGTGCGCTCGGGCAAGACCATTCGCCCCAACACCGTGGTCACCTTCATGAGCCAAAAGCGCGAGCTGCTGGACGAGGCCTACGCGGGCGACATCATCGGCATCCCCAACCACGGGGTGCTGCAACTGGGCGATACGCTGACCGAGGGCGAAGCCCTGCAGTTCACCGGCCTGCCTTTCTTCGCGCCGGAAATCATCCGCAGCGTCGAAGTGGCCGACCCCTTGCGTGGCAAACAGCTCAAGGCAGGCCTCACCCAATTGGGCGAGGAAGGGGCCATTCAGGTCTTCCGCCCCATTGCAGGCAGCGTGCTCATGCTGGGTGCCGTGGGCCAACTGCAGTTTGAAGTGGTGGCGCACCGCCTGGAAGCCGAATATGGCGTGAAGGCCCGCATCACCCACAGCAACTACCAGGTGGCCCGCTGGGTAACCTGTGCCCCGGAAGACGGTGGCGAGCAAGAGTTGAAGCGCTTCATCGACGCCAACGCCCACCGCGTGGCGCTGGACGCGGTGGATGCCCCCACCCTGCTGGTGGACCACAGCGCCACCCTGCGCGCCGTGGAAGCCAACTGGCCCAAGATCAAGTTCCACGCCATGCGGGAACACGCGGGGCTGGTGTTTCACAAGGCGATGTGAGCCGGTGGCACCGAATCCCGTGCGCGCCGCGCACGAACGGGATTGGCCACCCACACATTCCACCCGACCACAACACTGAACCCACAAGCTGGGCGATGCACTGGCCACACACCCACAGGCATTTGTGCACGCGCCAGCGCCCCCACGGCCTGGTCAATGTTGGCCGCTGTCATGGCAGCGGCGCATGCAAGCGGTAAGCTGAGCCGGTGCAACGCCGTCAGCGTCCGGTACCGCGCTATTCTTTTACGACGCCACTCAAGGATTGACCATGGGATTTTTCAGCAACATTTTGGAAAAGCTGGGCATGACAGACGCAGCCGCTGCCATCGCGCCTGTGCCTGCCCCCGAATCCGCACCCGAGGCAACTGCCCCGGCGGCCATGCCAGCACCCGCAGCCCCGTCGGCACCAGTGGTGAACGCCATCGCCATGGTGGATGTGGTGGCACTGCTGACCGAGAAAGCCGCCAAGCACCCCGAAAAACTCAACTGGAAAACCTCCATCGTTGACCTGCTCAAGCTGCTGGGCCTGGACAGCAGCCTGGCCGCCCGCAAGGAACTGGCCAAAGAGTTGTATTGCCCCGACGACAAAATGGCCGACTCCGCCCAGATGAACATGTGGCTGCACAAAAACGTGCTGGGCCACATCGCGGCCAACGGCGGCAACATTCCCAAAGAGCTGCTCTGATCCCAAGCCATCCCCGCTCTGGCAACGCGGGAGCGGGGATGCAGTGAGTCAGCCCGCCGCCACCACCTTCTGCGTCTGCACACCCAACCCATCCACGCCCAGGCGCATGGTCTGGCCTGCGCGCAGGTACAAGGGCGGTTTGTGCCCCATGCCCACACCGGGCGGGGTGCCTGTGGTGATGACATCGCCGGGCTGCAAGGTGGTGAAGCGGCTCAGGTAGCTCACCAGGTGGGCCACGCCGTACACCATGGTGGCGGTGCTGCCGTTTTGGCGGCGCACACCGTCCACCTCCAGCCACAGCCCAAGGGCTTGTGGGTTGGGCACCTCGTCGGCGGTTACCAACCAGGGGCCCAGGGGGCCAAAGCTGTCAAAGCCCTTGCCCTTGTCCCAGGTGCCTGCGCGTTCGATTTGGTATTCGCGCTCTGACACGTCGTTGACCACGCAATAGCCGGCGACGTGCGCCAAGGCATGGGCTTCTTCGATGTAGCGCCCGCCCTGGCCAATGACCACGCCCAGCTCCACTTCCCAATCGGTTTTGACCGAGCCACGGGGAATCTGCACATTGTCATCCGGCCCGCAAATGGCGCTGGTCCACTTGGTGAACACCACCGGCTCGGGCGGCACGGCCATGCCCGCTTCGGCCGCATGGTCGGCGTAGTTCAGGCCAATGCCAATGAACTTGCCCACTTGGCCCACGCAAGGCCCCAGACGGAAGTCCTGCTGTGGCACACCGGGCACCAGCGGGAGGCTGGCGGGGGCTATGGCGCGCAGGCGGTCCAGCTCGGCGGGCAGCAGCACGGCACCCGCCACATCGGCCACCACGCCAGAGAGGTCGCGCACACGGCCGTCGGCATCCAACAGGCCTGGTTTTTCTTGCCCCACAGGGCCAAAACGAAGTAATTTCATGATTTTTTAGATAGCTTAAAAGCCATTAAATTCAGGCGATAGACGGCAAAAAGCCATTGGAAATTCACTCACAAAAAATGCTCCTGTTTTTGCAAGCCCCATGTCCGCGCATCACCCCGCCGCCAGCAGCCGCTCCACCGCCTGGGGGTAGATGAGGTGTTCTTGGGTGAGCACCCTCGCGGCCAGGGTGGCAGCGGTGTCGCCAGGCAGCACGGGCACCACAGCTTGGTCCAGAATTTCGCCATGGTCCAGCTCGGCCGTGACACGGTGTACGGTGGCACCCGCAAATTTGCAACCCTCGTCCAGCGCCCGCTGGTGGGTGTGCAACCCGGTGAAGGCGGGCAACAGGCTGGGGTGAATGTTGACCAGCCGCCCGGCGTAGTGCGCGACAAAGCCGGGCGTGAGTATGCGCATGAACCCGGCCAGCACCACCAGCGCCGGGCGGCCCTGCGGGTCGTGGCGGTCAATGGCTGCCATGAGGGCTGCATCGAAGGCCTCGCGGCTGGGGTAGGCTTTGTGGTCCAGCACCGCAGTGGCCAAGCCCTGTTCGCGGGCAAATTGCAGGCCTGCGGCATCGGCCTTGTTGCTGATGACGGCCACCACCTGCGCCCCCAGGCGCTGCTTCCAGTGGGCGGCCTTGGCGCGGTTGACCATGGCCGCCATGTTGGAGCCACCGCCTGAGATCAAAATCACGATGTTTTTCAAGCTGTTTCCTTTTCGGGTGGCACAGCAGACAACGGCCCGGTGGCCGCTGCGCACGCGCTCACCGCTCACACCATTCACACTGGGCTGAGCCACCCTGTTTAACTTGCGAGAAGTGTAATGACCCCCTCCCTGCGCCCCCTCTCCGCCACCGAAGCCCGCGTGCTGGCCACGCTGATGGAAAAAGCCCGCACCGTGCCCGACAGCTACCCCCTGTCCATGCAGGCCCTGCTGACCGGCTGCAACCAAAAAACCACCCGCGACCCGGTGATGAACCTCAACGAGGCCCAGGTGGCCGAGGCGCTGGACGAACTCAAGGGCCTGAGCCTGGTGGTGGAAAACAGCGGTGCCCGCGTGCCCCGCTACAGCCACAACTTCATGCGCGGCGTGGGCGTGCCCGAGCAGTCCGCCGTGCTGCTGGGCCTGCTGATGCTGCGCGGGCCACAGACGGCGGGCGAACTGCGCATCAACAGCGAGCGTTGGTACCGCTTTGCGGACATTTCTTCGGTCGATGCGTTTTTAGAGGAGCTGCAAGACCGGTCTGAGGAAAAAGGCGGCCCGCTGGTGGTGAAGCTGCCGCGCGCGCCCGGCGCCCGCGAACAGCGCTGGGCGCACCTGTTGTGCGG
>CAYNGJ010000008.1:101471-147543 GCA_964396895.1 uncultured Hydrogenophaga sp. | reverse complement strand
CCGCAATCGGGCGTAAAAACAACCAGATTTCGAAGAAAAGAGCGCTGGTGTCATCAAAATAGCTGCAATCGGTTCCGCTATACGGAACTCAGTCCATTTCAGTCGCTTCAGCGGAGAGTTTTGGACACCATCCCTAGACCTTGTGGCTGCGCCGAATGACTGCGTTATGCGAGTAAGAGTAAGTACAACCCTTGAAGTCGAAGGTCGGCACCCGCTGCACTGCCGACGTTGCACCTGAAACCCTGACCGGCTCTTCAGGGTCGTAACCGGCCAGACTGAGTTGACGTGATCACCTTGGATTGGCGTCGTGGTCATGAACCCCAGAATGGGTGTCCAGAAGTGATCAGCTTCCGCAGGTAGGCCGCGCCTCAGCCCAGCATGGCCTTCCACATGCCGTTGGCCCAGCTGCTGGCCCCTGCGCCAGAGCGGGCGTTGTGCGCCTCGTCCACCGTGAACTTCAGCTTGGGGGCCTGTCCTGGCTCCATGCTGGCGGTCACGTTGATGTTGATGGCCTCTTTCTCGGTCACTTTGGCCCAGCAAATGCCCGTGGGCAAATCCACTGGCCCGGTGGCCGGTGCCGGGGTTTTGCCCGCCACGCGCTCCAGTATGTCTTCGGCCACCTGCTTGCCCGCATTGAAGGCCACATGGCCGCTTTTGGGCAGGGGTGAGCCCTGGGCATCGCCAATGACGTACACCTGGGCATCGGCCTGCGACTGGAAGCTGGGCAGCTTGACGGCCGCCCACCGCTCGCCCAGCCCGGCCTGGCGAATGAGTGCCGATGCCCGCATGGGCAGCACCAGGTTGGCGTGCTGGAAGGGCACCGCCCCCTCGCTGGTTTGCAGGCGGCGTTGGCCCATGTCCACCGCCTGGATGTCCACACTGGGCAGGTACTCGATCTGTCCCTTGTAGACAGAGGACATGGCATTCAGGATGGGCTTGGCAATGGGCGGGGGTGTGGGCTGGGGATTGGCATCCAGCAAGATGATCTTGCCCTTGGTGCCCTTGAGTTTCATTTGCTCGGCGATCAAAAACGCCCGCTCGTAAGGTGCTGGCGGGCAGCGGTAGGGCGGCTTGGGCGCACTGATGACAAAGGTGCCACCTTTGACCAAAAACTCGTCCACCTGCTGGCGCACCGCCTGCTGCTCAAAGGCGCGAAAACCCACTGGCAACTGCGCCCGCGCCTGGGCATAGCCCTGTATGCCCTCTTCCATGTACTCCACGCCCAGCGACAGCACCAAAAAGTCGTAGCCAATGCGCTGCGTGCCCGTGACCACCTGCGACTTGACCCGGTCAATCTCCAGCACCCGCTCGCGCACGCGCCGTATGCCCAGCGCATCCACCCCCTGGTAACTGCGTTGCACATACGACGCAGGCTGAAAGCCCGCCACGTACAACGCGCTCATGGGGCAGGACATGAAGGCGTCGTTGGGCTCAATCAGCGTCACATCCAGCTTGCCGCCCTCCACCAGGCTGCGCACCGCCCCCAGGCCACCCCAGCCTCCACCCACCACCACCACGCGGGGTTTGGCTGCGCCCCCCACAGTAGCGCAGCCCGTGGCCAGCGCGGCCAAACCCAGGGCCGTGCCCTGCACCACACGCCGTCGCGTGTGCGAAACCCAATCTTGTGCCATGTGGCGCTCCTGAAGGCGTGTCGGGTGAAGGCCTCATCGGTCAACACATACCCCACCGGGGTAATGCATTCAGTTTAGGGAAAAGACCCTGCCCGCCACATGGGGAAAACCCACCCGGTCGGCGGTACGGCAGTCCGCCTCAACCCCGCCAAAAGAAAGCCACCGACATCAGCAAACCGGTGGCAATGACCAGCGCCCGCACCCACGACGCGGGCATGCGTCGGGCCAGACGCGCGCCGACAAAACCGCCCGCGGTGGCGCACACCATCATCAGCAGCGCCTGCGGCCAGACGATGGCGCCGGCCAGCGCAAAGGCCACCACCGACAGGATGGACAGCACAAACGAGTTGAAATTTTTCAAGGCGTTGGCGGTGTGGATGCGCGCCTCGCCCACCAGCGTGTACAGCGCCATCAGCAAGATGCCCAGGCCACCGTTGAAATAACCGCCGTAGATGGACACCAGTAACAGACCCGGCGTGCGCCAGCGCGCCAAGCGGTCCTGGCCAGACGACGCAGGCTGCCCCTCGACGCTGGGGCGCGCCATGCGCCTGACCAACGCGGGGCCCAGCGCAAACAGCACCGTGGCAAACAGCAGCAACCAGGGCACCAGGCCCGAAAACACCTTGGCGGGCGTGACCAGCAACAGGCCCGCCCCGCACAGGCCGCCTGCGGCCGACACCAGGGCCTCGCGGCGCAGCAAGCGCCGGTCGAGTGCCGCCAGCTCAGGGCGAAAACCCCACACGCTGCCCAGGTAGCCGGGGCTGACGGCCAGTGCGCTGGTGGCGTTGGCTGCAATGGGTGGCACGCCGGTGAACACCAGCGCCGGAAAGGTCAAGAAGCTGCCCCCACCCGCCATGGCGTTGAGCACCCCAGCGGCAAACCCGGCCAGCGCCAACAGGGCAGGCGCGGCCAGCGGGCCCCAGGCGGCCAGTTGTTCGGCACCGCTCACGCGCCACTGCCCGTCAGCACAGAGGGGTCGGTGTGCACGAGGTCCAGCGCCACCTGCTGGCCGCGCAGGTGGTCTTCCACGCAGCGCAGCACCAGCGGACTGCGGTGACGCTCGGCGCTGCCGCGCACTTCGTCGGGCGTCATCCACACCGTGCGGACGATGCCAGTGTCCAGGTGGCGACCGGGCACCGCATCGCCCAACTCGCCGCAGAAAGCAAAACGCACATAGGTGATGTCTTCACCCGTGGCCTCGCGCTGAAAGCGCGACAGGTACACCCCCACCAGCGCCGTGGGCGTGAAGGTGTGGGTGGTTTCTTCCAGGGCCTCGCGGGCGCAGCCCTGCGCCGGGCTTTCGCCGGGGTCGAGGTGACCGGCGGGGTTGTTCAGGCGCAGGCCTTCGGGCGTGTGTTCTTCGACCAGCAAATAGCGGCCACCGCGCTCGATGATGGCGGCCACGGTGACGCTGGGTGTCCATCGGGTGTTCATGGGACGGGATTATCTGGGGAGCTGAGTTCACCCGCGTTCGTGATGCGTGCGTCAACGATCCGTGCATGGAAATCCCGCACAATGCAGCGTGGCTGTAAGTACACGGAAGAACAATCATCCGCTTATATATTTGCCCGCTGTTGAGACAACCCCAGAGACATCCCCGAGGAGAACCCATGCAACCAGCTGCCCCAGGATCCGATTCGGCCAACGCCACGTCACCCGCCCCCCAACGCATAGGCGTACCGCGCGAAACCTTCGCGGGCGAAAAACGGGTCGCCACGGTCCCCGAAACCGTGGCCAAGCTCATCAAGCTGGGCTTCAGCGTGGCGGTGGAATCGGGTGCGGGCGATGCCGCCACCTTCAGTGACGACGCCTACCGGGCAGAGGGGGCCGTCATCGTGCCCACGGCGGCCGAGCTGTGGGCCACGTCAGACATTGTGTTCAAGGTGCGTGCGCCCAACACCGACGAGGTGGCACTGGTGCGAGAGGGCACCACGCTGGTGGGCTTCATCTGGCCCGCGCAAAACCCCGAGCTGATGCAACAACTGGCCGACCGCAAGGCCACGGTGCTGTCGATTGACGCACTGCCACGCACCCTGAGCCGCGCCCAGAAGATGGACGCACTCACCTCCATGGCCGGTGTCAGCGGCTACCGCGCCGTCATTGAGGCGGCCAATGCGTTTGGCCGCTTCTTCAACGGCCAGATCACGGCCGCAGGCAAGGTGCCCCCGGCCAAGGTGTTCATTGCCGGTGCGGGCGTGGCCGGTCTGGCCGCCATTGGCACGGCCGCCAGCTTGGGTGCCATCGTGCGCGCCAACGACACCCGCGCCGAAGTGGCCGACCAGGTGGTGTCCCTGGGCGGTGAGTTTGTGAAAGTGGACTACGAAGAAGAGGGCTCTGGCGGTGGTGGCTACGCCAAGGTCATGAGCGAAGGCTTTCAAAAAGCGCAGCGCGAAATGTACGCCAAGCAAGCGCTGGAGGCCGATATCATCATCACCACTGCGCTGATTCCTGGCAAGCCAGCGCCCAAGCTCATCACCGCCGACATGGTCAAGTCCATGAAGCCGGGCAGCGTGATCGTGGACATGGCCGCCGAGCAAGGCGGCAACTGCGAGCTGACCGAGCCAGGTCAGTCCGTGGTCAAGCACGGCGTGACCATCGTGGGCTACACCGACTTGGTGTCGCGTCTGGCGCGGCAGTCTTCCACGCTGTATGCCACCAACCTGTTCCGCCTGAGCGAAGAACTGTGCAAGACCAAAGACGGTGTCATCAACGTCAACATGGACGACGACGCCATCCGGGGCCTGACCGTCATCAAAAACGGCGAAATCACCTGGCCAGCGCCCCCCATTGCCCAAGCCCCCCGGCCTGCGGCCAAGCCTGCGGCACCCGCCTCTGAAAAGAAAAGTGGCCATGGTCACGGCGCGGGTGCCCCCATGCCGGTCAAAAACCTGGTCATCCTGGCGGCGGTGGCGGCGGTGGTGTTCTGGTTCATTGGCTCGTATGCCCCGGCGGCCTTCTTGCAGCACTTCACGGTGTTTGTGCTGGCCTGCTTCATTGGCTACATGGTGGTGTGGAACGTCACGCCTGCGCTGCACACGCCGCTGATGAGCGTGACCAACGCCATCTCCAGCATCATTGCCATTGGTGCGCTGGTGCAGATTGCGCCGCCCATGCTGGGTGCCGCCGTCAGTGTGGATGGACGGCCTGACAGCCTCATCCGGGGATTGGCCTTCGTCGCCCTGGTGCTGACGGCCATCAACATGTTCGGTGGCTTCGCGGTGACGCGCCGCATGCTCGACATGTTCCGCAAATAAGCCCTCCACCAAGAATCAAGAAAGACACACATGTCTCAAAGCCTTTCCAACATGGCCTACCTGGGTGCGGCCGTTCTGTTCATTCTGAGCCTGGGTGGCCTGTCCAACCCGGAAACCTCACGCCGGGGCAACCTGTTCGGCATGATTGGCATGGGCCTGGCCGTGCTGGCCACGGTGCTGGGCCCCCGCGTCACGCCCGATGGCGTGGGCTGGATCGTCATGGCGCTGCTGCTGGGCGGTGGCATTGGCCTGTTTGCGGCCAAGGTGGTCAAGATGACCCAAATGCCCGAACTGGTCGCGCTGATGCACAGCCTGGTGGGCCTGGCGGCCTGTCTGGTGGGTTTTGCCAGCTACGTGGACACCTCCATTCAGTTCACCGGTGCAGAAAAAACCATCCATGAGGTCGAAATCTACTTGGGCATCCTGATCGGTGCGGTCACGTTCTCGGGCTCACTCATCGCCTTTGGCAAGCTCAACGGCAAGATTGGCGGCAAGCCCATGCTGCTGCCCGGCCGCCACTGGATGAACCTGACGGCGCTGCTGGTGGTCATCGCCTTTGGCCAGGTGTTTGTCAACGCCCACACCGTGGCCGACGGCATGCTGCCCCTGATCGTCATGACGGTCATTGCCCTGCTGTTCGGCATCCACATGGTCATGGCCATTGGCGGAGCCGACATGCCTGTGGTGGTGTCCATGCTCAACAGCTACTCGGGCTGGGCAGCCGCGGCCACCGGCTTCATGCTGTCCAACGACTTGCTGATCGTCACGGGTGCGCTGGTGGGTTCCTCGGGTGCCATCCTGAGCTACATCATGTGCAACGCCATGAACCGCAACTTCATCAGCGTGATTGCGGGTGGCTTTGGCTCGGGTGGCGGCACGCCTGCGGCCTCTGGCGCAGCGGCCGAGCCGCAAGGTGAGGTGGTGCCCGTGGGCGCCGCTGAAACAGCCGAAATGCTGCGCGACGCCAAGAGCGTGGTCATCGTCCCCGGCTACGGCATGGCGGTGGCCCAGGCACAGCACACGGTGTTTGAAATCACCCGCACGCTGCGCGAAAAAGGTGTGAATGTGCGCTTCGCCATCCATCCCGTCGCAGGCCGCATGCCCGGCCACATGAACGTGCTGCTGGCCGAGGCCAAAGTGCCTTACGACATCGTGATGGAGATGGACGAGATCAACGAGGACTTCCCCGACACCGAAGTGGCCATCGTCATCGGCGCCAACGACATCGTGAACCCGGCCGCCCAAGACGACCCGACCAGCCCCATCGCCGGCATGCCGGTGCTGGAGGTCTGGAAAGCCCGCACTTCCATCGTCATGAAGCGCTCCATGGCATCTGGCTATGCCGGGGTGGACAACCCGCTGTTCTACAAAGAAAACAACCGCATGCTGTTTGGCGACGCCAAGAAAATGCTGGACGAGGTGCTGGTGGCGCTCAAGAGCTGACGGACCTGTGAACCTGGCACTGCCGACCCCCAGGGACTGGCGATAGGGAAAGTCTGGAGGGCGCTCTCAGAAAGTTGCGTCAGTTTGCAGTCAGAATGCGGGGTGTTTCTGACCTTTCCCGGAGCCTCCACACATGACCGACCGCATTTGGCTGAAGAGCTACCCACCAGGGGTGCCCGCCGACATCGACACCGCGCAGTACCAGTCCCTGGTGCAGCTGATGGAAGACAGCTTCCGCCAGTACGCCCAGCGCACGGCCTACAGCTTCATGGGTAAAGACATGAGCTATGGGGAAACCGACAGCCTGTCACAGGCCCTGGCGGCGTACCTGCAAAGCCTGGGGCTGGTCAAGGGCGACCGCGTGGCCATCATGATGCCCAACGTGCCCCAGTACCCCATTGCCGTGGCCGCCATTCTGCGGGCGGGTCTGGTGGTGGTGAACGTGAACCCGCTGTACACCCCACGCGAGCTGGAGCACCAGCTGAACGATTCGGGCGCCAAGGCCATCGTCATCATCGAGAACTTCGCCCACACGCTGGCGCAGTGCATCGGCAAAACCGCCGTCAAGCACGTGGTGCTGGCCGCCATGGGCGACCGCCTGGGCCTGCTGAAGGGTGCGCTGGTCAACTACGTGGTGCGCAACGTCAAGAAAATGGTGCCCGCCTACCAGCTGCCACAGGCCGTGCGCTTCAACGACGCGGTGGCCAGGGGCACCAAAGCCACCCTGAAGCGGCCCGACATCCACGCCGACGACCCCGCCGTGCTGCAGTACACCGGCGGCACCACCGGCGTGAGCAAGGGCGCCGTGCTGCTGCACCGCAACGTCATTGCCAACGCGCTGCAATCCGAGGCGTGGAACGCGCCCGTCATGGCCACGGTGCCCGCCAGCGAGCAGCCCACCTCGGTGTGCGCGCTGCCGCTGTATCACATCTTCGCGTTCACCGTGAACATGATCCTGGGCCTGCGCACAGGGGGCAAGGTCATCCTCATTCCCAACCCACGCGACCTGCCCGCCGTGCTGAAAGAGCTGAGCAAGCACACCTTCCACAGCTTTCCGGCGGTCAACACCCTGTTCAACGGGCTGGCCAACCACCCCGACTTTGGCACGGTCAACTGGCGCAACCTCAAGGTCACCGTGGGCGGCGGCATGGCCGTGCAACAGGCGGTGGCCAAGCTCTGGCTGGAGAAAACCGGCTGCCCCATTTGCGAAGGCTACGGACTGTCAGAAACCAGCCCCTCAGCCAGCTGCAACCCTGTCACCTCCAAGGCCTTCAGTGGCTCCATCGGCGTGCCGCTGCCCGGCACCTCCATGAAGTGCCTGGACGACGACGGCCACGAAGTGCCCATGGGCCAGCCTGGCGAGATTGCCATCAAAGGCCCGCAGGTCATGGCCGGCTACTGGCAGCGCCCCGATGAAACCGCCAAGGTCATGACCGCCGACGGCTACTTCAAGAGTGGCGACATCGGCGTGATGGACGAGAACGGCTTTTTCCGCATCGTGGACCGCAAGAAAGACATGGTGCTGGTCAGCGGCTTCAACGTCTACCCCAACGAGGTGGAAGACGTGGTGGCCAGCTGCCCCGGCGTGATGGAATGCGCCGCCGTCGGCGTGAGCGACGACAAAACCGGTGAAGCCGTCAAGCTGGTGATCGTTAAAAAAGACGACAGCCTGACCGAAGCCGCCGTGCGCGAGTTCTGCAAAACCAACCTGACGGGCTACAAACAGCCCAAGGTGATCGAGTTCCGCACCGAACTGCCCAAAACCCCGGTGGGCAAAATTTTGCGCCGCGAACTGCGCGACAAAAAACCCACCTGAGCCCCCCACCAACCACCGTGACCCCACGCCGCATCGGGCTGATGAGCGCCCTGCCCCAGGAACTGGCCGCCGTGCTGGCCCACATGCCGCACGAACAGCGCCAGCGCTTGGCCGGGCGCGACTACTGGCCAGGCCATGTGGGCGGCACCGACGTGGTCGCCGTGGTCACCGGCATTGGCAAGGTGGCCGCCGCCACCACCGCCACCTTGCTGATCCAGCACCACGGGGTCACCGGCATCGTGTTCACCGGCGTCGCCGGTGGCCTGGGTGAAGGTGTGGCGGTGGGTGACGTGGTGGTGGCCAGCGGCCTGCTGCAGCACGACATGGACGCCTCACCCCTGTGCCCCCGGCACGAGGTGCCCGGCTACGGCCAGGCCGTGTTTGCCACCGAGGCGTCGTGGTCGGTGCACCTCGAACAAGCGGCCCGCCGTGCCCAGGCCCGCTGGGCGGCGCAACTGGGACCCGCCACCGTGGCCGCCTATGGCCTGCAACACCCCAAGACCCACACCGGGCTGGTCATCAGCGGCGACCGCTTTGTGTCCACCGCACCAGAAAGTGATGCCCTGCGCCTGCGCCTGCCCCAGGCCCTGGCGGTGGAAATGGAAGGGGCCGCCGTGGCCCAGGTGTGCCACGACTTTGGGGTGCCGCTGGCGGTGGTGCGCACCATTTCCGACCGGGCCGATGACTCGGCCCACGTGGACTTCAACCAGTTTGTGGATGACGTGGCCAGCGCCACCAGCGCCAGCATGGTGCTGGACTGGCTGACCCGCCTGGGCGCAAACCACAGCCCAAAACAACCATAGCAAACAATGACGCCAACAAAGCGCTGGACGCCATTTTGACTTGTTATTTCAGCCAGCCACGTTTTCTGAAGTACACCATGGGCACCACGGCCGACACCACCATCAGCCCCAAGGCCATCGGGTAGCCCCACTGCCACTGCAGCTCGGGCATGAACTGGAAGTTCATGCCGTAGCTGCTGGCCACCAGCGTGGGCGGCAACAGCGAGACGCTGGCCACCGAGAAGATCTTGATGATCTTGTTCTGGTTGATGTTGATGAAACCCACGGTGGCGTCCATCAAAAAGTTGATCTTGTCGAACAAAAACGCGGTGTGGCCGTCCAGCGAATCGAGGTCGCGCAGGATTTGGCGCGCGTCCTCGAACTGCGCGGTGCCCAGCATGCGGGTGCGCATCATGAAGCTGACGGCGCGGCGCGTGTCCATCACGTTGCGGCGGATGCGGCTGGACATGTCCTCGTGCCGTGCGATCGAGGCCAGCACCACCCCGGCCAGGGCGTCGTCCACATCGCCCTTGAGCACCTGTTTGCTGACCACCTCCAGGTCGTCGTAAATGTCCTCCAGCGTATCGGCGCTGTACTCCGCATCGGCATCGAAGAGTTTGAGCAACACGTCTTTGGCGTCGTCGATCAGGCCGGGCATGCGCCGCGCCCGCATGCGCAGCAGGCGAAACACGGGCACGTCTTCGTCGTGGATGGAAAAGAGCACGCCCCGGCTTTTCAGGGCATCGTTCTGCTCGTTCAAGATGAAGGCCACGCGCACCGTGCGGGGGTTTTCTTCGTCATCGATCAGAAAGTCGGAGCGGATGTGCAGCTCGCCGTTGTCTTCCTCGAAGAAACGGGCCGACTCTTCGATGTCGTCGTCCATGGCGTCTTCGGGAATGCCCAGCCCAAAGTGCTGCTTGACCCAACGGCGCTCTTCAAGCGTCGGTGACTCCAGGTCCACCCAGATGGGCTTGAAGCGGGCCAGCTCTTCCAGCGACTCGATTTCTTCTTGAAACAAACGGCCATTGGCCAGCGTGAACACGTTGAGCATGGAAAAGCTCCGTTGCGGTGAGGGGCGGGGCCGTGCGTGGGGGGTGGGCCACGGGCGGCAAGAGGGGGCTGAACGGCGCTTTCAGCTCCCCGGACCCTCACACCCGCCTGGCTGGCGGCCAGCGACCGGACTCAACCGCTGGTGGGGTGTGACGCTGTCCGCAGCGCTGAAAGCGAGCGACTGGGGCTGCTTTCCAACAAAATTCTCCTGAAATCGGGTGGCTGAATTATGTCACCCGGCCATGGGGGTTTGCCCTGAGGCGACGCCCTCAGGGCCTGCGCTCAGCCGCCAGCTCGCGTTGGCGTTGCAACAGCTGGCGGTAGCGGGCGTCGATGATGGACATTTCCAGGTGGTCGGTGGCCGCGCCACGCTGGGCCATCTCGCGGGCGGCGCGCAAACGGTCCAGAGCGCCGTCCACATCCAGGTGGGCCATGCGCGATTCGGCTTCGGCCCGGATGGCGCGCAGGGGTTGGCCCTGTGCGGCCCAGGCCTGGGCCAGCCAGCGCCAGGCGGGGGCGTCGCGCGGGTGGTCGGTCACCCACACCTGCAGGCGCTGGCTGACCGGTGAAGGCCGACCTTGCTGCAACACCACCTGCGCCCCCATCAGCACCGAGGCCCGGTCGCTGGCGGCCAGCGCGCTGTCGGCCAGTTCGGCCAGGCGGCGCTGGAACGCATCGGCCCCGGCTGCTGCGGTGGCGGTCGCGCCCATGGCCATGCTGTTGCCGGGCATCAGCCAGATTTCCAGCGCCAGCAGGTTGGCCGCGCGGCGCGCCTGGGCGTCCAGGTCGGGCTGGGCCAGCAGTTGGCGGGCCAGTGACAGGGCCGCCGGCGCCTGCTTCAGGCGATGGGCCGACAGGGCCGCCGCGTACCGGCTGGCGGGCGCTGTGGGCGGCTCCTGCGCCCACGCCTGCAAGCGGCGGACGTCGGGCTCGGCCAGCACGCGGGCGCGCGCCGCCATGAAAGCGTGCCACTGGGCAGACACGTTGGGGGGCGTCGCCCGCTGCGGCTCGGGGGGTTCGGCGCTCGCCAGTGCCAGCCTGGCCTTCATGTCGGCGATGCGCTCGCCCGTCAGGGGGTGGCTGCGCAGGTAGGGAAAGGCGCCGTCGTCGTTCAGGCGGGAGGCTTGCTGCAGGCGGTCGAACATGCCGGCAAACCCGTGGCCGTCAAAGCCCGCGTCGGTCATCACGCCAAACCCGATGCGGTCCGCTTCGCGCTCCATGTCACGCGAGAAATTCAGTTGCGCCTGGGCCGCCACGGCCTGCCCACCCACCATGACGGCCTGGGCCACATCGGTGTTTTTCGCGGCATTGGCCGCCAAGGCACCCAGAATCATGGCCCCGATCACCAGGGGTGCCTGCTGGTCCTGCTTGGCAATCAGGCGGGAAATGTGGCGCTGGGTGACGTGCGTGAGCTCGTGCGCCAGCACCGAGGCCAGCTCGTCCGCCGTGCCCACCGCCGCCACCAGGCCCAGGTGCACCCCCAGGTAGGCCCCCGGCATGGCAAAGGCGTTGATGCTGCGGTCACGCGACAGCATCAGCTCCCAGGCAAAGCGCTCGGCCAGCTCGGGCGACAGCTCGCCACTGGCCTTGGCCGAGGCCAGCAGCGGCTGCCACAAGGCCTGCAGGTAGTCGCCCAGCACGGGGTCGTCGAGGTAGTCGGGGTCGCGGTAGATTTGCTGTGCAATCAGCTCCCCCAGTTGGCGCTCGGCAGCCAGGTCCATGGCACCGGCTTCGCCCATGCGGGGCAGCGCCAGGCGAGTCACCCCGGGTTTGCCAGGCAACGCACCAGCGGCCTGCGGCTGCGCCTGCACGGGGACCGCAGAAATTACCGTAGCAAACAAACCAATAAACACATGCGCTGGAGACATTTTTTACCCTAAATATCCTGTCCTGACCGGTCGGGTGCACTGTGGTGTTTTGGCAACCGATTCCCGCCGACTGTCAGCCCCATGCCACCGTTGCCCAACAACATGTGGGCATTGGCAGGCAGGCCAACTTGCACTATCGTAGGATGTGGGTTGAAAGCCCGCTTCGTCTGGTTCAGGCCGTTCAGATTGGTTCCATGTCCACCGCATTGCCGCCCCTTCGCTCGCCCATGATGCGCCAGCTCGCCACCGCGCTGCTGGGGGCCATTGTGATCGCGGGGCTCACCACCTTGTCCAGCGTCGCCGCCCCGTCGGTGGGGCAGCTCACCCTGTTCTGGCCAGCGGCCGGCGTGGGTTTTGCCATGCTGTGCACGCAAGGTCGCCCAGCCGCCTGGGCCATCGCCTTGGGCGTGGGGTTTTGGGCCTGGGTGATGGCGCCGCAATCGCCCGCACTGGTGCCTGTGGCCATGTTGGCCGCCGTGGTGGGGCCGTGGTCGGTGTGGCGCAGGCTGCAAATGCGGTTTGCCGGGTCGTCCCAACCCTTTGCCCGCCAGGCCACCATGCTGGCCTTCCTGCGGGTGCAAGCGCTCAGGGGTGCGCCCCTGTCTGCCGCCACGCTGACCGTGGGATGGGCACTGCTGTCAGGCAACGCAGCGCCTTTGGTGCTGCTGGGGGTGTTTCTGGCGTGCTGGGTCATGCAAATGTGCGGCACGCTGCTGTTTGCCCCCATTGCCTGGGAGCTGCTGGTGGCCCGCACCCGGGGCGGACTGCCCCGCTTCTTTCGCAAGGTGTTCGAGGCGCTGACCACCGGCTGGCAAACCTTGGCCAGCGTGCTGCTGCTGTGCACCGCCTCGGGCGTGTTCTGGGCATTTGACCAAGGCACCTTCGCCCGCAGCGCCCTGCTGCTGGTGTTGCCACTGCTGGCCATGGACGCCACCCGCGCCGGCCCTCTGACCACCCACCTCATGACGCTGATTGCGGGCGTGGTCGCGCTCATCGCCACCACCTGGGGACTGCGTGCCAGCCACCTGCCCGCCGCAGCGGCTGACCTGGAGCTGCTGTGGACCACGCTGGCCATGCTGGTGGGCACGGCTGCGGTGCAAATTTTGCTGGTGACCGTGCACGAGCGCCGCCTGGCCCTCAAGCGCCTCGAACGCCAGGCCGACACCGACCCCCTCACCAACCTGCTCAGCCTGAGTGGTCTTTACCGAAAAATCGAAGAGCTGGGCGATGTCACCGGCGATCCGGGCGACACCACTTTCATGCCCGAAGATGCACCATCGGCACGCTACACGGCCGCACTGATCAGCGTGCAAATGACCAACGCCGACTCCATGGAGCAGCTGCTGGGCGCCCGCCAGACCGACTTGGTGGAGCGTGCGACCGGCGGGGCACTGACCGCAGCAGCGCCCAAGGTGCTGTGGTCCCGGGTGTCCAAAGCCCACTTTGTGGGGCTGATGACCGAACCCCAAAACGACCTGGACCAGTTGCTGTCCAAACTCAGTTTTGCGGTGGTGGAGTCGCGCGCCCTGGTGGACGCCGACGTGGGCCGCCCGCTGTGGACCGTGGCCGCCGTGACGCTGGACGCAGACCCGCTGCCCCCGGTGGAGGTCATCATGGCCTGCCTGCGCCGCACCGAGCAAAATGCCCAGGATTCGCGGCAAATTCAAATCACCTCGGTGGACCGGGAGTCCGCCATGGCCCTCAAACAAGAGGCCGAACAGGCCGAGCGCATCCGCCAGATCATCCAGCAAAAGCGCCTGGTGCTGTTTGCCCAGCCCATTGTGGCCAACGTCAACCCCGAGTCATTGCCCCACAAATACGAGGTGCTCGTGCGCCTGCGGGGCGACCAGGGGCAAATCATCCCGCCCGGCGTGTTCTTGCCGGTGGCCATGCGCGCCGGCCTGATGCAGCTGCTGGACATGGCCATCATGGAGCAGACCTTCGAGTGGTTTGCCGCTCACCCCAAAGCCTTGGCTGCACTGAGCCACTGCGCCATCAACCTGTCAGGACCCACCGTGGCCAGCCCGGTGATTGCCCAGCGCATTGCCGAAGGCCTCAAACTGCACCACCTGCCCGCGCACAAATTCACCTTCGAAATCACCGAGAGCCAGGCCATAGCCAACCCCGCGCAGGCCACGGACACCATCCGCGCCATCCGCGACTGCGGCTGCCGCGTCGCCATCGACGACTTTGGCACCGGCGTGGCCACGTTCGACTACCTCAAGCGCTTTGATGTGGACTACATCAAAATTGACGGTGCCTTCGTCAAAACCCTGCTCGACGACCCGGTGGACCGCGTCATTGTCGAGTCCATCGTCAAGGTGGCCCACCAGATGCAGGTGCGCACCGTGGCCGAGTTTGTGTCGTCCCAGGCGCTGCACGAGGCCGTGACCGCGCTGGGCGTGGACGAAAGCCAGGGCTTTGTGTTTGGCGCACCCCAGCCCCTGCACGAATGGTTCGGCGAGGCGGGCTGAGCACCGCGCCAGCACCCAGCGCCCAGCGCCCCCGCTAAACTGGCGGGCATGTCCAGCACCACCACCCCATCCCCCCTGACCCATTTCGACACCCAAGGCCAAGCCCACATGGTGGACGTTGGGGCCAAAACCCACACCCACCGCGTGGCGGTGGCGCAAGGCCGCATCAGCATGTTGCCGACCACGCTGGCCCTGATTGAAAGCGGCACGGCCAAAAAAGGTGACGTGCTGGGCATTGCCCGCCTGGCGGGCATCATGGGCGCCAAAAAAACGGCGGACCTGATACCCCTGTGCCACCCCATTGCCCTGACGCGTGTGGCGGTGGAGTTTGAGGTGGAGCCCGTCACCCACAGCGTGCTGTGCCGCGCCACCGCCGAGACCACCGGCCCCACCGGCGTGGAAATGGAAGCCCTGACCGCCGTGCAAGTGGCCCTGCTGACCATTTACGACATGTGCAAAGCCGCTGACCGGGGCATGGAAATGTCAGGCATCAAGCTGCTGGAAAAGCATGGGGGCAAGAGTGGGAGTTTTGTGGCGGGGTGAGCTCACAGTCCGCTCAGGTGGAGAAAACCCACCGGAGCCATCGTATTCGGGGCCAACAGCACAATCCAGTTGTCCGCCAGTCGACCAACCACCGGCAGCCAACGGGTGTCATCAGGAGCCAGCTGCCATTTTTTAATGGCGGCTTCAATGTCATGTACGCGAGCCGGGTGCATGGCTTTCAGTTTGGCAACAGGGTGGGCTCTTTCCGCCACCTGTGCTTGACTCAAGGCGTAGTCTTGCCACCTGCTGGGCCGCTGGCTGGGCTCAATGCCTTGGGTGGACAGATCCAGACTCTCGGCCAACTCGGCGCCTGACAAAGACATTCGCAAACCCTGTAGCCTTGGACCGTGAAAGCCATACCGGCTGACCCAGGTTGGCAGGCTTGCAGCATCGGAAGGCTGAACATCTGCGATGCTGACAACGCGGAAACGGTCAACCTCATACACCAGCGCAATGGGCCTCGCCAATGACAACGTGTGAATGCCGTAGCCCAACGCAGCACATTGAAGCAACGCAATGACCATCAGGTCAACGATGAGCTCCCGCCTGGGTTTTGTGGCTTTGTACACCACCAACGTCAACAGCGGCCCGCACACCACGTCCACCCCAACCAGGATGGCAAAAACCTGCAACCCACCCGCCAAATGCTGGTAGGGGTGGGGAAACCAAAACCCAAACACCGCAGCAGCCAACGCTACGCCCACGAACAGGCTGATCCCGAAATGGATGAACGACGCACGGAGCGTGGAGCGGTTGAAGAATTGAGACATTTCAATTTCCATGAAAAAACCCGCAGCCGTTTGCACAGCTGCGGGTTGTTCAGGCTTTCCCTTCAGGGAAGCGCAAGGCAGTCAGGTCAACGGCACTCGGCAGGTGCGTACTTGGCGAGTAAGGAGCCCACTGTTGCACCACCAATGGCTGTCTTGCCAGCGGCGTAGCAAGTCCAAACGATGGTGGAGGCGGGGATGGTACCGGCGGCCAATGCAGTGGCGTTGGTGGTGGGCCAGAGGGTCAAAGTTGAGTTGAGAACGCCAGATGGAGCTGCGAATGTAATTACGATGCCACCGTTGGTGTTGTTACCTACGATGGACAAGACGTTTTTGGAAACAGGCGCGGCGGCAGTACCACCGTTCAAGCTGCAAGTTGCGCCACCGGCACAAAATGCAGTGCTGGCAGCGTTGGTTGGCATGCCTTTGAACATGCCTCCAGCCGCTGCAAGGGTGGCGTTGGCTGCGTTGTCAGCCACCAAATTCTTCAAGCCTGATCCAAGAACCAAGCCTTCTGTCACCTTTGCACGCACGGTGTAGTCCTGGTAAGCAGGCAACGCCACGGCAGCCAAAATACCGATGATCGCGACCACGATCATCAGTTCGATCAGGGTGAAACCCTTTTGGACCATCTTTTTCATGAACAACTCCTGAAGAATCTTTGCGTCAACATCGACGTGACAGGACATGAGCATTTCGCATGCCAGGTGGCTTTACCCCCAGCGCAAGCGGATTTTGTGTGTGTTTTTTCACGAACCAGGCGGTGACAAGTGGCTTGGCATGGTCTGCCTGGCCGCTGGCTGCCGAAAAACGCCACCCCTGCCTGGTCAATATTTGTCACCCAAGGCATGGAGTGACAAATATCGTCACCCCACACTGACCGCCCCTGCGCCCGCCAAGCTTGCCCATGTACAGTCGGCCAACAAATAATTGGCAAAATTGCCATTTAACGCTTGTATTTATTAAATAGTTTGCTATGAACAAATTCACTTGATGCACACCACCCGCACCTGCTTGAGGTCGGTCAGCCCCATCAGCACTTTCTCCATGCCGTCCATCTTCAGGGTGTGCATGCCCTCTTCCACGCAGGCCAGCAGCAGCGTGGCCACGCGTGCACGGGTTTGGATGAGTTCTCGCACATGCTCACTGGCCAGCAGCAGTTCGTGCAAACCCACGCGGCCTTTGTAGCCGGTGTGGCGGCAGGCGTCACAGCCCACGGCGCGGTGCAGGCGCAGTTGGCCCTCGGTGGCGTATTGGTTTTGCCAGGTGTGCAGCAGTTCGGCTTTTTGGCCCTCGGGGTCAGCTTGCCAGCGCTGGGTGGTCATGAGGGTTTGGGTGTACTCGGCCACAAACAGCTGCAGCTCTTGCGGGCTGGGCACGTAGGCCTCTTTGCACGCGCACAGGCGGCGCGCCAGACGCTGGGCCAGGATGCCGAGCAGTGCGTCGGCAAAGTTAAACGGGTCCATGCCCATGTCGAGCAGGCGGGTGATGGACTCGGGCGCTGAGTTGGTGTGCAGGGTGGAGAACACCAGGTGCCCGGTGAGCGAGGCCTCCACGCCCATGCCCACGGTTTCGGCGTCGCGGCTTTCGCCGACCATGATGATGTCGGGGTCGGCCCGCAAGAAGGCGCGCATGACCAGCGCGAAGTCAATGCCGGCTTTTTTGTTCACCTGAACCTGGCGCAGCCCTTTTTGTGTGATTTCAACGGGGTCTTCTGCCGTCCAGATTTTGGTGTTCGGCGTGTTCAGGTGCTTGAGGATGGAGTGCAGCGTGGTGGTTTTGCCTGAGCCGGTGGGGCCACACACGTAAAACAGGCCATACGGTTGCCCGATGGTGGGCAGCAGCCTGGCTTTGTTGTGCGTGGTCAGGCCCAGCTTGTCCAGCGGCAGCGGCTCGCCCGCCGCCAAGATGCGCATGACCACGTCCTCCACCCCGCCGGCCGAGGGGAGCGTGGCCACCCGCAGTTCAATGTCCAGGGGGCCGAATTTTTTGAATTTGATTTTTCCGTCTTGCGGCTTGCGCTTTTCGGAAATGTCGAGGTCGCACATGATTTTGAGGCGGGCCACCAGGGCGTCGCGAAACGCGGCGGGCACCTCGATGTAGGGCTGCAAGGCACCGTCGATGCGAAAACGGATGCCGGTTTTGGCCTTGCCGGGCATGGGTTCGATGTGGATATCGGAAGCCCCTTGCTGGTGGGCGTCCACGATGACCTTGTTGACGAACTTGACCAGCTCGTTGTCGGCGGCGGCTGAGGCCACGGCCTGCTCGCTGCTCGCCACGTCGTCCTCTGCGGGGGTTTGCAGGTCGGCCAGCAGGTCGTCGATGGTGCCGTGATCGGTGGCGGTGTGGTAGAGCTGTTCCACGGTCTGCTCGAATGCCGCCTGCGTGGTCACGGCGTAAACAAACCGGTTGTGTTGCGGAAACACCTGGGGCACCAGCCGTGCGCTGCGCACGGCTTCGGGGTCAAGGCACATGACCAACAGGCCTTCGGCCGTGTTTTCCAGAGGCACCCACTGGCGCCCCTGCACAAACTCGCGCTTCAGGCGGCCATGCAAGGACTCCGAGCGGATGCGCCCGGCATCGAACCCGACAAAGGGTGTCCGAAAAAAATGGGCCAGTGCGGTGCCCAATTGCTGTGGGGTGACCTGGCAGTCGGTCTGCAGCTGCTGCTCCACGGTCTGGCCCGTGGCCCGCGCCTGGAGGATGCACTGGCTGAGCTCGTCGGCGGTGAGCACGCCGTCGGTGACCAGGCTGTCGTATTTCGAGGCGCGGGCGGGGCGGGTGGTGGGCGCCGCCGCCTCCGACCGCTGCCGGATGGCGGTGGACAGCGTCTGGCACAGGCGTTGAACCCCCTCCTGCTGAAGGGCACTGAACCGATCCCCCGAATGGTGGTTGATGACCTGGAGCACGCCCTGCAAGTCGTTCCCGCTCTGGATGGGGGCCACCATCATCTGGCGGGTGCGGTAGCCGGAGCGGCGGTCCACCTCTTTGAAATAGGTGAGCCGGGGGTCGATGCCGTGCAGCTCATCGTCGCTGTACACATCGGCAATGTTCAGTGTCCGGCGGGTCATGGCCACGAAACCCGCCAGGCTCTGGGCACTGATGGGCAGCTTGAGTTCACGGCTGGTGTTGAGCCCCGTTTTGACCCGGGAGACAATGGTTTTGCCATCTTCACCCACCACGTACAGGGTGAGGCGGTCGGCATTCAGGAGGGTACAGATGTCTTGGCTCAGGTCCACCATGAGCTGCGTCAGGCTGCCGGTGTCATGGATGCGGGCCGTGACCTGCTGTAACTGGCGGTAAAACTCGGCTTCGCTGGCCGGACTGGCGGGACACGGGGTGGGTGGGTTCATGCCGGATCTTCCATGGACAGAAGCAGTAAGGGGACAGACGCACCCCCAGGGGGCCTCACAGCAACAGTTCTTGCCCCGCTTGCAACCAGGCAATGCTCAGCGGTGGCAGGCCTTGCTGCTGGCGCTGAGCGTGCATGTCGTCGATCTGGGACATGATGAGCGCGGTTTCCGCGGGCTTAGTGTGGGTGATGTGGATGGGGTACTGGGCGCTGGGGCTCATCATGGCCAGTTGGGCGGCCAAGGTGCTGGGACACAGGTGCTGACTGAGGTGGGCGAGGCGGCATTCGCGTTCGCTGAAGGCGGTTTCGATCACCAGCATGCCCACGTCGAGCTCGTTCAACCGCTGCCAGAAGGCCGGGTTGTGGCCTGTGTCACCTGAAAACACCCACGCACCGGACGCGGCCTCACCCGTCACCGCAAAACCGACCGCGGGCACTGTGTGCACAGCGGGCAGCACTTCGACGCGCTTGTCGGCCACGCTCAACACATCCCCCACCGCGAAAGGCTGGAACACGAGGTAGGGATGGTCTGGGCTGGGCAGGCGTGAAAAATCGGGCCAGATGACGTTGTTGAAAATGTGCTGCTGCAGCGAGGAAATGGTGCTGCGCAGGGCATGCACCTGCACCGGACGGGTTCGCCGGGCAGCCACCGCGTCGAGCATGAGGGGCAAGGCCGCCACGTGGTCGAGGTGGGCGTGCGTCAGCAGGACATGGTCCACCTGGGCCATGTCGTCGAGGGACAGGTCTCCCACGCCCGTGCCAGCGTCCACCAGACAGTTGTGCTCCAGCAGGAATGACGTGGTTTTGCAGCCTGCGGCAATGGTGCCCGAACACCCCAGCACGCGGATCTTCATGCGGGGCTCCGGGTCATTTGTCGGTCGGGCGCAAGGTGCCGTCCCAGGTCGGGTCGTGGGGCAATGCACGCTGCTGGGCCAGACAGATGGCGTAGTGGGCATACAAGGCCCCGGCGGGACGCATGCGGTGCAGGTTGAACAGGTGGATGTCGCATTTTTCCCAGTCTTGGGCGCGGTACGCCTTCAAAAAACCGTCCCACACGGCCAGCTCTTGCTGCAGGTCTGTGTCGGGCACCTGGGTGCGCTCGGCCAATGGGGTATACGCACGCACGGCCTCTGCCCTGCCTTTGACCACGACGCGACCCAACTCCTGCCAGTGGAACTGCGGGGTTTGACGGCGGGTGACTTCACCCGCCACCACATCCACACCGTACACCCTGGAGAGCGCCTCCAGGCGAGACCCGAGGTTGACGGCATCCCCGATGACGGTGTAACTGCGGCGGATGTTGGAGCCCATGTCACCCACCAGCATGGTGCCGGTGTTGATGCCAATGCCCACCCCCACCTCAGGCCACCCGCGTGCCCGAAAGGACGCGTTGATGTCGCGCATGGCCTCGGTCATTTCCAGGGCAGCATGCACGGCCTGTGCGGCGTGGTCAGGACTGGCCAGCGGCGCACCCCAAAAGGCCATGACGCAGTCCCCCATGTATTTGTCGATGGTGCCGCGGTGACGACGAATCACCTCGGTCATGCGGCTGAAAATTTGGTTGAGCAAGGTCTGGAGTTGCTCAGGGGTCATGGTTTCAGCCAAGCGGGTAAAACCCCGCATGTCGCAGAACATGACGGTCAGCTCACGGGCCTGGGCCTGCATGGTGTAGCTGTCCGGGTCTTTGACCATTTCGTCGACCAGCTCCGGGGGCACATAAGTACCAAACAGCTGGGCCAACTCGCGCTTGGAACGGCTTTCGGCGAAATAGCCGTGGCTCATGTTCATCACAAATGCCGCCACGATCATGAACAACGCCGACGCCAGAGGCAAGGCCAGCCCATGGCTGCTGTAAAGCCACAGGTTGAGACCCGTGACGGCCGCCAACATCCCCAGGCTGAGGCCAATGGCCCTGGCCGCAGGCAGCCAGGGCAGCAAAACCGCCAGCACCAGCCCGGAAACGATCACCACCACCAGCTCGTAGCCCAGCGCGTAATCGGGGGTGGTGGGCACATTGCCATCCAGAAAGCCCGAGATCAGGTTGGCATGCACCTCCACCCCGGGGTAGGCGGTGCCAACCGGTGTGGCGCGCAAGTCCAGCAACCCCGGCGCGGTGGTGCCAAACAACACCACCTTGCCCTTGAGCGCATCTGGCGCCAAGCGGCCATGCAGCACATCCGCCGCCGACACGTACTGGAACGATCCCCCCTTGGGGCCGCCGAATCCCCGGTATGGCACGAGGCTGCTCACCCGTTGGTCCACCGGCAAGGGCAAGGTTTTGTCCCCCTGCTGAACCACCATGCTCTCCAATCCCTGATAACCCGTGGGCAAAAAACGGGACGGGGGGAAACCAGGTGCCAGGGTGGTCACCCCCATGAGTTCGCGAAATACGGCCAGTGCCAGCGACTGGTAGTAGTCGCCTTCATAGACGGAGACCAAGGGCACGGTGCGGACCAGGCCATCGCCGTCGGTGATGGCGTTGAAATACCCGCCACTGTGCGCAGCGGCTGCGAGCACGGGAATGTTGGCACCGTACCCCGTCCACCGGACAAAACCACCGCCCTTGCCCTTCAGCTCGGCTTTGTCCATGGCAGGGGGTGGCAACTGGCCGTTTTTTCGGCCATCGCGGTCGCTGGTGAAATAGTGGCCCAGCACCACCCGCCGATTCAGCAGCGCCTTGGCAAACTGCTGGTCGTGATCCAACTGGTTGGCCATCTGCTTGACCTGTTCGGCAAAGGCAGGAATATGGGCCAACTCGCGTCCGGCCAAGCCTTCCAGCGTGGAAAGTGCGGACGTTGCATCGGGCTCGGCAAACACCACGTCAAAGCCCAGCACGGCCACACGCTGGCGGTCAAACAACTCGTTGGTGATGTGGGCCAATCGGTGCCGAGGCCACGGCCACTGCCCCACTTCCGCCAGGCTTTTTTCGTCGACATCGACAATGACAATGCGTGGATCCAAGGTCTGCGGCATGGTGGCCCGCAGACGGGTGTCGTAAATCAGGCTGTCCACCCACTCCAGCGCACCCAGCCTGACCACCCCGACCACATGCAGCACCGCCAACAAGACGGGCACCCAGGCAAAGGCAAGCCGAAGAAAGGATTGCCGCAATGACCACACCATGGCTGAACCCGTTGCCCAGATAGGTATGGTGTCAGAGCATCACAAACTGCATCTTGGTTCCAGCCAGCTCCAGAATGTCGCCGTCCTTGAGCATGATGGGGTCGGTGTCAAGGGGTTGGTCATTCAACGTGGGGCGATTGACCCCCTCCACCAGCGCCACGGCATACCCATGCGGGCGTCGGGTGATGGCGGCCACAGCCACACCAGGCTTGCCAATGGTGGTCACGGTTTTCACCAGCGTGACCTCCCGACCCGCCGCCGCCCCGGAAATCACCTTGATGGCCGCACCACCAATGGGTGGATGTGCCTCCAACGGTGGGGCGCTCGGGCGTATGACCATGGTTTTGTCGAACGCGGTGCCCGAGGGTTCATTCAGGAACTTGATCTTGTGCTTGCCGACTTCAACGGTGTCGTTGTGGCGGAGCAATTGCTTTTTGACGGCTTTGCCGTTGATGTAGGTGCCATTCGTGCTGTTGAGGTCTTCAATGTGGACATCCGCACCGGTCATCTGCAACACGGCATGCTCACCACTGACCGCCAGATTGTCGATCACCACGTCGTTGTAGGGCCGCCGACCCAAAGTGGTCCGATCTTTGGTCAGTTGCACTTCCTTCACCACAACACCGTCAATTGAGACGATCAATTTCGGCATGGCCGACTCCTGTAACGCTTGTCATCACCCACTCCCAGCATCAAGACAACCCCAACATGCGCGAAAAAAAGCCAGCGCTGGCTGATTTTGCCTTGGCAGCGACCAGTATCACCGAAATATTGTCACGCCCACCCGCATCGTTGGCACTTCTGATCAAGGCTTCCGCTTTTGCCGACAAACCAGTGCTGCTGGCCAGGATGCGCACCAAGTCTTCATCGTCCACCATGTCGGTCAACCCATCTGAGCACAGGAGATACAGGTCATCTATCTCGGGAAGGTGTTCGACGATGTCAACATCCACACGCTCGTCCACCCCGAGTGCGCGGGTCACCAGGTTCTTGTGCGATGCGATTTTGGCTTGTTCCGTGGAAATCAGCCCCGCATCGAGTTGCTCCTGCAGCAGGGAGTGATCATGGGTCAGTTGAGTCAGCCGCGATTTCCGCCACACGTAACACCGGGAATCACCCACATGGGCCAGCATCACTCGGACGGCACCGAACATGCCCACCACCACCGTTGTCCCCATTCCACTGAACTGGGGATTGGACAGCGCAGCCCGGTAAATGGACAGATTAGCACCCGATACGGCAGCCCCCAATGCCTGGCGCACCCCTTGCGCCGATGACGCGGTTTGCCCGGCACTGGACAGCCACTGGGACAACTCCGAGCGCACAAACGCGGCCGCCATGGCACTGGCGATTTCACCGGCGTTGTACCCACCCATCCCGTCGGCCAGAACGGCAATGCCGTGCTTGGCATCGCAGGCCACGGTGTCTTCGTTGTTGTCGCGGACCAGGCCAGGGTGGGTCAGGCTGACGAATTCAAAAATCATGCCTCGCCTCGACGGTTGGACAACGAGGGGGTGCCCATCGGGGGCGTGGGAGCAGCCGACGGCGGCACCACCACCGTTCTCTGAAAGCCCTGGTCCGGGTCAACATGCCCGGGTTCGTTGGTTTCGTTCACCCGCCCGACACGCGCCCCCGCCATCGCCCCTCCGGATGGCGGCGTCTGCGTCCGGCTTCGCATGAGATCTTCGGCCATTTCCTGTCCACTGGCGTATCGGCGATCGAGATTTTTCACCAGCGCCCTGGCGACCACATGCGCCAAAGCCGGGGGAACAGCCGCATTGAAGGTCCGGACGTCGGGTGCATCCTCGTTCGCGATTTTGAACATCAGCTCGGCCATGGATTCGGCTCGGAAGGGGAGCACTCCGGTGAGGAGCTGAAACGCCATGACGCCCAGTGAGTACAAGTCCGATCGGCCGTCCACTTTCTTGCCCGCGATTTGCTCGGGTGACATGAAGCTGGGTGTACCCAGTACCATGCCGGTGCGGGTACGGCTGGCATCCGTGACCCGCGCGATGCCAAAGTCAGTGACCTTGACCGATTCGGTCGCCGGGTCGTACATGATGTTGGCGGGCTTGATGTCCCGGTGCACCACGTTCAACCCATGGGCGTAGTTAAGGGCCTGGGCCACTTTGACCAGGATGTCCACCACTTGGTCGACCGGCAGCAGATTGCCCGACTGCGCGTACGCCACCAGGTCTTTTCCTTTCAGGAACTCCATGGCGATGTAGGCCAGTTCTTGGTCCTCTCCCGCATCGAAAATGGTCACGATGTTTTGGTGCTGAAGGCGCCCCGCTGTTTCGGCTTCCCGGAAGAAACGTTGGCGCGCGTCCTCCAGCTCATCACCTTCAAATTCTTGTGCCAATGCCAGGGTTTTGATCGCAACCACCCGGCCAATTTTGGGATCTCTGCCCAGGTAAACAATGCCCATCGCACCTTTGCCGAGCTCCTTCTCGACCTGATAGCGGCCCAACATGGGTTTTTCCACCTGGTCACCATCCAACAGCATGGTGCCCCCACGGTGGGTGCCCATACCTCCCAAAAGCACGGTTTCCGACAGGTTTTTGGCCCGCTTGCGCTTGGCCACCAGGTCTTTGTAGTTTGGGTTGAACCCGGCCATGTGCTCGTACACCGCCAGGGCCTTGTTGAATTGGCGCTTGCGTTCGAAGTCGAGCGCAAGATTGGCCAAATTGGCCATGAGTGCCTCGCTCAAGGGCACGCGACGAAAGCGGTCAAAGGCCATGTCCAACTGACCTTGCCCCTGATGGGCCAGACCCATCATGCGGTTGGTCTCCGCAGACTCCTCGTCCGATTTGATTTTGCCCGCCTCCGTGAACAAAAACCGCTTGGTGGTGAGGCCCAGGTAGGCCACCACGAGAGCAGCCGCAGGCAACACCAGTGGAACCCACAAATGCCACGTCGTGAGCAAGAGTAGCTCTGCCGTCAACAGCGCCACGAGGACCGCCCCTGTCAACAAGGCAGCCACGCCGCCCGTCAAGCGCGGCAACACGCCTGCCACCAGAAGTGCCACCAGCAAGGTCGTGCCCAGGCTGAGCACCGGGGTCCAGTAGGGGACTGAGAAAAAATGGTTTTTCAATAGACTTGACGTGGTATGGGCCAACAACAAGGCTGGGGAAGTGACAGCGGACACGGGTGTCACAAACCGATTTCCCACCCCGGCAGCGGTGGCGCCGATGACCACGATCTTGCCGGCATATTTGCTGGGTGGAATTTTCCCGGAATACACATCGAAAAAGGAATCCACCACAAACGGAACACGTCCGCTTTTGTCGGGGTAGAACTGCGGATGGATGCGCCCCGCATCATCCACAGGAATGCGCAAGCCGCCCAACTGAAAAACGCCATCCCTCTCGGACCGCATGTCAGTGGTGGACAAATTCAGGCTCTGTGCAGCCACCTGAAGCGCCATGCTGGGAATCCAAGCGCCGTCGTGATCAATCAGCAAAGGCTCGGTGCGCAGGGTGCCATCAATGGCACTTGGCAATTGGTTGAGGTGGCCCACCGCAGCCGACGCCACCCCAAAGGCTTCCAGCGGCAAACTGGCCTTCACGCCCTGCAAGAAATGGGCATTGGCTTGGGCGGGCAAAGCGTGGCGCAGCACGTACTCGGGCAAGGCCTGATCCGGTGCGCCCAATGGCTGCCCCATCTCAAACACCATGGGAAGCACCACACGGCCAGAAGTCTGCATGCTTAGCGCCAGCGTGGCATCGGCGTCCAAAGTGCGTATGGCCGAATTGACCACCTCCAACCATGGCGAGGCGGTCGGATGCTGAGACGCATCCGTCGTCATCAGGCTCTTGAGTTCCAAAAGGTGACCCAACCCCCTGTCCACCTGTGGTTCAAAAAATAAGGTGGTGTGGGCAATGGTTTTGGCCTGTCCCGCAGTCAACCGATCGATCACCTTGGCGTGCACATCACGCGGCCAAGGCCAACGACCAATGTTGGCAATGCTCTGATCGTCAATCGCCAGAACCACCACTTGATCGGACGGCAGGCGCCCAGTCATCTGGCTGGCTTTGTCGAAAAAACGGTTCTCCAAGCCTTCAAAAAAACCCGTGCTGGCCTCCACCATCAGCACAGCAAACACAATCAACAAAGCCGTCGCGGCATCAGAGCGAAGCCAACTGAAAACCCCCCGTTGATCGTGTTGTTGCATCACGCCCCTCTCCAGAGTTCAGCCCGTCATTCGAATCTCATTCACCGCCCCAGAACTGGCTGCCGAGTCATCGGGAAGTCGGTCACTGCGCGGCTGGGGCATCTGCGGACTGCCTGCGCTTCAACCACTCCCCCACCGACAGCACGAAAAAAGCACCCGCTGCACCGGCCACATAAGCCATCCAAGCTGGCAAAGACGCCGCTTTGGCGCCCGCCACAGGCATCCTCTCTGCCAAGTAGGGAACCAGCGCAGGATCCGTCACCGCCATGCTACCGGCAATCCAGCCCAGCAACATGCCGCCGACCACGATGATGGCCGGGAAACGTTCCATCAATTTGATGACCATCTGACTGCCCCAGACGATGATGGGGATGCTGACGAGCAAGCCAAAGATCACCAACGGTATCTTGTGGTCACCACCGGCACCTTCCGCCGCCCCGGCAATGGCGATGACGTTGTCGATGCTCATGACCAGATCGGCAACGATCACGGTTTTCACAGCAGCCCAGAGCTTGTCACTGGTCTGAATGTCACCATGGCCTTCTTCGTCATCCGGAGCCAGCAGCTTCACGCCAATCCACAGCAACAACACCGCCCCCACAATTTTCAGGTAGGGAACAGCCAACAGCGCCAGAGCAAACACAATCAAAACCACGCGCAGCACAATGGCCCCGGCCGTTCCCCACAAAATGCCCAATCGCCGCTGTGCCGGCGGAAGTTTGCGACAAGCCAATGCAATGACCACGGCATTGTCGCCACCCAGCAAGATGTCGATCATGATGATCTGCCCCACCGCCAGCCAGAACTGGGCTGTCAAAAACTCTTCCATCACGTACCCCAAAAAAAATGGCAATGGCGCACGAACGGGTACGCCATTGCCATTGTGCACAAACGCACGGGGTCACCGCCAGCGGTGACCCATTTCCCTCGAAATCAGAGCATTGCTTTGAGGAGTTTTGCCATTTCAGAAGGATTGCGCGTGACCTTGAAGCCGCACTCCTCCATCACCGCCAGCTTGGCATCGGCTGTGTCTGCACCGCCACTGATGAGCGCGCCAGCGTGGCCCATGCGCTTACCAGGAGGCGCTGTCACACCCGCGATGAAGCCCACAATGGGCTTCTTCATGTTGGCCTTGCACCACAGCGCGGCTTCTGCTTCGTCCGGGCCACCAATTTCGCCAATCATGATGACAGCGTCGGTATCGGGATCGTCATTGAACGCGCGCATCACGTCGATGTGCTTCAGGCCGTTGATGGGGTCGCCACCAATGCCCACAGCACTGGACTGACCAAGACCGATTTCCGTCAACTGAGCCACAGCTTCATAGGTCAGCGTGCCGGAGCGGCTGACCACGCCAATGCGGCCCTTGCGGTGGATGTGACCGGGCATGATGCCGATCTTGATTTCGTCGGGGGTGATCAGGCCAGGGCAGTTAGGGCCCAGCAGCAGGGTTTTTTTGCCGCCAGCGGCTTCTTTGGCTTTCATCTTGTTGCGCACCATCAGCATGTCGCGCACTGGAATGCCCTCGGTGATGCAAATGGCCAAGTCCAAGTCGGCCTCAACGGCTTCCCAGATGGCGGCTGCAGCACCTGCTGGCGGCACATAGATGACCGACACCGTGGCGCCGGTTTCCGAAGCGGCTTCTTTGACGGAAGAATAGATCGGGATGTTGAAGATGGACTCGCCGGCCTTCTTGGGATTCACTCCGGCCACAAAACAGTTCTTGCCGTTCGCGTACTCTTGGCACTTTTCGGTGTGGAATTGGCCCGTTTTACCGGTGATGCCCTGGGTGATGACCTTGGTGTCTTTGTTGATGTAGATCGACATGACTGTGTTCTCGCTTTCCTGGGCTTAGGCGTTGACGGCGGCAACCACTTTTTGGGCGGCTTCGGCCATGGTGTCTGCGCTGATGATGGGCAGGCCGCTTTCGGCCAGCATCTTCTTGCCCAGTTCTTCGTTGGTGCCCTTCATGCGCACAACCAAGGGCACTTGCAGGTTCACGGCCTTGCAGGCGGTGATCACGCCGGTGGCGATGGTGTCGCACTTCATGATGCCGCCGAAGATGTTGACCAGAATGGCCTTGACCTTGGGGTTCTTCAACATGATCTTGAAGGCTTCGGTCACCTTCTCGGGGGTGGCGCCGCCACCCACGTCCAAGAAGTTGGCTGGCTCGGCACCAAACAACTTGATGGTGTCCATGGTGGCCATGGCCAGACCGGCACCGTTGACCAAGCAACCGATGTTACCGTCCAGGCTGATGTAGGCCAGATCGAACTTGGAAGCCTCGACCTCAGCCGGATCTTCTTCGTCCAAGTCGCGCAGCGCCACGATTTCCGGCAGGCGGAACAGGGCGTTGGCGTCAAAATTGAACTTGGCGTCCAAGGCAATGATGTTGCCTTTGCCGTCGCGATTCAGTGGGTTGATTTCCACCAGCGAAGCATCCGTATCCATGTAGCACTTGTAGAGCTTTTGGAACACGTCGGTGGCTTGTGCCATGGAGTCGGTGGGCATGCCGATTCCAGCGCCGATTTCCTGTGCCTGTGTATCGGTAAGGCCCAACAATGGATCCACGAACACAGTGATGATTTTTTCAGGGGTGGAGTGCGCCACTTCCTCAATGTCCATGCCGCCTTCGCTGGAAGCAATGAACGCCACTTTCTGTGTGGCACGGTCGGTCACGACCGACACGTAGTATTCCTTCTGGATGTCGGCGCCGTCTTCGATGTAGAGGCGACGAACTTTTTGGCCTTCGGGCCCCGTCTGGTGCGTCTTGAGCTGCATGCCCAAAATGTCACCGGCGAGTCGCTTGACATCATCAATGGACTTGGCCACTTTGACGCCGCCGCCCTTGCCCCGTCCACCTGCGTGAATCTGAGCTTTGACGACCCAGACCGGACCACCCAGCTTCTGTGCGGCTTCGACCGCTTCCTGAACTGTGAAAGCAGGAATGCCGCGCGGCACGGGCACACCAAAATTGCGCAAGATTTCCTTGGCTTGGTACTCATGAATCTTCATGGATGATCTCTCTCAAGAGTCGAAAGTGAAGGCGGCGGCCAAACCGTCTGAGTAGGATCTGCAATTCAGGTGAAGGACGGCCGCTGCACGGAGTCACATAATGTGGGCGCTTAACACACCACTCCACACTGTATCATGTTGCAACGCACAAATCTTGTGCATAACTGACAACACGCGGCACAGTGCCGTGTTGCGGCATGACACAGCCACGGAAGGAGCATCAGCATGAGCCAGGTATTCATTGACGGTGAGGCAGGCACCACGGGGCTGCAGATTCGTGACCGACTCGCGCAGCTTCCCTCCATCCAGGTACTGAGCATTGCCCACGACCGGCGCAAGGACCCCGAGGCCAAACGCGAGTTGCTGATGCAAGCCGACGTGGTCATTTTGTGCCTGCACGACGACGCAGCGCGGGACACCGTGGCCATGGTGGACGCCATTCAGGCGCAAGGCCGACGCGCGCCACGCATCATCGATGCGTCCACCGCCCACCGGGTGGCGCCCGGCTGGGTGTATGGCTTTCCTGAGCTGGCCCCCGGACAACGGGACGCCGTGGCAGCGGCAGAACGTGTGGCCAACCCAGGCTGTTATGCCACGGGCGCCATTGCCCTGCTGCGGCCGCTGGTGGACGCCAGCCTACTGCCCCCGAACCAAGCGGTGTGCCTCCCCAGCGTGAGCGGTTACTCGGGTGGGGGGCGCACGATGATTGAGGCCTACGAGGCGGGTACAGCCCCCTTGTTCGAGCTCTATGCCTTGGGCCTGGAACACAAGCACCTGCCAGAAATCATGGCCATGACCGGCCTGACCCGCCGCCCCCTGTTTGTGCCAGCCGTGGGCAACTTTCAGCAGGGCATGCTGGTTCAGTTGCCGCTGCACCTCGACGACCTTCCCGGCAACGTCACGGGCGACGACCTTCGCCAAGCCCTGGTGGCTTACTATGCCCCCAGCCAATCTTGGGGTGGCATGGTGAGCGTGGAAGAGCCCACCGACAACGGCAAGCTGGATGCCCTGGGGCTGAACGACACCAACCGTTTGGAAATCCGGGTGTACTCGCAACCCAAACACCGCCACGCCCTGTTGGTGGCGCGCCTGGACAACCTGGGCAAAGGCGCCAGCGGTGCGGCCGTTCAAAACCTGAAGCTGATGCTGGGGCTCTGAAGCCGACACGTGCCAACCTGGCAGTGGCGGCCGACTCACTCACCGGGAAACTGATCCGCCACCTGCTTGAGCACAGCTCGGATGGTGTCGTGCCCAAACCCACGTCCCATCAAGAAGCGGGCGTGCTTGGCCTGCTCCGCCACATCAGCGGGGGGCTGACCGAATTTTCGTTGCCACACTTGCAGGGCCCGCGCCCGTTCTGTGTCGACCAAACCCGCCGTGGCTTCGGCCACCACGTCGCTGGCGAGTCCCTTGGCATGCAGGGCCTGCTTGACCCGGGCCAGGCCCAGGCGCTCGCTGTGGCGCCGCACCACACTATGTGCTGCACGCTCATCGCTGAGCCAGCCTTGGACCATCAAGTCCTCCAGCAAAGCCTCCACCTCCTCGGGTGCCGCGGCATGAGGGGCCAGCTTGCGCGCCAATTCGGCACGCGAATGCTCTCGCATGGACAACCACCGCAGCGCGCGACCCTTGAGCGAAGGCCCTGGGGCGGCCGACGCCTCGTCACCGCGCGCCCGGACCGGCTTCATTCCTCGGCCGCAGCGGTCGAGTGGGCCACGGGCATGGCAGCCGGCAACAGGGGGACCCCCAGGGAGGCGCGCACCTTGTTTTCGATTTCGTGGGCGAGTACCCGGTTTTCGCGCAGGAACTCGCGGGCGTTGTCTCGACCCTGGCCAATTTTTTCGCCCTGATAGGCGTACCAAGCGCCGGATTTGTCAATGATGTTGCCCGCCACGGCCAAGTCGATGATTTCGCCCTCTCGGCTGATGCCCTGGCCGTACAAAATGTCAAATTCCGCCGTTTTGAACGGGGAGGCCACCTTGTTCTTCACCACTTTGACCTTGGTCTCGCTGCCGATGACCTCGTCACCCTTTTTGATGGAGCCGACGCGGCGGATGTCCAGTCGGACCGATGCGTAAAACTTCAGCGCATTGCCACCCGTGGTGGTTTCTGGACTGCCAAACATGACGCCAATTTTCATGCGGATCTGGTTGATGAAAATGACCGTGCAGTTGGCTTTCTTGATGGTGGCGGTGAGCTTGCGCAAGGCTTGACTCATCAGGCGCGCCTGAAGGCCTGGCAGCGAGTCGCCCATGTCTCCCTCCAACTCGGCTTTGGGCGTCAGAGCCGCCACCGAGTCCACGATGATGAGGTCCACGGCGGCCGAGCGCACCAGGCTGTCCACAATCTCCAGGGCCTGCTCACCCGTGTCGGGCTGGGAAATCAGCATTTCCTGCAAATTGACACCCAAGGCCTGGGCGTACTGGATGTCGAGCGCGTGCTCTGCATCCACAAACGCGCACACGCCGCCCAGCTTTTGCATTTCCGCCACCACTTGCAGGGTGAGCGTGGTTTTGCCGGAGGACTCGGGGCCGTAAATTTCCACCACCCGGCCACGCGGCAAGCCCCCTACCCCGAGTGCCACATCCAGCCCCAACGAGCCGGTGGACACCACCTGAATGTCCTCAATCACCTCGCCGGCCCCCAGCCGCATGATGGTGCCTTTGCCAAACTGCTTTTCGATTTGGGCCAGTGCGGCCTGCAGTGCTTTGCTTTTCTCAGCGTTGATGGTTTTGACAGGAGCTTCCATGGTGGGTGACCTCAGGTTGGTGGTGGAAAAGCATCTGTGTTGTTTCATACAGACTGGATGCGTGTACAGCAGTGTATCAAGCGAAAATTTCCGTCACAATCATATTTTTAGTCAGTTTGATTGACCAAATTGAACACTGCCACTCCCACCACTGACCCCCTGTGGCGTCACGCCCACCTGGGCCGCCTGATGGGGCGCGCACTGCAGACCTTCGACCAGCGGGTGCTGACCCTGATGACGGCCGATGTGCAAGCCCCGCTGGCCTTGTCCAACCTCGCGTCACGCCAGCAAATCAGTGCGGCGCACATCCACCTCATGCGCCACCTGCCACTGGGGGGTGCACGACTGACCGACCTGGCGCTTTCCGCCCACATGAGCAAGCAGGCCATGGCCAACTTGATGGACCAGTGCGAAGCCTGGGGCCTGGTGGTGCGCGACGCCGACCCCCTCGATGGCAGGGCACGGCGACTGGTGTTCTCCCCACTCGGCCTGGACTGGCTGCAGGCCTTCGGTCGCGCAGTCGCGCAAGCCGAAGCCGAATTTCGCGCCCAGGTGGGCAATGACGTGGCGACCGTGGTGGCGCTGGGGCTGGAAGCCTACGCGGACGGCCAGTGACGGCCATCCGCCCACGGGGAAACCATGAGCACCATCGGCCCGAAACCAGCGCTGGGCAACACTAAAATCGACCATCACCACGGCCCATCGGCAGGGATACAAGGAGAATGGGATGCGAATCCTCATAGCTGAAGACGATCAGGTTCTGGCCGATGGACTCCTGCGCACCTTGCGCGCAGCGGGGGCGGCGGTGGACCACGTGGCCAGTGGCAGCGAAGCCGATGCAGCCCTCATGACCAACAACGAGTTTGACCTCCTCATTCTCGACCTGGGCCTGCCGCGCATGCACGGGCTGGAAGTGCTCAAACGCCTGCGCTCCCGGGGAGCCACCTTGCCCGTCCTCATCCTGACCGCTGCCGACAGCGTCGAAGAGCGCGTCAAAGGGCTGGACTACGGCGCGGACGACTACATGGCCAAACCCTTCAGCCTGCAGGAGCTGGAGGCGCGCGTGCGTGCCCTCACCCGCCGGGGCATGGGCGGGGCCAGCAGCACCATCAAGCACGGGCCCCTGGTGTATGACCAGGCAGGGCGCGTGGCCACCATCGACGGCAAGATGGTGGAGCTGTCGGCCCGTGAACTGGGCCTGCTGGAGGTGCTGCTGCAGCGCGCCGGCCGACTCGTCAGCAAGGACCAGCTGGTGGAGCGGCTGTGCGAGTGGGGCGAGGAGGTGAGCAACAACGCCATCGAGGTGTACATCCACCGCCTGCGCAAGAAGATAGAAAAGGGCCCCATCCGCATCGCCACCGTGCGCGGGCTGGGTTACTGCCTTGAAAAAATTCCCGCCTGAGGACGACCCGTCCACCCTGACGGCCTTCGGGCTGTTTCAGCGCGAGAAACGCAGCCTGTTCGGGGAAATCCTGGACTGGATGCTCACCCCCCTGCTGCTGCTGTGGCCGCTCAGCCTGGCCCTGACCTGGTGGGTGGCCCAGGGCATCGCGGGCAAGCCGTTTGACCGCGCACTCGAACACAACCTGCAGACGATTGTGCAGTTGGTGGATGCCCGCCAGGGCAAGGTGAAACTCAACATCCAGGGTCAAACCCGCGACATCCTGCGGGCCGACGACTCCGACCTGGTCTACTACCAGGTGCGAGGCCTCAAGGGCGAGCATGTGCTGGGAGAGTCCGACTTCCCCTCCCCGCCCGACAACGCCACCCCCGTGGCGGGCCGCGTCATGCTGCGCGACGACATCATCCGGGGCGACGAGGTCAGGGTGGCCTACTCGTGGATCACCACCCCGCACACCGTGCCGGAAAAACTGATCCTGGTCCAGGTGGCGGAAACCCTGTCCAAGCGCTCCACCCTGGCCACCGAAATCATCAAGGGCGTGATGGTGCCGCAGTTCGTCATCCTGCCGCTGGCGGTGCTGCTGGTGTGGCTGGCACTCGTGCGGGGCATTCGCCCGCTCAACGAACTGGAACAGCGCATCCGCGAGCGCAAGCCTGACGACCTCAGCCCGTTGGACGAGTCCTTCGTGCCCGAAGAGGTGGCGCCGCTGGTGGCCTCCATCAACGACTTGCTCAACCGCCTGAAGGCCTCGCTCACCACCCAAAAGCGCTTTTTGGCCGATGCCGCCCACCAGCTCAAAACCCCACTGGCGGGCCTGCGCATGCAGGCCGACATGGCGCAGCGCGAGACACGACCCGAGGAGATTCACCGCTCGCTGCAGTTGATCGCCCGCTCCAGCGTGCGCGCCACCCACACCGTCAACCAACTGCTGGCCCTGGCGCGCGCCGAGACCACCGGCCGCACCTTGCCCACGGCCACCATCGACCTGGCGCGCATCGTGACCGAGGTGGTGCAAGACTCCGTCCCACGCGCACTGGACAAGCAGATTGACCTGGGCTACGACGGCCCCAGCCACGTGCCGCGCGAATGCCTGATGGACGGCAACCCCACCCTGCTGAGCGAACTGGTGCGCAACCTGGTGGACAACGCCATCCACTACACCCCAAAAGGTGGCGTGGTGACCGCACGCGTGCTGGTGGACCCTTTCAGTGGCGTGCAAATTCTGCAGGTGGAAGACACGGGGCCGGGCATCCCCGAAAACGAGCGTGAGCTGGTGCTGCAGCCCTTCTACCGCGCCCTGGGCACCAACGTGGACGGCTCAGGACTGGGCCTGGCCATCGTGCATGAAATCACGCAGCAGCACGGGGCCACGCTGAAGATGGAAGATTCCCACCCTGGTCGCCAACCACCCGGGCTGCGCGTGGGGGTGCGCTTTCCCAATCGCAACCGGCCTGTGGCCGAGTGAATTCAGCGCCCCATTGGCACCCCGCGCTTGAATCCATTGCCCTGACGGCCATTGTTATCAATTTAATACTTTTTGACCACTCAACGCTTATCAGTAAAGTGTTTTAAGCTCACTTTTTAGTGGTGGCTGTTTTCCGGGCCACTTTTTTGGCCGGAGGGGCCTTGGCCGGTGCCGCGCCTTCTGGCGCTGCCGCTGTCTTGCGCGGCGGGAACTTGCTGGTGCGGGGCTCGAACTCAAACGCCACCTTGCCCTCTTTGGCATCCCAAGCCAGGAAGGCCTTGAAGGCGCGGCGGGTGCGCATGGAGACAAACTTGTCCAGCAAATCGGTCTTGCCGGTGGCCAGCAGTTTTTTCACCTGCTCGGGCTCCACCGTCTGCTGCAATATGACCTTACCGCTCTTGAAGTCGCAGCTGGGCGTGGGTTGAACGGCGGTGGGCACGGACTTTTCGCACACGTAATTGCTGCCGTGCTCGTGCACGGCGCTGCCGCACTTGGGGCAGGGGCCCAGGCTCTCGGCAGCGCCAAAGTCCACCAACTCGCCGCTTTCTTCTGCCTTTTTGTCGTCGCCAAAGTCGAACTCCAGCTTCCAGTTGCTGTCTTCTTCGCTGAACACCAACTTCATTTCGGCCACAAACGGCCAGCCTGCCTTGGAACGGAAGCCGTCCAGCGGGCCAATGTGGCGGTCGCGCAAAAAGGCTTCGGCCTCCGCCACCTCAAAGGTGCGCCCGGCGGGGGACTTGCCAAACGAGAAGCCGCAGCCGTCAGACCGGCCATCGGCCCCCACGCAGGTGTAGCGGCGGTAGTTTTCCTTCACCACCCCGCCACAGTTGGGGCAGGGGGTGGCCAGCGTGGTGTAGTCGCCGGGGATGGTGTCGCGGTCGTATTCCTTGGCCTTTTGCACCATGCGCTGCGTCATGTCGGCAATGTCGCGCATAAAGGCTTCGCGGCTGAGTTGCCCGCGCTCCATTTGCGCCAGCTGGTATTCCCAATTGCCGGTCAGCTCGGGGCGTGAGAGTTCTTCCACCTTCAGGCCGCGCAGCAGCGTCATGAGCTGAAAGGCCTTGGCCGTGGGAATCAGCTCGCGCCCTTCGCGCAGCATGTACTTTTCGGCCAGCAGGCCTTCAATGATGCTGGAGCGCGTGGCGGGCGTGCCCAGGCCTTTTTCCTGCATGGCGGCACGCAGTTCTTCGTCGTCAATCAGCTTGCCTGCGCCTTCCATGGCGCCCAGCAGCGTCGCTTCGTTGTAGCGGGCGGGTGGGCGGGTTTTGAGGCCCTTGGGGTCGGCGGTAGTGTTGTGCACGGTTTCGCCGGGCTGCACGGGCACCAGGTTTTGGCCTTTGTCGCCCTCTTTGGCCTCGGCCACGTCTTCGGCGGCTTCTTTGCCGTACACAGCCATCCAGCCCGGCTTGACCAGTACTTTGCCCTCGGTCTTGAAGTTGAACTCATTGCCCGTGGCCACCACGGTGCTGATGCGGGTGGTGACGGTGAACTCCGCCACGGGGAAGAACACGGCCAAAAAGCGGCGCACCACCAAGTCGTAAAGCTTTTGTTCCGCTTCTGACAGGCCGCCGGGCGCCTGCAGCGTGGGGATGATGGCGAAGTGGTCACTCACCTTGCTGTTGTCAAACACGCGCTTGGTGGGCTTGATGTAGCCGTTGCTCAGTGCCAGCAGCGCATGCGGTGCCAGATGGGTCATGCCACTGTCCGCCAGCATTTCAAAGGTCTGCTTCACGGTCGGCAGGTAGTCTTCGGGCAGGGCGCGGCTGTCGGTACGGGGGTAGGTCAGGGCCTTGTGCTTTTCGTACAGGCTTTGCGCCAGGGCCAGCGTGGTTTTGGCGCTGAAGCCAAAGCGGCCATTGGCCTCACGTTGCAAGCTGGTCAGGTCGTACAGCAGGCCGCTGGCTTGGGTGGTGGGCTTGCTTTCTTCGCTCACGCAGGCGGGCTGGTGGCGCGATGCTTGGGCAATGGCGGTGGCCTCGGCCTCGCTCCACACACGGTCGGCGCGCTGCTCGGGGTCAGCCAGGTCGCCGGTGGGCTTTTTCCAGGCGGGGTTGAACCACTTGGCGGGGTACTCACCCGCCTGCGCCTGGAAGCTGGCGTGCACTTCCCAGTAGTTGCGGCTGATGAACTTGCGGATTTTTTCTTCCCGCTCCACCACCACGGCCAGCGTGGGCGTTTGCACCCGGCCCACGGTGGTCAGGAAGAAGCCACCGTCGCGGCTGTTAAAGGCCGTCATGGCGCGGGTGCCGTTGATGCCCACCATCCAGTCGGCCTCCGAGCGGCTGCGGGCCGCATCGGCCAGGGGGCGCATTTGCTCGTCGGTGCGCAGGTGGGTGAAGCCGTCGCGAATGGCCTGCGGCGTCATGGACTGCAGCCACAGCCGCTGCACGGGCTTGCCCAGGGGCTTTTTGCCACCGGCGTACTGCTCGATGAGCCGGAAGATCAGCTCCCCCTCGCGCCCCGCGTCACACGCATTGATGAGTGCGCCCACGTCTTTGCGCTTGGCCAGCTTGACCACCGCGCTCAGGCGCGACTTGGTCTTGTCGATGGGCTTCAAGTCAAAGTACGGCGGCAGCACGGGCAACTGGGCAAAACTCCACTTGCCGCGCTTCACATCAAACTCTTCGGGCGCGGCAATTTCCACCAAATGGCCTACCGCCGAGGTGACCACATGGGTGTCGTTTTCGAAATGGTCGTCATGCTTCTCGAATTTGCCCGACATCGGCGTCAGCGCGCGAACGATGTCTTGGGCCACAGAAGGCTTCTCGGCAATCACCAGGGTTTTCATTACTACAATCCGACTTCTCGTGCGCGCACAGGCGCGCTCATGGGCATGCGCAGGTGCGCACATGCATGGATAAACCTTACCAAAAAATGTGCCCGGTTTTGCCAACCCCCACCGCCACCCAACGTCCCGCCCCCAGGCGCATTCAGGTGCGCCGCTCGGGCGTCCATGGCAAAGGGGTGTTTGCCACCACCCCCATCGCCGCGGGCGAGCGGCTGATCGAGTACACGGGGGAGACCATCACTTGGGAAGCGGCACTGCGGCGGCACCCGCACGACCCCGCCAACCCCCACCACACGTTTTACTTTCACATCGACGAGCAGCACGTCATCGACGCCAAGGTGAACGGCAACAGCGCCCGTTGGATCAACCACAGCTGCGCGCCCAACTGTGAGGCTCGCCAAGAGGGGCGACGGGTGTTCATTCATGCGCTGCGCGACATCGCCGTGGGCGAGGAGTTGTTTTACGACTACGGCCTGGTGATTGACGAGCCCCTGACCCCCGCGCTGCGGGTCGACTACGCCTGCTGGTGTGGCCAACCGCCCTGCCGGGGCACCATGCTGACCGCGCCACCGGCCAAGCCCACCAAACCACCACGACGTCGCGCCCGCGCATGAGCACCAACACCGCCCAGGCCCACACCCTGGCCCGCCTGAACACCGCCGCTGAGCGGCTGTGGCCCACGCTGCACGCCGCCTGGGAGGCCCACGCGCCCAACGCCCTTGGCGGAGAAGGCCTGCACCCGGTACCCACCGGCCTGAGCATTGAGGTGCTGGCCAGCATTGACTCATCCAACACCGAATTGATGCGCCGCGCCCGAGCCGGCCACACAGACCCCGTGCTGCTGGTGGCGGTGGACCAGACGGCCGGCCGGGGCCGCATGGGCAAAGCCTGGGTCAGTCAACCCGGGCACAGCCTCACGTTTTCGCTGGGCTTGCCATTGCGTCCCACGCATTGGGCGGGCCTGTCGCTGGCGGTGGGTGTGAGTCTGGCCGAGTCCCTGGCCACGCTGCTGCCCGCCAACCAGCGACCCCAGCTGACACTCAAATGGCCCAATGACCTGTGGCTGAACGGCGCCAAGCTGGCCGGTATTCTGGTGGAAACAGCCCATGTGGGCACCCACCCCTTTGTGGTGGTGGGCGTGGGCATCAACGTGGTCCCGCCGGAGCCTGCGGCCTTGGCACCCGGCGGGGTCACCCCCACCGGGTTGGCGGCACACACACACACACTGGACACCGCCGACGTGTGGCAAGCCGTGGCCCCCGCTTTGCTGAACGACTTGCTGGCCTTCGAGTCCCTGGGGTTCTCGGCCTTCGCGCAGCGCTTTGTCCAACGCGATGCGCTGCACGGCCAAGTCCTGACCTTGTCAGATGGCACGAGCGGGACGGGCTGTGGCGTGGACGACGATGGCGCCCTGCTGGTACTGACCGCACAAGGCATGCGCACGGTCAGCAGCAACGAAGTGAGCGTTCGCCCACAACCGCCTGCCACAAGAGGCGCTGAGCCATGCTGAGACACCTCGTGCTGCTGCTGGTGCTGGCCAACGCCATGTATCTGGCCTGGTGCCAGGGCTGGCTGGCAAACTTGGGCCCCTGGGCTGCGCCCCCTTCGCCCAGCGAACCGCACCGGCTGCAGCAGCAGCTTCAGCCCGAGCGGCTGGTGCTGACCGACAGCGCAAGCACCACCGCGTCCACCTCCGACACAGCCACCACGCCCACCGCCCCCCCCACAGGTGAAGTGACCGCCGTGGCACCGGAAGAACCGGCCCCGACGACAGCCCCCAATGAACCCACGGTTTGCCTGCAAATGGGCGTGCTGAACGACAAGCAAATGGCCCGCCTGAAACCCCTGCTGGACGAGGCCTTACCGGTCAACAGTTGGGCACTGGAGACCAGCGTGCAACCCGCCCGCTGGATCGTCTACAGCGGCAAGCTGGCCAACGCCGACGCTGTGGCGGCCCGCCGCGCCGAGTTGCGCCAGTTGCGGGTGGAGTTTCGGGACGTGAGCAACCCTACCCTGCAACCCGGGCTGGCGCTGGGCACCTATTCCACCGAAGCGGCGGCGCAGCAAGCCCTGCGCGATGTCACCCGGGCGGGCGTCAGAGGCGCCAAAGTGGCGGTGGAACGACCAGAAACCACGCTGTACATGGCGCGCGTGCCCCGGGCCACGGCTGAGCAAAAAGCCACGGCCACGAAAACCGTGGCCAACGCCACAGGCGACCCCTGGTCTGGCAAGACCTTTCAGACCTGCCCTTGAAAGCGCCGCCGACTCGCCAGGCCAACACCGACCACCCAAAGCCACAAGGCAGCGCCCCACCACAGGCCGATGGCACCACCGCCACCACTGGCCTCAGTCGGTGCAGGGGCTGGCTCAGGCACCGGAACAGGCGCAGTGATGGGCGTGGCGGCCCGCACGAACGCCAGTGCAGCCGCCATTGCCCGATCGGCATCCAACAGTCCGGTGCCGCAAGTCTGTGTGGTGCACTGGCAGGCGCCCTGGCCGATGGCGGTGTTTTGGCACTGGGGCAAGGTGGACACCACGGTGTGTGGCCGGGTGCTGCCTTTCAACAGGCTGATCAACTCGGGCGGCGTCAGCGCTGGGGAGAGGTCTGCCCGTGCGCCCAACATCCAGGCCGCCACCCCCGCCACCAGTGGGGCGGAAAAGCTGGTGCCAGCGCCCACACCGTAGACAGATGACTGCGGTCCACGCCGCCCGCTGTTGTAGGTGCTGGCCAAACCCGCATCGGCAGCGCCCGACAAGGCGGAACCGCCCGGCGCCGTGAGCGCCACCTGGGTGCCCAAGTTGGCATAGCTGGCCTTGGCCCCGTCCCCCCGCGCGCCCGTGACCGCCACTACGCCCTCACAGTCGGCTGGGCGCGTCAGCGGTCCATCCGAATTGCCCGCAGCCACCACCAGCAATGCACCAGCAGCGTTGAGTTCATTCACTGTGGTCTGGTAGGCGGTGCTGCAGGCACCGCTGCCCCCAAAACTCAGGCTGATGACGCGGGCTGGGTGCGGGTTGGTGGGCACCCCCGCCACGGGCAGGCCTGCGGCCCAGCGCAGGCCGTCGAGCAAGTCGCTGAGCACCGCGCCGCATTTGCCAGCCACGCGCACAGGCAACACTTGGGCGCCCGCATACAGACCGGCCACCCCCTCGTTGTTGTTGGCGACTGCCGCCATCAGACCAGCAATGGCTGTGCCGTGCCAAGAGCTGTCTTCCACCTCGCAACCACTGAACAGTGCAGTGGCCGTCTCAGCTGCAGTGACCCAGTCGCCCGGGTCACTGGCATCGGCATCGCGGCCATCGCCGTCGTTGGCAAAGTCCACCTCGCTGGCAAAGTCGTACCCTGGCCACAGCCTACCGGCCAGGTCGGGGTGGTCAAAACGCACGCCTGAATCCACCACCGCCACCGTGACGGACGCATGGGTGTTGGCCATGCGCGACCATGCCGCAGGCCAATTGGTGGCCCCTGGATACGCCACTGCCGATTGCAGGTGCCACTGCTGCGGAAACAATGGGTCATTGGGCAACGTGGTGGCTTGGGTGCGTTTCATGCGCACATTGGGTTCCACGCTGAGCACGTCCGGGTGCAGGCGCAGGCGACGCATGGTGGCATTCAAGGCTGCGTCGTCCTGTGCGTCCACATCGAGCCGGAGGGCCGACCCGGCCGAGCCCATGGACTTCACCCGGACACCAGCGGCCTGGCTCAGGGCCTGCAAATGCGCCACTTGCCGGCCGTGCCTGCGCTGCCACATCGCCAGCGCCTGCTCGCGCTGGGCCTGACGTGACTCGGTCAGCACCACCGGCGCTGCGCTCACCACATCGTCCGCCACCGCACCCGGCCGTAGCTGGACCACCAGGCCATGCGCGGCCAATGGCGCCGCCTGTGCGACACCGACGAGCGTCGACAGCACCCACCCCAGCCACCAGGGCACGGCACCACCACGGGGTGCAACTGAACGGCGTGAGCCGGGGAGAGGGAGCAAAAAAAAACGGTCCATGCCAGTTTGTAGCATGGACCGTTGCAGTGGCATGGCAGGCCAGCCACGCCACCAACTGGGCGGAAAAATCAGGCCTTGGCCACCACCCGCACCATCTCCAGGCACTTGTTGGAGTAGCCCCACTCGTTGTCGTACCAGCTCACCACCTTCACAAAGGTGCTGTCCAGCGCAATGCCGGCATCGGCGTCGAACACGCTGGTGCAGGTCTCGCCACGGAAGTCGGTGGCCACCACTTTGTCGGTGGTGTAGCCCAGCACGCCCTTCAATGCACCTTCGCTTTGGGCCTTCATTTCGGCGCAGATCTCGGCGTAGCTGGCTTCTGAGTTGAGTTCCACGGTCAGGTCGACCACGGACACGTCGCTGGTGGGCACGCGAAAGCTCATGCCGGTGAGCTTTTTGTTCAGCTCAGGAATGACCACGCCCACGGCCTTGGCGGCACCCGTGCTGCTGGGGATGATGTTTTCCAGGATGCCACGGCCACCGCGCCAGTCTTTGTTGCTGGGGCCGTCCACGGTTTTTTGGGTGGCGGTGGCGGCGTGCACGGTGGTCATGAGGCCGCGCTTGATGCCCCATTTGTCGTTGAGCACTTTGGCCACGGGTGCCAGGCAGTTGGTGGTGCAACTGGCGTTGCTGATGATGGCTTGGCCAGCGTAGGTGGCGTGGTTCACACCGTAGACGAACATGGGGGTGTCGTCTTTGCTGGGGGCGGAGAAGATGACTTTTTTGGCACCGGCGGCCAGGTGCTTTTCGCCACCGGCTTTGTCCAGGAAGATGCCGGTGGATTCGATGACGACGTCGGCACCGACTTCAGCCCACTTGAGTTCGGACGGGTCTTTGATGGCGGTGAGGCGGATTTTTTTGCCGTTGACGACGAGGGTGTTGCCTTCGACGCTGACCGTGCCCTTGAAGCGGCCGTGCACGCTGTCGTATTGCAGCATGTAGGCGAGGTAGTCGGGCTCGAGCAGGTCGTTGATGGCGACGACTTCGATGTCAGAAAAATTCTGGATGGCCGAGCGCAGCACGTTGCGCCCGATGCGGCCAAAGCCGTTGATGCCGATTTTGATGGTCATGTTTTCTCCTGTAAAAAAAAATCATCTGTCAGTCACCTGGTCACACCGAAGGGTGGACGGTGGTGTCTGTGTGGCCAAACTGGCCAGATCACTCAAGAACCCATATCGAGTCAGCTGCCCCCCTTGATAGAGGTACACGCTGGACGGCGCAAACGATGGAAACACCGCATCCGATCCCACACACAGCGCTCCGCCCTGATAGCAACGCGCAAAATACGATCCAACGACCAGTGTGGAGGTGGGATGTGTCAACAACTCGGGTAACACACGCTCCGCCCAATCCAGCACACAGTCGGTCGGCTGGGTGGTGCCCGTGCCACTCAGCATTGCCGTGGCCTGCCCCCCACCCACCACCGGAAACGTCAATTGGGCCACTTTGGCACCTGGACTTTGGGGCACAAATGCAACCAACGTCGAGCAACCTGCCCCTGACACCAGGATGCGGTTGCTGCAATCATCCGAATGCTGGTGGACTAGAAAATCCCCGGGAGCCACGGCTGGGCACCCCTCCAAAGCCAGACAGGTTGCCACTTCAACCACACCCACTTGTCCAATCACCGTGGGAACGGACCCTTGGTTGAACACAGAAAAGTACTGCGTGGCGTAGGTAGCCCCCATGGGTATTTTTCCAAAATGATGCCCTTGTGGAGGATCAGTCACCACCAATTGCGCGTGCGCCACAGACAGGCCAAACCACATCATCCCCGCCATTAACAAAGCGCGATCTTGAAAAAGTTTCATGGTGACGCCTCCATCTGAATTTGACAAAAGAATGTGCAAAGGCCCTATCTGACCGAATTCAACCCAGCGCCACCAGCACGGTCTGGGCCAGGTTCTCGGGGGTGAAGCCGAAGTGCTCGAACAACACCGGCGCGGGGGCCGACTCGCCGTAGGTGTCAATGCCCACCACGGCGGCACAACCGTATTTCCACCAGCCGTCGGTGCTGCCCATTTCCACCGCGATGCGGGGCAGGCCCTTGGGCAGCACGGCTTTTTTGTAGTCCACGCTCTGGCGGTCAAAGGTGGTGGTGCTGGGCATGGAGACCACGCGCACTGGCACCTTGTGCTCGGCCAGCAAAGCCTGGGCCTTGAGCGCGAGTTGCACTTCAGAGCCGGTGGCGATGATCACGGCCTTGGCCTTCTTCTTCAGGCCCACTTCGGACGGTTCGGCCAGCACGTATGCGCCTTTGCTGATACTCTCCAGCCCGCAAGCTTCGGGGGCCAGTTCGCTGTCGCCTTTCGGCGCATAGGGCAGGTTCTGGCGGCTGAGCAGCAGCGCGGTGGGCCGGTCGGTGTTTTGCAGGGCCACGGCCCAAGCCACGGTGGTTTCTGCGGTGTCGGCGGGGCGCCACACGTCCAGGTTGGGAATGAGGCGCAGGCTGGCCGCGTGCTCAATGCTCTGGTGGGTGGGGCCGTCTTCGCCCAGGCCAATGGAGTCGTGGGTGAAGACATGCACCACGCGCTGCTTCATGAGCGCGGCCATGCGGATGGCGTTGCGGCTGTAGTCGGAGAACGTGAGGAAGGTGCCACCGTAGGGAATGAAGCCACCGTGCAGTGCCACGCCGTTCATGATGGCGGCCATGCCGAACTCGCGCACGCCGTAGTTGATGTGGCGGCCACCCACCATGTGCCCGTTCGCATCGGCGGTCTGGACCACGGCACCGGCCGCGTCCACGCGCAGGTTGGGGGTGCTCTTGGTGTTGGTGAGGTTGGAGCCGGTCAGGTCAGCCGAGCCACCCAGCAGCTCAGGCAGCGCGGCGGTGAAGGCTTCCAGCGCCAGCTGGCTGGCCTTGCGGCTGGCCACGGTTTCGGCCTTGGTGTGGGCGGCCACCACGGCATCGAGCACGGTTTGCTGGAAGTCGGCGGGCAGCTCGCCCGCCATGCGGCGCACAAACTCTTTGGCCAGCTTGGGGTGGGCCTTTTTGTAGGCGGCGAAGGTGTCTTTCCAGGCGGCTTCGGCGGCCTTGCCAGCGGCTTTGGCATCCCAGGCGGCCATGACGGGCTTGGGGATGGTGAAGGGGGCGTGCGGCCAGTTCAGCGCTTCGCGGGTGAGCTTGATTTCTTCAGCGCCCAGCGGTTCGCCGTGGGCCTTGGCGGTGTTGGCGCGGTTGGGGCTGCCTTTGCCGATGTGGGTTTTGCAGATGATGAGGGTGGGTTTGTCCGCGCTGGTTTTGGCCTGGGCGATGGCGGCATCCACCGCGTCGGCATCGTGACCGTCCACCGGGCCGATGACATTCCACTGGTAGGCGCGGAAGCGGGCAGCGGTGTCGTCCACAAACCAGGGGGCCACCTGGCCGTCGATGCTGATGCCGTTGTCGTCGTACAGGGTGATCAGTTTGTTCAATTTCCAGGCACCGGCCAGTGCGGCGGCTTCGTGGCTGATGCCCTCCATCAGGCAGCCGTCACCCATGAACACATAGGTGTGGTGATCGACGATGGCCTGCTCGCGGTTGAACTCGGCGGCCAGCAGCTTTTCAGCCAGCGCAAAGCCCACGGCGTTGGTGATGCCCTGGCCCAGCGGGCCGGTGGTGGTTTCCACGCCAGGGGTCACGCCCACTTCGGGGTGACCGGCGGTTTTGCTGTGCAGCTTGCGGAAGTTTTTGAGTTCTTCCATGGGCAGCTTGTAGCCCGTGAGGTGCAACAGCGCGTAGATGAGCATGGAGCCGTGGCCGTTGGACAGCACAAAGCGGTCGCGGTTGGCCCAGTCGGGGTTGGTGGGGTTGTGGCGCAGGTGGCGGCCCCACAAGGCCACGGCCATGTCGGCCATGCCCATGGGCGCACCAGGATGGCCCGAATTGGCGGCTTGCACCGCGTCCATGGCCAGGGCGCGGATGGCGTTGGCCATGTCGTGTGATGGGTTTGCCACGGCAGGGGCAACGGTGGGGGCAGCAGGTGCTTTGGACATGGCGGGCGTGGGGGGCTGAAGATAAGTGGGGGATTCGACCGGCACGCCCTCAGGCGCGGGGTAAAGCCGTCAATTTTAACGATGCCCGACACCTCGCCCCCGCCCAACCCCCATCCCGGACCTGCCGCGCACCCCGCATTGGGTAACACCGAATCATCCCCACCCCCCGCGTTTGCGGGATGTGCAGGGGCAAGGGTGTTCCCTATGGTTGGCCCCAACCCATCTCACACCCTGTCAGGAGCCTCACCATGAAACACCCCTTGTTGGCCACTTTGTGCGCCTCTGCCATCGCCCTGAGCCTGTCCGCCTGTGGCGGCGGCGACAGCACGACCGACCCGACGGCCTCACCCTCACCCTCACCCTCACCCTCACCCTCACCCTCACCCTCACCCTCACCCTCACC
>CAYNGJ010000008.1:0-101371 GCA_964396895.1 uncultured Hydrogenophaga sp. | reverse complement strand
CCTCACCCTCACCCTCACCCTCACCCTCACCCTCACCCTCACCCTCACCCTCACCTGCACCTGCACCCTCACCTGCACCTGCACCTGCACCGGCACCGGCGCCATCCCCTGCACCTGCACCCAGTGCCGGTGCGGCGTCGGAGTGCTTCAACATCGCCTGGTACACCCCTGGCACCACCTACGTGCTGGACTACGCCATCACCGGCTCGGCCGCCGGGACCACCCGCTCCAACGGCACCGTCACTGGCGGCAAGACCTACAACGGCCAAAGCGGCTTGCTGGAGTTTTTCCAGGACCAAACCACCACCTACACCGCCCCCGCCACACTGGCAGCAGCTGGCACGGTGCCCACACAGTCGCGCTTTTACTTCTCCGAAAACGGCAGCGTCATCAATGAGTACGGTGGCACCGCGGCCGTCAACACCACCGTGTCTGGCATCGCCATCACCTCCACCACCACCGTCACGTACAACCCCGCCAAGGTGAACCGGCGTTTCACGCTGGCAGCGGGTGCCAGCAGCACCTCGTCCACCACGGTCAGCTCGTCCACCACCACCAACTTTGGCGGCGCCCCCGCCACCAGCAGCACGGAAAGCACCACCGTGACCTACGTGGGGCAGGAATCCGTGACCATCCCGGCAGGCACTTTCACCGCCTGCAAGTTCACCGTGCGCGACCAGGCCGGCGCCGAAAACACCGAATGGCATGGCAAAGGCAACGGCGCACCGCTGAAGTTGACCAGCAAGGCGTCGGACGGCACCTCCGTGGTGCTGTCACTCACCAGCGCCACCCGCCTCAACGGCGCCCCACTCTGAGGCCTGGGCGGGCCAGCGGCGCCGCCCGGCGCCCGTGGGCCCACCCGCTTTTTCTACCGCCCCCAGGGGCGGTTTTTTTTGCTGGGGTGGCGGACCGCAGGGCTGACTTACAGTAGCCCCATGCAAGGCCTGCACCTCACCGCCGACGTGTACGAATGTCAGTGCGACCCGCACTGGCTGACCGACGCCCAGCGCCTGGGCCAGGCCTGTCGCGCCGCCGTGGTGGTGGCGGGCCTGTGCCCGGTGGGCGAGGTGTTCCACACCTTCCCCGCCACCGCCCGTGGCCCCGGTGGCGTCACCGCCACCGTGCTGCTGGCCGAAAGCCACCTGTGTGTGCACACCTGGCCAGAAACCCGCAGTGCCACCCTGGACGTGTACGTCTGCAACCTGGGGGCCGACCACAGCCAGCGAGCCCGCCAACTGCTGGCCCAGCTGGTGGCCTTGCTGGCCCCCACCCACAGCCAATTCAACGAACTTTGGCGCGGCATGCCCACCGCGCCCCCGCACCCCACATGACCCACGGCCAACCGCCCGAACACCCCACGGCCCAATGCACCGAACCCGCCCCGGCCATCGTCCTGGCGGCGGGCCGGGGCGAACGCATGCGTCCGCTGACCGACACCACCCCCAAGCCCTTGCTGCAGGTGCGCGGTCAACCGCTGCTGGCCTGGCATGTGCAGGCGCTGGTCGCGGGTGGCTGTCGGCACCTGGTGTTCAACACCGCGTGGTTGGGCGAACAAATTTCAAGCTTTTTTGACACATACCGCAATGCTGATGGTACTTTTCAGCTATCAGTAAGCGAGTCCTCATCCACCCCCTTCCACGCCGCGTTTTCGCACGAACAAGCGGACTTCGGCGGGGCGCTGGAGACCGCAGGCGGCATTGCCCGAGCCCTGCCGCTGCTGTTTCCGGCCCTGGCCACGCCAACGCCAACCCCAACCACTGATACGGGGCACACCGCCGCCCAGCAGGTGTTCTGGGTGGTGGCCGGTGACGTGTTTGTGCCCGGTTTCCGCTTTGACCAGGCCAGCGTGGAGCGGTTTGGCGCCAGCACGGCACTGGCCCACCTGTGGCTGGTGCCCAACCCGGCGCACCACCCGCGCGGCGACTTCGGGTTGGGTGCTGACGGCCTCGCGCTCAACCTGCCCGCCACCGACACCACCACGCCCCGCCACACCTACAGCACCATCGGCCTGTACCGGGCCGAACTGTTCGGTCCGCCGTGGTGCGACGTGCCCGCAGGCAACCCCGCGGGCCTGAAGGCCGCGCTGGGCCCGCTGCTGCGCCGCGCCATGGACGCGGGCCGCGTGAGCGCCGAGCTTTACCCAGGCCCGTGGACCGATGTGGGCACGCCCGAGCGCCTGGCCGAACTCAACCGCTGACCGCCACAGACCCCCGACCCCCATGGCTGCGCCAAATGGCGCAAAATTTGGCGCATGAACACGCCCTTTTCACCCCACGGGGTTCCCGCCGCCGAGCTGATTCACCCCGCAGACCTCTGCGCGCGCCGCCGTGCCCGGCTGGCCCAACTGCTGGGGCCGGGCGGCATTGCCATCGTGCCCACCGCACCCGAGCGCGCCCGCAACCGCGACAGCGACTTTCTGTACCGCCACGACAGCTACTTTTTCTACCTGAGCGGTTTCACCGAGCCCAATGCGTGGCTGGTGATTGCCACCGACGACCAGGGCCAGGCCCACACCACCCTGTTCTGCCAACCCAAAGACCTGGAGCGCGAAATTTGGGACGGCATACGCCTGGGGCCCACCGCCGCCCCCGATGCGCTGGGCGTGGAAACGGCCCTGCCGGTGACCGATCTCGACGCCCAACTGCCCCGCCTGCTGGAAAACCGCAGCACCGTGTGGTTCCCCTTCGCCACCCACAGCGGGCTGGAGACCCGGGTGGACGGCTGGCTGCAAAAAGTGCGTGCCCGCGTGCGCTTTGGCGCGTTGTGCCCCGACACCCAGCGCGACCTGTGCACCCTGCTCGACGACATGCGGCTGATCAAGGACGTCCACGAACTGGACGTGATGCGCCGCGCCGCCGCCATCAGCGCCCAGGCACACATCCGCGCCATGCAGACCAGTGCCCGCATGATGCGCGCGGGGCAAGAGGTGCGCGAATACCACCTGGACGCCGAGTTGCTGCACGAATTCCGCCGCCACGGCAGCCAGTGTCCGGCCTACGGCAGCATCGTGGCCGCCGGGGCCAACGCCTGCGTGCTGCACTACCGCGCCGATGCCGCCCCCGTGCGCAATGGTGAGCTGGTGCTGATCGACGCCGGTTGCGAGCTGGATGGCTACGCCTCAGACATCACCCGCACCTTCCCCGCCAACGGCCGCTTCACCGGCCCGCAACGCGCGCTGTACGAGCTGGTGCTGGCGTCTCAGGAAGCCGCTGTGGCCGCCACCCGCGCCGGGGCCCGCTTCACCGACCCGCACGACGCCACCGTCAAGGTACTGGCCCAGGGCCTGCTGGACGTCGGCTTGCTCGACCGCCACAAGGTGGGCACGGTGGACGACGTGGTGACCAACCGCAGCTACTTCCCCTTTTACATGCACCGCACCGGCCACTGGCTGGGCATGGACGTGCACGACTGCGGCAGCTACGTGGAGCCCAACGAAGTGGGCCACACCAGCAGCCGCAAAGACCCGCTGAGCGGTGAAACCATCCTCAACCGGCCCAGCCGCATCCTGCAACCCGGCATGGTGCTGACCATAGAGCCCGGCCTGTACGTGCGCCCCGCCGAGGGGGTGCCCGAACAGTTCTGGAACATCGGCATCCGCATCGAAGACGACGCCATCGTCACGGCCACAGGCTGCGACCTCATCAGCCGAGATGTGCCGGTCAAGCCCGACGAGATTGAGGCGCTGATGCGGGGTTGACGAAACCACCCCTGGGCTTACAAGGCCAAAAAGTCAGCCGGGCTCACGATGGGCACGCCTTCAAAGGCCCGCAGCACCAACAAGTCCTGATCACCCGTGACGATGGCGTTGGCTTGACCACTGAACGCCACGTCCAGAAACTGGTTATCGCGCACATCGCGGCACAGGTGGAACTGGCGGGTGATGTGAACCCGGCGCGTGACACCCGCCAACAACGCCAAAAAACGCTGCCGGTCATCGGCACTCAGGTAACGGTCGAACTTGGGTCGCCACAACACCTGCACCAACTCGTCCAGCGTGCTGTCAGACACCAGCAGCACCCCCTGACGCAAGGCTTTGTCCACCGCCTGCGCGGCCGTGCCACGGGGGGTCAGCAGGCGGCTGATCAACAGGTTGGTGTCCACCACCCAGAGGGCTTGCTCATGCATCTTGCAGCAAGGCAGCCAGTTGTTCCTCGGTCAGCCCGGCCTGCTCTGCACGCCCACCCACTTCGTCGCAAAACCGCTGAAACTCGGCCACATTGAGGCGCGTCAGCCGCTCGTATTCCTGCATGGACATCACCACGGCCACGTCCTGCTTTTGGCGGCGGATGAGCACAGGCTCCCGCACGCAGGTTTGCAACACGGCGGCAAAGCTCTGCTTGGCCTCACTGGCGGTAAAAGTCTGCATGGCCTGGTCCTTTTAAAAAGTCTATTTTGTTCATTTTAGACGTTTTGACCCATCAAGCGAGGTGGTTTCAATTTGAAAACAGCGGGCCATTGGGTTGTTGGCATCACCCAAATTCAGTACCATATTCAGTCCGTCAACACACCAGGGTTGCCATGCCATCCGTCGCCAACATCAAGTCCATCTCCTACCTCAAAAGCCACGCTGCCCAGATTTCAGAAGACTTGGCGATGAACGGCACCCCGTACTTCATCACCCAGAATGGGGAAGCCAGCATGGTGATTGAAAGCGTCCAGCAATTCCAGGAAAAGGAAGCGCTCATTGCCGCCCTGCAAATCATGGCCTTGGGTGAAAAAGACCGCTTGAACGGCAAAGGCATCTCTGCGGCTGACTCGCGGGCGCAGTTGCTGGCGGCCAGGCAAAGCCGCCAAAGTCAACGGTAATGGCCGTCTTCATTCTTCCTGCTGCACAGGAGGACTTGCTCTCGCTTCAGGCGTACATGCTGGACAAGTGGAGCGAGGCCGACTGGCTCAAAGCCGAAGACGAGATCTTCGACAAACTCGCGCTGGTGGATACGGGCTTTTTAAGCGGGGCACCCGTCCCTGAGTTGGCATCGGTGGGCATTTTTGAGTACCAACACGTCTTGACCTCACACCACAAGTTGGTGCATAGGCGCATCAACGGCGACACCTATGTGTACGTCATCGCAGCTCACCGACAGGATTTCCCCTCGCTCTTGATGAAGCGGCTGTTGAAAATCTGATCGGCTGCACCGCCCACTCACGCATGCCGCGCTTACCACCACTCTGGCAATGAGTCTCGCCATATCAGACAAGCGGGGACTTTCTTTTTCTCGTTTTCTGGAGTGAAGGTCGCACGGCTATCAGCAAAGAAGTCATCACAAAGATTTAAGTCGCGCCCGTATTCGGGGGTCTTGATAGTCTTGTACGCTGCGTTGTAGCCCCCGGCTGACTCCAACTGTCCGTTGTCATGCCACTCACGATACTCAATGTGGCGCGTCGCGGGGCCATAGTGAACAGGCTTCACGGTCAAGCCCTGGCCACTCCACCAGTAATAAGTGCGACCATAAAAAATACTGTGCAGATACCTCTCGTAAAGCCGGGGCCTGAATGGTTCATTGCCAAGGGGTTGCGACAAAGGCACGATCCACACCAGAGCGATTCCCCGTCGGGCATAGTCCTGTGTGCGTTGAATGATGCGGGGAACAGTCAAGGCACTGATCTGCACTTCGATAGCAACACGTGTACTGCCCATGCGCCCACTGATGTCAGGTACCAAAGTGGGAATTTTTTTGCTTTTGTTTTCCAGTATCGGCCTCTCTACAGCCCACCTTCCCTCGGGAAATCGACTTTCAAGCGCCGTGCAAATTTCCGCTGTGCATGCGTTGTGTAGCAGCATTTCCTTTGGCCCTAAAACGGGGCTCAGGCGCGACTTGTGGGCGAAGTGATCAACCTTCTCAGCACACTTGCGCAGCACCACATCGGAAAAGCAAGACGGACAGTAGAACGGCCCGTAATCCCTGTGGGCGATTTCTGCCTCCCAGGCTTCATCGGTACGCAGGCTGCGAGCGATGCCGCGCAAAAGTCCATGACAGCCGGTTTCTTCGGCCTCACGCAATCGCGCCTTTGCAGCACGTTCAGCTTTGGCTGATGGGGTCATGGATGAATTTATAGCAAAGTTCCTCTGCTGTTCAGCCAAACATGAAGCAACTTGGCCATGCACCATGCACCATGCAACCAAGTCGTAGAGCCCACGGATGGCGGTATTCCGTTTGACGTACCCAGGCTTATCCCGGTACTTGCCAGAAGCCAGTCCGCTCCGGCATCTCTGTATAGCCCAACTTACTCACCCTCACCACTCTCACGCATGCCGCGCCGGCGCGGCATCGGCAAACGCTGGCAGTTGCGCGCAGGCCGCGTCGATGGCGGCGATGCGGGGCCAGCGGGACACGTCCACCTGAAAGCGGCGGGCGCTTTCCACCTGGGGAATCAGGTACACATCGGCCAGCGTGGGAACATTGCCAAAACAATAGCTGCCATCTCTTGCGCTTGATGCGATGAGGGCCTCAAAAGCATCAAATCCGTCGGCAATCCAGGTGCCGCACCAGGTGTTGATGGCGGCTTCGTCGGCGCCGAAGGTGTGGCGCAGGTACCCCAAAATGCGGCGGTTGTTCACCGGGTGGATGTCGCAGCCCACCAGCGCCGCCAGGGCGCGCACATGGGCGCGGTCGAGCGGGTCGGTGGGCAGCAGCGCCGGGGTGGGGTAGCGCTCTTCCAGCCACTCGATGATGGCGGGCGACTGCGTCAGCACCTGCTGCTCGTCCGTCACCAGCGTGGGCACCAGACCCTGCGGATTGAGCACTTTGTAGCCCGGCCCCAGGTGCTCTTCGGTGCGCAGGTCCACGGCCACCATGTCGGCGCTCAGACCCTTGAGGTTGAGGGCGATGCGCAGCCGGTGCGAGGTGCCGCTGCGAAAGAAATGGAGCAGTTTCATGGGGTGCCTGGGGTTGCGGTCAGGGGTTGCGGTCGGATGGTGGTGGGGCGCAGGTGTGCCTGTACTGGCCGGCGCTCAGCGGGTGGCCGCATCCAGGCAGTTGCCCACGTTCCAGCCGTAAAGCCACTCCATCGCGTCATAAAAGCGCTCGGCGCTGCGGCCGCGCCACAGGTCGTTGCGCACCAGCCGCTCCACGCCTTTGGCGTGGTAAAGGCGACCCATTTCGCGGCTGGAGAGCACGATGCGCGCAGTGCGCGCCACGCGGGCGCGCTGGTACAGGTCCAGCGCCGCGGTCCAGTCGTGGCCTGCGTCGGTTGTCGTCACGCGCAGGGCTTCGCCCAGCGTCACCGCGTCTTCAATGGCCATGCACGCGCCTTGCGCCATGTATTGCGTGGTGGGGTGGGCGGCGTCGCCCAGCAGGGTGGCGCGGCCATAGGTCCACTGGCCAATGGGCTCGCGGTCGGCGGTGGCCCAGCGCTTCCAGCTCTTGGGCAGGTCAATGAGCTGGCGGGCTTTGGGGCAGATGCCCTGAAAGTAGCTCTGCACCTCTTCCTTGCTGCCTTCGGTCACGCCCCACTCTTCCTGCTGGCGGCTGTGGAAGGTGACAACCACGTTGTACTGCTCGCCGCCGCGCAGCGGGTAGTGCACCAGGTGGCAGTTGGGGCCCACCCAGATGCTGGCAGCGTTCCAGCGCAGGTTCTCGGGGAAGTCTTCCTTGTCCACCACGGCGCGGTACACCACATGGCCGGTGACGCGTGCAGGGTCGTTCACGTAGGTTTCGCGCACCACGCTCTTGACACCATCGGCCCCAATCAGGGCCTGGCCGGTGTGGGTTTGGCCGCGCTGGTCGGTCACGGTGACGGTGTTCGCGTCTTGCTCGACCTTCACGATGCGGGTGTCGGTCAAAAACTTCACGCGCCCGGTCTCCTGCGCGCCTTCGAGCAGCGACAAATGCACGTCCACCCGGTGGATGACGGCGTAGGGGTTGCCAAAGCGCTGAATGAAGGCTTCGCCCGTGGGGATCTTGCCCACTTGGTACTCGTCCAGCGCGTCGTGCATGACCATGTGGTCGGTGTACACCGCGCGGCCCCGGGCTTTTTCGCCCACGCCCAGCGCGTCAAAAGCGTGGAAGGCGTTGGGGCCGAGTTGAATGCCTGCACCAATTTCACCAATCTGCGGGGACTGCTCCAGCACCGTCACCTCAAAACCCTGGCGCACCAGGGCCAACGCGGCGGCCAGGCCGCCAATGCCGCCTCCGGCCACGATAACGGGCAATGTGGAAGTGGAAGCCAAAGAGGCTGCGCAAGGGTTTGGTTCAGTCATGGGATGTCTCCTGTGGGGCGGTGGACGGTGGCCCTCTGCGGGGCCGTGGTGGGTGGCTGTTTATTCGGGCTGACCAATGGTCAGCTTCACGTCGCCCACCTGGTCAATGTGGCCGGTGATGACGTCGCCCGGCTGCACCGCGCCCACGCCTTCGGGGGTGCCGGTGTAGATCAGGTCGCCGGGTTGCAGGTGGTAGTACTGGCTCAGGTCGGCCAGCAGCTCGGGGATGTTCCAGATGAGCTGGCTCAGGTCGGCGCTTTGCTTGGTGTCGCCATTGACTTGCAGGCTGATGGCCCCGCTGCCCAGCACACCCAGCTTGCCCTGGGGAACGATGGGTGTGCACACGGCGGATTGCTCAAAGTCTTTGCCCAAGTCCCAGGGGCGGCCCTGGTCACGGGCCACCAGTTGCAGGTCACGCCGGGTCATGTCCAGACCGGCGGCGTAGCCATAAACCATGCGGGCGGCGTCGGTCTCGCTCACGCGAAAGCCCGCTTCGCCAATGGCCACCACCAGCTCCATTTCAAAGTGGTAGTTGGCCGTGCCGGGGGGGTAGGCCACGGTGGCACCGCTGTCCACCAGCGTGGACGCGGCCTTGGTGAAGTAGAAAGGCTTGGCCGTGGCCTTGTCCACCGGGCGGCCCATTTCCACGGCGTGGGCGTGGTAGTTGCGGCCCACGCAAAAAATGCGGTGGATGGGGAAGCGCTGGGCTGTGCCCACCACGGGCAGCGAGGGGGTGGGGGTGGGCGAAAACAGGTAGGAAGTGGTCATGGGGTGCGTCTGAAAAAGGAGTAAAAGCGCTCAAAAATGATTGCAAAATGGCACTTTATCAATAGCAAACTATTGAATTAAATAAAGCGATAATGCCATTTTTTATTTACAAAATAGGCTTGAAAATCAACCGCGAACTTCGTACACGCCCAGCTTCTTTTGCAGTGGCGCGTCGTCGGCAATGAACAGGTAGGCGGCGTCGGTGGCGCTGGCGTTGGTCAGCGTGGTGGCCTGGTAGCCGGGCATGCAGCAGGTGTCGGCCTCGGCCAGCGCAAACGCCGACCCGTCTATGGACACCGAAGCCCCGCCTTCAATCAGGTGGTAAACGGCGGCGCACGAGCGGGCGGGCAGGGCCAGCGTTTCGCCGGGGCGCAGCATCAGCGCCGTGTAGCCCAGCACTTTCTGGCAGTCGGCGCCGGTTTCGGGGTTGATGTAGGCCACCTGCACGGCGCTCACGTTGGGCTGGCTGCGGTCCAGCGCCTGCAGGGCGGCACGCACATCGGCCCAGGGGTAGCGCAGCATGGGAAAGTGCGCGTGGCTGCGGGCAAACACGGGCGAGGGCACCACACCGCCGCGCTGGTAGGCGGCATCGGCACCCTGTGCGGTGACGGGCTGGGGCTTGCCCTCGGTCACGTAGCTGGCCTCCATGTAATAAATCAGCGGCAGGTCCAGCACGTCCAGCCACACCACGGGTGCTGTGCCATCGTGGCCGTGCTCGTGCCACAGGCCGGTGGGTGTGAGGATGAGGTCGCCCCGACTCATGGGGCACTTTTCGCCCTCGACCGTGGTGTAGGCACCTTCGCCCTCCACCACCATGCGCACGGCGTTGGGCGTGTGGCGGTGGCTGGGTGCCCACTCGCCGGGCAACAGCAGCTGCATGCCCAAATACATGGTGGCACTGGCCTGCATTTTTTCCAGACCGTGGCCGGGGTTGGCCAGCACCAGCACGCGGCGCTCGGCCTTTTCCATGGGGGTGAGGTCACCGGCTTGCAGCAGCAGAGGTCGTAAGTCCTGGTAGGGCCAGCAAATGGGCTGGGTGCGGGGGCGGGGGGCGTGTGGCGGCAGCACGGCGCGCAGGCTGGGCCACAGCGGCACCAGGTTGCGCTTGGTCAGGGCGTCGCGGTAATCCTGGGGCAGGTCTTCCAGGCGGCCAAGTTCGTTCATGGGGCGTGTCTCCGGGTCTGTGGTTGGGGTGGGCACTGAGTGGGGTCATCGTAGGCAAGGGGCAAAATGCTGTAAATGCCATGCTGCTGATGCACTACATTCCAAAATTGAATAGGGGACACCCCATGAACCTGACCGATCTGCGCCTGCTGGCGGTGTTTGACGCCATCCACGCCAGCGCCAGCGTGACCCGCGCCGCCGACGCCCTGGGCCTGGGCCAACCGGCGGTGAGCGTGGCACTGGCCAAGCTGCGCCAGCACTTTGCCGACCCGCTGTTTGTGCGTACCTCGGCGGGCATGGCCCCCACCCCCTTTGCCCAGGGGCTGGCCCCGGCGGTGCGCGCCGCGCTGGCGGCGCTGGAGGTGGTCAACGCCCACCGCAACGACTTTGACCCCGCCACCGCCCAGCGCAGCTTTCGCATTTGCATGACCGACATCAGCCAGCTGGTGCTGCTGCCCGCGCTGTGGCGGCAGCTGCGCGTGGTGGCCCCTGGGGTCCGCATCGACATCGAGCCGCTGGGGCCCGACACCGCGCAACACCTGCAAAACGGCACGGCTGACCTGGCGCTGGGCCACATCCCGCAGCTGGAGGCGGGCTTTTACCAGCAACTGCTGTTTCGCCAGCGCTTTGTGTGCCTGGCGGGCAGCGCCCACCCGGCGGTGGCGGGCGGCGAGCCCCGGGCGCTCACGCTGGCGCAGTTCGAGGCGGCGGACCACGCGGTCATCACCTCGTCGGGGGCGGCCCCGCGCGTGGTGGAGCGCGCCATTGAGCGCCTGGGCCTGCAGCGCCGCGTGGCCATGGAAATCCCCAGCTTTCTGGGCGCAGCCTTTGTGGTGGAGCACACCGACATGCTCATCACCATTCCACAACGCCTGGCCGACTTGCTGCGTGGGCGGGGCGCGTTTCACCAGTTTGCCGTGCCCTTTGACCTGCCCGATTACGAAGTGAAGCAACACTGGCATGAGCGCGACCACCACGACCCCGGCAACCAGTGGCTGCGGCGCACCGTGTGGGAGCTGCTGGCCGTGGCGGACTGAGACCAGGCCAGCGGATCACCCCACCGAGGCACCTGCCACCGACCGGCACACCCAGCCCATGGCGCCAAAGTGGCGGGGAATCCCCCCGCTTTTCCGGCGCACGGTGGGGCCCCAAGGCAGGTCGCCCACGCCACAATCTGCAGCAGCCATTGCCAACCGCAACACCACAAGGAAACCGCATGATCGGATACGCCACCCTGGGCACCAACGACCTCACCAAGGCCGCCACCTTTTACGACCCCCTCATGGGCCTGCTGGGCGCACACCGCCTGTGGGATTACGAGCGCGGCATTGGCTGGGGCCTGTCGCCCGCACAGCCCTCGCTGGGCATCCTCAAGCCCTTCGACGGCCAGCCCGCCACCGTGGGCAACGGCACCATGGTTGCCCTGGAAGTGACCACCCGCGAGCTGGTGGAGCAGGCCCATTTGCTCGCCCTGACCCTCGGCGGCGACAACGAGGGCGATGTGGGTCCGCGCGGCGAAGGTTTCTACGGCTGCTACTTCCGCGACCTGGACGGCAACAAACTCTGCGTGTACTGCCGCAGCTGAAGCGCCCCGGTGGTGCCGGGCAAACCGCTGGGCCCGCTGCACGCACGCCCTGACGCCCCCGCCACAGCAGGAGCATTCGTGCGGGCCTAAACTGGCCGCACCATGTCTTTGCTCTTCACCCCCTACACCCTCCCCTCGCCCCAGGGCGGCCTGACCCTGCCCAACCGCCTGGTGGTGGCCCCCATGTGCCAGTACTCGGCCGTGGACGGTTGCGCCACCGACTGGCACCTGACGCACTGGGCCAACCTGCTCAACAGCGGCGCGGGCCTGGTCACGCTGGAGGCCACGGCGGTGGAGTCAGATGGCCGCATTTCCCCCGGCTGCCTGGGCCTGTGGAGCGACGCCACCGAAGCCGCCCTGGCCCACCACCTGCACCGCGCCCGCGCCCAGGCACCCGCCACCGCCGTGTGCATACAACTCAGCCACGCTGGGCGCAAAGCAGCCAGCGCACGCCCGTGGGAAGGCGGCGCGTTGCTGTCGCCGGAACAAGGCGGCTGGCCCACCTGGGGGCCTTCGGCCCTGCCCCACCTGCCCGGCGAAACACCGCCCCACGCGCTGACGCTGGCCGACCTGGACCGCATCACCGCCTCCTTCGTGGCCGCCGCCGAGCGCAGTGCACGGCTGGGCATTGAGGCCATTGAACTGCACGCGGCCCACGGCTACTTGCTGCACGAGTTTCTGTCGCCCTTGGCCAACCAGCGTGACGATGCCTACGGCGGCAGTTTTGAGGGCCGCACCGCCTTCCCCAAGCGGGTGTTCAAGGCCGTGCGCCAGGCGTTCAAAGGCCCGCTGGGCATGCGCGTGTCGGCCACCGACTGGGTAGACAGCGGCTGGACGCTCTCAGAAACGCAGCGCTTATCCCTAGAACTGAGAGCACTGGGTGCCGATTTCATTCACATTTCCTCAGGCGGTGTGTCACCGCAGCAAAAAATTCCGGTGGGCCCCGGCTACCAGGTGCACCTGGCCAAAGCGGTGCGCGACGCCAGCGGCCTGCCCACCATGGCCGTGGGCCTCATCACCACCGCGCAGCAAGCTGAAGGCCTGCTGCAAGCGGGCGATGCCGACCTGGTGGCCCTGGCCCGTGCGTTTTTGTACCACCCGCGTTGGGGCTGGCAAGCCGCCGCCGAGCTGGGCGGCACCGTGGCCGCCATGCCCGCCTACTGGCGCTGCCTGCCCCGCGAAGCCCAGCACGCCTTTGGCGATGTGCGCATTGGCATGCGGTGAGGGGCGCGCCCATGCAACTCCTGAGCCTGAACACCGGCAGCGCCCGCCCCCTGCGCATTGAAGGGCGCAGCTTTTTGAGCGCCATTGGCAAAACCCCCGTCAGCGGCCCTGTGGCCGTGGGCACCCTTGGCCTGGCGGGTGACGAGCAGGCCGACCCCAGCGTGCACGGCGGACTGAGCAAAGCCATTTACGCCTACCCGCAAGAGCACATGCCCTTTTGGCACGCCCAGCGGCGCGAACACGGCGTGAGCCTGTTTGACGAAACCCTGCCCCCCGGTTTCATGGGCGAAAACCTCAGCCTCAGCGGTCTGCTGGAAGCCGACGTGTGGGTGGGGGACGAACTGCACTTCCCCGACTGCGTGCTGCGCGTGACCGAACCGCGCCAGCCCTGCTTCAAGTTCAACGCCGTCATGGGCTTTGCCCACGCCAGCAAAGCCATGGCCCAAAGCGGCCACTGCGGCTTTTACTTGGCGGTCCACACGCCAGGCACGCTGCAAGTCGGCCAGACCTTCCGCCTGCAACCCGGCTCACGCGGCATGAGCGTGGCCCAGGCGTTTGCAGGCAAGCGGGGGAAGCATTTGAGGTGAGGGGTTTCTGGACTGGCCAGACGGCAGTCCGGGACTCGATCAGCCCCCGCTCACGGGCCACGCTTTTCTGAGCTGCCTATGCGGCAGTCCGGATCGCGTTGTCGCCCGCCTCGTATTTCTGCCATTTCTGAACTGCCTATGCGGCAGTCCGGGACGCGCAGGCGGTGCGCAATGACGCGCTGAATTTCTGAGCTGCCTATGCGGCAGTCCGGGGTGTGCACCTGCCATGGTGTGCACCTGCCATTTTCTGAGCTGCCTATGCGGCAGTCCGGTCGCTGGTACGGCCATTCGCAATGTCAGACACTTTCTGAGCTGCCTATGCGGCAGTCCGGGGTTGCAAGCCAGCGGCCACCGTGCCGCCGTTTTTCTGAGCTGCCTATGCGGCAGTCCGGAGGAACAAAACCCCTCCCCGCTACCGCTCCACTTTCTGAGCTGCCTATGCGGCAGTCCGGTGGGGGGCTCCTTCAGAGTTCCAAAAATTTCATTTCTGAGCTGCCTATGCGGCAGTCCGGAGCATGGGTGTTCCGGTGATCTGGCTGATGAATTTCTGAGCTGCCTATGCGGCAGTCCGGGGCAGCCAAGCGGCCATGCTGGCTGCTCAAACTTTCTGAGCTGCCTATGCGGCAGTCCGGTTCCAGCAGTGTGCAGCTTCTCTTGAGCGACTTTTCTGAGCTGCCTATGCGGCAGTCCGGTTTGACGGTGACGCTGTATTGCGTGCCGGTGATTTCTGAGCTGCCTATGCGGCAGTCCGGTGGGGCAACTCACGCGAACGTGGCGTAGCGATTTTCTGAGCTGCCTATGCGGCAGTCCGGTGATGTCGCACGCGCTGCGCCCGCCGTAGATCTTTCTGAGCTGCCTATGCGGCAGTCCGGTATGACATCCGCATCAACGGGCGCACCTACAATTTCTGAGCTGCCTATGCGGCAGTCCGGAGAGTCGTTGACCGAAACCAGCCGGGGGCGCTTTTCTGAGCTGCCTATGCGGCAGTCCGGGGCTGCTGGCTTTGCGCGGCCCCGCTCGGTGTTTTCTGAGCTGCCTATGCGGCAGTCCGGTGGGTCAGTCTCTGTTCGGGTCAAGCCAGATCTTTCTGATCTGCCTATGCGGCAGTCCGGCAGCACGTTGAAGTGCATCAGGCCCTCGCTGGGACGCACGTTCGCATGGGCGACGCGCTTGCCGCATTGGGCCGGGAGATTGGACTGACGAATGAAGATGTTGAGTCTATGAAACCCGCACCAAACCCCATCACTTGGTCTGGCTGAACATACAGGTCACCACCATTTGGAATGGGCTTTCGCTCACAGAGTCCAGTTGCTCGCCCGCTGCGACTGGTCTAGTATCTGGTCTACACCATCCACACGGAGCGCATTGTGAACATCGAAGTCGGGTCTTACGAAGCCAAAACGAAGCTGCCGGAGCTGCTGCGCGGCATACAGGCGGGCAGCAGCTACACCATCACGTTACGGGGCGAGGCGGTGGCCGATCTGGTGCCCGCACAGGGCAACAAACAAGCGGCGGCCACAGCCGCTGTGGACGACATGCACGCCTTCATGCGGTCACGCAAGCCAGTCAGCCCCCTTGACCTCAAGGCCCTGATGGATGAGGGCCGGGCATGAGGTTTGTTCTGGATGCGTCGGTGGCCTTGCTCTGGCTGGTGCCTGGCACCCACCCGGCAGGTGTGGATTACGCCGAAGCCACCCTGGTGGCACTGAAGGATGCACAGGCGGTGGTGCCGTCGCTGTGGGCACTGGAGGTGGCCAACGTGGTGGCCAAGCTGGAAGCCAAGGCCATCGTGACCGAGGCGGACTCGCAACGGTACGTGACCCTGCTGGGGCAGCTCCATGTCGTGACCGATCCAGCCACGGCCACGCACGCCCTGGGTGACACCTTGAACCTTGCCCGGCGCTACAGGTTGTCGGCCTACGATGCGGCGTACCTGGAGCTGGCACTGCGCACAGGCTTGCCGCTGGCCACGCTGGATGCTGGTCTGGTCAAGGCGGCAGCGACTGCGGGCGTTCAGATTTTTGGCACCCATTGAAGCTTGCTCAGGCAGTGCAGCCGCGCACCGCTCATGTCGGCACTTTGCTGAACCCCAAAGCCGGGTGAAACCGCCAGGGCCGGACTTCATCTGGGGCATGCACAGGCAGGGTGAGCGTGCCGAAGCGGGCGGCACATGTTTTCAGATCCATCGCATCCATCTCAGATACCAATTGCGCCAGAGCCTGCATGTAGTCGGTTTCTGCCCAAGGGCTGATGCGTTCGCCTTGCACCTGGGTGTCGGGAATGCGAACAACCCTTTGATCTGCCGACACCAGCAGTTCTTCGCCCCGGCGGCTTTGGGGGTTGTCGCGGCGCTCCATCACGCAAAACCTGTCGTCGTTGTCTTCGTCGGGCAGCAGCACAAGTTCGATATCGTCGTGGTTGTCCTGCCTAAAGGGTTGTTGGCGCGGAATCACGCCGGTCAACAGCGCCACGTCGGGTGACAGGCTCCACCAGCTGGCTGCATTGAGGTGCGGTGCCGGGTGCGCCAGCATGGCGTGCTGCATGCGGGCGTGCTCCAGATCGACCAGCGATTGACGGGCGTTCAGGCTGGGGCGGGCCAGCAGGCGCGGGATAGCGGTGATGGGCATGCTTTGAGTTGAGGCCTCCAGCTCCTGGGCCAGCAACTGTTCCATGTAGTGCGTGCTCAGCGGGAATTGGCCGTTCTCAAAACCGGGCTGGCAGAACGCAAGGTTTGCCGCGCCTTTGTTTTTGAAGTGCCGCAGGTTGCTTTGGAACACCCGCACATTGGGCACGGTGACCGCACCCGTGCGGTGGCGGCGCACACGCCCAGCCAGTTGAATGAGCGAGCGCATGGACGAGGGCTCCACCACCGCCCAGTCGTAATCGTGGTCGCGGCCCACTTCGGTGACGGGCGAGCCCAGCACGATGAACACATGGTCGGGCTCGGGGTGCGCATCCAGGCGCTGGCGGATGTCGGGCACGGCAAACACGGGGTCGCTGCCGTCGTGAAGGGGGCGGCGGTTGAGGGCTTGATCGAGCCGCTTTTCGATGTCGGAGCGGATGAACAACGGGTATTGCGAGTGGTACACGCACAAATGCACGCGCAACCCGGCGGGCCATTCGGTGGCGGCGTACAGCGCCAGCGCCACGCTGACCAGTGGCTCGATGTTGGCCATGCGCACCAGCCCGAAACTGACGCGCTTGCCACTGACGGGGTCGGTGCTGTGGTGCCTGCCATGCAGTGCTGCCGCCAGGGAAATGACCCGTGCAGCAAACAGGCTGGCATGGGTGGGCTGGGCCTGAGCTTTACCCTGGGGGAGGCACAAGACGGCGAGTTGGGCCATGCGCCGCACCTCTGCGCCCTTCAATCGGCCTGCACGGCTTTTGGCAAAAGCAGTGTGCGCGGCTGAAAACGAATCGCCATCGGCACAGTCGGTGTGGGTGCGGTTGAACTCGTCCACCCACAGGCAGCAGACGTTGGGGGTCGCGCCGGGCACATGGCCCCGGTTGCGCTGGTGGTGTGCACGGCCATTGCGGTAGGCATCGAACAGGCCGCGCACCAGGTCTGGCGGCAACGTGGCCGACGACAGCAGCACGCGCGCACCCAGCAGCCCGGCCCAATGCACCAGCCGGGTGAGAGCTGGCAGGTCGGCCACGTCGAAGTCGTCGGGCTCGTCCAGCACCAGGTCGCCGCTCATCAGGCGCAGCATGGGGGCAATCTGGCGGCCACCGCGCTGGCTTTCGGTGGCGGGGGTGAGGTGGTCGATGGTGCAGACCAACAGCGGGGCCACCAGCAGTTTGGCCGCTTGCGGGTCGTGCAGCACGCGCTGCAACACGGGGTGGGCATCGGCGTTGCCGCCAAAGTCGATGTAGCCAGTCTGGCCATTGCCAACCCTTTCGCGTTCATCGCCTTCTTCATCCTCCTCCACCAGCGCCTGGGCCGAGGCTGAGCCGCGCTGCTCGGCCATGCGCTCGTGGTGCTCGAACAACGCCCGGTTGGCACTGCCGCCCACGCGGATGGCCAGCTCGTCATCGGCCAGCCGCAGCAGGTCACGGAAGGCCCGTCCGGTTTGCAGCGTGAGGGTGCGCAGCCCCATGGCAAAGGCGCAGCGCATGCCCTGCGCGGGGTCGGCCAGCGCATACATGATGCGGGCGTTGCCCAGGGTTTTTCCGCAGCCGGTGGAGGCCAGGTTGACGATGAAGGCACCTTGGGTTTGTGCCTGCTGGCGCACGCTGGCGGCCAGGTCGGCTGCCTTGTCTTGCCAGCGGAAGGCTTCTTGGGCCGCCCGTTTTTTGAGGGCTTTGCAATCGCCCAGACTGGGCAAATGGCGCTCAAAGCCGGGCAAGGCACGGGTGATGTCGCCGCTGTGGCGGGCCACGCCCAGGAGATGCTCGTCCAGCGGCTGGTTGGGTTTGCCTGAAGACCGGAGGGTGTTGGCATATGCCGGGAAGCCTTTTTGCCCCGGCACCCGCCCACCAGCGGGTTGGCCCTTGCCATCCAGCTCCAGGCTGGAATAGTGGTGGTCGGCCAGCATCAGGCACAGGCGCGACACATGCATGACGTAGGGGTTGGACAGCCATGCCCATTTTTCGGGCAGTTGGCACAGAAGCAACAGGCGCTGGGCGAGGCGGGCGGCACGTTTGCGCCACAGCGGGGTGGTGGTGGGCAGGTGGGTTGGGGCAATGTCCCAGTACAGGGCGGTGTGGGCAGGGTTGGCTGCTCCCTCTGCTCCAGAACCACTTTCGTTCCAGTCAGCACAGATGCGTTGCAGCACGGTATGCAAAGTGGCTGCATTCTCTTTTGCGTCTTCAACGTGAGGCGGGGCCACGGGCAGGCGGTGGTGGGTCAGCACCAGCCAGGCAATGGCCTGGGCCAGTGGGGCGTGGGCCAGGCGCACAAAAGGGGGCTGCACGTTCGCATCAAGGCCGTCGCGCTGCAAACGGCCCCCTGGCCAGTCCAGCCAGGCGGCATCGTCTTGGGGCGTGGGGTTGGCCAGGCGGGCCAGCCAGGTGGCGTCATCGTCGCTGCCCACAAACGCCTCGAACAGCCGAAGCGACACCCATTCGTGCCGGTATTGGTTGCGCTCGGGGTGGCCATCGGCGGTGGTGAGTTCTCCGCGCAGCCGCATCTGAAAAGCCTGGCTGGCTTTGCCCAGGTCGTGCAGCAGTGCGGCCAGCCCGGCCAGCAGGTGGATGTCCTGGCCGGTGTGCCAGTCGTTTTCGTCGTTGCTGCGCAGCACGTTGCGGGCCGTGGTGTTGGTGGGCACCGCGCCCTGGGCATTGAAGCGATTGCGGTCGCCCACCACCCACAGCAGTTCGCTGTGGTCCAGGCCGCGTATCCAGTGGCAGGCCACTGCCGTGTTTTTGCGGGCGCTCTGGCGCAGCAGGCGGCGCAGGGTGTCCAGGCCGTCGCGGGTGATGGGGGTTTGCCAGGTGCGCTCGCCGCGCCGTTCGGCAAACTGGTCGAGGATGCGGCGGGTTTGGGTGAGTGCTTTTTTGTCACACTCCGAAATCAGCAGCACATTCATGACGACAGTCCTGCGGAAGGCGCCGATTTTTCCTGAAATCCTGGCAAAGAAGCTGGCTGCACCGCTTGAGCCGCCTCGGCCATGCGCCCCACCTTGAGGGCAATGGCTTTGAGCGAGTCGATCATGAAGTCCAGCGCCTCGGTGCGGGTGAGCCGCTCAATGCACTGGGTGCGAAATTCCTGCTCAGAGTGCCCTTTCATGGCCGACACAAAGGCCTGCGGCAGGATGACGGCGTCTTTGACCAGGTCGGCCACGTCAACCACCAACCCGCCCCGGCGGGTTTTGCCGTGCAAAACGGCCAGCCCATGCGGCAGGCCCAGCACCCAAGTGGCGGAAGCCGCCAGGCCGTAGGCCAGGTAGTTGCCGTGGTCCAAAAATTGGTTGGCGGCATCGGTGCTGTCGCCCTGTTTGCTGCGGGTGAAGTCGCCATAGCGGCTGGCCTGGGCGGCCAGTTTGTAGAGGCGCTTGGTCAGGCGGGCTTCTTCGGTCAGCAAGGCGGTGGTGTCGGCTGCCGCCTGGATGGCCTGGGCCGACTGGGCCAGCAGCGGCTCCAGCGCCGCCAGATCGACCGCAAACCCGCTGGCGGCCAGGCCGCCCGCAGACCGTTGATCTGCCCGCCACTGTTCACCCAGGCGCAACAGGCGCGTGAGCTGCACCTCGCGCGCGGCTTGCAGGCGCAGCGTGTCGTCAAACCAGAAGCGTACCCAGTGTTGCAAATACTCGGTGGGGCGGTATTCGCTCTGCGGTTGCAGCCAGGCGATGTCGATGTCCATTTCGGTGGCGGCAAACAGCGGTGTGCCACCGCCCCCGCAAAACCCCACCAGCACACCCGCCTTGGCCAGTTCGCGCATGGCGGCCTGGGTGATGGAGGTGCCCGTGCCCAGCAGCACGGTGGTGGTGTTGGCGATGGGGATGTTCCAGTACAGCGACTGTTTGCCCTTCTCCGTCACGTACTCCACCCGCCCACCGTTGACCAGCACCCGGCAGTGCTCCAGGTAGTACAGGTTGGCCCGCTTGGAGTGCAGGATGGTTTTGAGATCGCTGGCGCGGATGTTTTCCATGTGGGCCCCTTCCCTGGGCACCAAGTATCCAGCAGTCAAGGCCACGCGCTGTTTGGTGCAATGCCCCTGGTGCATTCACGCGCTCGGCCGAGGCAGCCTCTCGTCGCGTGGTCAGTGCCGTGCAGCGCCCCCTGGCTGGGGCTTGCGCACCACCGACACCACCAGCGTGATGACCGTCAGCGGCACCACAAAGCCCAGCATCACGTTGCTGAACACGGGCAGGGCGTCGTGTGCCTGGGCGGCCAAAATGAGGTAGCCCACGTAGGCGATGTAGTAGCCCACAAACACCGCACCCTCCCAGCGCGCAATCTCGCGCCCGGTGATGAACACCGGCAGGCAGGCCAGGGCCACGGCCAGCATCACCCACAGGTCAAAGGCCAGCACCGACGGGGCCACCACCAGGCCACCGCTGCCCGCCACCAGGCCGGACAGGCCCAGACAGCCCAGGATGTTGAAGGTGTTGCTGCCCACCACGTTGCCCACGGCCATGTCGCGCTGGCCCTTGAGCGCGGCGGTGATGGAGGTGGCCACTTCGGGCATGGAGGTCCCTGCGGCCACGATGGTCAGGGCAATCACCACGTCGCTCACCCCCAGCGCCTGGGCAAACGCCACGGCGGCAGTGACCAGCCAGTCGGACCCCAGCACCAACAGCGCCAGCCCGGTGGCGATGAGCGCCAGTTGCGCGGGCAGGCGGGCGTCCCAGTCGGCGGGGGCGGGTGCGGCCAAGTCTCCGTCCAGTGCCTGGAGTTCGGCGCTGGCGCTCTGGGTTTCGCGGCGTGACTGGACGATGAGGAACACCGTGTAGCCCACCATGATGGCCAGCAACAGCGCGCCTTCCCACGCCTGAACGCGCCCGTCCAACACCAACCAAGCCATGAGCAAGGACACGCCAAACATGATGGGCACCTCCTGGCGGATGAGCTGGCGGTTGACCACCAGGGGCACGATGAGGGCGCTCAAACCCAGGATGAACAGCACGTTGAATATGTTGCTGCCCACCACGTTGCCCACGGCCATGTCAGCTTTCCCATTGAGCACGGCCGACACCGACACCGCCACCTCGGGCGCACTGGTGCCAAACGCCACGATGGTCAGGCCCACCACCAGCGGCGAAATGCCGAACGACAGGGCGAGCTTGCCCGCCCCGCGCACCAGCAGATCGGCCCCCACCACCAAGCCGGCCAGACCGGCGGCAAACAACATCAGATTGAACATGGACACCCCGCCACCACACCACCAAACACCGCCCTGGCCGGGCACAACCGCCCGGCACCAGGCCCATGGGCCAAATTAGGCCATGCCCGCGAGCGGCAGTGGCGGCACACGCCCAATCCCGCACGGCCCCTGCGGCCTCCCGCACCGGTTCAGGCCGGGGCTTGGCCTGCGGCGTGGCCCAGGGCAAACGCCTCTTCCAGCACCGAGTACCCGGCCCAGTCGCTGTGGGCAAAGCGCAGTCTTGCATATTTTGAGAGCAAACTGTTCTTTAAAAACGAGCGCCGTCGGTTGATTTCACCCAAAACACCGGGCGTGGGCACCGCCATGGCGTGGCCAAACCGGGCCACGCTGGCCTGGGTGATGCGCTGGGGCAGCTCGGGGTGGGCGGGCAGCAGCTCGGCCACCGTCTGGTGCAGCCAGTGTGACCAGGCTTGGGCCATCAGGTCGGCCCGCTGGGCCGCGCCCGCGCCCAGCGCCCGGTAGTGGCTGAGCACCACGGGTTGCCGGGGGTGGACATACAAGGCCTGGTGGCCGGCGTTGACGTAGCCCAGGCCCGCGCTGCCGTACAGCACGTTGTCCCACGCGGGGGAGGCCCCTCCGCGGTCGGCCAGCGGCTCGCTCAGGTGCAGGTTGGTCACCACCCAGGCCGCGTGGGGTGTGTGCTGCGCGGCGGCGCGCAACGCATCGGGCGGGTTGACCACCACGCGCGCGGCCACGTGCAGCGGCAGCGCCACCACACACTGGCGGGCCAGCCAGCGCTGGGGCTGGCCGCTGCGGGTGTCCAGCGCATCGACCGCCACGCCGTGTTTGCCCACTTCCACGCGCTGCACCACACAGCCGGTGTGCAGCCGCTCGCCCAGGGGCTGGGCCAGGCGACGGGTGAGCCAAGCGTTGCCCTCGGGCCAGGTGAGCACGGCCTCGCGCTCTGCTTCATCCCTGCCCGCGTCACCGCCGGGCACGGCAAACCCGTGGCGGGCGGCGAAGTAGTGCAGCCCCGCCCAGGCGGACACGGTGGCGGTACCGGCACCGTAGTCGTCGCGGCAGCAGTAGTCGAGGTACCAGTGCAGGTGGGGGTCGTTGAGCCCGTTTTTTTGCAAATAGTCGCTCAAAGTGAGAGCATCAACACCATTCAAAACATGCGCTGAGGCATTTTCTGGCATCGATAAAACATGAGGAATTTGATAGCACCCGGTTTGCTGCGCCTGCGCCACCAGCGCGGCAAAGCGGCGGTATTGGGCCAGGGTGTCTGGCCCCACGCCCTCGGTGGGCAGCAGGCCGGGTTGCCAGTGGCCTTGGAAATACAGGCGCTCTTGCGGGCTGTGGCACAGGGCGCGCTCGTCGTACACCCAACGCCCGGCCTCGCGGCGGCGCAGGCCCAGCTCTTCCAGCAGGTGTTGCAGGTCGGGGTTGTGGTCGCCGGGCACGGGCAGGTAGTGCGCACCCAGCGGACAGGCCAGCCCGCCCAGGGTGCTGCCACGGGCGTTGCCCCCGGCCTCGTCCTCCAGCTCCAGCAGGGCCACGTCGTCTTGCCCGCGCAGGCGCAGGGCGCGCGCCGCCGCCAGCCCCGCCACACCGCCACCGGCGATGACGGTGTGCACGCGGCGCACCACGGCGGGCGCTGGGGCGCTGCCCGATTTGCGGCCGCCAGCGGCGTCGCGCAGCACATGGCCGCGCGCCATGTCAGCCCCGGCAAAACCGCCGCGCACATGGGCCAGCCGCTGGGCCAGATCTGTGGGCACCGGCTGGCAGCCTGCCAGCGCCGATGCCCCCCAGGCCGCCCCCACCCCGCTCAGCCAGGGCAGCCCTGCGCCGCCCCAAGCACCGGCCCACCCGGCGCCCAACCCAGTCCCCAGCACCCGGCGGCGCTTCATGCGACCGGGCGGCTCACCGCAGCCGCCCCCATTCGGTTTCGTAGGTGTGCACCAGCACCTGGTTGCTCAGGCGGTTGACGGGCGCGGCCACCCGGTCCATGTCGGGCGGAAAGTCGAACAGCAGCGGCAGGCTGGTGGGGTTCAAAAAGCGCAGGCCCGCAGGCCACGGTGCCTCTGGCCCCACCACCCGAAACGGGCGGCGGCTGGCGACGATGTACCCCCACTCGCCAAAGCTGGGCACATGGGCGTGGTAGGGCGCGGCGAGCAGCCCGGCCGACTCGATGGTGGCCACCACGGTCCAAAAGCTGTGGCGCGCCACCAGCGGCGAGGTGGACTGCACCACCGCGTAGCCGCTGGCGCTCAGCCGCTGGTCCAGCAGGCCATAAAAGGTGTGGCTGTAGAGCTTGCCCACGGCGAAGTTGGTGGGGTCGGGGAAGTCCACCACGATCACGTCGAACACCTCGGGCGTGGTTTGCAGCCAGGTGAAGGCATCGGCGTGGACGGTGGTCAACCGGGGGCTGTGCAGGGCCTGGTGGTTGAGGGCGGCCAGCGCGGGGGTGTCGGCAAACAGCCGGGTCATGGCCGGGTCCAGCTCGACCAGGGTGACCTGCTTCACGCTGGGGTATTTCAGGATTTCGCGCACGGCCATGCCGTCGCCACCGCCCAGCACGGCCACTTTTTGGGGGGCGCCGTGGGCCAGCATGGCGGGGTGCACCAGTGCCTCGTGGTAGCGGTACTCGTCGCGTTCGGCGAACTGCAGGTTGCCGTTCAAAAACAGGCGGTGGCCGGTGCGCCCCTCGCCGGGACTGTGGGTGACGACCATGCGCTGGTAGGGCGAGGTGGCGGCGTACACCACCTTGTCGGCATAAAAGCGGTCTTCGGCGTGGGTGGTGATGCGGTCTGCCCCGACAAAGGCGGCCACCAGCACGGCCAGCGTGCCCAGGCAGGCCGCCACATGGGCGCGCAGGTGGCGCAACTCGTGCCGGAACAGCCAGAGCGCCCACAGGGCCACTGCGGCGTTCATCAACCCGAACAGCAAGCCCGTGCGGACCAAGCCCAGGTGCGGCACCAGCACCAGCGGAAACGCCACCGACACGGCGAGCGCGCCCAGGTAGTCAAAGGTGAGCACCTGCGACACCAGGTCTTTCAGCGCCACATTGCGCTTCAGTATGCGCATGACCAGCGGAATTTCCAGCCCCACCAGCATGCCCACCAGCAGCACCAAGGCGTAGAGCACCAGGCGAAACGCCCCAGGCAGGTAGCCGTGCGCCAAAAACAGCAACCCGGGCAGCAAGCCCCCGGTCAGGGCCACCAACAGTTCGATGCGCAAAAAGTGCGCGGGCAGCTGGCGCTCGAAAAAGCGCGACAGGTAGGAGCCCACGCCCATGGCAAACAGGTAGGCCCCGATGACGGTGGAAAACTGCAGCACCGAGTCGCCCAGCACGTAGCTGGCCAGGGCACCGGCTGCCAGCTCGTACAGCAGCCCGCAGGCGGCGATGACGAACACACTGGCCAGCAGCGCCACTTCAACCGGCGGGGGCTGGCGTTGAATGGGGTTCATGCGGGGCATGGGGCACGCTGGCCACCACCGCTGGCCCGCGCGGGGCCAGTGGGGTCAGGCGCAGGCTCGAACAACGGGCCGCGCGCGGGCTCAGGCGGTTTGCAAGGCGGCGCTGAAGTTGCGCCAATAGGTGCTCACGCGGTAGAGGCTTTGCACCAGGCGTTGCAGGGCCTCGGGGTCGTCGTCCAGGGCGTAATCGGGCTGGGCGGCGTCGTACCCTTGGAAATACAGCAGCACCGGGGCCACCAGGGACCAGTGGGCCTCGTCTTCCAGCAGGTGTTTCCAGGTTTCATCGCGCTGAATGGCGCTGAAAAACCCCACCGCCCAATCGCGACCCAGCCACTCGCCCATGCGGCGCTCGTCTTCGTCAAACTGCACGGGATGCACCACCTCTTGCGGGTCCACATGCCCGATGAGCGGAGTGAACATCGGCAGGTCGCCGGTGTGCAGCACCCGCTCGACCACCTCAGGGGTGAAGGCGTGCTGGATGTCGCGCCAGCGGCGCAGCACCAGGGACAGCAGGCGGTCTTTGGCCTGGGGGTTGTCGCAAGCCGGCATGCTGGCCTGGCCGAACACGTCTTCCAGCCAGTCGGCCATTTCGATGGTGTGGGGGCTGAGAGCGCAGCCGGTCAGATAGCCGTCGGCCATTTCGGCGGTCATGCAGTCGTCGGGCAGCTCGGGCTGGTTGAGGGCGTCGAACAGTTCGTCCTGCTCGGCCTCGCTCAGGGCCTGGTGGTCGGCGAGCACGGCCGGGTGGTGGGCAATGTAGTCAACAAAGGGTTTCATGGCCCACACCTTACCCGTGAATGGCCGCCGCCACAATGAGCGAGATGCCCAAGCTCATGGCCGCCACCACCAGACCCAAGGCCATGTTCTGTTTCTCGACCAGTTCTTCCCACAGGTTGTAGGGCGTGAGCTTGTCGATGACGATGAAGGCCAACCAGAACACGATGACACCCACCAGGGCAAACACCACCGAGCCGATGAACGCGGCGGGCCTGAACCATTCAAGTTCCATGGGATTCTCCTTCTGAAAAACGGTGCTTCATTTGTGCGACCCCCCGCTGGAGTAGCCCCCCCAGGAGCCACCCGAACTGCGCGTGCCGCTGGCGGCGGCGCAATTTTGCAACGAGGGGTCACAATCGTCGGTGCTGTCCAGCCAGGCCAGCAACACGATGATGAGGAAGATGGTCAGGACGATCACCATCTGCGACGGGCCCTTGGCCAATGAAACGGGGGCGGCGTCGTGCCGGGCCATGCTGGCCAGCTGGTCCTGCAGGCCAAAGGCGTCGGCCACCACCTTGGCGTGCAGGCGGCTGCCGCTGGACCAGGTGATTTCCCGGGGCGTCTGCTCCTGCGACAGCAGGCTTTGGCCAGAGGCAAAGTCCCGGTTGAACGACTTTTGCCCGCGCTCCACCGGCCAGTAGAACTCGCCCGCCACGTAGGTGGTTTCGGCGTTGTAGGCGTATTGCAGGGCGTACTGGGTGCCCAGATAGGTGGCACTTTTGCCACCAAAACCCAGCACGGGCGCACCCGTGGTGGGTTTGACCAAGCTCCAACCGTCTTCCGCGTCCACCAGAAACTGAAAACCCATTTTGGCGTTGTAGAGCAGGTACTCGTTCCAGCCAAAGTGTTCGTGGGGGTCTTCGGGCTCGCTGCCCATGCGGTGCTGAAAGCCCACCACCTGCCAGGGACGGCCCTGGACCCGTCCGGTGCTGCCCAGCGCAATGAGGGGCTCCACCGGCTCGCGCTGACGGGCCTGCAGCAGCTCGGCGCCCACGCCCTGGGTGAGGTCGATCAGGCTGTGGCAAGAGGCACAGGTCAGCCGTTTGGTGCTGCCCAGCTCCACCGTGACAGGCGCCCCACACGCGGGGCAGCTGAACTGGCGGCCTTTTTCTTCACGTTCGGCTTGGGGTTTGAGCCCGGTCATGGCCAGTGCGTCCAGCTGCACCTCGTGGCCCAGGCTGGCGACGGCGGGCTGGCCCAGCAAGGTGGGGCTGTAGTCCAGCGACAGCACCGCGCCCTGGCTGCCCTTGCCGCCGGGGTCGCCCTGGCTGCGCAGCTCCACCATGGCAAAGGGGCGACCCAGCTCGGGCAGGTGGGCCAGTTCGCCCTCGGCGGCCCGCAGTTGCACCTCGGCGACGCTGGTCACGGTGTAGCTGCGCCCGTCGATGGCGGTGGTGGCCCCCAGGCGGAAATGCGCGGCATCGGGCAGCGCTCGGCCCAACTCGCGGGGGCGCGCGTACACGTAGCTGCCGTTGTCCTCGCTCAGGGTGGCGCATTGGCCGTCATCCTGCAGCACGGCCCATTCGGTCCACACGCCCTGGGCCGACTGGTACTGCAAACGCCCCACCACCACAAAACCCTGGGTAGCGGCTGCCGGGCTGCCGGGGACGGCCACGCGGCCTGTGGCCCCCAGTTGCAGGGGTGAATGGTCGTCGAACAACTCGGCCATCTTGCCGATGCGCGACAGCACCTCGCCCTGGCGCACCACCGTGCTGTGGCAGTAACCGCACACTGCATGGGTGGACTGCGCGCTGCGAAACGACACCGGCGCACCACACCCGGGGCAGGCGGCCCGGTGGGCACGCTGGGGGCTGGCGTCGGTCATGGTGTTTTATTAATTGATAGCTGACACCTGTTATCGAACAAGCGCCAGCGGCATTTTTGGTTCAGAATTTATACATCACACCAGCTTCTTCAGCAGTTCGGCCTTTTTGGCGCTGAACTCTTCTTCGGTCAGGATGCCCTTGGTTTTCAGCTCGCCGAGTTTTTCCAGGGTGGCCATGACCTCATCGGGCTTCATGGGCTGGGCGGCGGCGTGGGCGCTTTGGCCTGCTGCATTGGCCGCCGCCGCGCTGATCGCCGCGTTGGGCGACGTGGCGGTGGACCCCTGCAGGCCCTGCGCCAGGCTCTGGGCCAGCACCTGGCCCATCGCCACCCCAGCACCCAGGCCCATGGCGTCTCCCACCACGCTGCCACCGCCGCCACCCCCACTGCCGATGCCTTCGGCCATCTTGGGGATGGCCTGCGCCGTCTGGTACTGCATGAACTTGCCCATGTCGTTGCCAACCATGCCCATGCCAATTTTCTGGTCCAGCACCTTTTGCAGGTCTTCGGGCAGGGACAGGTTTTGGACCGTCATGCCCTCTAATTTCAGACCGTACTTTTCAAACTCTGGTCCGAGTTGCTGGGCCAGCACCTCGGCAAACTTCAGCTGGTTGGCCGCCAGGTCCAGAAACGGGATGCTGCTGGCCGCAATGGCCGCGCTGATGTTTTGCAGCACCAGGCCGCGCAACTGGCCGTCCACGTCGCCCACGGTGTAGCGCTCGCGCGTGCCCGACACTTGGGTGTGGAACAGCTTGGGGTCCGCCACCCGGTAGGCGTAGTTGCCAAAGGCGCGCAGGCGCACCGCGCCAAAGTCTGCGTCGCGGATGGTGATGGGCTGGGGCGTGCCCCACTTCTGGTCCAGCTGCTGGCGGGTGCTGAAAAAGTACACGTCACTTTTAAATGGCGACTCGAACAGCTTGTCCCAGTTCTTCAGGTAGGTGAGGACGGGGATGGTCTGGGTGGTCAGCTTGTGCATGCCGGGGCCAAACACGTCCGCCACCTGGCCCTCATTGACAAACACCGCCATCTGCGACTCGCGCACCGTGAGCGAGGCGCCGTATTGGATTTCCAAGCCCGCCATGGGAAAACGCCAAGCCAAGGTGCCATCGTTGTCCTCGGTCCACTGGATGACGTCGATGAATTGCTTCTTGATGAAATCCATGAGTGCCATGACCGCTCCCTTCAGTGAACAACACATTGGTGACAGGGCCAAATCCACGCCGCACGCAAGGACAGCCCCCAGCCCAAGACGGGCAAATCATGATACCGCTGCACACTGCGCCGGTGCAGGGGGCTTTGGGGTATACATGCGGCCCCAGCTTGCCCGGACCACCCGCACCGCTTTGCACCGGACCCTGCCGCCCCACCCCTGCGCGGCCCTTTCACGACCGGATACGTAATTTCACATAGAGAAAATACGATTCGCATCGTACAATTTCACGCCTCAAACCGGCCCCCATCGTGGGCACCACAGGAACAGGAGACAAGCCATGTCATTGAGCCCCGAAGCCAAACGCGCTGAGCTGCGCAACGCCGCCCTCGAGTACCACGAGTTCCCCGTGCCCGGCAAAATCGCCATTGCCGCCACCAAACAGCTCACCAACCAACGTGACCTGGCACTGGCCTACTCCCCCGGCGTGGCCGCCCCCTGTGAAGAAATTGTCAAAGACCCGAATGCGGCCTTTCGCTACACCGCACGCGGCAACCTGGTGGGCGTGGTGACCAACGGCACAGCGGTGCTGGGCCTGGGCGACATCGGGCCGCTGGCGGGCAAGCCCGTCATGGAAGGCAAGGGCGTGCTGTTCAAAAAGTTTGCGGGCATCGATGTGTTCGACATCGAAATCGACGAAAAGGACCCCGACAAGCTGGTGGACATCATTGCCTCGCTGGAGCCCACCTTCGGCGGCATCAACCTGGAAGACATCAAGGCACCCGACTGCTTCTACGTGGAGCGCAAGCTGCGCGAGCGCATGAAGATTCCCGTTTTCCATGACGACCAGCACGGCACCGCCATCGTGGTGGGGGCTGCCATCCTGAACGGCCTCAAAGTGGTCAACAAAGACCCCACGCAGGTCAAGCTGGTCACCTCCGGCGCGGGCGCTGCCGCCCTGGCCTGCCTGGGCCTGCTGGTCAAGCTGGGCATTCCGCGCGAAAACATCTATGTCACCGACCTGGCCGGCGTGGTGTACGAGGGTCGCACCGAACTGATGGACGAAGACAAAATCCAGTTCGCTCAGAAAACCGATGCCCGCACACTGGGCGAAATCATTGATGGGGCTGACATTTTCCTGGGCCTGTCCGCCGGTGGCGTGCTCAAGCAGGACATGGTGGCACGCATGGCCGCCAGACCCCTGATCTTGGCCCTGGCCAATCCCACCCCGGAAATTTCCCCGGAGCTGGTCAAGGAAGTGCGCGACGACGCCATCATGGCCACGGGCCGCACCGACTACCCCAACCAAGTCAACAACGTGCTGTGCTTTCCGTACATCTTTCGCGGTGCGTTGGATGCTGGCGCGTCCACCATCACCATCGAGATGGAAATTGCGGCGGTGCACGCCATTGCCGAGTTGGCCCAGGCCGAGCAGAGCGACGTGGTCGCCGCGGCCTACGTGGGCGAAAAGCTGGCCTTCGGCCCCGAATACCTCATCCCCAAGCCGTTTGACCCACGGCTGATGATGAAGATTGCCCCCGCCGTGGCCCAGGCCGCCGCCGACAGCGGTGTGGCCCTGCGCCCCATCACCGACATGGAGGCCTACCGCCAGCGCCTGCAGAGTTTTGTGTATGCCTCCGGCACGGTGATGAAGCCCATCTACGCCGCCGCCAAATTGGCCAAAACCAAGCGCGTGGCCTACGCCGAGGGCGAAGAAGAGCGCGTGCTGCGCGCCTGCCAGATCGTGGTGGACGAAGGGCTGGCCCGCCCCACGCTCATTGGGCGTCCCGCGGTGATTGCCCAGCGCATTGAAAAGTTTGGCCTGCGCCTGCGCGAGGAACTGGACTACGACGTGGTGAACGTGGAACAAGACCACCGTTACCGCGATTTTTGGCAAACTTACCTGCAGATGATGGAGCGCAAGGGTTTGACCACGCAGTTGGCCAAAATCGAAATGCGTCGCCGTCTGACCCTCATCGGCTCCATGCTGCTGCACAAAGGCGAGGTGGACGGCATGATCTGCGGCACCTGGGGCGGCACGGCCAACCACCTGGAGTACATCGACCAAGTCATCGGCAAGCGCGCCGGGGGCAGCCCCAGCACCCCGCAAGACGTGCGCACCTATGCCTGCATGAACGGGCTGATGCTGCCCGGCCGGCAGGTGTTCCTGGTGGACACCCACGTCAACTACGACCCCACGGCAGAAGAGTTGACCGAAATCACCGTCATGGCCGCCGAAGAGATGCTGCGCTTTGGCCTGAAGCCCAAAGCCGCGCTGTTGTCGCACTCCAACTTTGGCAGCAGCAACCAGCCCAGTGCCATCAAAATGCGCCGCACCCTCGAATTGCTGCACACCCAGGCACCGTGGCTGGAGGTGGACGGCGAAATGCACGGCGACATCGCGTTGGACGCCGAAGCCCGCCTCCAACGCATGCCCAACACGCTGCTGCGGGGCGAAGCCAACCTGCTGGTGCTGCCCAACATCGATGCCGCCAACATCGCCTACAACCTGCTGAAAACGGCAGCGGGTGGCAACATCGCCATCGGCCCCGTGCTGCTGGGCGCGGCCAAGCCCGTGCACATCCTGACCGCCAGTACCACCGTGCGCCGCATCGTGAACATGACGGCGCTCACCGTCGCCGATGCCAACGCCCACCGCTGACCGCGCCCACCGCAACCGCCCAACACCCATGCACGCCCCGCCACCCCTTCCGGGTGATCGGGGCGTTTTCTTTCCAACCCCAACAGGGGCTATCTGCCGGAAATTCTTGCCTTTTCAGACCGATTCAGGCACACTCCCGGGTTCATTTTTCAGGGTTTACCCGTGGTTTCGCGGTGACTCAGTTGGGGATGTTCGCGTCTGGGCTGCGTTGCCCAAGCGGTGTGGTTCATGACGGGCGAGGAAGTAATGTCACAGGGATGGTGCGCTGCAGCAGCGGGCAAGTGGGTCAGCCTCTGGCCCCGACTCGGCAAGGGCTTGCGCTCACGCATGTGCGCCGCCGGTGCCACCGGCGTACTGGCGTGGGCCATGGCGCTGGCGACCGCTGCGGGTACACCCCAGGCGCTGGCCTTTTCCCCGGCACCAATGGGCATGCCCACCGTTGCCCGGACCGAACTGCCGCCGCAAGGCCGCACCGTGCTGCGCAAGATCGAAAACGGGGAATCGTTCCGCCACGACAAGGATGGCTCTGTGTTTGGCAACCGGGAGCGCTTGCTGCCCAGGCAGACACGGGGTTACTACCGCGAATACACCGTGCCCACACCAGGCCTGAAACACAGGGGTGCACGCCGGATTGTCTGTGGGGGTGAGGCGATTCAGCGCCCTGAAGCCTGCTATTACACCGAAGACCACTACGCCAGCTTCAAGCTGATCGTGCAGTGACTTCGAACATGTTGTTTGTTTTTTTGACCATTGAATAAAGGAACGGAGATGGACATGCCACTTCGTCAAGTGCGACCCAATATTGTGCAATCCATTCGCGCCCACCGCGTGGAGGACCTGCAGGCAGCCGCAGAGCAGTTGCAGCACCATTTCCTGTACGCCAACCTGGCACAGGCCCAGAGCAAACAGGACGTGCTGGACCTGATTGCGGCGCAGTACACCTTCCCTGCCCATTTTGGCAAGAACTTCGATGCGCTCTATGACTGCCTGACCGACACCGTGCACAAGGCCGGTCCGCAAACGGGGTTCATTGTGGTGCTGGAGCACATCCCTGCGCACGCCAAGTTCGACAAGGAAGCCCGGGAACAGCTGCTGGACATCTTTCGGGATGCTGCCGACTACTGGGCCGACCGGAAAATCGCCTTCCGCTGCTTCTACTCCTTCTCGGTGGCCCGTGCCTCCAAGGGTGAGCCAGCACCGGTTGACACCGCCACGACCGAGGCCATGCCCACCGACAAGCTGCTGGACGTGAGCCCCATGGCCCTGCGCATGAGCAGCCCGTTCAACGCCGGCTACTGGACCGCCGCCGCCTGAGCGGCTTCGGCCGCCACGGCCTGCACCAAGGCCGTGTACTCGGCCACGGGCACCTCTTCGGCCCGGCGTTGCAGGTCGAACTGGCCCTGAAACGCGCGCGCTTGCAGCCATTTGCCCAACGAGTGGCGCAAGAGTTTGCGACGCTGACTGAAGGCCACCTTCACCAGCTCACTCAGCAAATCCACCTCCAGCGCGGCGGGTTGCGCCAACGGCACCATGCGCACCACGGCACTGTCCACCCTGGGCGGCGGGTCAAACGCCTCGGGGGGCACAAACAGCACGTTCTCCATGGCGTAACGCCACTGCAACATGACCGACAGGCGACCATAGTCGGAGGTGGACGGCTTGGCCACCATGCGGTCAATCACCTCTTTTTGCAGCATGAAGTGCTGGTCTTGCACCACGTCCACATGGTCCAACAGGTGAAAAAGGATGGGCGTGGAGATGTTGTAGGGCAGATTGCCCACCACCCGCAACTTGGGTGCTCCCAGCGTGTGCGCCAGGGCCTTGAAGTCCACCCGCAACACGTCGGACTCCACCACGCGCAGCTGGCTCTGACTGCGCAGACGCGCCGCCAGGTCCCGATCCAGTTCGATGACGGTCAGTTCCCCCACGCGCTTGAGCAGGGGCTGTGTCAGCGCGGCAAGCCCCGGCCCAATTTCGACCACCGGCTGGCCAGGCTCGGGGCGGATGGCCTCCACGATGGCGTCAATGACCGCCTGGTCGCTCAGAAAGTGCTGGCCAAAGCGCTTGCGCGCGATGTGCTTCATTGCGGTGGCTCCCGGTACTCGACATAGGCCCGCACACGGATGTCCTCCAGCCATTTGGCATAGGCCTCCTCCAGCTTTTGCTCACGCACCAGTTGGCGGATTTGCTCACGCTGCTCACGGGGCGTCAGCTCGACCTGCCTGCGCTCCAGCACCTGGATGAGGTGGGCACCGAAGCGCGAGGCAACCGGGGGAGACACCTCGTTGATGGCCAGGCGGTTCATGACCTCCTCGAATTCCGGCACGAAGACGCCAGCCCCCACCCACCCCAGGTCACCCCCTTGGGCGGCCGAGCTGTCCTGGCTGAACTCTTTCGCCAAAGCCTCAAACGTCGCTTGGCCGCCCACAACCTGCTGGCGCAAGTTGGCCAGCCTGGCCAATGCAGCCGCTTCAGGCAATTGGGCGGTGGGGCGCAGCAGAATGTGGCGTGCACGTGTCTGCGGTGCCACCGCATCGGGCAAGCCCGCAATCCGCTTGTCCAGCACTTTCAGGATGTGAAAACCGGCCGGGCTGCGCACTGGTCCTGCCACGCCACCGACCGACACCTGGCGGGTGGCCAAGACAAACAGGTCGGGATAGCGGTCTGCCCCACGCAAACCCATGGCACCGCCTGTGGAACGGTCAGGGGCGTCTGAATATTCGCGGACCAACTCAGCAAAGTCGGCCCCGGCACGGGCTTTTCCGGCCACCATCTGCGCCCGTTGCATGAGCGTGGCCAGACGGGCGGGTTCCACCCCCTCAGGCACCACCACCAGCACCTGGGCCAGGTTCAATTGGAGGTCAGCCCCCGGGTTGTCCATTTTTTCGGAGAGAAAACGATCCAAGTCCAATTCGGTCACCCGCACCCGTGACTCCACCTCACGCTCCCGCAGGCGCTGCAAGGTCAACTGGCGACGGATGTTGTCGCGAAACTCGATCAGGCTCATGCCCTGGGCCTGCAGCTGGGCGTGCATGGCCGCCACGCTGACCTGGTTTTGCCGCGCCACGGTTTGCTCGGCGTCGTCCAGCATGGATTTTTCAATCCGTATGCCAGCCTCTGCGGCCAATTGCAGCTGAGCTTTTTCAAGAATCAGCGCCTCCAGCACCTGCTTCAAACCCTGTTCGCGCGGGGGCAAAGGGGCACCGCTGCGCGTGGCCTGCTGCTCCAGCCGCTCCAGTCGGCTGCGCACCTCGTGGTTGGTGACGGGCTCGCTGTTGACCACCGCCACGATGTGGTCAGCGGCCACGGGCTCGTTGGACTGCTGGATGGCCGCCTGTGCCCGAGGACCCAGGAGGCTGGGCGCCGCCTTGAGGCCTTGCGCATGCACACTGCCGACCATGGCCAGGCACATGGCCGTCAGCCCCAGGTGGTACTTGGTGAAAAAAGTCATGGCGATGGGCTTCATGGAGGAAAAGGGATCAAGGGGTCGCCGTGGTGCGGCGGCTACTCGTAACGACCGAACCGGCTGGGTGTCTGTACCTGCTCTTTCAGGAGCATGTAGCGCGGCACGTTGTCTCTGAGCGTTTGCAAGGGATTGGAGCCCACCCGGGTAAAGCCCGTGAACTCCAGCTGGAACAACACCCGCTGACTGGCGTTGGCGGTGCTGCGCTGCAGCCGCTCCAGCACCAAACGCCCCACCCAGCAACCCGCATCATATTCAAGCCCGGCCACCAGATCGACCACCTTGCTGTCGGGCATGCTGTAGTTCACGCGGCCCACGCTGTACCAACGCCCCGGCCCCGCCGCTGGTCCGTTGGCCTGGCCACCGGGCCAGCCCACGTTGTCCAGGGGCCACTGCCACCCCAGGTCCACCTGCTCGCTGGAGGGCAGCAGCCCCCCGGCTCGCTGCAAGCGGTAGGCTGCGCTCAGCGCGTGATAGGGCATGGGGTGGTAACGCCCGCTGACGGTGGTGCGCTGGGAACGGTTGGTCTTGGGATTGAATTGCACCGAACTTTCAAACGACCACAAAGGGCTCCAGTTCAGGGTGGTGCCCAACAGCACGTCGCTGAAGCGATCTGTCACCGGGGTACCGCCGGGCAGGGCGACGTTCTGGTCGGAAAACCGCAAGCGCTGCGCAATGCCGAAACGGGCGGCCTCCACGCCCGTGGTGGGATTGATCAGCCGGGAACTCAGGCCCACGGTGAGGGCATTGGTGTCGGAAATCCGGTCGTGGCCACCGAAGACGTTGTCGGTCCAGGCCGTGCCTGCGTTGAAATCTTTCGCCGCAGAATCGTAGTTGGGCAACAGGCTCTGGTCGCGAAACGGCGTTTTCACATACAGCGCCCGGGGCTCCAGGGTCTGCAGCAGCTGTCGCCCCAGCAACGTGGTGTCGCGCTCGTACACCAGACCGCTGTCCAAGCTGAACGTGGGTAAGGCACGACTGGCGGAACGGCGACCGTTCAGCAAGGCCTGGTCAAACTGGTACTGGGTGAGGTGCCACTGTGCTTTGGGCCGCACAAACCAACCCGGCGTCTGCCAAGTGCGGCTGACCTGGGCAATGCCCAGCAGGCGGTTGCCGTTGATGTCCGCCAATGTGCTGGTGACGGTGGGCGAGCGACTGGTGGTGAAGCGGGAGAACTGCCCGTTCAGCGACCAGTCGAGTCCCCCTACGCTTCCGAAACGCTGGTTGAGCTGCGACCAGCGCAGGTCGATCTGGGGCACGCGGTCATAGGGAGCAGTGATGGGGGCGGCGCTGTCTTGCAGCGTTTGCCACAGATAGGTGCCGGCGGTCACGCCCACCGGCCCCAGGTTGCCCGACAACACCACATCGTTGGGCAGCAGGCGCTGGGTGAGTGCTGGGGAGGTACGGGGAAAGTCGCGCCAGTAATCGTCGTCACTGACGCGGTTGAGGTTGACGCGCAACCCCGTTGCGGACAAACCGGGCACCGCATCGACCAGCGCCTGCTCGTGCTGCACCGAGGTGCCCCAGCGTTGGGTGCCACGCAGGGTGTCGTGTGGCATGTAAGCCGCACGAACCTGGCCTTTGTACGCGGGCTGCAGGTACCGGAACTCACCCCCCAGGTCCACCCCACGCTTGGTCATGAGGGTGGGATAGAGCGTGGCATCGACTTCTGGGGCAATGTTCCAGTAGTAGGGCAGCGTCAACTCCAACCCGCTGATGTTGGTCAGGTTGATGGTGGGTGGCAACAGACCCGATTTGCGCTTGTCAGACAGGGGGAAACTGACGTAGGGCGCGGCCAGCAGCGGCACGCCTTTGAAATACAGCGCGCCACCGTCGGCGCGGCCCGTTTCCTCGGCATGGTCCAGTTCCAGCCGCTTCGCGCCGACCCACCAGTCGGGCAAAAAACCGGGCGGCGCCTTGCAGGTGGTGTAGGTGGCGTCGTGGGCAATGGTGAGGTTTTCGCCCTGGAAATCCACCCGTTCCGCATTCCCTCGCCCCTCGTTGGCCAGCAACTCGTAATGCGGGTGGGTAAAGAAGCCTTCGTAGGTGTCCAGGTTCAACCGCAGGGCGGGGCCTTCAAACCGGTTGCCATTGCGAATGACGGTGGCCGAACCGCTGGCCTCGGCCTCGTTGGTCACGTGGTCCAGCGCCAGCCGGTCCGCCCGAATGACGGTGTCGTGCCGCCGCAGTTCGGCCTCGCCCTCCACCACGGTTTTCACATTGGTCTGCCCGCTGATGCGCTCACCCCACACAAAGGTGGGTGCGGGTTGGCGGGCGGTGGGGGGCAAACGGTCCAACAGCATGGTGCTGGACTTGAGTGGCAGCGGTTGCGCCGGCCCATCGGACTGCGCCCAGGCGACCCCGCTGACCAGCACCAGACCGCACCAGACGGACACCCTCACCCCGACATCGCCGGCCAGTGACCCGACGAGACCCGTGCAATGCGAAACTGGAGGAAGGTGTGCGAAACGGCTCATTTGTAAAATCCCGCCGCATTATCGTATGGCGAGGCCGACACCACGGCCCAACCACCTTACCCCACCCGACCCAGGCGCCAACGTCTGTGGCCACTGCCCCACCCATGACCACCAACCACCCCGACATTGAATGGGCCGACGCCCAGCGCCAGTCTGCTTTTGACGCCTGGCTGGTCCAACAAGCCTCGACCCAGGGGCTGGTGGCGGACACGGTCCGCCCGGCCTCGGCCGATGCCAGCTTTCGCCGCTACTTTCGGGTGGACAAGGCCAGCGGCGGCAGTTGCATCGTCATGGACGCCCCGCCCGCCCAGGAAAACTGCCGCCCATTTGTGCAGGTGGCCGACCTCATGGCACAGGCGGGCCTGCGCGTGCCCGAGGTGCTGGCCTGGGATAAAGCTCAGGGCTTCATGCTGCTGAGCGACCTCGGCTCACGCACCCTGCTCGACGTGCTGGACACCGAACACCCCAGCGCCAACCTGCCGCTGTACAAAAACGCGGTGGCGGCCTTGCTGCCCTGGCAAACCGCCAGCCGGACGGGGGTGCTGCCCGCCTACGACGAGGCCTTGCTGCGGCGCGAACTCCAGCTCTTTCCCGACTGGTACCTGGGTCAGCACAAGGGCTTTGTGATGTCCGACACCCAGGCCCATGTGCTGGACAAGGCATTCACCAGCATCGTCACCCGCAACCTGGCCGGGCCACAGGTGTTTGTCCACCGGGACTTCATGCCGCGCAACCTGATGGTGCCACCAGCGGGTTTCGAGCCCCCCAACGCCGCACAGGCCCTGGGCGTGCTGGACTTTCAGGACGCAGTGTACGGCCCCATCACCTACGACGTGGCCAGCCTGATGCGGGATGCCTTCCTGACCTGGGAAGAGGACTTCGTGCTGGAGGTCACCATCCGCTACTGGGAAAAGGCGCGCAAGCTGGGGCTGCTGGACTTCGATGGTTGGAGCGAGGACTTTGGCGCGTTCTACCGGGCGGTGGAGTGGATGGGGCTGCAGCGCCACCTGAAAATCCTGGGCATCTTCGCGCGGCTGACGCTGCGCGATGGCAAACCCAAGTACCTCGCCGACACCCCCCGTTTTGTGCACTATGTGCGCAACACCGCGCACCGCTACCGCGAGCTCGGCCCCTTCCTGCAACTGATGGACGAGGTGGAAAACCTACAAGCGGCCAGCGGCTTTGCCTACGGTCGGATGTGAAATATTGAATGAAAATGACCTTTGTCGCATATATTTATTCAATAGTTTGCTCTCATTAAGTTATACATTGACATGCCCCGTTTCTACTGTCCCCTCCCCCTGACGGTGGGCACCACCGTGGACCTGCCCGCCAACGCCGCGCGCCATGTGCAGGTGCTGCGCCTGCAGCCCGGAGACGGCATCACGCTGTTCAACGGTGAGGGCGGAGAGCACAGCGCCACGGTGACGCACATGGGCCGCTCCGACGTGCAGGTGGCTGTGCAATCCCACCACGCACTGGAGCGGGAGGCCCCCGTGGCCGTGCACCTGGCCGTCGGCATGCCCGCCAACGACCGCATGGACTGGCTGGTGGAAAAAGCCACCGAGCTGGGGGTGGCCAGCATCCAACCCCTCATGACCGCCCACAGCGTGCTGCGCCTGAAAGGTGAGCGGGCCGACAAAAAGCAGGCCCACTGGCACAGCGTGGCCGTGGCGGCCTGCGAACAGTGCGGACGCAACCGGGTGCCCACCATCCACCCCGTGAAGGAACTGGCCGACTGGCTGGGTTCGCCTTTGCCCGCAGACCCGGTGCGGCTGGTGCTGTCGCTGGCACCGGACACCCTGGCCCTCGGTCAGGCCCTGGGCAGTGCGGTTCAGGGCCACGCCACACCCCCGGCGGTGGTGTTTCTGAGTGGTCCTGAAGGGGGACTGTCCCCTGCCGAAGACGCCCAAGCCCGGGCTGCGGGGTGGCAACCCGTCACCCTGGGCAATCGGGTGCTCAGGGCCGAAACAGCGGCCCTGGCCGCACTGACCCTGGCCACGTCATCGCTCACGCACCCAGCGCTGCCCCAGCCGTGACACGGTGGGGGCGACTGTCCGCTGTATAAACAGCGGCTTATGAACAAAAACCTCTGGCTGTTGGCCGCCGCACAAGGCCTGTTCCTCACCAACAACGTCACCTTCATTGCCATCAACGGGCTGGTGGGCCTGAGTCTGGCGCCGTTGGGCTGGATGGCCACACTGCCCGTCATGGGATATGTGGTGGGCGGTGCCCTGTCCACCGGGCTGGTGGCCCGCTCCCAGGCGCGCTGGGGTCGGCGCGTGTCCTTCCAGCTCGGGCTGCTGGTGGCGGTGTTGTCAGCCTTGCTGGGGGCCTGGGCCGTCGCCGACAAGAACTTCTGGCTCCTGGTCACCGCCACCGTGGTGGCGGGCTACTACAGCGCCAACGGCCAGCTGTACCGCTTTGCCGCCGCCGAGCTGGCCCTGCCCGCTTTTCGGGAAAAGGCCGTGTCGCTGGTGCTGGCGGGTGGTCTGGTGGGGGCCGTGCTGGGCCCCAACCTGGCCAGCCGCACCCGCACCCTGACCGAAGTGCCCTTCATGGGCGCCTACCTGGCACTGGCGGTGGTGGCACTGCTGGCCATGGCGCTCATGTCATGGGTGCAATTTCCGCCCAACGCACCCAAAACGGTGGGGACCAATGGGCAGATCGACGTGGGGCGGCCCTTGTCTGTGCTCATGCGCCAGCCGGTGTTTGTGGTGGCGGCCGGTGCAGCCGCCCTGAGCTACGGGGTGATGAACCTGCTGATGGCCGCCACCCCGCTGGCGATGCAGGTGTGCGGCTTCCCATTTGACGATGCCGCGCTGGTGCTGGAGTGGCACGTCATCGGCATGTTTGCCCCCGGGTTTTTCACGGGTCACCTGATCAAGCGTTTTGGCACGCTCACCGTCATGGGTGTGGGTGTGGCACTGAATGCGCTGTGCATCGGCATCGCGCTCTCGGGCCAGGACCTGCACCAGTTTCTGGTCGCGCTGTTCCTGCTGGGCGTGGGCTGGAATTTCCTGTTCACCGGCAGCACCACGCTGGCCATGCAGTCCTACCGGCCCGAAGAAAAGGACAGGGCCCAGGCCGCCATCAACTTCTGCGTGTTCGCCACCATGGCGTTCACATCGTTCGCGTCGGGCGCGCTGGTCACGACCCAGGGCTGGATGCTGCTGAACCTCGGTTCGCTCCTGCCAGTGCTGCTGATGGCATTGGGACTGGGCTGGTTGGGCTGGAAGCGAGCCTCAACTGAAGGCCGCATGTAAGAATCGACACTTCCGTCACCTCTTCAGATTGAGCAGAGTTCCGCATGCAGCAAAACATGTCCGTCAAGTTTGTGTTTCCCACCGATGTCGCCCATGGCAGCCTGGCCAACATGTCATTCACGGCCTTCACTGGCATCCCCGCCATCGGTGATGTGGTTCGGCCCACACCTGATGCCGAACCGCTGCGCGTCACTCACCGAGATTGGTCTGTGGATGGCGACTTGACCACCATTGAAATACATTTGGGCCGCGTGAATTGACGCTGGTCGTGCCCTGACCATCAGTCATGGTTGTTGCAGGGAAACATTCAACCAATCCACCAGGGTGTTCACCGCCTCCAGGCGGTGGGTTTCGTTGAAGATGTCGTGGAAAAAATCCTCGAAACACTGGGACTGGACCACGCCCACCGGCGCGCGTTGCCCGAAGACCTGGCTGCCCCGGGGATTGACCAGCAGGTCACTGCCCGCGTACATCAACAGCGTGGGCACCCGCCACTGGCAGGCCAGGGCAAGCACCTCGGGGCCGGCATCGGCCATGAAATGTGCCAGGCGGCGCGACACACGGTCGTGCACCAACGGGTCCGCCTGGTACGCCGCCACGACGGCGGGGTCGTGTGACAGCTGGCGGGCATCCAGCCCGCTTCCCAGGGTGACGTGGGGCAAGCTCTGGGGCCAGGCCGCCAGCATGGCCCGCTGCCACCACCCCCAATCGATCCGCAGCGCGGGGGAGGACAACACCAAAGCGTCCACCGGCAGGCGGTGGTGGCGCAACGCCTGCTGGGCACGCCCCACCCACAGGGCGCTGACCAGCCCCCCCAGGCTGTGTCCCAGCAGCACCAGCGGCACGTGGCGCGCACGGCACAGGGTGGCGCGGGTGTCCTCCACCACCTCGGCCAAGTCTTGCAGCAAAGTGTGCTCACCGGGCAGACAGCCCCGTGGACCTGACGACTCCCCGTGGCCGCGCTGGTCATAAGCGCGCACGGCGTAACCGGCGGCATTGAGCTCGGTGGCCAGTCGGTGATAGCGCCAGGCGTGCTCGCCCAGGCCATGCACCAGCACCACCACGGCCTTGGGGTCAGGTGGCGCGGCTCCCCCCAGCGGGGACTCACGGGTCAGTGGCCAATCGAACAAGGCCAGCGTGTGGCCATCAAAGGTCGTGAAGGGGCGTTGGGTGGCGTGGGTGACGCAACCCTGGGTGACGGTCAACATGAAACTCCCTGGTCCGTGTTCTGAGAACATCTTTGGATGGGGCGGATTGTGCCGCCGGGAGCTTGTGTCAGGCTGACCGCGGGCCCATGGCCCGCCCACCTCAGGGCATGGCCGCGACCACCTGCGCCACCGCTGCCGTCAGGCGCTGGGCATAGGGCAGGTGCAAAAACTCGTTGGGCCCGTGTGCGTTGCTTTTGGGGCCCAGCACGCCGCACACCATCATCTGCGCCTGCGGAAAGCCCTGGCTGAGCAGGTTCATGAGCGGGATGGTGCCGCCCTGGCCGATGGTGCCGTACCCCTCACCAAACTGCGCCTGCGAGGCCGCCTGCAAGGCGTGGTGGAACCACGGTGCGGTGGACGGAGCGTTCCAGCCCGTGGCGCTGCCGCTGCTTTCAAACGTCACCCTGGCCTGGTAGGGCGCGTTGTCTTCGAGCAGGGCCTTGAGGTCTTGCACGGCCAGGGCAGCATCGACCAACGGAGGCAGGCGCAGGCTGAGCTTGAAGGCGGTGTAGGGCCGCAACACGTTGCCCGCGTTTTGCAGGCTGGGAAAGCCCTCGGCCCCGGTGACCGACAGCGTGGGCCGCCAAGTGCGGTTGAGCAGGGCCTCGACCGGGTCGGTGGTCGTGGGCAGAGCAAACAGAGTGGAGCCTCCGCAGTCGGCGTGTGCCCACGGAAAGCGCTGGTAAATCTCGTCGCCCAGAATGGCCGCTGTGGCCTGGGCCTGGGCCACCCGCTCAGGCGGCACCTCGCAATGGAAGCTGGCGGGCAACAGGCGACCGGTGGCGCTGTCCTCCAGTCGGTCCAGCACCTGGCGCATGATGCGAAAGCTCGATGGCACCAGACCCGACGCATCGCCCGAGTGAATGCCCTCGGTCAGCACCTGCACCTTCAGCACGCCGCTGGCCATGCCGCGCAGGCTGGTGGTCAGCCACAACTGGTCGTAGTTGCCCGCGCCGCTGTCCAGGCAGATGACCAGGCCCACGTCGCCCAGGCGGTTGGCACCGGGCGCGCGCAGGACGTCGATGTAGGGCAGAAGATCGTGGGAGCCACTTTCTTCGCAGGTCTCGATCAAACCGACGATGCGCGGGTGCGCCAGCCCCTGGGCCTGCAAGGCCTGGATGCTGGCGATGGCCGCGTACACGGCATAACCGTCGTCGGCCCCGCCCCGGCCATACAGTTTGTCGCCGTCGATGACCGGCGTCCACGGCCCCAGGTCGCTGCGCCAGCCGTCGAACTCGGGCTGTTTGTCCAGGTGGCCGTACATCAGCACGGTCTGGCCACTGGGGTTTGCGGGCGCAGGGCCTGTGCCGCCGCTGGCAGGCAATTCAAAGAACAAAACGGGGGTTCTCGCTTGCCCTGTATGGTTTTGCAGCTCCAGTATTTCAATTTTCAAACCAGGCACTTTCTGCGCCAGCACCCAGTCGGCGGCGGATTGCAGCACGCGCTTGAGGTGGCCTTGCTGGGCCCAATCGGGCGCGAACAGGGGCGATTTGGCGGGCACGGCAATGTAGTCGCGCAGCGCGGGCACGATGCGCTCGCGCCAGCTGGCCTGGGTGTGCTTGGCCAGGGCCTGGGTGTCCAGTTGGGGGGCTGTGGCGGTGGGGTGCAAACGGTCGTTCAAGGGATTCTCCTTCACATGGGCGCAGGCCGCCCGAACAAATAGCCTTGGAAGGCGCGGCAACCCATGACCTCCAGCAGCTGCTTCTGGCCCTCGGTTTCCACGCCCTCGGCCACCACGTCCAATTCCAGGCTTTGGGCCAGCTGCAGGATGGTGCGGGCAATGGCGGCGTCGTTGGGGTCGGTGAGCAGGTCGCGCACGAAGGACTGGTCAATTTTCAGCACCGACAGCGGCAGGCGCTTGAGGTAGCTGAGCGATGAATAGCCGGTGCCAAAGTCGTCCAACGAAAAGCGAATGCCTCCTTGGGCCAACAAGGTCATTTTGGCAATGGTGTCTTCCACATCGTGCAGCAGAAGGCTTTCGGTCAGCTCCAGTTTCAATTGCCCGGCCGGTGCCCCCGTCTCGCGCAAGATGGCCTCCACACTGGACACAAAATCCGCCTGGCGCAGCTGGCGTGCACTGAGGTTGACAGCCAGTGACCAGTGGGCAGTGGCTGGGTCCTGCGCCCAGGCGGTCAGGCGCTCGCACGCGGTGCGCAACACCCATTGGCCGATGGGCAGGATGAGACTGGTCTGCTCGGCCACTGGGATGAACTCGGCCGGCGACACCATGCCTCTGCTGGCGTGGTGCCAACGCAGCAACGCCTCAAAGCCCTGGGCCCGCCCAGCCACGTCCACCACCGGCTGGTAGTACAGCTGCAACTGATGGCTCGAGAGGGCATCGCGCAGGTCCCGCTCCAGCTCGGAGCGTCGCATGACCACGTCCTGCATGTGCGGGTCAAAGAAACGCACGGTGTTGCGCCCCGCCGATTTGGACTGGTACATGGCCAGATCGGCCCGCTTGAGAACGTCCTCCACCCGGTCTTCGTGGTCGCGAAACAGCGTGATGCCGATGCTGGGCGTGTTGTGCTGCGGCCCACTGCGCAGGTCATAGGGCACGGTCAGGGCCTGCAGCAGTTTCTGGCCCACGGTGTTGGCGTACAACGCGGCCACGTCTTCGTCGGGGCCCATGGTTTCCAGCAGCACAACGAACTCGTCACCCCCCAGGCGGCCCACGGTGTCCTGCTCCCGCACCACCTCCTGCAACCGGCGGCCCACCTGCTGCAGCAACAAATCCCCCTGGTCGTGGCCCTGGGTGTCGTTGAGGTCCTTGAAATTGTCCAGGTCGATGAAGCACACCGCACCCCACTGCTGGTTGCGCACGCTGGCGGCCATGGCCTGCGCCAAGCGCTCGTGAAACAGGCGGCGATTGCACAGCCCGGTGAGGGGGTCGTAAAAGGCGAGCCGCTCGATCTGCGCCTCGGCGCGCTTGCGCTCGGTCACGTCGCGGGCCATGCCCAGCACCCCAATGGGGTCACCATGCTGGTCAAACACCGCTCGTTTGACCACTTCGAACACGCCATCGTCCGACCCACCCGGCACCAGGGGCATGGCCTGTTCGTACATCACCGGCGCCTGGCTGCGCAGGGCGCGGATGTCGGTGTCCTGTTGGCCGGGTTGCTCATCGGCGGATGGGCTCACTTCCCACTCGGTGCGCCCGGTCAGCTCCTGGGCGGACAAGCCAAACGCCGAAGCAGCAGGCGGGTTGCACATGATGAACGCCCCGACGGTGTCCTTGAGCCAGACGCGGTCGGGAATGGCATCGAACAGGGCGCGCAGGTGCAGCTCGCTGCGCTGCAACGCGTCCTGGGCATCCACATAGTCGGTCACATCGGCGAAGGTGCGCACCCAGCCACCGCTGTCCAGTTGTTGGGTCTTGACCTCCAGGGTGCGACCATCGACGGTTTTGCGCACATACCTCACCGGGCAGACGGACTCTCCCAGCGCGTCCAACTGCGCCAACTGCCGCACCTGGTGGTGGCTGATGTCCGGCGGCAAGCGGTGATTGTCCAGCTGCCACTCCACCAGCTCGGCCAACTGAGGCTGGCGGGCCAGCAAGCTGTCGGGCAATTGCAACAAGTCCACCAGGGGTTGGTTGTAGTAGGTCACCCGGTGGCTGGCCGAGATCATCATCACGCCCTGGCTGAGGCTGCCCAACGTCACGTCCATGAGGTTGGTGCGGGCGCGCATCTGGTCGTGGGCCCGCTGCAGCTGGGCTTCGGTCTCCACACGCTCGGTGACATCACTGGCAAACCCGTACCAGACGATGCTGCCATCGGCCTCCCGGTAGGGCACCGCATTGACCTCGTGCCAGCGGGGTTGCTCACCGGGCAGCTGCACGCGGTAACTCTGCACCCAAGGCGTAATGGTGTTGGCCGAATGCTCCAGACTGGCCCGGCAGCGGACGTAGTCCACCGGCAGCACCTGCCGAAACACGCCACCGGCGTCCACCTGCGCGTCCTCCATCCGAACCTGGAACATGTCGAACAACGCCGCACTGGCAAAGGGAAAGCTGAACCAGCCACTGGGGCTGCGCCGCATCTGAAACACCAGCCCGGGCACCCGCTGCACCAGCTCTCGCGTCAGGGTTTGCTGCTGGGCGAACGAGTGTTGGGAGCGTCGCAACGCCGAAATGTCGCGGCCCACACCGCAGTAGCCACCTGCGCCTGGCGTCGCGTTCGCGCGCGGGCAGCCGTTGATGAGAAACCACTGCACGCTGCCATCGGGCTGCAGCCGCGCCACTTCGACGTCGCGCAAGGGCTGGCCCGACGCCATGCACTCGCGCACCTGGGCCCAGTCGGTGTGGGCCAAGTTGGGGGTAAAAACCTCCCAGGGCGGAAGGCCCACGCCACAGCCCAACAGGTCGTTGGCCGAGGCCTGGCCGCGCAGCACTGTCAGCCGGTGCTCGGCGTCGGTTTCCCAGTAGAGGTCGTTGGACAGCGTCAGCAGGGTCTGCAGTTGCCCAGCATCGCCCAGTGAAATGTGAAACGGCTTCGGCTGCACGGCTTCGTCCCCACCCCGAAACGGCAAAGCAGCAGCATCAAACGCACTGGCGTCAGGTTTCATTGAAGGTGGGTGTGGCGAGGTCGCTGGGTGGCAAAACCCGATACTAAGTCAAGCGCACCGTTTTCAGCCACCGCCACTGCAACTAACCTCGCATTGTCGGCATGCCACGCCCTTGCGACAGATCAAGACAACGCGGCGCGAGGGGTTGACAATGTGAAACCGGAGACCGACCAACCACTGGGAGACACTTTTGCTCAGCGCCTTCATCACCCACGCCGATTGCGCCCGCCACGAAATGGGCCCGCATCACCCCGAATGCCCCGAGCGCCTGGCCGCCATACAGGACCACCTGCTGGTCAAGGGCCTGCTGGACTACATGCTCCCGCACGATGCCCCGTTGGCCACCGAAGAGCAGCTGGGCCAGGCCCATTCCATGCTGCACGTAAAGGAAATCTTCGCCGCATCGCCCACCGAGGGTTACGTCCACGTGGACCCGGACACCAACATGAATCCCCACACCCTGGCTGCCGCCCGGCGGGCCGCCGGGGCGGCCGTGCTGGCCACCGACTTGGTGATCAACGGCGATGTGCCAACCGCCTTTTGCAGCGTGCGTCCGCCGGGCCACCATGCCGAGTACGCGGCCGCCATGGGGTTTTGCTTTTTCAACAACGTGGCCGTGGGGGCCAGGCACGCGCTGAATGTGCATGGGTTGGAGCGCGTGGCCATCATCGACTTTGATGTGCACCATGGCAACGGCAGCGAAAGCATCTTCAAAGGGGACGACCGGGTGCTGATGTGCTCCATCTACGAAACCGGCCTGTACCCGTTCACCGGTGAGGATTCCTACGGCCCCAACATGATCAATATCGGTCTGCCCAGCCGATCGGGTGGCGACAAGCTGCGCGACGCCGTGAACGACCACTGGTTGCCCGCACTCAACGCCTTTCGCCCCCAGATGATTTTCATCTCGGCCGGTTTTGATGCCCACCGCGAAGACGACATGGGCAACCTCGGCTTCGTGGAAGCCGACTACGCCTGGGTGACCCAACAGATCATGGCCGTCGCCCAGGCGCACGGCCAGGGCCGTGTGGTGTCCTGCCTGGAAGGGGGCTACGTCATGAGCCCCCTGGCCCGCAGTGTGGCCGCGCACGTCAAGGTGCTGATCGGCGCCGATTGAGGCCCTGACAGCTGTTGGACAGGATCTGTCATTTTTCGGCCCCACACTGAAGGGCCACCCACCCCACCCGCCCCATGGACAAGCACTACCTCACGCCCCTCTTTTCGCCCCAGTCCGTGCTGGTGTTTGCCGGCAACCTGGCCCAGGCAGAGAACGCGTTCGCGCAGGCCCAAGCCCTGCACGACAACCTGACCGCCCAGCGCTTCAGCGGTGAGCTGCATTTTGTGGACATCCACACCAGCGGCACGCTGGCCGATTTGGCGTTGGCCCGGGCCGATCTGGCCATCATCGCCTTGCCCCACGACGAGGTGAGCGCGGCGCTGGAAGTGGCAGGGCGCATGAAATGCAAGGCCGCCCTGGTTCTGTCCGCGGGCATGGGGGCCGACCTGTCCGCCGATCTGAAACGCATCGCCCGGCGCTCGGGCATGCATTTGCTGGGGCCCAACTGCCTGGGCCTGCAGCGGCCGCAGACCGGGCTCAACGCCAGCCTGGCCGGACCGCTGGCGGCCAAGGGTCCGTTGGCGCTGGTCAGCCAGTCGGGGGCGCTCACCTCGTCCATCCTGGACTGGGCACGCAGCAACAGCGTGGGTTTTTCCGCCGTGGTGTCCCTGGGCCCCAACACCGTGGTGGACCTGGCCGATGTGCTCGATTTCCTGGCCGCCGATGCCCAGACACAAAGCATCGTGGTGTACATGGAGGGCATACGCAACGCCCGCCGCTTCATGAGCGCACTGCGCGCTGCGGCCAATGCCAAACCCGTGGTCGTGCTCAAGGCCGGACGCAAACCAGCTGGCAACGCCGCCGCGTTGACGCACAGCGGTGCCAAGGTGGGCAGCGACGACGTCTTCGCCGCCGCCCTGCGCCGTGCAGGGGCCGTGCGGGTGCGCTCGTTTGTGGAACTGTTCTCCGCCGCCAAATGCCTGGCCTCGCGCTACCGACCGGTGGGCAAGCGGCTGGCCATCGTCACCAATGGCGGCGGGCCGGGCGTGCTGGCCGCCGACTGGATTTCGGAACTGGGCCTCACCCTGGGCAGGCTGTCTCCCGCCGTGGCGGACGAGCTCAGGCCCCACCTCTCACCGCTGGCCAGCCTGGTGGACCTCATCGACCTGGGTGAGGACGCCCACCCCGATTGCTACACCAAGGCGCTGGAAGCGGCCGCCAAAGACCCGGGCGTGGACGGCCTGCTGGCCATTTATTCGCCCAAGCATGGCGTGGACACCATGTCCGTGGCCGAAGCCTTGGCCGCCCTCAAACCCAAACTGCGCAAGCCCCTGCTGGCTTGCTGGATGGGTGACACCGCCGTGGGCGGTGCCCGCCAAGTGCTCAGCCAGGCCAACATCCCCAACTTCCGCACACCGGAAGCGGGCGTGGGCGCCTTCAGCAACATCGCCACGTTCTACCAAAACCAGTTGCTGCTGCAGCAGACGCCGCCTCCGCTGTCACACCTCGCACAACCCGATGTGGAGGGCGCGCGCCTGCTGATCGAGAGCGTGTTGGCCGAGCGTCGAAAGGTACTGACCGAGATGGAAAGCAAGGCCTTGCTGGCCGCCTTCCACATCCCGGTGACCCAGACCATTTTGGCGCGCCACGCCAACGAGGCCATGATGATCGCCACCCAGCTGGGGTACCCGGTGGCGCTCAAGATCGATTCACCCGACATCAGCCACAAATCCGACGTGGACGGCGTGGTACTGAACCTGAACAACGCGACAGCGGTGCGCGACACCTTCAACGACATGGTGCAGTCCGTCGCACGGGCGCGCCCGGATGCCCACATCAATGGCGTGACCATCCAGAAAATGGCGCCCACCCGCCGGGGGCGGGAAATTTACGTGGGCCTGGTGACCGACGACCCCTTTGGCCCGGTGATTGCGTTTGGCGCGGGCGGCACCATGATCGAGCTGATCAACGACAGGGCCATGGCCTTGCCCCCGCTCAACCAGTTCCTGGCGCGCAGCCTCATTGAGCGCGCCCGCGTGGCCGAAACCCTGGGCGAGTGGCGCGGCGCCAGTGCGGCCAACATCAACGCCATCGAGCAAATCCTCCTGCGTGTGTCAGAAATGGTGTGTGAGCTGCCACAGTTGCGGGAGATGGACATCAACCCCATCATCGTGGACGAGCACGGCGCCGTGGCGGTGGATGCCCGCATCGTGATCGACCAAGCGCCCCACTCAGCGCGCGACTACAGCCACCTGGCCATCCTGCCCTACCCGGCGCACCACGAACAGGTGTGGCCACTGCGGGGCGGTGGCCAGTACACCATCCGCCCAATTCGGCCCGACGACGCGCAGATGCTGCAAGCCCTGGTCAAAGGCATGTCGCCCGAGAGCCGGTATTTCCGGTTCGTGTCATCCCTCACCGAGCTGCCCCCCGGCATGTTGTCGCGCTTCACGCTGATCGACTATGACCGCGAAATGGCCCTGGTGGCGGTGCACCAGACCCGCGAACCCCTTGACGACGGCGGAGTCAACATCACCGAACGCATCGTGGGCGTGTCGCGCTACGTGACCAATGTGGACGGCACCACCTGCGAGTTCGCCCTGGCGGTGGCAGACGACTTTGGGGGCAAGGGCCTGGGATCGCGCCTGATGCTCAGCATCATGGAGGTGGCACGCGAAAAGGGCTTGACCGAGATCGAGGGCCTGGTGCTGGTCAACAACCCTGGCATGCTGCGGTTGATGAAAAGCCTGGGCTACACCATCAAGCCCTACGCCGAAGACGCCGACTTCCGGCTGGTGAGCCACCCACTCTGACCATCATCCCTCCCCGGCGGCAGGGGTGATGGTCAAAAGGTTTCCCAGTCGCCCTCGGTGGTGGTGGCTTTGGCCGCAGGCCGTGGCGCAGCTGCGGCTCGTGCGGCGGGGCGCGCCGCAGGCGCAGGCGCAGGCGCAGGCGGCGACAATTTTGATACTTTTTGGCCTCCAGCGCTTTTAAACATTGGTCTTTCAGCTACTGTTTTTGCCGATGGTTTGCCCAGCCTGGGTGCGTCCGCCGCAGGGTGACGACGCGGTGGCGGCAAGGATGCAGGGCCACTGGTCCGGGCAGGTGAGGCGGTTTTTCCAACCGCCAACTTGGCCTGCCGCACTTGGAGCGGCTGGCGTTTGACGATGGCGCTGTCCGGCACGCCGTCGTTGCCAGTGACATAGTTGGCCAGTGCCTGTTGCAGGCGCATGGTCTGGTGGGTGAGGCTGTCGGCGGCTGCGGCCACCTGCTCAACCAATGCGGCGTTCTGTTGCGTCATGTGGTCCAACTGTCCCACGGCGGTGTTGACCTGGGCAATGCCCTCGCTCTGCTCGCCCGATGCGGCGGTGATTTCACCGATCACATCGGTGACGCGCTGCACGCTGGCCACGATTTCGCCCATGGTGTTGCCCGCGTTCTGCACCAGCTGACTGCCACTTTGCACCTTGCCCACGCTGGCGTTGATCAGCTCCTTGATTTCCTTGGCCGCACCGGCGCTGCGCTGGGCCAGCTGCCGGACTTCACTGGCCACCACCGCAAAACCTCGACCAGCCTCGCCCGCCCTGGCGGCTTCCACCGCAGCGTTCAAGGCCAAGATGTTGGTCTGAAAGGCGATGCTGTCGATGACACCGATGATGTCGGCGATTTTTTTGCTGCTCTGGGTGATGTCGTCCATGGTGGCCACCACCTGGTGCACCACTTCCCCACCTTTGGCGGCCACCTCGGCCGCTGTGCTGGCCAGCTGGTTGGCTTGGCGCGCAGCATCGGCGCTCTGGCGCACGGTGTCGGTCAGCTGGGTCATGCTGTGCGCCGTCTGCTGCAGATTGCTGGCAGCGGCTTCGGTGCGGGCCCCCAACTCCATGTTGCCTTGGGCCACTTCGGAGGCCACCACATCGATGTCGCGGGCCGATTGCTCCATCTGCCGCATGTTGGCGCTGAGCTGGCAGCGCATCTGCTCCAATGAGGCGATGAAGCGACCCAGCTCGTCACGGCTGCGTGGCACCAGGGGCTGCGAGTAGTCGTTGTTGCGAAGCAGCTCCACATCGGCCAGCACACCCCGCAATGGAAACAGCACCATGCGGCGAATGGCCACCAGCACCCCGATGGCGGCCAGCACCGCACCCCCCGCCACCATGCCCCACAACAGCAGCAGCACGTTGCGGGCGGGGGCAATGGTGTCGCTTTCGCGTTCGGCCTGCAGCACCACCCAGCCCCAAGGTGCGAAATGAGTCCAGGCAATGTGGGTGGTACCGCTGCCCGGCAGCTGGCTGTCCATGCCCAAATGACTGATGACGCCGCCTTTTCCCCCACCTGCCACCGCGCTGCGCAGGGCTTGCAGCAGCGGATCGGCGGCATCGAGCTTGCCGACTTTGTCGCTGGCTTCCAGCTGGCCCAGCGCAGCACTGTCGTTCACGTCCACCGCCAGGCTGAGCGCGGTGGGTGTGCCGGCCAACTGGAAGGCCTTTTTGATCATCTCCATCTGCTGACCCATGTCCAGCCCGATGAACAGGATGCCAATGACCTTGCCTTCGTCCAAGATGGGCTCATAGCGCGTCATGTAGTTTTTGCCGGACAACACCGCCCGGCCCAGATAGGTTTTGCCCTCCAACATCAGCAGGTAGGCGGGGTGCTTGCGGTCGAGCAAGGTGTCCACCGCACGCTCACCGCCCTGCTTTTTCAGACTGGTGCTGACCCGCCGGAAGTCCTCTCCCTCCCGCTGGAACACCGTGGCCACACCGCCCGTGAGGCCGGCGAATGCATCGACCGCGTCAAAGTTGGCTTCCACCGGATAGCTGGCGTGCTGAAGCTGGGGCTTGCCATCCACATCCACCAGTTTGAACATGATGGTGGGCATGCGGTCGCGCAGAATGCCAAAGGATTGCTCGGCCGCACGGCGCCCCGCTTCGTCCACCTGCTGCAAGCTGGCCACCAAGCCCTGGCTGCGCTGCACCATGGCGGCCACACCCGCGGCACGCTCTTGCTGGTACAGCACCACCGAGAACACGCACAGCCCGACAAAGATGAGCGAGCAGGCCGCCGCCACCACCATCAGCAACTTGGGCGCCAGGCCCCAACCGGGAGACCAGCCGTCTGGCGCGGTGGAGGTGGCTTGGGGGCTGGGTGTGGCAGACATGGGTGGTGAACTCTTCAAAACAATGGAACAGAGATTGATACAGGCTCTCGCCGCCTGTGGCGTCAAGCCACCAAGCGAAACACCGACACGGCTTGCGCCAGCCGTTCCGCCTGCTCGCGCAGCCCATTGGCCGCAGAGGTGGACGCCACCACCAGCGCCGCATTTTGCTGGGTCATGGTGTCGAGCTCGGTGACCGATACGTTGATGACTTCGATGCCCTGTGACTGCTCGGTGGCAGAGTGGGTGATTTCACCGATCAGGTCAGACACCTCGCGCGCATTGGCCACCACACCGCTCATGGTCTGACCCGCCTGCTGCACCTGTTGGGTCCCCGCTTGCACCTTGTCCACGCTGTGGGTGATCAGGGTCTTGATTTCCCGTGCGGCCTCGGCACTTCGTTGGGCCAGGTTGCGCACTTCGCTGGCCACGACGGCGAAACCCCGGCCCGCTTCACCGGCCCGTGCGGCTTCGACAGCGGCATTCAAGGCCAGGATGTTGGTTTGAAAGGCAATGCCGTCAATCACCCCAATGATGTCGTTGATTTTCTGGCTGCTGCCGGCGATGGCCTCCATGGTGACCACCACCTGCGCCATGGCATCACCGCCTTGCTGCGCCGCCAGCGCATTGGTCTGGGCACTGCCGCTGGCGCGGGCGGCTGCATCGGCCGTCTGCCGCACCATGCCCGTGAGCTCTTGCAGGCTGGAGGCGGTTTCCTCCAGACTGCTGGCCGCATGCTCGGTGCGGGTCGACAGGTCGTGGTTGCCAGTGGCGATGTCGGCACTGGCTTCGCGCATGGACTCAGCCACATCGTGCATGTTGCGCACGATGCGGGCAATGGCGGTTTGCATGTCTGTCTGGGCCCGCAACAGGGTGGCCACTTCGTCTTTGCCGCTGGTGTTGACCCGTCCGGTCAGGTCCCCCCCGGCAATGGCCTGAGCAAACCGTTGGGCCTCTTCGATGGGTTGGCAAATGCTTTGCATGTTGGCCAGCGTGGTGGGCACCACCACCAGCATGGCCAGCGCCACCGCCACCCCGAACAACCACAAGGACTGCCGCGACGCGGTCTGCTGCTCAGCCCGCACGGCCGCACCCTCGTTGGCCACTATCTGGGTGAGCTTATTGGCCATGGCTTCGGCCTGGGCCATGTGGTCATGGGCTTTGACCAAGCGCAAATTGGCCACTGTGGCCGTGTCAAAAGCGCCCGTCTTCAACTGTGCAATGACGGATTCCGCAGCCTGAACGTAAGCCTTCACGCTGGCCTGAAGCTCACGGGCTGCAGCATTGTCTTCGTCTTCCTCCCCTGTCAGAATGGCTGCGATGTGCTTGTCCACTTGACTGGCAGCGACGTACCATTTGCCTTCGAGTACGGCAATCTCGGTGGGCTTTTCGTATTGAATGATCATGGCCTTTTCATGAATCTTCAGATCGGCCAACGCCACCCGCAGATCGGCCATGGCCATGCTCTCGGCAAACGAATGCTTGCTGAACTGCTCGCTGAGGGATTCCAATTTGGACATGCCCCACAGACCAGAGGCACCCACCACCCCCAGCAAGGCCAACACCACGCCAATGGCGGACACCATCCGCAGCCGGATGGAGAACAAACGCATGATGGACAACAGATAACCCATGTCAATGGCCCTCGGCAAACGGCGGGTCAGCACGGTGGCGCCATGCCACACCGCGAAGCAAAATGCAGGCGACGCAGTGCGTCGCCCGGTTTCAAGTCAGCGCAGGCTCAGCCCGGGCTTTCCATCAGCCCCATGTCAGGGCTGGACATCAATGCTTCGATGTCCATCATGATCAACATGCGCTCGCCCACACTGGCGATGCCGGTCACATAGGCGTTGTCAGCGGCATGGCTGTTCATCTCAGGGGAGGGCTTGAGGTCGGCCACGGGCAACTCCAGCACGTCGGAGACCGAATCGACCACGGCCCCCACCACCCGCCCCTTGACGTTGAGCACGATGACCACGGTGAAATCGTTGTATTCCACTTTGTCGCAGCCGAGTTTGATGCGCAGGTCCACCACCGGAACAATCACCCCCCGCAGGTTGACCACCCCCTTGATGAAACGGGGTGAATTGGCGATGCGCGTGGGGTCTTCGTACGAGCGGATTTCCTGCACCCGCAAGATGTCAATGCCGTACTCCTCGGCCCCCAGCTGAAAGGTCAAAAACTCTTTCGTCGGTCCAGTGGGCTTGCCTTTGTCTTTGTTCTGGGCGGGGTTGGCGCCCATCATCTGCTTCACGGAGGTGGCGGAAACTGCCCCCATCCCGCCTTTGCCTGGCGAAGCCGCATTTGCCTGTGCTGTGTTCATGCCTACGTCCTTGCAGGGTGTTGATGTCGAGGGCCCGTGGCAGGGCCGAAAGACGGTGTTTTAACTCAAAAACTCTCCCAATCCCCCTCATCGCTGGCCGAAGGCTTGCTCACCTTGTGGCTGGCGGCACCCGTGTGGACAGGCGCTGCCGCGCTCGGCCCTCTGCCCGCCAGCACGGGACGCTTCAACGGCCCAGCGGAAGCTGAGGGGGATGAATTTTTTGAATCAAAACGCTCTGCAGCGCTTGATTTCATTGAAATGTTAGCTGCCATTTTAGGACCGTTGACCCCCGGTTTGCTGGCCACCACCTGTGGGTGGCCCTTGGGCTTGGGCAGTGCTTGACGGGGGACGGGGGCGGCCCGTGGCGCCACCCCGGCCCGAGCGGCCTGCGCACCCAGCTTGAACACGCTGACCACCGAGGTCAGGTGCTGGGCCTGGTCCTGCATGCTCTGTGCGGCTGCAGCACTCTGCTCCACCAGCGCGGCGTTCTGCTGGGTCATTTGGTCAAGCTGGGTCACGGCGACGTTGATCTGCGCAATGCCATTGCTTTGCTCGCCGGAGGCCGCCGTGATCTCACCGATGATGTCGGTGACGCGCTGAACGCTGGCCACGATGTCTCCCATGGTTTCACCGGCGGAACGCACCAAGTCGCTGCCGCTTTGCACTTTTTCCACGCTGGCACCAATCAGCTCCTTGATTTCCTTGGCGGCCTGTGCGCTGCGCTGGGCCAGGTTGCGCACCTCGCCCGCCACCACAGCAAATCCACGCCCCTGCTCACCGGCCCGGGCAGCTTCCACCGCCGCGTTCAGCGCCAAGATGTTGGTCTGGAAAGCAATGCCGTCGATCACACCAATGATGTCTGCAATTTTTCGGCTGCTTTGGGTGATGTCTTCCATGGTGGCCACCACCTGGCCCACCACCTCGCCCCCACGCACGGCCACCTCGGCAGCGGTGCTGGCCAGTTGATTGGCTTGGCGCGCAGCATCGGCGCTTTGCTGCACGGTGGCGGTGATCTGCTCCATGCTGCTGGCCGTTTCCTCCAGACTGCTGGCGGCGCTCTCGGTTCGGCTGGACAGGTCCTGGTTGCCCGCAGCCACTTCGGCGCTGGCGGACTCGATGCTGCCTGCCGACTGCTGCACAGAAGCCACCACTGTCACCAGCGAGGCCTGCATGGCGGCCAACGCCTGCAACAACTGACCCAACTCGTCTGTGCGTTCGGTGCGCATGGCTTGGTCCAGGTTGCCCGCCGCAATGCCCTTCGCAAAGGCCACCGCCTCGTGCACAGGCCGGGTGATGGACCGGGTGATGAGCACCGCCACCCACAAGGCCATCAACACGGCCAACACGGCCAACCCCCCCAGCCAAAGGATCCGCCGGGCCTGCAGGTCTTTGAGCGCGGCGGCCTCGGCATCGACCGACGCATCTTGCAACTTGGCCAGCGCCTGCATCTTGCCCAGGTAAACCTCGGAAGCTGGGAGCACCGACGAGCCCAGTAAACCGTTGGCTTTGTCCAAGTCGCCGGTCTTGAGCACGTCAAAGTAGACCTTGCGGGCATCGATGTAGCCAGTACGCAACTGGGCCACCGTGGCCAGCAGTGCTTTGCCCTCTGCCGACACCACGCTGGCCTCCAACAGCTTTTGCAACTCGTTGATGCGCTGGGTGGTCTGGGTCATCTGCGGCTTGAAGAACTCATCCACCGCCGGATGCCCTTGTGACTTGGCCACCGCCAGCACGCGGGTGATGTTGAGCTGGGTGTTGGAGACCCACTCATCGGCCAGCTGGGCCGCATCCTTCTTGGCCAGCAAATCGGCAATCTCGTTGCCGTCCTGGCGCAGGTCGATCACGGCACCGACGGCCATGGCCACCAACAACAGGCACACCACACCAAAGCCAAGCGATATGCGCAGCCCAGTTTTCAGATTTTGGATGTTCATTTGAGTTCCTTGCGTTCACGCCTGCGGGCAGGGCTTTGCCACAGTATCGGCCAAATGGGGGCGGTTATTCAGCGGGAAAACCTGAACACCGCCGTGCTGGACAACAGGTTGGGCAGGCGGCGCACCTCCTGACCGTCCTGAAGGCCAAACCCGTCCTGCACGACCAGACCATTGCGCCTGGCCAGCACCTCGAAATCGGCATAGGTGCCCACGCGGATGTTGGGGGTGTCGTACCACTGGTAGGGCAGGCGCTTGGTCACCGGCATGCGGCCCTGCAACACACTGAGGCGGTTGGGCCAATGCGCAAAGTTGGGAAACGCCACCACCCCCATGCGCCCCACGCGGGCGGTCTCCAGCAGCATGGTCTGGGCGTTGCGCAGGTGCTGCAGGGTGTCGATTTGCAGCACCACGTCAAAACTCTGGTCGTCGAACATGTTGAGCCCGTCTTCCAGGTTGAGCTGCAGCACGTTCACGCCACGCTGCAAGCAGGCATGCACCTTGGCGTCGTCGATTTCCACGCCGTACCCGCTGCAGCCCCGCTGGGCCAGCAAATGGGCCAGCAGCTCTCCGTTGCCGCAGCCCAGGTCCAATACCCGGGACCCCTCTGGCACCAGGCGGGCAATGGATTGAATGAGTGCGTTGTCGCTCATGCCGCTACCCCCTCGGTGCCAACCTTGTGTTCAAAATAGGCGCGCACAGCGGCCATGTATCGCTCATCGTCCAGCAAAAAGGCGTCGTGGCCGTGGGGTGCGTCGATCTCGGCGTAACTCACATGGCGTCGGTTTTTCAGCAGCGCCCGCACGATTTCCCGGCTGCGCACGGGAGAAAACCGCCAGTCGGTGCTGAAGCTGATGACCAGAAAATCGGCCTTGGCCGGGGCCAAAGCCTGCGCCAGATCCCCTCCGTGCTGGCGGGCGGGGTCGAAGTAATCCAGCGCGCGGGTGATCAGCAGATAGGTGTTGGCATCGAAGTATTCGCTGAACTTGTCACCCTGGTGGCGCAAGTAGCTCTCGATTTGGAATTCCACATCCTGCGTGGTGTATTGGTAAGCCAGCCGAGCGAGGGCCGGTGCGTCGCCCGCGCTGGCGGCGTCCCCCACGGCCTGTACCAGCGGCTTGAGCTGACGGCCGAACTTCTCATTCATGACGTCGTCGCTCAGGTAAGTGATGTGGCCAATCATGCGGGCGATGCGCAGGCCCCGGCGCGGAATGGCCCCGTGGCGCAGGTAGTGGCCCCCGTGAAAATCCGGGTCTGTCACGATGGCACGGCGCGCCACCTCGTTGAACGCGATGTTTTCGGCGGTCAGGTTGGGCGCACTGGCCACCACCACCGCGTGGCGGACACGCTCGGGGTATTGCAGTGTCCAGCTCAAGGTCTGCATGCCGCCCAGGCTGCCACCCATCACGGCGGCCAGCTGTTGAATGCCCAGCACATCCAGCAAGCGGGCCTGGGCATTGACCCAGTCCTCCACCGTCACCACAGGGAAGTCGGCCCCCCACGCCTGGCCCGAGTCCGGGTGAAGGTGGGTGGGTCCGGTGGATCCGAAACACGAGCCCAGGTTGTTCACCCCGATGACAAAAAAACGGTTGGTGTCCAGCGGCTTGCCGGGGCCAATCATGTTGTCCCACCAACCTTCGCTGCGGGGCTGGGGCTGTCCGTGCTCATCCAAGTACACGCCGGCCACGTGGTGGGAGGCGTTCAGGGCGTGGCAAATGAGCACCGCGTTGCTGCGCTGGGCGTTCAGTTGACCGTAGGTTTCGTACACCAGGTCGTATCCCGGCAGCCGGGCACCGCTTTGCAGCGTCAGCGGCTGGGTAAACCGGTGGATTTGGGGGGTGGCTATCACGTTGATCACTCTCTGCAGACTTGCTGACACCATCCAGAAATGCCTGTGCCGCAGGGTGAGGCCAGGGCCTCTCTCTTTAGCGGCATTTTTTGAGCGCCCGCAATCTGGAACAAATCGGCGCTGGTCAGCAGTATAGGACCATGACCTCACGCCATCCCAGCCCCCGACGGTGACCGATTCCGTGCTCACTTGTTGTTAATGCGCATCGCCACCCGTGGGCGATGGCCAGGGTGCTCAAAAAAACCCGCATTCTGTGGCAATGGGCGCATAATGGATTGGCTGGGTCGTCAGGACCCGGCATGACAGGTGATCGGGCGGTTTCGCGTGCTACAGGTTTTATGTGCTATCGGGGCTCCATCGCTTTTTTCTCTCAGTGTGTTTTTAGGAGTCCCTCGATGGGCAACAAACTTTACGTCGGCAACCTGCCGTACACCGTCCGTGACGAAGACCTGCAACAGTCTTTCGGCGCTTTTGGCAACGTCAACAGTGCCAAAGTCATGATGGAACGTGACACCGGCCGCTCCAAAGGCTTCGGTTTCGTGGAAATGGGCAGCGACGCAGAAGCCCAGCAAGCCATCGCTGGCATGAACGGCCAGTCCCTGGGCGGCCGTAGCCTGGTGGTGAACGAAGCTCGCCCCATGGAAGCCCGTCCTCCCCGCACCGGCGGCGGCGGCTTCGGCGGTGGTCGCCGTGAAGGCGGCTTCGGCGGCGGCGGTGGTAGCGACGGCGGTTTCCGCAGCCCCTACGGTGGCGGTGGCCGTCGTGAAGGTGGTGGCGGCGGCGGTCGCGGCGGCTACTGAGCCCTGCACCCCCCTCTGTGACTTGCGCCGCGGCCAAGTCACCGCAACAAAAGCCCTTGCGTCAAACCAAGGGCTTTTTTGCGTCTTTTCGGGATGTGCTGGGCTGACAGTGACTCAGTATTTTTCGCGGCGCAGCACCGCCACCTCGGTCATGAACAGGCTCAGTCCGTGGTGCCGGGCGTATTGCGCGTGCACATGGGCGGCAATGCGTTGGGCCACGTCCGCGTCGCACACCACCTTCAACTCGATGGACCGGTCTGCCTCCCACAGCCCCTCGCGCACCCCCAGTTGCCCACCGCCGCGCACGTCGTGCACGGTGTAGCCGTGTGCGCCCAGGCGCTGGATGTCATCCACCAGGCGGCGCTCCAGCGTCGCCTCGGTGATGATGATGAGCATGGTCTTGGTGTGGGTCGGCAGCGTGGTCATGGCAAGTGGGGCAAAGTCGGGGTCAACCCACCTGGGTTGACGGGGGAATGAGGGACTGGTGCGGGTCTGTCAACGATACAGGTGATCATCACGGCCACAGCCGCCACGACAGCCTGGCCATTTCCAGGTACAGCGGCACACCCACCAGGATGTTGAAGGGAAAAGTCACCCCCAACGCAGCGGTGATGGACAGGGCGGCATTGGCCTCAGGCACCGCCATGCGCATCGCCGTGGGGGCGGCGATGTAACTTGCACTGGCTGCCAGGGTGGCCATGATGGCCGTACCACCCAGACTCAACCCCATGAAACGTCCGGCCACGGTGCCAGCCAGCGCCAAACACACGGGCGCCACCAGCGCAAAACCCACGATGCGCAAGCCGTGGCGGCGCAATTCGCCCAGGCGACCGCCCGCCACCAGGCCCAGTTCCAACAGGAACAAGGCCAGCACCCCTTTGAAAGGCAGCACAAACACCGCAGCAATGGGGGCCACGCCAACCTCGCCGACGGTGGCACCAATGAGCAAGCCTCCCACGAGCAGCAGCACCGATTTGCCAAAGAACACATCGTGCGCCAACGCGCCCCAATTCACGCGCTGCGCCCCCGATGCTGGGTCCGCCCCCCCCACCCTGGCCAACAAAATGCCCGCCACAATGCCGGGTGCTTCCATCAGTGCCACCCACAAGGCGGCATGTGCCTCGGCCGCGATGCCGTGCTGCACCAAGTAGGCGCTGGCCACGGCAAAGGTCACCACACTGACTGAGCCGTAGTGCGCGGCCATGGCGGCGCTGTCCACCCGGTTCAACCCCAGCCCGCGCAAGATGGGGGTGAGCACAAAGGGAATGGCAAACCCCAACGCCATGCTGCCCAGCATCTGCGGCAACAGGTCGAGCAGGGGCAGGCGGTTGAGTTCTATGCCGCCTTTCAGGCCAATGGCCAACAGCAGGTAGATGGACAGCGTTTCGTACAGCGCCTCGGGCAGACGCAGGTCGCTTTTGACCAGCCGGGCCACCACACCCAACACAAAAAAAAGCACCACGACGTCAATCATGGTGCGGGAGGGGCCGGCTGCTGGACGGCCACGGAGAAAGGACTGACATGTTCATAATTTTTGATTATGCCGATCTCGGCAGCAGAAAGCACCCAAACCCCCGAACCAGGGACGGCCATTGCCTACTCACCCAGACGGCGTTTGCGGGGGCGACCGGCAAAGGCCTTGTCCAACCAGGCGTTGGGCAATACCCGCAGCAGCTTGGCCACCCAACCCATTGGCCATGGAATGACGCGGTAACTGGTTTGCTGCGCAATCGCCTTGGCCGCCTGTTCGGCAAAGGCGGCCGGCACCATCAAAAAGGGCATGGGGTAGCGGTTGCCCCGGGTGAGCGGTGTGTCCACATAGCCGGGCAACAGCGTCACCACCTGCACCCCCGTGCCACGCAACTCCCCGCGCAAACTTTCGCAGTAGCTGATGGCCGCCGCTTTGCTCGCACAGTAAGCGCCATGGCCAGGCAAGCCGCGGATGCCGGCCACACTGGCCACGCCCACCAGGGTGCCACTGCCACGGGCCACCATGGCGGTCAAAAACGGGTGAAAGGTGGCCGCCATGCCCACATTGTTGGTGGCCAGGGTGCGGGCCAGCACCGCCAAGTCGGCGCGGATGGCCGTGTCCATGCCCACACTGATGCCCGCGTTGGCAATGACCACATCCGGCAGACCTTGTTGGGCCAGCACCGCTTGGCCCATGGCCACCATGTCGTCCACATTGGCCACATCGGCGATATAAATGCGATAGCTGTCTTGACTTATGGATAAAGCGCTGAGCCACTTTTTGGTCTCAAATTCATTGCGCACCACCAAGGCCAGACGCCAACCAGCCTGCGCATAGTGCTGGGCCAGGGCCTGACCAATGCCGCTGGAAGCGCCGGTCACCAGCACCAGAGAAGAAGCCAGTGGGTGCTGGGAGGCGATGGTTGCGGTATGGGGAGCCATGTCCATCGCTCAGGGCCGCTGGCGCGCAGCCAGGGTGGCACGCACCTGGCCATTCAGGTGGGCCACGCGCTCTTTCTCGGACCAGTCCATCTGCTGGGCACGGACCTGGTTGTTGCCCCGGATGAGCAGCACCGGTTGGTTGGACACCACGCGCTCCTCTTTGACAAACACGTGCAAGTGGTCGCCCCGGAACTCCAGGCGCTCCAGGCGCTGCCCCGAGGGCAATGTGGCCGCCTCGCGCACCACCACGGCGTCGCCTTTGAGCACGTATTCTTCTTGGCCAGCATTGGTCCAGATGTGGCGCGCTTGGGCGGTCATGGGCACACCGTCGGGGTTGAAGGAACGGATGCGGGCCTGGTCAATCTCCATGCTGCCGTCGTCCGGGTAGCGTCGTGCCTCTTCGCCAAACACCTCGGTTTTGAGCTGACCGCCCGGTCCATAGGTGCGGACGGAAAAGCGGCGCATCACATCGCTGGCGTCGTGCACCGCCGGGCGTTCGGGCGTGGGAGCAGGGGTGGATGGGGTGGCCCGCAACAACCAGTAAGAGCCCAGCGCCAGCAGCGCCATGAGCACCACAGGCGCGTAAATGCTCAGGCGCTCCAGGTACACGCGCCACTGACCCCGGCGGGCCGTGGGCGTGGGCGTGCCCAGCGTGGCAGTAGTCATGCCGATTTCTCGCGCCACAGCTGCGCGTAATGGCCAGTGGCCACCAGCAACAGGTCGCACACCTCCCGCACCGCACCATGACCGGCGAGTGCCGTGGGCACATAGTGCGCGAGTGCGGACACCTCGATGTGCGCACCCTGGGGCACACAGGCCAGCGCCACGCGCCGCAGCACGGGGGCATCGGGCCAGTCGTCACCCATGGCGGCGGCCTGGGACCAGTCCAGGCCAAGCTCGGCCAGGATGGCTTCGGCGGCGGGGCGCTTGTCTTCGGTGCCGTAGCGCACATGGGTCACGCCCAAACTGGCCAGGCGGGTGCGCAGCGGTGCTGAGTCGCGCCCGGTGATCACCGCCGGGGTGATGCCCACGCGCTGCAGCAACTTGATGCCCTGGCCGTCCAGCACATGGAAGCGCTTGATGGTTTCGCCCGCCTCGGTGAACAGCAGGCCACCGTCGGTCAACACCCCGTCCACGTCAAAGAACACCACCCGCACGTCTTGGGCGCGCAGCAGCAACTCGGGAGGGAACTGGCGTTGCGGCGTGAGCGCGGGCAACACCTGGACGGGCAAGGGCAGGGAGGGGTTCATCAGATCACCTTGGCGCGCATGAGGTCGTGGGTATTGAGGGCACCGCACAGGCGGCCTTGGGCATCGACCACCAACACGCTGGAGATGCGGTGCACCTCCATCAGGTCGGCCGCGTCCACGGCCAGTGCGTCGTCGGCCACGGTACGGGGATGGGCGTGCATGACCTCGCAGGCGCGGGCCGTGCGCAAGTCGGTGCCCTGCTCGATCAGGCGGCGCAAGTCGCCGTCGGTAAAGATGCCGACGATGTCGCCCGCCTCGTCCACCACGGCGGAGGCCCCCAGGCCCTTGGCGCTGATTTCGCGCATCAACTCGGTCACGGTGGCGGTGGTGGGCACGCGGGGCACGCCGTCGCCCGAACGCATCACGTCGCGCACATGGGTCAGCAGCTTGCGGCCCAGTGAACCGCCGGGGTGGCTGCGGGCAAAGTCTTCGGGGCGAAAACCCCGCGCATCCAGCAGGGCCACGGCCAGGGCATCGCCCATGGCGAGCTGCACCGTGGTGCTGGCGGTGGGGGCCAGGTTCAGGGGGCAGGCCTCCTTGTCGACGCTGGTGTCCAGAAACACGTCGGCGTGGCGGGCCAGGGTGCTGTCGGCGCGACCGGTCATGGCCAGCAGGGGCACGTCCATGCGGCGCAACACGGGCAGCAGCACAGTGAGTTCGTCGCTTTCGCCACTGTTGCTGATGGCCAGCACCACATCGCCCGGGGTGATCATGCCCAAGTCGCCATGGCTGGCTTCGGCGGGGTGCACAAACATGGCTGGGGTGCCGGTGGAGGCGAGGGTGGCAGCCACCTTGCGGCCCACGTGCCCACTTTTGCCCATGCCCATGACCACCACGCGGCCCGAGCAGGCCAGCACCTGGGCCACGGCCTGGGCAAACGGATCACCCAGACGGCTGGCCGCGGTCAGCACCGCGCTGGCCTCGATGCCCAGGGTTTCACGGGCCAGGGCCAGTGCCCGGGCCGGATCAAAAGGGGGGGTCGCAGTCATGCGTCGATTATCGGCCAGCCCCACCGTGGCGGATGGGGGCATGGTTAACATCGGGCCATGAACGCGCTGGACATCACCCTGCTGTACCTGCTGGCCGCTGTGCTGGGAGTGGTGGCCTGCCGATCGCTGAAGTTGCCGCCCATGCTGGGCTACCTGTTTGTGGGCGTGGTCATCGGCCCCAATGCGCTGGCGCTGGCGCAAAATTCCACCGGCGTTCGCTACCTGGCGGAGTTTGGCGTGGTGCTGCTCATGTTCGTGATCGGACTGGAGTTCAGCCTGCCCAAGCTGCGCGCCATGCGTACCCTGGTGTTTGGCCTGGGCTCGGCCCAGGTGGGCCTGACCATTGTGCTGACCACACTGGGCTCGCTCGGCCTGGCGTGGTTGCTGCCGCAGTGGTGGCACATGGAATGGCAAACCGCACTGGCCCTGGGCGGGGTCATGTCCATGAGCAGCACAGCCATCGTCATCAAGCTGGTGGCCGAGCGGCTCGAGCTGGAGTCCGACCACGGCAGGCGCGTGGTGGGCATCTTGCTGTTCCAAGATTTGGCCGTGGTGCCACTGCTGGTGCTCATCCCCGCCCTGGGCTCGCCTCCGGCCGAACTGGCCTGGGCGCTGGGCTTGGCCCTGCTCAAGGCCGGGGTGCTGCTGGGCGTGCTGCTCACCGGTGGCCAACGGCTGCTGCGCTGGTGGCTCAACCAGGTGGCACGGCGCAAGAGCGAAGAGCTGTTCATGCTCAACCTGCTGCTCATCACCCTGGGCCTGGCCTGGGTGACCGAACACGCTGGTCTGTCGCTGGCGCTGGGCTCGTTTGTGGCGGGCATGCTGATTTCGGAAACCGAATACAAGCACCAGGTGGAGACCGACATCCGCCCCTTCCACGATGTGCTGCTGGGCCTGTTTTTCATCACCATCGGCATGATGCTCGACTGGCGCATCGTGCTGGAGCGCTGGCCCCTGGTGCTGCTGCTGGTCAGTGTGCCGGTGCTGTTCAAGCTGGGGCTGATTGCGGGGCTGTCCCGCTTCATGGGGGCCAGCCTGGGCACCTCGTTGCGCACTGGCCTGTACCTGGCACAGGCAGGCGAATTCGGTTTTGTGCTGCTGACCCTGGCGGGGCAAAACAACCTGGTGCCGCCCGAGCTGTTCAACCCCATTTTGGCGGCCATGGTCTTGTCCATGCTGGCCACGCCCTTCATCATCATGGGCAGCAACGGGCTGGTCATGAAGCTGGTGGGCAGCGACTGGCTGATGCAATCGGTGCAGATGACCACCATTGCCAAAAAGTCCATGGGTGCGCAGGGCCACGTCATCATCTGCGGCTATGGCCGCTGCGGCCAGAACCTGGCCCGACTGCTGGAAAAAGCCGACATGCCCTACATGGCGCTGGACCTGGACCCCGACCGGGTGCACAAGGCCGCGGCCGCCGGCGACTCGGTGGTGTTTGGCGACGCCACCCGCACCCAGGCGCTCACCGCCGCCGGCTTGGCCCGCGCCAGCGCCGTGGCCATCACCTACATTGACACGGCCAGCGCCCTCAAAGTGCTGAGCCACATCCGCCAGCTGGCCCCCCATGTGCCGGTGGTGGTGCGCACGCTGGACGACGTCAACCTGGACCAGCTCCAGGCCGCCGGGGCCACCGAGGTGGTGCCTGAAGCCATCGAGGCCAGCCTGATGCTGGCCAGCCACGCCCTGGCGCTGGTGGGTGTGCCCATGCGCAAGGTGCTGCGCATGGTGCAGGAGCAGCGCGAGGCGCGCTACAACCTGCTGCGCGGCTACTTCCACGGCGGCGACGACGACACCGCCGACGAACTGGAGAACGAGCGCCTGTCCACCTTCACCGTCCCGCCCGGCGGACACAGCGTGGGCAAGTCGCTGGGCGACCTGGACCTGCCCGCCATCGAAGCGCGGGTGGTCAGCCTGCGCAACCACGGCAAACCCAGCCCCTTCACCGACGACACGGTGCTGCACGAAGGCGACACCCTGGTGCTCAGCGGCAAAGCCACCGCCCTGGCACTGGCCGAAGAGCGCCTGGTGTCGGGCTGAGCACCACCGATCAAGCGGCCACCCCCCATGCCGCTGCGCCCGTCGGCGCACTACACTTTCAACCGCCCCACTGGAAAGCACACCATGGACACCGCCCAATTCCTGAGAAGCCACATCCGCACCGTGCCCGACTGGCCCGCCCCGGGCGTGCAGTTCCGCGACATCACGCCGCTGCTGCAAGACCCACAGGTGTTCAGGGTGCTGGTGGACGCTTTCGTGCACCGCTACATGGGCGCCGGGCTCAGGCCCACGGTGGTGGCCGGGCTGGACGCGCGCGGCTTCATCATCGGCTCGGCGGTGGCCTATTGCCTGGGTCTGGGCTTTGTGCCCATCCGCAAAAAAGGCAAACTGCCCTTCACCACGGTGGAAGAAACCTACGAGCTGGAGTACGGCAGCGCCACGGTGGAGCTGCACACCGACGCCGTGAAGAGCGGTGACCGGGTGCTGCTGATTGACGACCTGATTGCCACCGGCGGCACGATGATGGCGGGCAAAAAGCTGCTGGAAAAGCTGGGTGCCACCGTGGTGGAAGGCGCAGCCATCGTGGACCTGCCCGAACTCGGCGGCTCGGACCGCCTGCGGGAAAGCGGCCTGCCGCTGTTCACGTTGGTGGACTTTGCCGGGCATTGAGTGGCGACCACCCTCCCCTGGTCACCCCGATTTTTAAGCGCCACATTGGCACTCAGAGCCCGAATTTAAACAACAGTTTGCTATATTTTTAATTACATAGCAAACTGTTGAACAAACACAAGCGCTACAGGTCATTTTGATATGAATTTCAGCCCAACCCTCGGACAAAGGGGCCTCGCCGTCACGCCACGGGCGGCGGTGTGGCCGCCCAACCCCGACAAGTCGACCACCTGACGACCTCCGCGCTCCAGCACACCTGCCAGGCACTGCCCCTGCCTGAGCCCGGCAGGCTCACTTGCCGATGCAGAAACGGCTGAAAATTTCGCCCAGCAAGTCGTCGGCAGAAAACTCGCCGGTGATTTCGCCCAGTGCGGCCTGGGCCAGGCGCAGCTCCTCGGCCAGCAGGTCCAGGTGCTCGGCGTGGTGACCCAACCATTGGACGGCCAAGTCCAGGTGCTCGCCCACCGCCGCCAGCGCACGCACATGGCGCTCGCGGGCCATGTACACACCCTCGGGTGCGGCCTGCCAGCCCACGGTTTGCAGCAGGCGTTGCCGCAAGGCCTCCAACCCCATGCCGGCTTTGGCGGAGATGGCCAGGTCGCCCTCGGCCACCAGGGCCAACGCCTCGGGCGGGCAGACGTCGCACTTGTTCCAGAGATGAATTTTGTTGTCTTTTTGGCCCATGGCGCTGGCTATGTAAGCATCGGCAGCTGCGTATTCAGGCGTTCCGGCGCGGGTGAGGTCGTGCAGCATCAGTACCGCATCGGCCGCGTGGATGGCCTCCCAGGCACGGGCAATGCCAATTTGCTCGACCTCGTCGGTGCTGTCGCGCAGACCGGCGGTGTCCACCACGTGCAGGGGCACACCCTCAATCTGAATGGTCTGCTCCACCTTGTCGCGCGTGGTGCCCGCAATGGGGGTGACGATGGCCAGCTCTGCCCCCGCCAGTGCGTTGAGCAGAGAGCTTTTGCCCGCGTTGGGCTGGCCCGCAATCACCACCCGTATGCCTTCGCGCAGCAACGCCCCCTGGCGGGCGCGCTGCCGCACCTGGGCCAGTGCTGTTTGCAATTTTTGTAGCTGCCCGGCGGCGTCCGCCTTGCGCAGGAAGTCAATTTCTTCTTCAGGAAAGTCCAGCGTGGCTTCCACCAACATGCGCAGGTGGATGAGGGCATCACGCAGCCCGTGGATTTCCCGGCTGAACTCGCCCGACAGGCTGCGACTGGCGCTTTTGACCGCCGCCTCGGTGCTGGCATCGATGAGGTCGGCAATGGCCTCGGCCTGGGCCAGGTCCAGCTTGTCGTTCAAAAACGCCCGCTGGCTGAACTCGCCCGGCTGGGCCACGCGCAAACCCGGCAGCACAGCCCCCACCAGGAGGGCAGGGCAACCGGTAGCCCCAGGCGGTGCGGCAACTGCTTCGCTTCCGGCACGCGGCGCAGGGCCTGGCGGGGTGGCCAACGGCTGGCTCGCCACCTCCAGACAACGCGCCAGCAGCAGCTGCAACACCACGGGTCCGCCGTGGGCCTGCAACTCCAGCACGTCCTCCCCGGTGAACGAATGGGGAGCGGGAAAGTACAGCGCCAGCCCGTGGTCGATGGCGAAGCCGTCGGCCCCCCGAAAAGGCAGGTAGGTGGCCTCGCGTGGCCGCAGCACCCGGCCCAGCAGGGCCTGCACCAACGGGCCCAGGCCCTTGCCCGACACGCGCACAATGCCCACGGCCCCGCGCCCGGGGGCGGTGGCGATGGCGACGATGGGGTCTTGCTGGCGGCTGAACATGGTGGCTCCAAAAGGCAAAAAAGCCGCGCCACCTTTCGGCGTGCGCGGCCCCTGGGGGGGTCAACTCAAGCGGGCATCAATTGAACTTGGGCAGGCTGAATTTCAAGGGCACGCCCATGCTCTTGTTGATGTAGGCCTGCTGCACGATGGTCAGCACGTTGTTCGTGATCCAGTACAGCACCAGGCCGGACGGGAAGAAGAAGAACATGACCGAAAACGCCAGCGGCATGAACCACATCAGCTTGGCCTGCATGGGGTCAGGTGGCAGAGGGTTGAGGGCGGTCTGGATCATGGTGGTCAGGGCCATGACCAAGGGCAGGATGTAGAACGGATCGGGCGACGACAGGTCGGAAATCCACAGCGCCCAGGGCGCATTGCGCATTTCCACGCTGGACAGCAGCACCCAGTACAGGGCAATGAACACGGGGATCTGGATCATGATGGGGAAGCAGCCACCCATGGGGTTGACCTTTTCCTCGCGGTAGATCTTCATCATCTCCATTTGCATCTGCTGGGGGTTGTCCTTCAGGCGCTCGCGCATTTCGGTGATGCGGGGGTTGATGGCCTTCATCTTGGCCATGCTGCGGTAAGCCATGGCATTGAGCCAGTAGAAGGCGGCTTTCAGCAGCACCACGAGCAGCACGATGGACCAGCCCCAGTTCTGGACGAAGCCATGGATTTTCTCCATCAGCCAATACAGCGGCTTGGCCAACATGGTGAGCCAGCCGTAGTCTTTGACCAGTTCCAGACCAGGGGCCACCTTTTCCAGCACCTTCTCGGCCTGGGGTCCCACGAACAGCTGGGTTTCCACGGCCTTGGCCTGCCCAGGGGCAATGCTGCCCACGGCGGTGATCATGCCGGCCGAGTACAGGTTGGCGTCCACCTTGCGGGCAAAGTGCTCGCGCTCGATGCCGTCACCCAGCAACCAGGCGCTGGCAAAGTAGTGCTGAACCATGGCCACGTAGCCGTCGGTAGCGGTCTTGGCGAAGTCGGCCTTGTTTTTCTCGATGTCGGCAAACTCCACCTTCTGGTATTTGGCCGCCTGCGTGAAGACCGCTGGCCCGGTGAACGTGGAGTAGAAGGGTGTTTCGTTTTCGCCCTTGCTGCCGTCGCGCACCAGCTGCAGGTAGAGCTGGGGGTTGATCTCGGCGGAGCCGGTGTTGACCACTTCGTGCCTGACCGACATGTCGTAAGCGCCGCGACGCAGTGTGTAGGTTTTGACCAGCTTGGCGCCACCCACCTCGGCCGACTCGAAGCGAACGCTCAGCGTGTCCTGGCCGTCTTTCAGCTCGGTGTCGGTGGACACCAGTGTCATGGGCGTTTTGTGGGTGGGCAGCGCACCACCGGCCGCGCCGATCAGGCCGGTTTGTGCCACATAAATGTGCTGGTCGGTCTGGGTCAGCAGCGTGAGGGGCTTGTCTGTCTGGTTCTTGCTGGACAGCGTGGCCTCTTTGTGTGCCAGCAGGTCAGCACCCACCAGCGAGCCGCCTTCGGTGTCAAAGGTGAGCCGGAGCACATCGGAGGTCACCACCTTGGTCTCGCGGGGAGTGGCTGGCACACCGGCCACGCCGGGCAATACCGCCTGGGCACCGCCCAGCGCGGACGCGGCGGGCACATCGGTCGCGGTTTTGGCGGCCCCAGGTGTCGCTGCCGACTGGCTGGCTGCCTGCTGGGGGAAGAAGGTGGCGGGCTTGCCGTTGTGCAGCTGCCATTTGTCCCAGATCAGGACCATGGAGAAACCAAAAATCACCCACAGGATGGAACGGCGTATGTCAGTCATGACGGTTTTTTCTCCGAAGACTCAGGAAACAAGTGGGCAAACAGCCTGGGCCGTTCGTGGGGAACCGGGTCGCAGCCACCCGCACACCAAGGCTGGCAGCGGCCAATGCGCTTGAGCATGAGGTAGGCGCCCGCTGCCGCCCCGTGGCGTTCAACCGCCTCAATGGCGTACACAGAGCAGGTGGGTTCAAAGCGGCAGTCGCCCCCCAGCCAGGGGCTGAGCAACAGGCGGTAGCCCTGGATGAGCCACACCAACCACTGCCGAGGCCACTCACGCATGGGTCGCCCCCGGGTACTGGCTGGACGGGCCCGGTAGCGCCACATTGGCCACGGTCGAATCGACCGGATGGACCTGGGCAGGACGCGGCACAGCCAACAGGCGCTGGATCAGCAGCTGCAGTTCGGCGCGCACCGCTGCCTTCAGCGCGTCGGAGGTGGCGCTGATGAACTGCTTGCGGCTGAACTCGCTGCGCAGACGCACCACCATGGCCGCGTGCGGCAACTGGTCGAAGCGGCTGCGAGCCACTTCATAAATTTGTCGGCGAATGGTATTTCGCGTCACGGCGCGTTTCGCCCAGCGCTTGGGGATAAGTACCCCGACACACGGCGTTGACGGCGGAAACAACAAAACCTCGCCACGCCTGGCCTCCAGAGAAGCCAGATGCAATGCGAAGTGATGTGTTTTGGCCACAGGAGGGCCAGCCATGACAGCCTGGAACTGGGCTTTGGTCTTCAGGTGCTGCAAGGAATGCCCCCACCACCATGGGTTGCCGGGCACAGGACCGAAGACGTCAACAGCCGCTCAGGCATGCAGACATCCACCCAGGGCTTACAGGCCCAGGCGCTTGCGGCCCTTGGCGCGGCGAGCGGCGATCACGGCACGGCCACCGCGGGTCTTCATGCGGACCAGGAAGCCATGGGTGCGGGCGCGACGGGTTTTGGAGGGTTGGTAGGTGCGTTTCATGATGTTGTCCGGAAATAAATGGCCCTGCCAGCAAGCGGCAAAGCCCGCGATTATCGCAAAAACCGACAGCCCTGGCAAGAAAACCCGACTCCACGCTCCCGATGTCACCCTGGCGGGCACCCCAAAAGCGGTGCAAAAGTCCCTGATCGGCGGCCGCCGCCAGCACATTTCCCTCCGTCCACCCCTGGTGGACAGGGTTATTCCCGCTGTGGATAACTTACGCCAACGCCTACAATTCACCCCCGGCTGATCGTCAGCTGTCCACAAGAACAACCAGCCAAAGCCACCTCATTCATGCAACAGGGAACTCCCGACACCGCCCAACACGACCTGTGGCTGGCCTGCGTAGACCGCCTGGCCCAGGACATGCCCGAACAGCAGTTCAACACCTGGATACGCCCCCTGTCTGCCCGCGTCACCGATGACCTGACGCGGGTGACCCTGTTGGTGGGCAACCGGTTCAAAATGGACTGGATACGCACGCAATACGCGACCCGCATTGCCAACGTGCTGAGTGAGCTGGCCGAAAACGAAGTGACCATAGAGCTGGCACTGGCCCCCCGCGAAGGCCCCGTGCGCTCTACCCCGGCGGCACGCACGCTGCAAGAGCAGGTGCTGTCCGAGGCACCCGATGTGCCCAGTCCTGAACCCGCCAACACGGGACACGATGCCAAAAGCCGACTCAACCCCGCGCTGACCTTTGCCACCCTGGTGGAAGGCTCAGCCAACCGCATGGCCCGCGCCGCCGCCATGCACGTGGCTGGGAGCCTGGGGCAGTTGTACAACCCGCTGTTCATTTACGGTGGTGTGGGCCTGGGCAAAACCCACTTGGTGCACGCCATCGGCAACCAGTTGCTGGCCGACAAGCCCCACGCCAAAATTCTGTACATCCACGCCGAGCAGTTCGTGACCGATGTGGTCAAGTCCTACCAACGCAAAACCTTTGACGAGTTCAAAGAGCGTTACCACTCTCTGGACTTGCTGCTGATCGACGATGTGCAGTTTTTTGCCAACAAAGAGCGCACGCAGGAGGAATTTTTCAACGCCTTCGAGGCGCTGCTGGCCAAAAAGAGCCACATCGTCATGACCAGCGACACCTACCCCAAGGGTCTGGCCGACATCCACGAGCGGTTGGTGTCGCGATTCGACTCTGGGTTGACCGTGGCCATCGAGCCGCCCGAGCTGGAAATGCGGGTGGCCATTCTGATCAACAAGGCCGAGGTCGAAGGCACGGTCATGCCCGAAGAAGTGGCCTTTTTTGTGGCCAAGAACGTGCGCTCCAACGTGCGCGAACTGGAGGGCGCGCTGCGCAAAATTTTGGCGTACTCGCGTTTCAACCAGAAGGAAATTTCCATCCAATTGGCCCGCGATGCACTGAAAGACCTGCTGTCCATCCAGAACCGGCAAATTTCGGTTGAAAACATCCAGAAAACCGTGGCAGATTTTTACAAAATCAAAGTCGCCGACATGTACAGCAAGAAGCGCCCGGCCAGCATTGCCCGCCCACGCCAGATTGCCATGTACCTGGCCAAGGAACTGACCCAAAAAAGCCTGCCCGAAATTGGTGAGCTGTTCGGCGGGCGCGACCACACCACCGTGTTGCACGCGGTGCGAAAAATGGCTGCCGAACGGGCTCAACTGGCCGAACTGAACCAGCAACTGCACGTGCTGGAACAAACCCTGAAAGGCTGAGCGGCGTGTTCCCAAAACCGACTTGCAAACCAGCGAAAATAGCCGCCACCCTCGCGTCCCACCTCAAAGGCACGACATGATCGTTTTGAAATCGACCCAACAGCACATCCTGGCCGCACTGCAATCAGTCTCTGGCATCGTGGAGCGTCGCCACACGCTGCCCATCCTGGCCAATGTGCTGATTCAAAAAACCGGGGCACAGGTACAGCTCACCACCAGCGACCTGGAAATCCAAATCCGCACCACCACCGACCTGGGGGGCGACGAGGGCACGTTTGGCATCACCGTGGGCGCGCGCAAGCTGATTGACATTCTGCGCACCATGCCCGCCGACCAGACCGTGAGCCTGGAAGCCACCGGCGGCAAGCTGTTGTTGAAAGGCGGCAAAAGCCGCTTCACGCTGCAAAGCCTGCCTCCAGAAGATTTCCCGCTGGTGCAAGAGTCTGCCGCCCTGGGCCCGGTCTTCAGCGTGCCGCAGGCCACCCTGAAGAGCCTGCTCAACCAGGTGGCGTTTGCCATGGCGGTACACGACATCCGCTACTACCTGAACGGCATTTTGTTTGTGGCCGAAGGCAACAAACTCAGCCTGGTGTCCACCGACGGCCACCGCTTGGCCTTTGCCAGCGCCAACCTGGACGTGGATGTGCCCAAGCAAGAAGTCATTCTCCCGCGCAAAACCGTGCTGGAACTGCAGCGCCTGCTCTCCGACAAGGAAGGCGACATTGCCCTGCAATTTGCCAACAACCAGGCCAAGTTCTCGTTCGAGGGCATGGAATTCGTCACCAAGCTGGTCGAGGGCAAGTTCCCCGACTACAACCGCGTCATCCCCAAAAACCACCACAACAGTGTGACGCTGGGCCGCGTGGCGCTGCTGTCCACCTTGCAGCGCACGGCCATCATGACCAGCGAGAAGTTCAAGGGCGTGCGCCTGACGCTGGAGCCTGGCTTGCTGCGTGTGGCCAGCAACAACGCCGAACAGGAAGAGGCGGTGGACGAGCTCGACATCGACTACGGCGGCAGCGCCATCGACATCGGCTTCAACGTCACCTACCTGATCGACGCACTCACCAACATGGGACAGGACATGGTGAAGATCGAACTGTCTGATGGCAACAGCTCGGCCCTCATCACCATCCCCGAAGACGACAGCTTCAAATACGTGGTCATGCCCATGCGGATCTGAGCCCTGCGCCCAGCCGCCCCCATCGACCAACCCGCAGCGGGCGACAGCGCCCAAAGCGGGTTTGGTGCTTGCAAGGGGAGCCAAAACCCGTGCCCTTGCCACCCAGGAATACCGACATGAGCGATCAGAACAGCACCCCATCCAGCAGCCACAACGACGGCGTCAGCGCTGAAGCGTCCAGCTTCCAGCCCACCATAGATGCGCACCAGGCCGGAGCTTCCGAAGGTTACGGCGAAGGCGCCATTCAAATCCTGGAAGGCCTGGAAGCCGTGCGCAAGCGCCCCGGCATGTACATCGGCGACACGTCGGACGGCACCGGCCTGCACCACCTGGTGTTTGAGGTGGTGGACAACTCCATTGACGAAGCGCTGGCCGGACATTGCGACGACATCGTGGTCACCATCCACGCCGACAACTCCATGAGCGTGACCGACAACGGGCGTGGCATTCCCACCGGCGTGAAGATGGACGACAAGCACGAGCCCAAGCGCAGCGCCTCGGAAATTGCCCTGACCGAGTTGCACGCCGGCGGCAAATTCAACCAAAACAGCTACAAGGTGTCGGGCGGCTTGCACGGCGTGGGCGTGAGCTGCGTGAACGCCCTGAGCAAATGGCTGCGCCTGACCGTGCGCCGCGACGGCAAGGTGCACCAGATCGAGTTTGCCAAAGGCTTCGTGCAAAACCGCCTGCTGGAAACCGTGAACGGCGTGGAGGTGAGCCCCATGCGCGTGATGGGCGCCACCGAAAAACGCGGCACCGAGGTGCACTTTCTGCCCGACACTGAAATCTTCACGCAGAACACCGACTTCCATTACGAAATTCTGGCCAAGCGCCTGCGCGAGCTTTCGTTTTTGAACAACGGCGTGCGCATTCGCCTCAAAGACGAGCGCAGCGGCAAAGAAGACGACTTTTCGGGCGCGGGCGGTGTCAAAGGCTTTGTGGACTACGTCAACGCCAACAAAAAGGTGCTGCACCCCACTGCCTTCCATGCCATGGGCGAGCGCCCAGCCGAGAGCTATGGCGGCATTCCCGGCACCAGCATTGGCGTGGAAGTGGCCATGCAGTGGAACGACGGGTACAACGAGAACGTGCTGTGCTTCACCAACAACATTCCGCAGCGTGACGGTGGCACCCACCTGACCGGTCTGCGCGCCGCCATGACCCGCGTCATTGGCAAGTACATCGAACAAAACGAATTTGCCAAAAAAGCCAAAGTCGAAGTGACGGGCGACGACATGCGCGAAGGCCTGTGCTGCGTGCTCTCGGTCAAGGTGCCTGAGCCCAAATTCAGCAGCCAGACCAAAGACAAATTGGTCAGCTCCGAAGTGCGCGCACCGGTGGAAGACATCGTGGCCAAGTCGCTCATGGAGTACCTGGAAGAACACCCCAACGACGCCAAAATGCTGTGCGGCAAGATTGTGGAAGCCGCCCGCGCCCGCGAAGCCGCCCGCAAAGCCCGTGAAATGACCCGCCGCAAAGGCGTGCTCGACGGCATGGGCCTGCCCGGCAAACTGGCCGACTGCCAAGAAAAAGACCCCAGCCTGTGCGAAATCTACCTGGTGGAGGGTGACTCCGCCGGGGGCTCCGCCAAGCAGGGCCGCGACCGCAAATTCCAGGCCATCCTGCCCCTGCGCGGCAAGATTTTGAACGTGGAAAAGGCCAGGTACGAAAAGCTGCTGACCAGCAACGAAATCATCACCCTCATCACCGCCCTGGGCACTGGCATTGGCAAGGCCAGCCAGGACGACTTCAGCGGCAAGGGCAAAAGCGGGGCCGACGACTTCAATGTGGACAAGCTGCGCTACCACCGCATCATCATCATGACCGACGCGGACGTGGACGGCGCCCACATCCGTACCCTGCTGCTCACCTTCTTCTACCGCCAGATGCCCGAGCTGGTGGAACGCGGCCACATCTACATCGCCCAACCACCGCTGTACAAGGTCAAGGTAGGAAAAGAAGAGCAATACCTCAAGGACGGGCCAGCGCTGGACGGCTTTTTGCTCAAAATTGCACTCAAAGAAGCCAGCATCACCACCGGTGGCGACGCGCCCCAGACCCTGAGCGGTGACACCCTGGCCGACCTGGCCCGCAAGCACCAAGTGGCCGAGGCGGTCATTGCCCGCCTTTCCAACTTCATGGACACCGAAGCCCTCAGGTCCATTGCCGACGGCGTGGCCCTGAACCTGGACACCCTGGAAGACGCCACCGCCTGCGCCCCTGCGCTGCAGGCCAAGCTGCGCGAGCTCAACACCACCGGCGTGCCCGCTGAGGTGAACGCCGAGTTCGACGTGCGCACCGACAAGCCGCTGCTGCGCATCAGCCGCCGTCACCACGGCAACATCAAGAGCAGCGTGCTCACGCAAGACTTTGTGCACGGTGCCGACTACGCCACCCTGGCCGAAGCGGCCAACACCTTCCGCGGCCTGCTGCAAGAGGGCAGCAAGGTCATGCGCGGTGAAGGCGACAAGCAAAAAGAAGAGAAGGCGGCCGACTTCCGCGTGGCCATGAAGTGGCTCATCAGCGAAGCCGAGCGCGTGACCGGCCGCCAGCGCTACAAAGGCCTGGGCGAAATGAACCCCGAGCAGCTGTGGGAAACCACCATGGACCCCAACGTGCGCCGCCTGCTGCGCGTGCAAATTGACGACGCCATCGAAGCCGACCGCGTGTTCACCATGCTGATGGGCGACGAGGTGGAGCCCCGGCGCAACTTCATCGAAAGCAACGCGCTGCGGGCGGGGAACATTGACGTGTAAGCCGGGTTGGCTTATCACATCCGAAACCGGAAAAAATTGAATTAGCTTTATAAATCAATTGCCTCCTATCACATGGCCACCAAACATTGGGTTGCTGATGCAGTATCGGTTTTGGCAGAAAGCCTGACGCCTGTCCCACACGAGTTAAACGAACTGGATTGGAAGGCCAGGCGCTCCACCCACAAAGATCGCCTGACTGAACGCCTGATGGCCTGGGCCTGAGCGCAACGGCATGTCCAGCCTCAACCAGCAACGCACACACAAGTACATCCTGGCCCGCCAACAGCACCCGGCCTGGCTGTTGCTGGCCTCGCGGCGGGCACCGCTGATGCTGAGCTGCCTGGATGCGCTGTTCGAGCACCAGCGCGACGGCGTGCCGTTTGACACGGCGGTGCAGGCCCTGGCCGACCTGCTGGCTGCCCACGCCAACCAGCCCGACTTTGAAATCGACCTGACCGACGTGGCCGCGCAAGCACGCAAAGAACTGCGCGAGTGGATACGCCGCTCGTTGGTCACCGAGCGCGAAGGTCGGGTGCATGAAACGGATGCACTCAAGTCAGCCCTGCGGTTTGTGACGCAACTCGACCACCGCCTGATGACCTCCACCGCCTCGCGCCTGGCGTTGGTGCAGCGCGAAATCGACAACCTGGCCGCCACGCTCAACCCCGACCCGCAAAGCCGGGCCGCCCATTTGCAGCGCCGCATCAACGACTTGCAGCAGCAGCTGGCCGACGTGCAGGCGGGCCATGTGCCCACACTGACCGAAGCACAGGCCGTGGAGGCCATGCGCGACATGTACGCACTGGCCACCAGCCTGCGCGCCGACTTTCGCCGAGTGGAAGACTCCTGGCGCGAGGCCGACCGCACGCTGCGCCAAGCCATTTTGGGCGCGCAACACCACCGGGGCACGGTGGTGGACCAGCTGTTGGAAGGCCACACCGCCCTGCTCAACACACAAGAAGGGCGCGTGTTCGAGAGCTTTCAGCAGCAGCTTGACCACGAGAGCGAGCTGAGCGAGATGGGCCGCCACATTCGCGCCATCGTCGAGCACCCCGCTGCCACTCAGGCCCTGGACGATTTGCAGCGCAGCGAGCTGCGCTTGCTGGTGATGCAACTCATCAAAGAGGCCAAGGTGGTGCAGGCCGTGCGAGCCCGCAGCGAGCGCGAGGTGAGCCAGTTCATGAAAACCGGGCAGGCCGCCGAGAACCAGCGTGTGGGCCAACTGCTCAACGACATCCTGCAACAGGCCTTGCACATCGACTGGCAGTTGCAGGCCACGCGCCGCCAACCTGCACCTCTGCCGCCACTGGGCATCACGCTGGCGGGCCTGCCGCTGGTCGAGCGGCTGCGCATCAAGTCGCTGGACGGCGGTGGCGAATCCGAGCTGCTGCTGACCACCCGCTACGCCAGCCTGGACCAGGTGGAAGACGAGTTCTGGCAAGCCTTCGAGGGGCTGGACCGCCAGGCCTTGCTGGAAAAAACCCTGACCCTGCTGACCCAGACCGACCAGCCCCTGACGCTGGCCGACCTGGCCCAAGCGCTGCCCCCCGGTGAACACGACCTGGAAACCCTGGCCCTGTGGCTGGCACTGGCCCGCGAGGCCGGTGTGCCGCTGGACGACGACGCGCCAGAGCACATCACCTTGGAACACGACCACCAGCCCTGGCGCTTCACCGTGCCACGCGCGCAGCTGAACCGCCAAGCCGTGCAATCGGTGGTGGCTGACCTTTGACGCCACCCGCCCACCAACACCCCACCCAACGCCATGCCGCCCGCCGCCCACACGCCCGATATATTCGACCAGTGGGCCAGCACCACAATTTCAGAACAAAAATCACCTTTAGCGCTTGCTGATATTGATGATTCAGCTATGAATTCAAGCAGCACACAAGCGCCCACAACCCCCGACTCAGAAACCCCTGCCCCAGCAGCCGACAGCCCATCGGCCACCCCTGCCAGCTTGCGCCGCGCCGTGCAGGAGCTGCTGCGCCAGGGCTTGCTGGAGCGGGCCCTGAAAAAGCCGCTGTTTCAGGAAGTGGCCACCGACACCGAGCGCGTCAACGCGCTGCTGGAGCCGCTGGACCTGCAAGTCAAGGTCGATGACTCGCGCGGCCTGGCCTTTGTGGCCGTGGCCACGGCCTACCAACCCGACGACAGCGAAGACGACGAATGGACCCACCCGCTGGTGCGCCGCCAGCGCCTGACGCTGGAGCAGTCGCTGCTGCTGGCCATTTTGCGGCGCGAATTTTTGCAGCGCGAACAGGAGCACGGCCTGGGTGTGCCGGTGCAACTGGCCCTGGACGGCCTGCTGCCCCAGCTGGAGATTTACCTGGGCCACACCGGCAGCGACATGCAGGAGCGCAAGCGCCTGCTCAACCTGCTGGACAACCTGCACGACCACGGCGTGGTCAGCAAAGTCGATGCGCAAGACAGCTTCACCATCCGCCCCATGATCGTCCATCTGGCCAACCCCGAAAACCTGCAAGCCCTGCTGCAGCGCCTGCGTGAACTCAGCGGCAGCCCCCAGCCCAAGCCGGAGCAAACCCCATGAGCGCCCAGCCACTGACCCCAGGCGCTGCCCCCGCCCAAGTGACACCAGTGGCACCGGTGGCCGCCCCCGGCTACCGCCTGGCGGAGCTGCACCTTTACAACTGGGGCGCATTTGCGGGCCGCCACCAAGTCACCATTGACGCGGGCAACACCGCCATCATCGGACCCACCGGCAGCGGCAAAACCACGCTGATCGACGCGCTCATGACGCTGCTGTGCGCCACCCCCCGCTACAACCTGGCCTCCACCGGCGGACACGAAAGCGACCGCGACCTGGTGTCATATGTGCGCGGTGCCACCGGCCCCGGCCACGCGGGCGACGACAGCGACCACCTCGCCCGCTCGGGGCGCTGTGTCACCGGCCTGGCGGCGCGGCTGGTGCGCAGCCAGGGCACCGAGGGTGCAGACGACACCGTGCTCTTGGGCTGCGTGCTGTGGTTTGAAGGCAGCAGCTCGGCGCTGGCCGACCTGACGCGGCGCTGGTGCTTTGCGCGCGGCCTCGGACACAGCCTGGACCTGTGGCTGGAAGAACACCACCGGGGCGGTGCCCGCGCCTTGGGCAAGCTTGAAAAAAACACCGACGGCCTGCAGGTGTTCAACAGCAAATCCGCCTACCTGGCCAGGCTGCAGCGCTTTTTTGAGGTCGGCCCCAATGCCTTCACGCTGCTCAACCGTGCCGCGGGCCTGAAGCAGCTCAACAGCATTGACGAGATCTTCCGCGACCTGGTGCTGGACGATCACGCCGCCTACGACGATGCGCTGCAAGTGGCCGCCAGCTTTGACGAATTGGCCACCATCCACGCCGAACTGGAACTGGCCAACCACCAGTACCTGGCCTTGCTGCCCCTGCGCGACCAGGCGCAGCAAGAGCAGCAACTCCACCAGCGCCTGGGCCAGTGGCGCAGCCTGCACGCCGGGCTGCCGCACTGGTTTGCCACCCAGGGCGAGCGGCTGTGGGGTGCGCGGTGCGCAGAGCTGAAAGCCGGGCTGGCCCGCCACCAGCAAGGCATCGGCACCGCCCGCGCTGCGCTGGAGCAAGCCCGAGGCCACGAGCAAACGCAACTGGCCATTTACCTGCGCAGCGGCGGCGGCAACATCCAGCTGCTGGAGCACAGCATCGCCACCCAGCAAACCGTGGTCGCACAAAAGCAAACCCACCTGGCCGACTGCCACTTGCTGCTGCGCAACCTGGGCCTGTCGGGCAGCGGCCCCCTGAACGCCACGCTGCTGGCCCAGCACCAGCAACACGCCCAGGCGGCCCTGCTCCAACTGCAAGCCGCCCAGGCCGAACAGCAAGCCGCCACCGAAGCGGCCGTGACCGCCGAGCGCAACGCGCACACCGAGCTGCAACGCCTGCAAGCCGAGTTAGAGGCCGTGAAGAAACGCCCCGGCTCCAACCTGCCGCCCGAGTTCCCCACCTTCCGCGCCGCCCTGGCCGAACAACTTCAGCTGGCACCCGACGACCTGCCCTTTGTGGCCGAGTTGATGGAGGTGCAAAAAAACCAACAAGCCTGGCGTGGTGCCATCGAGCGTGCCTTGGGTGCCCAGCGCCTGCGCATCCTGGTACCCCCCGATGCCATGGCACCCGCCCTGCAATGGGTCAACCAACGGCACAACCACCTGCATGTGCGCCTGCTGGAGGCCACAGAACCCGCCAACCCCCAAGCCTTCTGGGTCGACGGCTTTGCGACCCGCCTCAACCTCAAGTCCCACCCGCTGCAAGCCGCGCTGCGCCAGCTGCTGCGCGAGCAAGACCGCCACTGCGTGGACAGCCCCGAGGCCCTGCGCCACACCCCACACGCCATGACCGCGCAAGGCCTGATGTCGGGCAAGGCGCAGCAGTTTGACAAGCAAGACCACAAGCGCCTGGACCAGGACTGGATGACCGGCTTTGACAACCGCGACCGGCTGGCCCACCTGACACAACAGATCAAAGAACACACCCCCACCTGGCAAGCGCTGGACCAGGCCAAAAAAGCGGCGCAAACCGCGCAGGCCACGGCCACTGCGCAACTGAGCCTGTGGCAGCGGCTGCAAACCCTGCAATTTGAAGACCTCGATGTGCCCGCCGCCCGCGCCGTGCTGCAAGACCTGCAAACCCAGCTGGCGGCCTTACTCAACCCTCTGTCAGACACCGCGCAGGCCAAAGCCCGCTGGGAAGCGGCCAGCCAACAGTCCCGCCATGCCGACGACGCCCTGCGCGAGCTGGAGTCACAGCACGCCCAGGCACAGGAAGCCCACCGCCAGGCCCAGAAAAAACAGCTCGAATACGTCGCCCGCTTGGCCGAACCGACCCCAAGCCCTGTGCCCACGGCTGCCGGGCTGCTCGTTGGGCCGAGCGCCACCGCCCACACGGCAACCGCAGGCGGCACCCTGCTGCCACTGCTGATGCCCACCTTTGACCCAACGGCCTTGGCCTGCGACACCCTTGAACCCCAAGAGCGCCAAACCCTGGCCCAGACCACCCAACAAGTGCAGACCCTGAGCCGCCAGCAAGCGGAGTTGCACAAAGACATCATCCGCCAGATGGCCCGCGCCCAAAAAGAAGACAGGGGTGCCCTGGCCGAACAGACGCAGGAGGTGGAAGCCCTGCCCCACTACCTGGAGCGCCTGCGTGTGTTGGAAGAAGAAGCCCTGCCCGACAAACGGGCACGGTTTCAGGACTACCTCAACACCGCCTCCGACCAGGGCGTGAGCACGCTGCTGCGCGGGATCGATGCCGAGGTGGCCAGCATCAGCGAACGCATTGCTGACCTCAACCGCACGCTGCAGCGGGTGGACTTTCAGCCCGGGCGTACCTTGCAACTCGACCCCCAGCCCGTGGTTCACCCCGTGCTGCAAGAGTTGCACAAAACCATGGCCCGCCTGCGCAGCGAGCGCCTGCGCGACGACGGCGGCACCAGCCACTACCAGGCCCTGCAAGCCATGGTGCAACTGCTGCGCGAACACGCCACCAACCGCCGATCCAAAGCCGCGCAGGCCCTGCTCGATGCCCGCTACCGGCTGCAGTTTGCAGTGCAGGTGATGGACCGCGACACGGCCCAAGTGCTGGAGCGGCGCACCGGCTCGCAAGGCGGCAGCGGGGGCGAAAAGGAAATCATCGCCAGCTACGTGCTCACCGCCTCGCTCAGCTACGCGCTGTGCCCACCGGGGCGCAAGGCTCCGCTGTTTGGCACCATCGTGCTGGACGAAGCCTTTTCCAAAAGCTCAGCCGCCGTGGCCGCCCGCATCATCCAGGCGCTGCGCGAGTTTGGCCTGCACGCCCTGTTCGTCACGCCCAACAAAGAGCTCCGCCTGCTGCGCAACCACACCCGCAGCGCCGTGCTGGTTCACCGGCGTGGCGCCCAGGCCACCCTGGCCTGCCTGAGCTGGGAAGAACTGAACGCCCACGCCAACCAGCGGAAAGTATGAAATCCCCCCAACAACTGGCCGACGCACTGGCCCGCCAATGGCAGCGCGCCGACTGGCGCGAACAGCACCTGCTGCCCGGCACCCGTCAGCCGGTGTGGCCGCTGCAACTGCCCATAGGCCGACCCAGAACCGCCACCTTTTTGGACGGCAGCGTCGCCCTGCGCCAGCACCTGCAGCAGTGGCAGGCGGTGGCCAGCAGTGGCTTAGGCACCGTGGCGTGGGAGGCCCGCAGCTACCGTGGCGGCGATGCCCCCGTCCAAGTGCCCACGCACTGGGTACTGGCCCGCCCGTCAGACTGTGTGGCCGCCATCGCCCAATGGAGTGGCAGCGCGGGGGCTGCCGTGCAGGCCGATTACCAGGCGCTGCGCGAGGTGCTGGCTCAGGTAGATGCCGCATTTCACCGGCTGCTGCTGCGCAAACTGGCCTTGTGGCGCGGCGTTCCCGAAGCCGACGTCATCACCGCCACCCGCATCGCCCAACAGCTGGAACCCGGCTGCGCCCAGGGCAAGCCCTTGCGCGCCCTGGCACTGGACGGCAACGACAGCAAATTTTTCGAGCGCCACGCCAGCCTGCTGACGGCCTTGCTGGACGTGCGGTTTGACGGTGAAGCCAGCGCCCAGGGGCTGACCGCCTTTCTGGGGGCCAGCCCTGAGGGCGAACACTGGCTGCTGGTGGCCCCGCTGGCCCCTGGCCTGCTGCCCTTTGCCCGCCAGCGCGTGAGCGCCAGCGAACTCGCCGCCACCCCGCTGGCGGCCAGCCACATCCTGCTGGTTGAAAACGAGCGCAGCCTGCACCAGCTGCCCCAACCGCTGGCGGGCACCATCGCCATCCTGGGGGCCGGGCTCAACCTCGGCTGGCTGGCCGCGCCCTGGTTGCAAAGTCGCCGCGTGGCCTACTGGGGCGACATCGACACCTGGGGCCTGTCCATGCTGGCCACCGCCCGCGGCCACCTGCCCCACCTGCACCCGTTGCTGATGGACCGCGCCACCTTCGATGCCCACGCCCACCTGGCCGTGCCCGAACCCGTGCACAGCCCCGAAACGCTGTCCGGGGCCTGTTCGGCCGAAGAAGTCGCGCTGGATGCCCACTTGCGCACCCTGGTGCGTGGGCGGCTGGAGCAGGAATTTTTGCCGCCCGGCGTGGTGGCCAAGGCTGTGGAGGCATGGCACGCGCAAGCTGACTGACTTCATGGGGCCGGGGTCTGCGAAACGCCAGCCAGATGCCCAGCGGCTGGACCGCACAATGGCTCCCATGAAACGCATTTACCTCGCGGGCCCCACGGTGTTCTTCCGGGAAGCAGAGCACGCCTTTTTCGCGCTGGAAACCCTGTGCCGCGCCCGTGGCCTGGTGCCCGTGCGGCCCGCCACCCCTGCCAACGCGCAGGGTGAGGTGCTGGCCGGTGCGGCCGCCTCGCGCCACCTGTTTGCCGAAAACACCCGCCGCATCCGCGAGGCCCATGGCGTGCTGGCCGACCTGCGCCCCTTCCGCGGCGAGCTGGAGCCGGACAGCGGCACGGTGTTTGAGGTCGGTTATGCCCACGCCCTGGGCAAACCGGTGGCGGGCCTGGTGCCGCCAGGCGCGGACTGGGGCCAACGCGTGCGTCAGGTCTGCGGCGTGGGCACCCCCAACGCCCAAGGCCTGCCCATGGATGCCCGCCACGACATGCTGATTGAAGACTTTGGCGGCGCGCTCAACCTCATGCTGGCCGAGAGCTGCCACCTGAGCGACCGCGCGGACGCGGCGCTGGACTGGCTGGCAGGCCAATAGCGCTCGGCGGCGGCAACGGGGATGGTGAGGGTGCGTACCATGGCGAGCCCTTCAGTGGGGTGCCAAACATGACTTCAGCGTGGCGCGACTGGGTTAAGCCTGCAGCGTGTGGGGAATGGCGGCAGGGCTTGACCTGGCCACGCCCCAGTTTGGTCGACACTTGACCCACCTGTTCTCGTCCCCATCCCACTCCCATCGCCATGCCGACCACCACCTTCACCCTGCCCACACTGCTCACCCAGGCCGACGCCGAGGCCGTGATGTTTGAACTGCAAGACCTGCCCTGCATCAGCAACGCCGGGGTGGAGCTGGCCCAGCACCGTGCATGGGCCGACCACACCCGCATGATCGACCCAGCCGACATCGCGTCGGCGCTGGCCGAGGCGGGACATGAGCCCAGCGAAGTGGAAACCAGTGACTGAGCGGACACACCCGGCCCGCGAACCCTCGGGGGGTCTGTGGCCCCCCGCAGTGTGGACTCACCGTTTTTTGCCGCCACACTATGGCCCTGGCCCGCTCGAGGGCCACCTTGTCTCTGCGGCCATTTTTCCCTACCCCCATGCGCTCCTCCATCCAGATCGTTGACGTTGACCGAGTTGAAACCTGGACGCGCTACCGCCCAGGGTTGTGCGATGGCTGCCAGGCCAATTGCTGCACCATGCCGCTGGAAATTCGCCTGCCCGATTTGGTGCGCCTGGGCCTGGTGGACGCATTCGAGGCCGAGCACGAGGACCCCGCCCGCATCGCCAAGCGCCTGCAAAAGGCGCGGGTGGTGGACCGCTTCCACGCCAAGCACGGCATCTTCACCATGGCACGGCGGGCCGATGGCGACTGCCGCTTTCTGGACGCCACCACACGCCGCTGCACCGTGTACGCCCAGCGGCCCGACACCTGTCGCCTTCACCCCCAAACCAAAAGCCCGCGCCCGGGCTATTGCGCGTTCGGGGGCAAAGTGGTGACCCGTGCCGAGCCCCGGCCGCTGCGATGACCAGCAGCAACGCCCCCAGGTGCGGCAGGTGGTGGCGCCCACCCGCCACCCGCTGGCGGCGGTGCCCGGTGAGCACACCATCGAATCCGAGCACATCAGGGCGCAGTGACGCCCAGGGCCACTCGGCGCCGCCGCGCGGCGGCCGACAATGGCGCGTTCTCCCACCGCTGAACAACCGCCATGCACCCTTCGTTTCCCATCCGCTACATCGCCCCCGTGTTTCGTCCACCCAGCGAGGCCGATTCGCTCATCCTGCCGGTGACCAATGGCTGCTCGTGGAACAAGTGCACCTACTGCGAGATGTACACCGCGCCGCAAAAGCAGTTCGCGCTGCGCGACGAGGACGAAACCCTGGCGTCCATCGCGCGCAGTGGCGAGTTGCTGGGCGCTCAGATCAGCCGCGTGTTTCTGGGTGACGGCGACGCGCTGGCCCTGTCCACCCGGCGGCTGTTGACGGTGTTGCAGGCCATTCGCACGCATTTGCCGCAGGTCAGGCGCATTTCCAGCTACTGCCTGCCGCGCAATGTGCGAAACAAAACTGTAGCCGACCTGACCGAGCTGCGCCAGGCCGGGCTGTCGCTGGCCTATGTGGGGGCCGAGTCGGGCGACGACGAGGTGCTGCAGCGGGTGAACAAGGGTGAAACCTTTGCCTCCACCGCCGACGCGCTGAACAAGCTGGGCGAGGCGGGCATCACCCGCTCGGTCATGCTGCTCAATGGCTTGGGCGGGCACGCGCATTCACAGCAGCACGCGCTGAACTCGGCACGCTTGGTCAACGCCACGCAACCCGAGTTTTTGGCCACGCTGGTGGTGAGTTTTCCGCAAGGCGAAGACCGTTTCCGCGCCCACTACCCGGAATGGGCGCCGCTGGGCCTGCCCGGCCTGTTTGCAGAAATGGAGGCCTTTTTGCAGGCCACCGACTTGAAGCGCACCGTTTTCCGCAGCGACCATGCCTCCAACTGGCTGGTGCTCAAGGGCACGCTGGGTGCCGAGAAAGACCGCATGCTGGCCCAAGTTCGCACGGCCATTGCGCAGCCACAGCACGCCGGGCTGCGGCCCGCCTGGGCACGAGGGCTCTAAAAGGCATCCAATTTATTGGCCCTGCCTGGCGGCGAATGCCCGAGGCAGCTACGGGCGTGAAGGCTGCCACTTGACCAGCCAGGCGTACAAGGCCGTGCCCACCAGCAGCGAGGCGGCCGCCAACTGCAGCGATGCATGGAACCCCGCCTGCGCGCTGGCGCTGCGGGCCAGCAACGCGGCCACCAGCGCGGGGCCGGCAATTTGGCCCAGCCCGTAGGCGGCGGTCAGCAGCGCGATGTACACGGGCGCATCGTCGGGGCGCACGCGGCGCACCTCTTGCATGGCAAACAAGGTAATGGCCGTGAACGGCAGGCCCAGCAACAGGCTGCCCACGGCAAACCCGGTGAGCGTGGGCCACCACAACCCAGCCACCACGCCCGCGGCCTGCATCACGTAGCAGGCCATGAGCAAGTGACGGCGGTCCCAGTGCGGAGGCACCCGCAGGGTCAGCACCGCACCAGTGGCCACGGCCAGGCCAAACAGGGGCCAAAACAAATCCAGCCAGATGGAGCCGGGCAGCACCTGGCGCGCAATGACCGGCAAAAACGTGGCCGTGATGATGTAGCCAAACCCCGCCAGCCCATAGGCCGCCACCAGCAGCGCCATGCAGCCCCGGTGCACCGGCTGGGGCGCGGTTTGCGCCGGGGCGGCCGACGACTCGCGGCCCTGCAAACGCGGCCACACCACCCACACCAGCAGCAGCGCCACCCCACCAAACAACGCCCAACCCGTGGCGGCGGTTTGCTGCCACGCCACCAGGACCGTGGCCGAGAGGCCACTGACGGCAATGCCCAGCCCCGGCCCCACAAACATCAGCCCCCCCAAGCGCGGCGCGCCCAGGGCCGACAGCCGCACCAGGCACCAGCCCGAGGTGTACACAAACACCAGCGCACTGGCCACGCCAGCCAAAAAGCGCATCCAGGGCCACGCGGCCTGCCAGGGCGTGGCCATGGCCAACGTGAGCACCACCGTGGCCACCAGCCCCACGCGCATGGCCGCCGTCAGGGCCAAACCCCGTCCCAGCCAACGTGCCCACACCCAGGGCTGCAAGGCGCAGCCCATGGCGCCCAGCCAGTAACCGAGGTAATTGGCGGTGGCCAGCCAACTGGCCTGGGGCAGGCCAATCACGCCGTCGTGCAGCATCATGGGCAGCAGGGGCGTGAAGGCAAAGCGCCCAATGCCCATGGCCACCGCGAGCGACAACATGCCAGCCAAGGCAATCACAAGGGGGTTTTGTGTCATGACCGTATTGGAACCGCACGCTGCCCGGCACGGAATGAACCTGTGGGCTGGCGCCAGCGGCGTGCATTCGCCACAATCGTTGCACAGCCTCCTAGACGCCTGCCCCCAACACTTCCCATGCCCCACCAAAACGTTCTGTCCTCGCCTGCCGTCATCGACCTGTTGCTGGATGCGGTGTGCGTGGTGAACGCCCAAGGCGAGTTTGTGTTTGCCAGCGCTGCCTGCGAAACCATTTTTGGCTACACACCTGACCAGATGGTGGGGCGGCGCATGATCGACATGGTGGCCCCCGAAGACCGCGAACGCACCTTGCAGGCGGCGCAACGCGTCATGTCGGGCGAAACGCACCTGCACTTTGAAAACCGCTACATGCGAAAGGACGGCTCGCGGGTGCACCTCATGTGGTCGGCCCGGTGGTCAGAGGCCGACCAGGTGCGCATTGCCGTGGCCCGCGACATCACCGATCGCAAGCGGGCCGAAGCCGTGCAGGCCGCCACCTACGCCATCTCCGAGGCCGCCCACACCGCCGCCAATGTGGAAGAGCTGCTGCACGCCATTCACGCCAGCATCAGCGACCTGCTGCCCAGCCACCACTTTGGCGTGGGACTGCTGAATGACACCCACGGCGAGCTGCACTTCACCGCCTGCGGCACAGGCACCACCGCCCATGGCACCGCCTCTGGCCCCGAGACCGACTCGGTGCAGCTGGCGTTTTGCCACGAGGTGATTCGCAGCGGCCAGGCCCACCTCGCGCAAAAGGGGGTGGTGGCACAGCGCTCAGTGCACTGGCCACAAGGACTGACGGACGGCGTGGCCCCGTGGCTGGGCGCCCCGCTGCAAACCCAGAACGGTACCTTGGGCGCCGTCATCCTCAGCCGCCAGCCGGACGATGCCCCGTTCAGCGAGGCCGACCAAGTGCTGCTGCAATACGTGTCCACCCAGATGGCGTCGGCCATCGAGCGCAAGCGCCTCTACCACCGACTGCAGCACCTGGCCCAGTTCGACGCCCTCACCGGCCTGCCCAACCGCGCCTGTCTGGAAGACCGCCTGAAAACCGCACTGGCCAGGGCCAGACGCGAAGAGCGCACGGTGTGCCTGCTGTACCTCGATCTGGACCACTTCAAGCAGGTGAACGACCGCTTTGGCCACGCACTGGGCGACCAACTGCTGCAAGACTTTGCCCAACGGCTGAAGGCCTGTGTGCGCGAGTCAGACACCGTGGCGCGCATGAGCGGCGACGAGTTTGTGGTGCTGCTGGAGTCCGGCCAGTCCCACGATGGCAACGCGGTGGTGGCGCAGAAAATTCTGGCCGAATTCGATGCGCCGTTTTTGCTCGAAGGCCACCTGCTGCACCTGCGCCCCAGCATGGGCAAAGCCCAATACCCCGCCGACGGGCACAGTGCGGCCGAGCTGCTGCGCCACGCCGACGACGCCATGTACACCATGAAACACAGCCGCCGAAACGCCGCCACCCCGCAGGGCCACGCGGCTACCCCGCCGGTGGCCTGAGCAACTGGTCGCGGAACTGCCGGGGCGACACGCCCACGCTGCGTGTGAACACGCGGCTGAAGTGCGCGGGGTCGGCAAAACCCAGCGCATCGGCAATGGTGGCGATGCGCAGGTTGGTGTAGGCCAGATTGCGCCGCGCCTCGCGCACCAGGCGGGCCTCGATCAGGCGCGACGCGGGCTCCCCCGTGGCGGTGCGCACCAAACGGCTGAGGTGAGTGGGTGAAATGGCCAGGGCATTGGCGTAATCGGCCACGCTCCAGTGGGCCAGAAAGTGGGTCTCCACCAGTTTTTCGAAGCGCTGCAACAGTTCGGGGCGGCCCGCGTGGGCCTGTGCGGCATCGGCCCCGGCCCCCACACGGGCCGCCAGACCCAGCAGGGTGGCACACAGGCCGCGCAGCACCAGGGCGCGGGCGCTGCGCAGGCCTTTGAACTCGTGCCAGATTTGCAGCGCCACGGTGGCCATGGGCGCGGTGGCCTCACCCACAAAGGCGCGCCCCAGCGCCAGGCGCACGTCATCGGCACCAGCAAGGATGGTGGTCAGCATTTCGTCGGCCAGGGTGATGACCAGGCCTTGTGTGCCCGGCTCGAAGCTGAAGGCGTGCACGTTGCCCGCTGGCACATTGATGAGCGACAGCGCCCGCAGTGGCAAGGCCTGGCCGTCGAGGTGGGCCGTGCCCGCGCCCGATTGCAGCATGAGCAGCTGGTGCAACCGGCCGTGGCGGTGCGGGGCCAACTCCCAGTCGTGCAGGGCCGAACGGGCCGCAATGGGCTCGCAGTGCATCACATCGGGCAAGTGGCTGGATTCGCCGAACAAGCCGTGGGACAGAACAATGCCGTTGTGCAGACGCATGTTCGAAATGTACAAGTTCTTGCGGATTTCAGGCATGGCCGCCACCGCCCGCGTGACCTACGCTACCGGTTCGGTCAGGGTGCACCACCCGACACCGTACGCCCACCCCACCAAAGAAGGAGACATTCATGAAAACCAGCGTTTGCATCATTGGCGGAGGCCCCTCTGGCCTCATGCTGTCCCAGTTGCTGCACCTCAAGGGCATTGACACCATCGTGCTGGAGCGGCAAAGCCGCGAGTACGTGCTCAGCCGCATCCGCGCCGGGGTACTCGAGCACGGTTTTGCCAAGTTGATGCGCGAGGCCCAGTGCGGCGAACGCATGGACCGTGAGGGTGAAATCCACGACGGCTTCATCATTGCCCACGACGGCCAGCAAAGCCGCGTGGACCTGCACCAACACAGCGGCGGCAGCTCGGTGGTGGTGTACGGCCAGACCGAACTCACCCGCGACCTGTACGAAGCCCGCGACAAGCTGAAGGGCGTGGTCATTCACAACGCCGAAGACGTGCAGCCGCACGACCTGAAATCGGCCAACCCCTACGTGACCTACCGCGACGGCGACGAGGTGGTGCGCATTGACTGCGACTTTGTCATTGGGGCCGACGGCTTCCATGGCGTCAGCCGCAAGTCCATTCCGCGCGACGTGCTCAAGGAATACGAAAAGGTGTACCCGTTTGGCTGGCTGGGGGTGCTGTCGCGCACCAAGCCGGTGTCGCCCGAGCTGATTTACGCCAAGCACGAGCGCGGCTTTGCGCTGTGCTCACTGCGCTCGCAGGTGCTGTCGCGCTACTACATCCAGGTGCCGCTGACCGACACCGTGGAAGACTGGTCGGACGAGCAGTTCTGGGACGAACTCAAGCGCCGCCTGCCCGCCGAGGTGGCGGCCAAGCTCATCACCGGGCCGTCCATCGAAAAGTCCATCGCGCCGCTGCGCTCGTTTGTGGCCGAGCCCATGCGCTACGGCAACCTGTTTTTGGCGGGCGACGCGGCGCACATCGTGCCGCCCACGGGCGCACGGGGGCTGAACAGCGCCGCGTCCGACATTTACTACCTGTACCACGCCATGGTGGCGCACTACCTCAACGGCGACGACAGCGGGCTGGACAACTACTCGGCCAAGGCCCTGGCGCGGGTGTGGAAGGCGCAGCGCTTCTCTTGGTGGATGACCACCATGCTGCACACCTTCCCCGACAACGCCACCTACGACCAGCAACTGCAGAAAACCGAGCTGGAGTACCTGTTTTCGTCAGAGAAAGCGCTGGGCTCGCTGGCCGAAAACTACGTGGGCCTGCCGTTCTGAGGCGGTGCGGGCGCTGACCCAGGGGCCTGCACCGCCCCTGCACAATGGCGCCCATGCACCCCACCGACCCCAGCCAGCTGCTCAAGCTGGTGACCGTGACCATGCCCTTTGGCAAGTATCAGGGGCGCGTGCTGGCCGATCTGCCCGGCAACTACCTGAACTGGTTTGCCCGCGAGGGCTTTCCCAAGGGTGAGCTGGGCCGGCTGCTGGCGCTGATGCAGACCATTGACCACAACGGCCTGCGCGAGCTGCTGCGGCCGCTGCGCTGAACACCTGGGCTGACCGTGCGCGGCTCCAGCTGTCCCACGGATACGCTGTCAAACAGGTTCTGCGCCCCAGGTCCGCCAGCTCGGCGGTGGCACCCAAGCGCTGGCCCAGCCGGGCAACTGCTCGGGTGGCATGGGTCGGGCAATGCCATAGCCCTGGGCCAATTCGCATCCCAGCGCCAGCAGGTGCTCGCCGTGGGCCACGGTTTCCACGCCCTCTGCAATCACCTCGCGCTTGAAGGCATTGGCCAAGCCCATGATGCCTTGGACAATGCCCAAGTCGTCGGGGTCTTCCAGCATGTCGCGCACAAAACTCTGGTCAATTTTGAGCTGCTCGGCCGGCAAGCGCCGCAGGTAGGTGAGCGACGAGTAGCCCGTGCCAAAGTCGTCCAGCGCAAACTTCACCCCAATGAGGCGGCAGGCCCGCATCACACCGGCGGTGCCACCCATGTCCTCGAGCGCGCTGGTCTCCAGCATCTCCAACTTGACCAGCTCGCGCGCCAAGTTTGGGTGGGCCACTTGCCGCTGCACGAGGCGGCGCACAAAGCCGGGCTTTTGCAACGACGCCGCGCAGACGTTCACACTCACCGGCACCTCAAAGCCTTGCCCCTGCCAGGCGGACAGCTGGGCAAACGCGTGGTCGAGCACCCACTCGTCCAGGTCGGCGGCGAGGGGTTTGCCCTCCAGCACCGGCAAAAAGTGGCCGGGGGCCAACAAGCCTTCGTCCGGGTGCTGCCAGCGCACCAGGGCCTCCACCCCCACCAGCTGGCCAGTGCGCATGTTGACCTGGGGCTGGTAGTGCAGCACCAGCTCGTCATCGCTCAAGGCCTGGGCAATGCGGGCCAGCTTTTCTGTCTGGGTTTTGACGGCGGTGTCACTCTCGACGTCAAACAGGTGGTACTGGTTCTTCCCCGCCTGCTTGGCTTGGTACATGGCTTGGTCGGCGTGGCGCATGAGCTGGTCGGCATCGGCCGCATCCTGAGGAAACAAGGTGACGCCCAGACTCGCCGAGACCTGAACACGCTCCCCCGCCAACAGCACCGGCTCGGCAGCGGCGCGCAGCAAACGCTGCAGCACAGGCAAACAGCCGTTGACGTCCTCCAGCCCCACCAGCACGGCCACAAATTCGTCGCCACCCAGGCGCGCCAGCGTGTCGCCCTCGCGCAGTGCCTGCTTGAGGCGCTCCGACAGCCCCACCAGCAACTGGTCGCCCACCTCGTGACCATGTTGGTCGTTCACGGTCTTGAATCCGTCCAGGTCCAGAAACACCACCGCCAGGGCCAAACCCGAGCGCAGGCTGTGCGCCATGGCCTGGTTGAGCCGGTCCGACAACAACACCCGGTTGGGCAAACCGGTGAGCGCGTCGAAATGGGCCACATGCTCCAGTGCACGCTGGTGTTGCTGCTTCTGGGTGATGTCGCGCGCCACCACCACAAAACCCGCTGCCTGACCACGGACAGCGGGCTTGACCGCCACCGACAACTCAAAGTGCTGCACCCCTGCCGCCAAAGCCAGGTCATACACATGCCCATTGGATGCGCCTTTGGTCAGGGCCTCTTGCATGGCCTGGCGGGCAATGGCCGCGACGTGGGGCGGGAGCACGTCTTCCATCAGCCGACCAATGAACGATTCCGGTGGCAACAGCAGGTCTTCGGGCCTGGAGGTGTGCACGCCCACAAAACGGCCGTTGGCATCCAGCTCAAACAACAGGTCAGGCACCGCATTGAGCGTGGCCTGTAAATGGTTGCGGGTGGCCTGCAGCTCCCGCTGCCATTGCTGACCCCGGCGGCGGCTGACCCACAGGTAGCCGATCAGGCCCGCCTGCATCAGCACCCCCCCTGCCAGCAGCCACGTCTGGGTGCGTTGGCTGCTGGCCATGGCCTGGGCCTGGTCGTCCACGGTGGCTTCCAACCGGGTTTTGTAGTGCCACAGGGCCGCTTCGTCGCTGGCATTGGACGTGATGTCGGAAACAATCGACAGCAACAGCTTGCGCCCGTCAAAGTCAAACGGGCTGGAGCGCACACGCACGGTGCGAAACGTTCCATCGGCCAACCGATGCCGGAACACAAAGTAGTTGCGCCCCTGTTGTGCCGCCAGTTGCCGCTCCTGCGCCACTTGCTCAGGGGTGAGGGTGTTGATGGCCTGGATGCTCATCTCGCGCAGCTGCGCCTGACTGTGGCCGTAGAAACTGGCCGCAGCGGGGTTGGCGTCCACAATGCGCCCGCTGTCGGGCTCGATGAGCAGCAAGGTGGCGCTCATCTGGGTGAACAGGTCGTCAAAGGTGGGGTGGGCCGCGTGCACCAGTGTTGAACACACACCGCCCAGCGTCAAAAAACCACCCAGGACGGCGCGGCGAAAGGCGATGGCAAGTGGCGTCGGCTGCATGGCAACCATGGTAGCGTGACGGAACGCGCCGGTGACGGTCCACAGGTGATTGGCCTCACCCAATGTTTGCGTGCGGGGCTCCGGTGTGGCCAGCCCCATGGGGTTCAACACCGCCCCTTTCACAAATCAAAATGAATAGCAAACATCAAATTTAAAATATACGCTGAATCACAATTTTTTAATGAATCCAGTCCACACCATGCCCCATCGCCTCCACGCCCCCGCCACACCGACCACCCACGACACCACCCGCATTGACGACGTGCGCATTGGTGCGGTGCGCCCCCTCATCACCCCGGCGCTGCTGCAAGAGTGGCTGCCCGTGTCGCCCGAGGCGCTGGCGCTGGTGGAGTCCAGCCGCCGGCACATTGCCGACGTACTGCACGGGCGCGACGACAGGCTGGTGGTGGTGGTGGGGCCGTGCAGCATTCACGACCACGAACAGGCCTTGACCTACGCCCACCTGCTCAAGGCCGAGGCCGATCGCCATGCGGGCGAGCTGCTGGTGGTCATGCGCACCTATTTTGAAAAACCCCGCACCACCGTGGGCTGGAAGGGCTACATCAACGACCCCCACCTGGACGGCAGCTTTGCCATCAACGAAGGGCTGGAGCTGGCCCGCCAGCTGCTGCTGGACGTGCTGGCCGTGGGCCTGCCCGTGGGCACCGAGTTTTTGGACCTGCTGAGCCCGCAGTTCATTGCCGACCTGGTGAGCTGGGGCGCCATTGGGGCGCGCACCACCGAGAGCCAGAGCCACCGCCAGCTGGCCAGCGGCCTGAGCTGCCCGGTGGGCTTCAAGAACGGCACCGACGGCGGCGTGAAAGTGGCCAGCGACGCCATGCTGGCCGCGCAAGCTGGGCACGCCTTTTTGGGCCTGAACAAAATGGGCACCGCCGCCATTTTTGAGACCCGTGGCAACCCCGACTGCCATGTGATTCTGCGCGGCGGCAAAGCCACCAACTACAGCGCGGCGGACGTGCAAGCCGCCTGCGACCTGCTCAAAGCCAACGGCCTGCGTGAGCAAGTGATGGTGGACGTGAGCCACGCCAACAGCAGCAAGCAGCACGTCCGCCAGATCACCGTGGCCGCCGATGTGGCCGCACAGATTGCCGCAGGCGAACGCCGCATCACCGGCATCATGATCGAGAGCCACCTGCAAGAAGGCCGGCAAGACATAGTCCCCGGCCAGCCGCTGAAGCACGGCGTGAGCGTGACCGATGCCTGCATCAGCTTCAGCCAGACTGTGCCCGTGCTGGAGGGGCTGGCAGCGGCGGTGAAGGCGCGGCGGGGCGTGTGACACCCGGCCGCCCGACGCGGCCACCGCTACAGCTTGCCCCCACACGAAGGAAACCCATGCCACAGCACACCTCCCCTGAAGTTGTCGTTCAGCGCCAGCTTGATGCCTACAACGCCAAAGACCTAGAGGCCTGGCTCAGCACCTACGCGCCGGATGCCAAGCAGTTTGAGCTGGGAGGCGCTTTGCTGGCCCAGGGGCACGAACAAATTCGCAGCCGCACGGCCTTGCGCTTTGCCGAACCCAACCTTCATGCCCAGCTGCTGCGCCGCGAGGTGTTTGGCAACGTGGTGGTGGACCATGAAGACGTGACGCGCACATTCCCCGAAGGCCCGGGCCGCATCGAACTGGTGTGCGTGTACGTGGTCGAGGGCGGGCTCATTCAGAGTGCGTCTTTTGCCCTTGGGCCTCCAACCCTGTTCCCGCACGGCACACCTTGAGCCATTTGCACCGTTGGCCAGCAGTTTTGCCAACGGTGGCCAAAAGCCACGGAAGGCGGCACCGCATGACGAGGCGTTGACCAAAGACAAGTTTGAAACAAAAACGATGACTTACGCTTGTTGAATATGGCTTGCTTGCTATTGAATTAAATATATAGCAATCATCTTATATCCAGCAAGCGCTAGGGACGTTTTTGATCGTATTTATTGGACCTCCACCCGCCACCACCGCCAGCCGTGACCGCCTTGCCCCCCACTGCCCCTGCCCCCCCCCTGCTCACCATCACCGGCCTGACCAAGGTCTATGGCGCGGGCGACAACGCCGTGCATGCCCTGCGCGGCATTGACCTGGAGCTGCTGCGCGGCGAGGTGGTGGTGTTGCTGGGGCCGTCGGGATCGGGCAAGTCCACGTTGCTCAACATTCTGGGCGGGCTGGATGCAGCCACGGCGGGCAGCGTTCGGTTCGTGGGCACGAGAGACGGCGCTCTTGGCCGTGACAGCGGTGGCGGCGGCGGCAACGCCAGCACCCCAGCCGAAGCCAGTGCCACGCTCGACATCTGCACCCTGTCGGCCTCCGACCTCACGCACTACCGGCGCGACCAGGTGGGCTTTGTGTTTCAGTTCTACAACCTCATTCCCAGCCTGACCGCCCGCGAGAACATCGAGGTGGTGGCCGAGCTCAGCCCCGGTGCGCTGGGGGCTGACGAGGTGCTGGGCCTGGTGGGGCTGGGGCCACGGGCAGACCACTTTCCGTCCGAGCTGTCGGGCGGCGAGCAGCAGCGCGTGGCCATTGCGCGTGCGCTGGTCAAGCGCCCCGCCCTCATGCTGTGCGACGAGCCCACGGGCGCGCTGGACCTGAACACCGGCATCCTCACCTTGCAGGCGCTGCTGGACGCCAACCGGCGCTTTGGCACCACCATGCTCATCGTCACGCACAACGCCGACATTGCCCGCATTGCCGACCGCGTGATCCACTTTGCCGACGGGGCCATTCGCTCCATAGACCGCAACCCCACCCGGCTGGACCCGGCTGAGCTGCGCTGGTAAGCCGATAAGCCCGCCGCGCCTGCCAGCCCACCGCCCACCCAGCCCGCACCACGCACCGCCCCCACCCATGACCCCCCTGCACCGCAAACTGTTTCGCGACCTGTGGCGCATGAAGTCGCAGGCGCTGGCCGTGGCGCTGGTGCTGGCCTGCGGCATTGGCATGCTGGTGATGTCGGTGGGCATGCAGGGTTCGCTGGAGCGGGCGCGTGACCGCTACTACCAGCACCACGGCATGGCCGACGTGCAGGCCCAAGCCGTGCGCGCCCCGCGCCGCCTGGGTTCTGAGCTGGCCGAGTTGCCCGGCGTGGCCGCGCTGGAGCTGCGCGCCGTGGGCCAGGCCCGCATCACCCTGCCGTGGGTGACCGAGCCGCTGGCCGCCCAGCTGGTGTCGCTGCCCGACGAGGGCTTGCCCACCGTCAACACCCCGCTGCTGGTGGCGGGCCGCTGGCCCGAGCGCCACGCAGCGGGCGAGGCGCTGGTGAACGAGGCCTTTGCCCAGGCCAACGGCCTCGCCCCCGGCAGTCTGCTGGACGTGGTGGTGCGCGGCCAGCGCCAGCAGCTGCGGCTGGTGGGCGTGGCCAATTCGCCCGAGTTTGTGTTTGTCAGCGCGCCGGGCGAGCCCTTTCCGCAGCCCGCGCGCTTTGGCGTGCTGTGGATGCGCCAAGGCCAGGTGGAGCGGGCGCTGGACATGCGCGGCGCCTTTAACGACGCGGTGCTGACGCTCTCCAACCCCGCGCTGGCCGCCCCCGTGCGCCAGGCCCTGCAAGACCGGCTGGCGGCCTACGGCGGCATGGCCCCTTACGGCCACGAGCGCATGGTGTCGGCCCGGTTTTTGAGCGAAGAACTGGCCCAGTTGGGCAACATGGCCGCCACGCTGCCACCCATTTTTCTGGCGGTGGCGGCGTTTTTGCTCAACGTCACGCTCTCGCGCTTGGTGGCCACGGAGCGCGCCAACATCGGGCTGCTGAAGGCCTTTGGCCACAGCAACCTGACCGTGGCGCGGCACTACGGCGGCATGGCCTTGCTGCTGGGCGGCATGGGGCTGGTGCTGGGGCTGGCGCTGGGCCATGTGTTTGGCGAGTGGATGTCCAGCATCTACCGCGCGGTGTACCGCTTGCCGTCGTTGCCCTTTCAGACCGATGGCCGCACCTGGGCGCTGGCCGTGGGCGTGGGCTTGGCCGCTGCGCTGGCCGGGGCTTTGTCTGCCGTGGGGCAGGCCGTGCGGCTGACCCCGGCGGCGGCGCTGGCCCCGCCGTCGCCGCCGCACTTTGGGGGGAGTGGGCAACGTGGCAGCAGATCGTGGCTGGGCCAGCTGGACCCGCTGACGCGCATCATCTTCAGGCGGGTGGTGGGTGCGCCCCGGCGCTCGCTCAGCACGCTGGTGGGGGTGGCGCTGGCGCTGTCGGTGCTGGTGGTGTCGCAGCACTTTCCGGCGGGCATAGAGCGGTTTTTGCAGGTGACGTTTCGCATTGCCAAAACGCAAGATGCCACCGTCACCGTCACCGAAGCCAACGGCCCGGCCGCCCTGCACGCGCTGGCCCGCCTGCCCGGCGTGGAGGCGGTGGAGCCCTTTCGCGCCGTGGGCGTGAGCTACCGCTTTGAGGGCCGCGAGGTGCAAGACGCCCTCATGGGCCTGCCCGAGCAGCCGCTGCTGGAGCGCCTGGTGCAAAACACCAACGGCGGCAACGGCCTGCAAGCCATCAGCCTGCGCGGCGACGGGCTGGTCGCCTCACGCGGGCTGGCCCGCCAGCTGCACGCGCAGGTGGGCGACGTGGTGCAGGTGCAAGTCACGCAGGGCCGCCGCCAGCAGCTGGACTTGGTGGTGGTGCAGGTGGTGGACTTGTGGGTGGGCTCCAGCGGCTACATGGAGCTGGGCGCACTGGGCCGCGCCCTGCAAGAGCCTGGCCGGGTGTCGGGTGCCCACCTGCGGCTGCGCCCCGGCAGTGCAGATGCCTTCAATGCCGCCGTGGCCCACAGCCCGGCGCTGGCCGGGGTCAGCCATGTGCGCCAGGCCGAGGCGTCCATGCGGCAGACGTTTTCTCAAGGCTCGGGCTTCATGTCCACCTTGTTTTTGACCTTTGCCGGGATGATGGCCGCCGGGGTGGCCTACGCCACCGCCAGCGTCACCCTGGCCGAGCAGCAGCGCGACCTGGCCACCTTGCAGGTGCTGGGCTACACGCGCTGGCAGGTGTCGTATGTGATGCTGGGCGAGCTGGCCCTGCTGACCGTGGTGGCCCTGCCGCTGGGCCTGTGGGTGGGCTACGGCTTTGCCCTGTGGCTGATGGGCACCATGAGCAACGAGCTGTTCACCTTCCCCATGGTAGTGGACCCTGCGGCTTATGCCCGCTCGGCCCTGTTCGTGCTGGCCACCGTGGGCGTGTGCGGGGCCTGGGTGCGCCGGGGCGTGGACGGCATTGACCTGGTGGCCAGCCTCAAATCGCGGGAGTGAACACACCCCATGAAGCTGGGAAATGAAGCAGGGAAATGAAGCAGGGAAATGAAGCCAAGCAATGACGCAGGGAACAGGAACATGACATTGACCAAAACACAACGCAGCATGGCCCTGTGGGCCGCCTTGGGCGGCGCGCTGGTGGCGGCATCGGCCTGGGCACTGTGGCCCCAACCACTGACGCTGGAGCTGACGCACCCCCACCGCGACACCCTGCGCGTGCAGCGCACCGACCAGGGCACCACCCGCGTGCGCGACCTGTACACCGTCAGCGCCCCCACCTCGGGCGTGCTGGGGCGGCTGCAACTGGAGGCGGGCGATGCCGTGGCCGCCGGGCAAACACTGGCCCACCTGCGCGCCGCCGTCCCCGTGCCACTGGACCCGCGCCGCCAGGCCGAGGCCACCGCCACCACAGCTGCCGCCCGCGCCCGGCTGGACGAAGCCCAGCTGCGCACCCGCCTGGCCCTGAGCGAGCTGGAGCGCCTGCAAAAGCTGGCCGCGCAGCACATGGTGTCAGACAGCGCGCTGACCACCGCCCGCTCGGCCTGGGCCGAAGCCGGTGCCCGCCAAGCCGCCGCGCAAGCCGACTGGGCCGCCGCCCAGGCCAGCACCACCGGCGGCTGGACGCAGCCGGGCCAACAAGCCCTGGCCATCAAAAGCCCCGTGGCCGGTGTGGTGCTGCGCACCCTGGTCACCAGCGAAACCAGCGTGGCCGCAGGCACGCCACTGCTGGAGCTGGGCGATTTGTCGGCCCTGGAGGTGGTGGCCGAATTCATCTCGGAAGACGCGGTGCAAATGGCCCCCGGCGCACCCGCCACCATCGAAAACTGGGGCGGCCCACCCGTGGCTGCGCAGGTGCTGCGCGTGGAGCCACTGGGCGAGAAAAAAGTGTCAGCCCTGGGCGTGGAAGAACAGCGGGTGAAGGTGGTGCTGTCGCTCAACCAAGCGCCCGCCGCACTGGGCCACGGCTACCGGGTGGATGCCCGCGTGACCGTGCGCGAAACCCCCAACGCCCTGCTGCTGCCGGTGGAATCCCTCATCCGCACCGCCCAAGGCTGGCGTGCCTGGGTGGTGAGCGACGGCCGCGCCCAGGCCAGAGCGGTGGAAGTGGGGGAGAGCGACGGCCAGCACCGCATGGTGAGTGAGGGGCTGACCGAAAGCGATGCCGTGGTGCTGCGGCCACCGCCGGGGTTAGAGGTGGGGCAGAGGGTGAAGGTGGAGGCTGCGGCGGGGAAGTGAGCGGTGGTGCCCGGTGGGGATGGGCAGAATGAGGGGCTGGGTTGGTGGGTTTATTTAACTGCGGCGGTGAGTGGATAAATTGACTGAAATCGGTGATCAAAAAATTCCAGGAGTAAGCGAGGGTGAGCAGAATATTCCACTCCATCCGTTTTATTCCGCAGGTTCTGCGGGTTTCATTGAGTCAGGTTTCATAAATGCAACGCAACATCGTTCACACCAAGCACCAACTTTACGAGCGCCTTTGCGTTTCTTCATTGGACTTCGGGTTGGCACAAAAGTTTGCCCGCCATCTCGTCAAGAAGGGTTGGCATTCAGCACCATACGAGAGGCGAGGCTCCGTATACATGCAGCAGTCGGCGTTTACTACCTCGCTTGTCGTCAGCTACGCACGCCCTTTTAAAAATAGCTACGGCTGGCCTGCCTTTCCTAATGAGTTCATACGGTACAACATCGATCAGACTGCACTGCACGAGCAGCTCATTGAGCTTCGCGATCAAGTCTTCGCGCATTCAGATAGCGCAAAGTACTCGATACGACCTTGGCGCGTCGACTCGGAACTCGTCGTGGATATCGAAGGTGCTCCATTTCTACGTCTGTCAAAGATTCAATGTGAAGAGGTAGTCGCGATGACGACCGGAATTATTCACAGGCTCACGCCACGCCTGAAAGAACTGCAAGCGGAGATTGCCGATGGCAATGAAACCTACCAAGGAACTCCAACGGACGGCCCCGCCTCCCGATGAGCTGCGATGTTATGTAGTCGGCCCTGAAATATTCAAAAAGCGGCGTTGGCAACCAGCCGCAGCGGCG
>CAYNGJ010000007.1:79591-150465 GCA_964396895.1 uncultured Hydrogenophaga sp. | reverse complement strand
AATTCAAGGTCATCAAGCTCGACCGCAAGCGCAACAACGTGGTGCTGAGCCGCCGTGCCGTGGTGGAAGCCTCCATGGGCGAAGAGCGCGCCAAGCTGATGGAAACCCTGCGCGAAGGCTCCATTGTCTCCGGCGTGGTCAAGAACATCACCGAATACGGTGCCTTCGTGGACCTGGGCGGCATCGACGGTCTGCTGCACATCACCGACATGGCCTGGCGCCGTGTGCGTCACCCCTCCGAGGTGGTGGCCGCTGGTCAGGAAATCACGGCCAAAGTGCTCAAGTTCGACACCGAGAAGCACCGCGTTTCTCTGGGCCTGAAGCAAATGGGCGACGACCCCTGGATGGGCGTTGGCCGTCGCTACCCACAAAGCACCCGCATGTTCGGCAAGATCACCAACATCGCCGACTACGGCGCGTTTGTCGAGCTGGAACCCGGCATCGAAGGCTTGGTGCACGTCTCTGAAATGGACTGGACCAACAAGAACGTGGCCCCTTCCAAGCTCGTGTCCCTGGGCGACGAAGTCGAAGTCATGGTCCTGGAAATCGACGAAGACAAGCGCCGCATTTCCCTGGGCATGAAGCAGTGCCGCGCCAACCCATGGCAAGAGTTTGCTCAGAACACCAAGCGTGGCGACCGCGTGAAGGGCCCCATCAAGTCCATCACCGACTTCGGCGTGTTCGTTGGCTTGGCTGCCGGCATCGACGGCCTGGTGCACCTGTCCGACCTGTCCTGGAATGAGCCCGGCGAAGCCGCCGTGCGCAACTACAAAAAGGGCCAGGACGTCGAGGCCATCGTGTTGGCCGTGGACGTGGACCGCGAGCGCATCTCCTTGGGCATCAAACAGTTGGATGGGGACCCATTCACCACCTTCGTGTCCGTCAACGACAAGGGCTCCGTGGTCTCTGGCAAGGTCCAGACCGTGGACGCCAAGGGTGCCGAGATCAACCTGGGTGAAGACGTGCTGGGTTACCTGCGCGCCTCCGAAATCAGCCGTGACCGCGTGGAAGATGCGCGCAACGTGCTGAAAGAAGGCGACGAAGTCACCGCCGTGGTGGTCAACGTGGACCGCAAGACCCGCAACATCCAGTTGTCCATCAAGGCCAAAGACCAAGCTGACCAGCAAGAAGCCATGTCCAGCCTGTCTCAGCAGTCTGCCCGCGAAAACGCCGGCACGACCAGCCTGGGTGCACTGCTGCGCGCCAAACTGGACAACAACAGCTAAAGGCTGAGTCCATGGCCCGCCTGACTTCCTTGCGGAGGACAGGCGGGCTTTTTTACTTGTGCGAGGAAACAATCACATGACCCGCAGCGACCTGGTAGAAGCACTGGCAGAACAATTCGGGCAATTGACCCAACGGGACGCCGATCTGGCGGTCAAGACCATTCTGGACGCCATGAGCGACGCGCTCATCAAAGGCCACCGCATTGAAATCCGAGGGTTTGGCAGCTTCACGGTCACCCACCGCCCTCCCCGCCTGGGCCGCAACCCCCGCTCGGGCGAGAGTGTGGCCATCCCCGAAAAGCGGGTACCGCATTTCAAGCCCGGCAAAGGCCTGCGCGAGGCCGTGGATACCCGCACACTGCAGATGTCGGCCTCGGGTGAGCCCGTGCCGCCCCCTGCGGCCAAACCCGCACGCCGAGGTGAGACTTGAAATACGTGGCTTGGCTGCTGAAGGCGGTCATTTTTTTTGTGCTGTTCGCGTTCGCATTGAACAACCAAGACGCGGTGGATCTGCACCTCTTCTTTGGCAGCACCTGGCAGGCCCCTCTGGTGCTGGTGGTCTTGAGCAGCTTTGTGCTGGGGCTGTTCGCCGGCATAGCGGTCATGCTGCCACTCTGGTGGACCGCCAGACGCCGTGCGCAGGCCCCCACCAAGACGCCAACACCCAAAACCACGTTGCCGACCCATGGAACTTGACCTGACGTGGGTGCTGCTGGCACTGCCCCTGGCTTTTGTGGGGGGATGGCTGGCCTCCCGTTTCGACATCCGCCAATGGCGGATGGAAAACCGCAGCGCGCCCAAGTCCTACTTCAAAGGCTTGAACTTTTTGCTCAACGAGCAGCAGGACGAAGCCATTGACGCCTTCATCGAAGCCGTCCAGCAAGACCCCGACACCACCGAGCTTCACTTCGCCCTGGGCAACCTGTTTCGCAGCCGAGGCGATTACGACCGTGCCGTCCGGGTGCACCAACACCTGCTGCAACGCGCCGACCTCAGCCGTGCCGACCACGAACGCGCCCAACACGCGCTGTCGCTGGACTTCACCCGTGCCGGCCTGCTGGACCGCGCCGAAGCCAGTCTGCGCCTGCTCATGGGCACCCCCTACGAATCCGAGGCGCAGGTCACGCTGCTGGCCTTGTACGAACGGACCAGCGACTGGCCCCATGCCATCGAGGTCGCCAGCCAACTGGCGTCGGCCAACCGTGGCAGCTTCAACAGCCGCATCGCGCACTACCACTGCGAAATGGCGGCGGAGGCCAGCCAAAAAAAACAAGCCGAGCCCGCCAGAACCCATTTGGAGCAGGCCTTGGCCACCTGCCCCGAGTCTGCACGGGCGCGCCTGGCGTTGGCCCAGTGGCTGGAGGACGACTCGTCGCTGACCGAGGCCTGCGCGCAATTGGAGGCACTGGCCGAACACACACCCAGCGCCTTGCCATTGGCGGCCATGCGCCTGGCCAAGCTGTCCAGCCGCGTGGGTCGGCAGGCACAGGCCCAGCGTTGCCTGTCGCAAGCACAGGCCCAGCGGCCTTCGCTGGATTATGTGGAGGCTCTGGCATCGCTGCTGCCCGCAGACGACGTGGCCGCCCAATCGGCGCTGTGCCTGGACCACCTTCGGCAGGAACCTTCATTGGTCGTGGCCACCCGCTGGCTGGACCTGCAAGCAACCGCCCCGTCGGCGCCACAGCTGCCCACCGAAGTGGCACAGGCTTTGCAAAAAGCCATCACCCCACTCAAGCGCTACCGTTGTGCGGCCTGCGGGTTCGAAGCCGGCATCCACTTCTGGCAATGCCCTGGCTGCCAGACGTGGGACAGCTACAGCCCCCGGCGGGTGGACGACCTCTGATCAGCCCAGGCTGGCCACCGCGTCCAGTGCCTGCATGTAGGCCCTGTGGGTCATCAACTCGTCCCAGGCCAGCGCGGGCTGCGCGGGCAGCAGGGCCTGGCGGCGCTCTTCGCTGGCACCATGCGGCACCCATTGGCCTTTGACAATGGCCTCGCTCAACCCGCTCAGCAGTTCATCCACGGCCTCACCGCCGCCCGCCAGCGACTGGTTGCACAGCAGCACCATGTCGCAGCCGGCATTCAGTGCCGCGAGAGCGGCGGTGGTGTAACTGACGGGTTGGCCATCGATGACGCGGGCCGCTGCCATGCTCAGGTCGTCGCTGAACACCAGCCCCTGAAAGCCCAGTTGTCCGCGCAGAATGTCCTGCAACCAGCGGCTGGAGAACCCGGCCGGGCGCTTGTCCACCCGGCTGTATATGACGTGCGCGGGCATGACGCTGGTCAGGCAACTGCTGAGCCAGGGGTAAGGCAGGGCATCGTCCGCCAACAGGGTGACCAAGCTGCGCTTGTCCACGGGTATCTCAAGGTGGGAGTCACCTTTGACGAAACCGTGCCCCGGAAAATGCTTGCCACAGTTGGCCATGCCACTTTGCAGCAACCCGTGCACCAGGCTCTTGGCCAGCAAGGCCACCACGCGCGGGTCACGGGCGAAGGCGCGGTCGCCGATCACGCCACTGTCGCCGTGATCCAGGTCCAACACGGGGGTAAAACTCAGGTCCACCCCACACGCCCGCAGCTCGGCACCCAGCACATAGCCGCACGCCGTGGCGACGTTGGCCGCATGCAAGTGGGGGCTGGCCTGCTGCGCGCCACCGCCTGCCGCAGGTGCCTTCCACAGCCGCCCCAGGGCGCGCATGGGCGGCAGGTGGGTGAAGCCGTCGGATTTGAAGCGTTGCACCCGCCCGCCCTCATGGTCCACCGCGATGAGGATGTCGGGCCTGGCCTTTTTGACCTTTCGGCACAAGCGTGTGAGCTGCTCACGGCTTTCGAAATTGCGCGCAAACAGAATCAACCCACCCGTCAGCGGGTGCTTCAGGCGCTGTTTGTCGACCTTGGTGAGGGTGGTGCCCGCCACATCGAGCACGACGGGCGCAGGGAATCGGTTCATGGGAGTCTCCGCAACAAAAAGTCAGATGCTCGGCAAAGGGGGGACGGGCCGGTACTCCACCACCACAAAGCTCCCGGCATGGTCACCCTCGTCGGTCAGACTCAGGTGGGCCTGCAGGCCCTGGGCATCGAACCAGGTTTTCAGCGCCCCATGCAGGCGTATGGCGGGTTGGCCACTGGGCAGGTTCACCACCTCACACGACCGCCAGGTCATGGGCATGCGCATGCCCAGGCCAATGGCTTTGCTGAACGCCTCTTTGGCCGAAAAACGGGTGGCCAAGAAGGCGTGGCCCCGGACCTCGCTGCGGGCGCGTCGGCTGTTCCAAGTGGCCAGCTCACCCTCGGCCAGCACACGCGCGGCAAAGCGCTCTCCCTGGCGCGCCAGCACACCGGCGATGCGCTGCACATCGCACACATCCGTGCCAATGCCATAAATCATTTCAATCTCAATAGCAAACTATTTAATAAACACAAGCGATGGAGGCCAAATAAGCCTTAACTGTACTGTCATAACCCATTTCCAACGCATCGGCCATCAGGGCATGGCCAATGGATACCTCGCTCACGCCGGGGACTTCACGCAGAAACTCGGTGAGGTTGTCGCGGTTGAGGTCATGGCCGGCGTTGACGCCCAGGCCACAGTCCAGCGCCGCCTGCGCGGCGGCACGGTAGCGGGCCAATTGCGTGGCCTGGTTGGGTGTGCCCCAGGCGGCGGCGTAGGGCTCGGTGTACAACTCCACCCGGTCAGCGCCCACGGCTTTGGCCGCGGCCATGGCGGCGGGGTCGGCGTCCATGAACAGGCTGACCCGAGCGCCCAGGGCCTGTGCCTCGGCCACCAACGGGGCCAGTCGATCGGCATCCTGGGGGAAACGCCAACCGTGGTCGCTGGTGAACTGGCCTTCGGCATCGGGCACAAAGGTCACCTGCTGGGGTCGCACGGCCCGCACAAAACCCATGAGGTTGTGAAACGGGTTGCCTTCGATGTTGTACTCGCGCCCCGGCCAGGCCTGTAGCAACGCCGCCAGGTCGTGCACATCGCCCGCGCGGATGTGGCGCTCATCCGGCCGGGGGTGCACGGTGATGCCCTCGGCCCCCGCTTGCAGGCACAGGGTCGCGGCGCGGGTGAGGCTGGGAATGCCCAAGTGACGGGTGTTGCGCAGCGTAGCCACTTTGTTGAGGTTGACGGACAGCGCACATCGGGCGTGCACGGTGCCTGGGGCCTGGGGCTGTTCGGAAGGCAAGGTAGAGGGCATGGGCAATGGGGGTGGGTGGTACGGCCAAGCGGGGCTGATGGCTGCACCAGGGCGCTCAACGGGGGCGGACCAGGGCTTGCACATCCAGCATCATTTGCCGGGTTTTGAAGGCACGAACCCCACAATGGTAGTGCAGCACTTGGCGCAACTGGCTTTGCAAGGCCCCCACGCAGGGTCGGCAGGCGCCCACCAGGGCTGCAAATGGCGCGGCATCGGTCAGCGCGGCCTGCAGGGACCGCCAGTGGCCGGCGGGCAAGGCCCATCTGTCGGTGGCCTGGGCGCGGCGCAACCCGCCCTCGGGCTCCAGCAGGTAACCACGGGCATCGTCCAGCGCGGTCAGCGTGGCCCCCTCCTCGCTCAGCAGGGGCAGGTAGCCAGATTCTTTCAGCAGCAGCAGCTCAAAGGCCCGCAGCACCGCGGGTGCGGGCTCACCCGGCTGGGCCAGGCAGGCCACGGCCTCGGCGTAGCCATCGAAAAGGGCCGGGTGCGGGTCGTCGCGCGCCAGCAGGCGCATGAGCATTTCATTGAAATAGGTGCCCGCCAGCAGGGCTTCGCCTTTGGGCATCACATGCCCCCCACGCCAGTGGGCGGTTTTGAGGGTTCTCACCTCCCCCTCCCCGCTCCATGACAACAGCAAGGGCTGAAGTGGCAGCAAAATGGGACGCAGCTGCGACGTGGGCCGCTTGGCCCCTTTGGCCACCACCGCCAGGCGACCGTGTTGGCGCGAAAACACCTCAACGATGAGGCTGGTTTCGCTCCAGTCGTAGCGGTGCAGCACGAACGCGGGTTCGTCCAGAAACCGCCGGACACTGGTGCGCGCCAAGGGATCGCTCAGGCGGGGTGAGGTTTACTCGTAGCCAAAGGAGCGCACACGGGCATCGTCGTCGGCCCAGCCGGAGCGGACTTTGACCCACAGCTCCAGAAACACCTTGGCGTCCAACAGCTTCTCCAGCTCCATGCGTGCCTCGGTGCCTATGCGCTTGAGCTTTTCACCGCCTTCTCCGATGACCATGCCCTTGTGGCCATCGCGCTCGACCACGATGGTGGCGGCAATGCGGCGCATGCGCCCGTCTTCTTCGAATTTGTCGATGACCACGGTCGAGGTGTACGGCAGCTCGTCTCCGGTGAGACGGAACAGCTTTTCGCGCACGATTTCGCTGGCCAGGAATTTCTCGCTCCGGTCGGTCAGCTCGTCGGCCCCGTGCATCCACGGCTGCTGTGGCAGGTATTTCTCGCAGATGCCAAAAAAGCGGGACACGTCACGGGCGTTGTTCGCCGACATGGGGACAATTTCGGCAAACGGGTGGCGCTCCTGCATGTCACGCAACCAGGGCGCGAGTTCGGCCCGGCGGTGAATCAGGTCGAATTTGTTGGCCAGCAGAATCACAGGCACGCTGCTCGACAGCAAGGCCAGCACCTTCGCGTCTTCCACGTGGAAACGCCCGGCCTCCACCACAAACACCACCAGGTCCACGTCGCTCACCGCACCGGCCACGGTCTTGTTCAGCGAGCGGTTGAGCGCGTTGCCATGGCGGGTCTGGAAGCCGGGTGTGTCCACAAACACAAACTGTGTTTTGCCCAGGGTGCGCAAGCCGGTGATGCGGTGACGCGTGGTTTGCGCCTTGCGCGAGGTGATGCTGACTTTTTGGCCCACCAGCGCGTTGAGCAGCGTGGACTTGCCCACGTTGGGCTTGCCCACAATGGCAATCAGGCCGCAGTGCTGTTGCGCTTCGGGCACCGCCAACACTTCAGGCTCGGGTGCCGCGTCGGGTTGCGCAGGCGCCGCCGGGTGACGCCTCAGTGCCTTGGCCAACATGGCTTCGAGCTGGGAATCGTTCCCTTGGGGGGGGGTGGGAGTGGTCATCGTTTCTTCAGTGTTTTGAGATGCGCCAGCATCAGGGCGGCAGCGGCCTGTTCAGCCACCCGCCGGGAATGGCCTTGGCCCAGTTCGGTGCGGTTCAACTCGGCCACCAGACACGACACCACAAAGGTCTGCTGGTGCGCCGCGCCGGAGGTGTCGGTGACCTGGTAATTGGGCAGACCCATTTTGCGCGCCTGCAGCCACTCTTGCAGCTCAGTTTTGGGGTCTTTGCCAATGGCGCTCATCTTCGGGTTGATTTCAATGTTCCGAAACAAGTGGTGCACCAAGCGAGCCGCGGTGTCAAAACCCGCATCGAGAAAAACGGCGCCGATCACCGCCTCCACCGCATCGGCCAGGATGGAGGGGCGTTGTCGGCCACCGGTCTTGAGCTCCCCTTCCCCCAGGCGAATGACCTGTGACAAACCCAGCTCGGTCGCCAGCGTCACCAGCGTATCTTGCTTGACGAGGTTGGCGCGGATGCGGGAGAGGTCACCTTCGGGCAAGCGGCTCAGTTGGGCATACAACAACCCGGAAACCGCCAGGTTCAGCACCGAGTCACCCAGAAACTCCAGGCGTTCGTTGTGGTCGGCGGAAAAGCTCCGGTGCGTGAGCGCCAACTCCAGCAGCGCGGGCTGCGCAAACTGGTGTCCCAGATGGCGCTGCAATGCCTGCAGTGACAACATCAGCGGGAAGTACCCTGGTACTTCATGACCAAATAGGCAGGCCCACCCAGTGCAATTTCGCGCTGGTAAGCAAAACTGACCACCACTTTGTCGTTCACTTTGGTGATCTGCAGGTCTTTGCCGGCAATGCTGCCGATGTTGTCAATGGAAGCGGCTTTGTCAAAGATGCTCTGAACTTCCAGCACGGTGGTGCCGCCTGCGGCCTTTTTGACAGCCTTTTCAACGGCCAAATACTCAATGTAGCCCGGGAAAGCCTGGGCAGCGACCATGCCAAAAAACGCCACCATGCCCCCCACAATGAGCAAGCCCAAAAAGGTGATGCCCTGTTGCTTGGTTTTCATGTCAAACCCTCCTGTGCGGGCGTGCACCGCCCATGGTCTGTCAGTCAAAGCCGCCAATGCGCTTGAAGTTACCAAAATTCATCCAGACAAAAAAGGCTTTACCAACAATGTTCTTTTCCGGCACAAAACCCCAATAACGAGAATCCAGTGAATTGTCCCTGTTGTCACCCATCATGAAATAGTGCCCGTCGGGCACCTTGCACACCACACCCTCGGCGCTGTACTGGCACTGGTCTTTGAAGGCGAAGTCGCTGGCACCCGGCACAAACGCGGGGCGGTTGTCGTCATTCAGCGTCCGGTAGGTTTTGTCGTTCTGGATTTCCTGGAACTGCTTGCCGTAGCGCATGGCGTCGCCATCGAAGAAGTCGGGCAACGACGCCTTGGGCACGGGCACACCATTGATGGTCAGTGTTTTGTTCAGGTAGGCCACTTCATCGCCAGGCACACCCACCACCCGCTTGATGTAGTCCAGGCTGGGCTGCGGGGGATAGCGGAACACCATCACGTCGCCACGCTGCGGCTCGTGGTTGTCCAGAATTTTGGTGTGCGCCACCGGCAAACGCACACCGTAGTGAAATTTGTTCACCAAAATGAGGTCACCCACCAGCAACGTGGGAATCATGGAACCGGACGGGATTTTGAACGGCTCGAAGAAAAACGAACGCATCACAAACACCACGGCAATCACCGGGAACAGGCCAGCTGTCCAGTCCAGCCACCAGGGCTGCATGATGAGCTTGTGCCGGGTGTCCTCGGACAGACCACCATCCACCTGCGTGATGCCCTGGGCCTTCAGGTCGGCCAGGCGTTTGTCGGCTTGGGCTTCGGCAGCGGCCAGCACGCGGCGGCGTTGTGGCAAAAAATACAATTTTTCGGCCACCCAGTAGGCACCGGTCACCACCGTGGCCAACAGCAGCATGAGGGCAAAATTGCCCTCCACCCAGCCGAAGTACCACGCCCCGATGTAGCCCACAAAAGCCGCCAGCACAAAGCCGGTGAAGCTGGAAATTCCGTTGTTGTTCATCAATCTTCCACCTGCAAAATGGCCAGAAAGGCTTCCTGGGGCACTTCCACCGAGCCGATTTGTTTCATGCGTTTTTTGCCCGCTTTTTGCTTCTCCAGCAGTTTGCGCTTGCGTGAAATGTCACCGCCGTAGCACTTGGCCAGCACGTTTTTGCGCAGGGCCTTGATGGACTCCCGCGCGATGATGTTGCCGCCAATGGCTGCCTGGATGGCGACATCGAACATCTGGCGGCTGATGATTTCGCGCATTTTGGCCACCACGCCCCGACCCCGATACTGGGACTGGCTGCGGTGAACAATGATGGACAAGGCATCTACCTTTTCGCCGTTGAGCAAAATGTCCACCTTCACCACATCGGACGCGCGGTACTCCTTGAACTCATAGTCCATGGAGGCGTAGCCCCGGCTGACCGATTTGAGTTTGTCAAAGAAGTCGAGCACGATTTCGCCCAGCGGCATCTCATACGTCAGCATGACCTGCTTGCCGTGGTAGGCCATGTTCAGCTGCACTCCACGCTTCTGGTTGGCCAGCGTCATGACGGCGCCCACATAGTCTTGCGGCATGTAGAGGTGGACGGTGACGATGGGCTCGCGGATTTCCTCGATCTTGCCTTGCTCGGGCATCTTGGAGGGGTTTTCCACCATGAGCACTTCGCCATCGCCGCGCACCACCTGGTACACCACGCTGGGGGCAGTGGTGATGAGGTCCTGGTCGAACTCGCGCTCCAGGCGCTCTTGCACAATTTCCATGTGCAGCAGCCCCAAAAAACCACAGCGAAAACCAAAACCCAGTGCCTGCGACACCTCGGGCTCGTACTGCAGCGAGGCATCGTTGAGCTTGAGTTTTTCCAGGGCATCGCGCAGCGAGTCGTATTCGCTGGCTTCGGTGGGGTACAAACCGGCGAACACCTGGGGTTGCACCTCCTTGAAGCCGGGCAATGGCTCGGTGGCCGAAAAAGCGGCGCCGCCCGTCCCGGGCTTGATGAGCGTGACGGTATCGCCCACTTTGGCAGCCTGCAACTCCTTGATGCCGGCAATGATGTAGCCCACCTCGCCCGCGTTGAGTGCGTCCCGCGGCACGTTGTGGGGGGTGAACACACCCAGGTTGTCGGCGTTGTACATGGCACCGGTGGCCATCATCTTGATGCGCTCGCCCTTGGCCAGTCGCCCATCGACCACACGCACCAGCATCACCACACCCACGTAGGCGTCGTACCAGCTGTCGATGATCATGGCGCGCAACGGCCCCTCGGGGTTGCCGCGCGGTGCGGGCACCCGGGCCACCACGGCCTCCAGAATGTCGTCCACGCCCATGCCGGTTTTGGCCGAACAGGGAATGGCATCGGTGGCGTCAATGCCGATCACGTCCTCGATCTCGGAGCGTGCGTTGTCGGGATCGGCGTTGGGCAAATCCATTTTGTTGAGCACGGGCAGCACCTCCACGCCCAACTCCAGCGCGGTGTAGCAGTTGGCCACCGTTTGGGCCTCCACGCCCTGGCTGGCATCCACCACCAGCAAAGCGCCTTCGCAGGCTGAAAGAGAACGGCTCACTTCGTAGGAAAAGTCCACATGCCCGGGGGTGTCAATGAGGTTGAGGTTGTAAACCTGTCCGTCCTTGGCGGTGTAGTGCAGTGCTGCGGTCTGCGCCTTGATGGTGATGCCACGTTCTTTTTCAATGTCCATGGAATCCAGCACCTGGGCACTCATCTCACGATCGGCCAGGCCTCCACAACGCTGGATCAACCGGTCGGCCAGGGTGGACTTGCCGTGGTCAATGTGGGCAATGATGGAAAAATTACGAATGTGGTTCATCAACAAACGCCCACCCAAGGGCCTCAACGTACACCTAAAAAAAAGCGCGCCAACGGCGGGCGCGCCCTGGTTGACCAACCGGTGCTGTGACCAACGCCGTCAGCCACAGCCACCTCAGCGGCAACCTGAATGCCGATTTTACCTGCCTGGCTCATCCGACCTGCGGGACAGGCCTCAGCCGCTCACCACACAGACGGGATCAACGCCCCTGCGGACGGATGACCGCGTACTGCGCCCATTCACCCCGGTGAACCAGCACGGTCACGGCTTTGCTCTTGTCCAGGCGGGCCAGCACCGCCTCGACTTCGCGCACGCTGGCCACCTCGGTGTTGGCAATGGCGGTGATGACGTCACCTTCGCGCAAACCGGCTCGGGCGGCTGGACCGTCCACAGCCTCCACGCGCACACCACCTTTGAGCTTCAGTTCACTGCGCTGCGCATCGGTCAGATCGCTCAGACCCAGGCCCAGGTTTTTGGCCGCCACCGTGGGTGCTGTTTTACCGGGCGTGGGGGTGCTGCGGCGCGCGTTGGCCTGCTTGTCGGCCTCCACCTCGCCCACCACGATGCTGAGCTCTTTCTTGGCGCCCCGGCGGAACACCGTCATGCTGCTGCGGCTGCCAGGCTTGGTGTTGCCAACCAGACGCGGCAAGTCCACCGATTTGTCGATGGTCTTGCCATCGAACTTCAGGATGATGTCACCGGCCTCCAAACCCGCGCGGGCAGCGGGCGAGTCGGACTCAACCCCACGCACCAGGGCGCCCTTGGGCTCACCCAAGCCCAGGGATTCGGCCACATCCTTGGGCACTTGGTCGATCGACACGCCAATGCGTCCGCGCACCACGCGGCCAGTGGCACGCAACTGGTCGGACACCCTCATGGCCTCGTCAATGGGAATGGCGAAGGAAATGCCCATAAAACCGCCCGAGCGCGAATAAATCTGGCTGTTGATGCCAATGACCTCGCCGCGCATGTTGATCAGTGGCCCCCCGGAGTTGCCGGGGTTGATGGCCACGTCGGTCTGGATGAATGGCAGATAGTCGCCGGTGTCACGCTGCTTGGCGCTGACGATGCCTGCGGTGACCGAATTTTCCAGCCCGAAAGGTGAACCAATGGCCATGACCCATTCGCCCACCCGGATGCGGTTGGCGTCGCCAATGCGCACGGCAGGCAAATCCAGGGCGTCGATCTTGACCACGGCCACGTCGGTGCGCTTGTCGGCACCGATCACGCGGGCCTTGAACTCCCGCTTATCGGGCAACGTGACCAGCAGCTCATCGGCACCGTCCACCACGTGTGCGTTGGTCATGATGAACCCGTCTTGCGACAGCACAAAACCAGAGCCCACCCCGGTGGGGCGCTCCTGCTCCTGGGCGCCGCCGCGCTCCTGGCGGGGGTTGCGTGGCTGTCCACTGGGGGGAATGGGAATGCCAAAGCGGCGGAAGAACTCCAGCATTTGCTCGTCCATGGCACCGGCGGGACTCACCTGGGCGCGTTCGATGGTGCGGATGTTGACCACCGACGGACCCACCTGCTCCACCAGTTCGGTGAAATCGGGCAATCCCCTGACCAAGGGGGCTCCCGCGGGCTGCGCCACGGCGGGTCCGCCCACCACACACAACGCCGCCAAGGCGACGGTCCCCCAGACAAGCGCCCAGCGCTGGCCTCGGTGGACCCAGCGGCGCGCAGAAGCGGAAGACAGTGGGAAATTCATGGTCCTGGACAGCATTGCGAACAATCTCCTGAAACAAACAAATCAGCGAACACGCTCGATTTCCTGCGTGAATTGGCGCAGCGCCGCGAAGGGCGCCTCACCCACCGCGGTCACCCAGAAGGCATCCACCCGACGCGAATAAGAGTGTGTGGCACCCGTGGCCACCCGCAACTCCGCCCCATGGCGGGCCGCGTCAAACGGTTCCACGAACAGGGACACGGAAGCCAGGCCGTCGGAAAACACCCATTGGATGGGGGCAACGGGCTTTTGTGCACCGCTGGTCACCTTGTCATCAACGCGAACATGCAGGGCCGTGGTGGTGTAACCGGGCACCGGTTGCTTCAGCCGCCAGCCCTGCGCCTCGGGCGTTGACTGGGCCACCACCACCTGCTGGACGGTGTAACCGGGCCGGTTCTTCATGAGCTTGTTCAACTGGTCCACCCGCACCGTGGCCTCCAGATTCAGTTCGGAAAACGCCACCTGCTCCAGCACGCGCTGCTGGGCATCGAGGGTTTGCAGCTTGACCACCAGGCCGGTTTTCTTCTCGGACCAAATGCGGTAACCAAAACGCCAATCGTCTTTGGGCTGGAGCTCGATGACATCGGCCTCGAGCCCAGCCACACGCTCGGCGCCCGCGCCCTGGCGCAGCACATAAAAATCGGCCAGGGCGTGCGAAGGGGTTTGCAACAGTGCGGGGAACAACCCCAGCGAGGCTCGGCGCTCGACCACGGTCAGGCGGGCCTCTGGCACAAAGGTCATGACCTCGTCGTTGCGGCGCACCGTGGTACGTGCCGGGCCGGAGAGGGTATCTACACGCTCCAGTTGCTGCGCCCCGTCGCACACGTGCCAGATGCGGGCCGACGACATCAGGTTGCCCACCGACACCACAAAAGTGCCGGTGTAAGCGCGGTTGCGAGAGGCATCGTGCAACCGAACCAACCACTCGGACACGCTGCGCTCAACCGCACTGCCCTTGGTGGGTGCTGCGGACTGAGAAAAAGCAAAATCAGTAGCTAATAATCCATACAGGAATAGCGCCAGAGCAGAAAAAAGCTTTAAATTTCGGTCACACCAGGTCTGCACGGACATTCCTCCTGGGTTCAGCGCTGACTGGCGTCAAAGGTGGCATTGCGCAAGAAGCCTGCGGGCACTTGCAAGGCGTTGGTCCCACCGGCCTGGCGGTGTGCTTGCATCAACTCCTCCAACCGGGCATCCCGCAGCACCTGGCCATGGGGCGTGGACACCAGCACCGCCTCGCCTGCAACCGACCGCGCGGAGGCAGCCCCCGTTGCGGCCACCACCACGGGTGCAGCAGGGGCCGACTGCGCCAGCACAGGCGAACCGGAAGTGCCCGCAGTCGGTCCACCCAGGCCCCAAGCCAGGCTGACCACCGCCACCAAGGAGGCGAAGCCGGACACCATCTTCCAACGGAACACCCCGTCGTTGGCGGCTGGTGCACGCGGGGTCACAGTCTGAACCGCCGGGGCGACCGGCGCCACCCGGACCGTCTGCGCCTGGGCCAGAATGTGCGCCGCCGCCGAACGGCTTTGCTCGACGGACAGCGCTGCATCGGAGCACACAAACGGCGTTTCAGCCGTGGCCCTCAGCACATCACCAATGAGGTGGTAGCGGTGCCAAGCATGCAGCGATGCATCATCCCCCTGATCCACCCCTTGGTGCTGGTCAGCCCGCTCGGACCACTCACCGTCCACCCACGCGGACAGGGCTTCGGCCTTGGCCAAGCCTGCGTCCACGGTGGCGCTGGCGATCGTGTGGGAGCTGGGCGGTAGGAAGTGTTCATTCATGACAAAGGTCTTTCTGTGTCGGGCACGGGCACAAGGCCATCACCACCGCTTGCCGGCCTGACGATCCAGCATGGGCTTGATGCGGTTGGAAATGGCCTCGCGTGCCCGGAAGATGCGCGAACGCACCGTCCCAATGGGGCAGCTGAGCGCCTGTGCGATGTCGTCGTAGCTCAATCCTTCAATCTCACGCAAGGTAATGGCCTGCCGCAACTCCTCGGGCAAGGCGTCCATGGCCTCGTTCACCGCCAAGGCAATTTCTTTGCTGGCCAGTATCGAGTCGGGCGTTGCGTTGTCGGCAGCACCCATGCTTTGTTCGGGTTCCGACGCAGAAGTTTCATCGTCGTCCGATGAACGCATGGCGGACAGGGTGATCGTGGGGTCGCGCTTGAGGTCCAGCAGGTGTTTCTTGGCGGTGTTGACCGCGATCCGGTAGAGCCAGGTGTAAAACTGCGCATCCCCCCTGAACTGGGGCAACGCCCGGTAAGCGCGAATGAAGGTTTCCTGGGCAATGTCGGGCACCAGGTCCACATCGCGGACCATGCGGCCAATCAGGCGCTCCACACGGCGCTGGTACTTGAGGTAGAGCAACTCGAACGCACGGTGGTCACCGGCCGCTGCGCGCTGCACTAGCTCGGTGTCGGGGTGGCTGGAACGGGATTCGGGGGTAGAAGGGGTCATGATCGTGGCAGGCGCCGGAATATACCCGAGCGCTGCAGCCAGCCGCCCGGCGACAGCGAATCAGTGGCCATGCGCCATGACCGCACGCCGCCACGCCCGCCAACGGGCAGGCAGTGCGCGCGCCTCCAACCACATCCAAACGGTGGCACCCGTTCCCTCGGCCAGGGTCACCCGCAACAGCATCCACTGGTCGAACACCATGGTCGGCTGCACCCAACGCACGGGCTCACCGACCACCCCCTCGCCGTCACTCCACCACCAACCGGTGTTGGCCTGTGGCGACATCGGCGCGGGGCTGCCTGAACGGACAGTCGTGGCATCGGGTGCCCAGCTCAACCAGCCGGGTGTCGTGCCCAGCCAGCTGCGCCAGGCCCACCCCAGGGTGAGTACCCACAGCGCACTGGAGGCCCACCAGGCAACGGGTGTCAGCCCCACGGGCAAGCCCCAGGAAAACAGCAAGGCCACCTGCATCAACACCGCCAGCGCCGTGGCGCCCAACAGCAACCTGCGGCAGACAAACGAACACCCCACCGGGTAAGACACCGGTGGGGCGCTGCGGTGGGGGTTGATCAGGGCCGCAGCCGTGTCAGACAAAGCGACGGAACACCAGCGATCCGTTGGTGCCACCGAACCCGAAGTTGTTCTTCAGAGCCACGTCGATCTTCATGTCCCGCGCGGTGTTGGCGCAGTAATCCAGGTCACAGTCAGGATCCTGATTGAAGATGTTGATGGTGGGTGGGCTCTTCTGGTGGTGCAACGCCAACACACTGAACACACTCTCCAGGCCACCTGCACCACCCAACAGGTGACCGGTCATGGACTTGGTGGAGTTCACCACCAGGCGCTTGGCATGGTCACCCAGTGCCGCCTTGATGGCATTGGTTTCGTTCACGTCACCCAGTGGGGTGGACGTGCCATGGGCATTCACGTAGTCCACTTGGTCGGCATTGATGCCAGCATTTTTGAGCGCCAGCAACATGGCACGCCGGGGGCCATCCATGTTGGGAGCGGTCATGTGCCCAGCGTCAGCGCTCATGCCATAACCCGACAGCTCGGCATAAATGCGGGCACCCCTGGCCTTGGCATGCTCCAACTCCTCCAGGACCATGACCCCCGCACCTTCACCCAGCACAAAACCGTCGCGGTCCTTGTCCCAGGGGCGGGAGGCTGTGGCGGGATCGTCGTTGCGGGTGCTGAGGGCGCGCATGGCAGCAAAGCCTCCCACGCCCAGCGGGGACACAGTGGCTTCAGAGCCGCCGGCCACCACCACATCGGCATCGCCGTATTCGATTTTTCGGCCCGCTTCGCCAATGCAGTGCAACCCGGTGGTGCACGCGGTGACGACCGCCAAGTTGGGGCCTTTGAAGCCAAAACGCATCGACACATGACCGGAGATCATGTTGATGATGGACGCCGGCACAAAAAATGGGGAAATTCGCCGGGCACCGCGGCTGACCAGCTCATCGCGCGTGGCTTCGATCAGTGGCAAGCCACCGATGCCCGAGCCGATGATGACACCAATGCGGTTAGCCGCCTCTTCGTCCAGTTGATCACCCACGGGCAGGCCCGCATCGGCCACCGCTTGGGCGGCCGCAGCCACACCAAAATGGATGAAGGAGTCCATGGTCCGCGCTTCTTTGGCGCTGATGTAGGACTCCAGGTCGAAGTTCTTGACCTCGCCCGCAATTTTGCAGGCGAAGCTGGAAGCATCAAATTTGGTGATGGGGCCAATGCCAGATTGGCCAGCGAGCACATTGGCCCAGGCTTGTGGCACCGTGTTGCCCACGGGACTCACGCAGCCCAGACCGGTCACAACGACGCGGCGGCGGCTCATGCGACTGTCAGCCTTTCGGGTGCGTCATCGCGTAGTCGATGGCGTTTTGGACGGTGGTGATTTTTTCTGCGTCTTCGTCGGGAATTTCGATACCGAATTCGTCTTCGAGGGCCATCACCAGTTCCACGGTGTCAAGGGAGTCGGCACCCAGATCGGCCACGAATGACTTCTCGTTGGTGACTTGACCTTCTTCAACGCCAAGTTGCTCGGCAATGATTTTCTTCACACGTGCTTCGATATCGCTCATATTTCCCTCTGAGGGTTGTTAAAAACAGACTGCCATTTTAGCTGCGACTAGGGTGCTCACCCTAACCCGCCCGCCGGGCAGTCGGTCGACGAGGTGATTGGCGGGCCCTCAGGCCATGTACATGCCGCCGTTGACATGCAGTTCCTGGCCCGTGACATACGCCGCCAATGGGCTGGCCAGGTAGGCCACCGCATGGGCGATGTCGGCGGGTTTGCCCAGGTGTCCCAGCGGAATTTGACCCAGCAAAGCCTTTTGCTGCTCTTCGGGCAAGGACGAGGTCATGTCCGTCTCGATGAACCCCGGTGCCACGCAGTTGACCGTGATGTTGCGGCTGCCAAGCTCACGCGCCAGGGCGCGGGTCATGCCGGCCACACCGGCCTTGGCGGCCGCGTAATTGGCTTGGCCGGGGTTGCCAGAGGCACCCACCACGCTGGTGATGGCAATGATGCGGCCATAGCGCTGCTTCATCATGGGGCGGATCACCGCTCGGCTCATGCGAAAAACGGCCTTGAGGTTGGTGTCCAGCACCGCGTCCCAGTCGTCGTCCTTCAGGCGCATGGCCAGTGTGTCGCGGGTGATGCCAGCGTTGTTCACCAGGATGTGCAGTGCACCATGCTCTTTGACCAGGGCATCGACCAGGGCGTCGCCTGCGGCGGCATCGTTCACATTGAGGTTGGCGCCGCGGCAGCCCGGAAACGCCGCCAAGGCCGCGCTGATCTTGCCCGCGCCGTCATCGGAGGTGGCCGTGCCCACGACCTTCACACCCTTGCGCGCCAGCTCCAGGGCAATGGCAGCGCCGATGCCGCGCGATGCGCCGGTGACCAGGGCCACCTGGCCCTCCAATTTGATTTCGCTCATGACAACGCTCCTTTGACATCCGACAGGGTGGCGGGGTCGAACAGGGCCATGCCCGTCATCTCCGCGTCAATGCGCTTGACCAAGCCGGCCAGTACCTTGCCAGGGCCGCACTCGACCACTTGCAGCACACCACGCGCCTTGATGGCCTGCACACATTCCACCCAGCGCACGGGGCCACAGGCCTGACGCACCAGGGCATCGCGGATGCGCTGGGCATCCGTCTCCACCGCCACGTCGATGTTGTTGAGCACAGGAATCCGTGGCGCAGCCAGCATGGTCTCTGCCAAGCGGCTGGCCAGCTGGTCGGCGGCGGGCTTCATCAGGCTGGAGTGAAACGGCGCGGACACAGGCAAAGAAAGCGCCCGCTTGGCCCCGCTGGCCTTGAGCACTTCACAGGCCTTGTCCACCGCTGCCTTGGAGCCAGCGATGACCGTTTGCATTGGGTCGTTGAAATTGACGGCCTCGACCACTTCGCCAGAAGCGGGGTCAAAGCCGGCCTGAGCCTGGGCACAACCGGCCTTCACGGCATCGGCGGGCAAGCCCAGAATGGCTGCCATCGCCCCCACGCCCACAGGCACCGCCGCCTGCATGGCCGCTGCGCGAAACCGGACCAAGGGGGCGGCCTGCGCCAGGGTCAGCACCCCGGAGGCCACCAGGGCGGCGTACTCGCCCAATGAGTGACCGGCCACCACGTCGGGCACACGCCCGCCTTCGGCCAACCAGGCCCGGTAAGCGGCCACACCGGCCACCAACATGACGGGCTGGGTGTTGGTGGTCAGCGCCAGGGCTTCTTTGGGACCCTCGTGAATGAGTTGGGCCACGTCCTGACCCAAGGCGTCGGACGCCTCTGCCAAGGTGGCGCGAACGGCGGGGTGGTCACCCCAGGCGTCGAGCATGCCGACGGCCTGTGAGCCCTGACCAGGAAACACAAAGGCAAATGCGTTCATTTTTTGAATAAAAAAGTGCTCTAGCGCTTATATATCAATGATTTGTAGCTCTACATTTTGACAAGCACAGATCCCCAGGTGAACCCACCACCCACCCCTTCCATCAGCACCGTTTGTCCCGGCTGGATCTGACCGGCGCGCACCGCATGGTCCAGCGCCAGGGGAATGGAGGCCGCAGAGGTGTTGCCGTGTCGGTCCACCGTGACCACCACTTTGTCCATGGGCATTTTCAGCTTGCGGGCTGTGCCCTGCATGATGCGGATGTTGGCCTGGTGCGGCACCAGCCAGTCCACATCGGCTTCGGTCTTGCCCGCCTTGGCCAACACGGTGCGGGCCGTGCCTTCCAGCACACCCACGGCCAACTTGAACACGGCTTGGCCATCCATCTTCAGCAGCGGGTCCCCCAGCACCTGCCCACCGGACACCGTGCCAGGCACACAGAGAATGCCGGTGTGCTTGCCATCGGCATGGATGTCGGTGGCCAGCACACCCGGACCGTCGCCCGCGTGCTCGCAGGCCTCCAACACCACCGCACCGGCACCGTCACCGAACAGCACGCAGGTGGTGCGGTCATTGAAGTCGAGGATGCGGGAGAACACCTCAGCCCCCACCACCAGCGCACGCTGGGCAGACCCGGTGCGGATGAGGGCGTCGGCCACGGTCAGCGCGTAAATGAAACCGCTGCACACGGCCTGCACGTCAAACGCCGCACCGCCAGCGGCACCCGGTTGGCCGTTGGCCTGCGCGGCCAGGGTCAGCTTGTGCTGCAGGATGGTGGCGGTGGACGGAAAAACCATGTCCGGCGTAGAGGTGGCCACGATGACCAAGTCCACATCGGCCACCTGACGACCGGCGGCCTGCAGGGCAGACAGGCAAGCCTGCAAGCCCAGGTCGCTGGCACACACGCCCTCCGCCACGAAATGGCGGCTGCGGATGCCAGTGCGCTCGACAATCCATTCGTCGCTGCTGTCCAAGCCCCGCTCGGCCAGCAGGGAAACCATGTCGGCATTGGTCAGCCGCCGTTCAGGCAGCGCGCTGCCAGTGCCTGTGATTCGGGAATAACGTGCCATGAGGGGTGTGGGTAGATCAGGACTCTGTGCTGGCCACGGGCGGCTTGGACGCCGCCGCCATCAGGGGCGCCGCATGGGCGATGCGCGCCATGACCTGGGCCAGCAACTGGTTGCGGGACGCATCATAAGCCCGGTCCAAAGCGTTGCGAAACGCGAAAGCATCGGCCGATCCGTGGCTTTTGAACACCAAACCGCGCAAGCCCAACAGCGCTGCACCGTTGTAGCGACGGTGATCCACCCGATTTTTAAACGCAGATAGCACCGGATAAGCCAACAAAGCGGTGATTTTCCGCCACCAGCTCCGTGAAAACTCTTCTTTGATGAAACGACCAATCATGCTGGCCAGGCCTTCGCTGGCCTTCAGCGCCACGTTGCCCACAAAGCCATCACAGACCACGATGTCCACCGTGCCCTTGAAAATGTCGTTGCCTTCCACGTTGCCGCAGAAGTTCAGGTCCCCGCTGGCCTTGGCGTTGCGCAACAGTTCAGCCGTTTGTTTGATGACCTCGCTGCCCTTGATGACCTCTTCGCCCACGTTCAGCAAACCCACGCTGGGCTGCTCTTTGCCAGACACGGCCGCCACCAGGGCAGACCCCATCACGGCAAACTGCAGCAGGTGGTGTGGCTCGCAATCGACGTTGGCACCCAGGTCGAGCACCATGGTGCCTGCCCCCTTCTGATTGGGCAGCTCGGACGCAATGGCGGGACGATCGATGCCATCCAGCGTCTTGAGCACATAGCGGGCAATGGCCATGAGGGCGCCGGTGTTGCCAGCGGACACGGCCGCCTGGGCGCGCCCCTCTTTCACCTGGGTGATGGCCACCCGCATGGACGAGTCTTTTTTGCGGCGCAACGCGACCTCAACCGGGTCGTCCATCTCCACCACCTCACTGGCGGGCACCACGGTGCAGCGCGGGTGTTTGACCAGCGCTGCATGGGCCGTCACCATGGCCTCGGGCCGGCCCACCAACAACAGGTGGGCATCTGCATGAGATGCCAGAAAGTCGGCACAAGCAGGGAGGGTCACCGGCAATCCGTGATCACCCCCCATGCAATCCACGGCAATTGTGATCATCGGACGCTCCGGCGAGGTAGCGGAGAAAATTCAGGACCGCACAAAACAAAGGCCCGCATGAGCCATGCGGGCCTTGCGGGAAGCCTGGAAATCAAGCCTCGTTTTTGGTTTTCAGCACCTTGCGGCCACGGTAGAAACCGGTGGGGCTGATGTGGTGACGCAGGTGCACTTCACCGGTGGTGGACTCGACAGCGATGCCGGGCACATTCAGCGCATTGTGTGAGCGGTGCATGCCGCGCTTGGATGGGGATTTTTTGTTTTGCTGAACAGCCATGTTCCGCTCCTGAAGTCTGTAGGTTGGAGGAAAGCGCTCAACCCAGAAACGGATCCAACGCCAAACCCCGCATTATAGCAACGTCCAATCGAAGCCCCTGACACATCTGGCACCGCCTGCACAGCGAGCTCCGCCGTCCGTCAGCGGGAGGTGGGTCCTTTGAGCTGGTTCAGTGCGGCGAAGGGATGTGGCTTTTCGGCCTCGGCCTGCCAGAAGTCCGCATCCTCCACCGCCGTCGTGACGGGCACTGGGCATTCGCCGTGCATGGGCACCAGGGGAATGGTCATCAGCAATTCGTCCTCAATCAAGGCCCCCACGTCCATGCGAGGCACCAACGCCAGCACGTCTTCGTCCGATTCATCGTCTTCTGCGGCGGCCGTGTCTTCGTCTTTGACAAACCGAAACCAGCGATCCACGTCCAGTGCGATGGCCGCCGGACCCAGGCACCGCTGGCAAACCAACTGCACGGAGGCTTCGGCCTGCACATGCAGCCAGGGCACGGATTCCCCTGCCTGGTTGGTGCGAAGCTCGGCAGCCAACACCCAACTCACTCCCTCCACGCCGTCCGGGACGCAGGACTCGGCCAGCAGGCGCGGAAAAAGCGCAGCCAGTGCGGCGGCATCCGCCACCGGGGAACATTCGCCATTCAGCTGCGCACCGGATCGCGCCCAGGCCATGACATCGGCATTGGAAAGAGACATTTGGGTAGCCATGCAGGCAGTGTACGAGAATCGCCGCCTTGGGCCCTGCCGCCGCACACGGACGACACCCATCACCACACGGCAACCCAACCACCGCCTCGCCATGACCAACGCCTCCATGCCAACAGACACCCCCCCCCAATTGATTCTTGCGTCCACTTCGCCCTACCGGCGGGAACTGCTGTCCCGACTGGGTCTGCCCTTTGAGGTGGTGGCGCCCGGCGTGGACGAAACCCCCCTGCCCGACGAACCCCCCCAAGCCCTGGCCCGGCGACTGGCCCTCGCCAAAGCCATGGCGGTCGCCAACACACACCCCCACGCCGTGGTCATTGGCAGCGACCAGGTGGCGGACCTGAATGGCATACCCCTGGGCAAACCCGGCAACCATGAACGCGCCACGCAGCAGCTGCAGGCCATGCGGGGCAACACCGTGGTGTTTCAAACCGCATTGGCGGTGGTGTGTGTGTCCTCCGGCTTCAGCGAAGTGGACCTGGCTGCTGTGGAGGTGAAATTCCGCGACCTGAGCGATGCCGAAATTGAACACTACCTGCGCCAAGAGCAGCCCTACGACTGCGCCGGCAGCGCCAAGAGCGAAGGCCTGGGCATTGCCCTGCTGGCACACATCCACAACGACGACCCCACGGCCCTCATCGGACTGCCGCTCATCCGCACCAGCCGCATGCTCAGGGCCGCCGGTGTGCCCCTGCTCGGCTGACCCGGCACCACCACACCATCAACAATGGACCGGCACATGTCCCATCCACACCGCACCGCCAACACCACCACGCAGCCGTCCTCAAGGGGCACCCTGTACCTGGTCCCCACCCCGCTGGACTTTGGCTGCCAGCCTGACCAATGTGGCCCCATCACCGATGTGCTGCCACCACGCACGCTGGCCGTGGCGGCGGGTTTGACGCACTGGATCACGGAAAACGCCAAAAGCACGCGCGCCTTCCTCAAGCGCGTGAACGTGGCGGCCAGCCTGGCCACCCCTTTGCAAGCCATGGTAATGACCGAGTTGCCCAGGGACATTCACAAAAAGGGCGACCACCACGCGCCGGCCGCCCCCAGCGACGCCGTGCGCGGCTGGCTGGCACCGGCACTGGCCGGCCAGAACATTGGACTGGTCAGTGAGGCGGGCATGCCAGCCATCGCTGACCCTGGTTCGTCTGTGGTGCGGGCAGCCCATGCCCTGGGCATTCAGGTGGAGGTGCTGGTGGGCCCCATTTCACTGGCCATGGCGCTGGCGGGCAGTGGCTTGAACGGGCAAAACTTTGCCTTTGTGGGCTACTTGCCCCAGGAGAGCGGTGCCCGCGTGACCCGACTGCGGGAGCTGGAGCAACTGGCCCAAAAGACAGGGCAAACCCAGCTGTTCATTGAAACCCCTTACCGCAACGCCGCCATGCTGCAGGCGGCCACCGGCGCGTTGCAGCCCAACACCTGGTTGGCCGTCAGCAGTGGCCTCACCTTGCCCAACACCCCTGACCACAACCCACGCAGACACCGCAGTGCACCGGTGGCCCAGTGGCGGAAAACCGAGCACGGGCTGGACTTGTCCCTGCCCGCGGTGTTCATGGTCGGCACCTGAGGCTGTGGGGTCGTGGCAACCACCGGGCGCATCAGTCTTTCAGGACCGCCCGCATGTGCGCCCGCACACTGTCGGCCAGCTCGGGGTTGGCCATGGCCAGGTCAATGGTGGCCTGCAAGAAACCTTCCTTGCTGCCGCAGTCGTACCGTGTCCCTGCGTAGCGCAGGGAATACACCGGCTCGTGTCCGATCAGCCCGGCAATGCCGTCGGTGAGCTGAATCTCACCCCCCACACCCCGAGGCTGCGCACGGATGCTTTGAAAAATGCCAGGCGACAGGATGTAGCGCCCAGCCACGCCCAGTGTGGACGGAGCAGCATCGGGGGCGGGTTTTTCCACAATCGCATCCACCGGGGAGTAGGCCCGCTGGCCCTGCACACTGACAATGCCATAGCGGCGTGTGTGCTCCCTGGGCACATCCTGCACCGCCAGCACGGTGCCCGGTGCGGTGGCGAAACTCTGGATCATCTGCTTGAGTACCGGTGGCTCACCCACCATGAGGTCGTCGGCCAGCAACACCGCAAAGGGTTCATTGCCGACCAGGTTTTCTGCACACAACACGGCATGCCCCAAACCCAGGGCCCTTGGTTGGCGCACAAAAATGCAATCCATGTCGTCGGGCTTGATGGAGCGCACCACATCGAGCAGTGCCATTTTGTTGGCGGCCTCCAATTCGGCCTCCAATTCGTAAGCGGCGTCGAAATGGTCTTCAATGGCCCTTTTGTGACGGCCAGTGACGAAAATCATTTGACGAATACCAGCCTCATAAGCCTCTTCCACGGCGTATTGGATCAGGGGCTTGTCCACCACTGGCAGCATTTCTTTTGGGATGGCCTTGGTCGCGGGCAAAAACCGGGTCCCCATGCCTCCAACGGGGAAAACAGCTTTGAGAATTTTGGGAATCAGTGTTTTAGACATGGTGGGACAGCGGAAAATGGATATAAAAAAGAATTCAGCGCAATGACCAGCCGCTGGCCAGCAATGACTTGGCGGCAGATTCACCAAAGGCAGCCCCAAATCGCTTGGCCAAGCGTTCGGCCATGTTGGCGCGGCGGGTGTAATCGACCAATTCCTCTGCCTTGACCACTTCGCGGGCCACATAGTCAATGGAGCCCAAGCCATCGGCCAACCCCATGTTGACCGCCTGCTGGCCACTCCAGAATAAACCGCTGAACATGTCGGGCGTTTCCTTCAGACGATCTCCACGACCCGTTCTGACGACATCAATGAATTGTTCGTGAATTTCTTTCAGCATGCCCAAGGCATAGCTGCGCTGTTCAGGTGTTTGCGGGCTGAAGGGGTCCAGAAACCCTTTGTTGGCACCTGCGGTGAGCAATCGGCGCTCAATGCCCAATTTGTCCATCAAGCCAGTGAACCCAAACCCATCCATCAGCACCCCGATGCTGCCCACAATGCTGGCCTTGTCCACATAGATTTCATCGGCCGCCGCCGCAATGTAGTAAGCCGCCGAGGCACAGGTGTCCTCCACCACGGCATACACCGGCTTGCTGTGAATGGCCTTGAGGCGAACGATCTCGTCATTGATGACCCCCGCCTGCACCGGACTGCCGCCCGGGGAATTGATGACCAGCACCACGGCTTGAGCACCCGCGTCTTCAAAGGCGGCACGCAACGCATCCAGAATGTCAATGGCATTGGCCTCGTTGTCGGCGCCAATTTCGCCTTTGATGTCCACCACCGCCGTGTGGGGCGTGCTGGGCGCCGCCGGGGACGGCACCTTGAGCCACACCAGCCACACCACCGCGGCCATCAGAGTGAGCCACGTCAGGCGCCAGAAAATGCCCCAGCGCCTGGCGGCCTTTTTTTCTTCCAGCATGGCAAAGGCCAGCTTTTCCAGAGCCTGCCGCTCCCAGCCAGGTTGGTCATTGTTGTGTTCCTCAGAATTCATAGCTAAGAATGATATAAATAAAGCGCTACAGGTCTTTTTTGCTTGAAATCAAGCCGTCCGCTCGGCACCATGGCTCAGAACGCCACCGGCTGGAACCTGTCCTGAGTATGCCAGTGCACCCAACCATCGCGCTCCCGCAAACCCATCTTGACCAGCCCACCGCGACAGGGCCCTCCTGCGCATGCGCCGGTATCGGGCCGGTACATGGCGCCATGCGTGGCACACAGCAACCAACGCCCGGAATCATCGAACACTTGGTTGGGCTGCCAGTCCAGCTCCATGGGCACGTGCGTGCAACGGTTGAGGTAGGCGTGCACCTGCCCCTGGTGACGCACCGCAAACGCCCGGCAGGTCTGTCCGAGGTAGATCACTTCAAACGGGACGGCTGTCCCGGCATTGACCAAATCAGCAGAGCGGCACAAGGGCAGCCATTCGCCCGGCGCCTCGGGCACCGCGCCCAGCGCGCTCACGCGTGGTCGGTCAGCCACTGGTGGAGCTCCGGCACTGAATGGGCAATGGCCAGCGGCGCCAGCGCGTCAAACCCGTGGTGCGAATGGGCACCATAGCTGACGCCCACGCTGGCGCAACCGGCGTTTCGGGCCATCTGGAGGTCGTGCGTGGTGTCCCCGATCATCAAGGTGCGCTCCGGCGTCACCCCAAACTCATCCATCAGCTCCTCCAGCATCAGCGGGTGGGGCTTTCCGGCGGTTTCATCGGCGGTGCGTGAACCGTCGAACACCCCCTTCAACTCCACGGCCTGCAGGGCTTCGTCCAAGCCCCGACGGCTTTTGCCCGTGGCCACCGTCAACCAGTGGCGCCGGCCCTTGAGCGCCGCAAGCATGGGCAGCACCCCTTGAAACAGGGTGATGTCGTTCTGGTGCAGCATGTAGTGGTGCCGGTACCGCTCACCCAGGGCCGCGTGCTGGGTGCGCGGAATGTCGGGGGCCGCATGGGCCAACGCCTGTAATAAGCCCATGCCAATGACATAAGAAGCCGCTTCGTCCGACGGTCTGGCACCGCCCAGATCGACCACCGCGGCCTGTATGCACCGGGTGATGATGGCTGTGGAGTCAAACAGCGTGCCGTCCCAATCAAAGGCAATGAGGTCAAACCGGGGTGAATGGGTGGCGGTCATGTGAAATTCGGAGGGCATCGGGCAAAAGGAATCTGCGCACAATGGTACACACCAAAAAAAAACCGGCCGCCGGCCGGTTTTTTGGACAAAGACGATGGGCTCAAATCAGGTAATCGTCAATGCTTTTGCCTTCGGCCATCAGGCTGCGTACCCATTCGGGTTTGCGACCCAGACCGCCCGCCCACAATTCCCCATTGGGGCCGCGGTACTTGGCAGGTGCTGCCGATTTGCTTTTGGCTGCTTTGCGTGGCCCCGCCACCGATCCACCCAGATCCGCCACCGTCAGCCCATATTCCTTCATTTTGGCCTTGATGTCCTGAATGACTGCCGCCAATTCCTGCTTGCGAACCTGTTCGGCCTGCGCCAGCATGGCTTCGGCCTGCGCTTTGAGTTCAATGTATGTAGCCAATTGATTTGTCCTTGAAAGAAAGGTATCCAACGTATTTGCCCTGAGCATGCCGAAACAGGCTTTGGTGCGTGAATCGGTGCATTATTCTAGAGCAATGGCTTGTCTTTGCACAAATCACGTCAATTCAGTGCAGCCGCCACCGCAATCGGCAGCACCTTTTTCAATTCAACCGAGGGCTGGGCAACGATGTGCAAACGTTCGCCGCTCACCGGGTGTTGCACTTCCAAACGCCAGGCATGCAAAAACATTCGGGGAAATCCGGCTCTCGCCAATTGCCTGTTCCAGTCGAAATCCCCGTACTTATCATCGCCGGCAATCGGATGCCCCGCTTGAGACAAATGCACCCGAATCTGGTGGGTACGACCGGTTTTGATGGTCACCTCCAACAATGAACAGCCCATGTCATGGGCCATGTCCCCACCAACGTCCGCGCACGGATCTGGCACGGGTGCGCGCACTTTCACCAGGGTGATGCTGCGCATGGCATCTGGATGGTCGACTGGCACCACCCGGACACGCCGCTCGCCGTCGGGCAGCAGGTACTTTTGCAGTGGTTTGTCGATCACCTTGTGGCGTTCGGACCAGTTGCCTTTGACCAAGGCGAGGTAGGTTTTGCCGGTTTCACGTTCGCGGAACTGATCCTGCAAATGGCGCAGGGCGCTGCGCTTTTTGGCAATCAGCAACACACCGCTGGTCTCTCGGTCCAACCTGTGCACCAGTTCCAAGGTGGTGCATTGCGGCCTCGCCCGCCGGAGCTGCTCGATGACCCCCGAACTGACACCACTGCCGCCGTGCACCGCCACCCCCGCCGGTTTGTGGATGGCCATGAACCCGTCGTCTTCAAACAGCACCGGAAACTCCCGGGCGGGCGCCACCGGCGTGTGGGGTTCGGCCATGACGGGGGCCACGCGCAAAGGGGGCAGGCGAAGCACATCACCGGCCTGCAATTTGGACTCAGCGCTGGCCCTGCCCTTGTTGATGCGCACCTCCCCCGAGCGGATGATGCGGTAGACATGGGTCTTGGGCACACCTTTGAGGTGGCGAAACAGAAAGTTGTCCAGCCGCTGACCGGCGGAATCCTCATCCACCGTGAGGTGTTTGACTTGTGGCGTGTTCAAAAATGGACCTGTCTGGGGTAAACCCTGGCAGCGGGGGAAAGCACGGACAGGAGCCTATAATGTCTTCCGTCTGGTTGGGCTGCCATAAGTGTTTGATTTGCCTTGAGTTTAAGGCCCTGGCACCCGGTACCCAGCAGAGACAAGAAGATGCCACCCGCTGGCTGACCCATTTGCGCAGACCACCTTTCCTGGCAAATGGGGTCAGCGACAGCGGCCGGATCGCCGATACCTGCACCGAACTCGAATACGGAATACCCCAAACCACCCAGACGCATGTGCTGGGTGGGGACCCAAGTGAACCCATTGACCCCAAGGGCCATCCCAGGCCCGTTCACCAACCTCCACGCGCCTATGCCCCGAAACTCAGTCATTGCACCCTGGTTTTTGACCAGTGTGCGCCCTGCCTGAAGCACTTTCGGCGGATCTCCGGCAATTCCTCCCTCCGTTCGTTGCGCTCGACGTTCCATGGCGAATGCGCCTTGGGTTTCCTGACCCAAGGCAATGTTGTCACCGTCAACGTTAAGGAGAAAGCATCATGAAACGGATGCTGATCAACGCCACGCAGGCTGAAGAACGCCGCTTGGCCATTGTCAACGGGCAAAAACTGCTCGATTACGAAATTGAAATCGAAGGCCGTGAGCAGCGCAAAGGCAACATCTACAAAGCGGTGGTCACGCGCGTAGAGCCCAGCCTGGAAGCCTGTTTTGTCGACTACGGTGAAGACCGTCACGGTTTTCTGCCGTTCAAAGAAATTTCCCGCCAGTACTTCGCTGCCGGTGTTTCGGTCAGCCAGGCCCGCATCCAGGACGTGATCAAAGAAGGTCAGGAGCTGCTGGTCCAGGTCGAAAAAGAAGAACGCGGCAACAAGGGCGCTGCCCTGACCACCTTTGTCAGCTTGGCTGGCCGCTATGTGGTGCTGATGCCCAACAACCCCCGTGGCGGTGGCGTCAGCCGCCGCATTGAGGGCGAAGACCGCCAAGAACTCAAGGCCGCACTCGACCAGTTGGAATACCCCGCTGGCATGAGCATCATTGCCCGCACCGCCGGCATTGGCCGCGACGCGACCGAATTGCAGTGGGACCTGAACTACCTGCTCAAACTCTGGACCGCCATCGACGGTGCGACCAAAGGCGGCAAGGGCGCCTACCTGATTTACCAGGAATCCAGTCTGGTGATCCGCGCCATTCGCGATTACTTCAACAGCGACATCGGCGAAATCCTGATCGACACGGACGACATCTTCGAGCAGGCCCACCAATTCATGAACCACGTGATGCCCGAACACGGGCACCGCGTGAAGCGCTACCGCGACGACGCGCCGCTGTTCAGCCGCTTCCAGATCGAACACCAGATCGAGACCGCTTACGCCCGCACGGTGCAACTGCCCAGCGGCGGCGCCATCGTGATCGACCAGACCGAAGCACTGGTGGCGGTGGACGTGAACTCGGCGCGCGCCATCAAAGGCGGTGACATTGAGGAAACCGCCACCCGCACCAACCTGGAAGCCGCCGACGAGGTGGCCCGCCAGGCCCGTTTGCGCGACTTGGGCGGCTTGATCGTGATCGACTTCATTGACATGGAGGAGAGTAAAAACCGCCGCGAGGTGGAAAACCGCCTGCGCGATGCCTTGCGCCAGGACCGTGCCCGCGTGCAGTTCGGCGCCATCAGCAAATTCGGTTTGCTGGAAATGAGCCGCCAGCGCCTGCGCCCCACCCTGAGCGAAGGTGCGTCCATCCCTTGCCCACGTTGCGGCGGCTCTGGCCACATCCGCGACACGGAAAGCTCGGCGCTGCAAATCCTGCGCATCATTCAGGAAGAGTCCCTCAAGGACAACACCTCTGCCGTGCTGGTGCAGGTGCCTGTGGAAGTGGCCAGTTTCCTGCTGAATGAGAAGCGCACCGAAATCACCAAAATCGAACTCAAGCAGCGCATCAACGTGCTGCTGGTGCCCAACAAATCGCTGGACACGCCCAACTACAAGCTGGAACGCCTCAAGCACGACGACCCACGCCTGGAGTCACTGGACGCCAGCTACAAACTGGCCGACGAAGCCGAGGAGGCCACCACCTTCACGCGCCGCAGCCAGGAGCGCAGCAACAAGCAGGAGCCGCTCATCAAAGGTGTGCTGCCAGACGGTCCCGCCCCCGTGGCGGCACCCAAGCCCGTGCTGGAACCCGTGGCAGCGCCTGTGGCAATTGCCGCCCCTGCAGCCAGCCCAGCCCCCGTCGCCGCAAGCGGTGGTTTCTTCGGTTGGCTGAAAAAGCTGCTCGGCGTTGAAGCTGCCACACCGGCCCCGGTCGTGGCAGATGCCGCACCGGTGGCCCGCACGGAAGGTGGCCGCGATGGTCAAGGCCAACGCCCCGGTGGCCGTGAAGGTGGCCGTGAGGGCAACCGCGAGGGTGGCCGAGGCAACCGCGGCGGCAGCCGCCGCACCGAAGGACGTGGTGAAGGCCGCGGCGAAGGCAGGACCGACGGACGCAGCCGAACTGACGCACGCGTGGAAGGCCGTGGCGAAAGCCGTTCGGAACCACGCGGGGAACTGTCCACTGAGGCCCGCAGTGAAGGTCGCCCGCCCCGCGCCGAGCGCCCCAATGAAGGCCGCGGTCGTGGCCGTGGCGAGCGTGCACCGCGCGACGCGCAGGTGCCAGGCACCACAGACGCGCCAAACGCCATCGATGCCGATGTGGGCCAGGACTTGGCCGCCAAACCCGCACGCGCCCCCAGGGGCGAAAACTCGGGTGAGTCCCGCGGAGAAAGCCGTGGTGAGCGCAGCGAAGGTCGTCGCGAGCGGGGTGGTCGCCGTGAGCGCCGCCCACAAGACGACGGTGCCTCGCTGGCCAGCGTTGCACCATCGGACGAGTCCAACCTGCTTGCACGGGAACTGCCCAGTGCCAGCGGCGAAGAGCCCACCTACAGCTACTTTGCCGCAGCCCCTGCGACCGTGGCCGATGCTCCGGTGAGCGCCCCAGCCACCGATGCGATCACACCCACCGCTACCCCGGCCGATGGCGCTGCGGTGGACACGCCAGAGCCCAGTGGCGCCGCTGCCGATGACAACGACACCGGTCGCCCACCCCGCGAAAAGCGCAGCCGCGACCGCTACGGCCGTGACCGCCGCGAACGGGGTGGCAACACCCGCTCCCGCGGCGAGCAGGCGGAGACCGATGGCGCGGACACCCGCCCTGAGACCGAATCCGTGACCGAGGCCCCCGTTCAACCGGTGAGCCCACAAGTCGCGACACCGGTGGCACCTGCAGCTGAGCAAAATTTCAATGAAAAACAGGCGCCAGCGCTTGCAAACATTGAACCTTCAGCTATGAATTTCACCGAACAGGTCGAAACCACCCCCACCCCACAGGCGGCGGTGTATGAACTCCCGTTGTCGGACCTGCACACCGTGGCCCACAACGCCGGTTTGCAATGGGTCAACTCCGATACAGACAAGGTGGCCCGCGTTCAGGCGGAAATTGCGGCCGAGCCCGCCCCCATCCATGTGCCCCGTGAGCCCAAGCCCATTGCTGTGGTGGACGAGGGACCGCTGATGCTGGTGGAAACCCGCCGCGACCTGTCGGCCATGAACCTGCCCTTCGACCAGCCACGGGGCTGATCCATCGGGGTGGCCCCGCTTGGCGGTGGTCCAGCCCGCGATCCGGCCAAACAAAAAGCCACCGTTGACGGCGCCATCTGGCGGCCGTCAACGGTGGCTTTTTGCCATGTGTGGGTCAGAACAGTTCGATGTCGCCGGTGATGACGTCAGAGCTGACACTGCCCTGGCGCACCAGATCAGCGTGGTTGATCACCTGGTTTCGCCCACCCGATTTGGCGGCGTAAACGGCCTGATCGGCTCGGCCCAGCGCCTGCGAGGGCGTGTCAGACGGCTGCAACTGGCTGATGCCGATGCTCACGGTGATGTGCCCCACCTGCGGAAACACAAAAGCCTCCATGCTCTGGCGAAAACGCTCGAACACCACCTGAGCGGTGGCGGCAGCGGCGCAACGCATCAACACCACAAATTCCTCACCACCGAAGCGGTACAGGCGGTCGTGAAAACGGAAGCCCTGGCGCAGCAAACGGGCCACCAGCAGCAGCACCTCGTCGCCAATGAGGTGACCAAAGTTGTCGTTCACGCGCTTGAAGTGGTCAATGTCGAGCATGCCCACCCAGTAGCCTTCTTCGTTGTGCCCATCGCGGCGGTCACTGCCCAAGGACGGTGCGTCGGTGATCAACCCTGGCTTGATCTCACCAGAGGGCACCAGGGCCTTGAAAAAGGAGTCATCGAAAGACTTGCGGTTCAGCAACCCGGTGAGGGAGTCGCGCTCGCTGTAGTCCAGCAGCCCTTGCATGTTGCGGTAAACCTTTTGCATGCTGTGAATGACTTCCAACATGCGGTCATCCACGGGGCCAGCGGAATGCACCTCGAGTACGCTGTCCACGCCGCTCTCGCCCATGATGGGGAACACAGTCTTGTACGTTGCGGTCCCCCCCGAGGGCGGGACAAACTGAATCTGAGCGGACTGCATGCAGGCCCAGCGGTCGGGGTGTTCGCCCACCGGGTCCATGCCGGAGAACTCGGCCCACATGGGGTCGGTCAGCACCGGAGGTTTGCCCTGCTCAAAACGCGCCCGCTCCAGCCAGCGGACCTGGTCGTCTTGGGCCACCGCGGTCACAAACACGATGCACTGCGGCGCAATCACGTCCATCAGCGCCTCGGCCAGCGCCAGATCCAACAAGGCGCGGTTGCGGTGCGCGGTCATGTCGGCCAAGCTGCGGATGACCTGACTCATGGGATCCCCCTTGTGTGGTTCATGTGGCCCTGCGACTGCAGCGCAGCGGTTCGCCAAGCGTGCAATGCGGCCGGTTCATCGCTGCGGGCCTCGGCCAATTGGGCCAAGCGCACCCAAGTGTGCACCCGCATGTGTTCATCGGCCAGGCTGCGCGCCGCCTGGCGGAACATGGCCTCTGCTTTGCCCCAGAGTTGTTGCTGGTAGAAGACATCGGCCGCCAGGTACTGCAGCAGCGGATCGGCGGGACGTTGCCGCTGCAAATTTTCAATGCGTGCCAGCCAAGCCGCATCGGTGTTGGGCAGCAGGCGTGGCAACAGCGTGGCCAGGCTCTGACGCACTGGCTCGCTCAGGGTCGCGTACTGCGTCCACAGGGGAAGCGCCCAGTCCAGGCACCAGGCCTGCACGCGGGCCGGGTCTGTGTCTTCGCCCGAAACCGCTTGCAACCGCGCAATGGCCGCCAGCACCAGCTCGGGGTCCTGGCGATCAGCGGCGTCCAGGGTTTGCCAGGTGGACCGCACCTGGTCGGTGTCGTGGCTGGCCTGCAGTGCAGCCATGAGCAAACGGCGCAGGATGCTGCGTGCAGCGGTGTCGGAAAAGGCCTTGTGTTTGGCCAGCAAACGGGCCGTCTCCAGGGCCATGGTGTGGTCCTGGGCCAAGCGGGCCACCCGCAGCTTCAGGCGCAGCGCCAGGGTGCGCCGTGAAGCACCTTGCGGGAGCTGGGCCAGCCAGTGTGAGGCTTTGTCCAGGTCGCGGTCCTCCAACGCCCAACGGATGGCCGCCAGCATGGCCCCTTCGCGAACCACGGTCTGCTCGCTTCCGCCACCGGCCACCGGGCTCAGCGCTTGGGCCAGGTGTTTGTCACGCGTGCCGTGGTCTTGCAGGGTGTGGGTGGCTTCGGCGGCCAGCAAATGGGCCGTGGCCAGCACCTGCGACTGACGGGCCACCGACTCGGCACCCTGACTGGCGGCGGTGTCCAGTTGTTCAATGGCTTGGCGTGCCGCGCTGCGCGCCCGCACGTAGCGCCCGGCCAACTGGTGCGACAAGGCATCGAGCACGGCCGCGTTCACCACCCGCTCACGCTGCTGCAGCCGCCAGCGATGGGCTTGCTGGGGCAAGGCCCGCAAGGTGGCGAGCGAGCGCAAGGTCACGTACAGCAACAGAAACAGCAGCAGCACCCCACCCAACACCAGGTTGAAGGACATGTCCACCCGGTACGGCGCCCAGAACAGGGTGATGGTGGCGCCGTTCTGCCCCATCAGCAGTGCCAGTGCCACCGCCGCTGCAAACAGGCCGACCAGCCAGAACACGCCTTTGATGGCCATTCAGCGTCCCTTGGCCGCAGCGGCCAGTGCGGCCAGTGTTTCATCGGGCCTGGGCATGTCCACCGAGCGGGTGGTTTGCAAGGCTTCCGCCAGCGTCTGGGCAGCCCGTCGCGTGGCGGGGTGCTGGGGGTCAAAGTACTTGAGCAAGGCGGCCCGCACGGCCTGCATGTCGGCCCGCGCCCCGGGCAACTGGCGCGACAGCAGGCCCAGCCGGGCGTTGAGCAACTTGAGCTTGAGGTTTTCACGCAGGTACTGCGACTGCTGCGGTGCGAGCAGCACGGCTTCGGGCTGCTCAATGCGGCTGACCCTGACCAAGTCGCGCGTGGACTGCGTGACCCGCTCGACCAACAGGGCCCAGAAGCGGCTCCATTGGGCCTGCAAACCCGCCCAAGCTGCAGCCACCTGCGGTGCGGCACTGGCGGGGGGAACGGCCACGTCCAGCGCATTGTCTGGCTCTGCGGGCATGAGACCGGATGCAGAGGTGGGCTCCGCATCGGTCGTGTTTTTGGACGCTGTCGCGGCCACCGCCTGGGTCTTCCCAGGGCCACGCGCGGCAGGCGCCGCGTTGACCAAGGGCAGCTCATCCACCAGGCGGGCCAGTTCATCGAGTTGGGCGGCCAGTGCGGGCAGGTCGGCCACGGCAGAGCCCTTGATGCGCTCCACGTCGCGCCCCATGGCCCGCTGCACCGGGTTCAGCCGGGGCTGGGCGGCGCGGGAAATGCGCTGGTCGGCCGCCAACAAGGCCGACACCAGCGGTTGCACGCTGCCCGTCAGCTCGGTTTGCTGCATGGCCAAGCGGACGCCGGATTCGATGTCCAGCACCAGCGTGTCGTCGCGCGAGCGGGACACACTGAGCATGAGTTCTTCCAGCTGGGTGCGTTGCAAACTGACTTCAGACAGCTTGATTTCCGCCACGCTCAGGCGGGCTTGCAGCTCCTGGGTCTGGGCGTCGGTGCGCTCGGCCAACTCACGGGCGCGGTCGGCGTGGTCGCTGGCATCAGCAGATCGGCGCGCCAGCTCTTCTTGCACCCGATCCAGCCGTTGCCACATGGTGGCGGCCGCCAGCATCGCCAACACCGCCAGCGCCGCAGCGGCCCTGCCCAGCCAGGCACCCCCGCCGTTGGCCACGACAGGTGCTGCCACAGCCGGCGGCGGCGGCGGTGGCGCAAACGGGCCGGTGAGGGTGGCTGCGGGGGGTGGCGCCTGAACCCCGGGTGTGGGGTCTGCAGGCGAGGCAGCGGGAGAAGGGGTGTGTTCGGTCATGGGCAACCCCGCATTCTAGGGTGGCCTGTGGCGGATCTGCGCTGTTGAAAACCCTCAGATCGGCCGCCCCTTCAGGGTGGACGGGCCCCGCTGGCCAGTCCGGACAACGTGGCCAGCACCTCGTGCACGTCAGGGCGTGCCTGCCACACCCGGCCAAAGCCCAGCGCGGTGGCCGAGGAGGCAATGCGCGGGTGGGTGGCCACAGCCGCTGCGCCATGCCAGTCTTGCCCGGGCAAAAGCTGTTTCAAATACCCCACACTTTCCGAGCTGCTCAGCAGCCACACCGCCCCACGGGCCAGGGCAGACTGCGCCAGTGCCCGTTGCCCGACCGACCAGGCGGGCGCCCCCCGGCGGTAGGCCACGCACACCTGCACCGCTGCACCAGCGGCCTGGCATTGGCGGGTCAGCCAGTCCCGGCCAGTGCCCACGGCAGCTCCACCGACAACGCCGGCCGCACCGGGGGCGTCGGATGCATCTGGGGAAGCGGGGACCGATGGCGGGCCACTGTCGCCCCGCACCAGCAGCACACGCAAACCGGGCACCACTTGCGCCCGCACCACGGGCCAAAGGGCTTCCGAGTCAAACTGGGCGGCCTGCGCCGGTGGCTGGTCGATGCGCGACAGCGGCACCCCCTGCTGCACCAGGGCCCGCGCAGTGCCCGGCCCGGGCGCCCAGCAGCGCAGCGCATTGCGCGCCCACCAATCGGCAGCAAGAAAAGGGTCAGAAGAAATAGCAAACAAATGTTCACCATCAAGCGCTGATGACACATTTTTCTCAAAATATCCCGCCCAAAAGGCATGAACGGCCTGCGGACTGACGAACATGGCCGCGCCAAAGTCGGCCACCGCCTGGCGGGCCTGGGTGAGCGCGGCCTGGTCGGTGGGGGGCGCAAACCCCATCAGTGGCAAGGCCAGCGGCTCAAACCCCTGTTGGGCCAGCGCCTGCACCCAGGCCACGGCCTCGCGCTCGGGCCGCGTCACCACCACCGGCCAGGTGGGGCGGACGGACCAGGTCACGTCAGCCCGCCGACGGGGTGGCCACGCGGGCACCGGCCTGGCACAGCTGCCGGGCCACGCCCAGACCCAGCGCATCGGCCTGGGCCAGGCTGGTGACCTCGGCACTGGCGTGGGCGCGCACCAGCGGTGCACTGCCCTGCTCTTCACCCCAGGCGGCGTCAATGCGCAGCGTGGTGCCCTCCCCCGCGCCGGCTTGCCAAGTGGAGAAAGCGGCCAACGGCATGGAACAGCTGCCCCCCATGGCGCGGCTGACGGCGCGCTCGGCCGCCACCGACCACCAGGTGGGCAGGTGGGCCAAGGGCGCCAGGGCGGCGCGCACGTCGTCGCGGTGGCTGCAAATTTCAATGCCCAAGGCCCCTTGCCCGGCGGCGGGCAGCATGGCGGTGGGCTCAAAAATCTGGCGGATGCGCGCCTCCAGCTTCAGGCGCTTCAGGCCTGCGGCGGCCAGCACGATGGCCTGGTACTGGCCCTCGTCCAGTTTGCGCAACCGGGTGTCCAGGTTGCCGCGCAGGGGCTCAATGCGCACGTCCGTGCGGCCCATGGCGTGCAGGGCTTCGCGCAACAGCACCAGGCGGCGCAGGCTGGACGTGCCCACCACCGCACCGGGCGGCAGATCGGCCAGCCCCGCGCAGTGGGGCGACACCCAGGCATCGCGCGGGTCTTCGCGCGCCATGACGCAGGCCAGGTCAAAGCCGTCGGGCAAGGCCATGGGCACGTCCTTGAGGGAGTGCACGGCCAGGTCGGCCCGGCCTTCGGCCAGTGCCGTTTCCAGCTCTTTGACAAACAGGCCTTTGCCGCCCACCTTGCTCAGGGCGCGGTCCAGAATTTGGTCGCCCCGGGTGGTCATGCCCAGCAGGGTGACGGTGTGGCCCAGCCCTTCCAGCAAGGCCTTGACGTGCTCGGCCTGCCACAGCGCCAGCCGGCTTTCGCGGGTGGCAATGGTCAGGTGCAAGGATGTGGGGGCGACGCCCTGTGGTGGTGCAACTTGGGACATGGCAAGGGTCAGGGAGGGGTCAGAAAGAACCGGGTACGTAACCTTTTTGCAAAGGTTTTTATCTCGGTCGATGCTAGCATGCGCGTTGCTTAAAAAAGCAGCAACCTCGCCACCTCTACCGTCCTTTGCCCGCCCCGAAAGCCGACATGACCGCAGCCCCCGCCCCCACGGCCAACCACCTGGCCACCGCCGCTCCCACCACCGTGGCCGACAAGGACGCCCCCCTGATGGAAGACATCCGCCTGCTGGGGCGTTTGCTGGGCGAGGTGATCCATGAGCAGGAGGGCGCGGCGGCGTTTGAGCTGATCGAGCACATCCGCCAGCTCTCGGTGGCCTACCGCCGCAGCGACGACACCGCCGCCGACAAGGCCCTGAAGAAGCTGCTCAAAGGCCTGAGCGACGACCAGACCGTGAGCGTGATCCGCGCCTTCACGTATTTCAGTCACCTGGCCAACCTGGCCGAAGACCGTCACCACATCCGCCGCCGCGCCGTACACGAGCGCGAGGGCAGCGTGCAACCCGGCAGTCTGGACATGGCGCTGCAGCGCATCAAGGCCGCCGGCATCAGCAGCGACACCCTGACCCTCACCCTGGCCAACGCCCATGTGTCCCCCGTGCTCACGGCCCACCCCACCGAGGTGCAGCGCAAAAGCATTCTGGATGCCGAGCGCGCCATCGCCCAGCTGCTGGCCGCCCGCGACCCCCTGCTGCCCCGCGAGCTGGCCGACAACGAGGCCCAAATCCGCGCCCGCGTGACGCAGCTCTGGCAAACGCGCCTGCTGCGCTTCACCAAGCTCAGCGTGGCCGATGAAATCGAAAACTCACTCAGCTACTACGAAGCCACGTTTCTGCGCCAGATTCCCCGCCTCTACCGCGAGCTGGAAACCCTGCTGGACCTGCCCGACGGCGCGGACCGCATTCCCGCCTTCCTGCGCATGGGGCAATGGATTGGTGGTGACCGCGACGGCAACCCCTTTGTCACCGCGCCCACGCTGGCCTTTGCGCTGCGGCGCCAGGCCGAAGTGGCGCTGCGCCACCTGCTGACCGAGGTGCACCGCCTGGGCAGCGAGCTGTCCATGTCCGAAATGCTGACCGGCGTCACGCCCGAGATGCTGGCCCTGGCCCAGCGCTCGCCCGACACCAACGCCCACCGCATGGACGAGCCCTACCGCCGCGCCCTGACCGGCATGTACGCCCGCCTGGCGGCCACACTCACCGAGCTGACCGGTGGTGAAGCCGCCCGCCACGCCGTGGCCCCCCAAGACCCCTACCCCCACGCCGAGGCCTTGCTGGATGACCTGCGCACCCTGAAGGCCAGCCTGCTGGCCCACCACGGCAAGGCCCTGGTGCCGCTGCGCCTGGCCCCGCTGATCCGCACCGTGGAGGTGTTTGGGTTTCACCTGGCCACCGTCGATCTGCGGCAAAGCTCCGACCAGCACGAGCGCGTACTGGCCGAGTTGCTGGCCACGGCACAGGTTTGCCCCAACTACGCCGCGCTGGACGAAACCGCCAAACGCAGCCTGTTGCTGCAGCTGCTGAACGAGGCACGCCCCCTGCGTGTGGTGGGCGCCGACTACAGCGACTGGACCCGCAGCGAGCTGGCCATCTTCGAGATGGCCCGCACCCTGCGCGAGCGCTATGGCGCTCAGGCCATCCGCCACTACATCATCAGCCACACCGAAACGGTGAGCGACTTGCTGGAGGTGCTGCTGCTGCAAAAAGAGGTGGGCCTGATGCGGGGCCAGCTGGCCGATGCCACCCACCCCGCCGTCTGCGACCTGATTGTGGTGCCGCTGTTCGAGACCATTGAAGACCTGGCGCAGTCCGCCACCATCATGCGCGAGTACTACGCGTTGCCCGGCATCACCCGCATGGTGCAGCGCGGCGGCCCCACCCAGTACGGCGAGCAGGACGTGATGCTGGGCTACTCCGACAGCAACAAGGACGGCGGCATCTTCACCAGCAACTGGGCGCTGTACCGCGCCGAAATTGCCCTGGTGGACCTGTTCAACGCCATGAACACCGAGCTGGCGCCGGGCGAAACCGTCTCCAACCGGGGCAAAACCATACAGCTGCGCATGTTCCACGGGCGTGGCGGCACCGTGGGCCGTGGCGGTGGCCCCAGCTACCAGGCCATCCTGGCGCAGCCCCCCGGCACGGTGCGTGGGCAAATTCGCCTGACCGAGCAGGGTGAAATCATCGGTTCCAAATACGCCAACCCCGACATTGGCCGCCGCAACCTGGAAACCCTGGTGGCCGCCACGCTGGAGGCCACGCTGCTGCAACCCACCCAGCCCGCGCCGCTGGAATTTTTGCAGACCGCGCAGTCGCTGTCCGACGCCAGCATGGCCGCCTACCGCGCGCTGGTGTACGACACGCCTGGGTTTGCCACCTACTTTTTCAGCGCCACCCCGCTGCGCGAAATCACCGAGCTCAACATCGGCTCACGCCCCGCCTCGCGCAAGGCCACCCAAGCCATCGAAGACCTGCGCGCCATTCCCTGGGGTTTCAGTTGGGGCCAGTGCCGCGTCACCCTGCCAGGCTGGTACGGTTTTGGCTCGGCGGTGGACAGCTTCCTGGGCGAAGACGGTGGCAAACACCACAAGGCCCGCCTGCAACTGCTGCAGCGCATGCAGCAGCAGTGGCCGTTCTTCAACACCTTGCTGTCCAACATGGACATGGTGCTGGCCAAAAGTGACCTGGCCCTGGCCAAACGCTACGCCGATCTGGTGGAAGACGCGCAGCTGCGCAAGCAGGTGTTTGCCGCCATTGAGGCGGAGTGGCACCGCACAGGCGACGTGCTGGGGCTGATCACCGGCCAACAGCAGCGGCTGGTGGACAACGCCGCGCTGCAGCGCTCCATGAACCACCGCTTCCCCTACATCGATCCGCTGCACCACCTGCAGGTGGAGCTGCTGCGCCGCCACCGCCAGGCCACGGCCAAAGGTCAACCGGTGGACGAGCGGGTGAAGCGCGGCATCCACATCAGCATCAACGGCATTGCGGCAGGCCTGCGCAACACTGGCTAAAAAAATAGCTTAAAACCCAATGAATAAAAGCGCCATTGGCGTTTTTATTCATGAATTCGGCTTCACACACCCGCCATCCACCCAGGCCTGCGCGCTGGCCTGCGTCAGGCGAAAGGTGGGGGGCACGCGCACCTGGGCCAGGGTGTCGCCAAAGGCGTCCTGGCAGGCCAGCAGGGCATGGGGCTCGAACTCGTCGGGCACGATGTCCAACGTCACCCGGCAACGGCCCGCTGTGGTCTGCACGTCGAACTGCTTGTGCATCTGGGCGTGCAACTGCTGCTCGTGGCGGCGTATCACCTCGGCGGCGGTTTTCACCAGGGTGTTGAAGGCCGAGGTATCCAGCGGCTTGGGGTTCTTTTTGTCCCGCCCCATGGTCCAGGGCCCGACCAGCGCGGGCTCTGACTCGCCCGCGGTGTACATGGCCACGGCCCAGCCATCGTCGTCTTCGTTTTTGATGACGCGTGCCGTCCAACCGTTGTCCACCCACAGGCGGGGTTGGTGGATGGCGTCGGGCTCGCTGTGGTCGGTGTCGTCGGCGTGGGGGATGGGGTCAATGTCGTTCTGGGGCATGGTCGAATTAGAACCGCTCGCGCGCCCCGCTCACCCCAGCCCCAAGGCCTCGCGCACGGCGGCCAGCTGGCGGCGGGACACGGCCAGGGGCTCGGGCACACCGTTGAGGCGCACGGCCCAACCCTCACCCCGACCGTCGGCCTCGTCGGGGTCGTGGTGTTTTTCCAGCGCCCGGATGGCATGGCGGGCCACCAGCGCGTTGCGGTGGATGCGCAGCCAGTGGTGGCCGTGGCGCGCCTCGAACTCGCCCAGGCTGCCGTCGTACACCAGCGTGCGCTCGGCGGTGCGAACGGTCACGTATTTCAGCTCAGCCTTGAGGTAGACGATGTCGGTCAGCGGCACACGCTCGGCACGGCCCCGGTCATGGATGAGGACATGATTTTTGAATAAATCGGCCTCTAACGCTTGATATTGTTCACTTCTTTGCTCTGCTGTTTTTTGGGCTTTTTTCAGCGCCACCTGCAAGCGTTCCAGGCGCACCGGCTTGGTCAGGTAGTCCAGCGCCTCCAGCTCGAAGGCCGTCACGGCGTGCTCGGCGTGGGCGGTCACAAACACCACGGCGGGCGGCTGCGCCAACCCGGCCAAGGCCTGGGCCAGCTGCAGGCCATTGCGCCCAGGCAGGTGGATGTCGAGCAACACCAGGTCGCAGCGGTGGTGTTGCAGCAGGGCCATGGCGGCCACGGCGTCGCCCGCCTCGCCCAGCACCACAGCCGACGGGTCGCGGCAGTCGCCCAGCAGGGTGCGCAGGCGTTGGCGGGCCAAAGGCTCGTCGTCCACCACCAGCACGGTCAGGCTGGCCGGTGGGGGCTGGGCAGTGGGGGCGGTCATGCGGGCACCTCCAGGCGGACCACAAACTGCCCATCGATCAGCGCCGCGCGAAAGCTGGCCTGCAGGTCGTGCATCAGGTCCAGGCGTTCGCGCACGTTGTCCAGCGCCAGTCCCATGCCGGGCTGGCCGGTACCGGCGGGCACCGTGTTGCTGATTTTGATGAGCACCCGGTTGCCCCGCCGCTCGGTGCGGATGTCCAGCACCGCACCGTCCGTGCTGGGCTCCACCCCGTGCTTCACGGCGTTCTCCACCAGCGGCTGCAACAGCAGCGGTGGCAGGCGGGCGGTGTTGGCCAGGGGGTCCAGCGACCAGGTCAGGCGCAGGCGCTCGCCAAAGCGCACCTGCTCAATGGCCAAGTAGCGCTGGGCCAGCTGCAGTTCCTGGGCCAGCGTGGTGTCGGTCTGGGTGTCGGTCAGCGCACTGCGGAAGAGTTCGCTCAGGTCCTCCAGCAGGGCCTCGGCGCGGGCGGGCTCTGCCCGCACCAGGGCAATGGCGCTGTTGAGGGTATTGAACAGAAAGTGCGGGCGAATGCGCGACTGCAACTCCACCAACCGCGCCTGTGTGCTGGCCGGCGCCTGGGCGCGCGCCCGCCACACCAAGCCACCCACCAGCACACCGGCCAGCAAGCCGCCACCCAGGCCGGCGGCCAGCCAGCGCGGCGTCTCCAGCAGCGCCAGCCAGGTGGCCAGCGCCATGGCCAACCCACCCGCCAGCACGCCCAGCAGCAAACCAGCCCCCACCTGTGTCCACAGTGGCCAACGGCCCAGCACCCGGCTGAGGGCGCAGCCCACCACCAGCCAGGCCAGCACGGCGGGCTGCGTCACGGCGGTGAAGGCCGCCATGTCCAGCCACCAGGCCCAGGCACTGGGGGCCACAAACATCACCCCCACGGCCAGCACCGCCTGCACAAACAGCACCGCCCGCAACACCACGCCGACATGGCAGGCGTCAAACACCCGCTGGCGATGCGGGCTGACGGCGGGCACGGGCTCACCCGCCTGCGAGGCGGGCCAATCCAGGGTCGATAAAATCTCAGGGTTCTTCATGTGCAAGCGGTGGGTGCGGGCCAATTGGCTGGCCATGCTGCAACAGCATGCCCCATTATTGGCCAAGGGCGAAGACCTGCGGCCACCCCTTTTTCTGCACCACACCATGACCTCCCCCAACCAACTTGACACCAAATCCCAAGCCTGGTCTGCCCTGTTCTCGGAACCCATGAGCGAGCTGGTCAAGCGCTACACCGCCAGCGTGTTTTTCGACAAGCGCCTGTGGCAGGCCGACATACAGGGCAGCCTGGCCCACGCCGAGATGCTGGCGGCCCAAGGCATCATCGACGCCGAGGCCCACGCCGCCATCCAGCGCGGCATGGCGCACATCACGGCTGAAATTGAAGCGGGCAACTTCGACTGGAAGCTGGACCTGGAAGACGTGCACCTGAACATCGAGGCCCGCCTAACCCAGTTGGTGGGCGACGCAGGCAAGCGCCTGCACACCGGGCGCAGCCGCAACGACCAGGTGGCCACCGACGTGCGCCTGTGGCTGCGCAGCGAGATTGACGTGATTGCCGGCCTGTTGACCGAGGTGCAAAGCGCGCTGGTGGACGTGGCCGAGAAAAACGTGGAAGTGATACTGCCCGGCTTCACCCACCTGCAGGTGGCCCAGCCCGTGAGCTTTGCCCACCACCTGCTGGCCTATGTGGAAATGTTTGCCCGCGACGGCGAGCGCATGGCCGACGTGCGCCGCCGCACCAACCGCCTGCCCCTGGGCGCCGCTGCCCTGGCCGGCACCACCTACCCGCTGGACCGCGAGCGCGTGGCCCGCACCTTGGGCATGGTCGATGAGAACGGCAACGCGCAGGTGTGCCAGAACAGCCTGGACGCCGTGAGCGACCGCGACTTCGCCATTGAATTCACCGCTGCGGCCTCTCTTTGCATGATTCACATCAGCCGCCTGAGCGAAGAACTCATCATCTGGATGAGCCAGAACTTCGGCTTCATCCAAATTGCCGACCGCTTCACCACCGGCAGCTCCATCATGCCGCAGAAGAAAAACCCCGACGTGCCCGAGCTCGCCCGGGGCAAAACCGGCCGCGTGGTGGGCCATTTGATGGCGCTCATCACCCTGATGAAAGGCCAGCCCCTGGCCTACAACAAAGACAACCAGGAAGACAAAGAGCCGCTGTTCGACACCGTGGACACGCTCAAAGACACGCTGCGCATCTTTGCCGAAATGATTGGCGGCCAGGTCAACCCCGCCACGGGCCAGAAAGAAGGCGGCATCACGGTCAACCCCGCACCCATGCGCGCCGCCGCCAGCAAGGGCTACGCCACCGCCACCGACCTGGCCGACTACATGGTCAAAAAAGGCCTGCCTTTCCGCGACGCGCACGAGGCCGTCGCCCACGCCGTCAAAACCGCACAAACCCAAGGCGTGGACCTGAGCGAGCTGAGCCTGGCCGAGCTGCAAGCCTTCAACCCGGCCATTGGTGCCGATGTGTTCGAGTGCCTGAGCCTGGAAGGCAGCCTGAACGCCCGCAACACGCTGGGCGGCACAGCCCCGGCGCAGGTGCGCTTGCAGCTGGCGCGCCACCGCACCCGCTTGTCGCCACAGGCCTGAGCACCCAAGGCCCCCAGTGACCCGCTGCCGCGCTTTGCCACTGCCCCTGCTGCACCGGCATGGCCTGCCGCCCGGCGGACCCTCACCGCAGTAGCCGCCGCCATGTCCCACGCGCACACCCTGGCCCTGGTCGGGCTGAACGAGCTGGCCGCACAGGCCGTGGGTCTGTCCGACCCCAACCCCCGCGTGGCCTGCCGCCTGCTGCTGCCCGATGGCCGAGTGTTCGAGGGCTTCACGCAAGAAGCCGGTGGCCCACACGCCGAGATCATGGCGCTGCGCGCCGCACAGGCAGCGGGGGCATCCACACAAGGTGCCACCGCACTGGTCACGCTGGAGCCGTGCAGCCACCACGGGCGCACCCCGCCGTGCTGCGATGCGCTGATGGCCGCTGGCGTGGCCCGCGTGGTGGTGGCCCTGCCCGACCCCAACCCGCTGGTGGGTGGCCAAGGCATTGAACGGCTGCGCGCCGCCGGTGTGGCGGTGGAGGTGCTGCCCACCGACCACCCGCTGGCCGTGGCCAGCCGCGAACTCAACATCGGTTTCTTGCACCGCATGGCCACCGGCCTGCCCTGGGTGCGCCTGAAAGTGGCCGCCTCGCTGGACGGCACCACCGCGCTGGCCAACGGCGTGAGCCAGTGGATCACCGGCCCGGCGGCCCGCGCCGACGGCCACGCCTGGCGCCAACGCGCCGGGGCCGTGCTGACCGGCATGGGCACCGTGGCCGCCGACGACCCCCGGCTGGACGTGCGGCTGGTGCCCACCACACACCAACCCCTGCGCGTGGTCATCGACTCGCGACTGGCGCTGCTGCCCACCGCCCGACTCCTGCCGCCGCCCGGCCAGGTGCTGGTGTTCACCGCCCTGTCGCCCGAGCAGCTGGCCGCCCACCCCCACCACGAGGCCCTGCTGGCCCAGGGGGCGACCGTGCTCAGCCGCCCCGAGGCCAACCGCCCCAAGGTGGACCTGAACGCCGTGCTGCGCGAACTGGGCGCGCGCGGCGTGAACGAGCTGCACGTGGAAGCGGGCCACCAGCTCAACGGCTCGCTGCTGAAGGCCGGGCTGGTGGACGAGCTGCTGGTGTACCTGGCCCCCAAACTGCTGGGCCCCGGTGCGGGGCTGGCCGCGCTGGGCCCCTTCACCGCCATGGACCAGGCGCTGGACTGGCGCTTTGTCGAAGCCACCCCCGTGGGCACTGACCTGCGGCTGCGGCTGCGGCGGTAAAAAAACAGCCAAAACACCATCTGCGGCTTATTTCATGAGCATTGTTTGCTATTTAATTAATTTTATAGCAAACAATTGAACAATAATAAGCGCTGGAGCCATATTTTACTTAAAAACTCGCCGTGCCACACCCCACTGCTGCCCCAACCACCCCGCTGCCCGTGCGCCACGGCGTGTCGGCCAGTTGCCTGGTGTTGCCCAGCAGCCGCCAGCCGCTGTGGCCCAGCCTGCTCGATGCGTTGGCCGAGCGTTTGCCCCACATCAACCGGGCCACCTGGGCCCAGCGTCTGGCCCATGGCGACGTGGTGGACGCGCAAGGCCAGCCGCTGCAGGCCGACAGCCCTCCCCACAGTGGCCAGCGCGTGCACTACTGGCGGCATGTTGCGCAAGAGCCCTACCTGCCCTTTGCCCACACCGTGCTGTACCAAGATGCCCACTTGGTGGTGGCCGACAAACCGCACTTTGTGCCGGTAACGCCCTCTGGCCCCTATGTGCAAAGCAGTCTGCTGGTGCGCCTGAAGCGCGAACTGGGCCTGCCCGACTTGAGCCCCCTGCACCGCATTGACCGCGACACCGCCGGGCTGGTGGTGTTTGCCGTGCGTCCGGCCGACCGCAACGCCTACCAGGCCCTGTTTCGGGACCGACAGGTCCACAAGGTGTACGAAGCGGTGGCCCCCAGGCCCACGCCACCGTGGCGTGGGCCGCAGGTGCGGCGCAGCCGCCTGGTTGAAGACGAGGCGTTTTTCTGCATGCGCGAGGTGGCGGGCGAGCCCAACAGCGAGACGCACCTGCAGTGGCTGGCCGATGTGCCAGGCGCCGACCTCAGCCTGTACCGGCTGGAGCCCGTCACCGGCAAACGCCACCAACTGCGGGTGCACATGGCAGCGCTGGGCCTGCCCATTGCCCACGACGTCTTCTACCCCACGGTGACGCGCGGCCCCAAGGAGCCCGACGACCACCCCCGCCCGCTGCAATTGCTGGCGCGCCGCCTGGCCTTCACCGACCCCATCACGGGCGCGGCACGCCGGTTTGAAAGCGGGTTGCGCTTGGCGCTGGCCTGACCCACCGCACCGAAACGCCCGGGTCAGCGGGCAAAGGCCTGCGTCAGCGCCCCCACCAACAAGCGCTGTGCCTCGGCCCGCGCCTGGGGGTGGCCGCCCACATGCACCCCCTGGCCGGGGTGGGCGCCATTGGGCACGTCGGCGCGGTGCACCACGGGCGCCCGACCATCAAAACCGTGGTGGGCACCGGCCCAGGTGTGCACCTGCACCCGATCAGACGCCAGGGGCTGGCAGTCGGCGGCGGGGGCCCAGTCGTCGGCCCCGCCCAGCAGCAGCAGGGTGGGCGCCAGGGGCTGGTAGCCCCGGCGGGCATCGGCTGCACAACCGGGGTAAAAAGCCACGGCCAAGCGCAGGCGCTCGCCATGGCGCGCCTGCGCAGCGGCCACCAACGGATGGTTGAGGTTGTTGGCGGCCAGCACCGTGCTGCCGCCGTTGGACCAGCCCAGCAGCGCCAGGCGCTGGCCGTCCACGCTGGATTGGCCGGCCAGCCAGTCCAGGGCCGACAGGGCATCCGCCCGGCGCTCTGCCTGCGTCACCCGCCGGGTGCCGGTGCGCTGGGTGCAGAGCTCTTTTTCGCCGCGCGGCGTGAGGGAGTCCACCGCCAGCGTGTGCCATCCCTGCTGGTTGAGCAGCTGCGCGTAGTCGCGGATGCGGGCAGTGGGTTGTCCCTGGGCATTGACCATGCCCCCGCAGCCGTGCAGCAACACCACCACGGGACGAAGCCCTGTGGCTGAAGTGAATGGTCGGTTCGCGGTGGTATCGGGGCCTTCGGGGAGCGCCTGGTTCATGGGCCAGGGCGCTGGATGCGCGGCTGGCGACCACCAAGCCCTGAGCCGCACGTCGCCCTGGTCTGTGGAGGGTGCCCAGCTGACCCAACCCGCCTCGGTGAGGGCGTGGTGAGGCTGGGTTGTCGGCGCCAAGGCCTGGCACCAGGCCGACGGCGTCAGCCAGAGGGCCGCCAACACCAGCACCCACCACCCACGGCGCGGCCAGCAGGCGGTCTGGGTCATGGGCCGTGGCGGGGAACTCAGACCCGCTCGGCCACCCAGGCTGCCACACCCAGCAGGGCCTGGGGCAGCGCGGCGGCATTGGTGCCCCCGGCCATGGCCATGTCGGGCTTGCCGCCGCCTTTGCCGCCCACCTGTTGGGCCACAAAGTTGACCAGCTCACCGGCCTTGACCTTGCCCATGGTGTCGGCGGTCACGCCCGCGGCCAGCTGCACCTTGTCGCCGTCCACAGCGGCCAGCACGATGGCCGCGGTTTTGAGCTTGTCTTTGAGCTTGTCCAGCGTGTCGCGCAGGGTTTTGGCATCGGCCCCTTGCAGCACCGCCGCCAGCACCTTGATGCCTTTGACGTCCACCGCCTGGCCCACCAACTCGTCGCCCTGGGCGGACGCCAGCTTGCCCTTGAGGGCCACCAGCTCTTTTTCCAGGTCGCGCACCTGGCCCAGCAGGCCGTCCACGCGGGCAGGCACTTCTTGCGGCGTGACCTTGAGCGTGCCCGCCACACCACCCAGCGTGGCCTCCATGCCTTGCACATAGGTCAGGGCGTTCAAGCCGGTGACGGCTTCCACGCGGCGCACACCCGCAGCCACGCCCCCTTCGGCGGTGATGCTGAAAAAGCCAATGTCGCCGGTGCGCTGCACATGGGTGCCGCCACACAGTTCGCGGCTGGAGCCGATGTCGAGCACGCGCACGGTGTCGCCATACTTCTCGCCAAACAGCATCATGGCGCCGGTTTGTTTGGCGCTTTCAATGTCCATCACGCGGGCCTGGGCGGCGGCGTTGGCCAGAATTTCAGCGTTCACACGGGCCTCGACCTCGCGGATTTGCGCGTCGGTCATGGGGGCGTTGTGCACGAAGTCAAAGCGGGTGCGGTCAGCGTCCACCTGGCTGCCCTTTTGCTGCACGTGCTCGCCCAGCACTTCACGCAGGGCTTTGTGCATCAGGTGGGTGGCGCTGTGGTTGCGCACGGTGGCGGCGCGGGCTTGGGCATCCACCTGGGCGGCCACGGTGTCGCCCACGGCCAGCGTGCCAGCTTCCAGCACGCCGTGGTGGCCGAACACGTCGGCCTTGATTTTTTGGGTGTCGGCCACGGCAAAGCGGGCGCTGCCGCTGACCAGTTCTCCCTGGTCACCCACCTGGCCGCCACTCTCGGCGTAGAAGGGGGTGGTGTCCAGCACCACCACGCCCAGTTCACCATGTTTTAGGACTGCAGCGCTTACTCCGTCTACATAGATAGCTAGCACTTTGGCATTCTCTTGCAACTGCTCGTAGCCCACAAAGGCATTGCCCGCACCCGTGTAGTCCAGCGCCTTGTCCATCTTGAATTTGCCTGCGGCGCGGGCCTGGGTTTTTTGGCGCTCCATGGCGGCTTTGAAGCCTTCTTCGTCCACGCTCAAACCGCGCTCGCGGCACACGTCAGCGCTCAGGTCCAGCGGGAAGCCGTAGGTGTCGTGCAGCTTGAAGGCCACGTCTCCGGGCAGCACGGTCACGCCGCCGCTCAAAGCGCTGTCCAGAATTTCCATCCCGGTGGCCAGCGTTTCGTAGAAGCGCTCTTCTTCCGCCTTCAGGATGTCGGTGATGCGCTGGGCTTGGGATGCCATGTTGGGGTAGGCATCGCCCATCATGCGCACCAAGTCGGGCACCAGCTTGTGGAAGAACGGCGTCTTTTGGCCCAGCTTGTAGCCGTGGCGGATGGCGCGGCGCACGATGCGGCGCTGCACGTAGCCCCGGCCTTCGTTGGAAGGAATCACACCGTCGCTGATCAGGAAGGATGTGGCGCGGATGTGGTCGGCAATGACCTTCAGCGAAGGGTTGCTGAGGTCAGCCGTGCCGGTTTCGCGGCCCGCGGCCTTGATGAGTTGGTCGAAAATGTCAATTTCGTAGTTGCTGTGCACGTGCTGCAGGATGGCCGCCAGGCGCTCCAAGCCCATGCCAGTGTCCACGCAGGGCGCAGGCAGCGGGGTGACGGCACCGGTTTCGTCCATGTTGAACTGCATGAACACGTTGTTCCAGATTTCGATGAAGCGGTCGCCGTCTTCATCGGGGCTGCCGGGAGGGCCGCCGGGGATGTGGTCGCCGTGGTCATAGAAAATTTCGGAGCAAGGGCCGCACGGCCCTGTATCGGCCATCATCCAGAAGTTGTCTGACTTGTAGCGACCGCCCTTGTTGTCGCCAATGCGGATCACGCGCTCGGGCGGCAGGCCAATTTCTTTCGTCCAGATGTCAAACGCTTCGTCGTCTTCGGCGTACACGGTGGCCAGCAAGCGCTCTTTGGGCAGCTTGTAGACCTCGGTCAGCAGCTCCCAGGCCCACTTCAGGCTTTCGCGCTTGAAGTAATCGCCAAAGCTCCAGTTGCCCAGCATCTCAAAAAAGGTGTGGTGGCGGGCGGTGTAGCCCACGTTTTCCAGGTCGTTGTGCTTGCCACCGGCACGCAGACAGGCCTGGACGGACGCGGCGCGCACGTAATTGCGCTTGTCGGTGCCCAAAAACACGTCTTTGAACTGCACCATGCCGCTGTTGGTGAACATCAGCGTGGGGTCATTGCCCGGCACCAGCGGGCTGGACGCCACCACGGTGTGGCCTTTGGAAGCAAAGAAGTCGAGGAAAGACTTGCGGATGTCGGCGACGGTGGCCACGGGTGCGGGAGAGGTCATGTGGGTACGGGTGTGGGCAAACAGAATGGGGGGCCGGCGCCCCAGGGGCGGGACTGCGGCAGGGAAACAAACGCGTATTTTCGCAAACTGCGCCACGGCGGGTGCAGGCACCCCGCCGGGGGAGCGGGTCAACCGGCCCGCTGCGCCTCCAGAAACTGCCACACCTGGGGCTGGTCGGTGTAGGCCACGTTGAACCGCAACCAGGGGCTGGGCGCCAGCGTGGCGGAAAACAGATGCCCGGGGCCCAGCAAAATGTCCTGCTCGGCGGCCTTGTAAGCCAGTTCGGTGGCATTGGGCATGTCGGGGTGCCTGGCCCACAGGAACAAGCCCGCTTTGGGCTCGCTGAACAGGCCAAAACCCAGGCTCTCCAGCTTTTGCGCCACCCGCTGGTGCGACTGCGCCAGGCGGTCTCGCAGGCTGCGCAGGTGTTTGCGCCAGCGCCCGTCCACCAGGGCGCCATAAGCCAGGCGTTCATTGAACTCGGAGGACGTGAGACCTGAAATCATCTTGAGCTGCGCCATGTCTTCCAGCAGGTCGGGCGGCGCCGCCATGAAGCCCACCCGGATGTTGGGTGAAATGGTCTTGGAAAAACTGCTGATGTACACCACCCGTTGCAACTGGTCCAGGCTGGCCAGCGAGGGACGGGGCTCGGCGTCGAGGTCGGCGTAAATGTCGTTTTCCACGACGGTGAACTGGTATTTTTCGGAGAGTTGCACCACCTTGTGCAAATGGAACAGGTGGGCCACCGACCCCGTGGGGCTTTGCAGCCGGGGTTGTGTGAAGAACACCTTGGGGCGGTGCTCCTGCACCAGCGCTTCCAGGGCCACCAGGTCGTAGCCGTTGGGGGTGCGGGGCACACCAATGAGCCGGGCACCCAGAAAGCGCAGCATGAACAGCAGGTTGGGGTAACCGGGATCGTCCACCAGCACGGCGTCACCGGGCCTGACCAGGCGCCGCGCCACCAGGTCCATGGCCTGGCTGGATCCCTGGGTCAGCAACACCTGGTGGGCGCTGACGGCAATTTCCTGCTCAACCAGCAGGTCGCGCACCAGTTGCCGCAAGGGCGCAAATCCCTTGGGCTCACCGTAGCCGCCCAGGTCCGAGCCGTCTGCCGCCAGCGAGCGCAGGCTTCTGCGCAAGCCTTCCTCGAACAGCCAGTCGCCCGGCAACCAGCCGCAGCCGGGCTTCATGCGCAGGCCACGGTTCTCAAACACGCGGCGCAGGTACCACATGGAGTCGAAGTTGTGGTTGGCGCCCTCCGACACACCGGCCACGGCCGGGTGGCTGGTCACTTCGCGGCGTCGCACAAAAAAACCGGAGTGCGGTCGGGACACCAAGTAACCCAGGGCCACGAGGCGGTCGTAGGCATCGACCACCGTGTAAACGCTCACGCTGTGGGCGTGGGCAAACTGCCGAATGGAAGGGGCCTTGGCACCCGCGCGCAGGCTGCCGCACAGGATCAGATCGCGGAAGCCATCCACGATTTGCATCACCAATGGCGTGGGGCTTTTGACATCCAGGGAAAACATGCGGGCGTGTGGGGGTTTGTGTGTAACGGTCGCGCAGGCAGCACAGTGCATCGCACTGGCGAGGTGGTCTGTATATGTTAGCGGTGGGGCATGCGGCCTACAGTGAATGCCAGTCACGCACTTCATTCACCCCGTTTTCCCAGGAGCACCCTGCCATGCAACGCGACAACCACCTCAACAACGCCGCTCTGATGGCGCGCCGCCAAGCCGCCATTCCACGCGGCGTGGGCCACAGCCACCAAATATTCATCGAACGGGGTGAAAACGCCGAAGTGTGGGACGTGGAAGGCCGCCGCTACATTGACTTCGCTGGCGGCATTGCAGTGCTCAACACCGGCCACCGCCACCCGGCCGTGATCAACGCCGTCAAGGCGCAACTCGACCAATACACCCACACCTGCTTTCAGGTGCTGGCCTACGAGCCCTATGTGGAGCTGGCCGAGCGCATCAACGCCAAGGCCCCGGGTGACTTCGCCAAAAAAACCCTGTTCCTGACCACCGGCGCGGAAGCGGTGGAAAACGCCATCAAAATCGCCCGCGCCCACACCGGTCGCTCGGGCGTGATTGCCTTCACCGGCGGCTACCACGGCCGCACCCTGATGACGCTGGGCCTGACCGGCAAGGTGGCCCCGTACAAAACCGGGTTTGGACCGTTCCCTTCTGAAATTTTCCACGCGCGCTTCCCCAATGCGTTGCACGGTGTGAGCGTGGATGACGCCATGGCCTCGGTGGAGCAAATCCTCAAAAATGACATCGAAGCCACCCGCGTGGCCGCCATCATTGTGGAACCCGTCCAGGGCGAAGGGGGGTTCAATGTGGCCCCGGCAGATTTCCTGCAGCGCCTGCGCGCACTGTGCGACACCCACGGCATCCTGCTGATTGCCGACGAGGTGCAAACCGGTGCGGGCCGCACCGGCACCTGGTTCGCGGTGGAGCAAAGCGGCGTGGCCCCCGACATGATCACCATGGCCAAGTCCATGGCGGGGGGCTTCCCCATCTCTGCGGTGGTGGGGCGTGCCGACGTGATGGACGCACCCGCCGCCGGTGGACTGGGTGGCACCTATGCGGGCAGCCCCATGGCGTGTGCCGCGGCGCTGGCCGTGATGGACGTGTTCGAGCAGGAGAACCTGCTGCAACGCAGCCGCGATGTGGGCCAGCGCATCACCGCCAGCCTGCAAGCCCTGGCCAAACGCCACACCTGCATCGCCGAGGTGCGCGGACTTGGCGCCATGGTGGCGATGGAGCTGTGCAAGAACGGCGACCCCGCACAACCCGACGCCGAACTGACCAAGGCACTGACGGCTGAAGCCACCCGGCGCGGACTCATCCTGCTGACCTGCGGGACCTATGGCAACGTGGTGCGCATTCTGGTGCCGCTGACCGCCAGCGACGCGGTGCTGGACGAGGGCCTGGCCATCGTGGCCGACGCCTTGGCCACCCTGCAACCCACCCAGGCATGAACGCCGCCACACCCGGACGCAGCACCCCGCCGCGCCCGCTGGCGGGCGTGCGGGTGCTGGACCTGTCACGCGTGCTGGCGGGGCCATGGGCCGGTCAACTGCTGGCCGACTACGGTGCAGAGGTCCTGAAGGTGGAGCGGCCCGGCGTGGGCGACGACACGCGCACCTGGGGCCCCCCCTGGTGGGGAGAGGGCCCGCAGCGGGTAGCGGCCTACTTTGTGTGCGCCAACCGGGGCAAGCGATCGGTGGCCATCGACATCGCCAGCCGTGAGGGCATCGAGCTGGTGCGGGAGCTGGTGCGTGACGCCGATGTCCTGCTCGAAAACTACAAGGTGGGCCAGCTGGCCAAGTACGGTCTGGATGCCGCCAGCCTGCAAGCCATCAACCCGCGCCTGATTTATTGCTCCATCACCGGTTACGGGCAGAACGGACCGTTGGCGCACAAAGCGGGCTATGACTTCGCCATCCAGGCCGAAGCAGGCCTGATGAGCATCACCGGCGAGCCCGGCGCCGAACCGCAAAAGGTGGGCGTGGCCGTGACCGACCTCATGACCGGTGTGTACGCCACCACCGCCATACTGGCGGCCTTGCATGAACGCCACACCACCGGACGGGGTTGCGTCATTGATGCCGCCCTTTTTGACGTGCAAGTGGCCATGCTGGCCAACCAGGCCAGCAACCAGCTGATCGGCGAACGCACCCCCACCCGCATGGGCAACGCCCACCCCAACATCGTGCCGTATCAGGTGTTTCCAACCAGAGACGGTCACATGGTCCTGGCGGTGGGCAACGACGGGCAGTTTGCCCGGCTGTGCGAGGCAGCGGGTTTTCCGGCGGTGTCCCGGGACGCTCGGTTTTGCACCAACCCGTCCAGGGTGGCACACAGGGCGGCGCTGGTGGAACTGATCACCCAGTGGACACTGCGGCGCGACACGGCGGACTGGGTCCACCTGCTGGACCAAGTGGCCGTGCCCTGCTCCCCCATACTGGACATTGCCCAGGTCATGGCACACCCGCAGGTGGCGGCCCGCGGACTGCAACTGCCCGCGGCAGGCCCGCAGCATCCACCCATGGTGGCCAACCCCATGGTGCTGGATGGACAACGCCCAGTGGCCGATCAGCCCCCTCCGGCACTGAATGCCCACCAGGCACAGTGGCTGTCTCTGCCTTGAGCGGTCAACACCCCCATCCAGAAGCGCCCAACCCCCGTGGTTTGGGCGCTTTTTTTTTCGCCCATGCGCCGGACCGGCGGATGGTGCCAGGACCCCCTTGATCCCTTCGCCCTGCGCCGAAGTGAGGCATTGCCGGGCTCTGACTCCCCAAAATGAGGCGGCGCATCCAACGTGCGCACCACAAGGGTTTCTATGTACAGGCACATGCCCCGGCACAGTGGGTTCGTGGGTGGGGAAATCTGTATATGTCACCCACCCCCGGGGAACTTTACAGTTGGCACATCGTTACCTGAAAAAGCGCACAACTGCATGGCATCCGCACAATCCCTCGTCACCTTCACGGGTGTGCAAAAAACCTATGACGGTACGCACCTGGTGGTGCGGGACTTGAACCTCGTCATCCAAAAAGGCGAGTTCCTGTCGTTGCTTGGTCCGTCAGGGTCCGGAAAAACCACCACCCTGATGATGCTGGCAGGCTTTGAATCCCCCACCGCAGGGGAAATCAGCCTGGACGGTGTGCCCATCACCCGCACGCCCCCGCACAAGCGCAACTTCGGCATGGTGTTTCAGAACTATGCGCTGTTCCCCCACATGACGGTGGCCGACAACATCGCCTACCCACTGACGGTGCGCAAGCTCGGTCAGTCAGAGCGGGAAGCCAAGGTCAAGCGTGCACTGGACATGGTGCAGATGTCGCCCATGGGAGACCGCTTCCCGTCGCAGCTCTCAGGTGGTCAGCAACAACGCGTGGCACTGGCGCGTGCGCTGGTGTTCGATCCGCAACTGGTGCTGATGGACGAACCCTTGGGGGCGCTGGACAAGCAATTGCGCGAACACATGCAGCTGGAGCTCAAAGCCCTGCACCGCCGCCTGGGTGTGACCTTTGTCTATGTCACCCATGACCAGTCAGAGGCACTGACCATGTCAGACCGTGTGGCCGTGTTCAACGAGGGGGTGATCCAACAGATTGCCCCCGTGGAGCACCTGTACGAAACCCCGGTGAACCGTTTTGTCGCCAGCTTTGTGGGTGACAACTCGGTGCTGGAGGCCCGGGTGACCCGTACCGACGGCGACCAGTGCACCGTGGCGCTGGCGGATGGCACGGTGCTCGTGGGCATCAACGTCAACCAGACCCGCGCTGGCGATGCGGTGCAGTGCAGCGTCAGGCCAGAGCGCATCGCCGTGGTGACCGACCAAGGGCCCACGGACAACCTCGTCACCGCCACGGTGGACGATGTGATCTATTTCGGCGACCACTTGCGGCTGCGCTGCGTGGTGGGCGAGCAAACGGAAATCAGCGTCAAGGTGGCCTTGCACCAGCAGGCCCACTTTGACGTGGGACAGCGGATCAAGCTGCACTTCCCCCCCGCCCACCTGCGCATCTACCGCTGAGCGCCCATCCTTTCCCCAACCCCGTTCCTTAACCCTGTAGGAGATGCTCCCCATGAAACTCAAACCCGCCTTGTTGGCTTTGTCCGTGCTGGCCAGCCTGCCCGCCTTGGCCCAGAGCCAACTCACCGTGGTCAACTTCGGTGGCGCCAATGGTGCCGCTCAGAAAAAAGCCTATGTCGAGGGCTTTGAAAAGGCCACCGGCAGCAAAGTGGTGGTGGTCGAGTACAACGGCGAGCAGGCCAAGATCAAGGCCATGGTCGAATCCAAAAAAGTGACCTGGGACGTGGTGGAGGTCGAGAGCCCCGACGTGAACCGCGGCTGCGACGAAGGTCTGTTTGAAAAAATCGACTGGTCCAAAGTGGGCAACAAGGCCGATTTCCAACCGGCCGCCGTGCACGAATGCGGCGTGGGTGCCTTCATCTGGTCCACCGTGATGGCCTACGACGGCGACAAACTCAAGACCGCTCCCACCACCTGGGCCGACTTCTGGGACACCAAAAAATTCCCCGGCAAACGCGGCATGCGCAAAGGCGCCCGTTACAACCTGGAATTTGCCCTGATGGCCGACGGCGTCAAGTCCGCCGACGTGTACAAAGTGCTGGGCACCAAAGACGGTGCGGAACGCGCCTTCAAGAAGCTGACCGAACTCAAGCCCCACATCCAGTGGTGGGAGGCCGGTGCACAGCCGCCACAGTTTTTGGTGGCCGGTGACGTGACCATGACCACCGCGTACAACGGCCGCATCGACGCGGCCCAGCGCGAAGGCAAGAACCTGAAGATCACCTGGACCGGTGGCATCTATGACCTGGACTACTGGGTCCTGCCCAAGGGCACACCCAACAAGGACGCCGCCCTGAAATTCATCGCCATGGCCAGCTCGCCTGATGCCCAGGCCGAGTACGCCAAGAACATCAGCTATGGCCCCACCAACAACAAGGCACTGCCCAAGCTGGACAGCAAGGTACTGAACCTGCTGCCCACGTCGGACGCCAACAGCAAAGACGCGCTCCGGTTCAACATCGGCTTCTGGGCTGACCAGGGTGAAGCCCTGGAGAAGCGCTTCTCAGCCTGGGCAGCGCAATGATGAACGCCGGCGGAACCGATCTGACCCAGCAACTGCACCGCGCCGAGCGGCGCAAGAAGCTGCGTGCCCTGGCGCTCACGCTCCCGCTGCTGGGCTTTCTGGTGGTGTTCTTTTTGGTTCCGCTGGCTTCCCTGCTGGTTCGGGGGATTGAAAACCCCGAGGTGGCCGACACCCTGCCCCGCACGGGACAAGCCCTGACAGGGTGGGACCGCCAAAGCCCGCCCCCTGCGGCGGCTTACGCCGCGTTGCTGGCCGACTTTTCGGCCATCACCGAAACCGCTCAGGCAGGCGTGTTGGCCCGCCGACTCAACAGCGAGGTCAGCGGCGCCCGCTCGCTGGTGATGGGCACCTACCGTGCCCTGCCGCTGGACGGCGGCACCGATCCCGAAACCGCCCGCAGCAGCCTGTTGGCACACGATGACCGGTGGGCGGATCTCGCCTACTGGCAGGTCATCGCCAAAAACAGCTCGCGCTGGACGCCCGACTACCTGCTGGCCGCCGTGGACCTCAAACGCACGGCCACCGGCAGCATTGAACGTGTGGGCCCCGAGGCAGCCGCTTTCAGCGACATTTTGCTGCGCACGTTTCAGATCAGTGCCGTGGTCACCGCCGTGGCCTTGCTGCTGGGCTACCCACTGGCTTACTGGCTGAGCACCCTCAGTGCCCGCAAAGCCAACATCATGCTGATCCTGGTGCTGCTGCCGTTTTGGACCTCGGTGCTGGTGCGCATTGCCGCCTGGATCGTCCTGTTGCAGAACAACGGACTGGTCAACCGCTTCCTGATGTGGGTGGGCGCCACCGATGTCCCCATTCCGCTGCTGTTCAACCGGCTGGGAGTGGTGGTGGCCATGGTGCACATCCTGCTGCCGTTCATGATCTTGCCGCTGTACAGCGTCATGAAGTCGGTGCCACCCAATTACCTGCGCGCCGCCATTTCGCTGGGCAGTCCGCCCCTGGCCGCCTTTTTCCGGGTGTACCTGCCACAGACCTACCCAGGCGTGGCCGCAGGCGGCCTGCTGGTGTTCATCACCTGCCTGGGCTACTACGTCACACCGGCCCTGCTGGGGGGACCGGCCGACCAGATGCTGAGCTACTACGTGGCCCAGTACACCAACGTCGAGGTCAATTGGGGCATGGCTTGTGCGCTGGGCTCGGTGCTGCTGACCAGCACATTGGTGCTGTACGCCCTGTACCGCCGTGTGTCCAAAGCCGAACTCAGCCTGGGGTGAAAAGAATGTTGAAACTGCCTGTTTTCCCCGCCTATTACACCGCCCTGGACAAGCTGGGTTGGTACGCCCTGCGCCTGACCGCCCTGGGCGTGCTGGCCTATTTGCTGCTGCCGGTGGTGGTCATCATCCCGCTGTCGTTCAGCGACAGTTCGTTCCTGGCCTACCCGATCGAAGGCTGGTCACTGCAGTGGTACCGCGACATGTGGACCTCCGACGACTGGTCGCGCGCCACCCGCAACAGCTTCATCGTGGCACCGCTGGCCACGCTGCTGGCGACCGTGCTGGGCACCCTGGCGGCCATGGGACTGGCCCACCACCGGTTTTTTGCCAAAGGTTTCATTACCAGCCTGCTGATCGCGCCCATGGTGGTGCCCATCGTGGTGGTGGGGGTCAGCAGCTACCTGTACTTTGCCCAGTGGGGACTGAACGACACCTACCTGGGGCTGGTGATCGTCCACGCGGCCCTGGGGGCGCCCTTTGTGGTCACCACGGTGCTGGCGACCCTGCAAGGGTTCAACCACAACCTGGTCAAGGCCAGCCTGAGCCTGGGGGCCAGCCCGCTGGAAACCTTCTTCCGCGTCACGCTGCCGGTGATTGCTCCGGGCGTGATTTCGGGCGCTTTGTTTGCCTTTGCCACGTCGTTCGATGAGGTGGTGGTGACCCTGTTCCTGGCGGGGCCAGAGCAGGTCACGCTGCCCAGGCAGATGTTCACGGGCATACGCGAAAACATCTCGCCCACCATCGCCGCTGTGGCCACGTTGCTGACGCTGTTCACCACCAGCCTGATGTTGGTGCTGGAGTGGTTGCGTGGCCGCCGAAAGTGACGCCATGACCACCCTCACCCCTTTTAACCAACCCCAGGGCGGCAATGAAATGCCCCGCTTCGGTGGCCTCGCCACCATGATGCGGCTGCCCCTGGTCAGCCAGTCGGCTGGGCTGAACGCGGGCTTTGTCGGTGTGCCGCTGGACATCGGCACCAGCCACCGGCCTGGCACCCGCTTTGGCCCCAGACAGATGCGTGCCGAGTCGTCCCTGATCCGCCCCTACAACATGGCCACGGGTGCCGCGCCGTTTGACACGCTGCAGGTGGCCGACCTGGGTGATGTGCCCATCAACACCTACAACCTCCAGGCATCGGTGGACATCATCGAGCGGCATTACCGGCCCATTGTGGACAGCGGCTGCATTCCCTTGACGCTGGGTGGCGACCACACCATCGCGCTGCCCATTTTGCGTGCGCTGCGCGCCCGGCACGGGCCTGTGGCACTCATCCATGTGGACGCCCACGCCGACGTCAATCCGGACATGTTCGGTGAGCGCATTGCCCACGGCACACCGTTTCGGCGTGCGGTGGAAGAGGGTTTGCTGCAAGGCGACAAAGTCTGGCAGATTGGCCTGCGGGGCAGCGGCTACAGCGCCGACGATTTCGACTGGCCACGCCAGCAAGGCTTCACCCTGGTGCCAGCCCACACCGTCTGGTGGCAGTCGCTGGTGCCACTGATGGCCGACATTCGGCAACGCATAGGCCCGCACACGCCCACCTACCTCAGCTTCGACATCGACGGCATCGACCCCGCCTACGCCGGCGGCACGGGCACGCCTGAAGTCGGCGGCCTCAGCGTTCCCCAGGCGTTGGAAATTGTGCGCGGCTGCCGGGGCCTGAACCTGGTGGGTGGCGATCTGGTGGAGGTGTCACCGCCCTACGACCCCAACGGCAACACCGCCTTGCTGGGGGCCAACCTGTTGTTTGAAATGCTCTGCGTGCTGCCCGGGGTGAAATACCGGTGACGGCAGGGCCGCGCGTTTGGCGCTAACCTGTTTCTTTTTTCCGATGTGAGCGAGACAACCATGAACAAGACAACATCCCCCTTGGCCCTCTTGAGGGACCCCACCCTTCTGAAAACCGATGCACTGGTCAACGGCCAATGGGTGGGTGGCAGCAGCCGCTTCGCTGTGACCGACCCGGCCACCGGCGCCCACCTGGCCGATGTGGCCAACCTGGGACCGGCCGATGCCGAGGCCGCCATTGCCGCCGCCAACGCCGCCTGGCCCGCCTGGCGCAGCAAAACCGCCAAGGAGCGCAGCACCATCCTGCGCAAGTGGTTTGATTTGCTCATGGCGAACCAGGACGATCTGGGCCGCATCATGACCGCCGAACAAGGCAAGCCCCTGGCTGAAGCCAAAGGTGAAGTGGCCTACGGGGCCAGCTTTGTGGAGTGGTACGCCGAAGAAGCCAAGCGCGTCAATGGTGAAACCCTGCCCCAGTTCGACAACAACCGCCGCCTCATGGTGCTGAAGCAGCCCATTGGCGTGTGCGCCGCCATCACGCCTTGGAACTTCCCGTTGGCCATGATCACCCGCAAGGTGGCCCCCGCGCTGGCCGCCGGTTGCACCGTGGTCATCAAGCCAGCAGAACTCACCCCACTGACGGCCCTGGCGACGGCCGAGCTGGCCATGCGGGCGGGCATTCCCGCTGGCGTGCTGAACCTGCTCACCGCCGACGCGGACCAGAGCATTGCCGTGGGCAAGGTGCTGTGCGCCAGCGATGTGGTGCGCCACATCAGCTTCACGGGCAGCACCGAGGTGGGCCGCATCCTGATGGCGCAGAGCGCCCCCACCGTCAAAAAAATGAGCCTGGAGCTGGGCGGCAATGCCCCCTTCATCGTGTTCAACGACGCGGACATCGACAGCGCCGTGGAAGGTGCCTTTGCCAGCAAATACCGCAACGCGGGACAGACCTGTGTGTGCAGCAACCGCCTGTACGTGCAAAGCGGTGTGTACGACGAATTCGTGGCCAAGTTTGCCGCCAAGGTCAAAACCGCCAAAGTGGGCAACGGCTTTGAAGACGGGGTGAACCAGGGCCCGCTGATTGAAGAGGCGGCGTTGGAGAAAGTTCAGCGCCATGTGGACGATGCCGTGGCCAAGGGCGCGCGTGTGGTGGCGGGCGGCAAGCGGCTGGCGGGTCAGTTCTTCGAGCCCACCGTGGTGGCCGACGCCACCGCCGACATGCTGTGCGCCAAGGAAGAAACCTTTGGCCCGTTCGCCCCGGTGTTCAAGTTCGAGACCGAACAAGAGGCCATTGACGCCGCCAACCACACCGAGTTCGGCCTGGCCAGCTACTTCTACAGCCGCGACATCGGCCGCATCTACCGTGTGGCCGAGGCGCTGGAGTACGGCATGGTGGGCATCAACGTGGGCATTCTGGCCACCGAACACGTGCCGTTTGGCGGTGTAAAGCAGTCGGGCCTGGGACGCGAGGGTTCACACCATGGCATGGACGACTATGTGGAAATCAAATACCTCTGCCTGGGCGACATCCTGAAGTGATCGCCTGCAGGCACGGCGTCCACCCCGCGGTGGGCGTCTGACTGCCCGAGTTTGAACACCGCCACTTGGCCGTCCAGCGCGCTGGCCTGGTGGCTGAGTTCAGCGGTGGCGGCGGCGCTTTCCTCCACCAACGCGGCGTTGCGTTGGGTCATTTCGTCAATCGCGTTCATGGCCTCGCTGATGTGGGCCAACTGCGCCGCCTGTTCAGAGCCCGCCTCGCTGACCCGTCCCATCAAGCGGTCCACCTCGTCCACCTGGCGGATGATGTGCTGCACACTGCCCCCTGCTTCCGATGCCATGGCCGCGACCCGCGCCATGGATTGGGCGCTGTCGCCAATCAAGCCTTTGATTTCACCAGCGGCGCGTGAACTGCGCTGTGCCAGCGCCCTCACCTCGCCGGCCACCACGGCAAACCCTCGCCCCATCTCACCCGCGCGCGCCGCCTCCACCGCCGCATTCAGCGCCAGGATGTTGGTTTGGAACGCAATCGAGTCGATCACACCCGTGATTTCGGTGATGCGTCGGCTGCTGGCGGTCATGGTGCCAATTTGCCCAATCAGTGCCGCGACGACATCGCCCCCTGTCACGGCGGAAGCGTTCGCATCCCGCGCGATGAGGCTCACCCGCTGCGCCGCCAGCGCATGCTCGCCCATGACCTGGCGCATGCGCTGCAACGAGGTGTTGGCCTCCTGCAACCTGGCTGCCTGACCCTCGGTCCGCTGAGACAACTCGCCCACGCCCTTGGCCATTTCCTGGGTGCCCGATGCAATCTGCGCACTGCTTTGCCTGGCGTCGGCCACCAACTCAGCCAGGCGTGCCCGCATGGCCACCAGTTCGACCATGAGGCGTGCCATCTCGTCACGCCCAGCCACGGGCTCGTTTGGGTGGCCGCTCAAGTCACCGTGCGACACCCGCTCCGCCAGCACCACCGCCTGTGCAATGGGGCGGGTGACCGAGCGCGTGATGGCCCAGGCCAACACCCCGCCCAGGCCCAACGCCACGGCCAGCACACCAGGCATTACCCACAAAGCCCGGTCAATGGCGGCTTGGGCGTTGCTGTACTCCTGCCCCGCCAAGGCAATCTGGCGTTGGATCAACTCATCCACAGTGGTCCTCACATCGGGCTCTTTGGCGCTGATGGTGTTGAGGTAGATAAACTGTGCCTCGTCAAAGTCGTTCGCTTTCATGGCCTTGCCTGCTGCCAGCAGGCCCTGCCGCATGTACTCACCTGACAAATGCTTCAGCCGCTGGGTCAGGTCCGCCAGTTCTGCGGGCCGCTCTATGGCTTCAAAGGCGGCCAGTCGGCGGTCAAACACGGCGGCATTGGTCAACAACTCACCCACGCTTTTCTCCACATTGGCGCTGCCCGGGTTCACCAGCATGTCCAGGACCAAGACACGGTTGCGCTGCAGCAAGTGGTTCAGGTGCGACACCACCTCCACCGGCACCGCGCGCTCCTGGTACACGGTGCGCAAATCGTTGCCCAGGCGTTTGACCACCAGCACCCCGGCGCCGACCACCACCGCCATCAGCAGCAGCAGCGCCGAGAAAGAGCCATACAGTCGCCAACCGATGCCTAAACGTTGGAACATGAATCACCTTGCAGGAGAAGAAACCCTGCACTGTCTGGGCCCACGGTGACACCGCCATGACAAACGCGTGGCGAATCCATGACCCGGCGCCACACCCAACCGCACTGCTAAGATACAACCTTCAGCGGGTGTAGCTCAATGGCAGAGCTGTTGCTTCCCAAGCAACTGACGAGGGTTCGATTCCCTTCACCCGCTCCAGATAGCCAGATCAAACAGCCTCAGGGCACCTCGAAACCCGTTGATTCGTAAGGATTAACGGGTTTTTTTTTGTCCTACGCCACCCCATCCACCCCTAGGGAATACCAACTTTTTGTTGGTACATTCGTTGGCATGTGTTGGTTGCGATCAATTCGATTGGCAAAAGCACCAACAGAAAGTACCAACATTTCATAGGGGACGGCACATGGCGCTGAACGCTACTTTCGTCGAAAAAAGCACCAACTTCACCGGCAAGAACAAGGCGGGCGACAAGCACAGCGACGGCGAGGGGCTATACCTACACGTCACCAAGACGAACAAGCACTGGCGGATGAACTACCGGATGCACGGCATGCAACGGACACTGACACTTGGCACTTATCCGGCGGTATCACTTGCCCAAGCACGCAAGGGGCGCGACACCGCCAAGGAGCTACTCGCCCAAGGCATTGACCCCAGTATTGCAAAACAGGCCGCAGCGCGGGAAAAGAAGCTGGCCGCGACAAACACTTACGAGGCCGTGGCGCGCGAGTTCCACGCCGTGAAGGCAGAAGGTTGGAGCGAAGCCCACGCCACCAAGTGGCTGCGAATGAATGAGCTGTACCTGTTCCCGCCCCTTGGTCACCTGCCCATCAAAGGCATCAAAGCGTCCAAAGTGCTGGCCGCGCTTCGCAAGGTTGAGGCGAAGGGCATCCTCAGCACGGCCCAGGACTTGCAACAGATGGCGGGGCAGGTTTTCCGGTACGCGGTGCAGACGGACAGGATCGACCATAGCCCCATTGGCGACTTGAAGGGGGCTTTGAAACCGCACGTCACTGAGCACTTCGCAGCCATTACTGACCCCGTTGGCGTCGGTGAACTACTGCGGGCGATGGACGGTTACACAGGCCAACCGCCGACTGTGGCCGCTTTGAAACTGTCGGCACTCCTGTTTCAACGCCCTGGCAACATACGGGCGATGGAGTGGACATGGATCGACTTCGACAGGGCCTTGTTGACGGTCCCGCCCTCCGACATGAAGCGCAAGAAAGAGCAAAAGTTAAACGGTAGGCCACACCTCGTACCGCTGGCACGGCAGGCTATTGCCACCCTGAAGGCGTTGCAGCCGCTCACCGGACATGGGCGGTACGTGTTCCCCGGGGCGAGGTCAGCCAAGCGCCCCATGAGCGATGGCACGGTGAACGCCGCCCTGCGCCGCCTGGACTACGGGAACGGTGACCAGGTTGCGCACGGGTTCAGAGCGATGGCACGGACGGTAATCGCAGAGCAGCTCCCGGGTATCCCTGCCGACTTGGTGGAGGCGCAACTGGGCCACGGAAAGGCCGGGCCGTTGGGCAGCGCATACGACCGCGCCGAATACATGCCGCAACGTGGGGAAATGATGCAGACATGGGCCGATTACCTGGACAAGTTGCGCGCAGGGGCTGACGTGGTACCCATCTATCGCGCGGCATAAAAAAATGCTGCATAGGCTTGCATCCAATCGCATGGCGCGATTAAACTGATACCACGGAAGCGCAATGCTTCTGGCCGGGCCAAGCGCCCGTCTAGATTCCGCAAGGGCTAGAGTTTCCGGTGATCACACTGCTTATTCACCCCGAAAAAGCAGAAGGGCACCGGAGGGACGCAAGTTGAGGGGCAACTTTGTTGCCTCACTGCGTCCATAAATTGCGTGAGGCAGCGCCCCGAGGAGCTGCCAAATGGCACCCACACCCCACGAATTGACCGCCGCTGACAAGCGCGGCATGCCCCTGTCTGGCCCCGCGCTGGCCACCCGCCCCATGCTGCTGACAGCTAAGGGCATCGCCTTCGAAACCGGCACCAGTATCAGCACCATTTGGCGCTGGCACGCCGAAGACCCGACGTTCCCCCGAGCCATCAAACTGGGCACGGGCTGCACACGGTGGCAACGTGCTGAAGTGGAAGCCTGGATTGCATCCAAGGCAGACGCAGCCGCAACGATGGGGGTGCACTGATCATGGCCGCCAAAACCATCGTCAAGGGCACCTGGGAGCTGCGCAGCGACCAAGCGTTCACGATCACTTCCGACAGTGGCAAAACCGTGACCTGCGCGCCCACCGCGCAGTACAACTACGAGACCGGCACCGAGCTTTCACACGATGTGGACTTTGTCGTCAAAAACGGAAAGTTCACGGGCTTTAAGGCTCGCAACCCGGTGGAGCCCAACAGCGACAGCACAGAAGCTGCCACCACCGAGCCGCAAAACCGCACCCTGGCGAAAGCCGCCAATGCAGCATTGAAGGTCCCCAAGCCTGTCCCGGCCGCGTTCATCGCAAAGCTGAAGGCCCTCGCCGCGCAGCACAAGGACATGCGCGGGTTGGATGCCAAAAATCAAGTCGATATTCCCCGCGATCCCAAAGAGCGCATCGCGATTTTCGACGGATTGCCCGAGGATTTGCGCGCCGTGTTCGTGGCGGAATGTGAACGCGCTGACGCGCGCCGGGGGCGCAAATGAGCCGCGAAACCTTGACTCTCAAATCCGCATTGGCCCGACGCGCTGAGCGTTGCGGGTATGCCATGGCGCGCACCGCGAGTGGTGGTTTCATGCTGCGCAAGGGATCGCGGTCCCTGCACTTCGTTGACAAATTGGCCGTGGACAGTTGGCTGTCTAAGTGCCAAACGCCCCGGGCCGAGGGTATGAATGCACAAGCCCAGCGCGGGGAGGCAGCATCGTGACCACCATCAAAGACCGGTTTGCGCAGTGCCTGGCCCGTGGCCAGGCAATCGACATCCACATCCGCCACTTGCCAAAAAGCGGGCACTTCGTCTGCACGCGGGACAACTTCAGCGGAGCCGACCAGATGGCGAAGTTCACCGGTCTGGACAAGCTGGAAGCGTGGCTGGCGAGTGCGGAAGGCTTGATGGTCTCCGCCCTGACCGACCAGCACCAGGCAGAGGCCAAGGCCTGCGGGTGGACGCTGGCGACTTACGAACAGACCGACGGATTCCGGCACAGCTACGTGTTGGCCCACCGCCCTGCCAATGGCAAGCGGCTGGTGGTTTGCACGTACAGCTTCGACGTGATCGAGACCAAGCTGGCCCAGCTCAAGGCCAACGGCTGGGACTTGCTCTAAAGAAAAACGCCATGCCGACGGGAATCGACATGGCGCAATTGGAACTCCCACAACTTGGTCCGATTGTGCCACCTGCCTAAAAAATAGGCAACTCGACAACCTGCCGGTGTGGCCTGGAAAACCAGGAACACATCATGAAATCCAATATCCGCGAGCTGGTGAAGCTCGCCAGGGCCGTCGGTGCGACGGTCACCCCTGCCAGAAGCGGGCACGTGCAGATTGTCGGCGCTGGCTGGCGCGTGGTTGCTTCGAGCACTCCGAGCTGCCCCCACTGGCTGGCCAATGTGCAGCGAGATGTGCGCCGCGCAGTGTCGAAAGGCGGTGCCACATGCTGACCTCCGCCGCCACTAAATCTGAATTGTTCGGGGAATTGAAGCCCGACAACATTCCCGCCGCGCTGTGCGTGCAGAAACGCTGGGCACCCTGGGAGGCCGTCTGGAACGAAAAGCGGCAGAAGTGGGACAAAGTGCCCCGCCACGCCCTGCACACCGAGCGCAAGCTTTCCACGGCTTCACCTGCAAACTGGTTCACGTTTGAGCAAGCCTATGCAGCATTCTTGAAGCACAGCAACCTTTTTGCGGGCATTGGCTACGTGCTGACAGGCTCCACGGGGCTGGTGGGCATCGACATTGATGGGTGTCTCGACCCGCAAACCAAAGAGCCCAACGCCCTGGCGCGCGACATCCTCGCACGTGCGCACTCTTACGCAGAAGTGAGCCCGAGCGGTACCGGTCTGCGAATTTTCGTGAAGGGCCAGACCGCTGGGGACTTCAACGACCACAGCGTTGGCCTTGAGGTTTACCAGGGAGACAGCCCGCGATTCTTGACCGTGACAGGTGCCCAAGTTACGGGCACGCCATCCACCCTTGAACCGGCCTCCCCTGAACTGCTGGCGCACCTGGAGACCTACCGCAAGGCCCCCACCAAAGCCACGACCACCGACACAGAGCTGCCCGACTTCGACGGAATCGACGGCGAGGCCACCTTGGCCCGTGTGGCAGCGGACCTGGCACCCGGCATGGTCAAAGAGCTGCGGGGCCTTGAACCGCTGACCGGGGATGGTTCCCGCCGCGTTGCGCACATGGCTATTTGCCTGCGCAAGGCGGGCGTATCGCAAGCCGGGTGCATGGCCGTGCTGACCCAGTGCCCTGGATCGTTCGACATGGCCCTGAGCCACCGAGGGCAGGACGCTGACCGAGCCACCGAGTACCTTTGGAAACACCACGTGCTGAGCGCATGGGTAGCGCCCAGCGCAGCACATGTGCCTGTGGAATTTGAGCCGGTTCCGCCCCCCTCACCCGAAGAGGAAGCCGAGCAAGCCGCGATCCGTGAAGCCAACAAGGCAATTTCCACAGCGCGCGAGGACAAAGAGGTGAAACGGTCAACCACCTTCACCCTGGAGACCGTGGACGAGTATTGCGGCCGGGTCCGCCCCCTGGAATTCGATGTGCCCGGTATCTGCCCCCGGGGGGAAATGATCTTTATAGGCGGCCCATCGGGTGGCGGCAAAACGCACTTTGCGCTGCACCTGGTGGCGACGTTGGTGTCAGGCGGTCAAATGTTTGGCCGCCACGCGCAGCGCAAGGTGCGGGTGGCATGGGCATGCCTTGAGGGGGCCTCCGGCTTCCGCGCGCGACTGCTGGGCTACCGCAAGCACTACCAGACGCAGCTTGATGGGTTGATGCTGTTCAAGGAACCGGTGGTGCTGACCGATGACGCATCCGTCACAGCCTTGATCGATTGCCTCCGCAGTGTTGGCGACATTGATTACGTGGTGGTGGACACCTGGTCCAAGGCCCTGCCCGGGTGCGATGAAAACAGCTCGGTGGACATGGGGTCCGCCGTGGCCCGCTGCATCCGCATTCACCGTGAGGTGGGCTGCGTGGTGGTCGCTGTTGCGCACGTCGGAAAGGACACCACCAAAGGCTTGCGGGGGTGGTCCGGGCTCAAGGGTGCGGCCGACGCCGAGTTGATGGTGGAGAAAGTGACCGACCGCAACGGCAACACATCGCACCAGGCCACGGTCACCAAGCTGAAGGACGGCCAGGGCGAGGGCGACGTTTTCCGCTTCAGCGTCGAATCCGTGCCGATTGACAACACGACGGACACCGCCGGGGTGCTGGCAGAGCTTTCGGGGGTGGTCCCCGTGGCACGAACCGTGCCCAAGCGGTGGGCCTCTGGCGTGAACCAGTTGGCCATCCAGCGAGCCATCGAAGAAGCCCTGGCGCTGCGCAGCGCGAAGGATGACCCCCACGTCAGCATCGATGAAAAGAAACTGATCACCCGCGCAGTGGCTTTGCGGATTGCCATGGCCAAAACGGATGGCCAGGATATTTCCGTAAAAACCGCCCGCGATGGCATTCAGGATGCAATGTTTGCGCTCAAGGGTGGCGGCAAGTTGCTGACACAAAGCGGGGGACGGGTATCGGCCCGGGGCCTCGACTCTCTCGCACCCATGGGTAGCAGTCAGCCCGATTTGGCCGTGGACGGCGGCGAGGAGGGCCTTTTGTGAGGGCTACCGGAAAAGCGGGAAAAGCGGGAATTTGTGTTTTTTCCCGCAATTCCCGCCCGGGATATGAGAAGCGGGAAAAGCGGGAAAAAACCCCTATAGGGGTTTCCCGCTCCCGCTTTTCCCGCAAGCCCTATTCACCACCCAAACCAACACGAATTCACAAAAAGCAACCCGGCCCCCTGGCTGGGTGAGAAAAGCACATGCAAGCCGGTACGGCCAAACACATCAACCAACTTTTGAAAGCACCCATGAAAAATTCAAACGCCACCACCACCAACCAGCGCCAGCAGCTGGAAGCTCAGCGCGCTGCACTCCAAGACGATCTGGCCGCAGCCCAGGCCGCCTTGGCCCAGGCAGAGGCCGCCGCCGCCCCGTTGCTGCGCCAGCGTGAGGCGCGTCTGGCATCGCGATTGATCGTCCGTTTGCCCGCCCCAGACCACGAAGAGGCCGCGACGCTGCGCACCCACCAGGAAGCTGAGGCGCGCCTGATTGGTGTCGAAGATGCGCTGCGCGACTTGGAGCGCGAGCTGGCCACCCTGGACGGGCAGGACCGCGCCAAGGCGGACGGCAAAAGCGCCAAGGCCGCCATGGCCAATGCACAGGCCCTGGTGAAAACCACCGGCGAACACCGCGCCCGCGTCCAGCAGTTGCGCGCAGTGAAGCAGGCCGAGCTGGACGCAGCCCTGCACCAGCAGCAGGCAGGCGAAGAAGCCGCCGCACGGGCCGCTGTGGCCCTGCTGCTGGGCCAGGTGGCACCCACACCCGCCCCCGCAGTGGACGCGGCCACAGTGGCCCAGCTTGAGGCCATCCTGGGGCAACTGGACATTGAGCTGGCCCGCGCTGAGCGCGAAGCGGAGGCCGCAGCCGACAAGCTGAGTGCCTTGGAGTCTCCAATTCTTCAGGGGCAACTGGTCGCCGCGCAGGAAGCGTTCACCAAGGGCTTGGAGGCACTGTTGCCACACCTGCACAACTGGACCCAGGCGAGCGGCCGCCTGGGCTGGGGCTGGCGCATTGCGGAGCGCGTCGATCTGGCCACGTCGCTGCGCACATGGCAGCAGTCGAACGGCCTGCCCACCTGATTCAAGTTTTGGAACCCGCCCCAAAAAATTTCGGGGGGTCCGATTTTTCGGGGTGGGCCATTTCCAAAAATCAGGAAATCAAGTGGCATTCGCAGAAGGTCTGCGCCCTGGTAGGGCGCAGCTTAGCAAAAAACATGCCAACCAAGTTTCCAAATGCGAAAAACTCTCGATTGCGGGGCCTCTACGCCCCCGTGCGTGTAAGGAACCCGCCAGGGGCCCCCTATTCGCATTCTGTGCAAGTTGACCCATGGGGTGGCAACCGTGCACAGACCCTGTGCCTTGAGCCTTGAGCCTTGAGCCTTGAGCCTTGAGCCTTGAGCCTTGAGCCTTGAGCCTTG
>CAYNGJ010000007.1:0-79491 GCA_964396895.1 uncultured Hydrogenophaga sp. | reverse complement strand
AGCCCTGTGCCCTGAGCCCTGGCACCCAGCCAACTACAACCACGCACAGACGCTGTGCCATGGCACCCAACCAACCGCACCCACAGCAACTGTGCACCGAGCGAGCATCGGTGGGCGAACTGTCACACAGCCGCAGTAGGGTCTGGCTGTCGCTACTCCCACCCACCCACACCATGGCCCAGACCCTGAAGCATTGCGCCAAGTGCCAGACCACCCGAGCGCCCGAGGGTGGCGTGGAACTCAGGCCGCAGCGTTGGTTCTGCGCCCGCTGTTGGGTGATGTTCTCAAAGACCCGGACATAGCCTCGTTACCGGGAATCTGGCAGCACGGCGCAGTGCCAGACCTGGGTGAACTCAAACACCACGTGGCCGCCCGCGTCTGGGTGTGGTTGGGTCACCAGCTCCACACCCCTGAACACCAACACGCCGCCCCCCAGGTGGATCAATGTCGGGTGCATCAAGGCGGCCGCCGTGCGCTTGACTGATCCGCAGGGCTCCAACAGCGTCAAGCGATCCGTGGGGCGCTGGCGTGCACCCCCGACCCCGTCGGTCAACACGTCCAGCGCAAGCCACCCACGCATGGGCGGGCCCAGTTGCGCGTTGGTGAGGCGCTGCCCCATGTGACGGTGGAAAGTGACCTGGCAAAACACTGTTTTAATATACAGCCACAACAACTTTCAGAGCGGTATGAATACCGAACAAAAAAGCATCTACGCAAGTGCCATCGGCTTGGTCGATTGGCTTGGGGAGCAAATAGGGGGAATAGACCTACCGGCAGATTTGCGGTCAAAAATGGCCGCTGTGTGTTTCGGGGTCACGCACGAGCACTACACGGCAATCACAATCGTGTTGGGGCTGCCCAGCCCCCTGTTTGGAACTGCCTTGGCCCTGCAACGCCCACTGTTTGAAACCTGTACACGGGGTCTTTGGCTGTCCTTGTGTGCGTCAGATCAAGACCTGTTGGCATTTCAAAGCGTGAAGCCGCCCGAAACCTGGCGAATGCTGCTGGCGCTTGACCAAATGCACAGCAAACATGAAAGTGCAGCCTTGCACCTGCGGCGTATTTGGAAGTCTGCACGCGAGCAAATGAACGGATTCACGCACGGTGGCGTAGAGCATTTTCAAGGTTGGCAAGGTGGTGAGGAGCTTTCGCCCGCGTACGACTGGGGGGATGCTTTACGGCTCTTGGATTTTTCTGCACGCATTGGAATCCTCGCAGCGTCAAGCCTGGCCAGGATTGCAATGAACAGTGAATTGCAAGAAGTAATCCTGTCGCAAGGCATTCCCCAGCTTGAGAAGATCGCGCAAGCTCTTTCGGATGTGAGCGCGCAACAGGACTGACCATGTGCACCAGGTACGTGCCACCCACCCGGGCCGACCTTGAGCGCGAGTGGCACATTGGGGGCCGCAACCCGCCACGCTGGTGGGAGCCCGCCATGTTCCCGCGCGCGCAGGGGCCCTTCATTCGGCCCGACCGCGTGGACCCTGGGCAAGGGGTGGAGCTGGTGGTGGGCCAGTGGGGTTTGATTCCGCACTTTGCACAAAGCCCGAAGCTGACCTACTCCACCTGCAACGCCCGCAGCGAGGAAATGGACACGAAGGCTAGCTACCGGAGGCCGTGGGCGCGGGCCCAGCGTTGCGTGATCCCGGCGGTGTCGTTCGATGAACCCTGTTGGGAGACCGGCCGCAACGTCTGGTGGAGTTTCAGGCGGGCAGACGGTGCGCTGTGGAAACTGGCAGGGCTCTGGGCCACCTGGGTGGACCCGCAGACCGGTGAGGTACACGAAAGCTTCACCATGCTGACCATCAACGCAGACAGCCACCCGGTGATGCGCCGCATGCACAAGCCCGACCCGAAGTTGTCACCCGGCCAGCAGGACAAACGCAGCGTGGTGGCCCTGGCTGGCAGCGACGTGGGCGCGTGGCTCTACGGCACCCAGCAAGAGGCCCGGGCGCTGTTGCGGCCGCCCCCAGTGGAGTGGATCGAAGCCACCCATGGGTGACCCTCGGGCCTTGTGGCTTGCCTAGAATGCCTGCCTGATCTACCAGGGGGAAAAATGAAGTTCACAGCGCCAGCAGTGCTGCTGGCCTTGGCCGCTTTGGCCAAGGCCAGCGCACGCCGTGTTCAAGTGCAAGGGGCCCACCGGCACGCCCGTATTTCAGGAAACGCCATGCGCGGGTGAGGGCCAGGCGTTGCAGGTGAAGCCCGCCTCAGGCGCTGCCCCTGTGCCCACGAAGCCCGCAGCGACTGCAACCGAGGGCAGCGCCGCCGACAGCCGACCGCCCGAGACACTCGCAGAGCGCATCAACCGCAACACCGAGACCGCAGCGAAAGAACGACGGGTGCGAGAGGTGCAGGGCAGCTTCCTGCCACGGGCGCAGGCCCTGATGTCCCGCTGCGATTCCAAGGCCCGAGATTACGAGCGCAACATTGATCAACTGACCAGGGAGTGCACCTCACTGGGTGGCTGCAAGGGCATGTGAACTGCACAAGCCCTTCACCCTGTCCGAGCGCAGCGGGGTGGGGTCTGGGGCTACCTTCCAGCGGCCGGAAAGGTTGTGAGCCCACCGCCCTGGGCTGGTTGTTGCCCGAGCATCGCGCGGGGTCAATTTCACCACCTGGGTGACCCCCGCTACTGGACAACCTTTTGCGCAAGGTTGTGGGGCACAACCGGGGAGAGGTTCACACCTTTTTCGGTGTTTGGTGCTCAAGGTTGAAGGCCCCACGATTTGGGCTCCAACCACTTGAAGGAGCCCTTGATGCCCAACGATCTGACCACCCACGCCGCCGATCAACTGACCACGCATGTTTGTGTGGCCCATAGCCTTGTCGCTGTGCTGCTGGCCGCTGAAGACACCCAGCACACCGACCCCGACGCGCTGGGCTGGTGCCTGCAAAGCGTGCTGCAACAGCTCGAAGCCGCCCGCCGTCTGCTGGCCGCTTGAAGGAGCCCACGCCATGCACAACACCGACGCAAACCTGATCGACGCGGCCGCATTGCAACTGGACGAAGCCTTGCTGACGCTGGAAGGTATCGTGCCCACCCGTAGCGCACACGCCGCCCTGATTGCAGAGGCACTGGCAGCCGTTCGCGCTGCGGGTGACCTGCTGGCCCAGGTGACGCTGGCGCGCGGGCCTGTGGCCCCCGGCAATGGCCGTGCCTGCCGCGCATCGCTGGAAACCCTGCAAGCTGATGCAGCGGATGCCGCGGACACCTTCGGCGTGGCACTGGCGGAGGTAAATCGGGCGAGGATCGAGGGCGAACATCACCAGCTGGACCTGGAACATTTTCTGAAGTTGGCCTACGCCCACGCCGCCGAAGAATTACTGGCGCTTGCTGCGGTGCAGTGTGAGCTGGCGGCGCAGTGCGAATGGGGTGGCCTTCCGCAACAGAATTTCACAATGTAAAATTCACGTGGGCAGTACCGGCCCAGCATGTTGGCCCCCGCAGTGATGTGGGGGCTTTTTTTTATGTCTGTCGTGCCCCTATGGGTGCTGAAAACATTTTGTTGGTATATCTGTTGGTACTAATCAGCCTGAAATGTATTTTCATATTTTGAATCAATGCACTTCAGAGCCTTTCCGGTTCCCTTCACCCGCTCCAATCACCCCCAAAAAGCCGCCACACCGGGCACCCGATGTGGCGGCTTTTTGCCGTCATGCGCTTCAGGTGTTGCTCATGGCCCGCACGTCGTCCAATGAGGTCAGGCCTTGCAACACCTTTTCGAGACCGTCTTGGCGCAGCGTCAGCATGCCTTCCAGCAGGGCCTGGTGCTGGATTTCTTCGGCGCGTGCCCCTTTTTGAATCAGCCGACGAATCTCGCGCGACATGCTGAGCAGCTCGTGCAAGCCCACACGCCCTTTGAAGCCTTGCCCCCCGCAGGCATCACACCCAGGGCTGTGGCTGTGCATGAGTTGTCCGTTGAAGGCAAAGCGTTGCATCCAGTCAGCCAGCACCTCGTCGCGGGTGCGCACCTGTGCACCCGCAAAACAGTGCATGAAATCGTCCAGCAGTTCGTCAATTTGCTCCTGGGAGGCCGGGGCGCTGATCTTGCAGTTTTTACAGAGTCGCTTGCCAAGGCGCTGCGCCAGCACCGCCAACAGCGAATCGGCAAAGTTGAACGGGTCCATGCCCATGTCGAGCAGGCGGGTCACGGTTTCGGGCGCACTGTTGGTGTGCAAGGTGGACAGCACCAGGTGACCGGTGAGCGAGGCCTCGATCGCCATGTGGGCGGTTTCGGTGTCCCGGATCTCACCCACCATGATGACGTCGGGGTCGGCGCGCAAAAAGGACTTGAGCGCTTTGGCAAAGGTCCAGTCAATTTTGGCGTTCACCTGCACCTGCCGCAGCCCGACCTGGGTGATTTCCACCGGGTCTTCGGCCGTCCAGATTTTGCGTTCTGGCGTGTTGATATGGCCCAGGGCCGAATGCAGCGTGGTGGTTTTGCCCGAACCCGTGGGCCCCACACACAGCACCATGCCGTAGGGGCGCTGGATGGCGTGGCGCAGCCGTTCGTAGTTGTTGGGTGACAGCCCAATCTGGTCCAGGGCCAGTGGCTTGGCAGAGGCCAGCAACCGCATGACCACGTCTTCCAGGCCGTTGTTGGTGGGGATGGTGGCCACCCGCAGTTCCAGCTTGTGTTGGGGCGAAAATTTGGCGAAATTGATTTTGCCGTCCTGCGCGCGCCGACGTTCGGAAATGTCCAGGTCGCACATGATCTTGATGCGCGCCACCAGTGCCGAGCGGTAGTTGGGCGGCAGCTCCAGGTATTTGTGCAGCTGTCCGTCCTTGCGGAAGCGGATGCGGATTTTTTCCCGCCCGGCGGGACACTCCACATGGATGTCGGACACACCCTGTTCATACGCTTCAATGATCATGGTGTTGATCAGGCGCACCAGTTGGTTGTCGGACTGCTCGATGGGCTTGTCCTCGACCAGCTCTTCCACCGCCAGGGTAGTGGCTTGCTGCATCTGTGCGAGCAGCGCGCTGCCGTCAATGTGGCCTGTGTCCAACGACTGGCTCACCACCACCTCGATGCCGTGCTGGCGGTACGCCCCCGGCAACGCCGGCAACACCGAGCCCAGTTTGGCCAGTGCCGACACCACCTTGCATTGAGAGGTGAACTCCAGTTCGCTCACGGCGGACCGACGGGTGGGGTCTTCCATGGCCACCACCAGGCGGCCGTCGCGCAGCATCAACGGAATCACCTGCAGGCGCTCGGCCACTCCGTAAGGAATGGCCTTGACCGCCTCTTTGGCCACGGGGAAGGTGGCCAAATCCACCATGGGGTAGCCCATTTTGTGGGCCAGGGCGGTTTGCAGGTTCTCGCGCGTGACCAGTCCTTTTTTGACCAGCAGCTCGCCCAGCGGTGTGCCCTGCTCCTGGCTCTGCAGGCGCAGGGCCTCACGCAGCTGTTCGTCGGTGATGAGGCCCAGGGCCACCAGCGACTCGCCCAGACGCATCACGGGCAGGCGTGCCTGCATGTCGATGGCCTGCATCAGCTCGTCGGGGGAAATGATCTGGTTGTTCACCAGCACATCGCCCAGCTTGCGTTTGCGCAGCGCATCCTGCTCACCGATGACCTGCTTGAGCTGACCGGGTGTCACCTGGGCCTGTGCCACCAGGATTTCACCCACACGCTCCCCCACATTGAAAGACTTGTAGGCATGCCGGGGAATGAAGATGCGCGACGCCATGCCACGGTCGTTCATGGGCGGGAACAGGAACAAGCCTTGCTCCAGCTCCACGTGACCGATGGTGCTGCCATCCAAGTCACCGCCATCCACAAAGTGCACCACAAAGGGTGACACGGGGTGGTGCGACATCAACGCGGCGTGGGGATCAGACTGGTGCGTGGACTCGGGTGCCACCGGCTCTTCCAGCGACAGCTGGCGAAACTGGGCAAACCGAAGGGGGATGGGCTTTTGCCCACGCGACAACTGCACCGACACCATGCCACTGCGCAAATCAAAATGCATGAGCTGGGTGCGGGTGGACTTGCGGTTCATGCCTTCCAGCTGGCTGGGCAGCGGGCCCGACGACATCTGCACCTGCGGATACGCCGCAAACGGTGGCGTGGGCCACCAGAACGCGTTGGGGTTTTCCTCGTCAAAGGTGGCAGGGCGGGTGTCGTAAAAAGACATGTGCTGTGCAGCCATGTGCATCGTCCTTGGTATGGTGTGTGCGCTGCCTGCAGCGGCCAACGTTTGGTGCGCGCAAGCTTAACGGATGCCACCCCGCTGTCCACCCCCATCTGCCCCAACCGTGACGACTGAAACCATGGCCCACCACCCCACCGTGTTGCACCCTGTTCGCAGGTCTGCCCTTTGCGCCTGGCTGTTGACTTTTGGCTGCGCCACGGCCTGGGCACAGGTGGACGTCAACCAGGCCACGGAAGCCGACCTCGACAGCCTGCGTGGCGTGGGACCGGCGCTGACGGCCCGCATCTTGGCGCAACGGGCGCAGGCCCCCTTTGCCGATTGGGCCGACCTGGTGCGCCGGGTCAAAGGCCTGCGCGGCCCCACCGCACGCCACCTGGCGGGCCAGGGGCTGACCGTGAACGGTGAGCCGCTGCCCTCTCCCCCAAGCCCAGTCAGCCAACCCGATGATCCGCGCTGAATTTTTGATAAAAACAGCCTCTAGCGCTTTACAGACAACAGAAGTCAGCTTTGATTTCAGGAACTGAAGCACATCTATGGCGGCTCACGCCTGCCCAAAGCCACCGCCCCCTGGGGTGTGCACCTCGAACACATCGCCCACCGCCATGGCCGTGCTGCCGATGTGGGGCAACACCTCCACGCGGCCATCGGCGCGCACCACGCGGTTGATGCCAGGCGCACCCGCCGCGCCCCCGGCCATGCCAAAGGCGGGGTGAATGCGGCCGTTGCTGAGGATGCTGGCCGTCATGGGCTCCAGAAAGCGCACGCGGCGCACGCCGCCGTCGCCACCACGCCAGCGCCCTGCCCCGCCCGAGCCCTTGCGGATGGCATAGCCCTCCAGCCGCACCGGAAAGCGGTACTCCAGCACCTCGGGATCGGTCAGGCGCGAGTTGGTCATGTGGGTTTGCACCACGCTGGTTCCGTCAAAGCCGCCTGTGAGCTGACCCTGCGCACCAAACACGCCGCCCGCGCCGCTGCCGCCCGAAATGGTTTCGTAGTACTGGTGGCGCTCGTTGCCGAAGGTGAAGTTGTTCATGGTGGGCGGGCCGCCTGCCATCACACCCAGCGCGCCAAACAGCGCGTTGGTGATGCAGGTGCTGGTTTCCACGTTGCCCGCCACCACCGAAGCCGGTGGGTTGGGGTTGAGCATGCAGCCCGGCGGAATGACCACCTGCAAGGGCTTGAGACACCCGGCGTTGAGCGGAATGTCGTCGTCCACCAGCGTTCTGAACACATAAAGCACCGCAGCCATGCACACCGCACGCGGCGCGTTGAAGTTGTTGGTTTGCTGCGGGCTGGTGCCGTTGAAGTCGATGACGGCGCTGCGGCTGGCGGCATCGAGTGTCACCGCCACCTGAATCTGCGCGCCGTTGTCCAGCGCCAGCGTGAAGTGGCCATCCTGCATGCGGGCGGCCAGCCGGGTGATGGCCCGGCGCACTGCTTCTTCGGCGTTGTCTTGCACATGGCCCATGTAGGCCTGCACCACGTCCAGCCCAAACTGCCCCACCATGCGGTGCAGCTCTTGCACGCCTTTTTCGTTGGCGGCAATCTGGGCCTTCAGGTCGGCCAGGTTTTGCGCCGGGTTGCGGCTGGGCCAGGCCGTGGTGCCACCGCCCGTGGCCAGCAAATCGAGGATGGCGGCCTCTTGCAGCACGCCCCTGTCCACCAGCTTGAAGTTTTGAATCTGTACGCCCTCTTCGTCGATGGTGGTGGAAAACGGCGGCATGGAGCCAGGCGTGGTACCGCCGATGTCGGCATGGTGGCCCCGGCTGCCCACGTAGAACATTGGGCCCCCATGCGTCCCGCCCTGTGCGTCGGGCCGGGGCTCACTGCGTTCGCTGCCCCCCGAGGGGGCGCTCGCGCCTTGGGACGGCCCGGCGGCGCTCAAGGGCGCGCTTCCACCTTGAGACGGTTCGCCACCCAGCCACACCGGGGTGATGACGGTCACGTCGGGCAGGTGGGTGCCACCGTGGTAGGGGTCGTTGAGCACGTACACGTCGCCGGGCTGCATGAGGCCCGCGTTTTCGCGGATGACGGTCTGGATGCTCTCGCCCATGGAACCGAGATGCACCGGCATGTGCGGCGCGTTGGCAATGAGGTGGCCCTGCGCGTCGAACAGCGCACACGAAAAGTCCAACCGCTCTTTGATGTTGACCGAGTAGGCGGTGTTTTGCAGCTGCAAGCCCATCTGCTCGGCAATGTTCATGAACAGGTTGTTGAACACCTCCAGCAGCACCGGATCCACCGTGGTGCCCGCCGCAAAGGTCTGGCTGCGCGGCACGCGGCGCTCCAGCACCAGGTGGTCCAGCGCGGTCAGGGTGGCGGCCCAGCCGGGCTCGACCACGGTGGTGGCGTTTTTCTCGGCAATGATGGCTGGGCCGGGCACCACATCGCCGGGGTGCAGGTCTTCGCGCACCACCAGCCGGGTGTCGTGCCACTGGCCGCCGCTGTACATGGGCAGCACCTCGCGGGTGGGCACGGGGCGCTCGGGGTGCAGGGTTTGCGCCACCTCGGCGGGGGCATCGCCCGCCAACACGGCCTCGACGGACATGGCCTCTATCACCAGCGCCTTGCCTTGCATGAGGAAGGAATAGCGCTGGCGGTAGGCGGCCTCGAAGCCCGCTTGCAACGCGGCCATGTCGCCCCAGGGTATGACCAGTGCCGCGTCGCTGCCTGCGTAGCGCACATGGGCGCGGCGGTGGACTTGTACGGCGGCGTGGGGCGCGTGGGCATGGCCACCGCTGTTGTCACCGCCGTCGTCGCCACCCTTGTCACCGCTATTGACACCGCCCGCACCGCCTTGCGTTTGCTGCGCCAACTCGGCGCGGGCCTGCTCGGCCAGTGCGTTCAGCTGTGGGGCCACTTGTGCCAGTGTGTCGGCGCTCAGCGGCAGCTCGACAGACTGCTCGCGGATCAGGTTCTGGTCGGCCAGGCCCATGCCGTAGGCGCTGAGCACGCCCGCCAGCGGGTGTACCAGCACACGGGTCATGCCCAGCGCGTCGGCCACCAGGCAGGCGTGCTGGCCGCCCGCACCGCCAAAGCATTGCAGGGTGTAGCGGGTCACGTCGTAACCCCGCGCCACCGATATTTTTTTGATGGCGTTGGCCATTTGCTGCACTGCAATCTGAATGAAGCCCTCGGCGCAGGCCTCGGGGCTGAGTGCGGCTTGGCCAGGTGGTGCATTGGCTGCACCCGCCGCCTGTGCCGCGCTGCCTGTGCCCGCGTTCACCTGCTGCGCCAGCTCGGCAAAGCGCTGGCGCACCACATCGGCATCCAGCGCCTCGGTGCCCTGCGGGCCAAACACCTTGGGAAAGTAGCGCGGCTGCACCTTGCCCAGCATGACGTTGGCATCGGTCACGGCCAGCGGGCCACCGCGCCGGTAGCTGGCCGGGCCGGGGTTGGCCCCCGCGCTCTGCGGCCCCACGCGAAAGCGCGCGCCATCAAACGCCAGCAGCGAGCCGCCACCTGCGGCCACGGTGTGGATGCTCATCATGGGCGCGCGCATGCGCACTCCGGCCACTTGGGTCTCGAACTCGCGCTCAAACTCCCCGGCGTAGTGGCTGACATCGGTGCTGGTGCCACCCATGTCAAAGCCAATGACCTTGACATGCCCCGCCAGCTCCGCCTGGGCGCTGAAGGCCAGCTCCGCTGTCCGGGCCATGCCCACAATGCCGCCTGCCGGGCCGGACAAGATGGCGTCTTTGCCCTGGAACACCTGGGCATCGGTCAGCCCGCCGCTGGACTGCATGAAGTACAGCTTGACACCCGGCATTTCGGCGGCCACCTGGTCCACGTAGCGGCGCAAGATGGGGGAGAGATAGGCATCGACCACGGTGGTGTCGCCCCGGCTGACGAACTTCATCATGGGGCTGGTGCCGTGGCTGGTGCTGACCTGGGTAAAGCCCACTTCGCGGGCCAGCTCTGCCGCGCGGGCCTCATGGGCGCTGTAACGGTAGCCGTGCATGAACACCACGGCCACGCTGCGCAAGCCGGCGTCAAACGCGGCCCACAGGTGCTCGCGCAGGTGGTCATCGTCCAGCGGTTGCACCACGTCGCCGTGCGCGCCCATGCGCTCTTGCGCCTCAATCACGCGGCTGTACAGCAGCTCGGGCAGCACGATGTGGCGGTCAAACAGGCGCGGGCGGTTCTGGTAGGCAATGCGCAGCGCATCGCGAAAGCCGCGTGTGGTGACCAGCAGCGTGGGCTCGCCCTTGCGCTCCAGCAGCGCGTTGGTGGCCACGGTGGTGCCCATCTTCACGCAGGCCACTTGCTCGGGGCGAATGGCCTCGCCCGGTGCCAGCCCCAGCAAATGCCGGATGCCCGCCACCGCCGCATCGCGGTAGTGCTCGGGGTTGTCGCTCAGCAGCTTGTGGGTCAACAGGTCAAAACCACCGCCCGGCAATGGGCGCTTGGCCACGATGTCGGTGAAGGTGCCGCCCCGGTCTACCCAGAACTGCCAGCGGGCGGCCTCGCTGCCCCCAGGGGCCGCCAAAACCCGCTGTGCGGGCGCGGTGGCCAATGGTTCGACGGGGTTGGTAGGGGCTGATTTTTTCATAAATATACGATTTTTACAATAGCAAACAATGACACAAATAAAGCGCTGCATGTGTTTTTAATTCACATTATTGTCATCAAAAAATGTAGCACATCACAGCGACGCCGCCGCCCGTGCCGCCTGGTCGTACATGCCCGAGAGCACGCGCAGCAAGCGGGCCAGCTCACCAATGTCGTTGTTCAGCGCGTCATCGGCGTTGAGCGCGTCGATCAGGCAGTTCTCGCGGATTTCCCGGTAGCGCTGCACGTAGGCCTGGCCGGTTTCGGTGGCGGCATAGGTCACTTCCTTGCCTGTTTTGCGCGAAGCCACCACGCCCAGGCCTTGCAGCTTTTTGAGCGAGTAGTTGATGAGGTGGTTGTCTTCCACATTCATGATGAAGCAGATGTCGCTCAGTCGCTTGTCGCGCGCCCGGTGCGTGACGTGGTGCAGCACCAGCACGTCCAGCGGCATCAGGTCTTTCAGGCCCGCCGCTGCCATGCAATGCACCACCCAGCGGTGAAAGGCGTTGCCCGCCACGATGAGGCCGAACTCGAACTCGCTCATCTCCGCGCTGTGCGGCGACACCAGGTGGGCCGACGACACGATGGCCTCGCCCACCCCCCCTGAAGACCCCTGTGCTTTTCTGACCATGTGCCTCTCCTTGTACAGCGCTGCGGGCCAAGCCAGACACACCCGGTCGATGTGCCGCACCCACCCGCTTGCTGCGGCAAAGTCTAAAGTTTTCAGCAACGATTTGCCAACGTTTTGTCAACAATAAGGGAAAACACCCATCCCAATTCGCAGGCCGACTTTTACATTCGGTGCAGCCGGGTGGCGGTGGTCCGCCGTGGACGCCACCAGGGACCCGGCACGTGTTTTGCTCAGCAACTGAGTCCGTAGTTCATTCCTGATTGGAGCCTTCATGAAACGCCGTGCCTTCCACCTCACCCTGGCCGCTGCCGCCCTCACCCTCTCGGGGGCCAGCTTTGCGCAAACCAAGTGGGACCTGCCCTCGGCCTACCCGGCCACCAACTTCCACTCGGTCAACCTGGCGCAGTTCGCAGCCGATGTGGACAAGGCCAGCACAGGCAAGCTCAAAATCACCGTGCACCCCGGTGCCTCGCTGTTCAAAGGGCCCGAAATCAAGCGTGCGGTGCAAGGTGGCCAGGCCCAGGCCGGTGAAATTTTGCTGGCGGCCTACCAGAATGAATGGCAAATGTTCGGCGCCGACGGCCTGCCCTTCCTGGCCGACAGCTACGACGAAGCCATGAAGCTGTACAAGGCGCAAAAACCCATCCTGGAGAAAAAACTGGCCGAGCAAGGCATGGCGCTGCTGTACACCGTGCCGTGGCCACCCCAGGGCCTGTACAGCAAAAAGGCCATTGCCAGTGCGGCCGACCTCAAGGGCAGCAAGTGGCGCGCCTACAGCCCCGCCACCAGCCGCATTGCCGAACTGGTGGCGGCACAGCCCGTGACCGTGCAGGCCGCCGAGCTGTCGCAGGCGCTGGCCACGGGCGTGGTGGAAACCAACATGACCTCGGGCGCCACCGGTGTGGACAGCAAACTGTACGAGCACCTGAAGTTCTACTACGACGTGCAGGCCTGGTTGCCCAAAAACGCCGTGCTGGTCAACAAGAAAGCCTTCGACGCCCTCGACAAGCCCACACAAGACGCGGTGCTCAAAGCCGCCGCCGACGCCGAGACGCGCGGCTGGGCCGAGTCGCGCAAGGTCAACACCGACACGCTGGAAAAACTCAAAGCCAACGGCATGACCGTGACCCCACCGTCTGCCACCCTGAAGACCGACCTCACCAAGGTGGGCGACACCATGCTGAAAGAGTGGCTGGACAAGGCCGGTGCTGACGGCCAGGCCATGCTCGACGCCTACCGCAAGTAAGACCCCACGCGCCACCGCTCACCCGCCCAGACCCAACCCACACCCCTATGCGCAAACTGCTGGATTCCATTTACCTTGGCGCCGCTTGGCTGGCAGCGCTGTGCATGGTGGGTGTGCTCGCCATGGTGCTGGCCTCGGTGCTGGGCAGGCTGCTGCACTTCTATGTGCCCGGCACCGACGCCTACGCGGGCTACGCGATGGCGGGGGCGGGCTTCATGGCCCTGGCCCACACGCTGAAAAAGGGCGAGCACATCCGTGTGACGCTCATCATTGGTCGCCTGACCGGGGGTGCGCGCAAAGGCATGGAGGTGTGGGCGCTGACGGTGGGTGTGCTGCTGGCCTCGCTGTTTGCGTGGTACGCCTGGCGCCTGGCCTGGCAGTCGCACGACTTTCACGACATTTCCACCAGCAGTGACGCCACGCCACTGTGGATACCGCAAATCCTGATGGCCGTGGGCACCACCGTGCTGTGGCTGGCCCTGCTGGACGACTGGGTGCTGGAGCTGCGCGGCCAACGCCCCCACGGCGGCAACGAGGACACCCGCCATGAATGAGATGCTCGTCACCGCGCTGTTGCTGGTGGCGCTGTTTGCTCTGCTGGGCAGCGGCGTCTGGATTGGCCTGACCCTGGCGGGCGTGGCCTGGGTGGGCATGGAGCTGTTCTCCAGCCGCCCGGCCGGCGACGCCATGGCCATCACCATCTGGGGCTCGGCCAGCAGCTGGACGCTGACCGCCCTCCCCTTGTTTGTGTGGATGGGCGAAATCCTGTTCCGCACCAAACTGTCCGAAAGCATGTTCAAGGGCCTGGCACCCTGGGTCAATGTGCTGCCAGGGCGGCTGCTGCACACCAACGTGCTGGGCAGCACCATTTTTGCGGCGGTGTCGGGCTCGTCGGCCGCCACCTGCGCCACCATCGGCAAGATGACCATTCCCGAGCTGGAACGCCGGGGCTACCCCATGGACAAAGTCATTGGCTCGCTGGGCGGCTCGGCCACGCTGGGGCTGCTGATTCCGCCGTCCATCATCATGATTGTGTACGGCGTGGCCGCAGAGGTGTCCATTGCCAAGCTGTTTGTGGCGGGCGTCATTCCCGGCCTGCTGCTGGCCACGCTGTTCAGCGGCTCACTGGCACTGTGGGCGCTGCGCCACCCCGAACAGGTGCCCGAGGCCGATGCCGACATGCCGCTGGCCGAAAAGCTGCGCGAATCGCGCCACCTCATTCCGGTCATGGCGCTCATTGGTGCGGTCATTGGCTCCATCTACACCGGGGTGGCCACGGCCACCGAGGCCGCCGCCATTGGCGTGGTGGGTGCGTTGGTGCTGTCGGGTCTGCAAGGCTCGCTCAACCGGCAAACCTTCAGCGATGCGCTGATGGGCGCCACACGGCTGTACTGCATGATCGCGCTCATTCTGGCGGGTGCGGCCTTTTTGACGCTGTCCATGGGCTACATCGGGTTGCCTCGCCACCTGGCCGAGTTTGTCGGCGGCCTGGGCCTGTCGCCCGCCGTGCTGCTGTTCGCACTGGCGCTGTTCTACATTTTGCTGGGCTGCTTTCTGGACGGCATTTCCATGGTGGTGCTGACCATGGGCGTGATCCTGCCCACCGTGACGGCGGCGGGCATTGACCTGATCTGGTTCGGCATCTTCATCGTCATCGTGGTGGAAATGGCGCAAATCACCCCGCCGGTGGGCTTCAACCTGTTTGTGCTGCAAGGCATGACGGGGCGCGAAATCACCTACATCGCCCGCGTGACCATGCCCTACTTCTTTCTGATGGTGCTGGCCGTGGTGTTGTTGTGGTGGTTTCCGGCGCTGGTGACTTGGCTGCCTTCGCGCATGTAGCATGCCTTTGCAGTGCATCATCGACGTGGAGGCCTCCGGTTTCGGTGCCGGCAGCTACCCCATTGAAGTGGGGCTGGTGCGTGCCGATGGGCAAGCCTATTGCAGCCTCATCACCCCTGAACCCGAATGGCGGCACTGGACCGCAGAAGCCGAACAGATGCACGGCATCACCCGTCAGGCACTGACAACCTTCGGCAAGCCCGCCCGCACGGTGGCCCGGCAACTGAACGACTGCCTGCGCGGCCAGACCGTGTTCACCGACGCCTGGTACCACGACTACCAATGGCTGGCCAAACTGTTCGACGTGGCCGACACGCTGCCAGCCTTCCAGCTCAAGGACTTGCGCACGTTGCTGAGCGAAGACGCCATGGCGCACTGGAAAACCACGCGTGAGCAGGTGACCCAAGACCTGCAATTGAAACGCCACCGCGCCAGCAATGACGCACGGGTGCTGCAACAGACACTGTTGCGGCTGACGGCTTAGTGGTGGCAGGTGCAGCCGGGGCGGCTGTACCGGTTCATTTCAGGCGGGTGCCCGCGCCGTCGCTCACGCTGACGGACATGGGGATGCCCTCGCGCACACTCATGGACACGGTGCAGAACTCTTCGAACTGCGCCAGGACCCGGTCCAGGTGGAGCAAATCGCTGCCCTTGGCGCCCAGCTGAATGTCCACCTTGAACGATTGGATGCGCAAACGGTTGGACTCGTTGCGGTCCATGGAGGCCTCCACCGTGGCCACCAAGGTACCAGGGTCTTGTTTGAACTTTTGCAGTGCGAACGTCAGGCTGGCACACAAGCAGTTGGCCACTGCGCCCATCAGCATCTGGGCGGGCGATGGACCCTGGCCCAAGCCCAGCGGCGGCGGCTCATCGGCCAGCAACCGGGGCATGCCGGGGGAAAAATCCACCAAAAATTGGTAGCCAGATTGCCGGGTAATGGAGATTTGGGCGGTTTGGGTCATGCGTTGCACAAAAAAAAACCAGAAGTGTGAAGAAGTATGCACTCATCTCACCAGGTTTCCTTGAAGCCACCCCTGTACACCATTGCCGTGCGGGTAAACCCCCGCGAAATTGGCGCCGGGGTTTGATGAAAGTCAACTTCCCTGGCGCCTCTGGACTCAAAAATGGGCCTCATCACATACCCCCATAAGTATGAGTGACACACCACAGGAGACAGCCCCATGCAACGCCCATCCCCTCTGAGCCCGGAAGCACTGGCCACGCCAGTGTCCACATCGGACCCCACGCCACACCCGGCCTTGGCCGCCAGCCGACGACGCTTTCTGGCAGGCTTGGCCGGGGTGCCAGCGGTGGCGGCACTGGCCACGGCGCCGTCCACCAGCCAGGCGGCCGACCCCACCAGCACCAAGGCGCGCATCGTGATTGCAGGCGCGGGCGCCGCCGGCTTGGCCGCGGCGTCCCGGCTGGCGGCCCGGTTGCGGGGTGCCACCATCACCGTCATTGATGCGCGCAAAGCGCATTTTTACCAACCGGGCTTCACGCTCGTGGCCTCTGGCATCAAGCCCGCCAGCTACGTGCAAAGCGCCACCAGCGACTACCTGCCCCACGGCGTGGAGTGGGTACAGGCCAGCGTGGCCGAGTTCGACCCCGAAGGCAACCAGGTGGTCACCGACGGCGGACGCAAGCTGCCTTACGACTTCCTGATCGTGGCCACCGGCCTGAAGCTGGACTACGACGCCATCCCCGGCATGGACACCAGCCAAATCGGCCAAAACGGCATGGGCAGCATCTACCACAGCCCTGCGGCTGCCCAGGCCACCTGGGGCGCACTGTCGGCGTTCGCCGACACCGGCGGTGTGGCCGTGTTCAGCCGCCCCGCCACGGAAATGAAATGCGCTGGTGCGCCGCTGAAGTACACCTTCATCACCGACGACCACCTGCGCCGCCGGGGCAACCGGGGCAAGGCCGAGGTCATTTACAACGCGCACAACAAGGCCTTTTTCGGCGTGCCCATCGTGTCCGAAAAAGTGCGCATGCTGTTTGGTGAACGCGGCATCAAGACCCACACCGAGCGCGTGCTGCAGTCCATCGACCTGGGCAAGCGCCTGGCGGTGTTCAGCACGCCCACCGGCACGGCCGAGCAGCCCTACGACTTCATCAACGTGATTCCGCCCATGCGCGCACCCGATGCCGTGCGCAACAGCCCCCTGCGCTGGCAGGAAGGTCCGTTTGCCGCCGACGGTTGGATGGAAGTGGACCGTGGCACCCTGCGCCACAAACGTTTTCCCAACGTGTTCGGGGTGGGCGACGTGGCCGGTGTGCCCAAGGGCAAAACCGCTGCCAGCGTGAAATGGCAAGTGCCAGTGGCGGTGGACCACCTGGTGGCCGACATCGCGGGCGGGACCTCCAAAGAAATCTACAACGGCTACACCTCGTGCCCCCTCATCACCCGGTTGGGCCAGGCCATGCTGATCGAGTTTGACTACAAAGACAACCTCACGCCCTCGTTTCCGGGCCTGATTGCGCCACTGGAGGAACTCTGGATCAGCTGGGTCATGAAAACCATGGCCCTCAAACCCACTTACATCAGCATGTTGCGCGGTCGCGCTTGAAAGGAACACACCATGAAAGACATGGACCCAATGGTTTTTTTGGCCGTCTTCCAGGAGATGCTGGGCCCCCTGCTGTGGCTGCTGCCCCTGCTGGCCCTGGGCGGTGTGCTGGCATTTGTGGCCTTGCTGGTCAAGGAAAAAGGCTTGGTGTCGCGCCGCCTGGTGTGGGCTGAGCTGATGGGGGTGCTGGGCGGCGGCGTGGCCCTGGTCATCATGGCCAAGGTGTCGTCCTCCGGCTTCACCGACGCGGGCGGCCCCGCCGACTGGTTTTTGATTGCCTTGGTGTATGGGGCCGGCCTGGTGGGCACGGTCATCCTCGCCTACGCCGCCATGGGGTGGATGAAGCCGCGCACCACCACATAAACACCGGGTGCATTACCCCCCGCCGCGCTGCATGTACAGGTCAAACCGCTTCATGAAGGTGTAGCGCTGGGCAGCGTCCAGGCCGGTGAAGCCGAAGCTGACCTTCAGGCGCGGCATGCGCATGAGCGCAATGACGCGGGGTGGCAATGGCGCCCACGCCAGCGCCAGTTGGCCGGGCGGGATGGTGACGATCACCGACGCACCGCTGCGCTGCCAGTCGCAGTCGCCCAGGGCGGCGGGCAACCAGCCCAGCCACTCGGCCTCGGTGCAGCCCATGTCGCGCTCGAAGCGCTCGTCGTAACTGGACTGCATGCGCTCAGCCGCCTGCGATGGGCGGCCAAATGGCCAGCGCGTCGCCAGGCTGCAACACCTCGGTGGTGCGGTGCTCGGGCGCGATGTAGCGCCCATTGACCAGCACCAAATGCACCAGCTTGTCGGGCAGTGCAAACGGGGCAAAGGCCTGTTGCACGGTGCAGCCGTCGGGCAGCTCCAGCTCCACCTGGTTGGCGCGGCGGGCGTGGGGCGGCAGGTAGTCGGTCAGGGTGGCAAACAACTTGAAGGTGATCTTCATGGTGGTCGGTCGGTGGCGTGTCAGCGGCGGCGCTCATCACCCGCACCGCTCCACTGCCCTTGGGCCTGCGCGGTGGCCAGGTAGGCTGGCATGAGTTGGGTGGGGTCTTGCAGCAGCCGGTCTTTCCAGGGGCCCAGTTTGACCCGGCCTTCCACCAGGCCGCGCATGGCGCCCACATGGTTGGTCCAGCCCACGGAGTTGCAGCCCACCATCACGTCGCCGTCAAACTGCAGGCTCAGGGCCTTGCTGTTGGCCTCGTCCACGCGCTCGACGTGCTCGCCGCCGGGCACACCCTCCCAGTTGCCAAAGCTGGCCGAGATGAGGCCCAGGGTGTCGAGCACGTTGATTTGCGTCACGCCCTTGAGCGCCGTGGTTTGGCCCAGCATGTTGAGCGCGGCCACCAGCGCCTGGTCGGCGGCGTTGGGCTGGATGGCGCTGACGATGGTGGTGCCGCTGACCTGGTCAAAAGCCTCGGCACAGTCGCCCGCCGCATACACGCCGGGCACGTTGGTCTGCATGTGCTCGTCGGTCAGAATGCCTTGCAGGCACAACACCCCCGAACCCTCCAAAAAGCCCATGGCGGGCTTCACGCCCGTGGCGCTGATGATGAGGTCTGCCTCCAGCACTTGCCCGTTGGACAGGAAGACCTTCGACGGTGCAGGCGCGGTGCCGACGCCGAACGCGGCCCCCACCTTCTCCAGCAGGCCGGGGGCCTGGGTTTCGATGCGCTCCACCCGGGCGCCCGTGTGCACGGCCACGCCCTTGCCTTCCACCCAGCGGCGGATCATGCCGCCGGCGGCTGGCCCCATCATGCGGGGCACCATGCGGTCACCCATTTCGACCACGCTCAACTGCACACCGCGTGAAGCCAATGCTTCCATGATGATGCAGCCAATGAAGCCCGCCCCCATTTGCAACACCCGGCTGCCCGGCTGCGCCTTGGCCATGATGGCGCGGGCGTCTTCCAGCGTCCAGCAGGTGTGGACATTGGGCGAATCGATGCCCGCAATGGGGGGTTGCGCCGGTTTGGATCCGGTGGCCAACAACAGGCGGTCGTAGCTCAGGCTGGCACCGCTGCCCAACGCCAGGGTGCGGGCAGCGGTGTCCAGCTTGACCACGCGGTCGGTGATGCGCTCAATGCGCAGGTCAGCAAAGTGCGTGGGTGTCTTGCGCAGGTGGGTGCCGGACTCGGCGATGTTGCCCATCAGCAGGTAAGGAATGGCCATGCGCGAGTACGGCGCCTCGGGCTCGTCACCCACCAGGATGATGCGGTCGGCCGGGGCGTGCTTGCGAATGGTTTCGGCGGCAATGACACCGGCGGGGCCTGCGCCGATGATGATGTGCTGGGTCATGAAGGGGCTCCGTATCTGACGGGATTCAAGAAGGCAAAGGGCGCCAAAGCGCCCTTTTTTTACATAGCTACAAACCAATACCAGCAAAGCGGTAGGGCCTGTTTTGACTTACAACCCCAGGCGCTCACGGGTTTCGGGCTTGATGGTGCCGTCGCTGTTCCAGCCACGCACCTCGTAGTACTTGGGCAGCATCTCGGGCAGCATGCTGACCTTGCCTTTGCTGGGGCCAGTTTTGGCGGCTTCGGTCAGCAGGCGCTTGGGCAGGCTATCGTCGGCGGAGGTCAGGCCAGCGTTGTTGTTGAAGTCGCGCTCCATGTTCCAGATGCGCTCGCCAATTTTCTCCAGCTCCTCGGTGGTGTACTGGTCACCACAGGCGGCGGCCACCTGGGGTGCCACGTCGGCCAAGCCCCAAGCAAAGCTGGTGAAGATGCAAATGCCCGCAGAGTCAAACGCAGCGGTCGCATCCTGGAAGGCCTTGACCAACTCGGGCTTGCCGTTGTGCTCGACCGGATCGGTTTTGACCGGAATGCCCAACACTTCAGATGCAATGGTGTAGCCCCGCAGGTGGCAGCCACCCCGATTGCTGGTGGCGTAGGCCAAGCCAATGCCCTGGATGGCGCGCCCGTCATAGGCCGGGAACTCCTGGCCCTTGCTGGACATGGACAGATCAGGGTGGCCATATTTGGCCGTCAGCCGCTTGGAGCCCTGGCCAATTTCCACACCAAAGCCTTCGCCCCTGGCCGTGATTTCGGCAAAGTAGGCCAAGGCCTGGGCCGAGCCAAACTTGGCCTCAATGCCCAGCTGCTCTTTGGTGAGCACGCCCATTTCGTACAGCTCCATGACGGCGCCCACGGTACCGCCGAAGCTGATGGGGTCAAACCCTTCTTCGTTGCACAGCAGGTTGGCGTACTGCAGGGCTTCCAGGTCGTTGACGCCGTTGGCTGCGCCCAGCGCCCAGGCCGCTTCGTACTCCAGGCCGCCATTGGCGCCCCAGTACTGCGGCTTGGTGGCCACGGTGAAGTGACCCTCGTCCATCTTGCTGATGCGGCCGCAGGCAATGGTGCAGCCAAAGCATGCCTGGTTGGTGACCAGGTGCTTTTTGCCATCGCTCTCGCGGGGGGTGACCATGGCCTCGGCGGAAATGTCTTTGGCCCCCTCGAACTGCACGTCGCGGTGGTTGCGGGTGGGCAGGGCGCCCACCTCGTTGATGACGTTCATCAGCACCTGGGTGCCATAGGCGGGCAGGCCCTGGCCCGTCACACCGTTGTCGGCCAGGATTTTCTTTTTGTCCTTGATGGCCGCCATGAAGGCCTTGGGGTTGTGGATGTTGCCCACGCCCTTGGTGCCACGCACGGCAATGGCCTTCAGGTTTTTGCTGCCCATGACCGTGCCCACCCCCGAGCGGCCAGCCGCACGGTGCAGGTCATTCACCACCGCCGCGTACAGCACGCCGTTTTCACCGGCCTTGCCAATGCTGGAGACACGCACCAGCGGGTCTTGCAGGCTGGTCTTGAGGATTTCTTCCGTCTTCCAGACGCTCTGGCCCCACAGGTGGGTGGCGTCGCGCAACTCGGCCACGTCGTCGTTCACGTACAGGTACACGGGTTTGGGGCTCTTGCCCTCAAAAATGACCATGTCCCAGCCGGCCATCTTGAACTCCGCACCCCAGTAGCCGCCCGAGTTGGAACAGGCAATGGCCCCCGTCAGCGGGCTCTTGGTGATGACGGTGTAGCGCCCGCCGGTGCTGGCCATGGTGCCCGTGAGTGGCCCGGTGGCCCAAATGATTTTGTTCTCTGGCGAGAGGGGATCCACTTTGGGGCTCACCTCTTCCACCAGGTACTTGCTGCCTAGGCCGCGAGAGCCCAGGTAGGCGTGCGCCCAATCCATGTTGGTGGGCTCCGAGGTGACGGTGCCTGTGGTCAGGTTGACGCGAAGAATTTTTCCAGCCCAAGACATGTTGAGTCTCCTTGTCTGTGTGGGGGTTCAGGCGGCGGACGGCTGGTTGCCCAGCTTGTCGGCCCATTGCTTCATCTTGCCCATGCCGGTCCAGTTGGCATCGATGAACGTGATGGCGCCGGTGGGGCAGGCGTCGGCACAGGCGGGCTCGCCGCCGCAGAGGTCGCACTTTTGGACCTTGCCGGTTTCCTGCACATAGTTGACCGTGCCAAACGGGCAAGCAATGGTGCAGACCTTGCAGCCCACGCAGGTGGAATCGTTCACCACCTTGGCACCGGTGACTTTGTCCACCGTGATGGCTTCAACCGGGCATGCATGCAGACACCAGGCCTCGTCGCACTGGGTGCAGGTGTAGGGCACTTTTTTGCCGGTGTGGTGGAAGTCAAACACCTTGATGCGCGACTTACTGGTGGCAAACGTGCCGGTGTTCTCGTAAGAACACGCCATTTCACACTGCAAACACCCGGTGCATTTGTCGGGGTTGATGTGCAGGACTTTCTGCATGGTGCTGTCTCCTGTTGGGTGGGTCGGAATCAGGCTTCGCATATGAAGCCGCCTGCCTATGAAGGTTTGTGCATAGCCATTGTTGGAGCGTGGCACGGCAAAGCCCTCAGGGAAATCCCTAGTGCGATAAGGGTCAGGAACGGAAATTCTCAAAATGAAACACTGTTCAAATGGCACACCGGGTGCCAGCACAGGCACCATCGGCCTCGCCACGGTCCATGGCCCCGCCCCTCACGCCGCCACCCCTGCCGCCCATTGCCCCCACCATGCACCCAGCGCCGCACCAACCAGACCAACACCGACTTGCGCAGATTGCACAGGCCCGCCTGGCCCTGCGCAACAATGGTGTACTGGCCACCGATGCCCCGCTGGAGCCCTGGCTGCGCCGCTCCTGGCAGCGCTGCCTGGCGCAAGGGCAGACGCCGGGCCAGCGCGTGGTGTTCAACCACGTGTCGGCCCACGCCGTTTCGCAAGCGCTGGAGCACAGCCGTGCGCTGCTGGCCGCAGCCGAGCCGGTCATTCACTCGCTGGCCAGGGCCATGGCCGACACGCGCTACTTCGCCATCCTCACCAACGCGCAGGGGGTGGTCATCAATGTGCACGGCCCCATCGACCGCCACGACCCCCACGCCGCCCTGATTGCGCGGGTGGGGCTGGACCTGTCCGAACAGGCCGTGGGCACCACCGCCATCGGCGCCACGCTGGCCGAGCAGCAGCCCGTGTGGCTGCACAGGGGCGAACACTTCTTTGACGACACCAGCGTGTACAGCTGCGCGGGCGCACCCCTCTTCGGGCCCGACGGCCAGTGCATAGGCATGCTGGACCTGACCGGCGTGCATGTGCCCGAGCGCCGCGCCCTCAAGCACCTGGTCACCCAGTCGGCCCGCAGCATCGAAAACGCCCTCACCCTGGCGCAACCGCACCAGCTGCTGCTGCGCGTCAACTGGCCCGGCCGCGTGCTGGGCGAAGACAGCGACGGCCTGGTGTGCGTGGACGCCAACGGCCACATCACCGGCACCAACCGTGCGGCGGCCGACATGCTCAACCTGGTGTCGCTGCACCCGCCGGTGCACTGCAGCGAGGTGTTTGCCGTGCCCACCGACAGCCTGTTCGACGCCGCCCGCGCCCAGCGCAGCGCCACCGAGCTGCCGCTGTGGTCAGGCCTGCGGTTGCAGGTGCTGGTGCAAGGCAGCGCGGGGGGCCAGGGCGGCCACGGTGCGACGGGTCAGCGCCACGCCGCCGCCGGACACGGCGTGCCCCTGAAAGACGTGGAAACCGCCCTCATCCGCAAGGCGGTGGAGGAGGCCCGTGGCAACGTCATGGAAGCCGCCCGAGCCCTGGGCATCAGCCGCGCCACGGTGTACCGCAAGCTGGGCAAACCCCGTTCTGCGGGCTGAAACCCCGCACACCCTTCAGCCGCCCAGGCTGCGGCTGAGCACCACGCCCAGCATCCAGGTGCGCCCCGGTGCCGACTCGAAAAAGCGCCGGTTGCTCTCGTTGGCAATGACCGAGCCCACATAGCGGGTGTTGCCCACGTTGTCCAGCCGCACAAACTCGCGCAGGCGCCAGGCGCCCAGGCGCTGCTCCAAGCCCATGCGCAGGTTGAGCACGGTGTAGGCCGGTGTGCGGTCGCTGTTGACGTCGTCCACCCACATGCCCGACTGGTGCACCGCCTCAACGGCCCCCGTCAAACCCGGCCACGCCTGGGGCTGCCACGCCAGCTCGGCAAACACGGTGCGCGCCACCGTGCCCGGAATGCGGTTGCCCGCCGCCACTGCGCTGCTGCCCGTGCCAAAGCCCTCGGCAAAGCGGGCGTTGAGCGCCGACAGCGCCAGGTGCGCACGCCACTCCGGCGTCAGCTGGCCCGAATAGGCCAGCTCCACGCCGCTGCGGCGGGTGGCAGCGGCGTTGGTGTACAGCGTTCGGCCCCCGCTGCTGGAGGCCACCACCAGCTCATCGTCGGTGGCGATGTGGAACGCCGCCACATCCAGCCGGTGGCCCGGTGCCAGCTGGGTTTTCAGGCCCAGCTCGGCGTGCACGCTGCGCGCCGCGCGCAGCTGCAGGTTGGGCCCGCTGCCGCCTGCGCGGTAGGCCAACTCGGTGAAGGTGGGTGTTTCCAGCCCACGCCCCACGTTGGCATAAAGGTTGGTGGTCTCACTCAGGTGCCGCGTCACGCCCAGCACCGGGTTGACACCACTGAAGCTGGCGCGCCCACTGTCGTCGGGATTGGTGGCGGTGATGAAGCGGTCGGCCACACCAAAACGCACGCGGTTGCTGCGCAGCCCGGCCAGCAGGCTCCAGTCGGCGTTCAACCACCAGCGCGCCTGCGCATAGGCGCCCGTGCTGCGGACGGTGTCGTCCTCGTCACGCTTGAGCGCACCTTGCACCCCCAGGTTATTGATGTAGCCCTGGCGCCGCTCGGTCATGCGCTCGTGGTCCAGGCCCACCGTGGTGTCCAGCCGACCTTCGCCCAAAGGCACTTGGTGGGTGTACTGCAGTCCCAGGCCGCTGAAGCGCCGGTCCAGCCGCACGATGCCCCCCGCCGCCGTAGGCGCGTTTTGCGCGCTCAGCGGAATGCTCAGGCGGTTGAACAGCTCGCGCTCACCCGCGTACACCTTGGCGGTGAGGCTGCGCTGCTTGTCCAGTCGGTGCTCCACCACCAGGCCCACCTGGTTTTGTGACACTGACTTGCCGGTTTGGTGGTCGCGGGTGCGGTTGTCGGCTTGGCGCGGGTTGGCCTCCCACTGGGCGCGGGTCAGGCCCTGGGGGTCTTCGGAAGATGGCTGGCCAAACAGGTTGGCCACCAGCGTGACGCGGGTGTCGGGCGTGGCGTCAAAGCGCCATTTGCCGTTGAAGTGGCGGCGCTGGGCGGCGCTGTGGTCGCGGTAGCCATCGGTGTCAAAGCCGCTGGCGTCCATCACGTAGTTCAGCCGGCCGCTTTGGCCCGCCGCAAACAGCCCCAGGCGTTGCAGGCCGTCTGACCCCACCGTCAGCGAGGCCCCGGCCTCGGGCGTGGCGGGGCCATCGGCGGTGAACACCTGCACCACCCCCCCGGCGGCGTTGCCGTGCAGCTGCGCCAGTGGCCCGCGCAACACCTCAATGCGTTGTGCCGACGACAGGCTGACCGTGGACGCCTGGCCCTGCCCGTCGGGCATGGAGGCGGGAATGCCGTCCACCACCAGGCGCACCCCCCGAATGCCAAACGGCGAGCGCGACCCCTGGCCGCGAATGGACAGCTGCAGGTCTTGCGCATAGTTCTGCCGGTTGAGCGCGGTGATGCCGGGCACCCGGTTGAGCGACTCCGACAGGTTGACCTGCGGGCCTGCTGCCTCAATGGCCTCGCGCCCCACGGCCTGGATGGCGGCGGGCGCGTCAAACGTGGTTTGCGCTTCGCGGCTGGCGCTCACCACCACCTCGTTCAAGGTCTGGGCAGACGCCATGCTGGCGGTGGCCGCGCAGGCCAGGGCAACGGCCCGGGACAGGCAGGAAGGCGGTGTGCGGCGCAAAGGGTTCACGGTGGTCTCCGATGTAGGTACAGGGCATGGCTGCCGGGTTCACTGGCGGAACCTGGCCTGCTCCATGGCAAGCCCCGTGCCAACACCCTGCCCCATGGCACCTGACGCACGCACCACACCCCACGCACAGAGGGCCAGCACGCCACCCACCCCGCAACTCGCCGGTGGCGGGCCGCTACAGCAGCCCGCCTTGCCACACCCACCTCCGCCACAGGTGTTCAGAAATGGGACACCATGGCGCATGCTTGGCGCATGCTTGGCGCATGGGCTGGGTGGGTGGGGGTGGGTTCTTGGGGGAGGCGGGTTGCGAACCGTTGGAGCCATTCGACATCCGGAAGGCAATGACCGCAGAGCAGCAATTGCCGTCACTCATGGCCGCAGCAGCGCTCAGTGTGGGTCGGATGCGGCCACCAGACCCAGCTCGCAACTCAGTGGTTCCAATGCCTGAAATTGATTGCGCCGCAGTCATTCAACAAAAAACCCGCAGGTCAACCTTCAATCCTTCAGTGAAGGGCCTGCAGGCTGAGCCCACGAACTCGTACTGTCGAGCCATCACAGACATTTCGCAACCCGAATTCGTTTCCGAAGTACACCTCCCCCATTCAATGGTGAAGTTTTCCGGACAGGGAACCGGACATACGGCCAGAACGCCTTGGCTCAGAACGGGTACTGCTGCGCCTGCGGCTCGATGGTCAGCCACTTGAGTTCGGTGAACTCGTCAATGACCGCACGCCCATCGAACCGGCCATAGCCGCTGTTCTTGGTGCCACCGTAGGGGGCCTGGGCCTCGTTTTGCACCGTTGACCCGTTGATGTGCACCGAGCCGTATTCCAGGTCCATGGCCACCGCCAGTGCGCGGTTCACGTCGCGGCCAAACACACCCGATGACAAGCCGTAGGCGCTGTCGTTGGCCACGGCCACCGCTTCGGCGGCGTTTTTCACACGCACCACCACGGTGACGGGGCCAAACGTTTCTTCGTCGTAAATCTTCATGCTGGCGTTCACATGGTCAACGATGGTGGCGGGCATCACGGCCCCGTTGGCCACACCGCCACAAGCCAGCTTGGCACCTTTGCTCACGGCATCCTGCAGCATGTCGTTGATGCGAACGCCGGAAGACGGGTTGATCATCGGGCCGATGATGCATTGGGGGCTCACGGCGGGGTCACCGGCACGCAGCTCGTTGGCGCGCGCGGCGAACTTGGCCACAAACTCGTCGGCCACTTTTTCGTCCACGATCAGGCGTTCGGTGGACATGCAGATTTGGCCCTGGTACAGGAACGAGCCAAACACGGCGGCCTTCACGGCTTCGTCCACGTTGGCATCTTCCAGCACGATCAATGGGGACTTGCCACCCAGTTCCAGCAGGCAGCGCTTCAGGTGCTGCGCGGCTTTCTCCGCCACGATGCGGCCCACGCGGGTAGAGCCCGTGAAGTTGATGCGGCGCACGGCCTTGTGGGCAATCAGGGTGTCCACCACCTCGGGGGCGTTCACGGGAGCATTGCTCAGGTAGTTCAGCACGCCGGGCGGGAAGCCTGCTTCCACCAGCGCTTCAGCCACCAGCGCATGGGTTTTGGGGCTGGCCTCGGAGCCACGGAACACCACCGAGTTGCCACACACAATGGGGTAAGCAATGGCGCGGGCCGCCAGCACCACGGTGCCGTTCCAGGGGACCATGCTGAAGATCACCCCCACCGGCTGCCGGATGGTCATGGACAGGGCACCGGGCTTGTCGGTGGGAATGGTCTCCCCTTGAATTTGCGTGGCCAGCGACGCGGCCTCGCGGAACACATTGGCCGCCAAGTGCACGTTGAACCCTGCCCACAGCGCAGAGGCGCCGACTTCTGCCGCCATCACTTCGATGAACTGGGGCGTTTTGGATTCCAGAATGTCCGCCGCTTTCAGCAGCAAGCGGCGGCGCTCGCTGGGCGGCGACAAACGCCAGGTTTTGTAGGCGGCGTGGGCCGATTCAGCGGCCTTTTTGGCATCGTCCACGCTGGCGGCGGCGGCTTCGGTGACCACCGCGTTGCTCACGGGGTGGCGGCGCTCGAAGGTGGCATTGCCTTGGGCATTGACCCATTCGTTGTTGATCAATAGTTGGGAGTTCATGGGGATGTTCCTGGGTTAAACGTGGGACTGGAAAAGGGGCTTTGGCTGTACCGGGAAAGCTCAGCCTTTGTGGGTCAGGATGTCGGCCATGCGTTCGCCGATCAGCGCGCAGGTGGCCATGGTGGCCACCGAAGCAATGCGGGGCATGATGGAACTGTCGGCAATGCGCAGGCCCTGAATGCCGTTCACGCGCAGTTGGGCATCCACCACGGCTTCGCTGTCCTTGCCCATGCGGCAGGTGCCCGACTGGTGGAAGTAGGTCGTGGCACCGTTGCGCACGAAGTCATCCATGTCTTTGCCCGTCAGCTTTTTGCCGGGTGCCACTTCGCGCTTCACAAAGTCTTTCATGGCGGCCGAGTTGCCAATCTCGCGGCAGACCTCGATGCCAAACGCCAGGGCTTTGGCATCGTCGGGGTGGCTCAGGAAGCGGGCATCGACCACCGGACGGTCTTTGGGGTCGGCGCTGCGCAGGCGGATTTCGCCCCGACTCTTGGGGGCCACCAGGCCTGCACACAAAGCCCAACTGGTGTTGGGTGGTGCGTATTGCTTGCCCACCACATCGGACGCATAGGGCAGCTCGATCTGCACCAGGTTGATGTCGGGTGAAGCCAAATTGGCTTGGCTTTTGAGAAAACCCGAGGCGTTGGCCGCGCTGTTGCGGTGGGGAATGTGTTCTTTGGGCTCCCAGATGCAGCCGCCGTGCAGCAAATGGTCCTGAAAATTCTGGCCCACTTCCGGCGCATTCACCACGGTTTGGATGCCGTGCTGGCGCAACTGGCCCTCGGGGCCAATGCCGCTGAGCATGAGCAGCTTGGGCGTGTTGATGCCACCGGCGCACAAAATCACCTCGGTGTTGGCGCTGACCGTGCTCTGCGCACCGCCACGGGTGATCAACACGCCAGTGGCCCGATTGCCCTTGAGCACCAGGCGGTCCACATGGGTGTTGACCACCACCGTGACGTTGGGCCGAGCCAACACGGGGTACAGGTAGGCGCGTGCCATGCTCTGGCGGCGGCCGTCGCGGATGATCTGGTTCATCAGCGCAAAGCCAATACCGCCTTCCTCCCGCTTCCCGTTCAGGTCGTCCAACACGGGGTAGCCCAGGCTTTTGCATGCCGCCAGCATGGCGGGTGCCACCGGGTGCGGGTTGTGCGCGGGTTGGCACCACACCGGGCCGTTTTTGCCACGGTAGCGGTTGTCGGGTTTGCCTTGCCAACTCTCCATGCGGCGGTAAACCGCCAGCCCGGATTCGTAGCCCCAGGCCTTGTCGCCACTGACGGTGGCCCAGTGCTCCAGGTCCTGTTTGAAAGGCCGCGCCCAAATGGTGGCGTTGATGCTGCTGCCGCCGCCCACCACCCGCCCCATGTGCTCGGGAATGGCGCGGTGGTTGGTGCCGCTGGAGGGAATGGCCACGTCGCCCCAGTCGCGCTCGGAGCCCAGGTTGGTGAACCAGACGCTGGGGTCCATGACCGAAGGGGCTGTGTCCCAGTCGCCGGCTTCAATCATCAGAATCGATGCGTCCCGGCGCGTGGCCAGCCGCCCCACCAGGGCGCAGGCCGCCGAGCCGGTACCCACGACCACGTAGTCGTAGCTGGGCAGCAGCTTGGCTGAACGGGCCGCCTGGTTGGCGCGGGCGGCATCGAGCTCATCGGCCCAGGCCGAAAGTCCGGCGGTGCCGAACCCGGCCGCCGTGGCGGCCCGCATGAAACCGCGCCGGTTCAACCGGCCGGCAATGAGCGCGCGCTCCAGTCTTTCCAGCCAGCCGTCGTTCGGGGCCAGAGGGGTGTCGTTTCGAGAGTCCATGTGTGTGTTCCTTTCGCATGCCGTTGGGCGGGTTGTCTCCTGCGACGGCCCCTTGCAGGGGGCGCCACCGATGCCCACTGTAGGAATGCAGCGCGCAAAGCCCCACCTCGGGAAATCACCAGCGTTTTTTGTTCTGGAACGGAACACAAGCACCCCTGACCGTTGGCCCGTTGCCTCGGCTGCCGCGCAAGCGGTGCAGACGGCTATCTGGGCTTGAACTGGGCGGGGTCGATCGACAGTTCCTGCAGTCGCCGATAAATCAACCCGCGCGACACCTTCAGGAGGCGCGCCACCCGCGACACGTTGCCGTGGCACTCCGCCAGGCATTTGCGGATGAGGTCGGCATCGGCGTCTTTCAGGCTGCTGGGAGGCAAGTAACCGTCGGCCAGCACCGGTGTGCCGGACGCAGCTGTTGCAGGTGCTGGCGGCAACAGAGATGGTGGAGAGGGGATCTCCCGTGTCACCGGGGTTGGGGGGCCGGCCAGGAAGTGGGCCACGCAACGCAGATACACCTGCGGCCCGTGGGTCAGGCAGACATGGCGCAGGACCCCTCCCGCCAGTGAGGGCAACCGCGAGGCGTTGATGGCCAGAATGTCTTCAACAGAGCGAGGACCCCTCTGGGCAGCTTCAACAGGCAGATTGAGCAGCGCACTGGCCACCGAGTTGACCCACACCAGGGTGCCTGCCTCGTCAAAACCCAGCAGCCCGGCCATGGGCGTATCGACGATGGCGGGCATGAACTGAAAGCGCACCACAAAGTGCCGCGTGGACTGAGCCAGCAACAACCGGCTTTCGATGGAGGCAGCGTACAGGCCAACCACGCTGGCCGGGTCAAAGTGAAACGGCTGGCCTTCGCACGAAAAATCCAGAATCCCGGCCAGCTCGCCGTGGAGGTTGTGGATGGGCGCGGCCGTGCAGTGCATGGCACCCACGCTGTCGTAAAAGTGCTCGGCTCCCCGCACACTGGCCAGCTTGCCCGTGCGGGCCACCAGCCCGGGCGCGGTGGTGCCCACCAGGTCTTCCGACAGGTTCACGCCCATTCGGTGTGCCACGGGCATGACGGTCAGGTCGGTCCGGTGCACAGGCGTGGTTCCGATGAGCACGCCCGATGCATCGGTGAGGATGGCCGAGCCATGGGTAGCGCCCAACGCCGCGCCGATGGACGGCAACTCACCCAGCCAGGCGTCGTGCAATGCCCGGTTTTTTTGCAGCGCCAACTGGCTTCGGCTGGCCGACACGGGTTGGAATTCGACCCGATGCTGGGGCTCGTGGCTGGCCCGGTGGCAGCGGGCCCACGACTGGAACACGGCATCGCTGACCACGCCGGTGGGCAGCACACCCTCTTCGAAATACCGCTGGCGGGCCAGGCGAACGCGGTCGGCCTGAGACAGGACAAACGGGTTGGGCGGGGCCATGTTCGTCGCTGTGGGCAATTCGCGTGGGGGCAGGTGCGGTGGCGTGGCAGCCGGGTCAGGCGGCGTCGGGCTGGCGGGCGGGCGCGGCACCGGCAAAGGCCGGCAGGGTGGCACAGTGCGCATCAATTGCCGCAATCCTGGGCCAGCGCGACAGATCCACCTTGAAGCGCCGCGCGCTCTCGACCTGCGGAATCAGGTACACATCGGCCAACGTGGGCGCATTCCCAAAGCAATAGCAAACTTCTGATGCAGGCTGAGCGATGAGGTCCTCCAGCGCATCAAACCCCGCGCTGATCCACGTACCGCACCACGCATGGATGGCCGCTTCGTCCGCGCCGAACTGCTGGCGCAAATAGTCCAGGATGCGCTTGTTGTTGATGGGGTGCACGTCACACCCCACCACCGCCGCCATGGCCCGCACCTGTGCGCGCTCGAACGGGTCTTTGGGCAGCAGCGCCGGTGTGGGGTACGCCTCTTCCAGCCATTCGACGATGGCGGGCGACTGGATCAGCGTGTGTGCCGCCTGGTCAGCGCTGTCAGCCGCCTCCACCACCAGCGCAGGCACCAGCTGCTGCGGGTTGATGGCCTTGAAGCCGTCGCTGCGGTGCGCGTTTTTGCCCAGGTGCACCGCCAGATACTCGGTGGAAATGCCTTTGAGGTTGAGCGCAATGCGCGTGCGGTGCGAGGTGCCGCTGCGCCAGAAGTTGTAGAGCTTCATGGTGTGCCTTTTTGGCTGTTTTTATCCGCTTATTCCGCAGCGCCCACGGTCAGGCGGATCTCGGTCACGCCCGCAGCGCCCAGGTCCACCCGGCCGGTGATGGTGTCGCCCGTCACCACCGCGCCCACACCTTCTGGGGTGCCGGTGTAAATCAAATCACCCGGTTGCAGGTGGTAGTAGGTGGAGAGGTCGGCAATGATTTCACGGACACTCCAGATCAGCTTGTCCACGTCTGAGCTTTGTTTGGTCTGGCCGTTCACTTCGAGCGCAATCGCACCGCCCTCGATCACCACACCGGGCAGCGGGACGATTTCCGCGCACACCGAGCCTTCTTCAATGTCTTTGCCCGTGTCCCAGGGGCGGCCTTTGTCGCGGGCCACCAGTTGCAGATCACGCCGGGTCATGTCCAACCCGGCGGCGTAGCCGTAGATGTGTTCGTGGGCGTTGGCTTCGCTCACGCGGAAACCGGCTTTGCCAATGGCCACCACCAGCTCCATCTCAAAGTGGTAGTTGCTGGTGCGGGGTGGGTAGGCCACGGTGGCGCCGCTTTCCACCAGTGTCTGGGGCGATTTGGTGAAGTAAAAGGCCTGCTCCACGCTTTTGTCCACCGGGCGGCCCATTTCCACTGCGTGCGCGTGGTAGTTGCGGCCCACGCAGAAGATGCGGTTGATGGGGAAGCGCTCGGTTTGACCCCGCACGGACAGGCTTTGGGCAGCGGGAGGGGTGAAGAGGTATTGGGTCATGGGGTGTGAAAGGGTTTGAGTTCGTTTCTGGGGTTGGGCTTGGCTTCAGCCGCGGACTTCATAAACGCCCAGCTTGCGGTGCAAGGGGCTTTCGTCGGCCATGAACACGAAGGCGGGCTGGGTGGCGCTGCGGTTGGTCAGGGTGGCGGCGGTGTAGCCGGGGGCACAGCAGGTGTCGGCTTCCACCAGGGTGAAGTGGGCTGCGCATTCCCCGGCATTGCCCACCACCACATCGGTGCTGCCTTCGATCTGGTGAAACACACACGCGGGTGAGCGCGCAGGCAGGCGCAGCGTCTGGCCGGGGCGCAGCATCAGGGCGTAAAAGCCCAGGATGTTCTCGGCGTCGTCGCCGGTTTCGGGGTTGACGTAGGTGACTTGCACACACTCCATTTCGGGCTGGTCTCCGGCCAGGCCCACCAGGGCTGCTCGGGTGTCCACCCAGGGGTAGCGCAGCAGGGGGTAAGTTGTGTGGCTGCGGGTGAAGATGGGGGTGGGCACCACACCGGCGCGGCTCCAGGCGCGGTCGCCCCGGCCGGGCTTCACATCTTGGCGGGCGCCGTTGATGTGGTAGCTGGCCTCCATGTAGTACACCAGCGGCAAATCGAGCACATCCAGCCACACCACGGGCTCGGTGCCGTCGTGGCCGTGTTCGTGCCACAGGCCGGTGGGGGTGAGGATGAGGTCGCCACGCGCCATGGGGCACTTCTCGCCATCGACCGTGGTGTAAGCGCCTTCGCCCTCGACGATCATGCGCACCGCGTTGGGCGTGTGGCGGTGGCTGGGCGCCCATTCGCCGGGCAACAGCAGTTGCATGCCCAAATACATGGCAGCGCTGGCCTGCATTTTTTCCAGACCGTGGCCGGGGTTGGCCAGCACCAGCACGCGGCGTTCGGCTTTCTCAATGGGGGTGAGTTCACCGGCTTGCAGCAGCAGGGGTTTCAGGCTGGCGTAGGGCCAATGGGTGGGCGCGGTTTTGCGGGTGGGCACATTCGGCGGCAACACGCCGCGCAGGCTGGGCCACAGGGGCACCAGATTGAGGGCGGTGAGCTCGTCGCGGTAGCTCTGGGGCAGGTCTTCCAGGCGGCCTAGTTCGTTCATGGTGGGTCCTGTGGAGGGTATTTATTTATGTAGCTGAAAAGTCAATACAGACAAGCGACAGAGGCACTTTTTGCTTGAAAATCAAGCCAAACCCAACGGGGCAGGCGTTTTCAGTACGATGGTGCGAAACACCTCGTTGAACACCTGGCTGTCAGACGGGTGGCCGGACAGCGGGTCCTGGTTCTGAGCAAAGGCGGCGGCGATGTCGGCCCAGTCCGACTCAAGCAGGTGCTTCTCCGCCAGTGGCAGCAGGTCGTGCTCCTCGCAGCGCAAGTGCTTCCAGGTGAAGTTGGCGTAGTCGTTCACCGCCGCTTCAAACCCGTCCATACCACCGGCCACCCCGGCTTCGGTGTTGCCCAGCCAGCGGCGCAGTTCACCCAGCACGGCGGCCTCGCCCTGGTGCTGGGCTTGCAGTTCGTCGATCAGCGCGTCGGCTTCCGAAGTCCGCAGCTTCAGCCTCGCAAACAACCAGTCGTCTTCCTTGGGGTGGTGAAAGCGGTTGGGAAACTCGTCGATGTAATGGACCATGGTCCAGAACAGGGGGTAGTCCATGGCCATGCGGCCGACACGCACCTCTTGCAGCACGGCCTTCATGTTGTGGATGACGGCCGCCAAGGACCGGTGCTCGGATCGGATGGTGCCGATGGCGGTGGATTGGGGATCACTCATGTGGGGGCTCCGGTTTCGGGGGCTCAAACGCCCAGGTACTCGTGAACGATCTGGGCATTGGCGCGCAAATCGCCCGAGGAGCCTGACCACACCACCACGCCTTTTTCCAGCACGAAATGCCGGTCGGCCAATTCCAGCAATGGCCCCAGGTTTTTGTCGATGACGATGAGCGACAGGCCCTCGGCTTTCAACTCACCCAACGCGCGCCAGATGTCGGCGCGGATGAGTGGGGCCAAACCTTCGGTGGCTTCGTCCAGCACCACGAGCCGGGGGTTGGTCATCAGCGCCCGGCCGATTGCCAGCATCTGTTGCTCGCCACCGGAAAGTTGCGAGCCCAGGTTGGTGCGCCGTTCTTTGAGCCGGGGGAAAAAGCGGTACACGCGCTCCAGCGTCCAGGGCTTGAGGCTGTGGGTCGTGCTTGCGCGGGCCGTGGCCACCAGGTTTTCCTCCACCGTCAGATTGGGAAACACCTGCCGCCCCTCGGGTACCAGACCCAACCCGAGCCGGGCCACCTGGTGGGAGGCCAGGCGCTCAGTGCGCTGGCCACCGAACTCGATGGTGCCGACCTTGACGGGCAGCAACCCGAACAGGCATTTGATGGTGGTGGATCTCCCCATGCCATTGCGCCCGAGCAAGGTGACCACCTCGCCCTGCGCCACCGAAAAGCCGACATCGAACAGCACCTGTGCCGCCCCGTAGCTGGCGGCCAACCCGTTGACCGTGAGAAGTGCGCTCATGATGTGACCACCTCTTCGTCGCCGAGGTAAACCGCGCGGACTTCCTCGTTTTGTTTGATTTCTTCCGGACTGCCCGTGACCAGAATGCGGCCGTACACCAGCACGCTGATGCGGTCGGCCAGGGCAAACACGGCGTTCATGTCGTGCTCCACCAACAGGATGGTGTAGGTCTGTTTGAGCGACTGCAGCAGGCTCACCACCGCCGCCGACTCCTGCACGCTCATGCCAGCCATGGGCTCGTCGAGCAGCAGAAACTTTGGCTTGGCCGCCAGCGCCATGGCCAGCTCCAGTTGGCGGCGCTCACCGTAGCCCAGCTCTGCGGCCAGCAGGTGGGCTTGGGCACCCAGGCCGGCGGCCTGTATGCCCTCGTCTGCGGCGGCCAGCGCCGCCGCGTCCGTCAGCAGGCCCCGCCAGAAGCGAAAGGCGTGGCGGCGAGCCCCCAGTGCAGCCAGGGCCGCGTTTTCGCGCACCGTGAATTCATCAAACACCGAGGTGATCTGGTACGAGCGCACCAGCCCCTGGCGCGCCCGGGCATTGATGCCCAGGGCCGTCACATCGCGTCCGTTAAACTCGATGCGGCCCGCGTCCGAGGCCAACTCGCCCGACAGCTGGTTGATGAGGGTCGTTTTGCCGGCCCCGTTGGGGCCGATGATGGCGTGCAGTTCACCGGGCCGAATGTCCAGCGACACCTGGTCGGTGACCAGCAGCGCGCCGTAACGCTTGGTGATGGCCGACGTGCGCAGCAATGGCTGTGTCATGGCGCCTCCTGCGACAGGGTTGTGCGAGCAGGGGCTGGCGCTTGCGGGGCGCGGCTCCAGCGCGTCAGCAGGCCCATCAGGCCGGCCTTTCCCAACAGCGGCACCGCCACGATGGCCAGCCCGAACACCGCCATCCAGTGCTCGGTATAGGCCTTGAGCACCTCTTCCACCCCGAGAAAGGCCAATGCGCCCAGCACAGGCCCGAATACACTGCCCATGCCGCCGAGCACGACCATCACGATCAGCTCGCCCGACACGCTCCACGACATGCTGCTGGGTGAGGCGTAGGCATTGAGGTTGGCCAGCAACATCCCCGCCAGCCCGCAGCCCACGGCCGACAGCACGTAGGCCGCCAGCTGGTATTGGCGCAGTGCCAGCCCTACCGACATGACGCGGCGGGCATTCTGGCGACCCGCCCGCAGCGCCATGCCGAAGGGCGACACCCGCAAGCGGTTGACCCACACGGTCAGGGCCACCAGCAACACCCAGGCGGCATAAAACACCGCGCGCGGGGTGTCCAGAGATTGGCCCAGGAACTCGCTGGCATTGGAAACGCCCATGCCGTCGTCACCGCCGTACTGCTTCAGGCTGACGATGACGAAGTAGCCCATTTGTGCAAAGGCCAGCGTGATCATGATGAAGGCGATGCCTGTGGTCCGCAGGCTGATGAACCCCGTGAGCGCGCCCACACCAGCGCACAACACCACCCCGACGAGCAGGTGGATCAGCCCCGCCGACACACCATGGTGCGCGGGGAGCGACACGCTGTACATGCCGATGCCAATGAATAACGCGTGCCCCAGGCTGACCAGCCCCCCAAAGCCCAACGCGATGTTCAGTGCGCTGGCCGCGATGGCATAAATCAGCACCCGGGCGAAAAACGCCACCAGAAAGTTGTCGTCCATGGCGTCCGCCACCGTGGGCACCGTCGCCAGGGCGAACAAAACCACCACGGGCACCCATCGGGCCGGTTGAAACAGTAGGTTCATGGTTTATCCCCGATGGGCCGGAAACAGGCCCTGTGGTCGCCAGGCCAACACGGCGGCCATGAGCAGGTAAATCAGCATGGACGCCAGTGCGGGTCCTGCGGCGTTGGCGATGTCGCGGTCGGCCACCGTGCGCAGCAACAGCGGCAGAAAGGTGCGCCCCAACGTGTCCACCAGGCCCACGATGATGCCGGCATACAAGGCCCCGTGCACCGAACCGATGCCACCGATGACGATGACCACCAGCGTGGTGATGAGCACCGGCTCCCCCATGCCGCTCTGCACGGACAGGATGGGTCCGGCCATGGCGCCGGCCAGCGCGGCCAGCGCCGCGCCCAGACCAAACAGCATGGCATTGAGCAGCCGGATGTTCACCCCGAGTGCCCCCACCATCTGTGGGTTGACCGAGCCCGCCCGGATCAGCATGCCCACACGGGTTTTGTGGATCAGCCACTGGCTGCCCGCCGCGACCAGCAGGCCGACAGCGATGATGAGAAAGCGGTACGTGGGATAGGTGAAGCCCATCAGTTCCACGGTGCCCGACAGCGATTCGGGCAACGAAACGAACATGGGCTGTGGACCCCACACCATGCGGACCACCTCATTGAAAAAGAGCACCAGGCCGAACGTGGCGAGCACGTGGTCCAGGTGGTCGCGGCTGTAGAGCCTGGAAATGGCCACCCACTCCAGCACCAGACCCACCACCCAGCCCGTGACCACCGCCGCCAGCACGCCAAGGGTGAAGGAACCGGTGTGCACCCCCACCACCGCAGCCGCGTAGGCACCCAGCATGTACAGCGAGCCGTGGGCCAGGTTGACGAAGCTCATGATGCCGAACACCAGGGTCAGCCCTGCGGCCAGCAGAAACAGCATGACGCCGTACTGCAGGCCGTTGAGCAACTGAGCCAACAACAAAGTGATTGACATGGTTTATTTCGCCTTGCACTGGGACACGTAGGGATCTTGGTGCTCGGTCAGCGGCGTGCCCAGTTGCTTGACCGTGACCGTGGCACCTTCCTTCACCGTCTGGAAGGCGTAGTAGTTTTGCACCGGCATGTGGTTGCTGTTGAAGCGGAACGGGCCCCGAACCGATTTCAGCTCGGTGCCTGCAGACTTGACGGCGGCTGTCCATTTGGCTTTGTCGCTCGTGTCACCCTTGACTTTGCGAACCGCAATGTCCAGCAGGTTGGCGGTGTCAAAACCAACCGCCGCGTACAGGCTGGGCACGCGACCGAACTTCTTGTTGAAGGCCGCCACGAACTCGGCGTTGCCAGGGGTTTTCAGGGCCACGTCCCACATGGCGCCCGACACCGCACCCACCGCCGCGTCGCGCAGCGAAGGCAGGGTGGTGCCGTCCACAGTGAAGGCCGACAGCAGCGGCGTCTTTTTCATCAGCCCGGCCTGGCTGAACTGTTTGACAAAGTTCACGCCCATGCCACCGGGATAGAACACGAACACGGCATCAGGTCCGGCCGCCTGGAGCTGCGCGATCTCGGCTGAGTAATCGGGCTGGTTGACCTGGGTGTAGACCTCGTCGAGGACCTGGCCCTTGTAGAGGCGCTTGAAACCGGCAATGAAGTCCTTGCCCGCCTGGTAGTTAGGGGCCATCAGGTACACGCGCTTGTAGCCGGTGTCCTGCGCGAACTTGCCCATGGCTTCGGCGGCACCATCGTTCTGCCACGCGGTGGAAAACACGTTGGGCAGGCAGCCAGCACCCGCCAGTGGCGACGGCCCGGCGTTGGTGGCAATGGCCACGGTGCCCGATTCGACAATGCGTGGCAGGCTGGCCATCAGCACGTTGGAAAACCCCAAGCCCACGATGGCATCAACCTTGTCTCGGTCGATCAACTTGCGGGCAATCTGGTTGCCCAGCTCGGGCTTGAGTTGGTCGTCCTCACGGATCACACTCACCTCTTCGCCACCCAGCTTTTTGCCGAGCAATTCGATGCCCAGCAAAAAGCCGTCGTACTGGTCTTGCCCCACAGCAGCCACGGGGCCGGACAAGGGGCCAGAGAAGCCAATTTTGATCTCGGCATGGGCGGCAGACAGTCCGAAGACGGTGGCGGCCAAAGCCAGGTGTTTCAGGGTGCGTGTGGTGTTCATGTTTGTCTCCTGTAGATGGGGGTTTTCCCCGAACAATCGTTCGGAAGAGCAGCCCTGCGTGGGCTGCTCTTCAGTTAGCCGAGCTTGAGCATCACGCGAAGGTTTTCAATCTTCACGGGGTAGGTGCGGATGTCCTCGGTCAGTGGCGCGCATTGGGCTTTGCCTGTGCACACATCGAAGCGCCCCTGGTGCAATGGGCATTCGATTTCGTGGCCCTCCAAAAAGCCGTCGCTCATGCGGGCGGCACCGTGGGTGCACAGGTTGTCGGTGGCATAAATCTCGCCCTCTACTTCGTACAGGGCAACCTCTTTGTCGGCCACCCGGACGGCGATCACGTCACCGTCGGGCACGCTGTCGCGTGCGCAGGCGTCAATCCAGTTCTCGGACATGGGGCGGCCTCAAATGGGGTAAATGACGGAGTTGGCAATCATTTCGCTGTCGTACACGCACAGCCGGGATTGCAACTTGAGCCCTTCAGGGGTGCGCACGATGGTGTCCCGGTAAAAGCCGACACTGAACACCGTCGAGTCCCCATCGATCTTGGTGCGGATGACCGTGTAGTTGGCTTCGGACTGGATGCGTTCACCGTAGATATCACGCTCCACCCGGGTGATGCGGGGTGTGCCCACGATGTGGCGTTGGTAGTACGGGTCGTGGTACATGGTCTCTTTGACCCCGTACACACGGTCGCGAATCATGGCTTTGCTCTCCAGTGCCAGCAGGCACAGCGGCAGGCCACGTTCAAAATTTTCCCGGGGTTGAAGGCGGTAGGTGCCGTCTTCCACAAAGAACTCGGGCCATTTTTCCCAGTCTGCGGAATCGCAGACCATCGCGTAATCGCTGTAAAGGTTGAGCAGCTCGAAATAGGTTTTGAAATCCACCATGATCATTCCCCCATCACTTTGCGCCAGTAGGCGTACATGCCCCGGATCAATGTTTCGGTGACCATGTGGTCGGCATCACCGATGTCGTGTCCACCCATTTCAATCACCGAACGGTGCGCCGGGTGCTGCTCGAAGCCTTCCTGTGACCACTCGATGACTTCGCCGTCATCGGCCGACACGAAGCCTGCGGGTCCAAACAGGTTGGCCTGAATGAGGCGACGCTGTTCCATTTCCTCGCTGTCGTCCTCAAAGCCAAAGTGGGTCCAGACAAAGTCGAACGACCCATGCCCGTTGGGCTGGATGTGGCGCGTGGAGACGCTGTTGACTTGCTGCTGGATGATCACGCTCGGGAAGATGGTGGTCATCACCGCCGTGGGACCGCCCCACCAGGGTTCAGGCACGATGTCCAGCAGCCGGGGGTCGTTGACCTTCATGTGGTCTTTGAAGCTGTCCACACCGGACACCACTTCTTCGTTTTTTCCACCTTCTCCGCGTGTGGAAATCATGGCGGCGTGGCGGAAATGGGCGTCCATCTTCAGCTCAGACTTGTTGTCGGCGCGCCAGAGTCCGAAGGTGGAGAACCAGGTATGCAGCAACCCCGGGTGGTAGGGGTCTTTGATGTTCTCCTGCATCAGCTTCCAGTTGCCCGGAATGCGCTGGCGACGGTAGCCAAGGATTTTGAGTTTTCGCCCGTTGAACACACGGTCAAAGTACTGGAGGATGGTGGGACCCAAAAACTCGTCCAGCGATTCGATGTCGTGGTCGAACGACGCAAACACCACGCCGCCGCGTGTGGCCACCTTGAGCTTGGTCAGGCCGTGGTCTTCCAGCTTGAAGTCTTTGGGCATGCCGCCATTGACCTTGCCGTCTTGCTTGACCCCCCTGCGGAATGGCACGCCCTGCAAATCGCCCTTGAGGCTGTAGTTCCATTGGTGGTAGGGGCAGAAAAAGTCCTTGGCGTTGCCGTTGCGTTCACGACAAAAGCGCATGCCCCGGTGGGCACACACGTTTTCCACCACGTTCACTTCGCCACTGGGGTCGCGCACCATGATCACGGAGCGCTCACCGATCACCGTGCGTTTGAAATCGCCAGGGTTGGGAATTTCGGCTTCCAGGCCAACGTAGCACCAGTGGGCTGAATAGAACAGGCGCTCCAGTTCACGCTTGTAGAGGTCGTCGCGTGTGTAGGCCCAGAAAGGAATCCGACTGTTGCCTTCTTCCGGCCATTTCGGATTATGGACAAAGACGGGCTTGGTCTCACTCATTGGTTTGTCTCCTTGGGAGTGCGGTTAGGGGAACGAAATGGGTCAGACGCCACTGGTGTAAAAGGCATCTGCGTGAACATGGTTGGGCTCAATGCCCATGTGGGAGACCATGAGGCTGAGGGCCTCGACCATGGCGGGCGCTCCACAGAGGTAGGCGCGCCAACCGGCCATGGAAACCAAGTCTTGGCGAATGGCATCGGTGACCAGCCCACTGCGTTGACTCGGGCCGACAGGCCCTGTGGACACCACGGTGTGCACGGTCAGCTGGGTGTGGGCTGCGGCCAGCGCGGCCAGTCGGTCGGCGTCGTACACATCCTGTGGGCTGCGCACACCGAAATACAGATGAATGGGGTTGTTCATGCCCGACTCCAGCGCGCCGCGCACCACCGACAGTGCAGGCGCCAGCCCAGTGCCACCACCGACGCACAATATGGGCCCTTCATGCTTGCGGCGCAGAAATGCGGTGCCCAACGGGCCGCTGACCCGCAGGGCGTCGCCCACGTTCAAGTGGGAAAACACGTAGTCGGTCACGCGGCCATCGGGTACCTTGCGGATCTGGAATTCCATTTCCTCGTCGCCCATGACCCCTGCCATGGAATACGGCCGGATGTGCTCGGGCGTGAACTGCAAGGTGACGTATTGGCCAGGACTGAATTCGATGGGCTTGGCCAGCTTGACGCGCAAACGGCGAATGTCGTGAGTGGCTTCTTCAATGGCCGTGACCACGCCTTTGACGATGCGCGCGGGGTGCACGATGACGTCGTCCACCTCGGGCAGCTCAATCGTGCAGTTGTCGGTCAGCACCGTCTGGCAGGCAAGGACATGGGCATCCTTGCCACCGGTGAGGGGGCGGCCTGTTTCCGGCCCGCCATTGAGCACCCTGCCCTCGACCACGCGGCAGCGGCAGGTGCCGCAACGGCCCGACATGCAACTGTAGGAAATGGGCAGACCGTGCTCGCGCAGCACGTCCAGCAGGTTGCTGCCGCTGTCCACTTTGATGTGGCGATCCAAGGGCTTGACGACGAGTTCCATGCGTGGCTTTGTGGGTTTGTCTCCGAACGGCTTTGATTCTGGAGAGAGCCGGCCCATAAGTCGATGCAGTGCATCTGATAGATTGCATCACTCGCATGAATAAAGGTAGGCCATGGAACTGCGCAATTTCGACCTGAACCTGCTGCTGGTGTTCAACCAGTTGCTGCTGGACCGCAGCGTGTCGGTGGCCGCCGAGCGCCTGGGGCTGACCCAGCCAGCGGTGAGCAATGCCCTGAAGCGGCTGCGCACCGCCCTCAAGGACGATCTGTTCATCCGCACGTCCAAAGGCATGGAACCCACGCCTTATGCCCTGCACCTGTCCGAACCGGTGCTGTATGCGCTGAACGCGCTGCAATCCGTGCTGGTCCGCAGGGACTCTTTCGACCCGCTCACCAGCACGCGCACCTTTCACCTGGCCATGACCGACATTGGGGAGATCTATTTCATGCCACCGCTCATGGAGCGGTTGTCGGTGCTGGCGCCGGGCATCCGCATGGCCACTCAACGCACCAACGCGGGCGACCTGCGCATCGACATGGAGTCCGGCGCGGTGGACCTGGCGCTGGGTTTGCAGCCCAACTTGCAAGCGGGGTTTTTCCAGCGCCGCCTGTTTCGCCAGCGCTATGTGTGTGTGTTTCGCAGCGGCCACCCCAACGCCCGCAGCCCCATGACACTGGCCCAATTCAGCGCACTTGACCACGTGGGCGTGCTGGCCGCCAACACCGGGCATTCCGAGGTGGATGTGCTGCTGGACCGCGCCGGTGTGCAGCGCAACGTGCGGCTGTCGGTGCCCCACTTTGTGGCCGTGGGGCACATCCTGCAAAGCACCGACCTGATTGCCACGCTGCCAGAACGGTTTGCCGAGCGCTGCAAAGTCCCTTTTGGCCTGGTGGTGTCACCCCATCCCGTGCCGTTGCCAGAAATTGCCATCACCCTCTTCTGGCACGGCAAATACCACCGCGACCCGGCCAACGTGTGGCTCAGGCAGCTGATCGTCGAATTGTTTGCGCCCGAGGAAAATGGAAAAAGAGCAAGCGAGCTCAGATACACAGCGAAAACCAGTCCACCAAAATTCGCTTAAACCAAGACACCAATTTTGATAGCTGAAAAGCCAATTCAGTAAAGCGCTATAAGCATTTTTTCTATAAATCCAACATCATCCCTCAACCCCCAGCCGCCGGGAACAGCTCAGCCAGTTCTTCGGGCGTGAACACGCGCGAACGGGTATGAAAGGCTTTGCCCTCGGGACCTTCGAGTGAGAAGGTGCCGCCGTGGCCTTCGATCACGTCGATGATGAGCTGGGTGTGGCGCCAGTGTTCGTACTGGGCTTTGCCGATGTAGAAGGGGCTGCCGCCGATGTCGCCCAGGTACACGTCGCCTGCGCCCATGGTGATTTCACCGGGCAGGTAGCAGTTGGCCGCGCTGTTGTCGCAGCAGCCGCCAGACTGGTGAAACATCAGCTCGGGGCCGTGTTTGGTTTTGAGGAAGGCCACCAGCTCCAGTGCGGCGGGAGTGGCTACTACTTTGTCGACCATGGTTTGTCTCCTGTTTGTTTTCACTGTACTGGTGCTCGCAGCTTCGAGGGCTGTGCGGGCGGCCGCCACATACTGGGGTACCAGAAATCGGCATCCGCCCGCACAGCCCTCGAAGCCGGGTCATTGGAGGGCAAGCGCTCTACCCCGAATAACAAATAAGCCACGCGGCTGCCCAAGGGGTGCCCGCCGATTTCTGGTACCCCAGCATGAGGTGGGTGCCCCTTGGGCAGCCGCGTGGCGGCCCCTCCGGCGAGAAGGGGCACTACTGGCAAATCAGAAGAAGCCCAGCTTGCTTTCGCTGTAGCTGACCAGCAGGTTTTTGGTCTGTTGGTAGTGGTCCAGCATCATCTTGTGGGTCTCGCGGCCAATGCCCGACTCTTTGTAGCCACCGAACGCGGCGTGCGCGGGGTAGGCGTGGTAGCAGTTGGTCCACACACGGCCCGCCTTGATGGCGCGGCCCATGCGGTAGGCCACGTTGCCGTTGCGGCTCCACACGCCAGCGCCCAGGCCGTACAGCGTGTCGTTGGCAATGGCCAGGGCTTCGGCTTCATCTTTGAAGGTGGTGACGGCCAGCACGGGGCCAAAAATTTCTTCTTGGAAGATGCGCATTTTGTTGTGGCCCTTGAACAGCGTGGGCTGCACGTAGTAGCCGCCGTCGAGGTCGCCGCCCAGGTGGGCTTGTCCACCACCGGCCAGCACTTCGGCACCTTCTTGCTTGCCCAGGTCCAGGTAGGACATGATTTTGGTCAGCTGCTCTTTGCTGGCCTGTGCGCCCATCATGCTGTCGGTGTCCAGCGGGTTGAGTTGCTTGATGGCGGCCACGCGGGCCAGCACCCGCTCCATGAACTTGTCGTAAATGCTTTCTTGAATGAGCGCGCGGCTGGGGCAGGTGCACACCTCGCCTTGGTTGAAGGCGAACAGCACCATGCCTTCAATGGCTTTGTCCAAAAAGCCGTCGTCTTTGTCCATGATGTCGGCAAAGAAGATGTTGGGGCTCTTGCCGCCCAGTTCCAGCGTGGCGGGAATCAGGTTGTTGGCAGCGGCCTGGGCAATCACGCGGCCCGTGGTGGTGGAGCCGGTGAAGGCGATTTTGGCAATGCGCTTGCTGGTGGCCAGGGGCATGCCGGCTTCGCGGCCATAGCCGTTGACGATGTTGAGCACGCCAGGGGGCAGCAGGTCGGCAATCAGCTCGGCCAGGATGAGGATGGAAATGGGCGTGCTCTCGGCGGGCTTCAACACCACGCAGTTGCCTGCGCCAATGGCGGGGGCCAGCTTCCAGGCGGCCATGAGGATGGGGAAATTCCACGGAATGATCTGCCCCACCACGCCCAGCGGCTCGTGGATGTGGTAGGCCATGGTGTTCTCGTCGATCTCGCTGATGCCGCCTTCTTGCGCACGCAGGCAACCGGCAAAGTAGCGGAAGTGGTCAACGGTGAGCGGGATGTCGGCGTTGAGCGTTTCGCGAATGGCTTTGCCGTTGTCCACGGTTTCGGCGTAGGCCAGCAGTTCCAGGTTGGCTTCGATGCGGTCGGCAATTTTCAGCAGCAGGTTGCTGCGTGTGGCGGCGTCGGTTTTGCCCCAGGCATCGGCGGCGGCGTGGGCGGCGTCCAGTGCCAGCTCCACGTCTTCGGCGGTGGAGCGGGCGGCCTGGGTGTACACCTTGCCGTTGACGGGCGTGATGACGTCAAAGTACTGGCCCTTGACCGGCGTGACCCATTGGCCGCCAATGAAGTTGTTGTACTGGGCTTTGTAAACGTGTTTGGCACCTGCGGCGCCTGGGGCTGCGTAAATCATGCGGTCTCCTGTGTGTGAATGCTGGGTCAGCGTGAAAGTGGAAATGGCCATTGCTGGTCGCCACTTCTTCCACACGTTCCGTGCCAAGCCGCTCACAAATCAGGTAAGCCGTTGGTTTATTTGGACATTTCAGCTGATTCACCCCCGGCCAGAATGTCCACACACCGCGTGTGGATTGTCACAGCCATCTCAATCTGCAACAGCTGGTACACCCCGCGTGGCGCAGTTGTGTTGCACCCTGAACAGGGTCTGTATGCACGCCAGTGCATGGGCACGGCCAGGGCCAGGGCCAGGCGGGTGTGTGGCCAGGGGCTCAGTGGCCGGTGGTGCTGGGGCTGGGGTTGTCGCCTTGCACCAACTGCAAAAACGCGGTCTCCCAATCGGTTTGGCCGGTGTGGGCCAGCAGCTCGGCCGGCGGGGCCTGAAACACCAGCCGCCCCCGGTGGAGGATGAGCAGCGCGTCGGCATGGCGAGCCTCTTGCACCCAGTGCGTGGTCCACAGCACCGAGAGCTGGCGTTGGCGCACCAGCTCGGCCACCGAGGCCAGCAGGTGCTCGCGGCTGGCGGGGTCCAGGCCCACGGTGGCCTCGTCCATCAGCAGCAAACGGGGGCCGTGCAGCAGCGCGCGCGCCAGCTCCACCTTGCGCCGGTTGCCGCCCGACAGCTCGCGCACGGTGCGCCGGGTCTGGTCTTTCAAGCCCATCCAGCCCAGCAGGGCGGCGGTGCGGGCTTGGGCATCGGCGCGCACCAGGCCGTGCAGGGCGGCGTGGTGGACCAAGTTCTGCTGCACGCTCAGGTCCAGGTCCAGCGTGGACTGCTGAAACACCACCCCCAGGTGCGCCAGCGCAGCGGCGGGCTGGGCGGTCAGGTCGTGCCCGGCTATGACAATGCGCCCCTCATCGGGCGCAAACAGGCCGCACAGCAGCTGCACCAGGGTCGATTTGCCCGCGCCGTTGGGGCCCAGCAGCACCCACCACTGGCCCAGCGGCAGGGAGAGCGACACACCGTCCAGCGCCTGCACCGCGCCATAGCGCTTGCGCAGGCCTTGCGCGTGCAACACCAGCGCATCGGACGGGGCTGGGGTTGGGGTGACGGGTGGGACGACGGGTGTGCCGAGGGGTGTATCTGTGTGGGTGCTGGGGGTGTGCATGGGGCGCATGGTAGCGGCGCAGCCCCTGTCCGGCACCTGTTTTTTTGCACGGGTACACGGGGGCAACGCAGGGCGTGCCGCCGTGTCACAGCAGCTGTTTCAGTTTGTAACAACCCGCACACCTGCCCCAGGGTCACCCGCCACCGGGGAGGGCTGTGCGGCCGTGGTGGCAAGGGTTATCCCGCGCTTGGCGACCGGTTGACGGGCCACGAGTGCGTGGCCCGCCGTTTGCTTGCATGGGAGTCAAAACACCACTCGGAGACCCCCTTGACACACCCTTTGCGCGCCGTCTTGGCTGCCACCGCCCTCGCCCTCGTCCTGCCTGCCAGTGCTCAGCAACTGCTGGTCAGCAGCGAGAAAGACCACCAGATTGCGGTCCTCAACGCCGATGGCGGCGTGGCCAGCACCATTGCCGTGTGCAAGCGCCCTCGGCACATGGCCTTCATGGACGGCGGCACCCGGGTGCTGGTGGCCTGTGGCGACAGCCACCAACTGGGCGTGGTGGACCTGACCAGCGGCAAACTGGTGGACACCGTGCCCACCGGCGAGAGCCCGGAGATGTTCGCCCTCAGCCCCGACGGCAAGGTGGCTTACGTGTCCATCGAAGAAGACAACGAGCTGGCCGCCTACGACCTGGCCAGCAAAAAGCGCCTGTTTGCCGTGAAAACCGGTGGTGAGCCCGAAGGCGTGCTGCTGAGCGCCGATGGCAAAACCGCCTACGTCACCTCGGAGGTGGCCAACGCCGTGCACGTCATTGACCTGGTCACGCGCAAGCAGGTGGCCGTCATCAAAACCGGCAAACGCCCCCGCCGCTTTGCCATGAGCCCCGACGGCAGCGAGCTGTGGGTGAGCAACGAGCTGGGGGCCAGCGTCAGCGTCATTGACACGGCCACGCGCAAGGTCAAGGCCACGCTGGCGTTCGAGCTGCCCGGCATGCGCAAAACCGACATCACCCCGGTGAGCCTGGTCATCACCCCCGACGGCAAAACGGCCTGGGTGGGCCTGGGCCGCGCCAACCATGTGGCCGAGGTGGACGTGGCCACCCGCCAGGTGCGCCGCACGGTGCTGGTGGGCAAGCGCGCATGGGGGCTGGCGCTGAACGCCGACGCCAGCCGCCTGTACGTGGCCAACGGACTGTCCGACGACCTCACGGTGGTGGACACCGGCAGCGGCAAAGCCCTGAAAACCGTGCCCGCAGGCCGCGTGCCACACACCGTGCTGGTGAAGTGAATGCGCCGTGCTCGGGTAAATTAATAAATAGCAAACAATTCAATCTATAAAATCGATAGAGGCCAATTTGATTCAAAAATACCTGGCACACCGGCTGCTGTGGCTGGCCCTGTTTACCCTGGGCGGTCTGGCGGGCGTGCCTGCGGGCACGGCGCAAGCCGCCACCTGGCAGGCGCTGCTGGTGACCGCGCGCGATGACCCGCGCCACGAGCGCCTGCGCCACGAAAAGGCCTACCCCGGCCACCCCACCGGCGGTGTGCGCGCCGCGCTGGACGTGGCGCTGGACGAAAGCCGCGCCAACCTGGAGGCCAGTGGCCACCAAGTCAAGCTCGACGCGCTGGAGTGGGATGGCGCCTCCGCCGCGGCGCTGGTGGCCGACATCAACCGCCGGGGGGCGCAGCACCTGCTGCTGGATCTGCCGCTGGCGCAGCAACAAGCGCTCATGGCGCAGTTTGCCCAGCTCAAAACCCGGCCCGTGGTGTTCAACCTGGCCGAGCCCGACGACGTGCTGCGCGCCAGCGCCTGCCACCCCCACTGGCTGCACACGGCACCCAGCCAGCGCATGCTGGCCGATGCCTGGGCGCAGTGGCTGACCAGCCGGGGCTGGCGTGAGGTGTTGTGGCTGGTGGGGCCACGCCCCGCCGACCTGGCGCTGCGCGAGGTGTGGGCCACCACGCTCAAGCGCCATGGGCTCAAGGTCAAGGCCGAGCGGCGCTTTGTGCTCTCGGGCGACCCCCGCCAGCGCGAACAGGGCAACCCCCGGCTGCTGACCGCCGAACCCGCCCATGACGCGGTGCTGGTGCTCGACACCGATGGCGAATTTGCCCGCACCCTGCCCTACGCCACCGCCCTGCCCCGGCCGGTGGTGGGCGCCGCCGGGCTGGTGCCGCTGGCCTGGCACCCCCAGTGGGACCGCTATGGCGCGCCCCAGCTCAACCGCCGTTTCGTCAAACGCGCCAACCGCCCCATGACCGGCCAGGACTGGGCCGCCTGGGTGGCCATGAAGGCCATCGTGACCGTGCTGGAGGACAAGCCCCAGGCCAACCTGGCCCAGCAGCTGGCCGCACTGCGCAGTGGCGAGGTGGTGGTGGACGGATTCAAAGGCGGCACCGTCAGCTTCCGGCCGTGGGACGGCCAGCTGCGCCAGCCCATTTTTTTGGCCCACGGGGACGGCGTGGCCACCCAAGCCCCGGCAGAAGGTGCCCTGCACCCGCGCGACGTGCTCGACACCCTGGGCGTGGACGAGCGCGAAAGCACCTGCAAAAACCGATAGCCCCACACCACTCCCCAACGCCCACCCCCATGACCACCACCGCACCACCGCCCACCCACGCCGGGCTGCGCCCCTTGCCCCCCATGCCCGCGCCGCACCGCCTGGGGCCGGTGGCGCACCGGCTGCGCGCCATGCAGGCGGTGGTGGCGCGCGAGGTGCTGCGCCTGCTGCACCAGCCCGCTCGCCTGGGTTCGGCCCTGGTGCGGCCACTGCTGTGGATGGTGGTGTTTGCCGCCGGGTTTCACAACGTGTTTGGCGTGGCCATCTTGCCGCCCTACGAAACCTACATCGACTACCGCCTCTACGTGCTGCCCGGCTTGCTGGGCATGGTGGCGCTGTTCAATGGCATGCAAAGTTCGCTGGCCCTGGTGTACGACCGCGAAACCGGCGCCATGCGCCTGCTGCTGACGGCCCCGCTGCCCCGCAGCTGGCTGCTGCTGGCCAAGCTGGTGGCGGCCAGTGCCCTGTCGGTGCTGCAAATGGCGGTGTTCGTGGGCATGTCGTGGGCACTGGGCGTGGACGTGGATCCGCTGCAGGCCCTCAAAGCCCTGCCCACCATGGCGCTGGCCGCCTTCATGCTGGCGGCGCTGGGCTTGTGGCTGTCGGTGTACGTGCGCCAGCTGGAGAACTTTGCCGGGGCGATGAACTTCGTCATCTTCCCGCTGTTTTTCATCAGCAGCGCGCTCTACCCGTTGTGGAAACTGCGCGAGTCGGGCTCGGCCTGGCTGGCCACGCTGGCGCAGTGGAGCCCCTTCACCCACGCGGTGGAAGCCGTGCGGTTTGCGCTGCACGGGCAGACCAACACCACCGCGCTGGCCGTGGTAGCGGGTGCCGCCGTGGTGGCCACCACCATGGCCCTGCGCGGCTACGACCCGCAACGCGGCTGGATACGCCACAAAAAAGACGGTGGCTGAGGCGGCCGCTGACCCACAGCGGCCAACCCGCCGGACCACGCCCCCCACCTTTGCTCCTCCCCATCCCCTGCCTGAGGTCCACCATGCACCCTCTCCACAGCCCCTCCCGCCGCCAGTGTTTGGGCACGCTGGCGGCCACCGCAGGGCTGGCCCTGCCCGCGCTCTGGCCCACCACGGCCCAGGCCCAGGACACTGGGGGCGACCCGCTGGGCACCTTGCAATGGCCGGGGGTGCGCAAAGAGTTTTTGGGCAACGCCCCGTTCCAATTTGACAACGCAGTGGTGGTGCGCGGCCCTGCCTTTGCCGACGACGCCATGGCCGTGCCCATTCAGGTGGACGCCACCGCCTACAACGGGCGGGTGCAGCGCCTGCTGGTGGTGGTGGACCGCAACCCCATCCGCCAGGTGCTCGAATTCAACCCCCACCGCATGCAGGCGCGGCTGGCCTTTCGCTTCAAGCTGCAGCAGGGCTCGCCCGTGCGCGCGATGGCGCTGCTGGACGATGGTGTGTGGCGCGTGGGCTCCACCTTTGTCGAGGCCTCGGGTGGCGGCTGCACGGTGCCCGGCGGCTCCCGGGCCGACGGCTCTTGGAGCCGCACGCTGGGTCAGGTGCAGGCCCAGGTGGTCAAGGATTTTTTGGGCACTGGCCAAGGCCGCTTGCGCGTGCGCGTCATGCACCCCATGGACACCGGGCTGGTGGCCGGCATTCCCGCCTACTACCTGGAAGACCTGCGCGCCCAGGGCCCCGACGGCCAGCTGTGGTGGCAGCTGGCGCTGTTTGAGCCCGTGTCCGAAAACCCGTTGCTCACCTTCGACTTTGCCCAGCCACCGCCCCCGGCCCTGCGCCTGAGCGGGCGCGACAACGGTGGCGTGAAGGTGGCCGCGGAGGTGCGCACATGACCCGTGCCATCACCTGCCTGCTGGGCGCGGCCTTGGCCACGCTGACCGCGGTGTCCACCGCGCAAGTGCCCGCACCGCCCGCCGCAGCCCACACCCCGCCAGCAGCCGACCTGAAAACCCTGAATTACCACCTGCGGCCCCGCGCCCTGGCACCGGGGGTGTGGGTCATCGAAGGCGCGGTGGAAGACTTCAGCCGCCGCAACGGCTGCAACATCATCAACACCGGCTTCATCGCCACGCCTGCGGGCACCTGGATCATCAACACCGGGCCGTCGTTCACCTACGGCCAACAGCAGCGCCAGGCCGTGCAGGCGGTGCTGGCCATCGCCCGGGCCGGATCGGTGCAACAGGTGCTCAACCTCAACCTGCACCCCGACTACTTTTTTGGCAACCAGGCCTGGGCCGACACCCCCACCCGGGCGCTGGCGGGCAGCATCGCGGGCATGCAGGCCGAGGGCGCGGCCTACGCCGACAACCTGTACGCCCTGTGTGGCGACTGGATGAAGGACACCGCCTCCACCCCGGCCACCACCGCCATTGCCCCCGGCCACTTCAGCCTGGGCGGCCACCGGCTGGAGCTGCTGCGCTACCACGGCCACACCGCAGCCGACCTGGTGCTGCTGGACCACACGGCGGGCGTGGTGTTTGCGGGCGGACTGGTGTTTGCCGAGCGCATCCCCACCACGCCGCACGCCGACGTGGGCGCCTGGCTGGCCAGCCTGGACCGGCTGGAGCAGGTGCTGCAAGGCTTTGCCCTGAAGGCGCTGGTGCCCAGCCACGGGCCGGTGTACCCCGACCTGCGTGGCCTGCACCAGACCCGCGACTACCTGCGCTGGCTGGACGAGCGCCTGCGCACCAGCGCGCAGGCCGGGCTGGACCTGGCCGAGGTGCTGGCCCTGCCCCTGCCCCCGCGCTTCGCCGCCTGGGGCGCGGCCAACACCGAGTACGCCCGCAACGCCACCCACCTCTACCCCGGCCACGAACTGCGGGCACTGGGGCGCTGACACGTTGCGGGCAGACAGCGCCCGCGAACGCCCACTGTCACACGGGTGTGACAGCCTGAAACACCCTCGCCACGCTTGAGACAGGCGCGCACCGGCCATGGCCGATCAAACCGCCAAATGTGTTGCGTATTGACATTTCTCAAGTGGTTTTCGGCTGGCACGGGGTTTGCCACCTCAGCCACCAGAGTTCACCGCCTCAAGGGGGCGGCACTCAGCGCGCAAGGGTTGGCGGCCCGCTGGCCAATGCGCGTTTACCCACGAACGGCAAACCACTGGAGACACTCACATGAAACGCAAATGGCTCACCACACTGGTGTTGATGGCTTGTGCCCAAATGGGCGCACACACCGCGCAAGCGGCGGGCGTGACCACCGCCATGATCGAAAACGACGCCAAGAACCCCACCAGCGTGCTGAGCTGGGGCATGGGCACCGAGGGCCAACGCCACTCGGTGCTGGACAAGGTGAACGTGTCCACGGTGAAAAACCTGGTGCCTGTGTGGTCCATGTCCTTCGGTGGTGAGAAGCAGCGCGGCCAAGAGGCCCAGCCCCTGATCCACGAAGGCAAGATGTACGTGACGGCGTCGTACTCGCGCATTTACGCGCTGGACGCCCGCACCGGCAAAAAGCTCTGGAAGTACGAGCACCGCTTGCCCGAAGGCATCATGCCCTGCTGCGACGTGGTCAACCGCGGTGCGGCCATTTACGGCAACGTGGTGATTTTCGGCACGCTGGACGCCCAGCTGGTGGCCCTGGACAAAGACACCGGCAAAGTGGTGTGGCGCGACAAGATCGACGACTACAAGGCCGGCTACAGCTACACCGCCGCCCCCCTGATTGCCGAAGGCCTGCTGCTGACCGGCGTCTCTGGTGGCGAATTTGGCGTGGTGGGTCGCGTGGAAGCCCGCGACCCCCTGACCGGCAAAATGGTCTGGTCACGCCCCATGATCGAAGGCCACATGGGTCACAAATTCGACAAGGATGGCAAGGCCATGGACAACGGTGTCACCGGCACCACCAACGCCACCTGGCCTGGCGAAACCTGGAAAACCGGTGGCGCCGCCACCTGGCTGGGTGGCAGCTACGACGCCACCACCAAGCTGGCCTATTTCGGCACCGGCAACCCCGGCCCCTGGAACAGCCATGTGCGTAAGGGTGACAACCTGTACTCGGCCTCCACCGTGGCATTGGACGTGAAGACCGGCCAGATCAAGTGGCACTACCAGACCACGCCCAACGACGGCTGGGACTACGACGGTGTGAACGAGTTCGTCACCTTCGACATGGACGGCAAACGCGTGGGCGCCAAGGCCGACCGCAATGGCTTTTTCTACGTGAACGACGCGGCCACCGGCAAGCTCATCAACGCCTTCCCGTTTGTGAAAAAGGTCACCTGGGCCACCAGCATCGACCTCAAAACCGGCAAGCCCAACTTCGATCCCGCCAACCGCCCTGGCGACCCGACCGCTGCTGGCGGCGACGGCACCAAGGGCAAGGCCGTGTTCTCGGCGCCAGGCTTCCTGGGTGGCAAAAACCAAATGCCCATGGCCTACAGCCCCAAGACTGGCCTGTTCTATGTGCCCACCAACGAGTGGGGCATGGACATCTGGAACGAACCCATCACCTACAAAAAGGGGGCCGCCTATCTGGGCGCTGGCTTCACCATCAAGCCACTGTTTGACGACCACATTGGCTCGCTGCGCGCCATCGATCCCAAAACCGGCAAAGTGGTGTGGGAAGTCAAGAACGAGGCCCCACTGTGGGGTGGCGTGATGACCACCGCCGGCAACCTGGTGTTCTGGGGCACACCCGAGGGCTACCTGAAGGCGGCCGACGCCACCACCGGCAAGATCGTCTGGGAATTCCAGACCGGCTCCGGCGTGGTGGCCCCGCCCGTGGCCTGGGAGCAGGACGGCGAGCAGTACATCTCCGTGGTCTCCGGCTGGGGCGGCGCAGTGCCACTGTGGGGCGGTGAGGTGGCCAAGAAGGTCAACCTGCTGGAACAGGGCGGCTCGGTCTGGGTGTTCAAGCTGCACAAAAACTGAGTGATGGGGTTGTGCCTGGCCGCCGGTTGGCGACCTTGGCACCACCCCATGGTCTGTGGCCAATCCGTCTTTGATTGGCCGCAGACCTGCCACTCCCACTGAGTGGTTGCGCGCTGCACCGCGCGCACCCCACCAGCGGGGAGGGTGACCCCACACCGGGGTGCCCTCCCCTTTTTCATGCCTCGGAGTTTTTTCATGACACGCCAAAACACACACCCATCGTTGGAAGCCCTGGCCGCATTCGTGGCGTTGACCGCCGCATTGGCGACGGGCACCGCCCAGGCCAACACCACTTCACCAGAAGAACTGGCCCGTGCCAGCGGCTGCATGTCCTGCCACTCGGCCGCCGAGAAGGTGGTGGGGCCATCGTTCAAGTCGATTGCTGACAAATACAAAGGCCAGGCCGATGCCGTGGCCAGCCTCAGCCAGTCGGTGCGCAACGGCTCGCGTGGCAACTGGGGCCGCATCCCCATGCCGCCACACGCCTCTCTGGCCGAGGCCGACATCAAGACCCTGGTGACCTGGGTCGTCAAGCACTGACCCACCCCAACGCCTGCCCACCCCCTCCTTGGGGTTGGCGGCGACCCCGTCCGCTCAAACGCTGGGCGATTTTTGAACGGGAAGAAAGGCCATGGGCGAAAGGCGCTCAGCCTCTCAGGGTTGGCGGGCTGCCAAGCCCAGGCGCTCCACCCTGCGCTGCTCGGTGGCCAGGGCTTGCTGCATGGCCCGCCCGTAATCCTGCGGCCCCAGGTAGGCCAGGTCCTGGTCGTAGCGGGCCAGTTCGCTCAGGTGCAAGGGGTCGAGCATGGCGGACCGAAACGCGTCGTGCAGCACCTGCACCACCGCAGTCGGTACCCCACGTGGCCCAGCGATGCCGTAGGGCGACGAGGCCACAATGCCGTGACCCAGCTCCTGCAAGGTGGGCACGTCTTTCCAGCGGGGGCTGCGCCGATCGGCCAGCGTGGCCAGCAGACGCACCCGACCGGTGTCCACATAGGGCGCAAAGCCGTTGGAGCCCACGCCCACCATCACCTGGCCTGAGGCCACCCCCAGCATTTGCTCGGCCACGCCCTTGTAGGGCACATGCACATAGCTCAACCCCAGCTTGCCAAACCATTCGTCCAGCACCACATGGGGGGTGGTGCCCACACCGTTGGTAGCCACCGACAGCTGCCCCGGATGGGCGCTCGCCCAGTCCAGCAGGCTGGCAATGGACACGATGGGGCTGCCCACCGGCACCACCACGCCAAAGGTGACGCCGCTGACCTGCAAGATGGGCGTGGTGTCGCGCACGGGGTCCCAGGTGACGGGGTGCGTCCAGCGGGCACGGAACACGGTTTGCGGCATCTGCGCCAGGGTGTAACCGTCGGGCGCGGCCTGTTGCAGCACCGGCATGGCCAGCGTGCCCCCGGCCCCGCCCCGGTTTTGAATGACGATGCGCTGCCCCAGCCGTTGGCCCGCCAACTCGGCCAGCACGCGCAGCGTGAGGTCGGTCGCCCCCCCCGGAGCCCAGGGCACCCACAGCGCGATGGGGCGCCGCGGAAAACCTTCGGCCCCCGCAGCCCCGTCGGCCCGCTCAATGCGGTCGGTCGGGGGCACGGTCGATCCCAGCACCGGCCCCAGCATGCTGCTGGCGGCACAGGCCACGGCAGCGCGCAAGCACTGGCGACGGCCCACCACAGACGGCCCCCCGCTCATGACCCCACTGGGGCCACAGCCACCCCCAACGCGGCCGCCCCTGGTCGAGGCGAACCGCCGCAGCCCCCCGCCGCGTGGCGAGGCATACGGGCCTGCACGGCAGGGTCCCGCGAGGCCGAATCGGTGCGGTACACCAGTGGAAACGCCGTCACATGGGAACTCCCCGCGCCACTGGCCAACGCCGCCTCGGCCCGGGCTTTGCCCTGGCGCACCACTTGCACCACCTGCTCGTGGTGGGGGCTTTTGCTGCACACAGGGTCGGTGGCAGCGGCATCGCCCGTGAACAGCCAGGCCTGGCAGCGGCAGCCGCCAAAGTCTTTGGTCTTGTCCGGGCAGGTGCGGCAGGGGTCTTTCATCCACTCCAGGCCCCGGTAGGCGCGAAAGGCGCTGCTGTCGTTCCAGATGTGGGCCACGGTGTGCGTCAGCACGCTGGGCAGCGTCATGCCCGGCAACTCGCGGGCGGCGTGACAAGGCATGGCCACACCGTCGGGTGCCACGGCCAAAAAGATGGAGCCCCAGCCGTTCATGCAGGCCTTGGGGCGCTCCTCAAAGTAGTCGGGCACCACGAAGATGACCTTGCAGCGGCCATCCAACTGGGCGCGCTTGTCGTTGACCACACGCTCGGCCTCCAGCAGTTGCGCGTGGGTGGGCAGCAGGTGGTCGCGGTTGAGCCAGCCCCAGCCGTAGTACTGGGTGTTGGCCAGCTCCAGGTACTCGGCCCCCAGCTCATTGGCCATGTCGATGATGCGGCCCACATGCGGCAGGTTGTGCCGGTGCAGCACCACGTTCATGACCATGGGCCAGCCCTGGGCCTTGATGATTTTGGCCACCCGCAGCTTCAGGTCAAAGGTGCGGGTGTGGCTCAAAAAGTCGTTCATCTCGCGGGTGGAGTCCTGGAACGACAGCTGCACATGGTCCAGCCCAGCGGCGCGCAGGGCGGCGGCGCGCCCCTCGGTCAGGCCCACGCCCGAGGTGATGAGGTTGGTGTAAAAGCCCAGCTGGTGCGCGTGGGCCACCAGTTCTTCCAGGTCGTCGCGCAGCAGCGGTTCACCGCCCGACAGGCCCAGTTGCACCGCACCCATGGCACGGGCCTCGTCGAACACGCGCTTCCAGGTGGCGGTGTCCAGCTCCGGGCCAACGCCTTGGTACCCCACGGGGTTGGAGCAGAACACACAGTGCAAGGGGCAGCGGTAGGTCAGCTCGGCCAGCAACCACAGCGGAGGCGCGGGGGTGGCCGACTGCGCCAGCGCAGGTGCGGCGGCGGGCTGGGGTTCAGACGATCCAGCCACGGCGCACCCCTTCCTTCAACAAGTCCACCACCTGGGGCGCAATGCCCGTGGTCGAAAACACGGCCTCCAAGTCGGCCACGATGCCGTCGGTGGTGTGCTTGCCATTGCAGCGCTGCAAGATGGCCGAGGCCGAGGGGTTGAGCTTGACCATGCCCTCGGGGTAGAGCAGCACCCAGGTATCCTGGGCGGGTTCAAATTGCAGCCGCATACCGGGTGCCATGTGGGGTTGCCAGTTTGTTTTTTGCATAAAATCAGCCTCTAGCGCAATTAATAATTCAATAGTTTGCTATTGAAATAAAATCATCCAACGGGTGTCTGACAGGCTTTTTCGATGGCATCCAGCATGCTCCACAAGATGTCCAGCTTGAACTGCAGAATGTCCAGCGCCCGCTGCTGCTGGGGCGCGGTAACAAAGTGGTCCAGCGTCACACGCAGGCCGTGCTCCACATCGCGGCTGGCCAGCGGAATGCGCGAGCGAAAGTAGGCCAAGCCCTCGGGCGCAATCCAAGGGTAGTGGCCAGGCCAGGTGGCCAGGCGGTCTTTGTGGATTTGCGGCGCAAACATCTCGGTCAGCGACGAGCACACCGCTTCTTGCCACGGGGCGTGGCGGGCAAAGTTGACGTAGGCATCGCAGGCAAACCGCACACCGGGGGCCACGCGCTTAAGGCTCCACAGGTCTTGGCGGTCTATGCCCACGGCCTCGCCCAGGCGGGTCCAGGCCTCGATGCCGCCGGCGGCTGCGCCCTCAAAGTCGCCATGGCCGTCGTGGTCCAGGATGCGCTGCACCCACAGGCGGCGGTGTTCACGGTCGGTCATATTGGCCATGACAGCGGCGTCTTTTTGCGGAATGCACACCTGGTAATAAAAGCGGTTGGCCACCCAGCAGCGCACCTCGTCGTCGCTGCACTGGCCGCTGTTCAGGCGCACATTGAACGGGTGGTGAATGTGGTAGCCCGCCCCCTTGGCCCGTAACCGGATTTCAAACTCAGGGCGGCCCCAGGGTCGGTCTGGCGTCGCCGCTGCGCCAACGGTGGTGGCAGGGGTCGTGCAGGTGGTCTGGTCGGGGGTGTCAAGCAAAGCATTCATGGTGTGGCCCTGGTCTGAATGGTCGAGGTGTTCCGGGTGTTGTCGGTGTTGGGGGAGTTGCGCGTGCGGGTTTAAAAGCGGATGTCCATGCCGTCCAACGCCAGTTCCACGCCGGCGGCGTCCAGCGTGCGACGCTGGGGACTGCCCTCGCGCAGCATGGGGTTGGTGTTGTTGATGTGAATCAGCACCTTGCGCGTGGTGCGGGGCAACTGAGCCAGGTACTCCAACATGCCGCCAGGGCCCGACATGGGCAGGTGGCCCATGTCCAGCGCGTGCTTTTGGGACAGCCCGGCACGGATCATTTCTTCACCGGTCCAGAAGGTGCCATCCACCAGCACCACACTGGCGGCCTCCATGGCCTGCCACACCTCGGCGTTGATGTGCCCCAGACCGGGCGCGTAAAACAGACGGCCGCCGGTGCTCTCGTTCACCAACGACACGCCAATGTTGTCGCCGCGCCGGGGCGCCTGCCGGTGGGGTGAATACGGTGGTGGCTTGCTGGACAGCGGCAACGGCACCGCATGGGCGCCGGGCAAAAAGCGCCAGCGCTGGCGGCTGCCATCCAGCGCCAGCGGGTGGGTGTTGACACCACAGTAGTGGCCCAGCATGCCCACCAGTGGAAAGCCGGTGGCAATGTCACCCAGCACCTCGGGCGTGGCCCACAGCTCCAGCGGCTGGCCGCGCTCGCGCAGCATCAGCAAGCCAGTGACGTGGTCAATTTGTGCGTCCATCAGGCACACGGCGGCAATACCGGTGTCGCGCAGCTGGCGGGCGGGTTGCAATTCGGGGTTGCGCTGCAGTTGGGTGAGGATGTCGGGCGAGGCGTTGAACAGCAGCCAGTCCTGGCCGTCGCGGCTCCAGGCCACCGACGATTGGGTGCGCGCCGTCAGGCCCGGCTCACCGCGGCGCACCCCGGCGCAATTGGCGCAGTTGCAATTCCACTGCGGAAACCCGCCCCCCGCCGCCGACCCCAACACCCGCAACACCATTTGGTCTGACATGACCCCACCTTTCACTTTTTTGAAAAAGAAACGGCCCCAGCGGCCCCGCCATGACCGGGCAACCGGCATGGCGGCGCTGAGGCCGTGAAACCACCCAGGCTGTATCAGCGGTTGGCGATGTACATGGTGATTTCGAAACCGAAGCGCAAGTCGGTGAAAGCGGGGGTGGTCCATTGCATGGTGTGTCTCCTGTGAGTGAATTGCAGTTGATGGCAGGGTAAAAGCCAAGGCGGGTGTGTCACCTGTTGCAGCGCGCAACACCCGGTCTTCGCACAGAACTTGCACGCATCATCTGTGCCATGCGCACCCCTGCCCCACACCCTCCAAAAACCTCGGGGAAACCCGAACAGACACCCCAAAAAGTGTGTCAACCCCGTCCCACCCTGGCCACGCTGAACGCCACCCGCCCCCAGCCCTGGCGGCTGGATGTGCCCGGCCACACCCTGTCGGGCTGGGCGCTGGGTCAGCCCGGCGGCGAGCCCTGGGTGGTGCTGCACGGCGGCCCCGGCAGCACGGCACAGCCCGGTTTGCTGGCCCCGTTTTCTGCCACCAACCACTGGGCTTGGGCACCGCAGCAGCGCGGCACCGGCCCGCTGGCCACGCGCCGCGCCGGGCGCTGGCATGTGGATGCGCTGGTGGCCGACCTGGAAGCCCTGCGCCTGTCGCTGGGGCTGGCGCAGTGGTCGGTGTTGGGCGGCTCGTGGGGGGCGCTGCTGGCGCTGGCCTACGTGCGCCAACACCCGCATGCCGTGCGCCGCGTGGTGCTGCGCGGCGCATTCACCGGCGCACAGGCCGACGTGTGGGGGCTGCTGCAACCACTGGGGGCCGCACTGCGCCACACCCCAGGCCATGACCCGAGCCACAGCCCCCGCGCACCGCACGCACCCCGCGCACCGCGCATACCCCGCAATTGCCTTCAAATGTCCGCCTGGCTGGCGCGTGTGCAACGGGTGTTGCTAAATGGAACAGGTGCAACAGGTGCAGCGCCAGCCACCCACTCCGCCCACCCCGCTGACAGCATCACCCGGGCCTGGCTGCTGGCCGAGCACCACCTGGCCACCCAGGGCGCGAAGGCGGCCATGCGCCACAGCAGCGCGTGCCCCCCCGCCCAGCGCGTGGCCCTGCGCCGCACCTGGGCGCAGCTCCACCACGGCCTGCGGCTGGCCCTAGCCCAGCACCGCATGCAGCGCCCACCCACCTCCGCGCAGCGGCGCAAAGTGGCCCTGCAAGCGCGGGTGCTGGGGCGCGACTGCTGCCGGGCCTTGCACGGCGCTTGGCCCCACTGGCAAGCGTGGTTGGCGTCGAACACGCCAACCCCGTCCAGCGCACCCCGCCTGACGCTGGTGCATGGCCAGTTCGACGCCGTCTGCGCCCACACCAACACCCACTGGCTGACTGGCTTGGGCAAGGACGGCGCTGGTGCTGGCGGCGCGAAGGTGCAAATCACCTGGGTACACAGCGGCCACCTGGCCCACGAACCCGCCATGCACACCGCCTTGCGCGCCGCCGTGGCGGTGACAGCGGGCGCCAAGGTGCAACCATGACGCGCCCGCAGCCCCAGAGGTGCCTGTTGCCACCCCAGCCACCACCATTGCTGCCATTGCTGCGGTTACTGGGTGTACTGCGCCTCATGGCCCTGTTCGCGGGCCTGCTGCTGGCAGCGCTGTTGTGCTCCACACCCGCCCGCGCCACCTGCCCCCCGCTGCCATTGGCCATGCAAGCGGTGGCTGCAGGGGTATGGGTCAAACCCGCGCAGCCCAATGCACCCAGCGGCTGGACCGAGCCCACCGTGGTGTGGGCCGATGCGCACACCACCTGGGTGCTCGACCCCGGCCCCCACCGCTGCGCCGGGTTGGCCCTGCGCCACTGGCTGGCACAGCACCTGCCAGGGCGAACCCAGCACCTCATCAACACCCACGCCCACCCGCAAAACGTGCTGGCCAACAGCGCCTGGCCTGCAGGCACGCCCATCCATGCCCTCGCCGGCACGCAAGCACAAATGGCCAAGCGCTGCCCCACTTGCCTGGCCCACCTGCGCCAGACGCTGGGCCAACAGTGGATGCAAGGCACCACCATCGTCTTGCCCAACCAAGTGCTGCAACCCGACCAGTGGCTGATACTGGCCGGCCAACGCTGGCAGGTGCGCGCCCATGCTCACGCCCACACCGAAAGCCACCTCAGCCTGTGGCAACCCGAACAGCGCACCTGGGTGGCCGCCGGGCTGCTGGCCTGGGGCGCAGACCTGCCCGACCTGGGCCGCAGCCGCGTTAAACCCTGGTTGGACGCATTGGGCGAGGTGCAATCCACCCGGCCAGCAGCACTGTGGGGCGGGCCTTCACCGCCAGCAGGCCTGGCCCAACTCGCACGCACCCAAGGCTACTTGCAGGTGCTGGACGACGACATCAGGCAGGCCATGGCACAGGGAAAGTCGGTGCTGGAACACATGGGGCAACCGCTGGCCCCTGCGCTGGTACCCATGGTGCGGGGGTTGCCGATGAAGCAACGCCACGACCTGAACGTGATGCACGAGTGGCGTTTGCGGGAGGATGCAGATGGGGAGGTGGAGTGAGGACGCTGGCTTAGGCCAGGAGCGGCCATCAACTGGTTGAACAGCTGGCGCTCACTTTGAGGGTGATTTGGTTGGGCGAGCATTCAGCTCTGCCATGACCAACTCGGCCAAAGTTTGCGCCGGAGCGTCGGACAGTTGCCTCAGCCCCTCGGCAGTGCCCACGCGATCGTCGTGGTCCTCATCCTGGCTCACCTTGAGCCTGCCCTCCAGCCGATCAATGGAGATTTCAATCCCCACAATGGCGCGTAGTTTCTGCTCAATGTAAGCGGCAGGTGCATCCGATACCTTCCAACGGTCGGGTCGCTTGGATTCCTGTTCATCGGTTAACCGATTCAGCACGCCAAGTATCCATGCGGGGTCTTCAATGGCGCGTGCCACGCCGTGCACATGAACGGTCACATAGTTCCATGTCGGCACGACCTTTCCGTGCGCTTGCTTTCCGGGGTACCAAGATGGCGTGATGTAGGCATGTGGCCCCATGAACATCACCACCGAGAGCGCCCCCTGGGCCAGGTCACGCCAGACTGGATTCGCCCGGGACACATGCCCCAGCAGACGCCCATGCCTGCCGTGCTGCGCATCCAACACGAACGGGATGTGATTGGCAATCAGTTGACTGTCGGCGGTGCAAACCCATGAACCCAGCGGATGCTGGGCAATGTGCGACTGCATCGCCTCGACGTTGGTCAGCGCGTGGTATTTCGGTGTGTACATGGGTCTGTTCAGAAGTTGTTGGAAGCATGTCGAACCATCAACGCGGACAGCACCCACATCGTCAGGCCAATGAGTCCGTCCAGCACTTGCCATGCTCGCGGGTGCGCAAACCACGGGGCCAGCCACCTGGCACCAAATCCCAGCAGGCTGAACCAGGAGGCACTGGCCATGGCGGCACCGGCCACAAACCACCCTTGCAATGGCGCGGGTTGCTGAGCGCCCACGCCGCCCACCAGCAGCACGGTATCCAGATAGACGTGTGGATTGAGCAAGGTGAAGGCGGCTGCCTGCGCCACCGTTGCACGCCTGTTCAAGCCATCACCGCCCGATGCAGCTTGCAGATGGTCTGGCTTGCGCATGCGCATCAGCGCCTTCCATCCGTACCAAGCCAGAAACACTGCGCCAGCCAGCGCCAAGGCACGCGCCCAATGCGGCCGATCGCCCAACGCCTGGGCCATGCCAAAAACCCCCGCCATGATCAGCACAGCGTCTGCGATGGCGCAAAAGAGCACCACGCTGCCGACGTGCTCGCGCCTGAGCCCTTGGCGCAGCACGAATGCGTTCTGTGCGCCAATGGCCACGATCAAACCCAAACTCAGCGCAAGCCCCTGAATGAAGGCGGGCCAGATTGATGAAGAAGAAAATGTGGCGATGTCCATGCCCTGAGATTGCCACTTGGACACGACTTAGACAAACTACATTTGCTAAGTTGAAGTAAGTATTTCTACACCATGTTGGACTATCCATCGTTATTTGCACTGGCTGCCGTGTTGAGAGAAGGCAGCTTTGAGCGCGCAGCCAGGGTGCTGCACGTGACGCCTTCCGCCGTTTCCCAACGCATTCGCCTGCTGGAAGAGCGGCTGGGCAGTGCGCTGGTGGTTCGTGGTCAGCCCTGCGAGGCCACCGAGACCGGACGACGTCTGTGCCAACACGTGGATCGGGTGCGCCTGCTGGAGCATGAACTCCAGGCAGACCTGCCGTCATTCATCCAAGGTGAGCCTGTGCGCGTCAGTGTGCCGCTGGCCGTCAACGCAGACAGTCTGGCGACTTGGTTCATGGCAGCAACCGCCGAATTCGCTGCCAACGCCCCGGTCTTGTTGCAGGTGGCGGTCGATGATGAAGGCCATACCGCGCAATGGCTGCGCAGTGGGCAGGTGTTGGCCGCAGTCACCGCTTTGGACGCACCCATTGCGGGATGCAACAGTTTGCGTTTGGGCACCATGCGGTACCTGGCAGTCGCCACGCCGACTTACCTGGCCAAGCACTTTCCAAACGGCATCGATGCAAACAGCCTGTCCAAAGCGCCGAGCTTGACGTTCAGCACAAAGGATGAATTGCAACAGCGCTGGGTGGAGCGCCAGTGCGGTCACAGCGTTCAGATGCCGCGCCATACCTTGCCCTCACCGCAGGCATTTGTGGCGGCGGCGCTTTCGGGCCTTGGGTGGGCGATGCATCCTGACTCTCTGGTGCGCGAGCATCTGGCGAGCGGAGCCTTGGTGGAGCTCAAACCTGGTCACGGGTTTGATGTGCCGCTCTACTGGCAGCATGCCCGCATGGCATCCTCATTGCTCAGCGATTTGACGAGTGCTGTGGTCAATGCAGCCAAAGTTGGGTTGCTGCAGTCGGGCTGACCCTGCCTGGTGAACGTCTGCTGTCTCCTTGGCATTGATCCGCTTCGGGTCGCAAGAAAAAATTGGAATCCAACCGCGCGCGCCAACCCACCCAACCCCCTACCCCCGAACCACCCGCGCCACACCCAGTTTCAGTCCCAGCGTGCCAAAAATGCGGTTCATGGTTTGCACGCTGCCTTCGCTGCGTTCCTGTTCAATGTCTTGCAGGGTTCGGTAGGCCACGCCTGAAATTTTTGCCATCTCCGCTGTCGTCAGGCGCATGGTTTTTTCAGGTGACGCACGGCCTGCGGCAGCGACCATTCGGGGTGGGCCAACACGTCTTCTATGGCCTGCCTGCGGAGTTCCAGTTGTTCTGTCAGGGGGATGGTGTTGTAGCGTTTGTCCATGCGGTGCTCTCAGTTCAGTGCGGCCAACTCGCGTGCCAGCCGCAGGATGCCGGGGCACAGGTGGTTGAGCACCTCGGGCTCCAGACCCAGGGTTTCACCGTCGGTGGCCAAGCGCTCCAGCTCGGGGGCCATGGCCCGCAATCCATGAACCAATGGCGCCCGCTGCACAGGGTTTGGCCCCTTTTTCCGGCGCCCCTGCTGAGCCTGCGCACCCAGTTCACACACGCGGTCCAGCACTTTGGCCCAATCGGGTTGGCCGCTGTCGTTGCCTTCCCACCGAATGCGGCGGGCAATGCCATCCGGGTGCAGGTACATGGGCGCAAAGTCGTACAGCGGCGTGAGCGCCATGCGCCCGGCAAAGTCCCGCTGCACGGCGGTGTTGCGGGCGTGGCTGTCTTTGTTGCCCATGGCCAGGTTGGCCACGTCGCGCATGAGGTATTCCAGCACGTCGTCTTGCGGGTGGGTGCAGTGCCGAATCAGCGCCTGGCAAACTTGGTCGTGGCTGGGCACCGATTCAAAGTCCGGCATGCCCGTCAGCGTGGCAATGCTCTCTTGCGCCAGCCGGGTAAGCCACCCCCTCCCTCACTCCCCCTTCTGCGCCAGCTCTGGCAACTTGCGGTAGACGGTGTTGCGCGACACGCCCAACAGGCGGGCGGCGGCCGACACATTGCCACCGCATTTGGCCACGGCGTGTTTGATGGCTTGCAGCTCCATTTCCTGCAAACCTCCAGCGCCAGCGGCCTGGGGTGGCTGGGCCACTGCGCCGGTGTCTGCACCCAGGGGCAGGTCCGTGAGAGCCCGTGCCGTGCCGTCGTTGACGGGCGCGCCCAGGGGTAGCGGGTACGGGGGCTGTTGCTGGCCCTGGGGCTGCGGGTACACGGGCACCATACCTGGCACCATCGGGTGGGGCACAGCGGTGTCCAACCGCAGACCCAGGTGGGTGATGTTGCCCACCTCTTCCACAAAGTCGTCGGGCAGGTGTTCCACGTCAATGACGGTGTCGGTACCCGCGAGCACGCAGGCGGTGCGCAGCACGTTGGCCAGTTGGCGCACATTGCCGGGCCAGTTGTAGCGACAAAACATGTCGGCCACGGCGGTGGACAAGCGGTGTTTGACGCAAGGCTCAGACGCGGCCAGCAGCACATGGCGAATGATGGAATTGAGGTCGGTGCGCTCGCGCAGTGCGGGCAAGCGCACGGCCAGGCCGTTGAGGCGGTAGTACAGGTCTTCGCGAAACAGGCCTTCGGTCACGCGCTGGCGCAGGTTGCGGTGGGTGGCGCTGATGACGGCGACGTTGACCGTGATGTTGCGGTTGGAGCCCAGCGGGGTGATGACGCGCTCTTGCAGCGCGCGCAGCAGGCGGGCTTGCATGGTCACGGGCATGTCGCCGATTTCGTCCAGAAACAGGGTGCCGCCGTTGGCCAGCTGAATTTTGCCCATGGCACCCTTGCGCTTGGCGCCGGTGAAGGCCCCCTCGTCGTAGCCAAACAGCTCGGACTCAATGAGGTTTTCGGGGATGGACGCGCAGTTGACCGCCACAAACGGGTGCTGGGAGCGGGCCGAGTCGTTGTGGATGGCCTTGGCCAGCAACTCTTTGCCCACCCCGGTTTCACCCAAGATGAGGATGGGAATGTCGCGCCCCTGCACGCGGCGGATTTTCTGAATGACGGCGGCCACCTGTGGGTCACCCGTGTCCAGGTAATGCAGGCTGGACATGTGCTCGCGCTGGCGGCGCGCGGCCTCGGCGGTGGCTTGCGTACCGGTGCCTGAGCCACCGCTGACCAAGGACGCCGATGTGGGGCCATCGGTCATGGCCTCGGCCGTGAGATCGTCATTGGTTGGGGGCGTGGCGGTGCGGACTGTGTCATCCGCCCGAGCGCCGGGTGTCAGACCCGCCACGGTCCACAACATGTGCCCTTGCACCTCGGCTTTCGCACGCACGGTCAACCCGTTGGGCAGCGACAGCGACAGCAGGCCAGGGTTGGACGAGCGGCAGTGATCGATCAGCTCGTCAATGGGCATGCCGAACAGCGACGACAGCGTTTGGCGCTCCAGCGCCACCCGGTCCAGCCCCACTTGGAACAGTGCGCCCCGGTTGGCCGCCAAAAAGCGTCCGCCGCGCGAGAACGCCACCATGCCCTCGAACAGCGTACCGATGAACTCGGGGCGCGAATGGAAGTGCAGTCGAATGGCGTGCTCGTAGGTTTGCGAAAAAATCTGGTTCTCGATGATCTGCGCCGACATGCGCGCCAGCGCCATGGTGTGGCGGTGGTAGCCCCGTGCATCTCCCGTGACGTCCAGCACCCCGGCCACCGTGCCCCGGGGGCTGAAGATGGGGGTACTTGAGCACGTCAGAAACTGGTTGACGGTCAGAAAGTGTTGGTCGGCGTGCACGGTGACAGGCCGCTGCAGCGCAATGGCGGTGCCAATGGCGTTGGTGCCCTTGGCCGCCTCCGACCAGTCCACCCCGGGTTTCAAGGCCACTTTTTCGGCGCGCTCCAAAAACGAGTCGTCGCCCATGGAGTACAGGATGCGTCCCTCGCCGTCGGTCAACACCACGGTGCTGTGGGTGTTGGCGATCTGCTCGTGCAGCGCCTGCATGACCGGATACGCCAGTGTGCCCAACTGGCGGCTTTCATCCAGCAGGTCTTTGACGCGCGACTCGGTGGCCCCTGAAAAATCGGGTGTCATCTCGGGGGCCAGGCCCGCCTGTTTGGAGCGGTGCCACGACGCCTGAATGAGATCGATCTGGTCAATCTGCTCAGGCTTTCCTGCCTGCAGTGGGGTCTCAGGGGAAGATGCGATCAACCCCGCTGTCCATGTCTCGGTGCTCATTGTTTTGTCTCCTTGCGCCGACGCCGTGTCGGCATCCACCAGCCAATCGGGCAGTTGCCAGCGGTCGCTGCCCGAGTCGTTGGCGCGTGCGAGCACGCTGTCGTGAGGCCCTGTGTCGCCGTTGCTTGCGTGACGGTTGTCGTTGTTCATTTTTGAATCACATGGTAGTCGGTGTGGGACAGGTGGTGCAAATTTCCTGCCATGGGTCAAACCCTTGCTCTCCCTCTGTACGAGGCACGAACAACGGACACCGCTGACAGGGGGAAACCCTGGGAGGCAGGACAGCGGGCACGGCATTTGCGCACTGAACGGGACTGTTTCAACTTTGCTCACCTGCCATGAACACCCTGAACGCTCCCTCCGCCCGCCCCCTTCGCTCATTGCTCGCGCCCCTGATGGCGTCGCTGCTGCTGGGCGCAGCCTCCACCGCTGCACTGGCCCACGGCGACGTGGTGCCCCAGGCCGTGGACACCCGAACCCTGCCGCAGCTGGGCACCAAGTGGCGCGAAGACAACCCCTACTCCAGCGGCCCCGCGCACCAAGAAGCCTTGCGCATTGGGACATCTGCCTACAACCAAAACTGTGCCCGCTGCCACGGCCTGGAAGCCATTTCGGGCGGTGTGGCCCCTGACCTGCGAAAGCTCGACGCCGACTGCACCGGCATGGCCAACGCCGAAAAGAAAAAAGCCTGCCTGGTTGAAATGCAGGACTACTACCAGGCCACGGTGCGCCACGGCCGTGTGCGCGACGGCCGGGTGTACATGCCTCCCTTCGAAGGCATCCTGTCCCAGGAAGCGGTGTGGTCCATCAAGACCTACCTGGAAAGCCGCCGCGAGCCCTGAGCACCCAGCCCTGGCCCTTTTTCGCGCCCGCTGCGGGCGCTTCAACCCATTGGCACACCATGACCACACCCGCCTCCCCCCCCACCCCTGATGCCACGCCAGCCCAGCCCCATCCCCGCCTGTCCCGCCGCCAGTGCCTGGCACTGGGCTTGTCAGCGCTGTGGCTGCCTGCCGATGCGCGGGCAGAACTGGCCGACCTGCGCGAGCGCGGCACGCTGAAAATTGCCGTTTACAAAAACCACTGGCCGTTTTCGGACTCGGGCAAAGAAGGCGTGCAGGGATTGGACGCCAAGCTGGGCCAGGCGCTGGCGCAGCAGCTCAAACTGAACGTGCAGTGGCTGCCCTTTGACGCTGGTGAAAACATGCACGACGACCTGCGCAACATGGTTTGGAAAGGCCACTACCTGGGCTACGGCCCCGCCGACGTGATGTTGCAAGTGCCCATTGACCGCTACCTGATTGAAGAAACCCGCCAAGTCGAGTTTTTGGGTCCCTACTACCGCCATGAAATTGGCTGGCTGGTGACCGACGCCCTGTCCAGCGCCGACCTGCAGCGCATGGCACTGGACGGGGTGAGCCTGACCGCCGAAACCGGCACCGCCGCCGCCAGTGCTCTGCTGGGCCACGGGGGCGGGCGCTTCAGAAATGCGGTGCACCTGGAAGCCAACGGGGTGGACGCCGCGCGCAGCGTGGTGCAAGGTCAGCGCCAGGCGGCCTACGTCACCCGTGCGCAGGCTGAAGCGGCCATGGCCAGCGCGGCGGCGCAGCCCACATCCCCCACCCAACGCCTGCGTTTCGAGGCCATGGCCCTGCCCGGTACACCCGCCAAAGGCTGGGTGGTGGGCATGGCCATCCGAAAAGGACAACCCGAGCTGTCACAAGCACTGGGCACCGCCCTGAAAGCCCTGCAAGACAACGGCACGCTCACCGCCATCTACGCGGCACAAGGCCTGCAACGCGTGGCACCCTGAACCCGGGCACCAGGCCGCAGCGCTGCCCACCCATGCCTCTGCGCAACCCTCTGCGTAACCCGGGGGTGCCGCACTTGAACCACCCATTGCCATTCACCCACAACAAGGCTTCTCGTCATGAAACACACTCCCCAACTCCTCGCCCTGGGCTGCACGCTGCTGCTGTCTGCCACCCATGCGCTGGCCGCTGGCCCAGCCGTGGACGACGCCGCCAAGGCGCTGGCCCAAAACGCTGGTTGCTACACCTGCCACACCATCAAGCACCAAGACCTCAAGCCGGGTCAACTGCCCATTGGCCCAGCCTGGGAGGACGTGGCCGCACAGTACAAAGGCAAGCCCGGTGCGGCTGACTTTTTGACCCGCATCGTGCTGGAAGGCTCCAACCCCTACGCCAGCCACTGGAAGAACAAGGCTGCCGGCATCGCCATGCCACCCAACGCCGTGGTCATCACCGAAGCGCAGGCCCGCCAACTGGTGTACTGGGTGCTGTCGCTGAAATGAGGTGCTGAGCCCTCGTCCGCCCTCAGCCGTCCAGGCCAATCACCACGGATGAGGGGGCGAACACCGCGCACGCCGCTTGCCCTGCCACCAGTCGGTGGCCCTGGGCGGTGAACCCCACCCACCGCTGGCCACCAACCAGGGTCAACCCCACTTCCTGGGTGTTGGCGCCTGGGGCTTCTGCCTTCCCGTTGCCGGTGGTCGGGCCAGCGGGGTCATCTGATGGGTCTGCGGCGGCCGCCACCGTACCTCGCAACACACACGACCCCGACCCGGTGGTGGGGGCCCAGGCACTGACCGCCTCGCTCAGGTCAGCACTCATGGCCACGGCCGTGGCCTTGCACAACGCCAGCACGGAAAGGCCGGGCACCAAGCCCAGCAAATCGGCGCTCTCGCGGGTGAGCAATGAGGCCAATTCATCCCCCCCCGCGGTGACCAAACTCACCTTGAGCGCCGACCCCAAGCCCACGGGGGACAAACCCACCACCTCACACGGCAGCTGGTTGCGCATGCTGGTGCGCCACCCCAGCCCCGCAGCAGAGGACTGGCGACCCGCGAAGCGGGCCAGCACCTGTGCCCTGGCCTGTGCCAGCTCGTCGGCCAGCGCCAGCAACTGCACGCCCTGCGGGGTGAGGCGGGCACCACCGCCCCCACTGCCCCCAACCGATCGGTCCACCAGCGGCCAGCCACTGAGGTTGGTCAGGGTGTCAATGGCCTGCCAGGCCGCCTTGTAGCTGATGCCCACGTCGCGCGCGGCCTGGGAAATGGAGCCCGTGAGGGCCACCTGGCGCAGCACATCCAGCCGCTTGTCGCTGGCCGTGTGGCCCAGGGCCTCGTTCAGGGAATGGGGGCGCTCACTCATGCCGCCATTGTGCGGGCAGGTGACCGCACATGGCGCACCAAGGAGGGTTGGGAAGCGCTACACTCGCTATTCCATTTAGGAACAACGACCTCACTGCCCTTCAACACATCGCCAAAGGAACCCCATGCGCCTGTACCCACGCTTTTTGGCTCTCTGGTGTGTGTCCTTCGCCTGCACCGTACCCGCACTGGCGGCCGAGGCTCAGGTGGCGGTGGCCACCAATTTCGCCGAACCCATCAAGGCCATCGCGGCTGTGCTCGAAAAAGCCACCGGCCATACCCTGAAGGTCACCCTGGGCTCCACCGGCAAGCTGTATGCGCAGATCAAAAACGGTGCGCCGTTTGACCTGCTGCTGGCCGCCGACACCCGCACCCCCGCCCAACTGGAAGCCGACGGCCTGGCGCAACCCGGCAGCCGGTTCACCTACGCCACGGGGCAGCTGGTGCTCTGGTCGCCCAAGAACGGGCGGGTTGACTTGCAGGGACGGGTGCTGCGCGACCCGGCACTGGGCAAGGTGGCCGTGGCCAACCCCAAAACCGCCCCCTACGGAGAAGCCGCCCTCCAGGCGCTGGACCGGCTGGGCCTGACCGCCTCTCTGACATCCAAGCTGGTGCAGGGCGAAAGCATTGGACAGGCCTATGGGTTTGTGCACACCGGCAATGCCGACGTGGGGTTTGTGGCCATGACCCAGGTGCTGGAGGGCGGTCGCCTCAAAGGCGGCTCCATGTGGGTGCTGCCCCAGGCGCTGTACACCCCCATCCAGCAGGATGCGGTGGTGCTGCAGCGTGGCGCTGACAATGAGGCGGTACTGGCCTTGGTCAAGCTGCTGAAGAGCCCACGCGCGCAGGACCTGATTCGCTCGTACGGCTACCGGCTCTGAGCCGACCAGCCTGCGGTTGCTTTTTTTTCACCGTCACCACCCGCACCATGCTGCTCACCCCTTCCGACTGGCAGGCCATTGGGCTGACGCTGAAGGTGGCAGTGGCCACCACCGTGCTGCTGCTGCTGCTGGGTGTGCCCCTGGCCTGGTGGCTGGCCCGCACACGCTCGTGGCTCAAGACCCCGCTGGCCACGGTGGTGGCGCTGCCCATCGTGCTGCCGCCGTCGGTGCTGGGGTTTTACCTGCTGGTGGCCATGGGGCCGCATGGCCCGGTGGGGCAGTGGACGCAGGCGCTGGGCATGGGGGTGCTGCCCTTCACCTTTGCCGGGCTGGTGGTGGCGTCGGTGTTTTATTCGCTGCCCTTCATGGTGCAGCCGCTGCACAACGCCTTCGAGGCGCTGGGCCCGCGCCCGCTGGAGGTGGCGGCCACGCTGCGCGCCTCGCCGCTGGACACATTTTTCAGCGTGGTGCTGCCGCTGTGCAAGCCCGGCCTGCTGACCGGCACCATCATGACCTTTGCCCACACCGTGGGCGAGTTCGGCGTGGTGCTGATGGTGGGCGGCAACATCCCCGGCGTCACCCGGGTGGTGTCCGTGCAAATTTACGACCACGTCGAGGCGCTGGAATACACCGACGCCCACCGCCTGGCCGCCGTCATGCTGGTGTTTTCTTTTGTGGTGCTGCTGGCCCTGCAACTGTTCAACCAGCGCTCGCAGCGTGCCACTGCGCGCCAAGCCGGGCACACGACCTGACACCGCCTGACACCCCATGAGCACCACGGCCCCGCCCCCTCTGACGCTGCGCACCCGACTGTCACGCCCCGGGTTCACGCTCGATGTAGACGTGACCCTGCCCGCCCAGGGTGTGACCGCGCTGTTCGGCGCCTCCGGCTCGGGCAAAACCACCTGCCTGCGTGTGCTGGCTGGTCTGGAGCCCCAGGCCCAAGGCCAGGTGAGTGTGGGCGGTGAGCTGTGGCAAGACAGCACACAGCGCCTGTTCAAACCCGTGCACCAGCGCCCGCTGGGTTACGTGTTTCAGGAGGCCAGCCTGTTCGAACACATGACGGTGGAGGCCAACATCCGCTTTGGCTTCGAGCGCACGCCCGCCGCCCTGCGCCGCCACAACTGGGACCACGCACTGGCGCTGCTGGGCATTGCCCACCTGCTGCAGCGACGGCCGCACGAGTTGTCGGGCGGTGAACGCCAGCGCGTATCCATCGCCCGCGCCCTGGCCACCAGCCCGCGTGTGCTGCTGATGGACGAACCCCTGGCCGCCCTGGACGCACAGCGCAAGGCCGACATCCTGCCCTGGCTGGAACAATTGCACGAGCGGCTGGACATCCCGGTGGTATACGTGACCCACGCCATGGACGAGGTGCTGCGCCTGGCCGACCACCTGGTGCTGCTGCACGACGGCCAGGTGATGGCCCAAGGCCCAGTGGCCGAGCTGCTCACCCGCGCCGACCTGCCGCTGGCCAGGGGCGACGCCGCCAGCGCCCTCATCGAGGCGCGCACCTGCGGCCTCAGCGCCACCGAAACGGGCATGTGCACCCTGCGCTTTGCCGGCGGCCACCTGTTGCTGCCGCAAATCCGGGCCACCCCTTTGCCCTCCGACACACCGGTGCGGGTGCGCATTCAGGCGCGCGACGTGAGCCTGTCACTCGATGCGCCGCAGCGCACCAGCGTGCTCAACACCTGGTGCGCCACCGTCACCGGCCTCAGCCCCGACGGCCCTGGTCAGGTACTGGTGGGGCTGGACGTGACCGGGGTGGACAACGCCCCCACCACGCGCCTGCTCTCCCGCATCAGCCAAGCCTCTGCCCAACGCCTGGCACTGGTTCCAGGGGTGGCGGTGTACGCCCAGGTCAAGGGCGTGGCCGTGGTGCGCTGACAAACCCCTGGCATCACTGGCCCGCGTTGGGGAAGAACAGCTGTTCGCCACCAATTTTGTAGCTGGCAATACTGGCTTGGCCTGCGGGTGATGTCACCCAATCGGCAAATTTCTGGGCGGCAGCCAGCTTGACATGGGCGTGCTTGGCGGGGTTGACCACCATCACCCCGTACTGGTTGAACAGGCGCTTGTCGCCCTCCACCAGCACGGCCAGGTCGGCGCGGTTTTTGAAGTTCAGCCAGGTGCCCCGGTCGGTCAGCACGTAGGCCCCGCTGCTGGCAGCGATGTTGAGGGCCGGACCCATGCCACAGCCACACTCTTTGTAGCCACTGCCTTTGCTGTCTTGGCCGGTCATTTTCCAGAAGCGGAGCTCGGCGGCATGGGTGCCGCTTTTGTCGCCCCGGCTCACAAAATTGGCGTTGCCCGCCGCGAGTTTGGCCAGTGCGGCGGTGATGTCGCTGCCCTTGGTGGCGCCTGGGTCGGCCTTGGGGCCAATGAGCACAAAGTCGTTGTACATGACGGGTAGGCGCTTGAGGCCAAAGCCCTCGGCCACAAATTTGCCTTCGGCCACTTGGTCGTGCACAAACACCACGTCGGCATCGCCCCGGCGGGCCATGTCCAACGCCTGACCGGTGCCCAGGGCTACCACTTTGGTGTCGATGCCGGTGGCCTGCTTGAACGCGGGCAACAGGTGGGCAAACAAGCCAGACTGCTCGGTGGACGTGGTGGATGACACCACAATGGACTCCGCTTGGGCATGTGCCTGAAATGCAGAACCAAAACCAATAGCTACAAATCCAATTACAGAAAGCGCTAGACGCCGTTTTTCTTTGAAAATAATGGTCATGTGGTTTCTCCTTGAACAAACAAATGGGCTTCGGGGTAACGGACAGGCAGCACCTGGCCATTGAAAAATTCGTGCACCGGCAGATCGGCCAACACCCGGCCCTGCTCCAGGTAGAGCACCCGGGTGGCCAGGCGCTTGACCTGACCCAGGTTGTGGCTGGCAAACACCAGGGTTTTGGTCTGACCCAGCTCGGCGATCAGGGCCTCCACATCGCGTTTCGCGTGGGGATCCAGGCTGGCGGTGGGCTCGTCCAGCAGCAGCATGTCGGGTCCAAAGCTGCAGCAGCGGGCCAGCGCCAGCCGCTGCTGCTGCCCGCCCGAGAGGGTTTTGGCCGGCTTGTGCGCCTGGTCCAGCAAACCCACTTGCGCCAGCGCCTGACGGGCCAGGGCCTGGCTGGCACGCCAGGCGCCCCAACGCCACCAGCCACTGCGCAGCCACAACGCCAGGGCCACGTTGTTCAGCGCGGAGGTTCGCAGCACGTGCGGGCGCTGAAACAGCATGGCCTGCAGGCAGCCAGGCTGGGCCAGGCGCTCTCCCTCGGTCGGCAGCAGCAGGCCGTGCATCAGGCGCAGCAGGGTGCTTTTGCCCGAACCGTTGGCACCCACCAGCGCCACCCGTTCGCCCGGGCGAATGCTCAGCTGAATGTCGCGCAGCACCCAGGCACCGCCCAGTTGCAGGCGGGCGTGGTTCAGCGTCAGCACGGGCAACACGGGGGGAACAGGGCCACGGCCACCGGGTGAGCGGCCACCACCACCCGACAGGCCCTCACCCCCAGCGGTGGACACGCGCAGGCTGGGCTGCCAACAGGTGGCGCTCATGTGGCCACCGCCGGTGGTGGGTGGGCCGTGGCCGCCGCGCCCTCCACCCGGCTGCGCCAATGGCGAAGTGCCAGCAACAGCAGGTTCATGGCGCCCACCACGCCCAACAGCACCAAGCCCAGGCCCAGCGCCAGGGGCAGGTCGCCCTTGCTGGTTTCCAGGGCAATGGCGGTGGTCATGACGCGGGTGAACCCGTCAATGTTGCCGCCCACAATCATCACCGCGCCCACCTCGGAAATGGCGCGGCCAAAGGCGGCAATGACCACGGTGAGCAGGGCAAACCGCTCGTCCCACAGCAACAACCCGGCCCGCTGCCAGCGGCTGGCACCCAGCGATTGCCACTGCTCGCCGTGCGCCTGGTCGGCGTCCTCAATGGCCTGGCGGGTCAGAGCGGTGACCACGGGCACCACCAGCACCGTTTGGGCCAGCACCATGGCCTGAAACGAAAACATCCACCCCAGAAACCCCAGAGGCCCTGTGCGCGACAGCAGCAGGTACACCACCAGGCCCACCACCACAGAGGGCAGTGCCAGCAAGGTGTTGAGCAAGGCCAGCACCAGCCCCCGACCGGCAAACCGCGTCACGGCCAGGCTGGCCCCCAGCCACAGACCCAGACCACACGCCAGCACACACGCCGTGGCGCTGACAGCGAGTGAGCGCTGGACAATTTGCCACAGCATGGCGTCGCCGCTGAACAGCAGCTGCACCGCGGTGCTCAGGCTCTCGGAAAAACCATTCATGAGAAAACGACAGGGGACAAAGGGAAAAAAGTGTGGACAGGAAAGGCGGAAGAACCGGAAGAAAAGGCCGCGTATGGTAGGCCGCATTTGGCCCCGGCACCCTAGGTGTTGCCACGGTATGAAACCGTGTGCATAGGCGCGCCTCCGGTACGCTGGCCGCATGCGGCACACTGGCGGCATGAAGCCCCCCGCACCGCCCGCCTACACGCCATCCGCACCCGCCCAGGCGCCTGAACCCGCGCCACAGCGCCCCACGCGTGTGGCCCTGGGCTACCAGTTCACCACCGCGCGCCAGCGCACCGCCACGCTGGGCAACCCGCTGCTCGACCTGTTGCAGGCCGTGCGCCAGCAAGGCTCCATTTCTGGAGCGGCCCGTTCGCTGGGCCTGTCATACCGCCATGTGTGGGGCCAACTCAAGGACTGGGAGGTGCAGGTGGGACACGAGCTCATCGTGTGGGACAGGGGCCAGGCCGCCCGCCTCACCGCCTTTGCCGACAAACTGCTGTGGGCCGAACGGCTGGCCCAGGCCCGGCTGGCCCCGCAGATCGAAGCGCTGCGCGCCGAACTGGAGCGCGCCCTGGCCACCGTGTTTGACGAGCACACCCAGGTACTCAGCCTGCACGCCAGCCACGACGATGCCCTGGCCCACCTCCAAGACATGGCCGCCGCACAGCGCCACCTGCACCTGGACATCCAGTTCACCGGCAGCGTGGACGCCATCCGCGCCCTCAACGAGGGTCGCTGCCAGCTGGCCGGGTTTCACACCCGCCAGCTGCCGCACCGCCACACCCACACCGCACGCACTTACAAACCACTGCTCAAGCCAGGTCGCCACAAAATCATCGGGTTTGCGCTGCGCTGGATGGGGTTGATGGTGGCCCCAGGCAACCCCAAGGGGCTGCGCTCGCTGAGAGACGTGGTCACCCAGCAAGCCACCTGGGTCAACCGCCCCCTGGGCACCGGCACGCGCGTGCTGCTGGACGAATTGCTGATGGACTTGGACCTACCCGCTCACGCCCTGAAAAACCACGGCCACACCCAACCCTCGCACGCCGCCGCCGCCCAGGCCGTGGCCAATGGCCAGGCCGATGCCAGCCTGGGTTCGGCCACCGCCGCGCACGCCGCCGGGCTGGACTTTGTGCCCCTGCTGCAAGAGCGCTACCAGCTGGTGTGCCTGAAAACCGCGCTGGACACCCCGCCCGTCCACGCCCTGCGCCAGCTGCTGGCCACCCCCGCCTGGACCCAGCAGCTGCAACAGCTCACGGGTTACACCCCTGACCACCCCGGCCAGGTGCTGGCCATGAACCAGTGGCTGCCCTGGTGGGCGTTCCGATAAGCCACTCACCGCGGCAAGCTTGCCGCACCCCCTAAATACCCGGATCCGCCACAACAATGCAGGCATGCAAACACCTGCACACGCCAAACACTGTCGTAACCCCCGTCAAAAAACCCAGCGACACATGGGAGAACGAGCATGAGCCTCCTCCTGCTCGACCGTGCCAACCTGGAAGTCAGGGCTGAAGGCGACACCCTCGTCCTGTACGAGGCCGGTGCCCGCCGGGGTACCGTTCCCATCAAGCTCGTCGAACGTTGCGTGGTGCATGGCGCCCAAACCCTGCTCAGCAGTGGCGTGTTGCTGAAACTGGCCGAGGCAGGTGTCAGCACCGTGCTCATGAGCCCCCGAGTCCACAGGCGGGTGGCCGTGGTGCTGGGACCACAACACAACGACGCAGCCGTGCGCCTGGCCCAGGCACACCGCGTCATGGACGACAGCGCCTGTCGCCACTGGTCACACAGCCTGGTGAGTGCCAAACTGCAACGCCAGCAGCGCGCCCTGCAACACCTGCTGCGCGAACGCCCCGATGCCCGCAAACCCCTGTGGGACGCCCTGCAAACCCTCGCCGCCATAGCCCAAACCATGGGCCCAACCACCCAAACCTTGGCGCTGGACACCCTGCGCGGCAAAGAAGGTGCCGCCGCCAGGGCCTACTTCGGCGGCCTGGCTGGGGTCATGCCCCCTGCGCTGGAATTCACCGGGCGCAACCGCCGTCCCCCGCGCGATCCGGTCAACGTCTGCCTCAGCTTGGGCTACACCTTGCTGCACAGCCAGGCCATACACGCGTGCCAAACGGCGGGGCTAGACCCCTTGCTTGGCTTCTACCACCGCCCCACCATCGGACGCGAAAGCCTGGCCAGCGACCTGATAGAGCCGCTGCGCCCCACAGTGGACCTGTGGGTGTGGGAATTGCTGCGCAACCGCACCCTGCGCGAAGACCACTTCAACACCACCGGTGGCGCATGCCTGCTGGGCAAAGCCGGGCGCGCCGTCTTCTATGCCACCTGGGAACGCACCAGCAAACCCCTGCGGCGCTGGCTGCGCCTGCAAACCCGCCACCTGGCCAGTCAATTGCGAAACGAGGGCTTGGCCTGGATACACACCGACCCCGAACCCGACGGCGAGGAACCCGCAACATGACCGCTGCCAGCGTCCACCACCCCCCCGGCGCCCGCGCCCTGTACCTGGGCGGCGGCACACACAAGCGCGTGGCCCATACCCACGAAGCGTTGGTTGTCACCAACGCAGCCGGCCAAACCCTGCGCTACCCACTGACACGCCTGGCCAGAGTGGTCAGCAGCGCGGCGGTGGACTGGGACGGAGGCGCTCTCGCCCTCTGCCTCCAACACGGCATCAGCATCACTTGGGCAGACGGCAAAGGCAACCCACTGGGCAGTGCCAGCCCATGCCGGGCGAAACACATGTGCCAAGCCGACACACTGGAACTGCTACTGGAACAGCCCGACGGCACCGAGCACTACCAAAACTGGCACCGCAGCCGCCGCATGCAAGTGCTGACCCACTGGCGCCGCACCGACACCGCACCCACCAGCCCTCTTGACTGGGAACAGACCAAACGTGAATGGGTATACGGCAACCGGCTGCGCGCACACCTGCCCCTGGCCCTGCAAGGCCACTGCCACGCGTGGGTCGCAGCCCAACTTCAGCAACACCAACTGCCCAACCTGCTGTGGGATGCCCAAGGCAACGACATACAACTGGCCCACGACCTGACACAACTGCTGTGGGCTGAAATGAACCTGTGCAGCGGACCAGTACTTGCACAATGCGACACCGAGCGCGAACTCACCGACCTGTTTGAACACTGGCAGACCACAAACGGCGCGGCACTCAACCTGCACCTGGGCGCTCTGTTGCGCGTGGCCAAAAGCTTCCAATACCCCTGACCCCCCCCAACACCCCACCGTGAGCCAACACACCCCTGCCAGCTGGGTCGTCACCTACGACATCAGCTCCTCCCGCCGACTTCAACGCGTTCACAAAGCGTTAAAAAAAGAAGGCATACCGGTGCAGTACTCGGTGTTCCATGTGGTGGCCAGCCAGGCACGCATGGGCAGTCTCATGGTCACACTGGCCAAACTCATAGACCCCCGAACCGACGATGTGCGCGCCTACCGCGTGCCCGCCAACCCCTGGCAAACCACCCTGGGCCAACCCATATTGCCCACGGACGTGTGGCAAGATCCCAACCAGCCGTTTCTGCTCAGTTGACGCGGCTTGGTTTCTGTCCCGTGCAAGTCAGCTTTGCCAAACACACCCTGCACCGCCAAACGTCTCCGCAAGTGTTTGAAAGTAAAGGGTTTTTCGGCACATGCAGACCAAATACCAGCCCTGAATTCAAAGGGATTAAGACGATACCGGGCGATGACTGGTGTAAAAGATTTCAGACCAAATACCAGCCCTGAATTCAAAGGGATTAAGACGTTCACTTTGACATCGGCTTTGCCAGCGACGCGGACCAAATACCAGCCCTGAATTCAAAGGGATTAAGACTGCTGAGAACGGAGACACCGAAGCCGACAACACTGACCAAATACCAGCCCTGAATTCAAAGGGATTAAGACTTGGTCTACACTTGTAATCTTGTCCGTGAGTGACCAAATACCAGCCCTGAATTCAAAGGGATTAAGACCCAACATCGTCTGATTTTGGAATAGATGCAACGGGACCAAATACCAGCCCTGAATTCAAAGGGATTAAGACCAGTCCTTGATAAGGCCACTTGCGATGTACCCGACCAAATACCAGCCCTGAATTCAAAGGGATTAAGACGATTGTCGATTGTTGTCCACCGTGTGGCTTTGGGACCAAATACCAGCCCTGAATTCAAAGGGATTAAGACCTACGGTCTCCAGCGTGCCGAGGGCTGACTCGATGACCAAATACCAGCCCTGAATTCAAAGGGATTAAGACTACAAGGTGGGTAGCGTGTTCGGTGTTTGAGAGGGACCAAATACCAGCCCTGAATTCAAAGGGATTAAGACGCGCTGTAGCATCCTGCTACCTGTGCTGCCAGACCAAATACCAGCCCTGAATTCAAAGGGATTAAGACATTTGGCCGTGAGGTGCTGGGAAGCTGCGCGATTGACCAAATAGTCGGCCCTGAAATATTCAAAAAGCGGCGTTGGTAACCAGCCCCAGCGGCGGC
>CAYNGJ010000006.1:0-163391 GCA_964396895.1 uncultured Hydrogenophaga sp. | reverse complement strand
GCGACACCATCAAGCGCATCGGCTACGACAACACCGAGTACGGCATCGACTACAAAGGCTGCGCCGTGCTGGTGGCCTACGACAAGCAAAGCAACGACATCGCCCAGGGCGTGGACCATGCGTCAGACGACCACCTGAACACCGGCGCTGGCGATCAGGGCCTGATGTTTGGCTACGCGTGTGACGAAACGCCCGAGCTCATGCCCGCGCCCATTTACTACGCCCACCGCCTGGTCGAGCGCCAAGCCCAGTTGCGCAAAGATGGTCGCCTGCCCTTTTTGCGGCCCGACGCGAAAAGCCAAGTGACCATGCGCTACGTCAATGGCAAGCCCCACAGCATTGACACCGTGGTGCTGTCCACCCAGCACAGCCCCGACCAGAGCGAAACCCAGCACAAGATGAAGGCCAGCTTCATCGAAGCGGTGATTGAAGAAATCATCAAGCCCGTGCTGCCCAAAGAATGGCTGTTGGACACCAAGTACCTCATCAACCCCACTGGGCGATTCGTCATCGGCGGCCCCCAGGGTGACTGCGGCCTGACCGGGCGCAAGATCATCGTGGACACCTACGGCGGTGCCTGCCCGCACGGCGGCGGCGCGTTCAGCGGCAAAGACCCCACCAAGGTGGACCGCTCAGCCGCCTACGCCGCGCGCTACGTGGCCAAAAACATCGTGGCCGCGGGGTTGGCGCGCCAGTGCCAAATTCAGGTGGCCTACGCCATTGGCGTGGCCCACCCCATGAACGTGACGGTGTACACCGAGGGCACGGGCGTCATCCCCGACGACCAAATTGCCGCTCTGGTGCGCGAGCACTTTGACCTGCGCCCCAAAGGCATCATCCAGATGCTGGACCTGCTGCGCCCCATCTACACCAAGACCGCCGCCTACGGCCACTTTGGTCGCGAGGAGCCCGAGTTCACCTGGGAACACACCAACAAGGCCCAGGCGCTGCGCGCCGCCGCCGGACTGAAGTGAACGCCAGCGTCGCCACTTGGGCCTTGGTGGCGCTGCTGAGCGGCTGCGCCAGCCTGAGCGAAAGCGAATGCCGGGTGGCTGACTGGCGGCGCATCGGGGCCGACGATGGGGCACATGGCCGACCCGAATCACGGCTGGCCGAGCACGCCGAGGCCTGCGGCCAGATCGGTGTCCGGCCCGACAGTGCCCAGTGGCGCGCCGGGTGGGACCAGGGCATTTGGCACTACTGCACACCGCAGGTGGGCTGGGACGAAGGCCTGGCCGGCCGGGGCTACCAGGACGTGTGCCGGGGCCGCAACGAGGGGGCGTTTTTGCAGGCCTACCGCGCGGGCCGGGAAATCCACCGACTGCAATCGCGCATCGACAGCGTGTACCAAGAGCTGCGCCGCCTGGACAGCCAACTGGCCGCCGCCCCTCATGACGAGGCCAGGCGCCGACTGCGCGAGCGCATGCGCCACCTGGACCAAGAGCTGATGCAACTGCGCCTGTCCCTCAGCGCCCAGCGCATGCACGGATTGCGCTATTGATTTATTGGCTATTTTTATGGCCAAAATGCATGGTCATCGCTTGATTGATGTCGTTTTAAGCTATGATTTTCAGCACATTTTTCTGAAAAATCAGGACACTTTTCCTGCCATCACAAGCGCAGTTTTCCGGCGTAGCCCGTCATTTCCAGGTAACCCAGGCCCACGCGCTGGTCGGTGCGGGCGTCCACCAGCTCGCTCAGGCCTTCCCAGTACACGGTGCCGGTGCTCTGGCGGCTGTCCAGCTCCTGGGCCGGGCTCAGCGCGCGCACCAGGAAAGGACCCATCGGGGTGTCCAGCCGCCAGTGCAAGGGGTAACTGGCCTGTGACAAGGGGCTGACCCAGCGCTGCCCCGGTGTGAAGCGCAGCACCTGCGGTGCCCACGCCTGCACGGGCCCGTGGGCGCTCGCCCGCCAGCTGCCCCCCGCCCACAGCACACTGCCGTCGGCCCGGCGCAGTTGAAACGCCGTGAGTGCCGCGCCGTTGTCCAGGTTCATGCCCACCCAATCCCACCCCACGGCATCGGGGTGCAACAGGGTTTCACTCCATTCGTGGTCCAACCAGGCGGTGCCGGTCACAGCCTGCGGACGACCCCCGTGCCGCACCGTGCCCGCCACCGCCAACTGCGGCTGGCTGTAGTAGTGGCTGGCCTGTGCCGGGTCAGGCCCTTTGCGGGAAAAACCACCGTCACCCTGCAGCAGCACGGGTTGGGTGGTGGTGAGCGTCAGGTCAAACGCCAGGTCCGGTTCGGCCACGGTGGCCCGGTAGGCGCTTTGGCCTGGGGCGGGACCGTCCTGGCGCACCAGGGACCAGGCACCGGCCCCTGCGCCCAAGTGCACCGCCGTGTCGGTCAACGATGCGGCATCCGGGCGAACACTCGGGTCACCGTTCCAGCGGCCCAGGCGTTGGGCGTGCCATTGGCGTTGCGCGGCCACGTCGGTGAGGGCGGCGTGGGCAAACAGCAGGTGGCGCGGGTCAAAGCGACCCACGGCCTTGGCCGCACCCACCCCTGTTGCGTGCCCGTTGACCCTGGACCGGAAAAAAGTGACCTGAAACCCCAACAACCCACCCCCTGCCGTGCGCAAAGCCCCGGTGGCGTACCACCACTCGGTGCGAAAGTCGGGGTGGGCGCCGTGGTCCACCGGGAAGCCCAAACGGGTGCCGGGCCGCACGGCCGTTGGGTGGGTGAGACCTGGGGCCAGGGCACCGCCGCCCTGGGCATGGCCGGTGGTGGGCACGGTGGCCCCCAACGCCATCCACCCAGGCCATGACGCCGCTGCAGAAACAACCCCCAGGCCCGCGAGCAGTCGGCGACGACGCGGCGCGTGGGGCAGGCATTCGGGCATCACCAGTCCTCCTTCACGGCCCGCACGGCCTGGACCGACACCGCCGAGCGTGCGCTCAGGCCCGCCGCCACACCCGCGGCCAACAACACCACGGCACACAACACCAGCAAACGCCCCCAGGGCACCACCAGCGACATGCTCCAGTGAAAACTTTGGGGGTTGACCACATGCACCAGCACCACCGCCACGGCCAGCCCCAGCACGACCCCCAGCACCGTGCCCGCCGCGGTCCACACCGCCCCCTCGGCAGACACCATGCCCAACACCTGCCGCCGGGTGAAGCCCAGGTGGGCCAGCAGCCCGAACTCGCGCCGCCGCGCCAGCACCTGGGCCGAAAAGCTGGCCACGATGCCGAACAGGCCAATGGCCATGGCCAGTGCCTGCAGGTAATGGGTGACGGCGAAGCTGCGGTCAAAAATGCGCAACGACTGCGCGCGGATGGCCGCCGGCACGGCGAACTCCATCAACCCGGCCTCGCCCGCCAGCTGGCGCAGGCCGGTCTGCACCACGTCCACGTCGGCATCCGGCGTCAGCCACAGGGCCAGGTCGTTGGCGCGGGCATCGCCCGTCAGGGCGAGGTAGTCGGTGGCGTCCATGGCAATGGCCCCGAACTGGCGCGCATAGTCGCGCCAGACGCCCAGCACCCGCACGGTGGTGTGGCCGGTGGGCCCCAGCGGCAGCGCCAGCACACCCCCCAGCTGCACCGGGTACAGCGCCAGCACGGCCTCGCTCACGTACACACCGACCATGGGGGACTGGCCAGCGGTGTCGCCCGCTGGCCCCGCCGCAGGTGGCCCTGCGGGCGGCAGCACCAGCGGCAGCTGCTGCGTTGGCCTGGGCAGGGGCCGGGCAATCAGGGTCACTGGGGGTTGTCCGGTGGCCAGCACCAGGCTGCGCAGGCGCGAAGCCTCCACCCGCAGCACACCCGGCAGCTGTGCGGCCTGGGTGGCCACGCCGTCCGGCAGGTAGGCCCCGTCGCTGGCCACGCTGCGGGTCGCGGTGCGGGCATACAGGTCGGCGGGCAGGACCTGCTCCAGCCACTGGGTCACCCCCTCGCGAAAGCTGGACACCATGACCGTCAGGGCCACCGCCAGGCTGAGGCTGGCCACCACACCCGCCACGGCCACGGTGGCGGCGGCCCGCTCGTGGCGGGCACGCTCCAGCGCCAGCAGCAGCGTGGGCCAGCGCGGTGGCCCCACCGCGGCCAGCAGTGCCGCCACCACCCAGGGTACACCCACCATGCCGCCCAGCAGCACACACGCCACAGCGGCATACGCGGCCACGGGCAAACCCCCCATCGGGGGCAGCAGCGCCAACAGCGCCCCCGCCACCAGCAGGCCCGGCGCCAACCCACCGGGCAACGGCGCCAATGCGGTGCCCCCCAGACCTTTGAGGGCCTGTGCGGGCGACAGGGCCTGCACCTGGCGCGCGGGCAACCAGCCCCCGGCCAACGCCGCCGACACGCCCAGTGCCGCAAAGCCCGCCACAGCGCCTCCCGACACCTGCAGCTGGGGCGCCACACCGGCAAAAAACCCCGCGCCCAAATCACCCGACAACCAGTGCAACGCCAAGCGGGCCAGGCCCACCCCCAAGGCCACGCCCAGGGCCGACCCCAACACGCCGGTGAGCGCGGCCTCCGCCAGCACCCACTGCTGGCGTTCGCGGGCCGACAGGCCCAGCACCCCCAGCAAGGCAAACTGGGGCATGCGCTGCGCCACCGACAGGGCCATGACCGAAAACACCAGAAAGGCCCCCACAAACAGCGCCACCAGCGCCAGCACCGTCAGGTTGACGCGGTAGGCCCGCGACAGCGCAGCGTTGCTTTGCTCATCCCCCTGCGGGTCGTGCCAACGGGCCTGGGGCGGCCAGGCCCCCTGGCTGGCCAACCTGGCCTGCATGTCGGCCTGTGCCTGGGCGGTGGGGGTGCCATCGGCCAGCCGCAAATCCACCCGCGTGAGCTGGCCCGCCAGCCCCAACCGCTGCTGCGCGGCCGCAATGTCCACCACCAACACCGGACCGCCCCCGGCCGCCACCTGGCCTGCCACCGTCCAGGCGGAAGTGCCCACGCCCTGCTGCAGGCGCAATCCGTCGCCCACGGCCAGCCCGGTCTGGACCAGTGCGGTGGCGTTGGCAAACACGCGGTCGGCCGCCAGCAGGGCCAACCGGTCCTGTCCCTCGGCGGCGCGCGGCCACAACTCTGGTGCCACTGTTGCCACCGACAGCCCATCGACGCCCAGCACCGTCACTGGCACCCGCTGGCCACCCACCCCCACCACGTAGGTCGACACCGACACCACGGGGTGGGCACTGCGCACCTGGGGCATCTGGGCCAGTGCCGCGTACACGGCGTCGCCACAGGCGGGCTCGCAGCGCAGCGAGGCGTCGGGCTGCCCGTTGGCCGCCCGCACGGCGGCGCCGAATTCGTTCAGCGCGGCCTCGTTCACCAGGTGCACCGACAGGCCCATGGCCACCCCCAGGGCCACGGCCAGGCAGGCTGCGCCCTGTCGCCAGGCGTGGGCCCGCCAGTCCGGCCAGCTCACCTGGCGCAGCAGCATGGTCAGCCACTGCGCCCCGACGGGCGTGAAGCGCCCAGAAGGGCCAGGGCGGGCGCTCATGCGCGCGCTGGCCGGGCAACAGGCACGAGACCGTGGGCGTGCAGGCGCAGCACCCGGTCGGCCCGCGTCGCCGCCGCTTGGGAATGGGTGACCAACACCACGGCAGCACCATGGGCGCGTGCTTGCGCCAGCAACAGCGAAATGATGTGCTCCCCCGTGGTGGGGTCGAGGTTGCCGGTGGGCTCGTCGGCCAGCACCAGCGCAGGCTGGTGCACCAGCGCCCGTGCAATGGCGACGCGCTGCAACTGCCCGCCCGACAGGGTGCGCGGCATGCGCGCGTCCATGCCCGCCAGGCCGACCTGGGTCAGCATGTCGGACACCAGGCGGTCGTGGGACCGCCCCGCCAACAGCAGCGGCAAGGCCACGTTGTGGGCCACGCTCAGGTGCGGCAGCACATGGAAGGCCTGAAACACAAAGCCCAATTGCGTGCGCCGCCAATGGGCGCAGGCGGTGTCGTCCAGCGAGGTCACATCGGTTCCCCCCACCACCACGCGGCCACCGTCCAGGGGCTCCAGCCCGGCCAGCGCGTTGAGCAAGGTGGACTTGCCCATGCCCGACTCGCCCAGCACCGCCACCACCTCACCCGCCGCCACCTGCAGGTCCACCCCTGTGAACAGCGGTTGTCCGGCAAAGGTTTTGGTGAGTTGGTGCGCGTGAAGCATGGTAGGCAAGCATATAGTTTGGCCACCCACCCAGCCGTGACCCCGACAAAAGCCCGCCCACCGGTCCACGGCATTCCTTCCAAGGACACCCCATGCAACGCTTTGTCTGGACAGTGCTGACCACCCTGGTCACCGCGTGGCCCCTGCCCCTGCTGGCACAGGCAGCGCCAGCGCAAACACCCGCCTATGGACGTTGCATGGACAAAAGCGGGGGCGTCACGGTCCGCATGCTGGACTGCATGGCCACCGAAATGAGCCACCAGGACGCTCGACTGAACCGGGCTTACAAAACCCTGATGGCCAGCCTGCCCAGCGAACGTCAGCGGGCCTTGCAACGCGCCCAGCGGGCCTGGCTGGCGTTTCGCGACGCCGACTGCCAATTTCTGGCCGAACCTGAGGGAGGCAGTGCCGCCAGTCTGGTGGCCAGCGATTGTTTCCTGACCATGACCACCCAGCGCGCGCAGGCGCTGGAAGACATGCACTGAGGCCTGCACCACTACCCGGTGGTGGCACGTTCAGTCAAACGATGCTTTGCTGCGGAAGTTGTCGTGACAGGCCTTGCAGCTTTGCTGCACGTCATTGACCGCCGCCCGGATGCGCGCCAAGTCTTGACCTTGTGCGGCTTGCACCAGCGCATCCACGCGCCCGGTGAAGGTGTGCTGCGCCAATTGGAAGTCCGCCGCCTGCGTCCACACCTCGGGACGGGCGTGGGTGGGTGGGTAGTTGCTGTCGGCCGTGAACAGCGGCCACGGCTGAACCGCCAGTTTTTGCAAGGCTTGGGCATTGGCCAGGAATTCCGGGGCCAGGTAGGCCTTGCGCTCGCGCGCCACCATGCCCATGGGCTCCAGCGTGCGCACCATGTCCTTGAAGACCGCACGGCGCTTGGTCACCGGCTGGTCGGGGTGGGTATCGGGCGCTTCGCCGTTGCAGCCCCCCAGGGCCAACGCCACCAGGGCAACAAGGAAAGTATGGAACACAGTGGACATGGACGACACAGTTTGGGTAGACCCCGGTGGGGGCAAAGCTCGGACAACAAGAGGCCGACTGTACGGGTTGATGGGTTCAGTCCAGCTGAATGCCCCCAACCCGTGCCCACCCACGCTTTGAACAAGTGTTGACCCTGGTCAACCAGCCGGGGCGCGGATTCGGTTCGATACTTGCCGAATTCTTTTTCCATCACCCTGGGCAGCTGGCTGACAGGGACATTTTTCACCATGGAAACGCGTCACCCATCAACGGACTCCCCGCTGGATGCAGGGCTTTCGCCTGTGCCCGAACTGGTGTGCCCCGCTGGCAGCCTGCCCGCCCTCAAAGCCGCCGTGGACCACGGGGCCAACTGCGTGTACCTCGGGCTGCGCGATGCCACCAATGCCCGCAACTTTGCTGGGCTGAACTTTGATGCCGCCGCCATCGCCACCGGCATCCGCCACGCCCACGGGCGGGGCTGCAAGGTGTTCATGGCGCTCAACACCTACCCGCAGGCCGCCCACCCGCAGCCCTGGCAATCGGCCCTGGACCAAGCGGCTGACTTGGGCGTGGATGCCGTCATCCTGGCCGATCCTGGTCTGATGCAATACGCCAACCAACACCACCCCTCGCTGCGCTTGCACCTGTCGGTGCAGGGATCGGCCACCAACCACGAAGCCATCAACTTCTACCGGGAACAGTTTGGGGTGGTCAGGGCCGTGTTGCCCCGTGTGCTGTCCATGGAGCAGGTGCGCCAGGTCATTGAAAAAACCGCGGTTGAGATCGAGGTGTTCGGCTTTGGCAGCCTGTGTGTCATGGCCGAGGGACGGTGTGCGCTGTCGTCCTATGTGACGGGCGAGTCGCCCAACACCCACGGTGTGTGCTCGCCACCCAAGGCCGTGCGCTGGCAGCAAACCCCGCAGGGCTTGGCCTCGCGCCTCAACGGCGTGCTGATTGACCACTATGCCGATGGAGAGAACGCCGGCTACCCCACGCTGTGCAAAGGCCGTTTCGATGTGGGTGACGACGAAAACTACTACGCCATCGAGGAGCCCACCAGCCTCAACACGCTGGGGCTGCTGCCTCAACTCATGAAGATGGGGGTGCGGGCCATCAAAATCGAAGGGCGCCAGCGCAGCCCCGCCTACGTGGCCCAGGTGACGCAAGTGTGGCGCGAGGCCATCGACCAATGCGCCGCCAACCCCCACCGCTACACCCCCAAAACCACCTGGATGGCCAGCTTGGATCAGTTGGCAGAGGGTCAACAGCACACATTGGGCGCCTACCACCGGCCTTGGAAATGAGCCCGCTCATGAACGACCCCTCCCCCGTCAGGGCAGGTCACCCTGCCTGCACACGCGCCCTGAGCGGCCTGAAGCTGTCGCTGGGGCCGCTGCTCTACCACTGGGCGCATGACGACGTGGTGCGCTTTTATGCCACCATGGCCCGCACGGCGGTGGACACCGTGTATCTGGGTGAAACCGTGTGCTCGCGCCGCCGTGAACTGCGCCTGGCCGACTGGCTGCACATCGCCGCCGACCTGCTGGAGGCGGGCAAGGAGGTGGTGCTGTCCACCCAGACGCTGATCGAGTCCGGCTCCGACGCGGCCCTGCTACACAAAATCGCTGCGAATGGCCTGTGTGCGGTCGAGGCCAATGACATGGGGGCCGTGCACTGCGTGGCGGGCAAAGTGCCTTTTGTGGCGGGGCCACACCTCAACCTCTACAACCTGCCCAGCCTGCGTTGGATGGCCCAATTGGGCGCACAGCGCTGGGTCATGCCGCTGGAAATGACGCGCAACGACCTGGCCGTGATGCAAGCCGGGCGACCCGTCGGCCTGCAAACAGAGGTATGGGCCCATGGCCGCATGCCCCTGGCGTTTTCGGCACGCTGCTTCACCGCACGCCATCGCAACCTGCCCAAAGACGACTGCCGCTTCAGCTGCCTGGACCACACCGATGGTCTGCTGCTGCGCACCCGCGAGCAAGCCCCTTTTCTGGTGCTCAACGGCACACAGACCCAGTCGGCCAAGGTGCACACCCTGCTGGGTGAACTGGATACCCTGGCCAACCTGGGCGTGGACATGGCCCGCCTCAGCCCCCAATCGCAACACATGGACGAAGTCATTGCCCTGTTCGACGGCGTGCGCCAGGGTCAACTCAGTCCCCTAACCGCTCAAGCGGCCCTGCTCCCTCTGCTGCCAGACCAGGCTTGCAATGGCTACTGGCACGGCCAACCGGGCATGGCGCAGGTGCCGGTTTTACCCACCGCCTCGCCACCGCCCATGACCAGCACCACCACCCCATGACCACCCCCACTGCCCACCGCTTTGAACTGCCCCGTCCCGTGGGCAAAGCCCTTGCGCGCCTGCCCGCCTATCCGGGCTCGTTTTTGCTGGTCAAGGCCCTCAACCTCACGCTGGCGCGCACCCTGCCCGCCGACGTGGGCGTCCACCTGCTGCACCAGAAAATGCGCATTGAGGTGCTGGATGCCCAGCTGGCGTTCGACTTCGTTTGGACAGGTCAGCGATTTGCCCCCAACGCACGGGTGGCGCAAACCAACCTGACCATCAGCGCCAACGCACACGATTTTTACCTGATGGCACAGCGTCAGGTGGACCCTGACACCCTGTTCTTCAGCCGTCGCCTGCGCATGGAGGGTGACACCGAACTGGGCTTGCTGGTGAAGAACGCGCTGGATGCGCTGGAACTGCCGGTGTTCGATGCCCGGCAGTGGACGCCCCCCCGCCTGCTGGCGCGACTGGCCGCGCTGCGACCGGGAGCGCACCCGTGAAGTCCGTGGATTTGCCCCTGGTGTACGCCTGCTCGGGCTGCTCCAGCGCCGCCCAGCTGGCCAACCATGTGGCGGTGCAATTGGACCGACAGGGCGTGGCCGAGATGTCGTGCATTGCCGGAGTGGGTGGCGATGTGCCCAGCCTGGTGCGCACCGCGCAGTCCGGTCGTCCCATCGTGGCGCTGGATGGCTGCCCGCTGGTGTGCGTGCACAGCAGCCTGGCGCGCCACGGCATTCAGCCAGAACGCCACTTCCAACTGCAACAACACGGCGTCAAAAAGAAAAACCACCAGGACTTCGACCCTGAGCAAGCCGCGCAGGTGCTGGTCATGGTGGCCTCGGCGCTGCGGGAGGGCCATTGGACCCAACGCCGGCCTCGCTCCACCGCACCCACGTCACCCGTTGGTGACCGCGCAACAGCCCATGGCTGACACCCGAGGCAGCAGCAGCCTGCCACCGCCACCACCGCCCGGGGACCCCAAGCGGGTGGTGGTGGGCATTTCCGGGGCCAGTGGGGCCATCTACGGCGTGCGTCTGATGCAGGCCTTGCAAGGCATGGCGGAGGTGGAAACCCACTTGGTGGTGTCGGACACGGGCTGGCTCAACCTGCAACTGGAAACCCCCTGGACCCGCCCAGCCGTGGAAGCCCTCGCCCACCAGGTGCATTCCATTCGGCAACTGGGCGCCACCATTGCCAGCGGCTCCTTCCAGACCCATGCCATGGTGGTGGCCCCCTGCTCCATGCGCACGCTGGCCGCCATTGCCCATGGGTTGTCCGACAACCTGCTGACCCGCGCCGCCGACGTGGTGCTGAAAGAGCGCCGCCGCCTGGTGCTGCTGGTGCGCGAGTCACCACTGCACCTGGTACACCTGCGCAACATGCTGACCGCCACCGAGTTGGGTGCCGTGGTGTGCCCACCCATGCCGGCGTTCTACACCCGGCCCCAGACGCTGGACGACATCGTCGATCACAGTGTGGCTCGGGTGCTCGACCTGCTGGCCTTGCCCCACCACCTGTCCCACCGTTGGCCAGGACTGGGCGCGACACCCCTGCCGCACTGAAGCACCGCGCACTGGCCAACGGCCCCAGTTCACCTACCCCATGTCTTACCACGACCTGCGCGAATTCATGGCCCAATTGGAATCCGATGGCGAGCTGCGCCGGGTGACCCAGCCAGTGTCCCCGCACCTGGAAATGACGGCGTTGTGCGACCGCGTGCTGCGCGCAGGCGGCCCCGCACTGCTGTTCGAACATCCCACGGGCCACACCATGCCGGTGCTGGGCAACCTGTTTGGCACCACCGACCGTGTGTGCCGAGCCATGGGCGTGAAGGATCTGGGCGGCTTGCGCGTGTTCGGCCAAGTGCTGGCCGCTTTGAAAGAACCCGAGGCACCCAAGGGCTTCAAAGACCTGCTGGGCATGAGCCACCTGCTCAAAACCCTGTGGCACATGGCGCCCAAAGAGCTGAATTCCGCGCCCTGCCAGGCCGTGGTGTGGGAAGGTGCCGACGTGGACCTCGCCCGCCTGCCCATCCAGCACTGCTGGCCCGACGATGTGGCCCCGCTCATCACTTGGGGGCTGGTCATCACCCAGGGGCCACACAAGGCCAGACAAAACCTGGGCATTTACCGCCAGCAGGTGCTGGGGCGCCACCAGCTCATCATGCGCTGGCTGGCACACCGGGGTGGCGCACTCGACTTCCGTGACCACTGCGCCCTGCGCCCCGGCGTGCCTTATCCGGTGGCCGTGGCCCTGGGAGCCGACCCGGCCACCATCCTGGGCGCTGTCACGCCCGTGCCCGACAGCCTGTCGGAATACCAATTTGCAGGCCTGCTGCGCGGTAGCCGCACCGAGGTGGTACCGGCACTGGGGGTGCCCCTGCGCGTGCCCGCCACCGCCGAAGTGGTGCTGGAAGGCCACATCCACCCCGATGCACACCACCCCAGCGGCTGGCAACACGCGCTGGAAGGCCCCTATGGCGACCACACCGGCTACTACAACGAGCGCGCCGAGTTCCCGGTGTTCACGGTGGACCGCATTACCCTTCGGAGGGACCCCATCTACCACTCCACCTACACCGGCAAACCACCCGATGAACCCGCCGTGCTGGGCATGGCCATGAACGAGTTGTTCATTCCGCTGCTGCAGCGTCAGTTTCCGGAAATCACCGACTTCTACCTGCCCCCTGAAGGCTGCAGCTACCGCATGGCGCTGGTGCGCATCAAAAAAGCCTACCCTGGACACGCCCGACGCGTGATGATGGGCGTGTGGAGCCACCTGCGCCAGTTCATGTACACCAAGTTCGTGGTGGTGGTGGACGACGACATCGACGTGCGCGACTGGAAAGAGGTGGTCTGGGCCATGACCACCCGCATGGACCCCGCGCGCGACACCCTGCTGGTCGAACACACCCCCATCGACTACCTGGACTTCGCCTCCCCCGTGAGTGGGCTGGGCAGCAAAATGGGGTTGGACGCCACCCACAAATGGCCAGGCGAAACCCAACGCGAATGGGGCCGCACCATGGCCATGGACCCCGCTGTGCAAGCCCGCATGGACGCACTGTTCGACACCCTGGGGATTTGAACGTGGCGTGGTGATGCCCCGCCAACGGCGCTGTCGCATGGGTGCCCCATCCGGGCGGTGGTCCGTCTGACAATGGCCCATGGACTTCGCTTTGCCGCCCCGCACCCAGGCACTGCGCCAGCAACTGCTGGCCTTCATGGACCGCTACCTGCTGCCGCACAACGCGGCCTGGCACGCGTCAGCGCAAAGGGGCCTGTATCCCCCTCCGTTCATGGAAGACCTGAAGGCGCTGGCGCAAGAGGAAGGGCTGTGGAACCTGTTTCTGCCCGCCCTTCGGTCAGACGAACCCGGTACGCGCCTGAGCAACCTGGCCTACGCACCGCTGGCCGAAACCATGGGCCGTTTGCCCTGGGCGGCTGAGGTGTTCAATTGCAGCGCACCCGACAGCGGCAACATGGAGTTGCTGCACCGCTTTGGCTCGGTCGATCAGAAGGAACGCTGGCTCACGCCGCTGCTGCACGGCCACATCCGATCGGCCTTTGCCATGTCCGAGCCCGACGTGGCGTCGTCCGACCCCACCAACCTGCAAACCACAGTGCGCTTGGACGGTGACCAGTGGGTGATTCAGGGACGCAAGTGGTTCATCACTGGCGTGGCCCACCCGCTGTGTCGCCTGCTGATCGTGGTGTGCCGGCACGCGGCCAACGGTGAAGACGACGCGGACGACGCCCACCACCAGCACAGCCTGCTGCTGGTGCCCATGGACACACCCGGCGTGCAGGTGGTGCGCAACATCCCGGTCATGCACCACTTGGCACCCGAGGGGCACTGCGAGCTGTTGTTTCGCGAGGTGCGCGTGCCACACAGCCACCTCTTGGGCCAATGGGGCCACGGTTTTGCCATGGCGCAGGCACGCCTGGGGCCAGGGCGGGTGCACCACTGCATGCGCACCATCGGGCAATGTGAATTGGCCCTGGAGCTGGCCGCCGAGCGGGCGCTGGAGCGCGCCGCCTTTGGCCGACGTCTGGGCGACTTCGCCAATGTGCAGGACTGGCTGGCCGAGTCCCGCCTGGAAATTGACCAGGCCCGCTGGCTGGTGCTGCACACCGCCTGGCTGCTGGACCAGGCAGCGGTCACCACCGCCCCGACGCAAACCACTCCACCTGCGCCCGCGCTGCGGGCGCAGGTGTCGGCCATCAAAGTGGTGGCGGCCCGTCTGCAAACCCGGGTGGTGGACCGCGCCATGCAGGTATTCGGCGCCATGGGTCTGTCGCCCGACACCCCATTGGCCGCGTTGTGGTCGTGGGGCCGAGCCATGCACCTGATGGATGGCCCCGACGAGGTGCATTTGCGCACCGTGGCCCGCCACGAACTGGCGCTGGCCCGCGAGCGGGCGGGCAGTTTGTCGGACTACTTCACCACGCCCGAACAAATGGCCACCCCACCCCACATCCGCGCCTGATCAGCCCCCCGAGCAACCGCAACCACCACCCGATCCACACCCCTGCGCAGGCATGGCGCGCTCGAACAACGGGAACAGCACGTTGTTTTCCAGATGGATGTGGTTGATGAGGTCTTCTTTCAGCTGCGCCACCCCGGCGTAGAGGGCTCGCCAAGTGTTGCACGCCCCTGCCGGAGGGGTGGCGTCTTGCGTCAACGCCAGCAATTTGTCCAGCGCGACGCCATGGTCCAAGTGCTCGCTGCGCATCATGCCAATGGGACCACCGGCCAACCCCTGGCCACCCGCTTTCAGCAAGGGGAACAGAATGGTTTCCTCTTTGGCCATGTGGGACAGCAGGTCTTGCTCCATGCCCTCCAGAAAGTCCCCCAGACCGGCGGGCACGTCCGGGTGGGTGCGGTGCACCGCTTCCACCCGGTGCGCCATGCGGATGAGCTCGGGCAGTTGGGCGCGGTGGACGTCGTGGTAGCGGGCCAGGATGTGGTCAATCAAAGCATTCGGCTCGCCCGCCAGGGGCAACTCGTCGCTGCGCTGCAAGCCCGACAGCTCAGCCAGCACCGCCTGGAGGTCCAGGCCCTTGGCGACCACGGCCTCGCTCAGCGGCACTTGGCCGCCACAACAAAAGTCCAGCTTCAGGCGGCGGAACACCGCCGTGGCACCGGGCAATTGCACTGCGATCTGTCCGATGGACTCCTGGGGGTGAATGGTCAACGTGGAAACGGCTTGGGTGGGCAGGGCTGCAGACATGGGGGCGATCCTTAAATAAGCATTTGACGTGCCTATTCTATTTGTTAACCTGCCGCCTGAGGTTTTTTTTGTTTGATCTGGAGCAACAACCATGCGACTGACCCAGTGGACGGACTATGCGCTGCGGGTACTGATGTACTGCGCCTCGCAACCGGACCGCGAGTCTGCGGTGACGGTGAGTGAAATTGCCGAACACCACCAGATTTCCCGCCACCACCTGAACAAGATCGTGCAGGACCTGTCGGCCCATGGCTGGCTGGACACGACACGGGGAAGGGGTGGCGGCATCCGCTTGACGGGACCGGCCAGCGGCATCCGCGTGGGGGATGTGGTGCGCGCCACCGAAGCCGACTTCACCATGGTGGAGTGCTTTGACCCGGCGCAGGCCCTTTGCCGACTCAACGGGCGGTGCCGCCTCAAAGGGGTGTTGCACCAGGCCATGGAGGCCTATTTCGCCAAACTCGACGGCGTGACCGTGGCCGATCTGGTCAAGCCCATGCGCTGACGGGCGCATTTTTTCCAACCCCTGCCCTTGAAAAGGCCAGGGGTCGCCCTTATCATTAGCACTCGTTGGGGTTGAGTGCTAACAGCTTGCCCCACCTGAAGCGGGTTCCTCCGGTGCGGCCATGGTGTGCCACCGCCGGACGGTCCACTGGCTTCAGCCCAACCGTTTTACTTTTCCGTTCTTTCTTTAGGAGATGCTATGAACCTTCGTCCTCTCGCCGATCGCGTGATCGTCAAGCGCATTGACAGCGAAACCAAAACCGCTTCCGGCATCGTCATCCCCGACGCAGCCGCTGAAAAGCCTGACCAAGGCGAAATCCTGGCGGTGGGCCCCGGCAAGAAAAACGACAAAGGCGAACTGTCTGCCATGAACGTCAAGGTCGGTGACCGCGTTCTGTTTGGCAAATACAGCGGCCAGACCGTCAAGGTCGATGGCAACGAACTGCTCGTCATGAAAGAAGACGACCTGTTTGCCGTGGTTGAAAAGTAATCCAGATACTTTATTGATAGCTTAAAACGCTTTATTTATGAGCGTTAGAAGCATTTTTTACTCATATTTTTAGATTCAGGAGCCACACATGGCAGCAAAAGACGTGATTTTCGGCGGCGAAGCCCGCGCACGCATGGTTGAAGGCGTGAATGTTCTGGCCAACGCGGTCAAAGTGACCCTGGGCCCCAAAGGCCGCAACGTGGTGCTGGAGCGTTCTTTCGGCGCCCCCACCGTGACCAAGGACGGCGTGTCCGTGGCCAAGGAAATCGAACTGAAAGACAAACTGCAGAACATGGGCGCTCAGATGGTCAAGGAAGTCGCTTCCAAGACCTCCGACAACGCTGGTGACGGCACCACCACCGCCACCGTGCTGGCCCAGGCCATCGTGCGCGAAGGCATGAAGTACGTGGCCGCCGGCATGAACCCCATGGACTTGAAGCGCGGCATTGACAAGGCGGTCGAAGCCCTGATCATTGAGCTGAAGAAAGCCTCCAAGGCCACCACCACCAGCAAGGAAATTGCACAGGTCGGCTCCATCTCCGCCAACTCCGATTCCAGCATTGGCGAAATCATCGCCACCGCCATGGACAAAGTGGGCAAAGAAGGCGTGATCACCGTGGAAGACGGCAAATCTCTGCAAAACGAACTCGACGTGGTCGAGGGCATGCAGTTTGACCGTGGCTACCTGAGCCCCTACTTCATCAACAACCCTGAAAAGCAAGCCGCTTTGCTGGACAACCCCTTCGTGCTGCTGTACGACAAGAAGGTGTCCAACATCCGTGACCTGCTGCCCACGCTGGAGCAAGTGGCCAAGGCTGGCCGCCCCCTGCTGATCATTGCCGAAGACGTGGACGGCGAAGCGCTGGCCACCCTGGTGGTGAACACCATCCGCGGCATCCTGAAAGTGGTGGCTGTGAAGGCCCCCGGCTTCGGCGACCGCCGCAAGGCCATGCTGGAAGACATCGCCATCCTGACCGGTGGCAAAGTCATCGCCGAAGAAGTGGGCATGACCCTGGAAAAGGTCACACTGGCCGACCTGGGCCAAGCCAAGCGCATCGAAGTGGGCAAGGAAAACACCACCATCATCGACGGCGCCGGTGCCGCTGGTGACATCGAAGCCCGCGTGAAGCAGGTTCGCATCCAGATCGAAGAAGCCACCTCTGACTACGACCGCGAGAAGCTGCAAGAGCGCGTGGCCAAGTTGGCCGGCGGTGTGGCCGTGATCAAGGTGGGCGCTGCCACCGAAGTCGAGATGAAGGAAAAGAAAGCCCGCGTGGAAGACGCCCTGCACGCCACCCGCGCTGCCGTGGAAGAAGGCATTGTGGCCGGTGGTGGCGTGGCCCTGCTGCGCGCCAAGCAGTCCGCTGGCACCATCGTCGGTGACAACGCCGACCAAGACGCCGGCATCCGCCTGGTGCTGAAAGCCATCGAAGCGCCCCTGCGCGAGATCGTTTACAACGCCGGTGGCGAAGCCTCTGTGGTGGTGAACGCGGTGTTGGCCGGCAAGGGCAACTACGGCTTCAACGCTGCCAACGACACCTACGGCGACATGATCGAAATGGGCATTCTGGACCCCACGAAAGTGACCCGCACCGCGCTGCAAAACGCCGCCTCCGTGGCCAGCCTGATGCTGACCACTGAGTGCATGGTGTCCGAGTCCCCCAAAGACGACGCTCCTGCCGGTGGCATGGGTGGCGGCATGGGCGGCATGGGCGACATGGGCATGTGATGGCCCTTGGCCACGGGGGCAGCCACATGCCCCAGTGACCAACCCGAAAAAAAGCCCCGCTGGCAACAGCGGGGCTTTTTTTATGCTTTATAGGCCGTTAGCGCTTACGCATATTGAACTGTTTGCTATACCTTCATCATGGCTTCGAGCTTGAAGGTATCCACCGCAAACGCCCGAATGCCCTCGGCCAGTTTCTCGGTGGCCATGGCGTCGTCGTTCAGCGCGCAGCGAAACTGGGCCTCGGTGTGGCTCACGGGTGGCGACACCTCGGCCTGCTCAGCGTCGGCTGACAGTGAACGGGCCAGCGGCGCGTCCGACGCGGCCAGTTGTGCCAGCAACTCGGGCGCGATGGTCAGCAGGTCGCACCCGGCCAGCGCGGTGATCTGGCCCAGGTTGCGGAAGCTCGCCCCCATCACCTCGGTGGCCACGCCGTGCTGGCGGTAGTGTTGGTAAATGCGGCGCACCGACTGCACACCCGGGTCGTTGGCACCGGCCATGGCGGCCTCGTCCCACTGGGCACCGGCCTGCTTCTTGTACCAGTCGTAAATGCGGCCGACAAACGGGGAAATGAGCTGCACCTTGGCCTGGCCGCACGCCACGGCCTGGCAAAAGCTGAACAGCAGCGTGAGGTTGGTGTGTATGCCCTGGCGCTCCAGATGGGCAGCGGCCTGGATGCCCTCCCATGTGGAGGCGATTTTGATGAGCACCCGGTCAATGTGCACCCCCTCGGCCTGGTACAGCCCGATGATGCGCTGGGCACGGGCCACGGTGGCCTCGGTGTCAAAGCTCAGGCGCGCATCCACCTCGGTGGACACGCGGCCGGGAATGTGGGTGAGGATCTCGCAACCAAAGCGCACCAGCAAGTGGTCCATGATCTCGTCCAGCGGGCGCTGGCCGTAGCGTGCCAGCGTCTGGGCCACCAGCGGCGCGTAGTCGGGGCGCTGCACCGCCTTGAGGATGAGCGAGGGGTTGGTGGTGGCGTCGCGGGGCTTGAACTGGGCAATCTGCAAAAAATCGCCGGTGTCGGCCACCACGGTGGTGAATTGTTTGAGCGCGTCGAGTTGGTTCATGCACACATTATCGAATGGTAATAAAATTTCAGCCCACTCCCACTCCAAGTTACCACCATGCTGGATCGAATCAAGGCCTCCCTTCCCTCGCTGGCACCGGCTGAACAGCGGGTGGCCAAGCTGGTTCTGCTGGACCCGCGCACCTTCGCCAGTCTGCCGGTGACCGAGCTGGCCTTTCGCGCCCATGTGAGCAAACCCACGGTGGTGCGCTTTTGCCGCAGCATGGGCTACGACGGGCTGAGCGACTTCAAGCTGAAGCTGGCGGGCACGGTCAGCGAGGGGGTGCCCTTCATCCACCGCAGCGTGGACGTGGACGACAAGGTGAGCGACGTGCTGGTGAAGGTGATCGACAACACCGTGGCCGCCTTCTTGAAATACCGCAACGACGCCTCCACCCACGCCATTGAGAAGGCGGTGGACGCGATCGTGAATGCCAGCACCCACAACAAACGCATCGAGTTTTTTGGTGCGGGCAACTCAGGCATCGTGGCGCAGGACGCGCAGCACAAATTTTTCCGCCTGGGCCTGCACACCATCGCCTACAGCGACGGTCACATGCAGGTCATGAGCGCCTCGCTGCTGCGCCCGGGCGACTGCCTGGTGATCATCAGCAACTCGGGCCGTACGCGCGACCTGATGGACGCCACCGACATTGCCCGCAAACACGGGGCTACCACCATCGTCATCACGGCCAGCGGGTCACCACTGGCCGCCGCCGGACACATCCACCTGGCGGCCGACCACCCTGAGGGCTACGACCGCTACAGCCCCATGACCTCACGCCACATGCACCTGATGATCGTGGACGTGCTGGCCACCTGTGTGGCCCTGCGCATCGGCGGCAGCAAGCTGCAGCCCTTGCTCAAGGAAATGAAGAACAACCTGCGCAGCAAGCGCTACGCCTGAGCAACCAGCGCTGTCGCCAAAATTTAAAGTTTTTTTGGCATCCAGCGCTTATACCCATTGAATAGTCAGCTACTCAATCAGGAACACGACCCTCTTCCACCGCGTGGCAGGCCACTTGGGTGTCTTGCCACGCCTTGAGCACAGGCCGCTCGGTGCGGCAACGCTCGTTGGCCAAGGGGCAGCGGGGGTTGAAGGCGCAACCCGTGGGAGGATTGAGGGGGTTGGGCACCTCACCAGACACGGGCGTGCGGGCCTTGCCGGTGTCGTGCATTTTGGGAATGGCGTCCAGCAGCATGCGCGTGTAGGGATGGCGCGGGGTGTCAAACAAGGTGTGCTTGGGCGCCAGCTCCACCAGACGGCCCAGGTACATCACGCCCACGGTGTCAGACACGTGCCGCACCACCGCCAGGTTGTGGCTGATGAACAGGTAGGTGAGGCCCCGCTGGCGTTGCAGGTCTTTCATGATGTTGAGCACCTGGGCCTGCACGCTCACGTCCAGCGCCGAGGTGGGCTCGTCACACACCAGAAACTCAGGCTCGGTGGCCAGGGCACGCGCAATGGAAATGCGCTGGCGCTGTCCGCCGGAGAACTGGTGCGGGTACTTCAGCATGTCCATGGGCGACAGACCCACCGACTTCAGCAACTCACCCACCTTGGCCTTGAGTGCCACGGGGTCGGTCACCAGGCCGTGCTCGGTCAGCGGCTCGCCGATGATGGCCTCCACCTTCCAGCGCGGGTTGAGGCTGGCGTAGGGGTCCTGAAAAATCATCTGAATGCGGCGGCGCAGCGCCCTGCCCTGCGGCGTTTTGAAGGCAGCATGGGCATTCTGCCCATCGAACTCAAAGCTGCCACGCGTGGGCGCGTACAGGCCCACCAGCAAGCGGGCCACTGTGCTTTTGCCGCAACCCGACTCACCCACCAGCGCCAGCGTGGTGCCTTTGGCAATGTCAAAGCTCACCCCATCGACCGCCCGCAGCAGCAGTTTGGGCTTGCCTTCGAGCACGCGGTTGAGCCAGGGGGGAGACACGTCGAAGGTGCGTGCCAGGTCGCGGGCACGCACCAGCGGCGCGCCCGCTTCGTGGGCGGGAGTGGGGTGTTCGGTGGGGGAGGAAACCATGTGGTGGTCGGTCGACGTGGTCATGCGTTTTCCCCTTGGTGCAGCCAGCAGGCGGCGCGGGTGGCACCGGCGGGCATGAGGTTGGGGCGGTCACGGTGGCAGCGCTCGAACACCTGCGGGCAGCGTGGGTTATAGGCGCAACCGGTGGGAATGGCGTTGAGCCGGGGCATGGCCCCGTCGATCTGGTGCAGTTCCTCGCGGTCCTGGGTCATGTCGGGGATGCAGGCCATCAGCCCCTTGGTGTAGGGGTGGGCCGGGTGGTTGATGACCTCGTGCACTGGCCCAATTTCGGCCACCCGCCCAGCGTACAGCACGGCCACGCGGTCACAGGTTTCGGCAATCACGCCCATGTCGTGGGTGATGAGCATGACCGCCGCGCCGCGCTCTTTGCAGATGCTTTTGAGCAGGCTGATGATTTGCGCCTGGATGGACACGTCCAGCGCCGTGGTGGGTTCGTCGGCCACGATGAGTTGGGGCTCTGCCGCCAGGGCCAGGGCAATGACCACGCGCTGGCGCATGCCACCGGAGAACTGGTGCGGGTAGTGGTCAATGCGCTGCTCGGCCGCCGGAATGCCGGTGTCTTGCAGCAGTTGGATGGCGCGCTGGCGGGCCTCGGCGGCGCTCACATTCAGGTGGGTGGTGATGGTCTCGGTCAGCTGGCGCCCCACGGTGTAGAGCGGGTTGAGCGAGGTCAGCGGGTCTTGGAAGATGGCACCGATGCGCCGCCCCCGGATTTTGCGCATCTCGTGCGCGGGCAGGTTGTCGATGCGGGTTCCCTCCAGCACCACTTGGCCCGAGGTCACCTGGCCCGGCGGCTCCAGCAGGCCGATGATGGCCGCACCCGTGAGCGATTTGCCCGCCCCGGACTCACCCACCACGCCCAGGATTTCGCCGGGTGCGATGTCGAAAGACACCTCGTCCAGCGCGCGCAGGGTGCCGTGGCGGTTGGTGAACTCCACCACCAGGTCTTTGACTTGTAAAAGGCTCATGTTCTGTCTGTGTGCACCGGCCCCTGGCCACCCTCGCCGCCACGTCCCCTGGTCGGGGTCGCGCGGGGGTGGGGAACCGGCTGGGGGTGTTAACGGAGACGGGGGTTGAGGGCGTCGCGCAGCCAGTCGCCCAGCAGGTTGACCGACAGCGCGATGATGACCAGCATGGCGCCGGGGAACACGGTGATCCACCATTCGCCCGAGAACAGGTAGTCGTTGCCCACGCGGATGAGCGTGCCCAGCGAGGGCGAGGTGGGCGGTGCACCCACCCCCAAAAAGCTCAGCGTGGCCTCGGTGATGATGGCGGTGGCCACCTGGATGGTGGCCAGCACCAGCACAGGCCCCAGCACATTGGGCAGTACATGGCGGCGCATGATGCGCGCGCTGGACACGCCGGTCACCCGGGCCGCCTGCACGTACTCCTTGCCCCGCTCCACCAGCGTGGAGCCGCGCACGGTGCGGGCGTACTGCACCCAACCGGTGAGCGAGATGGAGATGATGAGCACGCCAAACGCGAGCGAATCGTGCGCATTGGGAAACAGCGCACGGCCCACACCGGCAATCAGCAGCGCCACCAGAATGGCGGGAAACGAGAGCATGACGTCGCACAGGCGCATCAGCAAGGCATCGACCCAGCCCCCCAGGAACCCGGCGAGCAGGCCCAGGCCCACCCCCACCACCACCGACAGCACCACGGAGGCAAGACCCACCGCCAGTGAAATGCGGGTGCCATACATCAGGGCCGACAGGATGTCGCGCCCCTGATCATCGGTGCCCAGCAGGAAGCTGGCGTTGCCACCCTCCTGCCACACAGGCGGCAGCCTGGCGTTGGACAACTCCAGGGTGGCCAGATCAAACGGGTTGTGGGGCGCCACCCAGGGGGCAAACGCCGCACAGAACACACAAATGAGGGCCAGCAACGCAGCCCCCATGGCCACCGGAGATGACCGAAAACTATGGCCCACGTCACCGTGGTACCAACTCACCAAACGATTGAACACAGTGACCTCATTTCACTGACATGTATCGGAACGGCATGAAGTTGTCAGCCAGCTGCACCAGACTCACCTTGTTGTTCATGCCCCAGGCCAAGGCCTGCTGGTGCAGGGGCAGGTGGCCAATGTCGTCGGTGTGGATCTTGAAGGCCTCGCGGATCATGGCGTCGCGCTTGGGCTTGTCGGTTTCCGACTGGATTTTGGCGGCCAACTCGTCCACCTTGGGGTTGCAGTAGGCGCCCAGGTTGAACTGACCAGCGCCCTTGTCGTCCACGCAACGCATCAGGCTGTTGAGCACGTTGTGCGAGTCGTAGGTGCCGGGGGTCCAGCCCAGCATGTAAAAGCTGGTGTCGCGGCGCAGCACCTTGGGAAAATAGGTGCCCTTGGTTTCTGCCTGGAGGTTCACCTTCACGCCGATGCGCGCCAAATTGGCGGCCACGGTCTGGCAAATGGCGCCGTCGTTCACGTAGCGGTCGTTGGGGCAGTTCATGCCCACCTCGAAACCGTTGGGGTAGCCCGCTTCGGTCATGAGCTTCTTGGCCACCTCGGTGTCATACGGCAAACGGGTGTTCATGGCGGCATCAAACCCGTTGATACCCGGACCCACCATCAGCGCCGTGGGATTGGAGGCCCCGCGCATGACCACCTTCTGTATGCCCACTACGTCAATGGCCTGGTAGAACGCCTGGCGCACGCGCTTGTCTTTGAAGGGGTTCTTGCCCTTGATGTTGGAGTACAGCAGTTCGTCGCGCTTTTGGTCCATGCCCAGAAAAATGGTGCGCAGCTCAGGGCCCTGCAGCACCTTGTGTTGGCCACTGGCGTTGACACGCGCCACATCCTGCAACGGCACGGGCTCAATCACGTCCACCTGCCCGCTGAGCAAGGCGGCCACACGCGTGGCGTCGTTGCCAATGGGGGTGTACTCCACGGTCTGCACATTGCCCTCGACCTTGCCCCAGTAACCGGCGTGGCGCTGGAAGGTGGTCTTGACGTTGGGCTGGCGCTCGCGCACCCGGAAAGGCCCTGTGCCGTTGGCCTTGAAGGAGGCCACGTTCTCAATGCCCTTGCGCCGGTCCACCGGCTTGGTGGCCTGGTTGGCCTCGGACCAGGTCTTGCTCATGATGTAGACCAGCGAGATCACGTCGGGCAGGATGGGAAATGGCGCCTTGGTCTCGATTTCCACTGCGTGGTCCCCGACCTTGCGCACCTCCTTGATGTCGTTGGTGTAGCTGCGCATGTCCGAGCCCTCACCTGCGGCGCGGGTGAAGCTGAACAGCACATCATCGGCGGTGAAGGGCGTGCCATCGTGAAACTTGACGCCTTGGCGCAATTCGAAGCGCCACACATGGGGGCTGGCCTGCTTCCAGCCCGTGGCCAACCCTGGGGTCAGTTGCAGCTTGCTGTCGCGGGCCACCAGCGGCTCGTACACGTTGCCGGTGACGCTGAGTTGCAGCGACTCGTTCAGCGAGTGCGGGTCCATGGACAGGGCATCACCCTGATTGCCGATGCGAATGGTCTGCGCAGAAACAGTGGAAATTGCAGCAGAGAACACAATGGCCACAAGCGCTGGAAGCTGTTTTTTCTTGAAAATCATGGTCATCTCCTGTGGGTAAAACACATGGCCAACCCGGTACGGACCGGCCCCTTGGGCGAACAATGAAATGAAGTGAAATACCGGGGAGGATCGGTTCAGTCTGGCGGCGCCAGCGGCAGGCCTTGCTCAATGAGCCCGGCGTGCAACGCAGCGCCCAGGGGCAACACCTCGTCGTTGAAGTCGTAGCGGCTGTTGTGCAGAAAACAACTGCCCACGCCGTTGTCAGCGCCCTGCCCCAGGCGCAGATAGGCGCCTGGTTTGGCCTGCAGCATGAAGGAGAAGTCTTCCGCCCCCATGCTGGGGTCCATGTCGCGGTCCACCTGGTCGGCCCCCACCAGCAACTCAGCCACGTCTGCGGCAAAGCCGGCCTCGGGCCCTGTGTTGACCGTGGCGGGGTAAATGCGCTCGTAGTGCACCGTGGCCGTGGCCCCAAAGCCCAGGGCCACGGCAGCGCACAGTTCGTTCAAGCGCTTTTCCACCATGGACTGGATGGCCGGGCTGAAGGTGCGCACCGTGCCCACCAGCGTGGCCTCGCCCGGCAACACGCTGAAGGCATGGACATCACCCGCCTGCATGGCACACAGGCTGATGACGGCGCTGTCCAGCGGGCGCACGTTGCGCGACACGATGCTTTGTACCGCCGTGATGATGTGGGCCGCCACCAGCACCGGGTCCACCGCCAGGTAGGCGTGGGCGCCATGCCCCCCCTTGCCGGTGATGTGGATGGTCACCCGGTCGGCCGCCGCCATCATGGGGCCGGGGTTGATGCCGATTTGCCCTGGCCGCATCTGCGGCCAGTTGTGCATGGCGTAAATCGATTCGACCGGAAAACGCTCAAACAGGCCATCGTCGATCATGGCCTTGGCACCGGCATACCCCTCTTCGCCAGGCTGAAACACCAGCACGGCCGTCCCGTCGAAATTCCGGGTTTCGGCCAGGTAACGGGCGGCCCCCACCAGCATCGCCGTGTGGCCGTCGTGGCCGCACCCATGCATCAACCCGGGCTTGGTCGAGCGCCAGGGGAACTCGTTGTGCTCGGTCATAGGGAGTGCATCCATGTCGGCCCGCAGGCCCAGCAGGCGGCCACTGCTGCGCCGCTGCCCATGGATGACGGCCACCACACCGGTCTTGCCAATGTGGGGGTGAACTTCATCCACCCCACACACCTTCAGGGCCTCGACCACGCGCTGACTGGTGTACACCTCTTCAAAGCCCAGCTCGGGGTGGGCGTGGAGGTCACGGCGCAACGCCATCAGCTCGGGCAGGTAGGCCGCAATGTGGGCAAACGCCCTGCCCTGCGCACGGATGCGGGGCTGTACGCCCACCGCACTGCTGCTCACGTCAGTGGCCTCCTGCTTTGTCTGCACGCAAACGCGGGTCGACCAAGAAGTAGAGCAAATCCACCAGCAGGTTGATGACCACAAAAATCAGCGCAATCAGACACAGGTAGGCGGCCATCACGGGGATGTCAGCAAACGTCACGGCCTGGATGAACAGCAAACCCATGCCGGGCCACTGAAACACGGTTTCCGTGATGATGGCAAACGCAATCAGCCCCCCCAACTGCAAGCCGGTGATGGTCATGACCGGCACCAGCGTGTTCTTCAGCGCATGGCCAAAGTGCACGGCACGGTCGGTCAGACCCCGCGCCCGGGCAAACTTGATGTAGTCGGTGCGCAGCACCTCCAGCATCTCGGCGCGCACCAGTCGCATGATCAGCGTGAGCTGGAAAATGGCCAGCGTGATGGCCGGCAGGGTGATGTGGTGCCACCCCTTGGCCGTCAGCAGGCCCGTGGTCCAGCCCCCCAGGTGGGTGACCTCGCCCCGGCCAAAGCTGGGAAACCAGCCCAGGTTCACCGCGAACAGCAGGATCAGCAAGATGCCAATCAGGAAGGTCGGCAATGACACCCCCAGCAGTGACAGGGTCATGAACACCTGCGACAGCACACTGCCCCGCTTGAGCGCCGCGTACACCCCCATGGGGATGCCCAGCGCCAACGCCAAAAACGCCGCCACCAGCGCCAACTCCAGCGTGGCGGGGAAACGCTCAGCAATCAGGCTGGACACCTTGGCCCCCTGGCGCAGGCTGAGCCCAAATTCACCTTGCACCGCATTGGCCAGGAAATGCCAGAACTGCACGAAGAAAGGCTGGTCCAAACCCAAGGCCGCACGCAATTCGGCCACCTGATCGGGCGTGGCATCCTGCCCCAACAGAAACACCACCGGATCGCCCACGTACTGAAACAGCATGAAGGAAATCAGGGCCACCGTGACCATCACGATGGCGGCCTGCAGCAAACGTCGAATGATGAAGGCGAACAATCAATCCACCTTGATCAGACGCCAGTCCAGCCGGTTGTCGGCCCGGTGCACCACACTGATGTTGCGCTTCATGGCCCAGGGAATGATCTGGTTGTGCAATGGGATGTGGGCCACGTCTTCGTTTTGCATGGCCAAGGCTTTGGTCAGCAACTCGGTGCGTAACTTCAGATCGGTTTCTTTCTTGGTGCGCTCGACCAGGGCGTCCATCTGTGGGTTGCTGTAGCGACCCACGTTGTAGTTGCCATCACCGCCAGCACCCGGGCTGCGCACCAGTGACTGGATGCTGTAGAGCGCGTCAAACGTGGGCACGCCCCAGCCCAGCATGTAGATGCTGGCTTCGTAGCGCTGGATCATGGGGAAGTACGTGGCCAAGGGCAGGGTGCGCAGTTTGGCCTTCACCCCCACTTTGGACCACATGGCGGTGACCGCCTGGCAAATGGACTCGTCGTTGATGTAACGGTTGTTGGGGCAAGCGAAATCCACCTCAAACCCGTCGGCATAGCCCGCTTCGGTCAGCAGCTTTTTGGCGGCATCCAGGCTGTAGGGGTAGCGCTTGTCCACCTCCTTGGTCCAGCCATTCACCTGTGGCGCCACCAAGGCACCGGTGGGCTGCCCCAGACCGCGCATGGTGACCTTGTTGATGGCCTCGATGTCAATGGCCTGGTACAAGGCCTTGCGCACACGCTGGTCTTTCAGGGGGTTTTTGCCCTTTACATTGCTGCCGGGCAGCTCGTCGCGGAACTGATCCATACCCAAAAAGATGGTGCGGTTTTCAATGCCATCTATCACCTTCAGGTTGGGCGCTGTGCGCACGCGCGGCAAATCCTGTGGGCTGGGGTCCAGCACAAAGTCCACCTCACCCGACAACAGCGCGGCCATGCGGGTGGCCACTGATTTGACGGGGGTGTACACCACTTCGGTCACATTGCCTTCGGCTTGGCCCCACCAGGCGGTGTTGCGGGTCAGCACCATCTTCTGGTCGGGCTGCCACTCTTTCAGCATGAAAGGCCCAGTGCCCATGGCGTTGCGGTGGGCGAAGTTTTCGTCCTTGGTCTTGATGTCCTTGGGGGCCGTTGAGTTGTTCTTCTCGGCCCAAGCCTTGCTCATCATGCGCAGCTCGGTGAGCTGGTTGAGCAGCACCGGATTGGGTTCTTTGGTCAGGATGTCGATGGTGTTGGCATCAACTTTGACCACCTTGTCTATGCCCTGGGTGTACACCGCAAAATTGGAGGTCTTGGCCATGGCTCGGTCCAGCGAGAACACGGCATCGTCCGCCGTGAACGCTGTGCCGTCGTGAAACTTGACGCCCTTGCGCAGTGTCATGCGCAGCTGGGTGGGGGTCACCTGCTTCCACGCGGTGGCCAGAATGGGTTCAATTTTGAAGGTGCGGCTGTTGTAGTACACCAATGACTCGTAGACCGACGCATGAATGCCATTGGCCAGCGCGTTGTTCTGGGAGTGGATGTCCCAAGTGGGAATGTCGCTGGCGCTGGACCACTTGAACGGTTTGGCCTGTGCACCCATGACCGACGCGGCGAGCGCCACACACAACAAACTGAGCTTGAATTTCATGGAATTGACCTCATGAACATGAATGAAAACTGACAGTATGCACCACTCCATACAAGGCCTTGCAGGTGTTTCTACGCATATTCGCCACGCACCGTTTCCAAGCCACCGGGCACCAAATCAGGCGCCACCAAACTGTCCAAAATGGCGCAACCCAATCTAGGGTTTTCCCCAAAACGGTGCACCCTTGACAAGTGCTAGGGATTTGTTGTTTTGATACAAAAGTCCACCCTCTTTTTGGGCTTTACGACCCCAAGGTCATGTCTGTTTGATTACATTGGCACTGTTGTTGCGTGGACGAACCTGCTTTTGGCTTGCCCACTGGCGTCAAGTTGCACCCGCTTCACCATTCCATTTTTTTACTCAAGGACCTGCAATGAAAAAATCCCTCATCGCCCTGGCCGCCCTGGCCGCCGTCAGCGCTGCTTCCGCACAATCTTCCGTGACCCTGTACGGCATTGCTGACATTTGGGTTGGCAAAGTCAAAGGCGGCAAAGTCATGGCCGTCTCCGGTGGCGTGAACACCAGCCGCTGGGGTGTGAAAGGCTCTGAAGACCTGGGCGGCGGCTTGAAAGCCAACTTCAACCTCGAATCTGGCATTGACCTGGGCAACGGCGCGGTCAAAGGCACCCTGTTCGACCGTCAAGCCAATGTGGGCGTGTCCGGCGGTTTCGGCACCGTCAAACTGGGCAAGAGCTGGAACGCACTGGACGACATGTTCGGCGCAGCCAACAGCGGCTTCGACTCCGCTTTGTCCGCCAATGGCGTGTGGCTGAACAGCTACACCGGCACCGCTGCTGCCCAGTTGTACTACGCCACGCCTGACATGAACGGCTTCAACGCCGCCGTCAGCACCCAGTTGAATGGCAACTCCAACAATGGCGCAAACAAAGTTTCCGCCTTCAACTTGACCTACACCGCTGGTCCCATCTACGCTGGCGTGGGCTACGAAAACGACAAGGGCACCGGCCAAAAGGGCACCATGATCAATGGTTCCTACGACTTGGGCAAGGCCAAGCTGCTGGCCAGCGTGTACAACACCAAGCCCACCGGCGCAGGCGTGAAAGTCAACTCCTACCAAATCGGTGCTGACGTTCCCCTGTCCAGCGCCATGACCCTGTCCGTGGGCTACGCTGCGTCCAAGCCCAACGGTGGCCAGACCAACAGCGCCTTCGGCGTGGCAGCGGCTTACTCCCTGTCCAAGCGCACCACCGTGTACGCTGGTATCCGCGCAGAGAGCGTGAAGGCCTCCAACGGCCAACCTGACCGCGATGTGTACGCTGTGGGCATTAACCACAAGTTCTGATCCAGAACACGTCATCTTCAAGGTTATAAAACCTGCCCACACCTGTGGGCAGGTTTTTTTTCGTCTGCACCGTGTTCAACCGATGGACTCGGATTGACCAACACCCTCATAGGCCCACCCCACCTGCGCACCGCTGCACAGCGTGTTTCACAGGGCCAGTAGTAAGCGCACAGGGGGGATGCGTTACAGCACCGTCAACCACCCATGCAGTGGGCAACCCCCGAAGCACAGCGCTTGCTGATGCGAAGCAAAGCCCCCTGCCCGAAAACCAATGACCACCCAAACATCACCCAAAAAGCAAAAAACCACCCAACTTTCGTTGGGTGGTTTTTTTAACTATAGATCAACGGCTGGTCACCCAGCCATTCGATCAGAAGTTGTGGCGCAGACCAACGGCGTAGCCGTTCACGTTCTTGCCGCCAGCCAGGGCGCCGTCACGCATGAACACGCCGTAGGCGAATGTGCGCTTGGACAGGGCGTACTTGGCTTCCAACACGAAGTCGGTGTTCTTGTTGGCGGTGTCGGTGGCACGTGCAATGTCAGCCGTCAGGGTGACAGGGCCCACAGGAGCGGACACGCCCAAAGTGAAACCTTTCTTCACGCCAGCTGGATCCTGGTAGGAAGCAGCAACGGCGAAACCGCCGAAGTCGTACTTACCGCCCAGAGCAACGTTCTTCACAGCACCGCTGACTTTGTTGTAGGCCAAAGAAGCGGTCGCAGGACCGGCTTTGTAGGTCACAGCCAGATCAGCCTTGGACTTGCCAGTGGCGGGCACGCCACCGGTGTACACGTTGTTGCCAGCCAGCACGGTGCCCAGGTCAACGGTCAGGCCGCCGAAGCTGGGGGAACGGTACATGACCAGGCCGCTGTCACGTGGACCAGCGCCAGCAAAGCTGAACTGGTTGGCCACTGCGGAGTAGTTGGCGGTACCAGTCAGTTCCCAAGAGGCAACGCTGTAGAAAGAAGGTGTCAAAGAACGGCCAGCGCGGATTTCACCGAAACCGCCCATCAGGGACATGTTGGCAGCGCGGGAGAACATTTGGCCACCGCTGAAGTTGCCAGCGCCAGTTGCCAGGGAAATGCCTGCTTCGAAGTTAAAGCCAGCCTTCAGGCCACCGCCGAGGTCTTCAGTGCCACGGAAACCGAAACGGCTGGTGCCGTTGTTCAGCACGTTGGAGGTGATGGCTTGGAACTTGTCGTTCGCCAGGCCCAGACCAGCGGCGTTGGACTTGCCAACAGCCATGTCGGCCACGCCGTACAGGGTCACGGAAGATTGAGCGAAAGCGGCGCCGGACAACGCAACAGCGGCCAGGGCAATCAGGGTCTTTTTCATTGAGAGTTTCTCCAAGGTTGAAAAACGAGGCGTTGGGCGTGGCCCTAAAGCCAACCTCCGTTTGGGAAGTTGTGCCTATTGCACCAGAAGGTTGCGCCCCTCGCCAGCAAACCAGCGGATTTTTCGCCCTGTCGAGGCATGATTCGTTGCAAGACCACAACATGGCACCATTTTGGTGCAGTTGCTGGACCCACCCGACTTCAACCCAGCAAGCACAGCCACAACAGCCATGCGGGAATGCTCAGCACAAGACGGTGAAGCGCCCGACAATTGACGGATGAAGACAGACCCACTCTTGATGGCCGCAGATGCTGCCTTGCGGACCTTGTTTGCCGACCAGCATGCGTCACGGCGCTGCCCGACCGTGGGTGAAGCCACCGCGATACCCGTGCCTTTGTCCGATGAGGACAAAGCCCTCGCTGGTGGGTTGATGCGGGTGAACCATGTGGGGGAAGTGTGCGCGCAAGCGCTGTACACCTCGCAGGCGTTGGGTGCGCGCGTGTTTTCCCGAAACACGGCCCTGGCCCATCACATGGAGGTGGCGGGCCGGGAAGAAACCGACCATTTGGCATGGACCAGTGACCGGCTTCGTGCACTGAACAGCCGCCCCTCGCTGCTGAACCCTGTGTGGTATGCCGGTGCATTTGCCTTGGGGCTGCTGGCCAGCCGCATGGGAGAGCGGGTCAGCTTGGGGTTTGTGGTGGAAACCGAGCGGCAGGTGGAAGCGCACCTCGCCAGCCACCTGGACCGCTTGCCTGCCGGGGACACCGAGTCACTGGCGGTGGTGGCGCACATGCGGGACGACGAAGCCCGGCACGCCCGCGAGGCCCTGCAAGCTGGAGCCGCTGAGTTGCCTCTCCCCGCCAAGCTGGCCATGAAAGTCGCTGCCAAGGTCATGACCACGGTGGCCCACAGGCTGTGAGCGCACGCTGACCGGGCTGCCGCACGTCGGCCAAGCGCCTGTTATGCGGACAAGGCCACCAAGTCAAAGCTCGTGGTGATGTCCGCCGTTTTGCCCAGCATGATACTGGCCGAGCAGTATTTCTCGTGGCTCATGGCAATGGCCCGCTCCACGGCAGCGGGGGGAATGCATTTGCCGGTGACGGTGAAATGCATGTGGATGCGCGTGAACACCTTGGGTTCGGTTTCCGCACGTTCACTGGTCAGCTTGACACTGCAGCCCTGCACGTCATGGCGGCCCCGCTTGAGGATGAGCACCACGTCGTAGGCGGTGCAACCACCTGTTCCGGCCAGCACGGTTTCCATGGGCCGGGGTGCCAGGTTGGCACCGCCGTTTTCCGGCTTGACGGCGTCGGGGGCGCCGTCCATGGCCAACACATGGCCGCTGCCGGTTTCTGCGACAAAGCCCATGGCCGAGCGGGTTCCACTGTGGCCGGTCCAACTGACGGTGCATTCCATGAAATGTGTGCCTTTGTTCGCGAAAAGTTAGAGGAACATCCCCAATGCTGTCGCGCAGCTGTCACTCTGCGACAAAGGATGTTGCGTTGCAGCATTGGCTGCTGTAGCATTCATTGTAAGTTTCGCTGATGTGCATGGGCGGTTGGCCTTGGTCCACCGCAGCACCTGCTGAAACGCCAGTTGTCTCCTCCACCTTTCCGATATTGGTGGATTCAGCCCCAAGTCTTGCGACTTGGGGCTTTTTTTTGCCCGCCGAATATGATTGCCCGATAGGAATCACCATGAGCGAGCACGCAAGCCACCCCCCCATTGGTCCGCTGGACTACCTGAAAAAAATCCTCACCGCCCGGGTTTACGACGTGGCCGTGGAGTCCGCACTGGAGCCTGCGCGTGCGCTGAGCAAGCGCTTGGACAACACCGTGCTGCTGAAACGCGAAGACCAGCAGCCGGTTTTCAGCTTCAAGCTGCGCGGTGCCTACAACAAGATGGCCCACCTGTCACCCGCGCAGCTGGCGCGCGGCGTCATCTGCGCCTCTGCGGGCAACCACGCCCAGGGTGTGGCCATGAGCGCGGCCAAGCTGGGTACGCGGGCGGTCATCGTGATGCCCACCACCACGCCACAGTTGAAGGTGGATGCCGTCAAAACCCTGGGCGGTGAAGTGGTGTTGCACGGCGACAGCTACACCGACGCCTACCACCACGCCGTCCACCTGCAAGAGGCTGAGGGACTGACCTTTGTCCACCCCTTTGACGACCCCGACGTGATCGCTGGCCAGGGCACCATCGCCATGGAAATCCTGCGCCAGCTGCAAGGCCTGGGGACGCAGAAGCTGGATGCGGTTTTTGTGGCCATCGGTGGCGGGGGCCTCATTTCGGGTGTGGCCAACTACATCAAGGCGGTGCGGCCAGACATCCGGGTGATCGGTGTGCAGATGAACGATTCCGACGCCATGATGCAATCGGTGAATGCAGGCCACCGCGTCACGCTGGCCGACGTGGGCCTGTTCTCCGATGGCACGGCCGTGAAGCTGGTGGGGGAAGAAACCTTCCGCATTGCCAGCGGCCTGGTGGACGAATTCATGACCGTGGACACCGACGCCGTGTGTGCCGCCATCAAGGACGTGTTTGTGGACACCCGCAGCATCGTGGAACCCGCAGGTGCCTTGGCGGTGGCCGCCATCAAGCAGTACGTGGCAGAGCGCGGCACCCACGGGGAAACCTATGCGGCCATCCTGTGCGGCGCCAACATGAACTTTGACCGGCTGCGCTTTGTGGCCGAGCGCGCCGAGGTGGGCGAAGAGCGCGAAGCCCTGTTCGCCGTCACCCTGCCCGAAGAACGCGGCAGTTTTCGCCGCTTTTGCGAACTGATCGGCAACCTGCCCAGCGCCGACGGTGGCACCGGCCCCCACAACGTGACCGAGTTCAATTACCGCATCAGCGACCAGCACCAGGCCCATGTGTTTGTGGGCCTGAGCACCCGCACCAAAGGCGAAAGCACCCACATTGCGCGGGTGTTCGGCGAGCACGGCTTTCAGGCACTGGACCTGACGCATGACGACCTGGCCAAAGAACACGTGCGCCACATGGTGGGCGGCCCCTCATCCCTGGCGCAGGACGAGCGCCTGCTGCGCTTTGTGTTCCCAGAGCGCCCCGGTGCGCTGATGAAGTTCCTCAGCCTCATGCGGCCCAGCTGGAACATCAGCCTCTTTCATTACCGCAACCAGGGGGCGGACTATGGCCGCATCCTGGTGGGCTTGCAGGTTCCCCCGTCCGACGACGCTGCCTTCGCCGAATTTCTGACCACCCTGGGCTACCCCTGTGTGGAGGAAACCGCCAACCCTGTTTACCAGTTGTTTTTGCGCCCAACGGCGCGCCAGCCATGACCTCAGACACCCACGCCATGAAGATGCCCCCGGTGGCCTCCACCGCCAACGTCCGGCTGGAAGCAGCACTGCGACACAAGCTGGACCACAAAACCAAGCCCCTGGGCGCGCTGGGCAGGCTCGAACAATTGGCGCTGCAAATGGGCCTGATCCAGCAAGCCACATCCATCCAGTTGCAGCACCCCCAAGTGGTCGTGTTCGCCGCCGACCACGGGCTGACCGACGAGGGGGTGTCTGCCTACCCCCAGGCGGTGACACTGCAAATGGTGCTGAACATGCTGCAAGGGGGAGCCGCCGTGAACGTGCTGGCCCGCCAGCACGGGTTTGGCATGACGGTGGTGGACGCGGGTGTGGCCTCGGCCATTCCGGAGACACCCACGCTCCCCAGCCATGCCCCCACCTTGCTGCGGCGCAAAATCGGCTTTGGCACCCGCAACATGGCGCGCGGGCCCGCCATGACCGGCCAACAAACGCTCGCCGCACTGAGCGCAGGTATGGACGTGGTCAGCCACCTGGCTGGCAATGTGGTGGCCTTCGGCGAAATGGGGATTGGCAACACCTCCAGCGCGTCGCTGCTGCTGGCCAGACTGTGCGGCGTGCCCATGGACGACGCCGTCGGTCGGGGCACCGGCCTCAACGACGAACAGCTGGACCACAAACTGCGTGTGCTGTTCGAGGTGGCCCGCAAACACCGCGATGCCAAAACCCCCCTGGCAGCCCTGACGGCCATGGGCGGTTTCGAAATTGCCATGATGGCCGGTGCCATGGTGCAGGCGGCCAGTGAGCGCCGGGTCATTCTGGTCGATGGCTTCATCGCCGGGGCGGCGGCCCTGCTGGCGCGCGGCCTGCGCTCCCACTGCGCCGACTACATGGTGTTCACCCACCGCTCGGCCGAGGTGGGGCACAAGCTCATGCTCATCCACCTGCAGGCAAAGCCCCTGCTGGACCTGGAAATGCGCCTGGGCGAAGGCTCGGGGGCCCTCGTGGCCTGGCCATTGGTGCAATCGGCCGCCTTGCTGCTGAACGAGATGGCCAGTTTCGAGTCGGCGGGGGTGAGCCACGCCACCCCGGTGTGAGCCCGTCGCCATGAGCGCCTGGTTCACCCAGGGTGTGCGCCACTGGCTGCTGGCGGTCCAGTTTTTCACCCGCATTCCGATCACCGGGAGGCTGGCCGCTTGGGTGGGCTACAGCCCCGCCATGCTGCGCGCCAGCGTGGCCCACTTTCCCGCCATGGGTTTGCTGGCGGGTGCGGTGGCAGCAGGGGTGTTTGCCGCCACCATGGGCGCCCTGTCCGCCACCCCCCACACGCCCCTGGTGGCCGCGGCGCTCAGCACCGTGGCCACGCTGCTGCTCACCGGGGGGTTCCACGAAGACGGCTTGGCCGATGTGGTCGATGGCTTGGGTGGCAGCCACCAGCGGGACCGGGCGCTGGAAATCATGAAAGACTCGCGCGTGGGTGCGTTTGGTGCCATGGCCCTGGTGCTGGTCCTGCTGACCAAGGTGGCGCTGCTGGCCGCACTGGCCAGCCTGCACCTGGGCGCCGCGCTGGGGGTCATGGGCTTGGCCCATGTGGTGTCGCGCAGTTGGCCTTTGCTGACCATCCGCCTGCTGCCCCATGTGGGCGACGCAGCGGGCTCCAAATCCAAACCACTGGCCGACCAGATATCCGCCCCCGCCTTGCGGGGTGGATTTTTATGGCTTTTTGGTGCTTCAGCGCTTTATATATATGGCTTTTCAGCTACGCATTTGATCGTCGTGGCCGGCATGATGGCCTGTTCGACCATGGGCTGGGTGTACATGACCCGCCTGCTGCACCGGCGGCTGGGCGGTTTCACCGGTGACGGCCTGGGGGCCACCCAGCAAATCACCGAGGTCTGCGGCTTGCTGGGCGCGCTGGCCGCGCTGGGCCACCTGGTCTGAGTCCCCGCGTGACCGGCACACCCCACGCCCCCTTGTGGCTGGTCAGGCATGCCCTGCCCGTGGTGCCCACGCTGGCACCAGACAACACCGCACCCCACCCCGCCCCACGCCCAGCCAGCGCCCACTGCTATGGCCACACCGACTGGCCCGCCGAAGCCGCGCACACTGCACAGGCCGCCGCACGCCTGGCCACCGCGCTGGCCCAACGCCCGGCAGGATCAAGCGCCACCGTGCGTTGTTCCACGCTACAACGCTGCAAGCAACTGGCCCAATGTCTGAAAGCGCTTAAACCGGATTTGAACGTAATTTTTGACGAACGCCTCACCGAAATGCACTTTGGCCGCTGGGAAGGGCTGGCCTGGGACGACATTGAACGCCACGAACTCGATGCCTGGGCCACCGACTTTGCCCACCACCAGGTGGGCCACAGCGGCGAGAGCGTGCACGACTTGGTGCAGCGCGTGGCCCTGGCCGCCCGCCACGCCCACGGCCCCGACCGGACGGACGACCTGTGGATCACCCACGCCGGGGTGATTCGCGCCATGCACTGGCTGCACCTGCGGCAATGGTCTGTGGACGCAGATCAGTTGCAGGCCGAGCACTGGCCAGTGCAGGCCCCAGTCTATGGGGAATGGTCGGTGCTGGCCCCGGGCTGAAGTCCCATTGGCGCTCGGCGAGGGTCAACGGGCGTCGGGCAACGCCAGGGTGAGGGTGCCACCCGCGCCCGGCTGCCGGGGGGCCAGTTGCACCGAGCGCTTGCCCACGGCCTGCACCACCCACTGATCGTCCACCACCGCGCCCACCCGAAACGGCAAGGGGCGCTGGTCTTGCACGGCCAGCAAGGCCACCCCCGAGCCCGACGCCTTGTCGGGGGCCACCACGCCCAGCAGGCGGTAGCGCCCCGCCGTGTCCACCGAAGCCGGAGCGGCGGCGGGTGCCGTGGCACGCGCACCCAGCGCACGGGCCACCGCCTGGCTGTTCACCTCTTTGGCCACGGGCGCGGCCACGGGCACGGGCGCGGCAGCCCCACGGCCCAGGCCATGCATGACGCCGTAAGCCACCGAGGCCCCCACGGCCAACCACACCAGCACCGCCGACACCCCCGGCGCCCAGCGGCCACCCGCCTCCACCGCCGCCGGACCTGGGGCAGGGCGGCGTGTAAAGAGGCTGGGGCGGGGCAGCGAGGTCGTCATGCGGCCATTATCATTCACCCCAATCGGCCCATTGGCCCATTGGCCACTTGCCACACCGCGCCGGGGGACCTCCGTGGCCACCACGGCAGCCCCCCACCGCCTTCCCGGGAGCCCCACTTTGAGAACCAGCCACGCCACCGCTGCCCGCCACCCCCGCGCGCCCGCCACCCCCGCCCGTCCGCTGCGCCGCACCCTCGCCCGGCACCTGGCCCGGGGCTTCACCCTGATTGAACTCATGGTGGTGCTGGTCATCATCGGTGTGCTGGCGGCGCTCATCGTGCCCAATGTGCTGGACCGCGCCGACGACGCCCGCACCACCGCCGCCAAAACCGACGTGAACAACCTGGTGCAAGCGCTCAAGCTGTACCGCCTGGACAACCAGCGCTACCCCAGTGGCGAACAAGGCCTGACCGCCCTGCTGACCAAACCCAGCACCGCGCCCGTGCCGCCCAACTGGCGCCCCTACCTGGAAAAGTTGCCCACCGACCCCTGGGGCCGCGCCTACCAGTACCTGAGCCCCGGCGTGCACGGCGAGGTGGACGTGCTCTCACTGGGGGCTGACGGCCAGCCGGGTGGCGAAGGCAACAATGCCGACATTGGCTCCTGGCAACCCTGACGTTCGGTTGGCTGCGCCAACACAGCGGGGCTTCACCCTGCTGGAGCTGTTGGTGGTGGTGAGCATCGTGGCCCTGGCCACGGCGGGTGTGAGCCTGTCGCTGCGCGACACCAGCGCCACCCAGCTGGACAAAGAGGCCCAGCGCCTGGTGGCCCTGCTGGAGGGGGCACGGGCCCGGTCGCGCACCCAGGGCGTGCCGGTGTTCTGGCAGCCAGGCCCCCGCGGCTTCGAGCTGGACGGCCAGTTCCGCCCCTGGCTGGCCGAAGGCACGCAGGTGCATGCTCCCGGGGTCAACACCGGCAGCCCCTGGCGCATCCCCCTGGGTCCCGAGCCCCTGATAGCGCCCCAACAGTTGGCCCTCACCCTGCAAGGCCGCACGCTGTGGCTGGGCACCGACGGCCTGCGCCCGTTTGCGGTCAGCACCCAGCCCGCCGAGACCGACCCAACCCTGCGCACCTCGCCATGACCACACAGCCGCGCCACTGGCAGCGCCGCACCACGCCCCCACGCGGGTTCACGCTGGTGGAAATCCTGGTGGCGCTGACGGTGGTGTCCGTGGCCCTGGTGGCGGGCTTGCAGGCCACCGGGGCGCTGACCCGGCTCTCGGCACGCCAAAGTGATCAACTGCTGGCCCAACTGTGTGCCGACAACGAACTGGCCAAGCTGCGCCTGTCCAGACAACTGCCCGGCGCGGGCAGCAGCTCAGGCGTGTGCACCCAAGCCGGACAACGCCTGGCCGTGGTGGTGGACGTGCTGCCCACCCCCAACCCCCACTTTCGCCGGGTAGACGTGCGGGTGAACACCAGCGTGGCCGACAACGGCACGGCCAGCGGCGCAGCAGCGTTCACGCTGCTGCAAGTGTCCACCGTGGTCGGGCGGTACTGAGCCATGCGCGTGCGCCCCCCCGTCCGCCCCGTGCGCGGCTTCACCCTCATCGAGCTGCTGGTGGCCGTGGCCGTCATGGCGCTGCTGTCTTTCATGGCCTGGCGGGGGGTGGAAGGCATGTCGCGCACCGAACGCCTCACCAGTCAGCGCGCCGACGACCTGCTGGCCCTGCAAGCCGGATTGGGCCAATGGGCGGCCGACCTGCAGGCGCTGCACGAGACCGGCGAAGTCCCGGCGCTGGACTTCGATGGTCGTACCCTGCGTCTGACCCGGCGCGACCCCTGGGCCAACGCCTTGGCCGCCAGCGGCACCCCCACGGCCAGCATCGGCCTGCAGGTGGTGGCCTGGGGTCTGCAACAGGGGCACTGGCGGCGCTGGCACACCGGCGGCCTGACCTCCCGCGAAGCCCTGAACCAGGCTTGGGCCCAAGCCCAGCGCTGGGGCGAACGTCCATTGGCCGACGACGCCCTGCGCCAAGTGGACGTGGCCCGCGCCGACGGCTGGCAACTGTTCTATTACCGTGGCGATGCGTGGACCAACCCCTTGTCCTCCGACGCGGTGGCCGCCAGCCTGGCCAGTGCGGCCACAGGCACCGCCGGGGCACAGGGCGCTTTGGGTGTACCAGGCGTGGCCACCGCCCGCCAGTTGGCCCGCCTGCCCGACGGCGTGCGCCTGGTGCTGACGCTGTCGCCAGGCCAGACCCTGGCGGGCGAGCTGGTGCGCGACTGGGCCAAGCCCACCCTGGGTGGCGGCAAATCATGAAGCGCGAACGCGGCGCAGCCCTGCTGCTGGCCATGCTCACCGTCACGCTGGTGGCCACCCTGGCCAGTGCCGCCCTGTGGCAACAGTGGCGGCATGTGGCGGTGGAAGAGGCCGAACGCGACCGCCTGCAGGCCGGCTGGATACTCACCGGCGCCCTCGACTGGGCCCGACTCATCCTGCGCGAAGACGCGCGCACCAACCAGAACACCGGCTCTGGCGACCACTTGGCCGAGCCCTGGGCCATCGGCCTGCAGGAGGCCAGGTTGTCCAGCTTTCTGGCCGCCGACAAAAACACCGACCCGCCTCCCGCGTTGGATGCGTTTTTGTCCGGCGACATCGAAGACCAGCAGGCCAGGCTGAACTTTGCCAACCTCGCCGAAGGCGGCAAGCTCTCGGACCCCGACCTGCGCATGTTCGCCAGCCTGTTCGACCAGCTGGGGCTGAACCAAGCTGAGCTGCTGGGGGTGGCCCGCCAGTGGGTGGCGGCCAGCCAGGCGTTGCAAACCAATGCCGCCGCCCCAGCGGCCAACGGTGCGGGCGGCACCCCCCTGCTGCCGCAGCGGGTGTCGCAGCTGGGCTGGCTGGGGCTGTCCGCCACCAGCGTGGCACGACTGGCCCCGTATGTCACCGTGCTGCCCGAACGCACCGCCGTGAACCTGAACACCGCCCCGGTGGAGGTGCTCGTGGCCGCCGTGCCCCAACTGGACAAGGCCCGCGCCCGACGCCTGGTGGAACAGCGCGCCCTGCAACCCTTCAAAAACCTGGGCGATGCCCGCCAGTCCCTGGGGGCTGCGGGTGAGCCGCTGACCGACCAGCACCACACCGTCAGCAGCCGGTATTTTGTCGTGCGGGGTCGCCTGCGCCTGGGCGAGCGTGTGCTGCAGGAGCAGTCACTGGTGGTGCGCAACGGGCTGGAGGTGCGCACCCTGTGGCGCGAACGCACCGCCGCCACCGCTGCAGCGCTGTCGTTGGACGGTCAAAACGTCTCCCTACAATGACCCACCTTCCGCTTGCCCCACTGGCCACTGTGTCATCCCAACGCTTTCCGCTTCGCCCCTGCCTTGCCCCCACTGACCGGCCTTGTCCGGCACAGGTGCTGCCGTGCTGATGGTGCTGCCCGTTCTGGCCGGTGCCGCAGCGACCGGCACGCCCGGTGCTGAACGCGCCCAGGAATGGCAGTGGGCCCACAGCCGCGACGGCCAAACCCTGCTGTCCCATGGGTGCGACGTGACCGCCCTGCTCCCCCGCGACGACCAGGTGGTGCTGGTGCTGCCGGTGCTGACCACTTCCTGGCACCGGGTGGCACTGCCCAAGGTCAACACGGCCCGCCTGCGCCAGGCCCTGGATGGCCTGCTGGAAGACCGCCTGCTGGCCGATCCCGCCCAGCTGCACCTGGCCTTGGAACACGGGCTGTCGCCCGGGCACACCGGCTGGGTATGCGCCAGCGCCCGCGCGCCGCTGCGCCAGTGGCTGGCCATGCTGCAAGACGGTGGGCGCCCGGCCTCGCGCATCGTGCCCGAGCTGTGCCCCCAACCCCAGGGCCAACAGCAAGCCTTGGTCTGTGCCGACCAGCCCTGGCTGGTGGTGGCCGGGCCGCAGGGTGTGCTGACATCCCCCCTCGTCCCCAGGACAGACGGCAGCCCACCCATGGCCAGCCCGCCTTCCCCCGTCAACGGTCAGCGACTGGCCGAACCGGCCTGCGCCGCTGCCGCTGAGGCCGCACTGAACGCCCCGGTGGCCCTGCAAACCACGGCCCAGCGCCTGCTGGCCGCCACCCAAACGGGGTGGAACCTGGCCCAGTTCGACCTGCGCCTGTCCGCCGGTGCCCGCCGTGGCCAGCGCCTGGGCCAGTCGCTGCAAGCCATGGCCTTTGCGCCCGCGTGGCGGACCACCCGCTGGGGACTGGGCGCGCTGCTGTTCAGCGGCCTGCTCGGCCTCAACGGGCTGGCCTGGCAGGAGCGCCAGCAACTGCTGACCCAGCGGCAGCACATTCAACAGCTGCTGACCCAGACCTTCCCCCGGGTGACGCTGGTGCTGGACGCACCGCTGCAAATGCAGCGCGAGGTGGACAGGCTGCGGCGCTCTGCCGGTGAGCCTGGCCCGCACGACCTGGAACCACTTTTGGAGTCTTTTTCAGCCCTGGCGCAAGAGTCCATCGAATTGTCCGCTATTGAATACACCAGCACCAGTGTCCGCTTGACCCTGGCCAACCCCGGCCAGGTTCCCGCCCCAGCCCTGCAAGCACTGCGCGACGGCCTGCAGCGCCAGGGCTGGCGCAGCCAATACACGGCACCGGTGCTGAACGTGCAAGCCCACACCCCGGGGGCACAGCCATGACGACCACCCCGGCACTGGGCCCCCGGTTGTCGGCCGTGTGGCACGGCTGGCAACCCCGCGAGCGCCGCGCCGTGGCAGTGGCACTGGCCGTGGTGGCCGCCGCACTGCTGTGGTGGGTGGGTCTTCAGCCCGCCCTGACCACCCTGCGCCAGGCCGACGCCCAGCACGCCCAACTGCAGGCCCAGCTGGCCACCATGCAGGCGCTGGCGGACCAGGCCCGCCAGCTCAAGGCCCAGCCTGTGCTGGGGCGCGACGAGCGCTTGCGCGCCCTGGAAGCCGCCACCACCCAGCACCTGGGCCAACAGGGTCGACTGGCCTTGGTGGGGGAGCAGGTCACCGTGACACTGCAAGCCGTGCCGCCGCAGGCGCTGGCGCTGTGGCTGGCCGACCTGCGGGTGAACGCCCGCCTCACGCCCGCCGAAACCCGGCTCACCCGCTCGGGTGCGGCCTGGCAAGGCACCGTTGGCTTTGCACTGGGTGGCTGACGTGGCCCGCCGCTGGTCCCTGCATTCCGCGCCCGTGGCCGCTGTGTCGGCCCTGGTGGGGGTGTTGCTGACCGTGGTGCTGATGGCCCCTGCACGCTGGTTGGCACACGGCCTGGCGGTGGCCACAGACGGGCGGCTGCAGCTGCTGAACACCAGGGGCACGGTGTGGCAAGGGCAGGCCCAGCTGGTGCTGACAGGCGGCCCCGACAGCCAGGACCGCGCCGCCCTGCCCGGCAACCTGGCCTGGCAACTGCGCCCCACCTGGCTGAATCCCACCGACACCACAGCCCCCGCCACGCTGCGGGGCCCAGCACTGGCGTTGTCGCTGAACGTGCCCTGCTGCACCCCCCAGGGCCTGCAGCTGTGGCTGCAACCGGGCTGGCAAGGCCTGGCCGTGGCCGTGGCCGCCCACCACAGCGAGTGGCCCACGCAATGGCTGGCCGGCTTGGGGGCACCCTGGAACACTTTGCAACTGGAAGCCCGCCTGCAACTGGCCACCCCCGGCCTGACGCTGCAGCTGGGGCCCCGTGGACTGGAACAAGGCCAGGGCGGCTTCACGCTGGACGCACTGGACGCCGCCAGCCGTCTGTCCACCCTGCGACCCATGGGCAGCTACCGGCTGCAATGGCAGGCCGACACCACCGCACTCACCCTGAGCACCCTCAACGGTGCCCTGCAATTGCAGGGCAGCGGCCAATGGGTGGCCGGCCGCCTGCGGTTTGAGGGCCACGCCCAGGCCAGCCCAGGCCGCGAAGAGGCACTGGCCAACCTGATGAACCTGCTGGGGCGCCGCCAAGGCCCGCGCACCCTGATCAAGATCGGATGACCCACATGACCCACGCCTTTGGCACGCCCCATCTTTTGTCATTGAGAGCAAACTTGTCAATATTGGCAAGCGCTGTGTGCCTTTTTGGTTCTCAAGTGATGGCCCAAACACCGTCCGCACCGGCGCTCGCCCCCGCGCCACCCACGGGCGTGCCCAGCGTGCGCCCGGGTGAGCCCATCACGCTGAACTTTGTCGGCGCCGAGATTGAGGCCGTGGCCCGCGCCATGGCCACCCTGAGTGGGCGCAACGTGGTGGTGGACCCCCGGGTGAAGGGGCAGATCAGCCTGTCCACCGAGCGGCCTGTGCCGCCGTCAGTGGCACTGAACCAGTTTGCCGCCGCGCTGCGCCTGCAAGGCTTTGCCATGGTGGAAACCGGCGGCCTGTACAAAGTGGTGCCCGAGGCCGACGCCAAGTTGCAGGTGGGCGCGGTCAACGCCGGTCCCACCAGCAACCTGCCCGGTGCGGCCGTGGGGGGCAACCAGATCGTGACGCAAATCTTCAGCCTGCGCCACGAGAACGCCAACAACCTGGTGCCGGTGCTGCGCCCGCTGATCGGGCCCAACAACACCATCAACGTCAATCCTGGCAACAACTCGCTGGTCATCACCGACTACGCGGACAACCTGCAGCGCATGGGCCGCATCATCGCGGCGCTGGACGTGTCCAACGCCACCGATGTGGAAATCATCCCGCTCAAGCACGCCGTGGCCGCCGACTTGGCCGCGCTGGTGCAACGCTTGTCCGAAGGCGGCAGCAGCGCCGCGGCGGCGGGCCAGGGCCAGACCGACAACGCCTACAAAACCACCATCCTGGCGGAGCCCCGCAGCAACTCGCTGGTGGTGCGCGCGGCCAACCCGGCCCGCCTGGCCCTGGTGCGCGCCCTGGCTGAGAAGCTGGACCGACCCACATCGGACAACGCCACCGGCAACATCCATGTGGTTTACCTGAAGAATGCCGACGCAGTGCAACTGGCCACCACCCTGCGCGCGGCCATGGCGGCCGATGGCAGCGGCAGTGGCAACACGTCCGGTGGCGGCGGCAGCAGCTTGGGCTCAACCGCCACCGCCACCCTCGCAGGTGCGGGGGCCAGCAACACCTCCACACGCAGCAGCGGCCTGTCCACCACCCTGGGGCAGGGCAGTGGCAGCAGCAACCAGGTGTCCACCGGCGGGCAAATCCAGGCCGACCCGGCCACCAACTCGCTCATCATCACAGCGCCCGAGCCCATGGTGCGCCAGATGCGCGCCGTCATCGACAAGCTCGACACCCGGCGCGCCCAGGTGTATGTGGAGAGCCTGATTGCCGAGGTCAACGCCGACAAGGCCGCCGAAATCGGCATTCAGTGGCAAGGGCCGCTGGGCAACAAGGGCGACAGCGTCATTGGCCTGCTGGGCACCAACTTTGGCACCGGCGGCAGCAACATCGTCAGCCTGGCCGCCGGGGCCGCCAGTGGCACGGTAACACCCGGCAAAGGGCTGAACTTTGGCTTGGTGCAGCAGTCGGGCGGGGTGTATGTGCTGGGATTCCTGGCCCGCTTTCTGGAACAAACGGGCGAGGGCAACGTGCTGTCCACCCCCAACCTGCTGACGCTGGACAACGAGGAAGCCAAAATCATCATCGGCCAGAACGTGCCCTTTGTGACCGGCCAGTTCACCAACACCGGCGCGAGCACGGGCACGGTCAACCCGTTCCAGACCATCGAGCGCAAAGACGTGGGCCTGACGCTGCGGGTCAAACCCCAGATCAGCGAAAACGGCACGGTCAAGCTGGCCATCTTCCAGGAGGTGTCCAGCGTGCTGGCCTCGTCGGTCAACTCCACCACCGGCCTCATCACCAACAAACGCGCCATCGAGTCCAACGTGTTGGTGCAGGACGGCCAGATCGTGGTGCTCGGCGGCCTGTTGCAAGACGAGTACTCGGGCAACGTGGACCAGGTGCCTGGCCTGGGCGACATCCCCATCGTCGGCAACCTGTTCAAAAGCCAGAGCCGGGGCCGCAAAAAAACCAACCTGATGGTGTTTTTGCGGCCGGTGGTGGTGCGCGACGCCCGCCAGACCGAGGCGCTGGCGCAAGACCGCTACGACATGATGCGCACCATCCAGCAGCAGGCACAGCCCCAAAACACCGACTTTGGTGGCCGCATGCTGGGCATCAACGAGGCACCGGTGTTGCCGCTGCGCATGGAACAAGGCATGCGACCCGAGGCACCCAAGCCGACTGCACAGCCCGCCACAACCACACCGGCGGCGGCGGTCACACCCGTGACCCTGCCCCCGGCCAACGCGATGTGACCCACAAGCCACCGCCGTGAAATACCCCCTGCCCTACGCTTTCGCCCGCGAGAACCTGCTGCTGCTGGAGCAGGACGGCGACCACCTGTGCCTGCATTGGGCCGGCCCCAACGAGGCCAGCACCGTGGCCGAGGAAACGCTGGCCATGGCACGCCTGTCGGCGCTGAGCGAGGTGATGCGCCAGCACGCGCCGCGCCAACTGATGAGCCACCCTGCCGAGGTGTTGACCCAACGCATCAGCGCGGCCTACTCGTCGCAAACCGGTGGGGGCAGCGCCGCCGCCGTGGTGAGTGAAGTGCAAAGCGATGCCGACCTCAGCCGCATGATGCAAGAGCTGCCCGCCGTGGAAGACCTGCTGGAGGCAGCAGACGACGCCCCCATCATCCGCATGTTGAACGCGCTGCTCTCGCAGGCCGCACGCGATGGCGCCAGCGACATCCACATTGAGCCCTACGAGCGCCACTCCGCCGTGCGCTTTCGGGTGGACGGCACGCTGCGCGACGTGGTGCAACCCAACCGAGCACTGCACGCGGCCCTCATCAGCCGCCTGAAAATCATGGCGGAGCTGGACATTTCCGAAAAGCGCCTGCCGCAGGACGGCCGCATCAGCCTGCGCCTGGGCACCCGCGCCATTGACGTGCGCGTGAGCACGCTGCCCAGCGCCCACGGCGAGCGCGCCGTGCTGCGCCTGCTGGACAAAACGGAGAGCAAGCTCAGCCTGGAGGCCGTGGGCATGCAGGGCGATGTGCTGACCCGCTTCAACAAGCTCATTGCACAGCCCCACGGCATCATCCTGGTGACCGGCCCCACCGGCTCGGGCAAGACCACCACGCTGTACTCGGCGCTGCAAAAGCTGGACGCAGCCCACAACAACATCATGACGGTGGAAGACCCCATCGAATACGAGCTGGCCGGGGTGGGCCAGACGCAGGTCAACGCCAAAATTGACCTGACCTTTGCCAAGGCCCTGCGCGCCATCCTGCGCCAGGACCCCGACATCATCATGATTGGCGAAATCCGCGACTTTGAAACCGCGCAAATTGCCGTGCAAGCCTCGCTGACCGGCCACCTGGTGCTGGCCACACTGCACACAAATGATGCGGCCAGCGCCGTGACCCGCCTGGCCGACATGGGCATAGAGCCCTTTTTGCTCAGCTCCAGCCTGCTGGGCGTGCTGGCCCAGCGCCTGGTGCGGCGGCTGTGCCCACACTGCAAAACGCAAGACGCCAGCGGCCACTGGCATGGTGTGGGCTGTGAACACTGCGGCCACACGGGCTACGCCGGGCGCACCGGCATTTTTGAACTGCTGGTGGTGGACGATGCGCTGCGCGGCCTCATCCACCGCCGGGCGCCGGAGGCCGACATCACCACCGCCGCCCGCGCCCAGGGCATGGTGCTGATGCGCGAAGACGGTGAGCACCTGGTGGCCAACGGCACCACCAGCCGCGAAGAACTGCTGCGCGTGACCCGCGACTGAGCCCATGCCGGCCTACACCTTTGAAGCCCTCGGCGCCAACGGCCAAACCGAAACCGGCCTGCTGGAAGCCGACACCGCCCGCGCCGCCCGCAGCCTGCTGCGCAGCCGTGGGCTGGTGCCGCTGCGGGTGGAGCCTGCCCTGGCGCACCACCAGGGCAGTGGCCTGCAGCGCTCGCTGTGGCACAGCCGGGTGTACCCGCCTGCGGCACTGGCGGTGTGGACGCGGCAGCTGGCCGGTTTGGTCAGCTCCGGCCTGCCACTGGAGCGCGCCCTGGCCGCCCTGACCGACGAGGCCGAAGACGAACGCCAGCGCCAACTGCTGGCCAGCCTGCGCGCGGAAGTCAACGGGGGCAGCAGCTTTGCTCGCGCGCTGGGCCAGCACCCCCGCGAGTTCTCGGACGTGTTCACCGCGGTCATCGCGGCGGGTGAACAAAGCGGTGCGCTGGGCGCCGTGCTCGACAACCTGGCCGACGACCTCGAAGCCCGCGAAACACTCAAGGGCAAGCTCATCGGAGCCTCGCTCTACCCGGCCATCGTCAGCTTGGTGGCGGTGGTCATCGTGCTGTTTCTGGTGACCTATGTGGTGCCGCAAGTGGCCTCGGTGTTTGCGGGCAGCAAACGCGCCTTGCCCTTTCTGACCGTGGCCATGCTGGCGCTGAGCGACGCCGTGCGCGACTGGGGCTGGCTGGGCCTGCTGGCGCTGGGCGCTGGCACCGTAGGCCTGGTGCTGGCGCGTCGCCAGGAGGCCCTGCGCCTGCGCATGGACGCCGCCTGGCTGCGCCTGCCCGTGGTGGGCAAACTGGCGCGGGGTTACAACGCCGCCCGCTTCGGCGCCACGCTGGCCATGCTGGCGGGAGCAGGTGTGCCCATCCTGAAAGCGCTGCAAACGGCGGCCGACACCTTGCACAACCGCGCCATGCGCGCCGACGCGCTGGATGCGCTGGTGCTGGTGCGCGAGGGCTCGCCGCTGGCCTCCGCGCTGGCGGGCAAAAAGCGTTTTCCAGGCCTGCTGGCCATGTTTGCCCGTCTGGGAGAGCAAACCGGCCAATTGCCACTGATGCTGCAGCGCGCCGCCCAGCAGCTGGGCAACGAGGTACAACGCCGCGCCATGCAGCTGGCCACCATCCTGGAGCCCTTGCTCATCGTGGCCATGGGGGCGGTGGTCATGCTCATCGTGCTGGCCGTGCTGCTGCCCATCATCCAGCTCAACCAGTTGGTGCGATGATCGGCGCACAGGGACACAAAAAATGAAGGAGGATTCGCGCCATGATGAACAAGGATTGCCTGCAGCTCGACTGCGCGGCCGAGGTTGACACCATTGCCCAGGCGCTGCGCGAGCAGGTGCTTGGGCGACTCAAACGCCGGGGTGCGGTGGTGGGCATATCGGGGGGCATAGACAGCGCCGTGGTCACGGCCCTGTGCGTCCGTGCATTGGGCAAAGACAAGGTGTTTGGCCTTTTCATGCCCGAAACCGACACCAGCGACGACGCCTTGGCCTTTGGCCAACTGCTGGCGCAGACCTTTGGCATCGACACCGCGCTGGAAAACATCGCCCCGGCGCTGACGGCACTGGGCTGCTACGAGCGCCAGGCGCAGGCCGTGCGCACCGTGGTGCCCGAATTTGGCGCAGGCTGGAAGTTCAAGCTGGTGCTGCCCTCCCTCCTCGACACCGACCGCCTGAACGTCACTCGGTTGACCGTGCAAAACCCGCAGGGCCACACCGACACCGTGCGCCTGAGCGGCAGTGCCTACCTGCAGATCGTGGCGGCCACCAACTTCAAGCAGCGCGTGCGCAAAATGATGGAGTACTACCACGCTGACCGGCTTCACCACGCCGTCGCAGGCACACCCAACCGGCTGGAGTACGACCAGGGCTTTTTCGTCAAACAAGGCGACGGTGCCGCCGACTTCAAGCCCATTGCCCACCTCTACAAGACCCAGGTGTACCAATTGGCGGAGCACCTGGGTGTGCCCGCCGAGATCCGCCGCCGCGCGCCCACCACCGACACCTTCTCGCTGCCCCAGACGCAGGAAGAGTTTTATTTCGCCCTGCCGCACGACCGCATGGACCTGTGCCTGTGGGCCTTCAACCACCAGGTGCCCGCCGCCGAAGCCGCCGCCGTGTTGGACCTGAGCGAGGGCCAGGTGGAGCGCGTGTTCAAAGACATCGTCGCCAAACGGCGGGCCACGCAATACCACCACATGGCCCCGCTGCTGGCCCGGCCCGTGACCGACCTTTGACGGGCCCATTGCCATGTGCGGCTTGGGTGGCATGGTGGTGTGGCGCGACGGCGCCGCCCCCCCCGCGCGTGACGCGCTGCTGCGCATGGCCTCTGCCCTGCGCCACCGCGGCCCCGATGAATTTGGCCTCTACCGCAGCCAGCGGGCCGGGCTGGCCCATGCCCGCCTCTCGCTGGTGGACCTGCACACCGGGCAGCAGCCCATGGCCGATGCCAGCGGTCAGCGGTGGGTGGCGTTCAACGGCGAAATCTACAACCACATCGAACTGCGCCAGACCCTGCAGGCCCTGGGCCACCCGTTTCGCACCAGCAGCGACACGGAAGTGATCCTGGCCGCGTGGCGGCAGTGGGGTCCGTCCGCGTTTGAACGCCTGAACGGCCAGTGGGCCGTGGCGCTGTGGGACGAGAACCTGGGCCAACTGGTGCTGGCCCGCGACCCCATGGGCATATGCCCGCTGCACTGGTGCGAGCACCAGGGACGGCTGCTGTTCGCCAGCGAGGTCAAAGCCTTGTTCGCAGCCGACCCCACGCTGCCGCGCGCGCTGGACCCGCTGGGCATGGTGCAAACACTCACTTTCTGGTGCACGGTGGCTCCACGCACCGTGTTTCAAGGCGTGCACGAGCTGCCACCAGGCACCGTGCGGGTGTTCCGGGAAGGACGGGTGGTGGACCACACGGTACAGCCGCTGACCTACAACCTGGGGGCCACCGATCCGGCCCGCTTCAGCGGCAACGTGGCCGATGCCGCCCACGAGGTGCTGCACGCCCTGCGCCGGGCCACGGCCCTGCGTGTCACCCGGGCCGATGTGCCCGTGGGCAGCTACCTGTCGGGTGGCCTGGACAGCTCACTGATCGCCGCGCTGGGTCAGGAAGTGGCGGGCGCGCAGTTCCAGACGTTTTCCCTGCGGTTTGAGGATGCCGAGTACGACGAGTCCGGCTTCCAGCGCCTGATGGTGGACCGCCTGGGCAGCCAGCACCACGAGGTGACGGTGTCGCGCCATGACATTGCACGGTGCTTCCCGGACGTGGTGTTTCACACCGAGCGCCCCCTGCTGCGCACCGCCCCGGCGCCGCTGTACCTGCTGTCGGGCCTGGTGCATGCGCACGGCATCAAGGCCGTGCTCACCGGAGAGGGGGCGGACGAAATGTTCGCCGGCTACGACCTGTTCCGCGAAGGCAAGGTGCGCCGCTTCTGGGGCAGCCAGCCCCAGTCGCTGTGGCGTCCGGCGCTGCTGGAGCGTCTCTACCCCTACCTGGCCCGTTCACCCGTGGCGCAAAAGGCCCTGAGCCGCCAGTTTTTTGGCCGCAACCTGGCCCACCACCGCGAGCCCGGTTTTGCCCATGGCCCGCGCTGGCAGACCACGGCCGCGCTGCAACGCCTGCTGCACCCGGATTTCCGTGCGGCTGCGGCCACCCAGGACGACCCGGTGCAGCACCTGCTGACCAGTGTGCCCGCCGCTTTTGCACAGTGGGACACCCTGTCGCAAGACCAGTACCTGGAAATCCGCACCCTGCTGCACGGGTACCTGTTGGCCTCGCAGGGGGACCGCGTGCTGCTGGGGCAGTCGGTGGAGGGGCGGTACCCTTTCCTCGACAAAGATGTGGTGGCACTGGGCAACCACCTGCCAGCCCGTCACAAGCTGCAGGGACTGGACGAGAAGCATGTGCTCAAACTCGCAGCGGCGGGGCTGGTGCCGGGCGACATCGTTCACCGCCGTAAGCAGCCTTACCGCGCGCCCGATGCGCTGTGTTTTGTGGCACCCGATGCACCCGCCTATGTAAACGAAATGCTGAGCGAAACCAGTGTGGCCCATGCCCAGGTGTTCGACCCCAGGCTGGTGACCCAATTGCTGCGCAAATGCCAAGCCAACGCCCACGCGCAGCCATTGTCCAACACCGACAACATGGCCCTGGTGGCGGTGCTGTCCACCCAGCTGCTGCACGCGCAGTTCATTCAGACCTGCCCCACCGGCAGCACGTCCCTGGCGCTGGTCACCGACGTTGACCGCACACGCCTCACGGAGACTCCCCCATGACTGACATCCACGGCGCTGTGCCGCAGTTGCACGACTACCTGGCCCACAGCGCGCGGGCCCACCCCGGCCATGTGGCTCTGGTGTGCAGCTCCGCTCGCCTGACCTATGCCCAACTGGACAGTGCCGCCAATGCCCTGGCCAGGCAGCTGGTGAACACTGGCGTGGCGCGAGGAGACAGGGTGATGATTTACGGCGAGAACACACCCGAGACCGTGGTGGCCTTCTGGGCGGCCCTGAAGGCCAACGCGGTGGCCTGCGTGGTCAACCCGCTCACGCGACAGGACAAACTGGCCTACCTGCTGGCCGATGCCACCCCCACCACATTCATCACCCACCAGCCCTTGAAGGCGGTGTTTGTGCCTTGCCTCGCCCAAGCCAGCTCGGTACGCACCACCTGGGTCAGCGGCCCCGTGGAAGACGTGGACCTGCCTGCCCTGCCGGGGGGCCGCGCCTGGGATGTCGCCCAGCTGGTGGACAGCAACGCGCCTGCGCCGCCACGCACCAACATCGACCAGGACCTGGCCACCCTGATCTACACCTCGGGCTCCACCGGCCAGCCCAAGGGCGTGATGCTGACGCACCGCAACATGCTCACCGCGTGCGAGTCCATCACCCACTTGCTGGATTTGCGCCAGAGCGATGTCATCCTGAGTGTGCTGCCGCTGGCCTTCAACTACGGCCTGTACCAGATGATCATGGCGTTTCGGGCCGGTGCACGCCTGGTGCTGGAGCGCTCATTCGCCTTCCCGGCCCGCACCTTGCAGCTGGTGGCCCAGGAAGGGGTGACCGGTTTACCCGGCGTGCCCACCATCTTTGCCCTGGTGACCCAGATGACCTCGCTGGACCCGGCGTTGCACCACAGCGTCCGGTTCATCACCAACACCGCTGCCAACCTGCCGCAGAAACACATTGCGCGTTTGAGCGAGCTGTTCCCACGGGCACGCATTTTCTCGATGTACGGCCTGACCGAATGCAAGCGCTGCACCTGCCTGCCCCCGGAAGACCTGGATCGAAAACCCGACAGCGTAGGCCTTGCCATTCCCAACACCGAAATGTGGCTGGTGGACGAGCACAACCAGCGCCTGGGGCCGGGGGGCACGGGTGAGCTGGTCATCCGTGGTGGCACGGTGATGAAGGGCTACTGGAACAAACCCGAGGAAACCGCGCAACGCCTGCGCCCCCACGGCCGCCTGCCTGGTGAAGTGGTGTTTTACACCGGCGACCGCTGTCACATGGACCAAGACGGCTACCTGTATTTCATCAGCCGCATGGACGACATCATCAAATCGCGGGGAGAGAAAGTGGCCCCCAAAGAGGTGGAAAACGCCCTCATGAACCTGACCGGTGTGCGCGAGGCCGCCGTGATCGGGGTGCCCGACGACATCCTCGGCCAAGCCATCAAAGCCTTTGTGGTGCTGGACGACGGCGCCCAATGGAGCGAACGGCAACTCCAAATGGAATGTCAACGCAGGCTTGAAAGTTTCATGGTGCCCAAATACATTGTGCTGGTCACCGAGCTGCCCAAAACCGAAACCGGCAAAATCAAAAAGCTGGACTTGCCCGCCACCCCCGTTCACACCCAGGGAGAAACATGATCAAAAAACACATTCGCGAATTCATCGTCAGCAACTTTTACGTCCCCGACCCGGACAGTCTGGGCGATGCCCAGTCGCTGCTGGACAGTGGCATCATGGACTCCACCGGTGTGTTCGACCTCATTGCCTTTCTGGAGTCCACCTACGGTTTCAAGGTCAAGGACGAGGAGATGCTGCCCGACAACCTGGACTCTTTGGACCACATCGCCAGCTATGTGGCGCGCAAACAGGGCGCGATCAGCGCGGCACCATGACGGTCACCCACCCCTATCCCCCACACATCCCGCGGCTTGCACCGGCTGCTTGGCTGCGCCAAGTTCTCCTGGCCGTGGGACTGGCCGGTGCCGCCAGCGCGGCCACTGCCCAAGCAGAACCCGCGCCGCTGAAGCTCGCGCTGAACCAGTTGGCGGGCCAGCGCGTGTTTTTTGGCCACCAGTCGGTGGGTGACAACCTGTTGGCGGGCATACAGCAACTGTCCCAAGATGCCCAGGTCACGCTGCCAGTGGTCAAGGTCACCTCGGCTGCTGACATGAAACAAGCGGGTATTGCCCACGCCCTGGTGGACGAAAACACCCTGCCGTTGAAAAAACTGCAATCGTTCGAACGTGCACTGGCCACCAAAGCACCTGGGCTGCAAGTGGCAGCGCTCAAATTTTGCTACGTGGACGTGCATGCCGGCACCGACGTGAAGCAGCTGTTTGCCCGATACCAGGCGTCGATGGCCACCGTTCAGGCCCAGCAACCCGGTTTGCGCCTGGTGCATTTCACCGTGCCCCTGACCACCGTGCAAACGGGCTGGAAGGCCAGCCTCAAGCGCCTGCTGGGCAAGGCACCCCATGGCATTTTGGACAACCTGAAGCGCGAGGAGTACAACCAGCTGGTGCGGCAAAGTTACGGCCAAACTGGGTTTTTGTATGACTTGGCCCGCGTGGAGCAGACCCGCCCGGACGGCAGCGCCCACACGGTGGAGTGGCAGGGCCAGCAGGTGCCAGCGCTGTTCCCCGACTACAGCAGCGATGGTGAGCACCTGAACACCCAGGGCCAATTGCATGCCGCCCGCGCTTTGGTCACGGTGCTGGCCAAAGCCAGTCCACCATGAGGACCTTCTTCGCTGACCTCAAGGCCGACCGACAGGCCTATGCCGCATTGGGCGGCTGGGTCAGTCACCCCGGGTTCTGGATTGTCGCCATCCACCGCCTGGGGGAGTGGGTGCACCGTTTGCCCCGGGGGTTGCGCGTGCCGCTGTGGCTGCTGTACCGTGCGCTGCACCTGTCCTACTGGGCGTTCAATGTGGAGCTGTGGGCAGGCAAGGGTGGCAGCAAGCTGGGCCCTGGGTTGTGCCTGATCCACCCCAACAACGTTTACTTTGGCCCCGGGGTGGACATTGGGCCCAACTGCCTCATTCACCACGAGGTGACCCTGGGCATGGGCTCGGTGCCCGGCACTCCCAAGCTGGGCAAGAACGTGGTGCTCTACCCTGGTGCGCGCATTCAGGGGGGCATTGTGCTGGGTGATGACGTGGTGGTGGGGGCCAACTGTGTGGTGTCACGCCACATTGCACCCGGCACCGTGGTGCTGCCCGCCGTCAACCGGCTGATGCCGCGCAGCCTGTCCCCCACGGTGCGGCGCATGGATGCCGAGCACGCCGCCCACCCACCCACCACCGAAAGCTGACCCATGGCCGCCTCCCTCGACGGAAAACTGGTGGTTGCCATCTCTTCGCGTGCTCTTTTCGACTTCGAAGAAGAAAACCGCCTCTTCGAACAGGAGAACGACCGCGCCTACATGGCCTTGCAACTGCAACGGCTGGACATGCCTGCGCCACCGGGTGTGGCGTTTTCCCTGGTCAAGAAGCTGCTGGCGTTCAACACCCATGAGCAGCAGCGTGTGGAGGTGGTCATTTTGTCCCGCAACGACCCGGTCAGCGGCATGCGCGTGTTCCGCTCGGCCCGTCACTATGGGTTGAACATCGTTCGCGGCTCATTCACACGCGGCGAAGCACCTTGGCGCTACCTGCGTCCGCTGCGGGCCAACCTGTTTTTGAGCACCCACCTGAGTGACGTGCGCGCCGCCTTGGCGGCCGGGGTGCCGGCAGCGCAGGCCTACCCCCAATCGGTCCATGCCAGCGACGCCCATCCCCACGAAGTGCGCATTGCGTTCGACGGGGATGCCGTGCTGTTCAGCGACGAGGCCGAGCAGGTGTTCCAGCGCCAGGGGTTAAACGCGTTTCAGCAGCACGAGCAGGACCGTGCCGCCGTGCCCCTGCCCGATGGCCCCTTCAAGCCCCTGCTGGTGGCGCTGCACAGGTTGCAGCAAGCGTCCTCCGCCACCATGCGCATCCGCACCGCGCTGGTCACGGCGCGCAGCGCGCCTGCGCACGAGCGCGCCATCCGCACCCTGATGGATTGGGCCATCGACGTGGACGAGGCCATGTTTCTGGGCGGACTGGACAAGGGTGAATTCCTGCGCGAGTTTGAGCCCGACTTCTTTTTTGACGACCAGACCGGTCACATCGAGTCAGCGGCGCGCCATGTGCCCGCCGGGCATGTGGCCAGCGGTGTCTCCAACCCCGGCAACTGACGCCGGGGGCTGCGCCGGCCACCCCTCAGGGAATGGGGGCCGGACTCAACACCTGGGCCTGGTTACCGTTGCCCATCTGGCCTTCGGCATTGCGCCCCCAACCCCACAGCAAGCCATCGGTCCCGATGGCAAAAGTGGTGAACGGCCCCGCCGCCAGCTTGACCCAGTGACGCGCGCTGCCCACCTGCGTGGGCAGTGCCTTGGGCGTCAGGCTGCCGTCGCCCAGCTGGCCATCGCCGTTGGCGCCCCAGGCCCACAAACTGCCGTTGATGCGGATGGCTGCGCTGTGACCATTGCCCGCTCCCGCCAGCAGCCAGTCGCCGTCGCTGCCCACCCGCACGGGCGTGTTGGACCCGGTACCGGTGCTGCCAGACCCCAACTGGCCTTGCAGGTTACTGCCCCAAGCGAACAAAGCGCCGTCGGCCCGCACCGCCAGGGTGTGGCTGCCGCCAGCGGCCAGCGATGTCCAATTGCTGCCCACCACCGCCACCGGGACGTTGCTGTCCGTGCTGAGGCCACTGCCCAGTTGGCCGCTGAAGTTGTTGCCCCAGGCGTACAGGCTGCCATCGCTGCGGCGGGCCACCGAATGTTCTGCGCCGGCGGCCACCGCCGCCCACGTCGTCAGTGCGCCCACCTGCGTCGGCGAGGACTGGTCCACCGTGGAGCCAAGGCCCAGTTGCCCGTTGAAGTTGCGGCCCCAGGCCCACAGCGTGCCGTCTTTTTTGACCGCCAGGGTGTGGTAACTGCCCACGGCCACATCGGTCCAGTCTTTGTCCTTGCCCACAGCGGTGGGCTCGCTCAGACTGGCAAAGTTGCCCATGCCGAGTTGCCCGTTCTGGTTGAGGCCCCAGGCCCACAGCGTGCCATCCGCGCGCAGTGCCACGGTGTGAAACTCCCCGGCGGCCACCCGTGTCCAGGTTTTCTGGGAACCCACCCCAGTGGGCGTCAGGCGATCTTGCAGGGTTCCGTCCCCCACTTGGCCTGAGCGGTTCTGCCCCCAGCCATACAGGCTGCCATCGGATTTGATGCCCACGGTGTGGCTGCCCCCTCCCGCCACGGCCTGGTAGGGCGTGGCCACGACCACGCGTGCCGTGCCGGTGAGCGTGCCCACGGTGGCGGTGACGGTGTCGTTGCCCGCTGCCTTGGCCGTCAGCTCACCGGTGGTGGCGTCCACCGCAGCCACTGTGCCGCCCGCGGTCCAGCCAATGCCCGTGGCCATTGCCCGGCTGCTGCCGTCTGAGTAACGCGCGGTGACGGAAAACGTTTGTTTCGCCCCGACCACCAGCGTGACCGAGGTGGGCGACACGCTCAGGCTCTGCATCACCACCGGGGCGGGCGCGGGGGTGGTCGGCGCTGGGCTGGCTTGGTTTTCCTGGGCACCGCCCCCACAGCCCACGATACCCATGGCCACCATGAACAGACCCACTCCCCACCCGATTTTTCGCATGATGCAGCACCCAAAAATGTTGAAACTCGTTTCAGTGTAGGCCGATCAGACCCCTGCAATGCCTCGGACAAATGCCCTTTTCGCCCGCAGTTTGGTCCACTGGCCCACTACCATGCACAGCACATGAACCCTGCACACCCCCATCCCCCGTCTTTTTGGGCCACCTGGCAACACAAGACCCAGCTCACCACCACCATGCTGCGCCGTGTCTGGTCGCTGGCGCGGCCGTATTTCAGCTCTGACCAGCGTTGGCAAGCGCGCGGGCTGCTGGCGGCCATCGTCGCGCTGAACCTGGGCGCGGTGTACATGCTGGTGCTCATCAACGACTGGAACCGCCTGTTCTACGACGCCTTACAGAACAAGGACCAAGCCGTGTTCTGGCAGCAACTGGGGCGGTTTGCGTGGCTGGCTGGGGGCTACATCGTGATCGCGGTGTACAAGTTCTACCTGACCCAGTTGCTGGAAATGCGCTGGCGTGCCTGGATGACCGCCCACTTCATGGACCGGTGGCTGCAGGCGCAGGCCTTCTACCGCATGGAGCTGATGCGGTTTGCCAACACCAACCCAACCGCCACGCCGGACAACCCCGACCAGCGCATGGCAGAAGACCTGAACCTGTTCACCAGCTATTCCGTGGGTCTGAGCATGGGCCTGCTGAATGCCGTGGTCACGCTGGTGAGCTTTGTGGGCATTTTGTGGGGACTCTCGGGCGCGTTTGGCGTGGAGGTGGGGGGTCAACACTGGGAAATCCCCGGCTTCATGGTCTGGATGGCACTGGTGTACTGCCTGGCGGGCAGCGTCATCACCCATTTCATTGGCCGCCCCCTGATGGGCCTGAACTTCGAGCAGCAACGGCGCGAAGCCAACTTCCGCCACCACTTGGTGCGGGTGCGGGAGTACAGCGAGTCCATTGCCCTGGACCGGGGTGAAGCGGTGGAGCGCCAGCACCTGGGCCAACGCTTTGCCGATGTGCTGGCCAACTACCTGACGCTGATCCGCGCCCAGAAGCGCCTGACCTGGTTCACGGTGGGTTTCGGGCAAGCGGCGGTGGTCTTTCCCTTCGTGGTGGCGGCGCCCCGGTTTTTCAGCGGTGCCATCCAGTTGGGTGAGCTGATGCAGATCGCCTCGGCCTTCGGGCGGGTGCAAGACTCGTTGGCCTGGTTCATCGACAACTACGCCTCGCTCGCCGCGTGGCGGGCCACCACCGACCGGCTGACAAGTTTTGAAGACAGTTTTAGTGCCCCAGCGCTTTCCAGCATTGACTATTCAGCTACTGATATTGAAAAAACCGATGCCGCACCCGCTGCCGACGGGTGGCAGACCCAGGGGCTGGTCTTGCGTTTGCCCGGGGGCCAGGCGTTGGGGGTGCCCAGTGAGCTCGGCCTCGCCCCTGGCGATGCGGTGCTGGTGCAGGGCCCGTCAGGCAGCGGGAAATCTACCCTGTTCCGCGCCTTGGCGGGCATCTGGCCTTGGGTGGAGGGCCACATACAACGCCCCCCTGACCACGCCCCACACACCCAGTTTTTGCCCCAGCGGCCGTATTTTCCGAACGGCCCCTTGCGCGATGCCCTGGCCTACCCCGAACCCGCCAGCCGCTACACCGATGCCCAGCTGAACCAGGCGCTGCGCCACGCGCTGCTGCCGCAGTGGGCCGAGCAACTGGACGTGGAAGCCGCTTGGGGGCAAACCCTGTCGGGCGGGGAGCAGCAGCGGCTGGCCGCCGCCCGCGTGCTGCTCAAACAGCCCCGTTGGTTGTTTGTGGACGAAGGCACCAGCGCACTGGACGCCGAGGCCGAAGCCCACATCTATGCCCAACTGCAAGCGGTGGTGTCGGCCAACAACGGTGCCATGGTGTCCATTGCGCACCGGCCGCAAGTGGCCCAGTACCACCTGAGCCAATGGCGGGTTCAGCCACAGGCGGCGGCCCCGTCCATGGCCACACCGCCTGCGCCGGGCTGATCAAACCCCGGGCTGGCCCATGTAGCCCGCAAAACCCTTGGCCCGCAGTTCACAGGCCGGACAGGTGCCACACCCGTAGCCCCAGGCGTGTCGGTGGGTGCGGTCACCCTGGTAGCAGGTGTGGGTGTGCTCCACGATCAGGTCCACCAGTTGCTGGCCACCCTCCAGCGGGTCGGCCAGCTGGCCCAGGGCGTGGGCCATGCGCCAGGTGTCGGCCTTGTCGATCCACATCAGCGGGGTGTCGATCAGGAAGCGCTTGTCCATGCCCAGCGACAGCGCCAGTTGCATGGCTTTCATGGTGTCATCGCGGCAATCGGGGTAGCCGGAAAAGTCGGTTTCGCACACGCCGGTGACGATGACTGTCAGGTCGCGCCGGTAGGCCAGTGCCGCCGCCAGCGTCAGGAACAACAGGTTGCGCCCTGGCACGAAGGTGTTGGGCAAGCCTGTGCTTTCCATTTGGAACACCATGTCGCGGGTCAGCGAGGTTTCGCTCACCTGGCCCAGCACGGCCAGGTCCAGCACATGGTCCTGACCCAAGTGGTGCGCCCACCCGGGAAACTGTTGGCGCAACCGCTCCAACACACTCAGGCGGGCCACCATTTCCACATGGTGGCGCTGACCGTAGTCAAAACCAATGGTTTCCACCCGCTCAAAGCGGGACAGGGCATGGGCCAGGCAGGTGGTGGAGTCTTGTCCACCCGAGAACAGTACAAGGGCTGAGGTGTGCATGGGCGGCATCATGCCGCAAACACCGGGGTCAAAGACCGCGCTGGGGCGTGAAGGTCTGGCCCACGGGCTCGCGCGCGGTGCCCAGCAGTTCGATGACGGCGCGGTTGGCCTCATCGAGGCTGAAGCCGCCCCGCTCGCAAATGGCGGGCATGTTGTCCACCTCCAGCGGGTTGCTCATGACACGCGCCGTGTCCAGGTAAGCCACATAGGGGCCGTCGTGGCGCACCAGGCTGTTGAACACACGCGACGACAGTGGCAGCTGGTTGAGCAATTCGGGCAGTGGCTCTTTGAGCAGCCTGTCCAACTGCGAGAACACACCCGCCAGCTGCACCTCGCCCTTGAGTTCCTCGTCCGAGTTGGGGCCCAGCAGCAGGCGCATGAGGCGGGTGCGCATGAGCATGGCGTGGCGCAGGGGGTGCAGGGATCGGTCGGTGCTGGCGGTTTTGTACACCCCCATCAGCCAGGTGCGCAGCTGGTTGTAACCCAGCATCATCAGCGCATGCCGGACAGACTCCACCTCGTGCGTCAGGCCAAAGGCCGCCGAATTGACCAGGCGCAACAGCCGGTACACCATGACCGGGTCCTGCACCAGCAAAGCCTCCACGGTTTGAATGGGTACTTCGGCCTCCATGGCCTGCATGACCTGCAGCGCCACGCGCTGGTCCATGGGCACGGCCTGGTGGGCTTTGGCGCTGAGCAGCTCATCTTCCGGCCAGCCCACCACGCCCCAGGCCTGCCGCTTGTCCAGGCAATGGTCGGCCAGCGCCCGGCTGGACACCCCTTGGTACAGGTGGCCAGCCAGAATGGGACTTTCGATCTGACTGGAAGCAGCCGCAGCCGTGAACTCTCCGCCCTGGGCGGCCACCTGCAACGCCAGCAAAGCGTCGTCGGTGGACACTTCCAGCACCCCCCGCAGGCCTTGGAATTTCTTGGCGTATGGCTCGAAGCGGACCAACGGCCCGTGCCACAGCAGTTGGTGGCCGAATCGCCTGGCCTTGAGCAGCAGCTCCAACGCCTCGGGTTTGGCCCAGATGAACTCAGGCACCTCCAACCAGGTGTTGCGCACCGGCGCCTGCTTGAGCAAGGCCACCAGCAAGGGGGGCGAGGTGGTGGTCAGCAGCAGCGGGGGCGCATCGGCCGGAAAGTCCTCGGTCAGCACCCCCAGCAAACGCACCAAGTCCACCGGCTTGTCGTGCACGGCATGGATGGTCAGCCGCGACGCGCAAATGCGGCGGGAACGGTCCCAGACGGGTTCAAACGCAAACGCAATGTCGTCGAGGTCAGAGGGCATCATGTGCCAACATTACCTCAAATAATCGAACATCGACATCTTCTGCACCTGCGAGTAGGACTGCAGCGCCGCCTGGTAGGCGGTCTGGTTTTTCTGGAAATCGGAGATGGCCTTGACCATGTCCACATCGACCAGCTCGGAGTTCTCTTTCTCGTAGGCCACGGACCGCTCAGCAAACAGGTTTTGCATGCTGTCGGCCCGGTTGAGCCAGTCACCGAGCTTGCCACGAGCGGCCAGCAACTGGTCCTGGCGCACGGCCAGTTGCGCATGCACCGAATTCAGCTCTTGCGTGAGGTCGTAGCCAGATTCACCTTGCTCCAGCGCACCAATGGCCCTGTCCAGTGTTTCCCAGATGTCTCGGTCCACGGCGGGGCGCACGGTGAAACTGGCATTGGTGGTGAAGTCCGCCACGGCATCAGACTTGAGTTTGACGCTCAGGCCATCGAAGTTCAGCTCAACAGTGTCCCCCACCACCGTGGGCACCACGGCATAGGGCGCCGGTGCAGCACCCGGCAAAGGGGTGTTGGTCCGGTTGTTCTGGGTGACCTGCCAAGCACCTGGTGCACCTGCGGTGTACGCAATGGTGTAGCTGCCTTGGGATTGGCCCAGGGCATCGGTACTCAGGTCAAAGACATCGGGGTTGGGGGTGGTGACATTCACGGCGAACGCCCCAAATGACCCCGAGTTGCTGGCCACATTCGCCCCCACGCTGTTGGCCACCACGCCCTTGAAGACCCGGTACCCGTCCAGCCCCATGGGCAGCGAGGTTTCCGTGGCAGCTGCCTGACCACGAAGCGCATCCCAAGTCACGGAGCGACCGTCCGGGCCATACGTGGTCTGGTTGACCGATGGGTCTGCCAGTTGCTCGGCAAACGGCTGGCCGTTGGCGCTCAGTGGCCCCAACCCGGCAAACAGCGGGTTGCCAGCCGAGTCTTTCTGGTTGGCCAAGCCCGCCAACTGCTCCCGAATGCCCTTGAGCTGGTTGGCAATGGTTTGCTTGTCGCTGGCATTCATCGCAGCACTACCCGCTTGAACCAGCAGCTCTTTGGCTTGCGCATACAGATCGGTCACCGTGGCCAAGGCGCTTTCACCCTGCTGCAAAGAACGACGAGAGGCCTCCAGACCGCGTTGGTCCGCCGCAGTGCGGGCCAGGCGGTTCTGGGTTCGCTCGGACAAGGTCGCGGCCACGGCATCGTCGCTGGCCTTGAGCACACGCTTGCCCGAGCTGAGTTGTTCCTGTGACACCCCCAATTGTGACTGGCGCTGCTGGATGTTGAGCAGCGCCCGGTCGTAGGTGTTGGCGGTGGAAATGCGGTAAATGCTCATGGATATCTCCCGGGCCAGTTCAGTGCGTCAGCGCCGCTCAGCGAAAGGCCGACATCAGGGTGTCAAACAGGCTTTGCACCGTGCCCATGTATTTGGCCGATGCTTGGTACGCCTGCTGGTACTGGATGAGCTTGGCCGCCTCCTCATCCAGGTTCACACCCGCCTGATTGGCGCGCTGGGTTTCGGCCGATGCAGCCTGCGTCTGTGAAAACTCAGCCGAAAATTTGACCTCACCCAACTTGGTGGCCACGCTGGAAAACACAGGCACATAGCCGTCGGCCAGCGTGGTGTTGCCGTCGAACACCTGCTTGTCGCGCAAGGCCAACACCGCCTGGGCATTGCCCGCGTTGTAGCGCACAGCATTGGCCGTGGTCTGCGACAGCGCAAAACTGTCACCCGTCGACGGCTGGCCGCGCAAGGTGAGCTGGTAGCTCCACTGGTTGCTGGGCGGGCCAGTGCCATCGTCGTAGGTGATGCTCATGGGACTGCCGGGTGTGTAGTTCGCCACCAGTGCGGGCGTGATGGTGGCGGGCAGCGTGGGCGTCGGTGACAGGGCAAACTGGCTGGTCCCGGCGTTGAAGGTCAGGGTCAATCCGGGCAACGGCGTGGCGGGCAAACTGCCTTGCAGCAGGGTGACCGAGGTGGCCTCAATCGCTGCAGCCCCCTGGTTGGTGGAGGCCACCGCCACCGACACGCGACTGGCCACGGCCAACTCAGCAGGTGACTGTAGGGCCACACTGAGTTTGGCGGCCGCGTCGGCGGCTGGCCTGAGCAAGAACTGGTCACCCGCAGCGGTGCCCACTGCGCCATTCAGCGTGAGGCCGTCGAACTCCACCGACGACACCCCCAGGGCCACGTTGATCGATGCAGCCTGAAAACCATCGTTCGGGGGAGCGCCGGTGGGGTTGTAGATGGCCGGGTTGAAAAACTTGCCGTCGGATGCGCGCTGTATGGTCACGTCCGTTCCCGTGGCGTAGGTCACCACGTACTCGGACGCCGCCAGCGCGGCGCCGTTGGCCACCGTCATGCCCAGGCCAGCGGCCGTGCCGGTGTTGGTGGCCGCCCCTTTGCCCAGCAGTGGCCCCGTGTTGAAAAAGGCGCCCCCGGGGCTGCCGTCGAGCGCCAGGCCACTCTGGTGTTGCAGGTTCACCTCCGTGGCCAGCGCCAATGCCATGCGGCCCAGCGACGTTTTGGTTTGCGCCAGGTCTTTGTTGATGAAGTCCTGCAAGCCCTTGAGTTCGCCACCCGCCAGGAACTCGTCCTGTATGGCGAATTTGGAGTTTCCCTGCACAAAGCTGATGACCTGCTTGTTGTCCCCATCCAAGGTATCTCGGTCTGCGCTGAGCGAGGCGGCCTTGTTGCCCAGCACCAAGGGCAGGCTGCCGGCGGCGAACACGGTCAGCGTGCCATCGTCGGCTCCGATGGTGGATATCTGGATCTTTTTGCCCAGGTCCGCCAGCAGTTTGTCCCGTTGGTCCAACAAATCATTGGGCACGGGACCCGACTGCGAGCGCGCGATTCGGTCATTCATGGCCGCAATCTGTTGCGCCAACTGGTTGATGTCCTTGACCACCTGGGTGGACTGCATCTTGGCAGTGGTGCCAATTTCATCCAGGCGACTGGCCGTGTCGCGGATGCGCGCGGCCAATTCATCAGAGCGGGAAATGACCACACCTCTGGCAGTGGCATCGGCCGGCGATGACTGAACGTCCACCCATGCATTGAGCGCGCTGTTGAGCATGGTGCCCAGGCTGCCCTCACCCAGCGGAAACAAACCTTCCACCTGCTGCATCTTTTGCAAGCGCACCGCATCGGCCGACGCTGTGGTCTGGGTGGCATTGGCCTGGCGGGTCAAAAAGGCGTCGTAAGAGCGTTGAACAGACGCAATTTCAACCCCTTTGCCAAAGTAGCCGTTGCCCAGCTGCTGGCCGGGCACCTGTTGCAACTGGGTGGTCTGCCGTGAGTACCCCACGGTGTTGGCGTTCGCGATGTTGTGGCCAATGGTCTGCAACACCGACAGGTTGGTGGTGAGCGCGCGGCCAGCGATGTTGAGGCTCATGGGGTGCTCCGGGCATCAGGCCTGGTTGGCGCGCTGCAGGTTCAGCGTGGTGTTGATGGCACGGCTGAGCTTGTTGGCGTATTGGGGGTCGGTGGCGTACCCGGCCTTTTGCAACTGGGTGGCGAAGGCCTGGGCCGAATGCAGGTTTTGCATGGCCGCCTGGTAGCGGGGGCTGTTGCCGATGAGGCGGGCGTAGTCCCGAAACGACTCCTCATACGAGCCGTAGGCACGGAACTTGGCTGTGACCTTGCGGGCTTCGCCATCCACGTATTCGGTGGTGGTGATTTCGGCCACCTTGCCAGTCCAGCCGCCCGTGGCCTTGATGCCAAACAGGTTGAAGGAATTGCTGCCATCGGCGTTTTTGATTTCGCTGCGGCCCCAGCCCGTTTCATGGCCCGCCTGACCCAGCATGAAGCTGGCGGGAATGCCAGCCTCCTGGGCCACCTTGGTGGCCGCAGCACCCAATTTGTCCACAAACGCGGTCTGGCTGGCGGTGGGCGTAGTGACTGGTTGACCCCCGGCGGCTGGCGCTGGCGCGCTGCGCGCCACTTGACCGTAAGCGGTGGCGGCCCGCCCCCCCACCACCGCATTGCCCTGGGCCGGTGCGGCGGGCACGGCGGCGGGGTCCATCTGCCTGGCCAGCTGGCGCTCAATGGCCTCGCTCAGGCCACCGGGCATGCCCGTCATCTGCACGGCCAGTTGCTGGTCCAGCAAATCAGTGGCCAAACCTTCGCCGGGATCGGGCTCCATGAGACCGGACTTGGCGGTGGCCTCGCGCATGCTTTTGATGAGTTCGCGCATGAACAGCGACTCGAACTGTTTGGCTGCCTCCTTCAGGGCCGCCTTGCCGTCCTGACCCGCTTTGAACTTGAGGCCATTGAGCGAATTGACGTCGCCCGCCAAGGCCTGCGAAGGGGACAGGGCATTGCCCATGCCCAACACGCTCGATGTGGCAGAGGTGGCGTTCATGTCAGATCACCTCCAGCTCGGCGTTGAGGGCCCCGGCGGCCTTGATGGCCTGCAGAATGGCCAGCAGGTCCTGCGGTGTGGCACCCAAGGCATTCAACGCCTTGACCACATCGGCCAACTGGGCGCCCTGCTGCATCTGGATGAGGGCACCGGGCTCCTGCTGGATTTTGATGTCCACCTTTTCGGTCACCACGGTCTGCCCCCCGGTGGACAGCGCATTGGGCTGACTGATGACGGGGGTGGAGCTGATGCTGACCGACAAACTGCCGTGGGCCACCGCCACCGGGCTGAGGGTGACGGCCTGGTTGAGCACGATGGAGCCGGTGCGCGCATTCACAATGACACGCGCCATGGGCACCGTGGCTTCCATGCGCAACTCCTCCAACTGGGCCAGAAAAGACACGCGGGCATTCGAGTCGGCCGGTGCCCGCACCTGCACCATGCGGCCGTCGAGCGCCTGGGCCGTGCCAGCACCCATGGCCTGGTTGATGGTTTGCGCCACCCGACTGGCGGTGGCAAAGTCGGCACTGTTCAGGCCCAGGGTGATGCTGTCACCACCCAGAAAACCGGTGGGCACGGCACGCTCTACCTGCCCCCCACCCGGAATGCGGCCCGCACTCAGGTGGTTGACCTGGACCTTGCTGCCCCCGCCGGAGGCACCCGCACCACCCACAATGAGGCTGCCTTGGGCCAGCGCGTAAATTTCACCGTCCACACCCTTGAGCGGTGTGGTGATGAGCGTGCCACCCCGCAACGATTTGGCGTTGCCGATGGACGCCACCGTCACATCAACCGGCTGACCTGGCTGTGCAAACGCGGGCAACTGGGCGGTGACCAGCACGGCGGCCACGTTCTTGAACTGTGGGCTGATGCCGGCTGGCAGGGTGATGCCCATTTGCTGCAGGTAGTTGTTCATGGCCTGCGAGGTGTATTGCATCTGGTTGGTCTGGTCGCCCGTGCCATCCAGGCCCACCACCAAGCCGTAGCCGGTCAACTGGTTGGTGCGCACACCTTGCACGGCGGCCACTTCCTTGATGCGCATGGACTGCGCCTGGGCCCAGGGCAAAGCCACCAAACCGAACACCAGGCCCAGCACCCACTGGGCCACGCGCAGACGTGACAAAGCCAGCGCGGCGCGCGCGGCGCCTGCTGGCTGGGGGGTGGTGGCTGGAAACATGTCGGCACTCCTTGTCTGGCACAGCGTGCAGCACCGGGTGCCTTACGCTGTTCGACAAGTTTGCCGAAAACTAAAACGGCAGAATGCTCAAAAAGACCCGTGATAACCAGCCAATTTGCTGCGCATCGGCCTGCTGTCCGCGACCACGCGACAAGATGCGTGCGTTGGCCACCTGGGTGGAGGCCACCACGTTGCCGGGCCGCACGTGGCGCGGGTCCACGGTGCCGGAAAAGCGCAACACGTCCACGTTCTGGTTCACGCCAATCTGCTTTTCCCCGACCACCAGCAGGTGGCCGTTGGGGAGCACCTCCATCACGGTGGTGGTGATGGTGCCGGTGAAGGTCTGGTTGTTGGCGGTGTCGCCCGTGCCCGCAAACTCATTGGCGCTTTCAGCGCCTGTGCCCAGCTTGCCCAGCAAAGAACTGCCCGCGCCCAGCAAAGGCAGCGAGGTGATGGAGGCATCCACCTTGCCCGTCTTGCTGACATTGGAGGTGGACTTCTGTGACGCCGACACCGACTCCACAATCTGTATGGTCAGGCTGTCGCCCACCAGGCGGGCACGCGGGTCTTCGAATCCAGGCCGGTAACTGGCTGCCTGAAACAGACCGCCCGACGCCGGGCGCTGCATGGCGGCGGCCTGTTGGGCCTGCTTGCGCCAGTCTATGGGCGGCGACTCCACCAGGTCGACCTCAGGGGTCTGGTGCAGCGAGGCGCAACCGCTCAGGGCCAGCAGGCACAGGGCGGCCACGCCGCCGCTGAGTCGGCGAAAGGCCATGAATTTAGGCATAGCAAACATATCAATACCCTTAAGCGCTGGGTGCCAAAAACGTTTAAAAATCACAATTGACCCAACTTGGCCAGCATCTGGTCGGAGGTCTGAATGGCCTTGGAATTCATTTCGTAGGCCCGCTGGGTCTGGATCATGGTCACCAGCTCCTGCACCACGTTCACGTTGGAGGTTTCCACGTAGCCCTGGAGCACCGGGCCCAGGCCGTTGGAGCCCGGTGCGCCCGTGGTGGGGTTGCCGGAGGCGGCCGTTTCGGTGTACATGTTCTGGCCGCGTGGCTCCAGACCGGCCGGGTTGATGAAGGTGGCCAGCTCCAAGTTGCCCACCACCGTGGGGGCGGCGTTGGTGCCCTGCACCACACTCACCTGTCCGGTGTTGGAAATGGTGACGCTGCGTGCATCGGCCGGGATGGTGATGCCGCCGGAAATCAGGTAGCCCCCCGACGTCACCAACTGCCCTTGGGCATTGACCTGGAAGGCCCCGTCGCGGGTGTAGCCGGTGGTGCCATCGGGCATCTGCACCTGGAAAAAGCCCGCGCCGTTGATGGCCACGTCCAGGTTGTTGCTGCTTTGCTGCAGGTTGCCCTGGCTGAAGTTGCGGCTGGTGGCCACGGTGCGCACACCCAGGCCCAGCTGCAAACCCGTGGGCAGCTGTGACTGTTCGGAGCTGTTGGCACCCACCTGGCGCAGGTTTTGGTAAATCAGGTCTTCAAACACCGCCTGCCCGCGCTTGAAACCGTTGGTGGACACGTTGGCCAGGTTGTGGGAAATCACGTCCAGCTGGGTTTGCTGGGCCTGCATGCCGGTTTTGGCAACCCAAAGTGAATTGATCATGGTGTGTTCTCCTGGTTCAACTGACGTGGCGGGTACGCCCGATCATCAGCCCACGCTCAGCAGTTGGCTGGCGGTCTGGTCGTTCTTTTCAGCGGTTTGCAACAGCTTCATCTGCTGCTCGAATTGGCGGGCGACCTGGATCATGCCCACCATGGCCTCAATGGGGTTGACGTTGGACCCCTCCAGCGCTGCGTCTTGCAAACGGGCGTTGGGGTCGGCGTTCAGCGGCTCACCCGTCAGACTGCGAAAGTAGCCGTCGTCGCCCCGCTTGATGCGGGCCTCGGGCGAAGGGCTCACCATTTTCAAGCGGCCCACCACGTTGGGCTGTTCGGTGCCCACCTTGGCGGTGATGGTGCCGTCCGAGCCCACCTGCACCTGGGCACCCTGGGGCACGTTGATGGGGGCACCCCCCGCATCCAGCATGGGCAGCCCCTGGGGGTTGACCAGGTTGCCCTCCTGCGTGACCTCCAACGCCCCGGCACGGGTGTAGGCCTCGGTGCCGTCCAACGCCTGAATGGCGAAATAGGCGTTGTCGCGGGCCGCCACGTCCAGGTTGCGCCCGGTCATGGTGATGGGGCCTGGGCGGTCCAGGTGACCGGCGGTGGCCTCCAGTGCAAACACACGGGTACTTGCGCCTGAGCCTTCCAGCGGCACAGACCGGTAGGTGGACATTTCCGCCCGAAAACCAGGTGTGGACACGTTGGCCAGGTTGTTGGACAAGGCCTGCTGACGCGCCATGGCCGCGTTCGCACCCGACGCGGCGGTGTAGATGATGCGGTCCATGGTGGGTCAACCTCCTGAGAATGCGTGTGACGGGATGGCGCTGGTGAACAGCGTCAGCGCAAGTTGACCAAGGTCGACAACACCTGGTCCTGCGTCTTGATGGTCTGGGCATTGGCCTGATAGGACCGCTGGGCCACGATCATGTTGACCAACTCCGCTGTCATGTCCACGTTGGACTCCTCCAGTGCGCCCGAGCGGATCAGGCCCATGCGCCCCTCCTGGGGGGCACCCTGAACGGCATCGCCCGATGCCGAGGTGGCTTGCCAATACCCGCCATTGATGGGTTGCAAGCCCTGGGGGTTGCGGAACGTGGTGAGACCGATCTGACCAGCTGCCTGCGAGGTGCCGTTGGAGTAGCGGGCAGACAACAACCCGTCTTCACCAATGGTGACCGAGGTCAGTTCACCCGGCGAATAGCCGTCCTGCTTCAGGTCGTACACCGAAAACTTGGACCCGTACTGCGTCAGGGTGTACGGGCTTTCCGTGGTGCCCGCACCGATGTTCAGCGGCGGGATGACGATGTCAGCACTGGGGACCACCGCAGGTGCAACCGCTGCGGGAATGGTGATGCCCGTCAGCGTGTTGGCCACCGGCATGCCCGTGGTGGGGTCAAACGTGATGTTGCCCATGGGCAGCAGGGTGGTGCCGCCGTCGGTGCTGGCCTCCACTTGCCATTCGTTGGCCGTGCTGCCTTTGACGAAATACACCTCCAGCGGCACGGCGTTGCCAACGGCGTCGTACACATTCAAGGCCGTGCCAAAGGTTTTTTGACTGGCGGGCAGCGGTGCCACCGCAGGAGATGGCAACTGGGGCGTGGTGGTGGCGTTCAGGTTGGCCGTCAGGAAAATGCCTTGGCGCAAGGGGTCTGGGTCGGTGCCGGTGGCGCGTGGGGCAATCACACTGCCAGTGGGCAATTGAAGGTTGGACGTGATGACGGAAGTGCGCTTGCCATCCGCGTCCGTTTCATAGCCCTGCAGCTTGGCACCGTTGTTGGTGATGATGTAGCCCTCTTTGTCGAGCTTGAATTCGCCGTTGCGCGTGTAAGCAATGGAGCCATCGGTGGCGGCGACCTTGAAAAAGCCCTCGCCGTTGACGGCCAGATCCATGTTGTTGCCCGTCACCTTGATGTTGCCCTGGGTGAACATCTGGGACACCGTCGCCACCGACACACCAATGCCGCCGTTGCTGCCCCCGGCAGCCCCCAGCGAACTGGCGTACATCTCCGAGAACTCAGCGCGCCCGGCCTTCATGCCGGTGGTGTTGGCGTTGGCAATGTTGTGACCGATCACATCCAAATTTTTGCTGGCTGCGTTCAAGCCAGACAGTCCTGTACCGAAACTCATGGTGTTCTCCTTGGGGTGTGTGGTGGGTGATCAAGGGGCGGGGGCAAGCCCTCAGCGGTACCCGATGACCTGGTCGTATCCGAACGATTGGCCGTTGCTGCCCGTCAGCTTGAGGGCGCCGTTGCTCATGCCCACGGCGGCGATGGGGGTCAGGCTGATGGTCTTGGCACTCACCGGCTTTCCCGCAGCGGTGGCCGTGACGCTGAAGCTGCCGACCTGGGCGGGGTCCACCCCCGCCATCGGTACCTGGAAAAACTGCTGCCCACTGGTCTGGGCGCCCAGCGACACGGTGCCCAGCACCTGCCCGGCTTTCCCCAGCACATCCACGCGCACACTGTCGGCGGAGGCGGCTAAATCAAAGCCGCCGTAAGCCACCTCTTCTTCCACCACCGGTGTGCTGCCTTCGACCAGTGCCGTCCGACCGATCAAGGAGACCCCTTGCAAAGCCTGCAGACTGCCGAACTGGGTGGCCATGCTGCTCATGGTCTGGTTGAGCTGCTGGATGCCACTGACGGTGTTGATCTGCGCCATCTGGCTGGTCAACTGCGCGTTGTCCATGGGGTTGAGCGGATCCTGGTTACCCAACTGGGCCACCAGCATGGTCAGAAATTTGTCTTGCGCGGCCTGCGGATCGGTCTTGTCTTTGTTGGCAGCGCCGGTGGTGTTGTACGCATCGATCTGCGAACTGCTGAGCGGTGTCATGAACATGGTGAAGGTCCTTCAGGTCAGGTGGCGTTTGCTCACTGACCCATTTGCAGGGTTTTGAGCATCAGGGACTTGGCGGTGTTCATCACCTCGACGTTGTTCTGGTAGGAGCGCGAGGCCGACATCATGTTGACCATTTCCTCCACCGGGTTCACGTTGGAGTGGGTCACATAGCCCTCGGCATCGGCGCTGGGGTGGTTGGGTTCGTGCGTGCGGCGGGCTGGGGCATCGCTCTCGGCAATGGTTTTCACCCGCACACCGGCGGTGCCGGGGTCGTTGCCGGGCATGCTCTGGAACAACACTTGACGGGCCTTGTAGGCCTTGCCGTCGGGTCCGGCCACGGCATCGGCGTTGGCCAGGTTGCTGGCCACCACGTTGAGGCGCTGGGCCTGTGCGCTGATGGCACTGCCCGACACCCCAAAAATGTTGAACATGGACATGGTTTGGCTCCTCGGGTCTGTCTGCGCTCAGTTCACTGGCCGGTGATGGCACTGAGCATGGTCTTGACATGCCCATTGATGAACCGCAACGTGGACTCGTAGCGAATGGCGTTGTCGGTGAAGTTGGCGCGCTGCTGGTCCAGGTCCACGGTGTTGCCATCCAGGCTGGGCTGAGTCTGCACCGTGTAGGCCAAAGGACTGCCAATCAACCCCTCCGAACTGGTGATGGTGCGGTGGCCTAGGCTGGTTTGCGCCAGACCTTGGGCCTTTTGACCGGTCAAGGCGTTTTGCAGCGCGGCGTTGAAATCGATGTCCCTGGCCACATAGCCTGGGGTGTCGACGTTGGCGATGTTGCTGGCAAGCACTTGCTGGCGTTGCGCACGCAGCTGCAGCGCACTGGAAAGGGTCTCCAGCCGACCCGTCATTTGCTCAAGCATGGTGTGCTCCGGTGACAGCGGCTTGAACTGAACCCAGACCGGCGGCAGCCACTGATGAACCGACGGTGGACAAATTATGGAAATCTTGAGCACTTTCAATCGCCGGATAAACCACCCCAAAACCCACCTTATTGACCCCACTGGTGGGCGACGGGAGGCTACAGTCGGTAGCGACCCAGACACCCTGTCAAGGAGTCCACCATGCCCAAGTCCTCTACCCCCGCCCCCAACAACATCACCGCCACCAACCCCACTGTGGCCACTTGGCACCGTCGCTTCATGGGCTGGGCTTTGCTGGGAATTGCCCTGACAGGAACCGCACACGCGCAACAGGAGAGCGGCCAAAGTGCACTGAACCACTTTGCCCGACAGTGGATAGACGAAACCCTGAGCGCCACCGACCTGCAACAAGCCACGCCGCTGCGCCCAGAAGTGGTCATTGGCCACTTGGACCCCAGGCTGCAACTGGCGCCCTGCGCCCGCATGGAGCCCTACCTGCCCAGGGGCACTCAACTCTGGGGGCGCAGCCGCATTGGCCTGCGCTGCGTGGAAGGTCCCGTGGCCTGGAACGTCTACCTGCCCGTGACCATCAAGGCCTGGGGCCCGGCATGGGTGGTCAAGCAGACCGTGCAAGCCAACGCCACTTTGACCTCCGCGGACGCAGAGCTGGTGCCCGAAGTGGACTGGGCCGACTCGCGCCACCCTGTCATCGCACTGCCTGAACAATGGGTGGGCATGCAAGCCTCGTTCACCCTGATGCCCGGACAAACCCTGAGGCAAAATGCGGTGCGGCCTCCCCAAGTGTTTGCGGTGGGCACCCAGGTCAGGGTCACCGCCACGGGCACGGGATTTGAAATGTCGGCCACCGGGCAGGCCATGAGTTCCGGCTATGTGGGCCAGCAAGCACGCGTCAAATTGGCCAATGGCAAACTGATTTCTGGCTTGGTCAACAAAGACGGCGCCGTCGAAGTCAACATCTGAGCCACCTGCGGCGCCGACGGCCTGGTCGTCGTCCGCGCGTGGCAACAACGCTGCACTTGACGCAGTGCGCGCGGCATTCCACCGCAGTTTTTTGAGAAAAAGGGTTAAAGTCCCTCTCCAGACTGTCGATAGTCTTTCCAAACCGCCTTGAAAAGGGCTTGGAGAGTGCCATGAAATTAGACCTGATGTCCGAAATCCAGACGGGTGTGCCGCCCACAAGCGCCAACAAACCTGTGGAACGCCCAGCCAACGGCGCTGCGGGCGCGGGTCGGGCTGCGTCTGGTGCCAATGCCCCCGCTGCAACCACCGGGACAGCCCGTGGCGTCACCGTCACACTGTCGGCACAATCGCAGTCACTCGGTGGTGTGAAGGGATCTTCCAACGATGTGGTGGACACCGGAAAAGTCGAGGCCATGAAATCCGCCATTGCCAACGGCAGCTTCAAGGTGAATGCCGAAGCCATCGCCGACAAGCTCTTGGCCAACGCCAGCGAAATGTTGACCGCTTCCCGGCGTTGACTCCATGGCCAGCCGCCTTGGTTGCTGCGGGTGTGTAAGCTCACACCATGTCTGACCCCAGCCTGTTCCTTCAAACCCTGTCCACCCAGCTGGACACCATCGAAGCCGCATTGATCCAACAGGATCCTGCGGCTGTTTCTTTGGCATGTCAGCAACTGCACCAGTCACTGGTTGAGCAGTCCCGCCGGGCCACAGCAGAAAACTGGTCATCGCCAGAAAACCGAATCGCTGCTGCCCGCATAGACCAGCGCATGAAGTCTGTGCGCACCACCTTGCTTCAGCAGGGTGCTGCAGCGGGTCGCGCATTGGCCACGTTGCTGCCTGCTGAGGCGCTGGACTCCTACGGCGGCAAAGCCGCTTTTGGCACCTCCACGCGCGGACCCAACACCCGTTTTTACCAGGCCTGACCAACGGGAATGGTGCCTTGGGGCACCTCAGTCCAAAGGCATAAAATCCGTCTGGTAGCTGCGCTTGCCCAACTGGACAGGTTCTTCCGTCCCCTGCCCCTGGCTGATGGCCTCTTCAAACGCCTTGAGTTCTTCCGGGGTAATGCCCTCAAACCCATGACGACGGTCTTCCACCAGGGTGTCTGGAAAGTCGTCGTCAGCGCGTTGTTTTTTGCCAAACCCCACCGCCTTGCGCAGCCCGTCCAGCGGCCCGGTGGCCAGTGACGCCTGGGCAGGCGAGGCTTCGGCCACCCCGGTGGTCACGCTCCCTACCCGATCGGCCCTCAGTTGGGCTGCAAAAACTGAGTCCCCGGCTTCGGCGTGGCTGTCCTGAGGGGCTTGCGGGTCACGGTGTCCCGTGGACAGGCTGTTCAATCGCCAGTACACACCCGCCACATGAACGCGGTAACGCTTGGCGGCCGTCTGAATGATCTGCTCTTCCAGAGCGCGCCACTCGCCAATGGATGCTATCGGTCGGCTCGCCGACAGGGGCAACCACTCCAACATGATGGCAAAGCGGTGCCCCCGCTCATCCAACTGCGCCACATTCATACGGTAACCCGGAGAGGCCATGCCATGGTCCAACAACACGGTCCTCACCGCGTCCTGCACCATCTTGCGCCGAAAAGCCATGCGCTCTTCCAGCGTCATGCGAACCTGCCCATTGGCTGGCACCGCATCGTCAGGATGGACTGGGCTTGGGGGGTCAAACAGTTTTTTCAGCCACGACATGGTGCGTCACTCACGAAAAAATGGGATCAGGCAGGACCAAGGTAACACAGTGTGGCGTGGTGGCCTCCACGACCGACATGCCAACCCGGCCAAGTGTAAGATGCCCAGCCCATCAGACACCCTCCGCGAACCCGCTTTGGATCACCTCATTTCGTTCCTGCAGGCCATGGTCATCGTGCCATTGACCTTGCTGCCCATCATCAACCCGCTGAGCGGTGCTCCCGTGTTTCTCACCACGGCCGGACGCGATGCCCACGTCATCAAGCGGCTGGCCCGCCAGGTGGCCATCAACTGCTGGTACGTGCTGGTACTTTCCATGCTGGTGGGCACTTACATGCTGGAGCTTTTCGGCATTTCATTGCCCATTGTCCGGATCGGCGGCGGCCTGCTGGTCGCCGCCACCGGGTGGCGCATGCTCAACAGCCAGGAGTCGGCGCGCGACGAGGTGCGTCAGGCTGTGGCTGAAAACCAGCCACCGGTGATGTCAGAGGTCGAGATCGTCAAGGCCAGTTTTTTTCCCATCACCTTCCCCCTGACCACGGGACCCGGCACCATCGCGGCCGCCATTGCGCTGGGTGCCAAATTGCCCAGCCAACCCAAGCTGTATGTGGTGGGTGCATTTGTGGCCGTGCTGGGGGCGGGCATCACCGCATTGACCATTTATCTGGTGTACCGCCACTCTGGCGCATTGATGAAGCGACTGGGCGACATTGGCACGCTGGTCATGATGCGGCTGGTGGCATTCATCCTGTTGTGCATAGGCATTGAAATCCTCTGGGCTGGCTGGGTGGAACTCAACCAGTTGCCCCGCTGATGCGCGTGGCCTTTTTTGTGAAAGTGACCCAACCATGCGACTGACCACTCTCGTGACAACCCTGCTGGGCGCCTGCACCTTCGCTGCCGGCCTGGTGGCCCACGCCGAAACGGTGGGTGAAGTGAGCACCGTGTTCAAGCTGATCGGCGCCAACCACAAAATTGTGGTCGAAGCCTTCGAAGACCCCAAGGTCAAAGGCGTGGTGTGCTACGTGTCCCGCGCCAAGACGGGTGGCATTGCGGGTTCACTGGGCCTGGCCGAAGACAAGTCCGAGGCATCGATCGCGTGTCGCCAAGTGGGCCCCATCGGCTTTGAGGGCAAGCCCCTGAAAATGAAGGAAGAAGTGTTCAGCGAACGCATTTCGCTGGTCTTCAAAACCTTGCAGGTGGTGCGCATGGTGGACGTGCCGCGCAACACCCTGGTCTACCTGACCTATTCGGACCGGGTCATTGAGGGCTCACCCCAGAACAGCGTCACAGCCGTCTGGCTGGGGCAAGGCACCTCCATTCCGCTGGACAGGTGAGCCCCACCGCCCGACTCGGGCAGGGGTGGGCTGGCACCGTCAGCGCGGCACCAGAAACACTGCCTTCTCTTCCACGTGATTGGACTGGTCGGACACCGACTGGATGCTGAACTTCATGGGGTGTGAGCCCGACGCCGCCGCTCCCGGTGGCAACTGGACACGTACCGCCAAAGAGCGCACCTCGGTGGGCAACACCTCCACCTCCGGCTCGGAGGCGAGCTTGAGGCCCGTCAAGCCGTCCACCCGAATGGCGTAGCGCTGTTTGCTTTCCGTTGCATTCATGATCTGCAAGCGGAACACGTTCTCAATGTAGCCCTGCTCGACCTCGCGCGCCAAGGCACCCCGGTCACGAATCACATCGACCTTCAGCGGCACCCTCAGGTACAAGCTCACACCCACGGCCACGCAGATGAGGGCCAGAATGCCGGAATACACCAGCACCCGCGGACGCAAGGCACGACGAACCATCTGGGCTGTGGTCCACCCATTGGAAATGCCGTTCTGCGTGGAATACTTGATCAGCCCTTTGGGATAGCCCACTTTGGTCATGACTTCGTCGCACACGTCGATGCACGCGCCGCAGCCTATGCACTCGTACTGCAGTCCTTTTCGGATGTCGATGCCGGTAGGGCACACCTGGACACACAAGGTGCAATCCACGCACGAACCCAAACCCAGCGCCTTGGGGTCGGCTTTTTTAGAACGCGCGCCTCTGGGCTCACCACGAACCTCGTCGTACGTGACGATCATGGTGTCTTTGTCGAACATGGCGCTCTGGAAACGGGCGTAAGGGCACATGTACTTGCATACCTGCTCACGCATGAAGCCTGCATTGCCATACGTGGCAAAACCATAGAAGAACACCCAGAACGTCTGCCAGGGGCCCAGCGACGCTGCCAACGACAAAGCCGCCAACTCACGGATGGGCGTGAAATAGCCCACAAAGGTGAACCCCGTCCACAACGAAAACGCCACCCACAGTGCGTGTTTGCTGGCTTTGCGACCCAGCTTGACCAGGGAAAAAGCACTCTTGTCCAGCCGCATGCGGGCTGAACGATCACCTTCGACCTTGTGCTCTATCCACATGAAAATTTCTGTGTACACCGTTTGGGGGCATGCATACCCACACCAAAGGCGGCCCGCTACTGCGGTGAACAGAAAGAGTGCCAGCGCCGAGATCACCAGCAAACCGGTGAGGTAGATGAAGTCCTGTGGGTACAGCACCAAGCCAAAAATGAAAAACCGACGCGACTCCAAGTCGAACAGCACCGCCTGACGGGCGTTCCACTCCAGCCAAGGCAGACCGTAAAACACAATTTGCGTGAGCCACACCAACCCCCAACGCCATTTGGAGAACAGGCCGTTCACCGCCTTGGCGTAAATGGCCTGGCTGGACTGATACAGCGACACCAGCACTTCGTCTGGCTGGTCACCCGCGGCCGCACTGGAGGGTTGGCCGCGAGAAGCGTCGGTGGGGGAGTGGTCTGACGAGGGGGTCATGGGATCTTGCCGGGAGTGTGATGGTGTGTCCAAACGTTCCAATTTTCATGCCACCTTGGCGGCAGGACGTTGGAAATGTGAACAAACCACATGAAAACAGTATGCCAGCTGGCTCTGACATGACCTGACAGCGCCACCGCACCCCCTTGCGCTATGGTCAGAACGAATGGACATCCGCCACATCACGCCAAATATGACAGTGAAACACCCAATAACTGACAGTTATGCGCCAAATATGGCAGCAAGAACAGTGGGGCAGACCCCATGCGTGCCACGCTCAACAGCGTGGCAGGGGTTGAACCGTCAGGGCCCAGCCCTTGCCATTGGGCGCCCAAGCTGCTGCCAGCAAATGCAGCGGCCCCATGGCATTGGTGGGAATGACGGAGGTGTGGTCGTGGGTGACCACGTATTTGCCGTCGCAGTGCGCCACGACGAGCACGGCCGGCAGATCGCCCGTGTCGGCGGACAGCAGCAACACGGGCAAAGCCAGGTGTTGCAACTCGGCCGCCGCCACCCGCTGCACCTTGGCTTGCAGGCCTGCGGCATCGGCAGCGCGCATCAAGTCTTGCACGCCCACGCGGGATGGCAAAGTCAGGCCCAGATTGCGCGCCAACTCACCGGCGGTGAAGTCGAGGTTGACATGCGCCAGGGCCAACTCGGCCATGGCGGCCATGGCGGCCCGTCCGGCAAACTGACCAGGAAAGAAAAACGCCTCTTCGACCGTGTCTTCAACCGGCGATGGAATGGGTGACCCCGAAGGGGATGGTGGTGCGCCGTTGGCGGGCGCAGAGGTGCCGGATGACATCATGTGGTGAACTCCCTGAAAAACATCGACCTGCGGCGTCTGTGGTGGGCTGACCCAGACACCTGCTGACCGATGCCCCCATCGTAAACAACCTGTCACCGCTGCACCATCCGCCATTTGGGGGAATGGCAGATGGTTTTTGCCCTCAGTGCGGGGCGGTCTGAGGTGCGTCTGCCGTGCCCGGGTGCGCGCGACGGCCCATCAGGCGCGCCCTCAGGCGACCCAACCACTGCGCCAGGTCGTCCACGTAGGTGTAGACGGCGGGAATGACCAGCAGGCTCAGGAAGGTGGAGGTGATGAGCCCACCAATGACCGCCACCGCCATGGGTGAACGGAACGACGAATCGGCCGCACCCCAGCCCACCGCAATGGGCAACATGCCCGCGCCCATGGCCAGGGTGGTCATGATGATGGGGCGTGCCCGCTTGTGGCAGGCGTCGAGCAGCGCATCCAGGCGTGCCATGGGTGCCACCACGGGGTGGCCGTCAGAGCCGTCGTTGCCCCGGCGGGCCACGATGGCGTACTCCACCAGCAGGATGGAGTTCTTGGTGGCGATGCCCATGAGCATGATGAGTCCGATGAGCGAGGGCATGGAAAAACTCTTGCCCACCACCAGCAGCGCCACAAACGCGCCACCCAGCGACAGCGGCAGCGCCGCCAGGATGGTGAAAGGGTGCAAAAACGCCTTGAACAACAGCACCAGCACGATGTAGATGCACAACACGCCCGTCAGCATGGCCAGGCCAAAGCTGGTGAACAGCTCGCCCATCATTTCGGCATCGCCAATTTCCACCACTTTCACGCCGGGTGGCAACTGCTTGATGGCGGGCAGCGCTTGCACCATGCGCGTCACGTCGCCAAGAGGCATGCCCGACAGTTCTACCTCGAAGGTGATGTTGCGTGAGCGGTTGTAGCGGTCAATCACCGCCGGGCCGCTGGTGATGTCCAGGCTGGCCACCTGCCCCACCTGCACCGGGCCATGCGTGCCGGCCACCGTCAGGCGCGACAGCAGGCCCAAGTCCTGGCGGGCGGCGCTGTCCAGCTTGACCACGATGGGCACCTGGCGCTGGGCCAAGTTGAGCTTGGGCAGGGCCGCATCGTAGTCGCCCACGGTGGCAATGCGCAGCGTATCGGCCAGGCTGGCGGGGGTCACCCCCAGGTCGGCGGCGGCGGCAAAGTCAGGGCGAATGGCCACTTCCTGGCGCACCAAGGCCGCGCTGCTGGCCACACTGCCCAGACCCTGGATGGTGCGCAAGTCTTTTTCCACCGCAGTGGCGGCCGCCCCCAGCGCCAGCGGGTCTTCACCCGTCAGCACCAGCACATACTTTTCACCCGAACCGCCCAGGCCCACCTTGCTGCGCACGCCCGGCAGGTTGCTCAAGGCCTCGCGCATGGTGTTTTCAATCACCTGCTTGCGCGGGCGCTGTCCACGCGGCGTGAGTTGGATGGTCAACGTGGCCTTGCGGACCTCGGCGGCGCCGCTGCCGGCAAACGGGTCGGTGCCCGCACTGCCACCGCCGATGGTGGTGTACACCCCCTGGATGTCCTTGACCTGGCCCAGCAACTGGCGCGCCGACTCGGCCGCCTGCAAGGTGTCTTTCAGCGTGGCACCCGGAGCCAGCTCCAGGTACACCTGGGTTTGCGAGTTGTCGTCCGGCGGAATAAAGCCTGTGGGCAGCAGCGGAATCAGCATGACCGACCCCACAAAAAAGCCCAACGCCGCCAGCGCAGTGATGAAGCGGTGCTTCAGGCACCAGGCCGCCCAACGCAGGTAGGTGGGCATCCACCAGGGTTCTTGGTGCTCGTGCTGGCTGCGCCGCATGATGTACGCCGCCATCATGGGCGTGAGCATGCGTGCCACCACCAGCGAGGCAAACACCGCCAGCGCCGCCGTCCAGCCAAACTGCTTGAAAAACTTGCCCGCAATGCCGCTCATGAAGGCGGTGGGCAGAAACACCGCAATGAGGGTAAAAGTGGTGGCAATGACGGCGAGGCCAATTTCATCGGCGGCCTCCATGGCGGCCTGGAAGGGCGTTTTGCCCATGCGCAGGTGGCGCTCGATGTTCTCCACCTCCACGATGGCGTCGTCCACCAAGATGCCCACCACCAGCGACATGGCCAGCAGGGTCACCACGTTGATGGAAAAACCCAGGTAGTGCATGCCGATGAAGGCCGGTATGGCCGACAGCGGCAGCGCCACCGCCGACACGAAGGTGGCGCGCAGGTCTCGTAAGAACAACCACACCACCAGCACGGCCAGCAGGGCACCTTCGTACAGCAGAGCCATGGAGCCGTTGAATTCCTCTTCCACCGGCGTCACGAAGTCGAACGCCTCGGTCAGCACCATGTCGGGGTGTGTGGCCTTGAGCTCGGCCAGCGCGGCGCGCACGGCGTGGCCCACCTCCACCTCGCTGGCGCCGCGGCTGCGGGCCACTTCAAAGCCCACCACCGGCACACCGTCGAGCAGCGCGGCGGCGCGCGGCTCGGCCACGGTGTCGGTCACGGTGGCCACCTGGTCCAGGCGGATGCGTTTGGGCGGCACATTGGGGTTGCCACCACCCACCGACAGTTGCAGCGCGGCCAGCTCTTGCGCGCTGCCCACGGTGGCCAGGGTGCGCAGGGGCTGCTCGCTGCCCCCCAGGTCGGCACGGCCCCCAGAGGACTCCAGCTGCACCTGCTTGAGTTGGCGGCTCACGTCGGCCGCCGTCACCCCCAGGGCCAGCAGGCGCGCCGGGTCCAGCTCCACTGCCACCTGACGGTCAGCCCCACCCACGCGGGTGACCGCGCCCACGCCCCGCACCGACAGCAGGCGCTTGGTGATGGTGTTGTCCACGAACCAGCTCAGTGCCTCGTCGTCCATGCTGGGCACGCGCACGGTGTAGGCCAGCACGGGTTGGCCCGCGAGGTCGATTTTTTTGACGATGGGGTCGCGCAGGTCCGCGGGCAGGTCTGAGCGCACGCCTTGCACGGCGCTGCGCACATCGTCCACGGCCTCCTGCACGGGTTTTTCGAGGCGGAATTCGGCCGTCACGGTCACGGCGCCGTCTTGCACCTTGGAGCTGATGTTTTTCAGGCCCTGCAGGGTGGCCACGGCGTTTTCAATCTTGCGGGCCACCTCGGTTTCGAGCTGGGCCGGTGCCGCTCCGGGCAGCGCCGCGCTGATGGTGATGGTGGGCAGATCCAGGTCGGGGAAGTTCTGCACCTTCATGGCCTGAAAACTCAGCAGACCCGCAAAGGTCAGCATGACGAACAGCATCAGGGCCGGGATGGGGTTGCGGATGGACCAGGCGGACACGTTCATGGCAACAACCTCACCGTCAGTAGCAAACTATCTATACCAATCAAGCGCTGAAGGCATTTTTGATTCATTTTTTTTCACCCACTGCTACCGACACGACCTTGACCACGTCGCCGTCGCTCAGGAAACCCGCGCCCTGCGTCACCACCCGGGGGGCCGGGGGGGTGGTCGGCAGGCCTGACACCACCTCCACCCGCTCGCCCACGCGCCGCCCCACCTGGACCTTGAGGCGCTGCACGCGCTGGCCTGGGGCCGCGTCGTCGGCCAACACGTACAGGTAGGTGAAGCCGTCGCGGTTGACCACCGCCTGCTGCGGCACGGTGGTGGCCGCGGTCTGGCCCAGCGCCAGCTCACCGGTGGCGAACATGCCCGCCTTGATGGACGCGGGTGTACCGGGTAGCAAGTCCACATACACCAGGGCGGCGCGGGTTTGCGGGTCCACCGTGGGCCCCACGGTGCGCACCTTGCCCTTGGCCACGGCACCGCTGGCGGCGGTGAGGGCCACGGCCTGCCCCACCTTGACGCGGTCCAGCTCAGCAGCAGGCACTTCGGCGCGCCACTCCAGCCGCCCCTGGCGAATCAGCCGGTACAGCTCGGTGCCGGCGGGCAGCACCGCCCCCACGGTGGCACTGCGGGCCGACACCACGCCGCTGTCGGGCGCGAGCACCTGGGTGTGCTTCAGGCGCAGGCTCTGCACCGCCAAGTTGGCCTGGGCCGAATCAACCCGTGCCTGCGCCGTGACGGCGGCGGTGGTGTACTGGGCAATCTGCTGTTCACTCATGGCGCCAGTGGCCTGGAGGCTGCGGGCGCGCTCGGCGTTGGCCTGGGCCTCGGCGGCATTGGCCTGGGCTTCGGCCAGGCCGGCTCTGGCCTGGGCCAGCTCGGCCTTCACGCCCTGGTCGTCAAACACCGCCAGCACCTGCCCGGCTTTGACGGTGTCGCCCACCTGGGTGCGCACCTCAGCCAGGCGCAAACCATTGGCCTCGGTGCCCACACTGGCTTCCTGCCAGGCAGCCACGCTGCCATTGGCGGTGAGGCCGCGGGTCCATGCCTGCTGGCGGGGGGTTTCCACCGTCACTGTCATGGCGGGTTTGGGGGTGGCGGAGGCCGCGTCGGACTGGGCCTGGCTGCCCAGTGGCGACAACAGCAGCGCCACGGCCACCGCCACGGCGCACAGGGCCAGGCCCGCTTGGGGGGCTGTCGCCCAGCGCCGGGTTGGTGCCGACAGGGATTGGAAAACGGAAGGGGATGGGGTGTGGTGCATGGACTTGCCTCGGGCTCGGAACAACATCAATCGGGGGGGTGGGTGGCCTGTGCTCAGGGCTGGGCGGTGGACCAGCCGCCACCCAGGGCGCGGTACAGGTCCACCCAGGCCAGCAGACGATCGGTGTGCAGTTGCACCAAGGCCAGCTCGGCGGCCAGTGCGCTGCGGCGGGTGTCTTCCAGCTCCAGCAGGCTGCCCAACCCGGCGCGGTGGCGGTCGGTGGCGGCTTGCAGGGCTTGCACAAAACCCTGGGTGGCGGTGGCGGCATCGGCCTGACGGGCCTGGGTGCTGTCCAGCGCCAGCAAGGCCTGCTCCACCTCGCGCACGGCCTGGCGCACGGTGGCGCGGTAGCCCACCACGGCCTCGTCGTAGGCGGCCTGCTGCACCCTCACCTGGCTGGCGCGGCGGCCACCGTCCAGCAAGGGCACGCTGAGTTGCAAGGGTCCGATGGACCAAGTTGCCCCGTCACCGCCTGCGCCCCGGGTGGCCACGGTGCTCAGGCTGCCCGCCAGACTGAGCCGGGGGTAGCGGTCGGCCTCGGCACTGCCCACGTCGGCGCTGGCAGCGGCCACGGCGCGTTGGGCGGCAAACACGTCGGGGCGCTGGGCCAGCAGCTGGGCGGGCACGCGCAGGGGCAGGGTCAAGGGATCGGCGGCCTCGCCGCTGGCGGGGGCTGGCCGCGCCACCTGCGGGACGAACAGCGCTGGCGGCGCGTCACCCAGCTGCTGGCGCAAGGCGACCGCATCCACGGCCGCCAGCTCGGCCAGGCCTTGGAGCGCGGCGTCGCACTGCGCCCGCTGCTGTGTGGTGTTCATGCGGCCCTGGGCGGCGCTGGCCTGGGTGAGTGCGGCGTTGGCGGCGGATTCGAAACCCGCCCGTGTCCGGTCTTGGGTGAGGCGGGCAATGGCCTGGCGGGCGTCGGCATCGGCGCGGGTGATGCGCAAGGCCTGCTGGCACAGCCGGTATTGCGTGTACTGGCGCGCCACCTCGGCGGCCACGGCCACGCGGGCGTCGTGCCACTGGGCCTGGCTGGCCTGCAGGCGCTGGTCGGCGGCGGTGGCCTGGGCTTGCAAACCGCCCCACAGGTCGGCCTCCCACGCCACTTGCAAACCGGCGCTGGCCTGGGTGGCTGCGGCGGTGTCCACCAGGCTGACGGCCCGCGCCACGCCCGCACTGGCGCTGAGCGCCGGACTGCCAACCGCGCCAGCGCCGACCACGGCATGGCGCGCCTGGGCCACGCGGGTGGCGGCGGCGGCCACACTGGGGCTGGCCTGCTGTGCGCTGGCCTGCACGCTGACCAGCAGCGGATCGTCCCAACGCTGCCACCAGGCAAGCAACTGCGGGGTTTGCCCGCCATGTGCCGCCTGGTCGGCGATGGACTGAGGTTGGCCATGCTGCCAGGCCGTGGGCCAGGCGGCACCCACCTCGGGCGCGGGGGCGGTGATGGCACAGGCACCCAGCCACAGGGGCAGGGTCGCCAGCACCAGCCGGTGGTGGGTGGGGTGGGAAAACAGGCGCTTCATGCGGGGCTTTCGGTTGAGCGGACAGACTGGCGGCGCTGGCGCTCCACCTCGACCATGGCCAGGGCGTTGTCCACCATGCGCGCGGTCCAGTCGTCAATGGCCTGGGGGGTGGCGGTGAGGTGGGGGCGAATGGCCTGGATCACGTCGCGGCCAATGAACAGAAACACCCCCTGGCTGACGATACAGAAGGCCAGGCGGTGCAGGTCATCGTCGGGCTCGGGCACTTGCAGGTGGCGACACAGCACCACCAGCAGCGCGTCCTGGTAGGGGCGAACGCCACCGTCAATTTCCTCTGCCCACAGGCCGGTGGGTTCCACCATTTCGCGCATGTGCAGCCGTGTGCACAGTTGCACCGCTTCACCCTGTTTGAGTGGCATGGCGTAGCCCAGAAACAGGCCTTGCAGCGCTGCCTTCAGGGTCATGCCAGGGTCGGAAAACAGCGGAATGTCGTCCTTGGCGCTGCCCATGGGCTCGGTGAACACGGCGCGGTACAGGCCCTGCTTGTCACCAAAGTAGTAGCTGATGGCGCCCACGTTCACCTGGGCAGCGGCGGCAATTTCTCGGGTGGAGGTTTTGGCAAACCCCTGTTCGGCAAACAGGCGCAGGGCCGCCAGCAGCAGGCGCTGGCGGGCGTCCTCGGTGTCGGCAGGGGGGTGGGGTACGGCGGCATCGGTCATGGCGTGCATTGTGCATTTAATCAAACGATTGATTAACTTGCAGGCCACGCACAACCCCATCTGTCATGGGGTTATTTTTATTGAATAAAAAGCCTTTTAGAGCTTTATTTGTATGAATTGTTAGCTATCAAATCGTGAAATCCCAACTCGGCCAAGAGTTCGGCATTGTGTTCACCCAGGCGCGGCGGCGACAGCCGCACACCTGGGCGGTGGCCGTTCAGCGTCAGCGGCAGCAGCACGGTGGGGGCGCTGCGCCCATCGGGCAGGGTGATGGGCGCGAGGGCGCCAGTGGCCAGCAGGTGGGGGTCTTGCAGCAGGTCGTGCGGGCGGGTGATGGGGGCAAACGGCAGGGCATTGGCCTCGAACAGTGCGGCCAGTTCAGCGGCGCTGCGGGGGGCCAGGCGCTCGCGCAACACGGGCATGAGCCAGTCGCGGGCGCGCACGCGGTCGTTGTTGGTGCGCAGGCGTGCGTCGGCCCTGAGGTCGGGCAGGTCCAGCACGGCACAAAAGGTGGCCCAGGCGCCATCGCTGACCACGGCCAAAAAAATCTGCTCGCCACCCTGCACCTGGAACACGTCGTACACCCCCCAGGCGGAAATGCGGGCCGGCATGGGCGCCGCCGGTTGCCCGGTGACGGCGAATTGCATCATGTGCTGTGCGACCAGCAGCACGTTGTTCTCGAACAGGGCGCTGTTGACTTCCAGCCCCAGACCGGTGCGCTCGCGCTGGGCCAAGGCCGCCATGGCGCCCACCGCACCAAACACGCCCCCCATGATGTCGTTCACGCTGGCACCGGCCCGCAGCGGGTCGCCGGGGCGGCCGGTCATGTAGGCCAGGCCGCCCATCATCTGCACCACCTCGTCCAGTGCGGTGCGGTGGTCATACGGCCCCGGCAAAAAGCCTTTGTGGCTGACGTAAATCAGGCGCGGGTTCAAGGCCTTCAGGCTTTCATGGTCCAAGCCCAGCCTGGCCATGGTGCCGGGTTTGAAGTTTTCAATGAGCACATCGGCCGTGGCCATGAGCTGGCGCACCGCAGCCAAACCCTCTGGGGATTGCAGGTCCAGCGCCAGGCTTTTTTTGTTTCGGTTGAACAGCGGGAAAAAACCCGCCCCCGAGCCAATGAGCTGGCGCGTGGCGTCGCCCTGGCGGCCCTGCCCCACAGGCTCGACCTTGATGACCTCCGCCCCCAGATCGGCCAGCACCAGGCCACACGCCGGGCCCATGACCATGTGGGTGAACTCCACCACGCGGATGCCTCGGTACGGCAAATCGGACTGGGGTGGTGCGGGACGACTGTCGGCTGGCGCAGCCAGCACCGGGGCCTTGGCCTCCACTGGCGCGGCCAGGGCGGGTGCCGCACGCTCGGACCAGCCCAGCGGCAAACCCGCAGCGGGCAGCATGCCGTACAGGGCCTCGCCCGGCAGCCCTTGCGCCAAGGGGTCCCGGGCGGCCAGCAGGCGGGGCAGGTCCACCCCGGTGGACACGCCCATGGCCTCGAACATGAACACCAGGTCTTCCGTGACCACGTTGCCGCTGGCACCCGGGGCATGGGGGCAGCCGCCCAGGCCACCCAGGGACGCGTCGAACACCCGCACCCCCACGTCAAACGCGGCCAGGCAGTTGGCCAACCCCAGGCCACGGGTGTTGTGCATGTGGGCAGCGCCCGCCTGCACCCCAACTTCCGCCCGCAGGCGCTGGAACAGTCGGCGCGTCTGCGCCGGGTTGGCCATGCCGGTGGTGTCGCTCAGGCCCACCTCGGCGGCACCGGCCTGCACGCAGGCCAGGGCCAGGCGAATCACGTCGTCCTCAGGCACCAGTCCCTGCAAGGTGCAGCCAAAGGCGGTGGACAGGCCCACCTCCAGCGGCACCGGGGGCGTCTGCTCGCGGCACAGGCGGGCGATGGCGCGCACCACCTCCACCATGTCGGCAGGCGTCTGGCGCACGTTGGCCAGCGAATGCGCGCGGCTGGCCGACACCGGCACCGTGAGCTTGTGAACCCCGGCTGCCAGTGCCGCCTGCGCGCCTTTCAGGTTGGGCACCAGGGCCATGACCGTGAGGCCGACGTGGGTGCGGGCATGGCGCACCACCTCGGCGGCATCGGCCATCTGGGGCAGGTGGCGCACCGGCACGAACGAGCCCACCTCGATCTCGCGCAGACCGGCGGCCACCAGTGCATCCACCCAGCGGCACTTGTCTGCGGTGGCCATGGTGCGCGCCACGGACTGCAGGCCGTCGCGCGGGCCCACCTCGCTGATGAGCACCTGGGGCGAGGGAGGACGTGAAGGGGCCGGTACGGACATGGCGTGGCTCTGCGGAGAAATGGAAAAAGGCAGTATCGCGCAACCGCCCACCCCCGCGACGGCAAGGCGCACAATGCACTGGCACGCTCATTGCTCCAGTGCCGGGGCCCCCTCCATTCCAAGGCACACCCACATGGTTCGCATTCAATTTTCCATCGACCTGCAGTACGAGGTCGGTTTCCCTGGGGCCGATTTCATCTTCAACCTGCAGGCAGCCCGCACCCGCCAGCAGACCGTGATCAGCGAGCAGCTGACGCTCAGCCAGACCCTGCCCACGCTGGCGCACACCGACGCCATCACCCACGCCCGCACCCTGCGCCTGTCCGCCCGGCCGGGGCCTTTGCGCGTGAGCTACCAGGCCACGGTGGACCTGAACCACCACTGCGCCGATCCGCAGGCGGTGCCCGAGGTGCCCGTGGCCAAACTGCCCGCCGAGGTGTTGTCGTTCCTGTACCCCAGCCGCTACTGCCAGTCGGACCGGCTGGGCAACTTGGCCATGGCGCAGTTTGGCCACCTGCCCCACGGCTACCTGCGGGTGCAGGCCATCCGGGACTGGGTGCAGTCGCAGGTGAAGTTCAAGTCCAACACCAGCAACTCCATGACTTCGGCCATTGACACACTGACCGACCGTGTCGGTGTGTGCCGGGACTTTGCCCACCTGATGATTGCCATCTGTCGGGCACTGAACATCCCCGCCCGCTTCACCACGGGCATTGACTACGGGGCCGACCCCGCTTTGGGCCCGCCCGATTTTCATGCCTATGTGGAGGTGTACCTGGGCCACCGCTGGTACCTGTTCGATCCGTCGGGCACCGCCATTCCCATGGGGTTCATCCGCATTGGCACCGGACGGGACGCGGCCGACGTGTCGTTTGCCACCATCTTCGGGCCGGTCAGCTCGCTGCCGCCGCTGATACAGATCAGCGCCCTGACACACCCTGGTGCCAGCTGGCAATCACCCGTTCACCGCGCAGAGGCCTTGTCCACCGACGGTTTGCCCTGAGTCGGGCCAAGCCGGTCAGCCCTCAGACGTAGCCCACCACTTGGGGTTGGTGGCGCAGGTGAAGGGCCAGCGCCAGCGCGTCCATGCGGTTGCTGTGGCGGCTGAGGATGGTGTAGGCCAGCGGCAGGTACTCCGCTTCTTCGAACCGGGCGTGGGCCGAGTACTGGGCCACCAGTTTGGCCACGGCCTCGGTGGGCACACTGGCGTCCTGACCCTTGGCCGTGCGCTTGAGGCTGGGCTCCAGCAGCTTCCACTGGGCCTCCAGGTCGCGGTGCTCTCGCGTGAGTTGTTCGGCAATGTGCTTGACCTGATCGCGTTCCGCGCCAGCCGTGGCGCTGGCCTGCACGGCGGGAAAGAGCTCGCGCTCTTCTTCGGCGTGGTGCTCGTAGATGGCTTCACGGAAAAAATCCAGCATTTGCTGCGCGGACTGACGGGCCCGGTTGGCCGCGTCCATCAGCTCGGGCAGGTCACCCAACTGGTCGAGCTTGTTCAATATGCCCACATGGCACTGGGAAAAATCCTGGATGGGAGACGAGGTGGCGGAAGTGGTGGAAGTCATGACGGGTGCCTTGGTTGGCGAACATTGAACGCACTGGGGCCACAGTCTGAAGGAGGGGCCTGTGGCGGCCCTTGATCCACATCAAAAACCCACCCCTGAGATTGCTCAGGTGTCAAACCCCGGCGAGCTGCGCACCACCTTGCGCAGCAGCGAAGGCCACACAAAGGCGCCCCCCAGGCCCCCGGTCTGCACGCGCATGGCCTCGGACACGCCACGGACGATGGTCGGGTTCACCTGCACCAGTTCACCCCCGGCCTGCGCACTCACCTGAATCTGGCAGGCGCTCTCCAAGGTGTACATGGACAAAAACGCGTCGGCGATGCTGCGCCCCGCCGTCAGCAGCCCATGGTTGCGCAGCACCAGGAAGTTCGCCTGGCCCATGTCGGCCTGCAGGCGCGGTTTTTCGTCGTCCCGAAAAGCCACGCCCTCGTAGCCGTGGTAGGCCAGCGAAGCCAACACAAAGGTGCTTTGCTGGCTGATGGGCAACACGCCGCCTTTTTGCGCACTCACCGCCACGCCCGCGCGGGTGTGGGTGTGCAGCACGCACTGCACCTCGGGCCTGGCCTCGTGCACCGCGCTGTGGATGACAAAGCCCGCCGGGTTGACCGGGAAGGGCGTGTCTTGCAGCTTGTGGCACTGCATGTCCACCTTGATGAGGCTGGAGGCGGTGATCTCGTCAAACATCAGCCCATAGGGGTTGATGAGAAACTGGTGTTCACCGCCGGTCACGGCATCGGGCAGCTTGGCGCTGATGTGGGTGAACACCAGGTCGCTCCAGCCGTACAAGGCCACCAGGCGGTAACAGGCGGCGAGGTCGCAGCGCAACTGCCATTCTTCGGGGCTGACCTGGTCTTTCAGGGAGGGAATGTTCATGGTGTGTCTCCAGGGTGTTGGGGGGCCGTCAAAGCGCCAATGTAGGGGCGGCCACCGCGCGACGCTGTCACCCAGGGCTCGCCGCCCTGCCCCGTTCAGCCACCGACGCGCTTGACGGTGTGGCCCTGCTTTTTGAGCCACTCGACCACCTTGTCGCAGTGGTCGCCTTGCACCTCGATGACGCCGTCTTTCACCGTACCGCCGCTGCCACAGGCAGCCTTGAGCTGTTTGCCCACGGCCTGCAAGGCGGTTTCGTCCAGCGCCAGGCCCTTGACCAAGGTGACGGCTTTGCCGCCCCGGCCCTTGGTTTCGCGGCCCACGCGCACCACCCCGTCGCCCTTGGGCACGGGCTTGACGTGGCACACGCACGCGGCCACGGGCTGACGGCAGGCCGGGCACATGCGCCCGCTGTCGGTGGAGTACACCAGTGAAAAAGTGGCGAGCTGGGCAGACAAGGCGTTTTTCAAGGACATGGGCGAATGAAATGCAATAACTTCAGTAGCTACAAGTGCTTTTATACAAAGCGCTGGAATGTCATTTTATTAACATTTATCATCTGACACCTCAGCGCGGGAATGGGGCAACAAAGCCTTGGCCGCCTCGATGCGCCAGCGCATGTCCACCCCAGGGTCGTTCATGACCTGCAACAAAAAGCGGTGCGGCCCCAGCTGGCCGTCGGCCAAGCGCCACGGCGTGCCTGAGGCGGCGTGGCTGGGCGCGCCCGTGCGGGGGTGGTCGCCCACCGGGGCCGCGTGGCCAGGGGCTGTGGGCTCTGTGTTGGCGTCCGGATTGGGGTGGGTGTGGGCGGCTTCCTGCGCACTGGCGGTGTCTGACCAGGGCTCGGCCAGCACCCGCTGAAAATCGGCCAGCGGCAGGACCTTCAGGCGGGCCAGCACCTCGGCCTGTGCGTCGGCACCGGGGGGCATGTCCAGCCAAGGCTCGTCCTCGAAAATGCGCGCCAGGTCGGGCGCCACCCAGGCCGACCATTGGCCAGGCCGACATTCGCGCCCCGGCAGACTTGGACCCGCCGGACACGGCGCATCGGCATCGGCATCGGTGTGGGCATGGCTGGGGGCGCCGGTCTCGGCAGGCCAGGCCAGCACGCGGTCGGGCCGCACCCCCTGCAAATACCGATCACCCAGGGCCGTCAGGCACCGTGCCGCCTGCGCCAGCGGCACGGGTTGCGCGAGTGAGAACCACAACTGGTGCCCGTCGATGCCCGAAATGGCGATGGCAGGTGCGGGCCAACCGAGGTCGGCCTGCACCCCCCGCCACACACGCAGCAGGGCATCCCAATCGGCAGGCCGGGCCACGCCCAGCACCAACACCCGCACCTGGCCGTCGGTGGTGGTCAGTGGCGGGTCGTGGGCGGCTGCCTTGCCAGCGGGCGGCTGGGGCAGCAGGTACAGGCGGTGCAGTTCGGCGTCGAGTCGGGTCATGGTCAAAAGGAAGTGGGTGCCGGGGTGTTCACAGGGGTGCGGCACATGTTCCATTGCCACCAGGCAGTGGACATCACTGCGCGATTTGGCTCACGCAGCCGAAGGCAGTCTGCGACTTATTTGCCCAGGGTGGTTGTTCAAAATGAGAATCCCTCCCATCACTCCACCGTCACCGATTTGGCCAGATTGCGCGGCTTGTCCACATCCGTTCCCCGCGCACAGGCGGTGTGGTAGGCCAGCAGTTGCAGCGGCACCACGTGCAGCAGCGGGCTCAGCACGCCATAGTGCTCGGGCATGCGGATGACGTGCAGGCCCTCGCCGCTCTCAATCTGGCTGTCGGCATCGGCCAGCACATACAGCACGCCGCCACGGGCGCGCACTTCCTGCATGTTGCTTTTCAGCTTTTCCAGCAGCGCGTCGTTGGGGGCCACCGTCACCACCGGCATGGCGCTGGTCACCAGGGCCAGGGGGCCGTGCTTCAGTTCGCCCGCCGGGTAGGCCTCGGCGTGGATGTAGCTGATTTCCTTGAGTTTGAGCGCACCTTCCAGCGCAATGGGGTAGTGCAGGCCACGGCCCAAAAACAGCGCGTTTTCTTTGGCCACAAACTGCTCGGCCCAACCCATGATTTGCGGCTCCAGCGCCAGCACGGCCTGCAAGGCCACGGGCAGGTGGCGCATGGCCTTGAGATGCTCGGCTTCTTGCTCGGGCGTCAGCCGGCCTTTGGCCTGGGCCAGCGCCAGCGTCAGCAAAAACAGCCCGGCCAACTGGGTGGTGAAGGCCTTGGTGCTGGCCACACCAATTTCCACCCCCGCACGGGTGACATAGGCCAGCTTGCACTCGCGCACCATGGCGCTGGTGGCCACGTTGCAAATGGTCAGGGTGTGGTGCATGCCCAGACTTTGGGCGTGGCGCAGCGCGGCCAGGGTGTCGGCGGTTTCGCCGCTCTGGCTGATGGTGACGATGAGTTGCTTGGGGTTGGGCACGCTGGTGCGATAGCGGTACTCGCTGGCCACTTCCACTTGCGTGGGAATGCCAGCAATGCCTTCCAACCAGTATTTGGCCGTGCAACCGCTGTAGTAGCTGGTGCCGCAGGCCAGTATCAGCACCGAGTCAATGGCCTGGAAGGTGGCGTGCGCACCCTGCCCTGGGGCGGGCAGGTTGACGGCCTCAAACAGCTCGGGCGTGATGCCCTCCACCCCTGCCAGCGTGTCGGCAATGGCGCGGGGCTGCTCAAAAATTTCTTTCTGCATGTAGTGGCGGTAGGGGCCCAGCTCGGCCGCGCCGCTGTGCGCCTGCACCGTGCGCACGGTGCGCTGCACGGGTTTGCCGCTGGCGTCCGTCACCCAGTATTTGCCCAATTGCAGGTCCACCAAGTCGCCTTCTTCCAGGTAGATGATTTGGTCGGTCACCCCGGCCAAGGCCATGGCGTCGCTGGCCAAAAAATGCTCGCCGTGGGCGTTGGGCTGGCCACCACTGGCAGCACCCACACCCAGAATGAGCGGAGAACCCGAGCGGGCACCCACCACCCGCTGCGGCTCGTCTTTGTGCATGACGGCAATGGCAAACGCGCCGTGCAGCTGCTGGGTGGCGGCCAGCACGGCGGCGAACAGGTCGCCGTCGTACAGGTGGTCCACCAGGTGGGCAATGACTTCGGTGTCGGTCTGGCTGTCAAACACATAGCCCTTGGCCTGCAACTGGGCGCGCAAGCTGTCGTGGTTTTCGATGATGCCGTTGTGCACCAGCGCCACCCTGGCCGGGGCCACGGGCACGGTGGATTGGGGCGAGGTGGCCTGCATGCGCCCGGTGCTGTCTGGCCCCAGGCTGAAGTGGGGGTGGGCGTTGTGCACCGCCGGTGCGCCATGTGTGGCCCAGCGGGTGTGGGCAATGCCGGTGCCGCTGGCGATGTGCTCGGCCTGCACCTGCGCCATCAGCTCAGCCACGCGGGCGGTGCTGCGCGCCCGGCTCAGGCCCCGCTCCAACGCCGGTACGGCGTTATCAGACGCCGCAGATGCCCCATGCACTGCCAGCCCGCAGCTGTCATAGCCCCGGTACTCCAAGCGCTGCAAACCCTGCACCAGCACAGGAACGATGTCGCGGCCAGAAACCGCTGCGACGATGCCACACATAAACCACCCTTTGTGAAAAACAATGGGGCCATGCTAGGTCTGACAGTGCGGTTTTTGGTTTCAATTTAGGCCAGTCATTGAAACAATGTTCAACTCAAACGATTTAATGAAATCTTCACAAAACTTTCAAGCTAAATTTGATGCATGAATTCATACGTAAACCTGGATATGGGCCTTGACCCCACCGACCTGGCCCTGCTGGAGCTGCTGCAAACCGACGCCAGCCTGAGCAACCTGGCGCTGGCCGAGGCCGTGCATGTGTCGCCACCCACTTGCCTGCGCCGCGTCAAGCGGCTGATGGAGGCGGGCCTGGTGGAGCGGCAGGTGGCCGTGCTCAGCGCCGACCGGCTGGGGCAACTGCTGGGCCACGGGCTGACCGCGCTGGTGGAGGTGTCGCTGGACCGCCAAAGCGCCGAGGCGCTGGACGCCTTTGAGGCCCGCGCCGTGGCCGATGGCGGCGTGCAGCAGTGCTACCGCGTCAGCCCCGGCCCCGACTTCTGCCTGGTGGTGACCGTGGCCGACATGCCCGGCTACCACGCACTGGCACAGCGCCTGTTCACCGCAGACGCCAATGTGCGCAACGTGAAAGCCTTCTTCAGCGTCAAGCGGGCGAAATTTGAAACAAAATGGCCGCTACCGCTTGATGGTAATAAATAATTTGCTACATATTTTAATTTAATAGCAAACCATTGAATGGCATAAAGCGACGGACGCTGTTTTTCCTTAAAAACCATCGGGGTTCAACCCATGGCCATCCCGATCACAACCCGGTAATGCTGTGCATCAGCACCTGAAAACTGCGTGAGCGGTTGCACTCAACACTCAAGTGGGGGGCGATTTTTCTGGCGCCGTCGCGCTTTTGGTAGCCGGAAATGTGTTTTTTCAGTTCAGAAGCCGGGTCACCCAGCTCATCAGGTGTGCGGTAGATGGCCCGTTTGTCCAGTGCCGACAGTGCGGGCTTGCCAAAGGCCTTCGCGACAGCATTCCAGTCACCCACAAAAAAACTCTCCAACTCACGGCAGGCAATGCGCACCACTACATCAGACTTTCCGGCCTGAACGCACAGCGCCTGTAAACGCTGTTTGATGACCCGGCAATCTCCACTGTCCTGATCGCGCAGCACCACAAACCGGGTATTCGGCAACTGCCAGCCCTTGAGGCGCCAGGGCAGCCGCTTTTCCAGATCCTGTTTGCCCTCAAACACTTGGAAATGGGCATGCACGTGGCTGGGCAGGATGCGGGGCAGTACCGCCTGCAAAAAATCCTGCTCAGACGGTCCCTCCAAGAAAAAGACAACATGCGCCACAGACGCCGCAGTCACGGATTGGCTCCGGCAAACAAGCCGCTTTTCCAGAGGTAGCCCAATTGATCACCTTCCTGGACGCAGGCCTTGAGTTGGGCATCGTCGCTGGCCCGTTGGACGGTGGTGTAACCGTTGGTCTTGACCAGCCAAAACACCTCGTCCAGCGTCACTGCATTTAGAAAATCCGGCGAATGTGTGGTCACAAACACCTGTCCACCCCGGTGGGCATAGGCCCGGAACTCCTCGGCCAAATCCCACAAAAGCGATGGGTAGAGTTGATTCTCTGGCTCCTCCACACACAGCAGGGGATGGGGCGTGGGGTCAAACAACAGCACAAGATAAGCCAGCATCTTGATGGTGCCGTCAGACACGTAGCGCGCCAGAAACGGATCGACAAACGCACCATCCTGAAACTTCAGCAACACCCGGCCTTCGTCACTGGTTTTGGCCTCGACTTGGGTGATGCCAGGCACACACGCCTGCAAGCGGGCCAGCACCTGCTTGAAAATTTCAGGGTGATTTTTGTACAGGTACTCCACCACCAGCGACAGGTTCTCACCCTCGCGGGACAGGTGCTCGGCGTACCCCGCCTCCACCTCGGGTCTGGCGCGGCTGATGTGAAAATCAGACAAATGCCAGTTCTCAATCAGGCTTCCCAAGGCCACCACCGCCGGAAAGCGCTCAAACTGCGCCAACCCTTTGATGGCAAGGATGTCAGGGCTTTTGAGGGTTTGCTTTTCTCGTTTGAGCTGACTCTCACTGCTGACCGACTCCAACTCGTTGGTCACGGCCTCGCCTGCGCCCATTTCAAAGTCCAAAAAGTGCCACGGCTTGCCACGGCTGCCCCGACGGTACTTCAACACCTCTCGGCTCACCACGGCACGCCCATTGCGCTCATCAATGTGCAACTCATACGTGATGAGCTGCGTGCGCCCTTTGTGCTCAGCCCCGAGGAGGGCAATGCGGAGTTTCAGCTCTATCTCGATGGGCCCCGTGGTGCCCCGGCTGCGCACTTCCGTCAAACCCCGGCTTCCACCGAGTCGGGCCAGTGCCGCAGTGATGTTGGTGGACATCGCATCGCGCAAAAAAGCAAACACCGAGAACAGGGTGCTCTTACCACTGCCGTTGGCCCCCACCAGCACACAGAAACGGGGAATGTCTCGCAGCGTGACATCCTTGAATGCCCTGAAATTTTTCAGGCGGATCGCTTCAATGTGCATGGTTTCTCACTTCAGTTTTCAACGCATTTTCAATCAGAATGACGGGCAACGCTTGAAATCAAAGAACAGTCAGCTATCAAATTAATTAAATAGCTAAAAATCTAGACCCATCAAGCGATGAAGGCTATTTTTCTCATAAATACCGAAACCACCCACTCACTTGACCTTCTTCACAGGCCGCGACCACCCGGCAATGCCCACCTGCTTGCCCCGCGCCACGCTCAACGCCCCTGCGGGTGTGCTCTTGGTGATGGTGCTGCCGCCACCCACCGTGCCGCCAGCGCCGATGGTGACGGGGGCCACCAGCACGCAGTTGCTGCCGATGTGCACATCGGCCTCAATGACGGTGCGGTGTTTGTTGGCGCCGTCGTAGTTGGCCGTGATGCTGCCCGCGCCGTAGTTGACGCGCTCGCCCACGGTGGCGTCGCCCAGGTAGGCCAGGTGGTTGGCCTTGGCACCGGCGGCCAGCGTGGAGTTTTTCACCTCCACAAAGTTGCCAATGTGCACCTCGGGGCCCAGCTCGGCACCGGGACGTAGGCGGGCGAACGGGCCAACGAGCGCGCCTTCGCCCACCGTCACACCCAACTTTTCGCCGTCAATGTGGGTGAAGGGGTGAATGACCGCACCGTCGCCAATGCTCGCGTTGGCAATGCAGCAGTTGGCCCCAATGCGCACGCCGTGGCCCAGCGTGACCACACCCTCGAACACGGCGTTGATGTCGATGTCCACATCCGTGCCGCAGGCCAGGCTGCCGCGCAGGTCAAAACGGGCGGGATCGGCCAGGCGCACGCCCTGGGTCATGAGCTGCTCGGCCAGGCGGCGCTGGTGGGCGCGCTCCAGCTCGGCCAGTTGCAGGGGGCTGTTGACCCCGGCCACCTGCACCGCGTCGGCAATGCGGTGGGCGCGCACGCTGCAACCGTCGGCCACCGCAAACTTGACCACATCGGTCAGGTAGTACTCGGCCTGGGCGTTGTGGTTGTCCAGCCGGGCCAGCCAGCCGCGCAGCAAAGCGGTGGGCACGGCCATGATGCCGCTGTAAATCTCGGTGATCTGGCGCTGCGCTTCGCTCGCGTCTTTTTGCTCGACGATGGCTTGCACCTCGCCGTCGTCGTTGCGCACGATGCGGCCATAGCCGGTCGGGTCGGGCATGGTCAGCGTCAACAGCGCCAGGTGCTGGCCCGCGCAGACGGCCAGCAAGGCCTGCAAGGTGGCGGCCTCGGTCAGCGGCACGTCGCCCGACAGCACCAGGGTGATGCCATCGTCGGCCAGCACGGGCACGGCTTGCTGCACCGCGTGGCCTGTGCCCAGCTGGGGTTCCTGGCGCACAAAGCGCAACGCTGGCGGGGACGCCATGGCCGCAGGCTCTGCCGAATTTTTAACACCAAAATGCCGCCCAGCGCTGGTGTGTGTTGCCAAAGCAGCTTCCACTTCCGCAGCACCATGCCCAGTGATGACCACCACCTGGCGCGCACATACCCGCGCAGCCGTGTCAATCACATGGGCGGCCAAAGCGCGCCCGCCCAAGCGGTGCAACACTTTGGGCGTTTTGCTTTTCATGCGGGTGCCCTTGCCCGCTGCCATCACCACCACATCGACTGCCTTGCTCATGTCCAACCCCTGGTTATTGGTGTGTCCTGGCCCGCGCCAACCGAGCGGCGCAGGGCTTTGGCGCGGGATGATACGCGCAGCCCTGCTGGCCAGTGTGGCCCTGGTCGCCACGGCCTGCAGCATGCTGAGCCTGGGCTACAACCGCCTGCCCGACCTGGCCAGCCTGTGGCTGAATCGCCAGGTTCCCCTGGAAGCACCTCAGCAAGACACCCTGGACCAGAGCCTGCGCCAACTGCTGGCCTGGCACCGCCAGACCCAGCTCGCCCCCACCGCCGACCTGCTGCGTCGCTGGCAGGGCCTGGCCAGCAGCGCGCCCAGTGCCGATGCGTGGTGCCGGGAGTTCGACTCCGTGCGCGCACTGCTCAACACCCTGGGCGACCAGGCGACCCCCACGCTGGCCACGCTGGCCAAGGGACTGGACAAACGCCAACAACAGGCCCTGGCCACCTCCCAGCGCGAACACCACACCCAATTTCGCGAGACGCACCTGGCACCCCCACCGAGCCGCACCTGGCTGGGCAGCGCCCAGGCACAGGACGTCGTGGCCACCTGGCCGTCAACACCCCACTCGCCCACGCCCGCCCCCACGACTGAGAGCCAGAAACAGCGGTTTGACAACGCCAGCGACCGCTACGCCCGGCTCTACGGCCGCCTGACCCCCACACAGCAGGCGGCGCTGCGGCAATCCATCGCGCAATCGAGCTTTGATGCGCCGCGCCTGCTGGCCGAGCGCGAGCGGCGCACCCAAGACCTGCTGGCCACCATTGCTGCCATCCAGGCCAGCCCGTCAGAAGCGGAATCCCACCGACTGGTGCGCGGCTGGCTGCACCGCTTGCAACACTCACCCACCCCCGGCTACCCCGCCTATGCCCAGGCACTGACCCGCGAGGCCTGCGAGCAGGTGGCCACCGTGCACCGCCTGGCCACCCCCGAGCAGCGACAACGGGCGGTCAGCACCCTGGCGGGTTACGAAAACGAACTGCGCCAGCTTGCGCCACGCTGACGGCGCCACCCCGACACACACGCGGGTTAACCCCATTCAGCGGCGCGTTTTTCGAATCGTGAAAAACAGCTCCTGGTGTGCACCGCAAGTGGCCAGTTGGCGCCATCAAAAACCAGAGCGCTGCAGCGCAGAGGCTCCCGCCAACAGCTTTGACTCCCACTGCATTGCTTGCTCTGCTTTTGCAATCAACCCCGGTTTTTGCCCACCTTGCCTAGCACAAAAATCAGGGTTTTCCCTTGTCAAAAAAATATCACCAGACGCTACAGGTAGTGGCTTGAAGACACGCCAAACACTAGATATAGTGTGTCCTGCGTTTTGGGTCACTGCACATGCAGCGCACCTTGTCACGGTGCCAGGCACCTGTTTTCGCCCCCAAGACACGGGCAAAAACCGCCCCCGTGCAGGCCCCACCACCGGCCCGGCCACTCGCCCGGCCACCCCGCCCTGACCACAGAAAGAGGACACATGCCCACCACACACACACCCGATGCCGTCGCCCACGCCCCCCAGTCAGGCCAGGCCGGCGACGCGGCCCGCAGCGCCGCCACCCACGCCCTGAGCCACTACCAAATCATTCGCCGCAACGGCGCGGTGGTGCCTTTTGAGCCCAACAAAATTGCCGTGGCCCTCATGAAGGCCTTCCTGGCCGTGCACGGCACCCAGGGCGCGGCCTCGGCCAGCGTGCGCGAGACCGTGGAAGCGCTGACCCAGTCGGTGGTCAAGGCGCTGATGCGCTCGCGCCCTGGTGGCGGCACCTTCCACATCGAAGACGTGCAAGACCACGTCGAACTCGGCCTGATGCGCGGCAGCCACCACGAAGTGGCCCGCGCCTACGTGCTGTACCGCGAACGCCGCACCCAGGAGCGCGCCGCCAAAGGCGAGCGCCAGGCCACCCAGGCCCCGCCCGAGTTGCACGTGCTGCACCACGGGCAGAAATTGCCGCTGGACCTGGTGGCCTTGCGCGAGCGCATCCAGGGCGCATGTGCGGGTCTGAGCGCCGATGTGAAGCCTGAACCCATCGTGGCCGAGACCCTGCGCAACCTGTACGACGGCGTGCCGCTGGAAGAAGTGCACAAGGCGGCCATCCTGGCGGCCCGCACGCTCATCGAAAAAGACCCCGACTACACCTACGCCACCGCCCGCCTGCTGCTGCACACCATCGCCACCGAGGTGCTGGGCACCGAGGTGACGCAGGCCGGTCTGGCCCAGGCCTATCCCGACTATTTCCCCCAGTTCATCCAAAAAGGCGTGGACAACGAACTGCTGGACGAACGCCTGGCCCAGTTCGACCTGGCCCGCCTGGGCGCCGCCTTGAAGCCCGAGCGTGATCTGAGCTTTGACTACCTGGGCCTGCAAACCCTGTATGACCGCTACTTTTTGCACGTGCGCAAGACGCGCATTGAGCTGCCCCAGGCCTTCTTCATGCGCGTGGCCATGGGCCTGGCTCTGAACGAGGTGGACCGCGAAGCCCGCGCCATCGAGTTCTACGAAGTGCTCTCCAGCTTCGACTTCATGAGCAGCACGCCCACGCTGTTCAACAGCGGCACCCGCCGCAGCCAGCTCTCCAGCTGCTACCTCACCACCGTGCCCGACAACCTGGACGGCATTTACGAGTCCATCAAGGAAAACGCGCTGCTGTCCAAATTTGCTGGTGGCCTGGGCAACGACTGGACCCGCGTGCGTGCGCTGGGCAGCCACATCAAAGGCACCAACGGCGAGAGCCAAGGCGTGGTGCCCTTCCTGAAGGTGGTCAACGACACCGCCGTGGCCGTGAACCAAGGCGGCAAGCGCAAGGGCGCCGTGTGTGCCTACCTGGAGACGTGGCACCTGGACATTGAAGAATTCCTGGAGCTGCGCAAAAACACCGGCGACGACCGCCGCCGCACCCACGACATGAACACGGCCAACTGGATCCCCGACCTGTTCATGAAGCGCGTGATGGAAAAAGGCCCCTGGACGCTGTTCTCCCCGTCTGACGTGCCCGACCTGCACGACCTGTACGGCACCGCCTTCGAAAAGGCCTACACGGCCTACGAAGAAAAGGCCGCCCGTGGCGACATCAAGCCCGCCAAGACCGTGCCCGCCACCGACCTGTGGCGCAAGATGCTGTCCATGCTGTTCGAGACCGGCCACCCCTGGATCACGTTCAAAGACCCCTGCAACATCCGCAGCCCCCAGCAGCACGTGGGCGTCGTGCACAGCTCCAACCTGTGCACCGAAATCACGCTGAACACCAACGACCAGGAAACCGCTGTGTGCAACCTGGGCTCGGTCAACCTGCCCCAGCACTTGAAAGACGGCCAGATTGACCACGACAAGTTGAAGCGCACCATCACCACGGCCATGCGCATGCTGGACAACGTGATCGACATCAATTACTACGCCGTCAAAAAAGCGCGCGACTCCAACCTGCGTCACCGCCCTGTTGGCCTGGGCATCATGGGCTTTCAGGACGCGCTGTACGAGCTGCGCATTTCCTACGCCTCGCAGCAAGCGGTGGCGTTTGCCGACCACTCCATGGAAGCCGTGTGCTACCAAGCCTACTGGGCTTCCACAGAGCTGGCCGCCGAGCGTGGCCGCTACGCCACCTACAAGGGCTCGCTGTGGGACCAGGGCATCCTGCCCTTGGACACCCTCAACCTGCTGGCCGAGGCCCGTGGCGGCTACAGCATTGGGGAGGGCCCCAGTGCTTCGCCCTACGTCCAAACCGACCGCAGCGCCACGCTGGACTGGGACGCACTGCGCGCCAAAATTGCCAAAGACGGCATGCGCAACAGCAACTGCGTGGCCATTGCGCCCACCGCCACCATCAGCAACATCATCGGGGTGGGCGCGTCCATCGAACCCTCGTTTGGCAACCTGTCGGTCAAGTCCAACCTGTCGGGTGAGTTCACGGTGGTCAACGGCTACCTGGTGCGCGACCTGAAGCGCCTGGGCCTGTGGGACGACGTGATGGTGATGGACCTGAAGCACTTCGACGGCTCGCTGCGCGCCATCGACCGCGTGCCGCAAGACATCAAGGCGCTGTACGCCACCGCGTTTGAAATTGAAACCCAGTGGCTCGTGGAAGCCGCCGCCCGCCGCCAGAAGTGGATTGACCAGGCCCAAAGCCTGAACATCTACATGGCCGGGGCCTCGGGTAAAAAGCTGGACGACACCTACAAACTCGCCTGGCTGCGCGGCCTGAAAACCACCTACTACCTGCGCACCATGGCGGCCACACACGCTGAAAAGTCCACCGGCCGCACCGGCCAGATGAACGCCGTGGCCCACAGCGCGCCCGAACCGTCCATGGCCATGGCCGCCGCCGCCGAGGCACCCATGGAAGCCGCCACCGACATCAAGTTCTGCGCCATTGACGACCCCGGTTGCGAGGCTTGCCAGTAACACCCCACCTGTCCGTCTGGCCTCTGCCCCTCCGAGTGGCGCAGAGGCGATGCCAGACAACAACACACAGCTCCGTTGTTTGACATGAATTGCATCCAATCAGTCAACGGCTTGCCATAATTCAGCAAAAGGTCACTCACATGCTTTCCTGGGACGACGACGCCACCCCCATCCTCCAGAAAACACCCGCGCCAGCCCCGTCTGGCGGTGTGGTGAACAACGGGCCTGCACTGGCCGTGCACGCCTTTCAAGGCACGGCTGCCGCGCCTGCGGCCCACCTGCCCGAATCTGCCGCTGCGGCGCCCACGTTGGGCCGCCGCGTCAACGCCGCGGACAAGCGCATCATCAACGGCCAGACCGACGTCAACCAGCTGGTGCCCTTCAAATACAAGTGGGCCTGGGAAAAGTACCTGGCCACCTGCGCCAACCACTGGATGCCGCAGGAAGTCAACATGAACCGCGACATCGCGCTCTGGAAAGACCCCAACGGCCTGACCGAAGACGAGCGCCGCATCGTCAAGCGCAACCTGGGCTTTTTTGTGACGGCCGACAGCCTGGCCGCCAACAACATCGTGCTGGGCACCTACCGCCACATCACCGCGCCCGAGTGCCGTCAGTTTTTGCTGCGCCAGGCGTTTGAAGAAGCCATTCACACCCACGCCTACCAGTACATCGTGGAAAGCCTGGGGCTGGATGAGGGTGAAATTTTCAACGCCTACAACGAGGTACCGTCCATCCGCAACAAGGACGAGTTCCTGATCCCGTTCATCGACGTGATCATGGACCCCCACTTCAAGACCGGCACCCCCGAAAACGACCAGACCTTGCTCAAGAGCCTGATCGTGTTCGCCTGCCTGATGGAAGGGCTGTTCTTCTACGTGGGCTTCACGCAGATTCTGGCGCTGGGTCGCCAGAACAAAATGACCGGCGCCGCCGAGCAGTACCAGTACATCCTGCGCGACGAGTCCATGCACTGCAACTTCGGCATCGACCTGATCAACCAGCTCAAACTCGAAAACCCCCACCTGTGGACGGCGGAGTTCAAGGCCGAGATCAAGGCGCTGTTCACCAAAGCTGTGGAGCTCGAATACCAGTACGCCGAAGACACCATGCCGCGTGGCGTGCTGGGCATGAACGCCTCCATGTTCAAGGGCTATCTGCGCTACATCGCCAACCGCCGGGCCACCCAGATCGGGCTGGAAGAGTTGTTCCCCAACGAGACCAACCCCTTCCCCTGGATGAGCGAAATGATCGACCTGAAAAAAGAACGCAACTTCTTTGAAACACGGGTCATCGAGTACCAATCGGGCGGTGCCCTGTCCTGGGACTGATGCGCCACAGGTCGCCAACGCCCGCCATGCACACGCCACCGCCCATGAGCCCATGCGCCCTCCCCCACCCGGTACGCGGCACCCGCGCACCAGTGGGCGGCGTGCCTGGGGCATGGGCACACCCCATTCAGCGCTCCGCCGCGTCTGACCGGTTGATCAACCGGGGTCCGCGGTGCACTGAGTCGTTGCAAGACCCACCCACACCGGCTTGAAACGTTCTTTGCAACCCACCCGAGGAGATACCACCCATGGCCACCGCTAAAAAACCCACCGCAGCCAAGGCTGCACCCGCCAAAAAACCGGCACCCGTCGCCAAAGCGGCGCCTGCGCCCGTGAAAGCGGCCGTCGCTGCAACGGTGGTGACCAAAAAATCTCCCGCCAAAAAGGCCGCTCCAGCACCAGCTGCCAAGGCCGTGAAGGCCGCCAAGCCAGCCGCAAAACCCGCTGCCAAGGTCGCCTCGAAAGCCACCCCCAAAGCCGCGCCTGCAGCCAAAGCGCCCGCCGCCGTGAAGAAGGCCGCTCCGGCCAAGAAAGCGGCTGCCGCTGCCAAACCCGCCGCGCCTGCGGCCAAAGTGGCGGCGCCCAAGGCTGTAAAAGCGAGCAAGACCGTGGCAAAACCTGCCACCAAGGCAGCTCCGGTGACCAAACCGGTGGTGGCCAAAAAGGCTGCGCCGGCCAAGAAGGCCGCCGCCGTGACCAAGCCCGTGGTGGCTGCCAAACCTGCACCTGCCCCGAAAGCGGTGCCCAGCAAAAAGCCTGCGGCCAAAAAAGAGCCTGCGGCGCAGACCAAGCTCAACCCCCACGCGGCCTGGCCTTTTCCCACCAGCAGCAAACCCTGAGCCAACCCGTTGGCGTGAGGTGTTGTTTCACTCCCCAAAAAACCCGGCACAGGCCGGGTTTTTTATAGCTGACTGTTGTTTATTGACGAGCGCTGACGGCCAATTTACTCAAAAACAAGATCACGCAGATCGTGGTTCTGCCCGCCTTTGCAGGCGATTTTGATGGCACCCACACGGTTGCCCCATTCGGCGCAGCGGGTCAGGGCCCATCCCCGCTCCAGGCCCGCCAGCAAGGCCGCGCGGAACGCATCCCCGCAACCAGTGGGGTCCACCACCTGGGTGGCGGCGACACCGGCCACCCGCTGGCACTGGCCACTCTCCCACACATCGCAACCATGCTCGGCCAAGGTGACGACCAGGCCCTGGCACATCTGGGACATGGCGGCAAAGTCCAGCCCCGTGCGGTCGCTCAGCATGCGCCCCTCGTAGTCGTTCACGGTGACCCAGGTGGCCAGGCGGATGAACTCCCGCAATTCGTCGCCGTTGAACATGGGCAGCCCCTGCCCGGGGTCGAACACAAAGGGGATGTCGGCGTCAGCAAACTCGCGGGCATGGGCCAGCATGGCCTCGCGCCCGTCAGGGGAAATGATGCCCAGCGTCACATCGGCACCGGACTTGAGCGGGTTCAGGTGGGCCTGAGACATGGCACCGGGGTGAAAGGCCGTGATTTGGTTGTTGTCCTTGTCCGTCATGATCATGGCCTGGGCGGTGTAGCTGTCGGCCTGCAGCGCCACATGCGCCGTGGAAATGCCCAGGGCCTCGAATCGGGCCAGGTAGCCTTCCCCGTCACTGCCCACGGTGGCCACGGGCAAGGGCTGGCAACCCAGTTGGTGCAGGCTGTACGCGATGTTGCCTGCACAGCCACCGTACTCGCGCCGCAGGTTGGGCACCAAGAAGGACACGTTCAGGATGTGCAGTTGGTCGGGCAATATCTGTTCGCCAAACCGCCCCTGGAAATCCATGATGGTGTCAAAAGCGAGGGATCCACAAATTTGGATGGCCATGTGAGGGGTGTCTTTCAGGGGTAAAAAACCAGCGCCCGGTAGCCAGACATGCGCAAGTCTTCTGGCGCTGTGAGGGCCATTTGCACGGTCAACATCTGGGTGGCCTGGGCGGGCAGTTGGGTGATGGGGGCTGACCATTCCTCAGCCAGGATGACGCGGCGCAGCACCACCTCATCGCGGTGGTTGGTGAGGCTCAACTCCAGCGCGGGCACGGCCAGCGCCAAGTCGGAGGTGTTGCGCAAACTCACCTCGAAGCGGTAGGCATTGTCGCGCAAGCGCACCAATGCCGAGCCGTCGATCACCACCGACTCGATGGCCCGCCAGGGGCCAATCTGGCAGCCCAGGGGCTCGCACAGGGCGGTGAGCCACGGCTGCCACTCGGGGTGTGCGGCGGCCAGCCGTTCCCGCTGCTGGACGAGCACCTGCACGGTCAGCGCCAACACCAACAGCACCGCCGCCAGCGTCAGGCCAACCCGCACCACAGGCCGCTGCCAGAAGGCACGACGGCGCGCCTGCCGCACAAACGACACATCGGGCACCGCCTGCGCGTCGGCGTCCACGGCGGCGGTGGGCTCATCGTGGGGCGCTTCAGCCAAAGGGCCAGCCAAGGCAGTTTCTGACTCGGCGTGACTTGGCGGTTCATCAGGGGGTGGTGCATCCGCCTGCTCGACGGGGGGCGCGGCGTGCTCATCACCGACGTCGGGCAGCTCAAGGTCCATCTCGTACAGATCGGTGGCCGCTGCGGACACAGGGGACTCGGGGGGGGCAACCAGCGTTGGCGCGTCGTCGTCCAGCAAAATGTCCACCGCCACAGGCGGGGCATCGGATTCGGGGAGCGGCGGAGGGAACGTGGTTGAAGGGGGCTGGGCGGGGGCCGCCTGCGGGGTGGCGGTCAACGCAGCCAAGTCCACCAGCGCGGCCTGGGCATCGAACTCTTGGCCGCACTGGCCACAACGCACCCAGCCCTGGGACAGTTTGAGCTGGTCAGCCACCACCCGAAAGTGGGTGCTGCAATGTGGGCACTGGGTGATGTGGCCCATGGTGCCCTCAGGGCGTGCGCGCGGTGGCCGTCATCAGTATCCAGCCCTCCTGCTCGTCCGCCACCACCAGATCCACCCAGGGGGCATAGGCTTGCTGCAGTTCCTCGGCCTGGCGCGACAGAATCCCCGCCAACACCAGGCTGGCACCCGGTGCCAGGTGTGCACAGAGCAATGGCGCCAACACCTTGAGTGGCATGGCCAGGATGTTGGCCAGCACCAGCTGGTACTGGCCCTGGGCCAACTCCGGCAGGCCGGCATGGAGTGGCACGTGGTTGGCGGCGGCGTTGACCTGGGTGGACGACACCGCTGCGGGGTCGATGTCCACCGCATCGGTGCTGCCAGCACCAAACACCTTGGCCGCCATGGCCAGAATGCCGGAACCACAGCCGTAGTCCAGCACGCGCTGGCCAGTCACAGGGTGGGTGGCAATCCAGCGCAGGCACATGCGCGTGGTGGGGTGGGTCCCTGTGCCAAATGCCAGTCCCGGGTCCAACCGCAGGCATTGGACGGCAGCAGCGGGGGGTTCGTGCCAGGTGGGCACGATCCAGAAGGAGGGCGTGATGCCCACCGGATCAAACTGGGATTGCGTCAGACGCACCCAATCCTGCTCGGGGACGGGTTTGATGCCCACCAGCGCTGCGCCCTCGAAAAAATCCTGCACCTGCAGCAAGCGGGCGGCTTCGTCCGCCAACGCCTGGGTGGGGAACAGCGCAGTCACGGTGGAGCGCTGCCAGCCCGCCTTGGGCGCGGGCATGCCGGGCTCACCGAACATGGCGTGCTCTTGCGGGGTGAGCGCATCGGCATCTTCCACCGACACACTCAGCGCATCCAGCGACTCCAGTGCGTCGCTGACCATTTCCACGCCCTCTTCGGGCACATGCAACACCAGTTCGAACATGGTCTGCCTTGCTCAGCGCTGGCGCTGGGCCAACCACTCTTCCAAGTAGTGAATGTTGGTGCCACCGGCAATGAAGTTGGCGTCCACCATCACCTCGCGGTGCAGCGGGATGTTGGTGCTGATGCCTTCGACCACGGTTTCGGCCAGCGCCGAGCGCATGCGGGCCAGGGCCTGCTCGCGGGTGTCGCCGTGGACGATGATTTTGCCCACCATGGAGTCGTAATTGGACGGCACGAAATAATTGGCGTACACGTGCGAGTCCACCCGCACCCCAGGGCCACCGGGCGCGTGCCAGGTGGTGATGCGCCCCGGCGATGGCGTGAATTTGTAGGGGTCTTCCGCGTTGATGCGGCACTCGATGGCGTGGCCACGCAGTTGGATCTGGCGCTGAGTGAAGGGCAGTTTTTCACCGTAGGCCACCGCAATCTGGGTGCGCACGATGTCAATGCCAGTGATCCACTCGGTGACGGGGTGCTCGACCTGCACACGGGTGTTCATTTCAATGAAGTAGAACTCACCGTTTTCGTACAAAAACTCAAACGTGCCTGCGCCCCGGTAGCCAATTTTTTTGCATGCCGTGGCACAACGGTCGCCGATGCGCTCGATCAGGCGGCGCGGAATGCCAGGGGCGGGGGCCTCTTCAATGACCTTCTGGTGGCGCCGCTGCATGGAGCAATCGCGCTCGTGCAGGTAGACCGCGTTGCGGTGCTGGTCAGCCATGATCTGGATTTCGATGTGGCGCGGGTTCTGGAGAAACTTCTCCATGTAGACCTCGGGGTTGCCAAAGGCCGCACCGGCTTCCGCCTTGGTGGTCTGCACCGCGTGCAGCAGTGCCGCCTCGGTGTGCACCACCCGCATGCCACGCCCGCCACCGCCCCCCGCCGCCTTGATGATGACGGGGTAACCAATGGACTTGGCGGTGCGTTTGATGACCACCGGATCGTCGGGCAGCGCGCCTTCAGAACCGGGCACGCAAGGCACACCGGCGCGAATCATGGCCTGCTTGGCGGACACCTTGTCCCCCATCAGGCGAATGGATTCGGGGGTGGGTCCAATGAACTTGAAGCCGCTTTTTTCCACCCGCTCGGCGAAATCGGCGTTCTCGCTCAGAAAACCGTAACCGGGGTGAATGGCCTCGGCATCGGTCACCTCGGCCGCTGAAATGATGGCCGGCATGTTCAGGTAGCTCAGACCCGATGGTGGGGGGCCAATGCACACGGCCTCGTCGGCCAAGCGCACATACTTGGCGTCCCGGTCGGCCTCCGAATACACCATGACGGCCTTGATGCCCATCTCGCGACAGGCCCGCTGGATGCGCAGCGCGATCTCGCCGCGGTTGGCGATCAGGATTTTTTTGAACATGGGGAAGCGCTCACTCGATCACAAACAGGGGTTGGCCGTATTCCACCGCCTCGCCGTTGTCGATCAGGATTTGGGTGACAGTGCCAGACTTGTCGCACTCGATTTCGTTGAGGATTTTCATGGCCTCGACAATGCAGATGGTGTCGCCCTCTTTCACGACGGAACCCACGTCCACAAAGGGCTTGCTGCCTGGACTGGCGGAACGGTAGAACGTGCCCACCATGGGCGACTTGACCACATGACCGACGGGGGCAGCAGGTGCCACCTCCACCGCATCCACGGCGGGGGCCAGCACGGGCATTTGACTCGGCGCAGGCCCAGGCGCCGCCTGGGCGTAGGTGACCATGGGGGCCATTTGGCTGGCGGCAGTGGCCTTGACGATCCTGACCTTGCCCTCTGCCTCGGTGATTTCAAGCTCTGACACGTTGGATTCCGACACCAGGTCGATCAGGGTTTTGAGTTTTCTTAAGTCCATGTTCTCTCCAACGAAATTTCTTCAATTGACTTTAAATTGCGCCAACTGACAACAATTGGCGACACCTTCGAAAAATTTTCTGGGCAGTTTACACGAGCACTGATGCCAAGCCCGCCCACTGACTCTCCCACACCAGCGCAGCATTCGGCGCAAGCCAGAAAGCAATAAGCGCCATTTGACAGAATTTGGGCGAGGTTACCAGCATTTCCAGTCAATGGAACATTTGCCACCGCCGACCACCGGTTTGAACTGGATCAGGCCCGTGTGGCCCAGCGCGCCACGTCGGCTTCCGACAGTTTGCCCAACTTGCGCTGCACCACATTGCCTCGACCATCCAGCACCACGGTGAACGGCAGCCCCCCCGTGGCGTTGCCCAAGGACTTGGCCAAGGCCGACCCCTCCAACCCGGCCATGGCCACGGGAAAACCCAATGGCCGTTTTTGCAAGAAACCCCGAACAGCTGCGGCCTGGTCCACCGCCAGCCCCAGCACCTCCCAACCCTGGGCATGGTGCGCTGCCCGGAAGCGGTCGAGCATGGGCAATTCTTCCACACATGGCGGACACCAGGTGGCCCAAAAATTGAGCACCAGTTGGCGCCCCTGGAAGCTGGACATGGCCACGGGCTCGCCCGACGGCCCCTCAAACACACGCGTCCACAGGTCTTGCAGGGCGCCCTCGGCCTCAGAGGTCGGTTGCAAGCGCCACCAGGCGGTGCCCGCGCCCGCCAGACCGGCGGCCACAGCGACGCCCAACCAGGCACGGCGGGAGAGGTGGTCGGGCGCAGGGGACGTGGTCATCGGGGCAGTGGGGACAAGTTCAAGGGAGGGATGGTTCAGTCATCAGGGCACGCAGGGCAGCCGCGTCGCCACGGGGTTTGCGGCCCTGGCTGTCTGGCCTGAGGGCACCCCGCAAGTCGTCCACATCGTATATCAGCAAGTGAACGCCCACCTGCTCGTCCAGCCCTGGGCACCGCACGGACATGCTCAGCACATCGACCTCCTCGCCCCTAAAACCCGGTGTACGGCCTGCGGTGTAGTGGGCGCCCCCGTTGATCAGCGCCAGCTCGGCGGATTTGGGGTCATCACAGAACAGCTGCAGGAACACATCGTTCAGCCGAGTGGCCGTGCCCTGCCACACCGCCCCGCTCAGGTGAGGGCGGAACTCGGCCAGGCGAATCATCCAGGCCAGTGCCAATTGGCGCAACGCGGTCAACTCGACGGGCTGGGTATCGGCGCAGAACAGGGCAATGTGCTCGCGCACGGCCGCCTCCACCACTTGGTTGTCGGGCAGGCGGGTGCGCGCGGGCAACCCCAACTGATGCACGGCGCGCCGTTTGGCTGCCCCGTAGTCCAGGCCTTCTTCCACAATCAGGCGTGCGGCGCAGTTGGCGATGTCGTTCGGTTCGGTTGCGGTCCACATGGGCGCGATACTAACCCGCACACCCCACCCCTGTGGCCAGGGGGTGGGGTGCGGCCAGTTCTTAGAATCGGCCCATGCACATACACATTTTGGGAATTTGCGGCACCTTCATGGGCGGCGTGGCCGCCCTGGCCAGGGAAGCGGGCCACCGAGTCACTGGTTGTGACAGCGGCGTGTACCCGCCCATGAGCGACCAGCTGCGTGCCTTGGGCATTGAACTGCTGGAGGGCTACAGCGCTGATCAAATGGCACTGCAGCCCGACGTGTTTGTGGTGGGCAACGTGGTCTCTCGTGGTCGGCTGCCCGATGGCAGCCCCAAATTCCCGCTGATGGAGGCCATTCTGGACGCAGGCGCGCCCTACACCAGCGGGCCACAGTGGCTGGCCGAACACGTACTGCAAGGGCGCCATGTGCTGGCCGTGGCAGGCACCCATGGCAAAACCACCACCACCTCCATGCTGGCGTGGATTCTGGAACACGCTGGCCTGCGCCCGGGTTTTCTGGTGGGTGGCGTGCCGCTGAACTTTGGCGTGTCCGCCCGGCTGGGCACGGGGGCCTTCGTCATTGAGGCGGACGAGTACGACACCGCCTTTTTCGACAAACGCAGCAAGTTCGTTCACTACCGCCCTCGCACCGCCGTGCTCAACAACCTGGAGTTTGACCACGCCGACATTTTTGACGACCTGGCCGCCATCGAGCGCCAGTTTCACCACTTGGTGCGCACAGTGCCCAGCCTGGGTCGGGTGGTGGTCAACGGCCTGGAAGAAAGCCTGACCCGGGTGCTGCACCAAGGTGTCTGGAGCGAGGTGCGCAGCTTTGGCAGTGCCAGCTGTGACTTTGTGGCCCAGGGAGATGCCAGCGATTTCGCCGTGCTGCGCCACGGCCAACCGGTGGCCAGGGTGCGCTGGGGGTTGTCGGGCACACACAACCAGCTCAACGCCTTGGCGGCCATGGCAGCGGCGGAGCACGTGGGCGTCTTCCCGGCCTTGGCGGCAGAGGCCTTGGCCGGTTTTCAGAACGTGAAGCGGCGCATGGAGGTGCGCGGCCAGGTGAACCACATCACGGTGTACGACGATTTCGCCCACCACCCCACCGCCATCCGCACCACGGTGGACGGGTTGCGCGCCCAGCTCGACGCCCAGGGTCGTCAGGCCGAACGCATACTGGCCGTGTTCGAGCCGCGCAGCAACACCATGAAATTGGGGGCCATGAAAGCCCAGTTGCCCTGGAGCCTGGCCCAAGCCCACTTGTCGTTCTGCCACGCCGCAGGCTTGGGCTGGGATGCCGCGCAGGCCCTGGCCCCCATGGGCGCCCAGGCCCAGGTGGCCCACAGTGTGGACGAACTGGTGAACCAGGTGCTGGCCCAGGTTCGTCCTGGCGACCATGTGCTGTGCATGAGCAACGGTGGCTTTGGCCAGGTGCACGAGCGGCTGCTGGCGGCGCTGGCCCGCAGCGAATTTGCTGACGAAAAAATAGCTGACTATTCAATGCCACCAAGCGGTGGTGGCCATTTTCATCAATAACCGATGCTGAGGGCGCTCACGTCCACCCGCACCACGGGTTTGGCGAGAGCGGCGCTGACGGCCTGGGCGTAGGCCTTGGCCCAGGCGCGGTGCTCGGGCTGGGCAAAACGGTCTTGGCCCGCCCCCTGGGCCACCGCCACCACCTTGTCGGCGGTGAGCACTTTGCCCGAGGCCCGCACGGGCTCGCATTCCAGCGCCACAAACTGTTCATCCAACCAGATGCGGGCCGCTTCATGGGTCATGGGTTGAACTTCGTCCAGATCAAAACGGTAGGTGGCGGCCTCGCCCCAGCTGACGGTCACTTCGCTGCGCATGTGTGGGTTCCTTGGTGTGGTGTGAGAAGGTCAAGCCTTCATTCTGCAACAACCCAGGGCAAAACCCCTCCCACCGCCCTCCACCAGGGACGGTGGCGGAGTCAACCTTTGACATGGCGCAAAGCCCCAGCCAACGTCAGCCACCGGTCAGCCCCCGCTGCCCGTGGCTCAACCCCGACGGGCGCGCACCGCGTTGGACAGCACGTCCAGCGCCTGGACGGAGTCGTCCCAGCCCAGGCAGGCATCGGTGATGCTTTGGCCGTACACCAGCCCGGTGGGGTCGTCTTTGCCGGGTGAGAACTTCTGCGCACCCTCAACCAAGTGGCTCTCGATCATCACGCCGAACACGCTGCGCGACCCACCGGCGATCTGGGCGGCGATGTCCTTGGCCACGTCCAGCTGCTTCTCGTGCTTCTTGCTGCTGTTGGCGTGGCTGAAGTCCACCATCAGGCTGGGGTGCAGCTTGGACGCCTCCAGCTCGGCGCAAGCTGCGGCCACGCTGGCGGCGTCGTAATTGGGTGCCTTGCCACCGCGCAGGATGACGTGGCAGTCCTTGTTGCCCTTGGTTTGCACAATGGCCACCTGACCGTTCTTGTGCACCGACAAAAAGTGGTGTCCGCGTGAAGCCGCCTGAATCGCATCGGTCGCAATGCGGATGTTGCCGTCCGTGCCGTTCTTGAAACCAATGGGGGCTGACAGGCCAGAGGCCAGCTCGCGGTGCACCTGGCTCTCGGTGGTGCGTGCGCCAATGGCGCCCCAGGCAATCAGGTCGCCGATGTACTGGGGCGAAATGACGTCCAAAAACTCGCTGCCCGCGGGCAAACCCATGCGGTTGATCTCGATCAGCAGCTGGCGCGCCATGCGCAGGCCTTCGTCGATGCGAAAGCTCTGGTCCATGTAGGGGTCGTTGATGAGGCCCTTCCAGCCCACGGTGGTGCGCGGCTTCTCGAAGTACACGCGCATCACGATTTCCAGCGTGTCGGCGTATTGTTCGCGGACCGCTCTCAGGCGGCGGGCGTACTCAATGGCCGCCGCCGGGTCGTGGATGGAACACGGCCCCGTGATGACCAGCAAGCGGTCATCCTTGCCTTGCATGATGTGGTGGATGTTCTTGCGCGTCTGGCTGATGAGGCCCTCGATTGCCGTGCCCCGGATGGGGAAAAAGCGGATCAGGTGTTCGGGAGGAGGGAGCACGGTGATGTCCTTGATGCGTTCGTCGTCGGTCTGGCTGGTTTTTTCGACGGCGGCATACCAGGACTCTGGTCGCTGGGGGCTGTGGGAAGCGGTCATGACTCTCTCTCCGGTGACGTGATCTGATGGGAACGGACAAAAAAAAACCGCCGGGTGTCCGGCGGTTTGCTTGAGGTGCTCAGGTCTGTTTGCTTTGCTCAGCCCTGGATCTCTCGACCGCCGTGTGTGCGTGAGAACCAAAAGTAGGCAAAAAAGAAACGAACCGTTTGCATGGGTTGGCAATGTAGCACAACAGACAGACACCACCCTGACTCAGGCCGTGCCGCCCACCGTCAGCCCGTCGATGCGCAGCGTGGGCTGGCCCACGCCCACGGGCACGCTCTGACCCTCTTTGCCGCACACGCCCACGCCGCTGTCCAGCTTCATGTCGTTGCCGATCATGCTGATGCGGGTGAGGGCTTCCGGGCCGCTGCCGATGAGGGTGGCACCCTTGACGGGGTACTGGATTTGGCCGTTCTCGACCCAGTAAGCCTGGCTGGCACTGAACACAAATTTGCCGCTGGTGATGTCCACCTGGCCGCCACCGAAGTTGGTGGCGTACAGGCCTTTTTTGATGCTGGCCACGATTTCTGCCGGGTCCATGCTGCCGCCCAGCATGTAGGTGTTGGTCATGCGGGGCATGGGCACGTGGGCGTAGCTTTCGCGGCGACCGTTGCCGGTGGGCTTCACGCCCATGAGGCGGGCGTTCATGCTGTCCTGGATGTAGCCCTGCAGGATGCCGTCTTCAATGAGCACGTTTTTCTGGCTGGCATGGCCTTCGTCGTCCACGTTCAGGCTGCCCCGGCGGTCGGCAATGGTGCCGTCGTCCAGCACCGTCACGCCTTTGGCGGCCACGCGCTGGCCAATGCGGCCACTGAAGGCGCTGGAGCCTTTGCGGTTGAAGTCGCCTTCCAGCCCGTGGCCCACGGCTTCGTGCAGCAGCACGCCGGGCCAGCCGGGGCCCAACACCACGGTCATTTCGCCGGCAGGTGCGGGGCGGGCCTCCAGGTTGGTGAGGGCGGCACTGACTGCCTCGCTCACGTAGGTGTCCAGCATGGCATCGTCAAAGTAGGCCATGCCAAAGCGGCCACCGCCCCCGGCAGAACCCACCTCGCGGCGGCCGTTTTGCTCGGCAATGACGGTGAGCGACAGGCGCACCAGCGGACGCACGTCGGCGGCCAGCGTACCGTCGGCCCTGGCCACCAGCACCACGTCGTATTCACCCGCCAGCCCAGCCATGACCTGCACCACGCGCGGGTCGCGGGCCTTGGCCAGTTTTTCAACTTTCTCCAGCAGGGCCACCTTGGCCGTGCTGTCCAGCGAGGCAATGGGGTCGTGTCCGCCGTACAGGCTGCGCGAACCGGCCACTTTTTTGGCACCCACTTTTCTTTGCGGCACCTGCACGCGGGCATTCTGGCCGTGGGCACCGATGGTGCGCACGGTGTGGGCCGCGTCTTGCAGGGCCGCCCAGCTCAGGTCGTCTGAATAGGCAAAGGCGGTTTTTTCGCCGCTGACGGCGCGCACGCCCACGCCCTGGTCGATGCTGAAGCTGCCACTTTTGACGATGCCCTCCTCCAGGCTCCAGCCTTCGCTGCGGGTGTACTGGAAGTACAGGTCGGCGTCGTCGGCGCCGTGAGAGAGGATTTCGCCCAGCGCCTTTTTCAGCAGGGACTCGGTCAGGCCAAAGGGCTCCAGCAGCAGGCTGTGGGCCACGGCCAGGCGTTCAAGGGTGGGTTCGCGTGAAATCATGGGGTCCATTGTAGGAAGGACCGGTGGGCTGACCGGCCCCAAGGGGTTTGCGCGCACGGCGCGCAGGCCTTGCGGCCCACATTTCAATGCCAAAAATGGCTACAGCGCTTATCTGGATTGGCCACGCTGCTGCAAAAAAGCCAGCATGGCAGCATCATCCAGTTCAGACAGACCCGCATCGCACGCCATGCGGAACACCGCGGCCACGCGGTCACCCAGCGGGCCGGCAAAACCCACGGCCTGCGCGGCCTCGCAGGCCAGCCGGGTGTCTTTGGCCAGCAGGGTCATGTGGGCGCGTGGGGCCAAGTCGCCCGCCAGGGCGCGGCGCATGCGGTCCGCGCCTATCCAGCTTTGGCCGCTGGAGCGGTCGATCACGTCCAGCGTACGGGTACCGTCCAGGCCCAGGCTGTCGGCCAGGGCCAGTGCCTCGGCCGCGCCCACCAGGTTGATGCCCGCCAGCAGGTTGTTGACCAGTTTGGTGCGGGCACCGTCGCCCACGCGCTCGCCCAGGGCGAACACCTGGCTGGACAAGGCCTGCAGCAACGCGCTGTGCTGCTGCACCACGGCCTGCGGCCCCGCCAACAGCAAACTCATGCTGCCGTCACGGGCGCGGGCGGGGCCGCCGGACATGGGGGCGTCCAGGCTGTGCACCCCCTGTGCGCCCAGGCGCGCGGCCAAGCCCTCCACATCGGCCGGGGCCATGGTGGGGCACCAAATCACGGTCTGGCCAGGGGTGAGGGCGGCGGCCGCGCCGTCCTCACCCCACATGACCTGCTCGCACTCGGCGGCATCGACCACGGCCACCAGCAGGGCACCGTCCGGTGGCAGTGCCCGGGCCGCTGCGGCTGGACGGGGGTGGACGTGCGCGCCCAGGGCGGCCGCGTCGGCGCAGCGCTGGGCATTGAGGTCACACACGTGCACAGCCCAGCCCAGGGACAGCAGGCGAGTCGCCATGCCAAAGCCCATGTTGCCAATGCCGACCATGGCAACGGTGCCCGCCATGCGGGCGGCGGAGGAAAGCGTGGTCACCATGTGTCAGGACTGGATGAGGCGTTTGGATTTGGCGATGGACATGAGCATGCCCACCCCCAACCCCAGCGTGACCATGGCGGTGCCGCCATAGCTGATGAACGGCAGCGGCACACCCACCACCGGCAAGATGCCGCTGACCATGCCCATGTTCACAAAGGCATACACAAAAAAGATGAGCGACACCGCCCCAGCCAGCAAGCGCGAGAACAGGGTGGGGGCCTCCATGGCAATGACCAGACCGCGCCCAATCAGGGCCAGGAAGCAAACCATGAGGCCCAGCACCCCCAGCAGGCCGAACTCTTCCGAGAAGGCGGCAAAAATGAAGTCGGTGGTGCGCTCGGGAATGAACTCCAGGTGGGTTTGCGTGCCCTGCATGAAGCCCTTGCCCCACACCCCGCCCGAGCCGATGGCGATCATGCCCTGTATGGTGTGAAAACCCTTGCCCAGCGGGTCCTTGGTGGGGTCCATCAGGGTGCACACCCGCTGCTTTTGGTAGGTGTGCAGCACCTTCCAGTCCACGTCGGGCTGGCACAGGCTGTCGCTCATGACGATGAGGGTGGTGATGCCTGCCACCCCGATGACCAGGGGCGGAAGGATGAGCTTCCAGTTCAGGCCCGCAAAAAAGATGACAAACAGGCCCGCCGACAGCACCAACAGCGAGGTGCCCAGGTCGGGTTGTTTGAGCACCAGGGCCACCGGCACCAGCAAAATCACCGCCGCCACCACAAAGTCGCCAGAGCGCAACTGTCCCTCGCGCCGCTGAAACCACCAGGCCAACATGAGCGGCATGGCGAACTTCATGATCTCGCTGGGCTGAATGACCATGCCCACATTGAGCCAGCGCGTGGCCCCTTTTTTGGTGATGCCAAACAGCGCCACCGCCACCAGCAACGCCACCCCGACGGTGTACAGGGGCACCGCCAGCGTCATGAGGCGCTGCGGCGGCACCTGGGCCACCAGGAACATCACGCCCAGGGCGATCAGCATGTTGCGTCCGTGGTCCACAAAGCGGGTACCGTGGTCAAAGCCGACCGAGTACATGGTGGCCAGTCCCACCAGACACAGCAGCAACACCACCAGGGCCAGGATGCGGTCGATGCCACTGAACCACGGCACCACGCGCTGCAGCATCGAGGGTTGATCAAAAACGGCGGTCATGGGGTGGGCGGGGCCAGTGGCAACAGGAGGGGGTCGGTATTATCCCGCGACATGCACCACAGCCCAGCCCCAACCGCGCACGCCTGCGACGCGGCCAACGCGCCCACTCCGGTGACGCACCTGCTCTACCTGCACGGGTTTCGCTCGTCGCCCCAGTCGATGAAGGCCGTGAAGATGGCCCGCTGGGTGGCCGAGCACCACCCCTCGGTGTGTTTCTGGTGCCCGCAGCTGCCGCCTTCGCCGCGCGAGGCCATGGCACTGGTGAGCGAGGGCGTGGCCGCTTGGCCATTGGGGCCTGGCAGCACCGGTGCCATGGCGGTCATGGGCTCGTCTCTGGGCGGTTTTTACGCCACCTGGGTGGCCGAGCGGCTGGCGCCTGCGGCCCACGCGCCGGTGTTGCTCATCAACCCCGCCGTGGACCCCGCACACGACCTGGCCCAGTACATCGGCGAGCAGACGCACTGGCACGACCCCGAGCAGCGGTTTTACTTCCGCCCGGCATACGTGGATGAACTGCGTGCCCTGCGGGTGGGGACGCTGACGCAGCCCCAGCGCTACCAGGTGTGGGCCGCCACCGGCGACGAGGTGCTGGACTGGCGCGACATGCAGGCCCGCTACCAGGCGTGCGGCATCGCCACCGCCCACCGCCCGGCTGGGCTGCACGTGGTGGCCGGCCCCGACCACGCCCTGAGCGACTTTGACCAGCACCTGCCCGCCATGCTGCATCACCTGAATTTACTTAAATCAATAGCAAACTATTGAATATATATAAGCGCTAAAAGCCAATTTTATCTAAATTCTTAACCACCCACCGATCAAAACCGTCCCAATGGGCTGTGGGCCGAATGGGCTTCCACACCCGCGGGGTGCAGGGCCGCCAGTTGCAGGCTGTTGAGCAACACCAAAATGCGGTCTTTGCAGCGCAACAGGTCCTGACAGCGCGCCTGGGCCAGCACCAGGTCGCCCGCCGCGTGCAGTTGCCAGATGTCCATGCCCAGTTGGTGCACCTGGCGGTGCACCGCATCAATCGCCTGGTACTCGGACAGGCGGCCATAGCGGCGCTTGCCAGGGCCGTGGTACCAGTGGCCAAAGCGGCACTGGCGGTGGTCGGTGAGTTGGGTCTGCGGCATCCCCAGGGTGCTGCCCTGCACCAGCATGACCACGCGCCGAATCCACTGCAGGTGGTCGTGCTGCGCCACCAACAGCGGAAAGTCGCTCAACTCCCACTTCACCTCGGCCCAGGTGGCCCACGCCGGTTCGGGCTGGTAGGTGGCGACCCAGCCCGGCACATCCGCCGCGGGCATGGGCCGCGCAATGCCAAAGCCCTGGCCCACGTCACACCCCAGGCGCAGGAGCAGCACGCCCTGCTCGGCGTTTTCCACGCCCTCGGCCACCACGCGGCGGTCAAACACCGCCGCCAGGCTGATGATGGCCTCGGTCAGCGCCAGGTCTTCCTTGTCGTCCAGGATGTCGCGCACAAAGGCCCGGTCAATCTTGAGCGTGTTGGCCGGCAGGCGCTTGAGGTAGCTCAGCGACGAGTAGCCGGTGCCAAAGTCATCCAGCGCAAACGTCACGCCCATGGCCTGGCACTGCAAGATGGTGTCGCGCACCTGCTGCACATGGTCCAGCGCCACCGACTCCAAAATTTCAATCTCCAGCCAGGCCGGCTTGACCGTGGGCTGCTGCGCGAGCAACTGCTGCAGCCGGTGGGCAAAATCGGTGCGCTGGAAGTGACGGGCCGCGATGTTGACGCTGATGGGCCACACCTGCCCCGCAGCGAACCACTGCGCCAGCTGCACCAAAGCCTGGGCCAGCACCCATTCGCCGATGTCCACGATCAGGTCCGTCGTCTCCACCAGTGGCAAAAAGGCCAGGGGCGGAATCAGGCCCTCGGTGGGGTGCTGCCAGCGCAGCAGCGCCTCCAGCCCCACCACCTCCTGCGTGCGCAGGTTGTACTTGGGCTGGTAGTGCAGGCAAAGGTGACCATTGTGGAGCGCGTCGGTCACGCGGGCCAGGGTCTGGTAATGGGCAACAGCAGATTGGTCGTGCTGCACATCGAAAAAACGCACCCGCTGACGCCCCGCCTGCTTGGCCACGTACAGCGCCTGATCGGCGTGGCGCAGCAATGTGTCCACCGTGGCGTCGTCCCCCGAGTACATGGCCACGCCAATGCTGGCCGTGACCTCCACCGGGCGCTGCGCCAGATCGTGGGGCATGGCCAGCTCGGCCATCACCCGGTCCAACGCGGTGCGGGCCTCGTCGGCGTGGGCCAGCTCAGTCAGCAGCAGCACGAACTCGTCACCCCCCAGCCGCACCGCCGTGTCCAGCGGGCGCAGCAGGTTTTGCAGACGCCTGGCCACGGCCACCAGCAGGACATCCCCGGTGGCGTGGCCCAGCTGGTCGTTGACGGCCTTGAACCCGTCCAGGTCGAGCAGGCACACGGCCATGAGCCGACCCGTGCGCCGCGTGTTGGCCACGCCCTGCGCAAACCGCTCGGCCAGCAGGGTGCGGTTGGGCAGGCCGGTCAGCACGTCGTGCTGGGCCTGCCACATCGCGGCCTGCAGCAAACGGTGCTGCTCGGACACATCAAAGCGGATGGACACGTACTGTTGCGGCAAACCGTCGGCGTCCAGCAGCGGCACGATGGTGCTGGACACCCAGTACAGGCTGCCGTTCTTGTGGCGGTTGCACACCTCCCCCCGCCACACCCGACCGGCGCTGATCGTGCGCCACATGTGTTGAAAAAATTCGGGCGGATGCTCCCCCGAATTGATCACCCGGTGGGTTTTCCCGAGCAGCTCGGCCGCGCTGTAGCCCGAGACGGCACAAAACTGTGGGTTCACGTAGGTGATGTTGCCCTGCAGGTCTGTCTCGGAAAAAATGGCCGACGCATCCACGGCCACGCGGTAAGGGTCATTGGCCTGGGGCAAATGGTCCTTGCTGGGGGTAGGTCTGTGGGTCATGCCAACGATTGTCGACCCATTTGCACACACTTATCACGTTGAGCTGGTGCAAACGCAGACACTTGCACCAGACTGGCGTGTCAGCGCCCCAGTTCCCGCAGGTAAGCGGTTCGGGCCGCCACGGCCGTGTCGGCAAAGTCGGAGAACACACCATCGACACCGGCGCGGTAAAACAGCTGGTACTCGGCCTGCGGATCCCCTTTCAGGTCGGCCGTGAGCCGCCTGGCCTCATTGCGAAAGGTCCAGGTGTGCACCACCAGACCCAGACGATGGGCGTCCGCCACCAGGGTGGTGGGTGTGCTGGTACTGGCGTCTGCGTAGTTGACCGCACCATCGCCGTTCACATCCAGCATCTTGCCGTCCGTCCCAAAACGGCCCTTCACGGGGATGATGTAAGGCTTCCACGGTCCCACGCCGTCCGCGTACTTGGCAATTTCTGCCAATCCGGCAGGGGTAAGCATGCTGCCAAACAGGTCTTTCTTCCCCGCGCGCGTCCAGTCGTAGGGGCGATCGTAGGGCGCAGCAAAGGTGACGGCACCGGTGGTGAAGTCGTAATCATCACCATCCACCAGCTGAACCAGCCTCAACTGCGTTCGGGTGCGCAGGTATTTCAGGTTGGCCGTCTCGAACGACTGCACGATGACCGGTGAATCCTTCTTGGTGTGGCCGTACTCACCCAGAATGGCCAGCAGGCGATCCTCCAACCCCAGCCCGGCGTCGTCATGGTAGGTGGGGTGTTTGGTTTCGGGGTACACACCAATGGCCTTGCCACGCTTGGCGCCTTCGGTTTTGGCCAAGTTCAGCACCTCGCGAAACGTGGGGACCTGATACAGCCCGTTGTAGGCGGCACTGCGCTCGCTCAGCGGCTGCAGGGCGCGCAGGGTTTTGATTTCGGCCAGGGTGAAATCCGTCGCAAACCAGCCCGTCTCTGCCACGCCATCGACCATGCGCGTGGTTTTGCGGCTGGCGAACTCGGGGCGACTGGCCACGTCGGTGGTGGCGGTGATGTTGGGCTCGTGACGGGCGATGAGCTCGCCATCCCGGGTCGCGACCAGATCGGGCTCAATGAAGTCGGCCCCCATCTCGATGGCTTTCAGGTAGCCCTCCAGCGTGTGGTCGGGCAAGTAGCCCGCCGCACCGCGGTGCCCAATGACCAAGGGCGGCTGGCCATTGAGGGTGGGCAATGGCAGTGGGTCGCTGCCACCGCAACCGACCACCAGCAAGGCCAGGGTCACGGGCAGCACGTTCAGGGCAAATGCGTTTTTGGGCATGGTCAATACCTCCTTGTGTGGGGAACACCAGCCTAGGGTGCAGGCGTGTCAGTGCGGTGACAGAGGGGCAAAACTGCCCACACCCAGCGTTGACCACACCTGTCATGTGATCGCTGCCCTTGACAACGCATCGGCCAGCCAGGTGGTCGGCCAAGGGGTGACGGCGATACACTGCTGGCCTTCCTGCCCCGCCCGGCCATTGGCCCGGCGGGCACCGTTGTCACTGAAAGCCTCCCTTGTTTGTATTGTTTGAAGACGCTGGCAAATTCCTGACCGGCCGCATCCTGTCCGAAGCCGAAAGCAGCTGCCAAGTGGAGCTGGATACGGGCAAACGCGTGAAGGTGAAAGCCACCAACGTCCTCGTGCGGTTTGAAAAGCCCCAGCCCGCCACCCTGATGGGCGCAGCCCAGGGACTGGCCGCCGACATCGAGCTGGACCTGGCCTGGGAATTTGCCCCCGAGGACGAGTTTGGCTTTGCCGAACTCGCGCGCGACTACTTCTCTGACAACGCCACGCTGGAACAGCAAACCGCCATGCTGCTGGCCCTGTTCGACGCGCCGCACTATTTCCGCCGCGCGGGCAAAGGCCGCTTCAAAAAGGCCAGCGCAGACATCCTGGCCCAGGCCCTGGCCGGCATCGAGAAGAAAAAACAGGTCCAGGCGCAGATCGACGAGTGGGCACAGGCGCTGGCACAGGGCACTTGCCCCGAGCCCGTGCGCCAGCAGCTGTACAAAATCCTGTTCCGTCCCGACAAAAACGGGCCTGAATACAAGGCCGTGGTCGAGGCCGCCAAAGCCTCCCACACCGCACCCCTGGCACTGCTGAAAAACGCCGGGGCCATCACCAGCGCCTACCAGTTCCACTGGCAGCGCTTTTTGTTTGACAACTTCCCCAAGGGCACGGGGTTTCCGGCGCTCAGCGCGCCGCCCATCACCGACGACCTGCCCCTGGCCACAGGCGTGCGCGCCTTCTCAGTGGACGACTCGGCCACCACGGAAATTGACGACGCCCTGTCCATCCAAGGCCTGGGCAGCGGCAGCATCACGCTGGGCATCCACATTGCCGCCCCCGGCTTGGCCATTGCGCCCGACAGCGCCATTGACCAGGTGGCGCGCCACCGCCTCTCCACGGTGTACATGCCGGGCCACAAAATCACCATGCTGCCCGACGACGTGGTGCAAACCTACACCCTGCAAGAAGGGCGCGACTGCCCCGCCCTCTCGCTGTACGTGACGCTGGACGAAGCCACCCTGGCCTTCACCGCCACCAGCACCCGACTGGAGCGCGTGCCCATCGTCGCCAACCTGCGCCACGATCAGCTGGACGATGTGCTGACCGATGCCTTTTTTGAGAGCACCGACCCCATTCCCGACCTGACCGAGGGCAGCCACATTGCGTTGACCTGGGCCAGCGAGCTGCGCTTTTTGTACCGCCTGGCCAGACACCTCAAGGCAGGGCGTGAAGTGGTGCGCGGCAAGCCCGAAAACTTCAACCGCCCCGACTACAACTTCAAGCTGCTCGGCACCCCACCCGAGGGTCCCCAGGGCGACGAAACCGTGGTCATTTCCACCCGCCGCCGGGGCTCGCCGCTGGACCTCATCGTGGCCGAGGCCATGATCGTGGCCAACAGCACCTGGGGCCAGCTCATGGCCGACAGCGGCGTGCCCGGCATTTACCGCAGCCAGGCCAGCATGGCCCCCGGCGTCAAGGTGCGCATGGGCACCAAGGCGCAGCCGCACGCCGGCATCGGCGTCAAGTGCTACGCCTGGAGCACCTCGCCCCTGCGCCGCTACACCGACCTGGTCAACCAGTGGCAAATCATGGCCTGCGCCCGCCACGGCGCCACCGCCGCGCTGGCCGCGCCGTTCAAGCCCAAGGACACCACGCTGTTCGGCATCGTCAGCGCGTTTGACGCGGCCTACACCACCTACAACCAGTTCCAAAACGGCATGGAGCGTTACTGGACGCTCAAGCACCTGGGTCAGGCAGGCATTGGTGAGATCACCGGCAGCGTCATCAAAGACGGTGTGGTGCGGGCCGACACCCTGCCCCTGGTGCTGAACGTGCTGGGTGCCGAAGGCCTGCCACGCAACGCCCAGGTGCGCGTGCGCTTGGGCGCAGTGGACGACATCAGCCTGGACATCGGTGGCACCGTCATCGAGCGGCTGGACAACCCCGCCGACGCCAACGAAGCCGCCGGCACGGACGACGACACCGACACCGAAGACCTGGGCGGTCCCCTGACCATTGCCGTGGACCTGGACGAGCCCGCCAACCTCCCCGCTACCCCCACTTCCCCCGCCAGCGGCGCCTGACGCCACGCACCGCCACACCCCAGCCCCACCCACACCGTGCCCGCCGCCCTGCCCACCACCACAGCGACCACCGCCAGCCCGGGTTGGGCTGGGCTGGGCCTGGGCAAACTGGGCACGCTGCACTGGGCCTTGCTGCTGTCGGTGGGCCTGCATGCGGTGCTGCTGAGCGTGCGCTTTGTGGCCCCCGAGGCCTACCACCGCGTGTTTCAAGACACGCCACTGGAGGTGGTGCTGGTGAACGCGCGCAGCCAGGAAAAGCCCACCAAGGCCCAGGCCATTGCCCAGGCCTCACTGGCGGGCGGTGGCGAGGCCGCCAAGGGCCGTGCCACGTCTCCCCTGCCGCCCACCGCCCAGCTGCGGGCAGGCGAGGCCGCCGAAGAGGTGGCCGAAAAACGCGTGGAATCCCTCAAAGAGCAACAAACCCTGCTGCTGGCACAACTGAAAAAGCAGCTGGCCAGCTTCACGCCGCCCCAACCGCAGGCCCAGCCGCTGAGTGCCGAGCAGGCCGAGCGCGAGCGCAAACGCCAGCAACTGGTCAAGCTGCTGGCTGAGATCGAAAAGCGGGTCAACGAAGAAAACGCCCGCCCCCGCAAGCGCTACATCAGCCCCGCCACGCGCGAGGAGGTGTATGCCCTGTACTACGACCAGTTGCGCCGCAAAATTGAGGACCACGGCACCACACACTTTCCCGAGTCCGGTGGCAAAAAACTGTACGGTGAGCTGACCATGGTCATCACCGTCAACCACGACGGCAAGGTGCTGGACACCGAGGTGGTGCAAGCCTCGGGCAAACCGCTGCTGGACCGGCGCTCGCAGGCCATTGTGCGGGGGCTGTCGTTCGGGCCATTCAACGACGCCATGCGCAGCCGCGCCGACCAGATTGTGGTGGTGTCGCGCTTCCGGTTTTCGCGCGATGAAACGCTCAACACCACCTTGTCATCCCAATGACCCCGTCACCGTTTGCCCGCCCACTGACCACCCCATGACCGCTGCCGCTGACCACTACGCCGTGCTGGGCAACCCCGTGGCCCACAGCCGTTCCCCCTGGATACACGCCCGGTTTGCCGAACTCACCGGCCAGCCGCTGAGCTACCGCGCCCAGCTCTGCCCGCTGGGCGGGTTTGTGCCGTTGCTGGCCGAGCTGCGCCACCAGGGACTGCGCGGCTGCAACGTGACCGTGCCCTTCAAGTTTGACGCCTTCGCCGCCTGCACCCACACCACCGAACGCGCCCGCCTGGCCCAGGCCTGCAACACCCTGACGCTGGCGGGTGACGAGGTGCTGGGCGACAACACCGACGGCCTGGGCCTGGTGGCCGACATCACGGTGAACGCCGGGGTGCCACTGGCCGGCCAGCGCGTGCTGTTGCTGGGCGCAGGCGGTGCTGCCGCCGGTGTGCTGGGGCCCTTGCTGGGCCAACACCCCCGCGAACTGGTGGTGTGCAACCGCACCCCCGCCAAGGCCGACGCCCTGGTGCACAGCCACCTGGCCCATGCCACATCACAACAATGTGAGCTGAAAAGCCAGGCCATACAAGCGCCAGAGGGTGTTTTTGACATCATCATCAACGGCACAGCCAGCAGTCTGGGGGGTGGCGGTGTGCCCGTGCCCGCCCGTGTGCTGCGCCCCGGCACCCTGGCGGTGGACATGATGTACGGCCCCAACGCCCAGCCCTTTCTGGACTGGGCCCACCAGCACGGCGCGGTGGGTCGCGATGGCCTGGGCATGCTGGTGGAACAGGCGGCGGCGGCGTTTGCCATCTGGCGCGGCGTGCACCCACCGGCTGCCCAGGTGCTGGCCGAGCTGCGTGCGCTGCTGCAGGCGCAGGCCAGCCCGGCCCCCGCCAAACCCCAGACTTGACGCGCCCTGCGCCCATGCCACGCCACCCCTCGTCCCCGTCGGCCACCCACCGCACCACCCACCCGACCCGCGCCAGCGGCAGCAGCAGCGGGGTGCTGGGCCGGGCGCTGGGCCGGGTGTGGGGCTTGGTGCTCTTGGTGCGCCACTGGCTGCTGTGGGTGCTGCTGGCCGCGGTGTTGCTGCAGGTGGTGTTTGTGGGGCAGATCGCCCTCATGGCCTGGGTCAATCCGCAGAGCACGGCGTTCATGCGCTCGGAAGCCTGGCGGCGGCTGGCCGCCCAGGAGGCGCCGGTGGTCGGCAAAACCCAGCCAGGCCAACGGCCCTGGGCGCAGGTGTGGGTGGACGCCAGCCAGATCTCCCCTCACCTCAAACGCGCCGTGATCGCCGCCGAAGACGACGGCTTTGCCAACCACCCCGGGGTGGACTGGGCGGCCATGGAGTCCGCCTGGGACCGCAACCAAAAGCGCGAGCAACAGGCCCAAAAGGCACAGGCCAACGGCGTGGCCAAGCCGGTGAAGGTGGTGGGCGGCTCCACCATTACCCAGCAGTTGGCCAAAAACCTGTTGCTGTCGGGCGAACGCCACCTGGGTCGCAAGGCACAGGAGTTGGTGCTGACGTTTTCACTGGAAGCCTTGCTGGACAAGGCCCGCATCCTGGAGATTTACCTCAACAGCGTGGAATGGGGCGACGGCGTGTTTGGCGCCGAAGCCGCCGCGCAGCGCTACTTTGGCGTGTCGGCCCGCCAGCTCAACGCCGTGCAGGCGGCCCGCCTGGCGGTGATGCTGCCCGCGCCCAAGTTTTTTGAAAAGCGGCCCGATTCGGCCTACATCAACCGCCGCACCGCCACCATACTGGGCCGCATGGACTCGGCGGTGCTGCCGTGATGGCGCGCCTGTTTGGCTGGCTGCTGCTGGGCTTTGTGCGCCTGCTCACCGGGGCGCAGGCCCGCTGGCTGGGTTGCCCACCCAAGGCCGAGCAGCGCATTTACTTTGCCAACCACCAGAGCCACGCCGACCTGGTCATGATCTGGGCCGCGCTGCCGCAGGAGCTGCGCGGCATCACCCGCCCGATTGCCGCCAAAGACTATTGGACGGCCAGCCCGCTGCGCGCCTGGATCACCCGCGAAGTGTTCCACACCGTGTACGTGGACCGCGCCCGCACCGACGACACCGACCCCCTGGAGCCCCTGGTGCAGGCGCTGACCCAGGGCGACTCCATCATCCTGTTCCCCGAGGGCACACGCGGCCACACGGGCGAGCCCCAGCCCTTCAAGGCCGGGCTGTACAACCTGGCCCGCCAGTTTCCGCAGGTGGTGCTGGTGCCCGCCTGGATCAACAACGTGCAGCGCCTCATGCCCAAGGGCGAGGTGGTGCCCGTGCCCATGCTGTGCTCGGTCACGTTTGGCGCCCCCCTGGCGCTGGGCGACGGGGAAGACAGGGGGGCCTTCCTCACCCGCGCACGCCAGGCCGTGGTGGACCTGCGCGACGCCTGAACGCCCGCCATGAACCGGTTCATCCGCAGCCTCACGCCCGACCAGCAGATCAGCCTGCTGTTTGTGCTGGTCTTCGGCACCCTGCTGCTGGCCTCGGTGGTGGGCCTGCTGCTGAGCCTGCGCGAACGCGGGCGCAGCGAGGCTTGGTGGCTGGGCCTGCGCCGCTACCGTGAGGGGGTACGCCGCTCGTGGCTGATGATGGGCGTGTTCTGGGTGGGCTGGGCCTCTGGCCCCACGGGCGCGCTGTGGCTGTTTGGGCTGGGCTCGCTGCTGACCCTGCGCGAATTTGTGAGCCTTACCCCCACTCACCGAACGGACCACAAGACTTTGGTGCTCTCGTTTTTTTTAATTCTGCCCACACAGTACGTGCTGCTGGGCACGGGCCGGTTTGACCTGTTCTCGGTGTTCATCCCGGTGTACGTGTTCCTGGCCATTCCAGCGGTCAGCGCCTTGGGCAACGACCCGCAGCGCTTCCTGGCCCGCAACGCCGCGCTGCAGTGGGGCATCATGGTGTGTGTGTATGGCTTGAGCCATGTGCCCGCGTTGCTGCAGCTGTCGTTCGCGGGCCACGCGGGGCGGGGGGCGTTTCTGGTGTTTTTTCTGGTGGCGGTGGTGCAAACCTGCATGGTGGTGCAACACGTGGCCGGGCGGTGGATGGCGCGTCCGCCCTCGCTGCCGCACATCAGCCTGTCGTTCCAGTGGCGCAGCGCGTTGGTGGGGGTGCTGGGGGGTGGCTTGCTGGGGGGGCTTCTGTCGGGGGTGACCCCGTTCAAGCCGGCCCAGGCACTGGCCATGGCGCTGGTGGCCTGCACGGCGGGCACGCTGGGCCACTTGGTGATGAAGGCCATCAAGCGCGACCGGGGCGTGCCCAACTGGGGCAGCCAGGGGCGCTCGGTCACGGGGGCCAGCGGCCTGCTCGACCGGGTCGACGCCCTGTGCTTCGCGGCGCCAGTGTTCTTTCAATCGGTGCGCTGGTACTTTGGGCCATAATTTTGATACTTTTTTGGCACCTACCGCTACTGTTGATTGAAGTGTTAGCTACACATTTAATGAAATCCCATGCGCATACTCGGCATTGATCCCGGCCTGCTCACCACCGGCTTTGGCGTGGTGGACAGCCACGGGGGCGAGCTGCGCTACGTGGCCAGCGGCACCATCAGCACCCAGCACCTGGACAGCCGCCTGTTGCCCCAGCGGCTGAAGGTGATTTTTGACGGCATTGGCGAGGTGGTGCAGCGCTACCAGCCCGACGTGTCGGCCTGCGAAATCGTGTTCGTGAACGTAGACCCCCAGGCCACCCTCAAGCTCGGCCAGGCCAGGGGCGCCTGCCTGACGGCGCTGGTGACCAATGGCTTGGACGTCAGCGAGTACACAGCGCTGCAGCTGAAAAAAGCCGTGGTGGGTTACGGCAAGGCCACCAAACCCCAGGTGCAGGAAATGGTCAAGCGCCTGCTGCAATTGCCCGGCCTGCCCGGCAAAGACGCGGCCGATGCGCTGGGCCTGGCCATCACCCACGCCCAGGTCAGCCGCTCCACCCAAGCCATTGCCAAGGTGACCGAGCTCAATGCCCGCGTGAGTGCGGCGTACAAGGCGGGGCGCAGCTACTGAAGCCGACCGAAAGGTCGAAGCAGTGCCTGCATCTGTCACCAAATTGATAGCAGACACAGGCATCCGGCTCAACGCATGGCTCTGTGCACAAATCGGCAGCATGCAATCTGACACGCTTCTGGCATGCGATCTGATGCGCTTCTGAAATGAGAGCAAATGAAGCCGAAAAACCAGACAAGCGGCAATACAGGACTACCAACTGGCGTGAGTACAACAAGGCCCTCAAAGCCAGAGGTTCGCTGACCGTGTGGCTGGGCAAGGACATGCAGTGGTTTGCCCCGCCCACGGGTAAACGAGGCCGCCATCCGACGTTTTCGGATGCCGCTATCCAGTTCTGCCTGAGCATCAAATGCCTGCTGGGTCTGGCGCTGCGCCAGGCACTGGGTTTCGTCCAAAGCCTGCTTCGCCTGGCGGGCCTGCAATGGTCCGTGCCGGACGACAGCACGCTGAGCCGTCGTCAACAAACGCTCCATGTCCATCTGCCCTACAGACCCAGCTTCACGGCTTTGGATTTGCTGGTGGACAGCACCGGCATCAAATTCCTGGGCGAAGGTGAATGGAAGCGCAAAAAGCACGGTGCCGAGTACCGCAGTGAACGTTGACGACAAAGGCGCAAGGTGCATCTGGGCATCGATGCCCAGACCCTGGAGATACGGGCCATCGAAGTGACAGACAACAGCGTGGGCGACGCGCCCGTGCTGCCCCACTTGCTGGACAGATACCGTCGGATGAACCAGTGGCCAGCGTCAGCGCTGACGGGGCCTATGACACCAAGGCTTGCCATGGTTCAATAGCACAGCGGGGAGCCCAAGCCGTCATCCCTCCGCGCAAAAACGCCAAGGCATGGAAAGGCAAGTCAGACGGTGCACAGGTGCGAAATCTGGCCGTTCAAGCTTGTAAACGCCTGGGCTCACGCATCTGGAAGAAATGGAGTGGATACCACCGGCGCAGCTTGGTTGAGACCGAGATGCATTGCTTCAAACGGCTGGGCGAGCGCGTGATGGCCAGGACCTTTGAGCGTCAGGTGACAGAGCTGCACATTCGTGTGGCATTGCTCAACCGTTTCACCCAACTGGGCCGTCCTGTGACGGTGCCTGTGGCATAACTCCGTTTGGGGTCAGGGGAAACTCGCCTCGTTTTGGGTTTGTGCAACAAAGCCCCTTGAAATGACTACAAACAGGGTTGCCTGGTCAAAATGAGCGCGGCTGGGGACGTGAACTGGTTGGGTCACATTCCAGCAGATCCGCCCCGCTCTGCACCAGTAACCCACTGCACTTGGGGGCTTTGTTGGCGCCATCGGTGCACCTGGGTCACAGTACAAAAAAAAGGGGACAGCCATCAAAACCATCTTCCGCATACCGCTGCTCAACCTCATGGTGGTGCTGTTGTCACTCTGGGCATTGATTGGTGCTGGGGGCTACTTGCTGGCCGAATCGCAAACCAAACACGGCCTTGACCTGATCAAAACCAGCGCCGATGACTCGGTGAATTCCGCCGCCCAAGACTTGGGCAAGCGCATGACCGACGCGGTGGACGACATCACCTTTCTGGGCAGCCTGCCCCGCCTGCAAGACACCCTCACATCAGACAGCGCTGACAACCTCTCTCGCCTGGCTGAGAACTTTGGGGCCTACGCGCAGGCCAACCGCAGCATCACCCAGATCCGTTGGATCAACGCACAGGGCCAAGAAAAGCTCAGGGTCAATGCCACAGGCGGGCACACCACCCGCACCGCTGAGGGCGATCTGCAAAACAAGTCTGAGCGCGCTTACGTGCAAACAACGGCCCAGCTTCAGGCGGGGGAAATCTACATCTCCCCCATGGACCTGAACATGGAAAACGGCCAGATCCAAATCCCCCACCTGCCCACGGTTCGTCTGACAACCCCACTGTTTGACGCACAGGGGCAACGCAAGGGTTTGCTCGTCATCAACTATCAGGGGCAGGCCTGGATTGACGTGTTTGCCAAAGGTGCCAGCCAGCACCAGTCCAAACTCATGCTGCTCAACCGCAACGGTTACTGGTTGCACAACCCCATACAAGCCAACGAATGGGGCTTTGCCCTGAACCCCGACCACACGCTGGCCACACTCAACCCTGACGCCTGGGCGGCCATCAACCAAGGAAACCGTGGCTCGGCCTGGCAAGCCGATGGCTTGTGGCTGTGGAAAAACGTGTACCCCTTGCAAGCCATAGACGACGGGCAACAGTCCGCAGACACCACGGCCCCCTCCAAAACAGCCGTCGGAGACGCCAACTACGTCTGGCGGGTGGTGCGGCACATTCCCCAGGCCGAACTGAATGCCGAACGAGAACGCGTGTGGCTCAACTTGGCTCCGATGCTGGTTGGCCTGCTGTTTGCAGCCCTGCTCATTGCGACATGGGTGGTCCGCTCTCAATGGCACATCGCGAAACTCAACGAGGCGCTGGCCAATCGGGCAGACGCGGCAGAGGCCGCCACCAAGGCCAAAGCCAACTTTTTGGCCAACATGAGCCACGAAATCCGCACCCCCATGAATGCGGTGATGGGTCTGGCCTACCTGCTGGAGCGCCAGCACCTGCCAAACGATGCCAATGAACTGGTTCGCAAAATTTGCGTGGCAGGGCGCTCGTTGCAAGGCATCATCAACGACATCCTCGACTACTCCAAGATCGAGTCCGGCCACTTGGAAGTGGAGCACGTGCCCTTTCGCCTGGGCGACGTGATGGACAACGTGGCCACCGTCATGGGCTCCACCGCCGGGGACAAAGACATCGAACTGGTGGTGGGTGCCCACCCGCCGGGCATGAACCGGCTGATCGGTGATGCGCTTCGGATCGAACAGGTGCTCATCAACCTGACGGGCAACGCCATCAAATTCACGGAGCACGGCCACGTAGCGGTGTTGGTCACCGTGCTGAAGGCGGTGGATGCCCAGGTGACCTTGAGGTTTTCTGTGCGCGACACCGGCATCGGCATTGCACCGGACCGGCAAAAAGAGCTGTTCCAACCCTTCATGCAGGCCGATGCCTCCACCACGCGCCGGTTCGGGGGCACGGGGCTGGGCCTGGCCATCAGCCGTCGCCTCGTGGCCCTCATGGGCGGAGAAATATCACTGACCAGCGAACCGGGCAAGGGCAGCGATTTCTGGTTTGACCTGCCGCTGGTGGTGGCCCCGGAAGACCAACTCGTGATGCCCGAAATGCACGGGCTGAGCGTGCTGATTGCAGACGACAACCCCATTGCGCTGGAAACCATGCGCCTCACCGCCCAGGGCCTGGGCTGGACGGCACAGACCGCAGAGTCAGGGCTTGACGCGCTGGCCCTCGTCCAGGCCAGCGATGCACCCATCTGCGACATCATCATTCTGGATTGGAAAATGCCCCACATGGACGGACTGGAAACCGCCCACCAGATTCACCAAGCGCTGGCGGGCAAAGCCAAACCCATCATCCTCATGGCCACCGCCTATTCGCGCGAAACACTGCTGGCCGATGACCGGGCCACGGTGATCGACGCGGTGCTGGCCAAACCCGTGACGGCATCTGGCCTGTTCAACGCAGTGGCCAAGGTGCAATCGGCACGGCAGGGCCTGACCCCTGTCGCCACCCACGAGCACTTTGACCGCCTGCAGGGTCTACGCATGCTGGTGGTGGATGACAGCGACATCAACCGGGAAGTGGCCCAACGCATTTTTGAAGACGAGGGGGCACGGGTACACCTGGCCAACGACGGCCAACAGGCCTTGGACTGGCTGCGGGCTCACCCCAGCGACGTGGACATCGTGCTCATGGACATCCAGATGCCCGTGATGGACGGTTATGAGGCCACCCGGCGCATCCGCTCCGACCTGGCGCTGGCGCAACTGCCGGTGGTGGCATTGACCGCAGGGGCTTTCAAGGCCCAGGAGATGGCGGCACGGGAAGCAGGCATTGACGAGTACATTGCCAAGCCATTCGATGTGGACGATGCGATTGTCCTGATTCGCCGCGTCACCGGCACATCTGCCCGCGCACCGGATTCAGTGGCCGCCCAACACACGGCACAGGCCACACTCGAATGTGGGCAAAGCTGGCCGGGACTGGCCGTGAACAAAGGACTGGCGCTCTGGAAGGATGCAGAGGTGTATCGGCAATACCTGCGCAAATTCGCCAGCGAACACGGTGACAGTCCGCTGGTTTTGCGCAACTCCAGCCACCACGACGCCCAAGCCTTGTCGCACAAAATCAAAGGAACGGCTGGCAACTTGGCCCTGGTGGACGTGGCCAGCACCGCCGCCGAACTCAACCGCTTGCTGAAAGCCAACGAGGGCACCCATGCGGCCCTGACTGCGTTTGAACAGGCCATGAACACCGCGCTGGCCTCGATTGCCCGGTATGCCTCCGCCAGTGGCAACACCCCCACACAGTGTGCCGATTCGGTCATCGGCGCGCCAGCCTCCGCCCTGTTGAACGACTTGCTGCGCACGCTCAACACCGACGACCCCTCCGCCATTGAACCGGCATTGGCGGCCTTGCAACTGCAGTGGCCGTCCGACCTACTGTTGGTCATCCGGGATGCGGTAGAAAATTATGACTTCCGTGGTGCCGAAGAAGCCACCCGGACCTTGATCAGCGATTTGAACCAGCCAGGGAAGCACAACACATGACCTCACGCCCCATCCTCGTCGTTGACGATGAACCACACAATTTGGCAGCGATGCGGCAAATTCTGAAGGGGCTGTACCCATTGGTGTTTGCCCGCAACGGCGTCGAAGCATTGGATGCCGTGCGCAAACACCACCCTGCGCTGGTGTTGTTGGACATCGACATGCCAGGCATGAATGGCTATGCCGTGTGCCGCCAGATTCAAGCAGACCCCAAGACCACAGACACACCCGTGATTTTTGTCACCGCTTTATCGGAGGTGGGCAACGAAGCCGAGGGCTTTGACGCGGGGGCCGTGGACTACATCGTGAAGCCCGTTTCGCCCTTGCTGGTGAAGGCGCGGGTGCGCACCCACCTTTCACTGGTCAAGACCGCTCAACTGGAAAGAAGCCACCGCGACGCCATTTCCATGCTGGGCGAAGCGGGCCACTTCAATGACACCGACACAGGCACCCACATCTGGCGCATGGCCGCCTTTGCTGCCCACTTGGCAGCAGTGAGTGGCTGGAATGAAAGCGATTGCCGTCTGTTGGAGTTGGCCGCTCCCATGCACGACACGGGCAAATTGGGCATCCCAGATGCCATCCTGCGCAAGCCCGGCAAGCTGGATGAGCGAGAGTGGACAATCATGAAAACCCACTCGCGCATCGGCTACAACATCCTTTCCAGGAGTGACGCACTGGTGTTTCAATTGGCGGCAGAAATAGCGCTACACCACCATGAACGCTGGGATGGCACGGGTTACCCGGATGGGCTGGCCGGAGAAAGCATTCCAGAATCCGCCCGAATTGTGGCCATCGCAGACGTGTTTGATGCCCTGTCCATGAAGCGGCCCTATAAAGAAGCGTGGCCGATAGATCGGATCATGACCACGCTCAGAGAATCAGCGGGCAACCACCTGGATGCCCGATTGCTGTCACTTTTTGAAGAGGCCTTGCCGCAAATTTTGACCATTCAAGCACACTGGAACAACCAAGAATCAGGCAAATTCCCTCCGCACCAGCCTGTGAGTTAACACGACAAGGAATCACAGCAGGCGCTCCAGCAGCAGCACCCCAAAGAAGCCCAAGGCCGCCAGCACCGCCCACTTCATGACCTTGAGACCCAAGGTGCGGTATTTGACCTGGCCGGTGGCCACGTAAAACACCAGGCAGGCCACCACCCCCAGCAGCAGGAGCATCATGGTGAGGCGAAAAATCAGCATGGCGGTCAGTCCAGTCACCAAGCGGGCATGAGCCGGTCAAAACCCGCCGGGGCTTGACTGACGCAGGGAAACGTCACCTCTTCATAGGCCTGGGGGTTGGCCAACAGCGCCCGCAGCAGCTTGTTGTTCAGGCCATGACCCGAGCGGAACGCGCTGTAGGCGGCCAGCAGGGGACGGCCCACGATGTAGAGGTCGCCCATGGCGTCCAGGATTTTGTGCTTCACGAACTCGTCGCTGTAGCGCAAACCTTCGGCGTTGAGCACCTTGTAGTCGTCCATGACGATGGCGTTGTCCAACCCGCCGCCCCGGGCCAGACCGTGGGAACGCATCATTTCCACGTCGCGGGTGAAGCCAAAGGTGCGGGCCCGTGCAATTTGGCGGGCGTACTGGCCTTGGCCCAGGTCAAACGCGAAGCGCTGGCCTGTGGCGCCCACCGCCGGGTGGTCGAACTCGATTTCAAAACTCAGGGTGTAGCCGTGGTGGGGGTCCAGCCGCGCCCACTTCAGGTTAGCGCCCTCGCCTTCGCGCACCTCCACCGGCTGGGTGATGCGCAAAAACCGCCGAGGCGCGTCCTGCTCAACCACGCCTGCGCTTTGCAGCAGGTACACGAAAGAGGCGGCCGAGCCATCCAGAATGGGCACTTCCTCGGCGGTGATGTCGATGATGAGGTTGTCCAACCCCAGCCCGGCACAGGCCGACATGAGGTGCTCCACCGTCAACACCCGCGCATCGCCCTTGGACAGGGTGGACGCCAGCCGAGTGTCGGTGACGGCGGCCGCGTTCACGGCAATGTCCACCGGGTGCGGCAAGTCCACCCGCCGAAACACGATGCCCGTGTCGGGCGGGGCCGGGCGCAGCGTCAACTCCACCCGCTGGCCACTGTGCAAGCCCACACCCATGGCCCGGGTCATGGACTTGAGGGTTCGTTGTTTCAGCATGAACCGAATTTTAGGAGCGGGCACCCCACCCTGCGGGGCACCCGGTCATCAGTCGGCTTGCTTGCGCAGGAAGGCGGGGATTTCGAAGTCGTCCATGCCACCGGCCGACAGCGCATCCACCTTGGCCGTGGCCTGGGTGCGGTTGGTGCGCCAGACGCTGGGCACCGACATGGTGTCGGGCCCGGCAGACACGCCGTGGCCACTGACCAGGCTGGGCATGCTGCCACCCAGGCCCATGCCGGCGTTGGCGGTGTTCATGATGGGCATGTTGTCGGTGCCGGTGCGCAGCACCTGCAGTGGCGGCGCCGTGCGACGGGCCGCTTGCTGGCGGCTGAGGCCGGTGGCCACCACGGTCACGCGGATGGCTTCACCCAGCGTGTCGTCATACGCCGCGCCGTAGATGACGTGTGCATCGGGCGACGCGTAGGCGTTGATGGCGCTCATGGCCTGCTTGGACTCGTTCAGCTTCAGGGTGCCCTTGGATGCCGTCACCAGCACCAGCACGCCCTTGGCACCTTTCAGGTCCACGCCTTCCAGCAGGGGGCAGGCCACGGCCTGCTCAGCGGCGATGCGGGCGCGGTCTGGGCCAGTGGCCGTGGCGGTGCCCATCATGGCCTTGCCTGGCTCGCCCATGACGGTGCGCACGTCTTCAAAGTCAACGTTGACGTTGCCGTACTCGTTGATGATTTCGGCAATGCCGCCCACGGCGTTTTTCAGCACGTCATTGGCGTGGCCAAAGGCCTCGTCCTGGGTGATGTCGTCGCCCAGCACTTCCAGCAGCTTTTCGTTGAGCACCACGATGAGCGAGTCGACGTTGTCTTCCAGCTCTTTCAGGCCGGCGTCGGCGTTGCCCATGCGGCGGCTGCCTTCCCAGTCAAAGGGCTTGGTGACCACCCCCACGGTGAGGATGCCCATTTCCTTGGCCACGCGGGCGATGACGGGCGCTGCGCCCGTGCCCGTACCACCGCCCATGCCGGCGGTGATGAACAACATGTGCGCGCCCTGGATGGAGGCGCGGATGTCGTCAATGGCGGCCTCGGCGGCTTCGCGCGCCTTGTCGGGCTTGCTGCCGGCACCCAGGCCGGTGCCACCGAGTTGCACCACGCGCTGGGCCGAACTGCGTGACAGGGCCTGCGCGTCGGTGTTGGCGCAGATGAACTCCACCCCCTGCACACCGCGCTGCATCATGTACTCGACGGCGTTGCCGCCGCCACCGCCCACGCCGATCACCTTGATCTGTGTGCCCTGGTTGAATTCTTCGATTTCGATCATTTCGATGGTCATGGAAATCTCCTGCTGATGCTGTGATTATGGAAGCTAAAAAAACCGGAAAAACGAATCGGTGAACATGGCCTTCGGCGCGGCGGACCGGTGCTGGTGCGCGGCGGGTGCAAGGCGCGGTGGTGTGCGCGGAGCAGGGCAACGGACCCATGGGCCGTGCAGCGGGGGGTCGGGCCAGGGTGTGTCATCAGAAATTCCCCACAAACCAGTCTTTCACCCGGCCGAATGCGCTTTGCACCGACCCCGCTTTTTGTGCCACTTTGTGTCCGCGCATGCGCCCCATGCGGGCCTCTTCGAGCAGCCCCATGACGGTGGAGGCCCTGGGTTGGGCCACCATGTCGGACAGGTGGCTGGCGTACTTGGGCACGCCCCGGCGCACGGGTTTGAGGAAGATGTCCTCCCCCAGCTCCACCATGCCTGGCATGACCGCACTGCCCCCGGTGATGACGATGCCGGACGACAGCACCTCTTCGTAACCCGAGTCGCGAATGACCTGTTGCACCAGGGCAAATATTTCTTCCACCCGGGGCTCGATGACACCGGCCAGGGCCTGCTTGCCGATCATGCGCGGGCCGCGGTCACCCAGGCCCGGCACTTCGACCTGGTCTTGCGGGTCGGCCAACAACTGCTTGGCGCAACCGCTTTCCACCTTGATGTCTTCGGCGTCCTTGGTGGGCGTGCGCAAGGCCATGGCGATGTCGCTGGTGATGAGGTCGCCCGCAATGGGGATGACCGCCGTGTGGCGAATGGCCCCGCCGGCAAAAATGGCCACATCGGTGGTGCCCGCGCCGATGTCCACCAGCGCCACGCCCAGCTCGCGCTCGTCTTCGGTCAGGATGGCCTGGCTGCTGGCCAGCGGGTTGAGCATGAGCTGGTCCACCTCCAGCCCGCAGCGGCGCACGCACTTGATGATGTTTTCGGCCGCGCTCTGGGCGCCGGTCACGATGTGCACCTTGGCCTCCAGACGGATGCCGCTCATGCCAATGGGCTCTTTCACGTCCTGGCCGTCAATCACGAACTCCTGCGGCTCGACCAGCAGCAGGCGCTGGTCGGTGGAGATGTTGATGGCCTTGGCCGTTTCAATGACGCGGGCCACGTCGGCGGGCGTCACCTCGCGGTCTTTGATGGCCACCATGCCGCTGGAGTTGATGCCCCGGATGTGGCTGCCGGTGATGCCGGTGGACACACGGGCAATGCGGCAGTCGGCCATCAGCTCGGCCTCTTTCAGCGCCTGCTGGATGCTTTGCACGGTGGCGTCGATGTTGACCACTACACCGCGCTTCAAGCCGTTGCTGGGGGCCACACCCAGACCGGCCAGCTTGAGCTTGCCGTCGGCGGTGATTTCGGCGACCACCACCATGATCTTCGACGTGCCGATGTCGAGACCAACCACCAAATCTTTGTATTCCTTGGCCATGATGCGAGTGTTGTTCGTTGGGATGATGGGTTGTGGTGTGCAAATGAACTGCCGTGGCGTCACCGTTTGGCGGGTGCAGGTGCCCCTGGCACCACCGGCTCCAGGGTGGTGATGCCGCGCAAGCGAACCGCGTAGGCGGCCGGGTAACGCAGGTCGGCGGCGGCCAGGCTGCGCCCATGCTGGCGCGTCACCTGGCCCAGGGTGTGGGTGAACTGGCGCACACGCGCCAGCAGCTCGTCGGGTGTGCCACGGCCCAGCTCGATGCGGGCACCGCTGTCGGTCTCGGCGCGCCAACTGCCTTGAGCGGTCAGCTCCAAACGCTCCAGGCCCATGTCCAGGCGGGCCAACTCCGGGCGCAGCAGGTCGTACACGGCCTTGACCTGCACGGCCTCGCCGGGCGGGCCCGCCAGTTCGGGCAGGGTGTCGGTGTGCTCGTCGTCAGAACTGGCCTCAAACACCTCGCCCTGGCGGTTCATCAGCAGGGTGGTGCCCTCCTGCTCCCACCAGGCCACCGCCTGGTGCTCTTCCAGCGTCACGCGGATGCGGTTGGGGAACTCGCGCTGCACCAGGGCCTTGCGCACCCAGGGCACGGACTCGAACACCGCTTGAACCTCACGCAAATCCAGGGTGATGAAGCTGCCCCCCAGGCGGTTGCCCATGTGGGCGCGAAAGGTCACCTCGTTCTGGTGGGTCAGGTCGCCCTGGACCTCCAGCGCCGCCACCGTCCACACCGGGTGGCGCACGGCCCACAACCCCACGGCAGACAACACCAAAGCCACCAGCGCCCAGCCCAGCAGGCTGGAGGCCAGCAGCATCAGGCGAACGTCGGTGGGCAAGGGGGTGTGGTCGGCCATGGTCAGCACAGTCAGGTGGGGCTGGGCGCGGGGTGGGCGGGCGCGGCCGGTGCCGCGTCCAGGCTGGCTTGCCGCAGCAGGCCCAGGCACAGTGCCTCGTATGAGATGCCCGCAGCGCGCGCCGACATGGGCACCAGGGAATGCCCGGTCATGCCGGGCGCGGTGTTGATCTCCAGCAGCCAGGGCTGGCGGGTGCGCGCGTCGATCATCACGTCCGCCCTGGCCCAGCCCCGGCAGCCCAGGGTGCGGTAGGCCTTGAGCACCAGGGCCGAAATGGCCGCTTCCTCGCCCTCGGGCAGGCCGCAGGGCACGAGGTACTGGGTGTCGTCGGTGAAGTACTTGTGCTGGTAGTCGTAATTGCCCTGGGGCGCGACGATGCGGATGGTGGGCAGCGCCACGGCATCGCGCTCCTCACCCAACACCGGGCAGGTCACCTCGTCGCCGGCCACAAATTGTTCGCACAGCACCTCGGGGTCGTGCCGCGCGGCCAAGGCATAGGCCTCGGCACACTGGGCGGCATCGGTCACCTTGGTCAGGCCCAGGGTGGAACCCTCGCGGGACGGCTTGACGATCATGGGCGCGCCCAGCTCGGCGAACGCCGCCAGGGTGTCTTCGGCACTTTGCACGGTGCGCCAGGCCGGTGTGGGCAGGCCTTCGGCGCGCCAGATGCGCTTGGTCATGATCTTGTCCATGGCCACGCTGGAGGCCAGCACGCCCGAACCGGTGTAGGGGATGCCCAGCAGCTCCAGCGCCCCTTGCACCGTGCCGTCTTCGCCCCAGCGGCCATGCAGGGCGACAAAGCAGCGCGCAAAGCCCTCGCGCCTGAGTTCACACAGGTCGCGCTCGGCGGGATCAAAGGCGTGGGCATCCACGCCCTGCGAGCGCAGGGCCTGCAGCACCCCGGCGCCAGACATGAGGGAGACTTCGCGCTCGGCAGAGCGTCCGCCCATCAGCACCGCCACCTTGCCCAGGTCGGTCACCGGGCCAGCCGGGGCACGCATGGGCGCCAGCACATCACGCATGGGTCAGTTCCTCCGAAGCAGGGGTGCCCGAGGCACCCAATTCCACAATCTGGGTCGCCACAGCACCGATGGAGCCAGCGCCCATGCACAGCACCACGTCGCCGTCGCGGGCGTTGTCCAGCACGGCCTGCGCCATCTGGCCCACGTCGTCCACAAACACGGGCTCCAGCTTGCCGGCCACGCGCAGGGCACGCGCCAGGCTGCGGCCATCGGCGGCGACGATGGGGGCCTCACCGGCGGCGTAAACCTCGGCCAGCAACACCGCATCGGCCAGACCGATGACCTTCACAAAGTCCTCGAAACAGTCGCGGGTGCGGGTGTAGCGGTGGGGCTGAAAAGCCAGCACCAGGCGCCGTCCCGGGTAGGCACCCCGGGCGGCGGCCAGCGTGGCCGCCATTTCCACCGGGTGGTGGCCGTAGTCGTCCACCACGGTGAACAGCCCACCGCCCTGTGTCGGGCTGACCGCCACGTCGCCGTGGCGTTGAAAACGCCGACCCACCCCGCGGAACTCGGCCAGACCGCGCTGCACGGCGGCATCGGGCACGCCCAGCTCCACCGCCACGGCAATGGCGGCCAGGGCGTTCAGCACGTTGTGGCGGCCGGGCAGGTTGAGCACCACGTCCAGGTCGGGCAGGGTCACACCGTTGCGGCGCTGCGCGGTGAAGTGCATCTGCGTGCCCACGGCCCGCACGTTGATGGCGCGCACCTGCGCGTCTTCATCAAAGCCGTAGCTGGTGATGGGGCGGGCAATGTCGGGCAACAGGCTGCGGATGGCGGGGTCGTCCACACACACCACGGCGGCGCCGTAGAACGGCATGCGGTGCAAAAAGTCCACGAAGGCCTGCTTCAGGCGGCCAAAGTCGTGGCCGTAGGTGTCCATGTGGTCGGCGTCGATGTTGGTGACCACACTCAGCACCGGCAGCAGGTTGAGGAAGGAAGCGTCGGATTCGTCGGCCTCGACCACGATGTACTCGCCAGCACCCAGTCGCGCGTTGGCACCGGCGCTGTTGAGGCGCCCGCCAATGACGAAAGTGGGGTCAAAGTCGGCGGCCGCCAGCACGCTGGTCACCAGGCTGGTGGTGGTGGTTTTGCCGTGGGTGCCCGCAATGGCCACGCCCTTTTGCTTGCGCATCAGCTCGGCCAGCATGACGGCACGCGGCACCACCGGCAGCAGCTTGGCGTGGGCGGCCACTACCTCGGGGTTGCTGGCCTGCACCGCGGTGGAGGTGACCAGGCAGTCGGCCCCGTCGATGTGGGCAGCGTCGTGCCCGATGTGCACCCGCGCGCCCAGGTCGGCCAGGCGCTGGGCGGCGGCGTTCATGCTGAGGTCGCTGCCGGAAATGACGTAACCCTGGTTGAGCAACACCTCGGCAATGCCGCTCATGCCGGCACCGCCGATGCCCACGAAATGGATGTGGCGGATGGCGTGTTTCATGGGGCCTCCTTGGCCAGCTGTTCGCAAGCCTTGACCATGAGGGTCACGGCTTCTGTTTTTTGCATCTTTTTGGCCTCTAGCGCTTGTTGCAGTAGCATTGTTCGCTCTGCTTTTTCAAATACGGTTTTCAGGTGCGCAGCGGTCAGGTCACGCTGTTGCACCAGTTGGCCAGCCCCGGCATCGACCAGGAAGCGGGCGTTGTGGGTCTGGTGGTCGTCCACCGCGAAGGGAAAGGGCACCAGCACGCTGGCGGCGCCCACGGCGGCCAGCTCGGTCACGGTGCTGGCGCCCGCGCGACACACCACCAGGTCGGCCTCGGCCATGGCGCTGGCGGTGTTGTCGATGAAGGGGGTCAGCTCGGCCTGCACGCCCAGCTGGGCATAGCGCGCGCGCAGGGCCTCGATGTGTTGCTGGCCACTCTGGTGGCGCACCTGCGGGCGCTGGTCGGCGGGCAGCAGGGCCAGCGCCTGGGGCAGCACATCGTTCAGGCCTTTGGCGCCCAGGCTGCCGCCCAGCACCAGCACCTTGAGGGGGCCGCTGCGGCCCGCAAACCGCTGGGCCGGGTCGGGTTGTTGCAAGAACTCGGCGCGCAGCGGGTTGCCCACCCATTCGGCGTGGGGCAATGCCTGGGGGTAGGCGCTGAACACGTGGTCGGCCACGCGGGCCAGCACCCGGTTGGCCATGCCGGCCACCGAATTTTGCTCGTGCAGCACCAAGGCTTTGCCCGCCAGCACACCCATCATGCCGCCGGGAAACGAGATGTACCCGCCCAGGCCCACCACCACTTGCGGCTTCACCCGCCGCACCACGCGCCAGCTTTGCCAGAAGGCGCGCAGCAGGCGCAGCGGCAACAGTGCCGTGGTGGCCAGGCTTTTGCCGCGCAAGCCCGAGAACTGCACCGCCTCAAAGGCAAAGCCCCGGGGGGGCACCAGGCGCTCTTCCATGCTGGCCGGCGCGCCCAGCCAGTGCACGCGCCAGCCGCGCTCGCGCAGGGCCTCGGCCAGCGCCAGGCCGGGAAAAATGTGGCCGCCCGTGCCGCCCGCCATGACCAGTGCCACGCGCTCGCTCATACCCGGCCTCCGCGCATGAGTTTGCGGTTTTCGGCGTCCACCCGCAGCACCACCGCCACGGCCACCAAGTTCATCAAAATGGCCGAACCGCCGTAGCTCATCAGCGGCAGCGTGAGGCCTTTGGTCGGCAGTGCACCCAGGTTCACCCCGATGTTGATGAAGGCCTGAAACCCCATCCACAGGCCCACGCCCTGCGCCACCAGACCGGCAAACACCTGGTCCAGCGCAATGGCCTGGCGCCCAATGTGCATGATGCGCCGCGTGATCCACATGAACACGGCAATCACCGCCAGCACGCCCAGCAGGCCGAACTCTTCACCGATGACCGCCAGCAAAAAGTCGGTGTGCGCCTCGGGCAACCAATGCAGCTTTTCCACACTGCCGCCCAGCCCCACGCCGAACACCTCGCCGCGACCAAACGCGATGAGGGCGTGCGACAGCTGGTAGCCCTTGCCCAGGGCGTGCTCCTCGCTCCAAGGGTCGAGGTAGGCAAAAATGCGTTCGCGCCGCCATTCACTGGTCAGCACGATGGCGGCAAAGGCCCCCACCACCAGAATGGCCATGAGGAAGAACATGCGGGCGTTCACCCCCCCCAGGAACAGGATGCCCATGGCGATGACCACGATCACCATGAAGGCGCCCATGTCCGGCTCGGCCAGCAGCAACATGCCCACCACCAGCACGGCCGCAGCCATGGGCCACACCGCCTTGAAGAAACGTTCTTTCACCTCCATGCGCCGCACCATGTAGTCGGCGGCGTAAATGAGGACGGCCAGCTTGGCCAGCTCGGAGGGCTGAAAACTCATGAAGCCCAGGGGTATCCAGCGGCGGGCACCGTTGACGCCCTTGCCAATGAACGGCACCAGCACCAGGATGAGCAACACCAACGCAGCGGTGAACAGCCAGGGTGCCATCTTTTCCCAGGTGCGCATGGGCAGCTGGAAGGCCAGCAACGCAGCCACCGCCCCCATCGCAATGGAGGCAGCGTGCCTGACCAGAAAATGGGTGTGCTCGTAGCGCGAAAACTTGGGGCTGTCCGGCAACGCAATGGAGGCCGAGTACACCATGACCAGGCTCCACACCAGCAGGCCCACCACCACCCAGACCAGGGGTTGGTCAAAGCCCAGCTCACGCACGGTCAGCGGCTGGGACTGCACCAGTTCACGGCTGTTGGTGCGCACCGGCAGCACCTCCTGGGCGGCGCGGGCGAATCCGCCCAGGCGCTCGCGCCAGCCACCCAGCAGTGACTGGCCGCTGGAGGTGCGTCCGGTGCTGGCGCTCATTCGCCCACCCCGGCCATGCCTTTTTCGGTGGCCAGTTCGGTCACCGTGTCACAAAACACCTGGGCGCGGTGGCCATAGTGGCGGAACATGTCCAGGCTGGCGCAGGCCGGGGACATGACCACGGCCTCACCCGGCTGGGCGTGTGATGCGGCCAGCCGCACGGCGGTGGGCAGGTCGGTGGCGTCCAGCAAGGGCACGCCGGTGGGGGCCAGCACGGCGCGCAGCGCGGGCGCGTCCCGCCCAATGAGCACCACCGCCTGCACATGGGCGCGCACGGCATCGGCCAGTGGTGAAAAGTCCTGGCCTTTGCCGTCGCCACCCATGATCATGACCAGGCGGCGCTCCGCGCCCAGACCCCGGATGGCGGCCAGTGTGGCCCCCACGTTGGTGCCTTTGCTGTCATCGAAAAACTCCACGTCGTCCAGCACGGCCACCGACTCGACCCGGTGTGGCTCGCCCCGATACTCGCGCAGGCCGTACAGCATGGGGGCCAGCGGTGCACCGGCCTCGGTGGCCAGGGCCAGGGCGGCCAGCGCATTGGCGGCGTTGTGGCGGCCACGGATGCGCAGGGCCTCGGCGGGCATGAGGCGTTGCAGCACCACCTCTTCTTCGGCCTGGGCACCCCGGCGCTTCTGGCGGGTTTCGTCGGCGGGCAGGGCGCGCACCAACCAGGTCATGCCGTTGACCACTTCCAGGCCCCAGTCGCCCGGGCGGCGAGGCAAGTCGGTGCCAAAGCTGACCCAGGCGGGCGGCTGACGCTCGGGGGCCGTGGCCTCGGGCGCGGCAGCCCGGCGGCCCACCTTGGGGACCAGGGGTTCGGGGGGCTGTGCGGCCATCACGGCGGCGTCGTCGCGGTTGAGCACGCGCACACCTTGCTGGCCATACACCCGCTGCTTGGCCGCGACGTAGTGGGCCATGTCACCGTGCCAGTCGAGGTGATCCTGGGTGATGTTGAGCACGGTGGCGGCCGTGGGCTCGAAGCCCTGCGGACCGGTGGCCACGCCGTCGAGCTGGAAGCTGGACAGCTCCAATACCCACACCTGGGGCAAGTGGGCGCCGGCGGCGGGTGGGGTCACAGGTTCATCACCCGCTTCACTTTTTTGACCAGATTCAATAGCTGAAACACCAGCACCATCAAGCGCCGGAAGCATATTTGGTTCATTTTTTTCAGCTTCGGCCAGCACATCGAGCATGGCCGGGCCGATGTTGCCCGCCACCGCCACCCGCCAGCCGCAACGCGCCAGCAGCTGGCCGGTGAGCGCCGTGGTGGTGGTTTTGCCGTTGGTGCCGGTGATGGCCAGCACCTTGGGTGCCCAACCCGTGTGGGCATGGGCCAGCCGCAGCGCGTGGGCAAACAGATCCAGCTCACCCACCAGAGGCACGCCGTGGGCCGTGGCCCAGCCGCTGACGGCGTGCAGCTGCGCGGGCGACAGGCCGGGGCTTTTGCAAACCAGCGCCCAGGGCTGGCGCGCCAGCAGGGCATGGTCCATCGCGGCGCACACCACCTCGGCCGTGGGGTGTTCGGGCAGCGTCAGCGCGGCCAGGCTGTCGGCCAGTCGCTGCATGGCCTCGGGCTGGTCGCGGGTATCGGCCACGGTCACGCGAGCCCCCTGGCGCACGCACCAGCGGGCCATGGCCTGACCGGAAATGCCGTGGCCCAGGACCAGCACGGGGAGGTGACGCAGCTCGGGAATCATGGGTGGGTGGTGCAACAACGGTTCAACGCAGCTTCAGGGTGGTCAGGCCCACCAGACACAGCAGCATGGTGATGATCCAAAAGCGGACCACCACCTGGGTTTCTTTCCAGCCGCTTTTCTCGAAATGGTGGTGCAGCGGTGCCATCTTGAGCACGCGCCGCCCTTCGCCAAAGCGCTTCTTGGTGTATTTGAAAAACATGACCTGCAGCATGACCGACAGCGCTTCGACCACAAAAATGCCGCCCATGATGGCCAGCACAATTTCCTGGCGCACGATGACCGCCACCGTGCCCAGCGCACCGCCCAGGGCCAGCGCCCCAACGTCGCCCATGAACACCTGGGCCGGGTGGGTGTTGAACCACAAAAAGGCCAGGCCCGCACCGGCCATGGCCGCGCAGAACACCAGCAACTCACCCGCGCCGGGAATGTGGGGAATGAGCAGGTAGCGGGCAAACACGGTGTTGCCCGTCACGTAGGCGAACACCCCCAGGGCCGAGCCCACCATGACCACGGGCATGATGGCCAGACCATCCAGGCCATCGGTCAGGTTGACGGCGTTGCTGGAGCCCACGATGACCAAGTAGGTCATGAGCACAAAGCCCAGCACCCCCAGTGGGTAGGCCACTTCCTTGAAGAACGGCACCATCAGGCCCACGGTGGGCGGTAAATCGACCTGGAAGCCCGAGGTGATCCAGCCCAGGAACAGCTCGAACACCCTCAGGTTGGAACTGGCCGAGATGGCGAACAGCAGGTACACCGCCGCCACCAACCCCACCACCGATTGCCAGAAGTACTTCTCGCGCGAGCGCATGCCCTCGGGGTCTTTGTTGACCACCTTGCGCCAGTCGTCCACCCAGCCAATGGCACCAAACCCCAGGGTGACGATGAGCACGATCCAGACAAAACGGTTGCTCAAATCAACCCACAGCAGCGTGGCAACGGCAATGGCGATGAGGATCAGCACCCCGCCCATGGTGGGAGTACCGCTCTTGGCCAAGTGCGACTGCATGGCGTAGTCGCGAATGGGCTGACCGATTTTCAACTCGGTCAGGCGCCGAATGACCGCCGGGCCCGCCACCAAGCCGATGAGCAGGGCCGTGAGCGCAGCCATGACCGCACGGAACGTCAGGTACTGAAAGACCCGGAAAAAACCCAGGTCCGGCGAAAGGGTTTGCAGCCACTGGGCCAGGTTAATGAGCATGGGCGCTCCTGTCGGGGTGTGCGGCAGGGGCGTGTTCGCCCCAGGCCAATTGCAGGGCTTGCACCACACGCTCCATCTTCATGAAGCGCGAGCCTTTGACCAGCGTGCTGCCACCCGCAGCGGCAGCACCCAAGGCCAGCAGCATGAGCGCGGCCATGTCGGGGGCGTGGCGGATGCGGGCGGCCTGGGGCAGGTCGCGGCGCAGTTCACCCAGCGCGTCGGCCATGTGTGAGCCGGTGCACAACACCGTGTCCAGGCCGCTGTCCAGGGCGTGGCGCAACACTTCGGTGTGAAACGCCAGGGCTTGGTCGCCCACCTCGCCCATGTCGCCCAGCACCAGGGTGCGCGGCTGAGGCAAACCGGCCAGCACATTGATGGCGGCCAGCACCGAGTCGGGATTGGCGTTGTAGCTGTCGTCCACCACGGTGAGGTCACCGCCCGGTGCCCGCAAAGCAAAGGCACGCGAACGCCCCTGTACGGCCTCAAACGCCTCCAGCCCTTTCACCACCGCGGCCAGAGAGACACCGGCGGCCAGGGCGCAGGCACAGGCGGCCAGGGCGTTGCGCACGTTGTGCCGGCCCGCCAGCCGCAGCTGGAACTCGGCCTGCCCCAGCGGGGTGTGCACTTGCACCTGCCAGGCCAGCCCCAGCCACTGGGCCTGGGCCTTGACGTCGGCGGCCGGGTCGCTGTCGCTGAAGGTGAGGGTGCGGCGCTCACCCGCCTGCGCCTGCCACACCGAGGTATAGGCGTCGTCGCAGGGGAACACGGCCATGCCGTCGACGGGCAAGGCCGCAATGGCCATGCCGTTTTCGCGCGCCACGGCCTCCACAGTGCCCATGAACTCCTGGTGTTCGCGCTGGGCGTTGTTGACCAGGGCCACCGTGGGCTGCGCCATGGCGGCCAGCACCTCGATTTCGCCCGGGTGGTTCATGCCCAGTTCCACCACCGCCAGCTGGTGGTGGGGACGCAGGCGCAGCAGGGTTTGCGGCACACCGATGTCGTTGTTCAGGTTGCCCTGGGTGGCCAGGGCATCGTCGCCCTCTCCGCCCACAGCGGCGCGCAGGATGCTGGCCAGCATCTGGGTGACGGTGGTTTTGCCGTTGCTGCCGGTCACGGCGATCAACGGCAACTGGAACTGTGCGCGCCACAGCGTGGCCAGCTCACCCAGCGCCCGGCGGCTGTCGGGCACCTCAACGCCCGGCAGACCGGCTTCGGCCAGGCCTTGCTGCGCCAGGGCAGCCACGGCACCGGCCGCGGTGGCCTGGGGCAGGAACTGGTGGGCATCGAAATGGTCACCGCGCAAGGCCACGAACAGGTCGCCCGGCAGCAGGCTGCGGCTGTCGGTGTGGACCCGCGTGATGGTGGACAGGGGCTCGCCCACGGTGCGGGCACCCGTCAGACGCGGCAACAGGTCATTGAAAGAAGGGCTGGTCATGCCTGTGGTGCCACGGCGGGGGCAGAAGAACGGTCCATGGGGTGCACGCGGGCCTGCAAGGCGGCCAGCGCGTGCGCGTGATCAGAAAACGGTTGCTTGACCCCGGCCACTTCCTGGGTGGTTTCGTGGCCTTTGCCAGCGATCAGCACCACGTCGGCCGCAGCGGCCTGCGCCACCTGTGTGGCGATGGCCGGGGCGCGGTCAACCACCACACGGGCCGCCGACGGGTCCTTCAAACCGGCCACCATCTGGTCCAAAATGGCCTGGGGCGACTCGCTGCGGGGGTTGTCACTGGTCAGGCACAGCTGGTCAGACAAGGCTTCGGCGGCGGCGGCCATCAGGGGGCGCTTGCCCGCGTCGCGGTCACCGCCACAACCCACCACGCAGTGCAGCTGCCCCCCTCGCGCGGCGGCCACGGGCTGCAAAGCCTGCAGGGCTTTGTGCAAGGCGTCGGGCGTGTGGGCGTAGTCCACCAGCACCAGGGGCAGGGTCGCGGCCAGTGCGTCGCCAGTGGCGTCGGCGGGCAGGTCCAGGCTGGCGTTGACGGTGGCCATGCGGCCCGGCACCGGCCCCAGCTGGTGGCAAGCGGCCACCGCGTCCAGCAGACCCACACCCAGCGCGCGCAGGGTGGCCACCACCCCCAGCACGTTGGTGGCGTTGTAGTCACCCACCAGGGGCAGGTTCAGGGTGGCGGTGTGTTCGCCCTCGCGCACGCTCAGGTGCATGCCCGTGGGCGTGTGGGCCAGCCGGGTCACCCACAGGCGTGCGTGTTGGTCGGGACGCAGGCTGATGGTCCACAGGTCCAACCGGGCCTCCCTGTCCAGGGCCAGGGCCAATTGAAGGCCCTGGGGGTCGTCCACGTTGACCACAGCGGCACCCAGGCGAGGGGCGTCGAACAAGCCCTGCTTGGCGGCCCAGTAGTCGGCCATGCTGCCGTGGAAATCGAGGTGGTCCTGGGTGAAATTGGTGAACACGGCCACCGCCAGCTCGGTGCCCGCGAGGCGTTGCTCCACCAGCCCGATGGACGAGGCCTCCACCGCGCAGGCCTGCACCCCCGCGTCGGCCCACTGGCGCAAGGTGCGCTGCACGGTCACGGGGTCGGGGGTGGTCAGGCCCGTGGGCTGAAGGTGGGCCAGCGGGTCTTGGACGGGGCCGGGCAGGCCCACACCCAGCGTGCCCATGATGCCCGCGGGGCGACCCGCCGCCGCCAGCGCCTGCGCCAACCACCAGGCGGTGGAGGTTTTTCCGTTGGTGCCGGTGATGGCCACCACCTTGACCTCGCGGCTGGGGTGACCGTGAAAGGCGGCTGCCAGCTCGCCGGTAGCGGCCTTCAAGCCCGCCAAGCTGGCCACGGCGGGCTGCTGGGCACCGGGCAGATCGGCCAGACCCGGTGCGTCGGCACAGCCATCGGCTTCCACCAGGCAGGCGACGGCCCCGGCGTCCAAGGCTGCGGGCACAAAACGCCGACCGTCGGTGGCCCAACCGGGCCAAGCAATGAAGGCATCCCCCGCTTGCACCTGGCGGCTGTCGGTCTGCAGGCGGGCAACGCCCCGCTGGCGCAACCAAGCCAGCGCCTCGGGCAGGTCGTGCAGGGGCTTCAGACCGGGGGAGTGGGGGGTGTGGGAGAGCATCAGAACGACTCCTCCACCGCTTCCACCACGATCTGGGGTTTGACGCTCATATCGGGCGGCACACCCAGGATGCGCAGGGTCTGCTGCACCGTCTCACTGAACACCGGTGCGGCCACCAGGCCACCGTAGTACTGGCCATTGCTGGGCTCGTCGATCATCACGGCCACCACCACGCGGGGCTGCTCCACCGGTGCGAGGCCCACGAAGAAGCTGCGGTATTTTTTGTCGGCGTAGCCCTTACCCTCTTGCTTGTGGGCCGTGCCGGTTTTACCACCCACCGAGTACCCCATGGTTTGTGCCTTGGGGGCGGTGCCCCCCTTGCTGGTGGCCAGGTGCAGCATGTGGCGCACGGCCAGGGCATTTTTTTCGCTGAACACGCGCGTGCCGTGGGCCAGGTCGGGCTGACGCACCAGGGTGGGCATGATCAACTCGCCGTCGCGCGCAAAGATGGTGTAGGCCTGTGCCAACTGGTAGAGCGATGCCGACAGGCCGTAGCCGTAGCTCATGGTGGCCTGCTCGATCGGACGCCACGACTTGTGGGCACGCAAGCGACCGCTGACCGCCCCCGGAAACGGCACATCGGGCTTTTGGCCCATGCCGATGTCGTGGAACATTTCCCACATCTCCCGCGGCTGAAACTGCATGGCCATCTTGACGGTGCCCACGTTGCTGGACTTTTGGATGACCTCGTTCACCGTGAGTGGGCCGTTGGGGTGTGCATCGCTGATGGTGGAGCCGCCAATGCTCAGGCGACCGGGTGCGGTCTGGATGACCGTTTCGGGCCGCACCAGCTTGTGCTCCAGTGCCAGGGCCGCCACGAACGGCTTCATGGTGGAGCCTGGCTCGAACGTGTCGGTCAGCGCCCGGTTGCGCAGTTGCTCACCACTGAGGTGCTCGCGGCGATTCGGGTTGTAGCTGGGGTAATTGGCCAGCGCGAGCACCTCGCCGCTGACCACATCCATCACCACCACACTGCCTGCCTTGGCCTTGTGCATGCGCACAGCCTCGGTGAGCTTCTGGTGGGCAAAAAACTGTACCTTGCTGTCGATGGACAGCTGCAGGTCCGGGCCATCCTGGGGCGGAATGGCATCGCGCACGTCTTCAATGACGCGGCCCAGCCGGTCTTTGATGACCCGGCGCGACCCAGGCGTGCCCGACAACTGCTTGTTGAATGCCAGCTCCACACCTTCCTGGCCCACGTCCTCCACGTTGGTGAAGCCCACCACATGGGCCGCCGCCTCGCCCTCGGGATACTGGCGCTTGTAGTCCTTGCGCAGGTAGATGCCCTTGATGCCCAGTGCCTCCACCTCTTTGGCCACGGGCTCGTCCACCTGACGCTTGACCCAGACGAAGGTTTTGTCTTCGTCCGACAAGCGCTTTTTCAGGTCAGCCAGCTTGATGTCCAGCAACTTGGCCGCATCGGCCAGGCGCGGGTGGCTTTTGTCCACGTCTTCTGGAATGGCCCAGATGCTCTGTGCGGCCACACTGGAAGCCAGAATGAGGCCGTTGCGGTCCAACACCCGCCCTCGGTTGGCGGGCAGTTCCAGGGTACGGGCAAACCGCACCTCACCTTGGCGTTGGAAAAAATCGTTGCCCACCACCTGCACATATGCGGCGCGCGCGCCCAGCCCCACAAAAGCCAAGCCCAGCGCCGCCACAATGAACTTGCTGCGCCAGATGGGCGTTTTGCTGGCCAGCAATGGGCTGGCGTGGTAGGCGATGCTGCGCGTCATGGTCGGCGCACCCCGTCTTTGGACGGCACGGCCTGGACCGTGCCCGGCACCAACGGCGCGTCCAGTTGCGTCAGCACGCCGACGCTGGTTTGACCTTGCCCGGTGGACACTGCGCCGGCAGCCACGGCCGACGCGTCGCTCACGTAGTAGGTGATGGCGGGGTTGGCCGGGCGCATGTTCAGGCGGCTGGCGGCCAGTTGCTGAACGCGCGCCGACGTGGCTTGTGCGCGCTTTTGCACCACCAACTGCTCGTGCTCAGCCTCCAGCCGCCGGGTTTGGCCATGGGCGCGGTCCAACTGGGTGTACAGGCGACGGGACTCGTACTGGGTGTGCACCAGATAGAACGCGCTCAGCAGCACCCCCAGCAGCAACATGAGGTTGAGCCTGATCATGCCTGCCAGTCCCTCACGCTGGCACCTGGGTGCGTTGGGCCACGCGCATCACTGCGCTGCGGGCGCGGGGGTTGACCTGCACCTCTTCGGCGCTGGGCATGGTGCGCCCCAGCAACTGCAAACGCAACGCCGCTGGCGCGGCAAAAGGCACCCGGCGGTCCACCACCTCGCGCGCATGCTTGGCCATGAACTGCTTGACGATGCGGTCTTCCAGCGAGTGAAAGCTGATGACCACCAGCCGACCGCCCGGGCGCAAGACGCGCAACGACGCCTCTAGCGCTTGTTGCAGCTCTTCAAGTTCGGCGTTGATGAAAATCCGAAAAGCCTGAAATGTGCGCGTTGCAGGGTCCTTGCCCGGCTCGCGGGTTTTGACCGCGCCAGCCACGATTTCGGCCAGTTCAGCGGTGGTTCGAACAAAGCCCCGTTCCTGTCGGCGACGATCAATCGCCTTTGCAATCGGTTGAGCAAACCGTTCTTCGCCGTATTCACGTATCACCTCCGCCAGGGTTGGAATGTCTGCCGTCTCCAGCCACTGCGCCACGCTCTGGCCCCGGGTGGGGTCCATGCGCATGTCCAGGGGGCCATCGTGGCGAAAGGAAAAGCCGCGTTGCGGGTCGTCGATCTGGGGCGAACTGACACCCAGGTCCATCAGCAGGCCGTCGGCGCTGGCAGGCGGCAGGTCCACCAGGTGCGCAAAACCCTCGTGGCGCCAGCTCAGCCGGGCATCCCCCAGCGATTGGGCCGAGGCGATGGCCTGTGGGTCTTTGTCAAACACGGTCAGGCCGCCAGTCGGCCCCAACCGAGACAGGATGAGGCGCGAGTGGCCACCGCGGCCAAAAGTGGCATCAATGTAGTGACCATCAGGCTGAACAGAAAGGGCATCGACCGCTTCGTTCAACAGGACGGTGTGATGGGTCCACACGTCTTGCACTGCAGTCCTTAAAAAGAGAAGTCCTTGAAGACATCGGGCATATCGCCCTTCATGGCCTCGGCCTCCTGGGCGGCGTAGGTGGCGGCATCCCACAGCTCGAAATAGCCCCCCATGCCCAGCAGGACAGCGTCTTTCTGGATGCCAGCGGCCGTGCGCAACTCAGGCGAAATGAGCACGCGGCCACTGCCGTCCATCTCCACGTCCATGGCGTTGCCCAAAAAAATGCGCTTCCACCACTGGGCCTGCATGGGCAGGGCCGCGATGCGGTCACGGAATTTTTCCCACTCGGGGCGCGGAAACACCATGAGGCAGCCGTGCGGGTGCTTGGTGATGGTGAGCTGGCTGCTGGCGGTGGCGCTGAGCACGTCACGGTGCCGGGTCGGCACAGAGAGCCGCCCCTTCACATCCAGACTGAGACACGAAGCACCTTGGAACACCAGATTTACCCCACCCAAAACACTTTTCACCACTTAATTGCACTTTTTCCCACTTTATCAGGAAATGCACGGCAACCCAAGTGTTGGGCGGAAGAAATTTCAATGGAATCAAAGACTTAGAGCATGTTCGAGAGAAAATCAAACGATAAAATCGTTTGAAATTAAGCACTTAGCTGGAGCTCTGAATGTGAAGCTTCAGGCTGGATGGCGGGGGGTGTGGAACGGTGCCGGTGTGTGAAATGTCACGACCGCATGGCCCTGTGGAGGACGCGCCCCAGGGGAGCGTCTCCGCAGCGGCACCGGGCGCCTGATGCACCCGAATATTGAGCGAAATCAGGATCTATCGCTCATCAGGCATGACTTGTCAGCTATATTTTCACAGAATGAAACGGGACAAATCCTCATCCTGGCTCAGCTCCGCCAGGCGGGCATTGACGTAGGCCGCGTCGATGCGGATGGTTTGCCCAGCCAATTGAGCGGCGTCGAAGCTCACCTCGTCGAGCAGGCGCTCCATCACGGTGGACAGGCGCCGCGCACCGATGTTTTCGGTGCGCTCGTTCACGTCGCAGGCCAACTGGGCCAGCCGGTGGATGGCTTCGGGGGAAAAGTCCAGCGTCACGCCCTCAGTGGCCAACAAGGCCTCGTACTGCTTGACCAGGCTGGCGTGGGTCTGGGTGAGGATGGCCTCGAAGTCCGCCACCGACAGCGACTGCAACTCCACGCGAATGGGAAAGCGTCCCTGCAATTCCGGGATCAGGTCGCTGGGCTTGGACAGGTGGAACGCCCCGCTGGCGATGAACAGGATGTGGTCGGTTTTGACCATGCCGTATTTGGTGGACACGGTGGTGCCCTCCACCAGCGGCAGCAGGTCGCGCTGCACGCCCTGGCGGGACACCTCGCCCGACTGTCCCTCGCTGCGCGAGGTGACCTTGTCGATCTCGTCCAGAAACACAATGCCGTTTTGCTCGGCATTGGTCAGGGCCTGCTGCTTGATGTCATCTTCGTTGACCAGTTTGGCGGCTTCTTCATCGGTCAACAGCTTGAGGGCTTCGGCAATTTTCAGCCGACGGGTCTTGCGTCGTCCCTGCCCCAGCTGCGAGAACATGCCTTTGAGCTGCTCGGCCATGTCCTCCATGCCCGCAGGGCCCATGATTTCGAGCTGTGGCTTGGCGTCGGCCAGGTCCACCTCGATCTCCTTGTCGTCCAGTGCGCCCTCGCGCAGTTTCTTGCGAAACACCTGACGGGCCGTGCTGTCGGGTGTGGGTTCATGCAACGGTCCCGTGCTCAACTCGGTGCGGGCCGGGGGCAGCAACACGTCGAGGATGCGGTCCTCGGCGGCGTCTTCCGCCCGCGAACGCAGACCGGCGATGGCGGCCTCACGGGTCTGCTTCACAGCCATGTCCACCAGGTCGCGGATGATGGCATCCACGTCCTTGCCCACGTAACCCACCTCGGTGAACTTGGTGGCCTCGACCTTGATGAACGGGGCGTCGGCCAGCTGGGCCAGGCGGCGGGCGATTTCGGTCTTGCCCACCCCGGTGGGACCGATCATGAGGATGTTCTTGGGGGTGATTTCGGAGCGCAGCGAACCCGCCACCTGCTGACGCCGCCAGCGGTTGCGCAAGGCAATGGCCACGGCACGCTTGGCAGCCGGTTGGCCGATGATGTGCCGATCCAGCTCGGCCACGATGTCTTGGGGGGTCAGTTGGCTCATGGGTTCAGTACTTCGACCGTGTGGTTCATGTTGGTGTAGATGCACAGCTCCCCGGCAATGGCCAGGCTGCTGCGCACAATCTGCTCGGCGCTGAGGTCGGTGTGATCCACCAGCGCCTTGGCCGCGGCCTGGGCGTAGGCGCCACCGGAGCCAATGGCCACAATGCCGTGCTCGGGCTCCAGCACATCGCCGTTGCCGGTGATGATGAGAGAAGCGGTGTGGTCGGCCACGGCCAGCATGGCCTCCAGGCGGCGCAGCACGCGGTCGGTGCGCCAGTCGCGGGTCAGCTCAATGGCCGAGCGAACCAAGTTGCCCTGGTGTTTTTCCAGCTTGGCCTCGAAACGCTCGAACAGGGTGAAGGCATCGGCCGTGGCACCGGCAAAACCGGCCAGCACCTGGTCGCGGTGGAGTTTGCGCACCTTGCGGGCCGTGCCCTTGACCACGATGTTGCCCAGCGTGACCTGGCCGTCGCCGCCAATGGCGACCTGCATGCCCTGCGGCGTCTGGCGCCGGACGCAAACGATGGTGGTGCCGTGAAATGATTCCATGGGTGTGAACAGTGGTGGGGTTTGAACGGGTGAGCGACCCAGTGTCGGTCACGTCACCGTGTGGTGGCCGCCAGGCCCCAGGGGCCAAACCGGACCAGTGGGCTCAGTCTTCGCGGGTCAACACCTTCGCATGCTCGGTGATGCCGATGACATGGAAGAAGGCGGCGATGAGGCGATGCACTTGGTCAAACTGGATCTCCCGGCCTTGCGCCTGGTGAGCGGACACCCAGTTCAATATGCTGCCGGCCGCCGAAAAATCAACCCTGATGAGGTTGCGACAGGAAATGACACACACCGTGGCGTCGCCCATGAGCACATCCAACGCGGCCAGCGCGCCCTCTGCATCCCCCAGCACCTCCCCCAGCAGTTCGCCCTGGGCGGCCGGCCGGAAGTTGAACGTGGCTGTGGCCTGCAAATCGGCGAAGCCACTGGTGGGCAGCGGCTGCATGACGGAATAGTGGCTGTCCATGAACTTGGGAGCCGCTGCGGCCTCGGCACCCTCGACGGGCGCCAGAGGCGCGCCGGCCACCAAGGATTTGAAATGACACCGGGGCAACTCCCAGCTAGGGGGTGACATCTCATAGGTGATGCAGAACTCCAGGGCCGCCATTTCGAACTCGTCGGCTTGGTTCATCACCCGCAGAGCCGCCAGCCTCAGCTGCCAACTGGCCTGTTCCGCGGTACGGTCGCCCGAAGGCGTCATGCGCTGCAGCAGGTCGCGCAGGTTGCGCGCGCCCAGGAAGCGCAAGTCGGCGTCTTCTGCCTCACCCCAACCCACGAACAGGCTGGCCAGCCGGGCCACGGCAGCGGCCTGAATGAAGGACGCACTGGTCCAGTCCAGCACCCACGGCTTGGGCGAGCGGGCCAGCAGCTTGGCCAGCAAGGTCACGGCGTGGGCATCCACCACCGAATCGGCCACCCACAGGGCACGCTGCAGTTCGGAGGACGGCTGCTTGTTCTGGCCCAGGCGCGCCGCCACCTCCTCGGGCATGCTGACCCATTGCGGGGCGGAGGTGGAAAACCGGTTGGCAAAATCGATGGCGCGGCTCTCGAACGGGGCCAGTTTTCCGGTGGCCCGGTAAAAGTCGAACAGCGTCATCCACTCGTCGGTGGAAGCGCCTCGCTTTTTCTGCTCCAGGGTTTCTTTCAGGCCTTGCTCGGTGGCCACGTCGTCGCCACTGGCAAAGCGAATGGATGCCTCTTCGATTTCAGGGTCCAGCGCCAACTCTTGCACGTCGAGCGCGTAAAACTTGGATGCCGAGTAGGCCGAGTTGTCTTTGCCATCGTCTTCGAGCATGTCCACAGGCGGCACCAGCGCCTCGGTGGGCAGCAGGGGCGCTGGTGCGGTGGGCTCCAGGTCGTGTGCGCGAGGCAACATGGGCACGGTCATGGCCACTGTGGCCGGGTGGTTCACGGGCACTGTCGTGCGGTAGGCCTGTGCCGAATCCATCCCTTCAGGTGGCAGTGTCTCCTGACCTTGGTGACTGTCGTTTTGCTTGGTTTTCCACCACTGACGAGACATCTGGGCCTCGATCTCGTCAATTTTTTTGAGCGTACCGGCTCTGTCATCCGGCTTGGACGAATAACTGCTCTGGAAAAAAGAGGGGCGCCCGCCATAGCCCTGCTCGGGTCCGACTGGTGCCTTGCTGCGGAGCTTGCGCAACATGTCGAATTCGCGCTTGCGCACAAAGTCGTTGCGCCGCTTGCGCTCAATCATTTCCTTGAGCGCTTGCTTGCTGTAGTTGCTGTCGCGCCCTTCGACGATGGTGTCCAAGTCGTTCCAGCTGGTGGCCGGGTGGCGCACGAACTTCACCATCTTGGACAGAAAGCCACTGGGTTGAGCGTCTTTGGACATGGCGAAAGCGGCCGGGGACGGTCAGACAATGGCCATGTCAGGCCAACCAAGGGGCACGGGCACACGCATCATCAGTCGCCAAACATCTTTTGCTTGAGCTCCCGGCGCTGCTGCGCCTCCAGCGACAGGCTGGCTGTTGGGCGGGCGATGAGGCGACCCACACCGATGGGTTCACCGGTTTCGTCGCAGTAACCGTAGTCACCCGAATCGATGCGGGCAATGGATTGCTCGATTTTCTTCAGCAGCTTGCGCTCGCGGTCACGGGTGCGCAACTCGAGTGCATGCTCTTCTTCGATGGTGGCCCGATCGGCGGGGTCGGGCACCACCACGGTGTCTTCACGCAGGTGTTCGGTGGTCTCGCCCGCACTGGTCAAGATGTCGTTTTTCAGGCGTACCAGCTTGTGGCGGAAAAACGCCAGCTGGGCATCGTTCATGTAGTCATCGTCTGACATGGACAGCACTTCTTCGTCCGTCAGTTGGTCCGCAGACTTGTTCTTCCAGTTGTTGGCCAGTTTGGGGTCTTTGCGGGCCGGGGAATGCACAGGGAAATTCATGACTCGTTCGGGGAAATGGGAAAAAGTCGCCTTGGCGGCGTCTGGAGAATGGCTGGGGGTGGGTTGCGGAGTGGGCTGTGGCGGCACCACGGCACGCCGACCGCGCTTGGCGGGCGCTGGGGCTGCCACCACGGCGGCGACAGACACGGGCGCCGCGACTTTGGGGGTGGATTTTTTGGCCACATCGGCTTTGGCAGCCGGTTTGGGCGCAACCTTGGTCACGGACTTGGCCACTGCAACGGGCTTGACCACCTCAGCGGATTGGGTGGCGGCCACCTTGGCGGGTGCCACGGCCTTGGCTGCCTTGGCAGGCGCCACCGCCACCGGCTTGGCCGCAGCGGCCTTGCCCATCACGGGCTCCTTGCTTTTGGATGCAGAAGCCACAGTTTTGGTGGTTTTTGTTGCCTTTTCAGCAGCTGATTTCAATGCATCTCTCCTCGGACGACTCTCTGTGCCGGTGCCTGTGCTGGCCCGGCGAATCACCGTTTTCTCGGAACGAAGTGCGGCGGTGTCCGCGACCTTCGGCGTTATACCCTTTTTGGACGGAGATGCAGGTGACAAATCTGCAACAGGCACCAATGGTTTGCCCTGTTCACCAACCGGTGCAGCCCCTGCTTTGTCCGCAGGCTTTCCGGGCAGCAGCCCAAATCCTTGCAAGAGGGAGACAAACAGCATGGGAAACACCCAGTGGTCAGTGAATGAAGCGCCGCATTATGTCAGGCACTGGTCCAGACCCTGCACCAAAATGTCACGCGGCAGGTCAATGCCAATGAACACCATCTTGCTCAGGCGCTCCTCGTTGGCCCCCCACAGCGGACCCAGGTCGCTGCCCATGAGTTGGTGAACGCCCTGAAAAATGACCTTGCGTTCGGTGCCTTGCATGTTGAGTACGCCCTTGTAACGCAGCATGCGTGGGCCGTACACGTTGACGATGGCCCCCAGAAAATCTTCCAACTTGGCGGGACTGAATGGCCGGGTAGCGCGATACACGAAGCTCTTCACATCGTCGTCGTGGTGATGGTGGTGCCCATGAGCGGTGTTGTTGGCATGCGACGGATGGTCGCAGTGCTCACCGTGCTCGTGGTCATGTTCGTGCGCGTGGTCATGCCCATGGTCGTCTTCTTTCAGGAAGTCGGGGTCGATGTCGAGCTTGGCATTCAGGTTGAAGCCCTTCAGGTCCAGCACTTGGTTCAGGGGCACTTCACCGAAATGGGCGGTCGTGATGGGTGCCCGCGGGTTCATGTGTTTCAGGCGGTGGGTCAGGGCCTCCAGCTCCCCGGCGCTGACCAGGTCGGCCTTGCTGATGAAAATTTGGTCGGCAAAACCCACTTGGCGGCGCGCTTCCTGGCGGTCGTTCAGTTGCTGGGGCGCGTGCTTGGCATCCACCAGGGTGATGACGGCGTCGAGCAGGTAACTCTCGGCCACCTCATCGTCCATGAAGAACGTCTGCGCCACCGGGCCGGTGTCAGCCAGGCCGGTGGTTTCGATGATGACGCGCTCAAAGTCCAGCAAGCCCTTGCGCTTTTTAGCCGCCAGCAACTGCAGGGTGCTGCGCAGGTCTTCGCGGATGGTGCAACAGACGCAGCCGTTGCTCATCTGGATGATGGTTTCCTGGGTGTCGGAGACCAGAATGTCGTTGTCGATGTTCTCTTCACCGAATTCGTTTTCGATGACGGCGATCTTCATGCCGTGGGCTTCGGTCAGCACGCGCTTGAGCAACGTGGTTTTGCCGGAACCCAGAAAGCCGGTCAGGATGGTGGCGGGAATGAGGGCCATGGCAATGTTCTCCTGCCACTCGGTGGCGATGGCTGCCGCTTGGTAGCGGTCAAATTGAAGGTCGAAAAGTGTAGTGCAAACAGCTCATGCCCGCGGTCGCGCCACCACCACCAGGCCTTTCAGGTACTCACCCTCAGGGAACGGCAGACCCACCGGGTGGTCGGGCGCACCGCCCAGGCGGTGGGTGATGAAGGCATCTACCCCGGCCTCCAGCGCGGCCGAGGCCACGATTTTCTGGAACAGCTCCACCCCAATGCCACCCGAGCACGAGTACGTGAACAACATGCCCCCGGGGTTCAGCAGCTTGAAGCCCCAGCGGTTGAGGTCTTTGTAGGCGCGAGCGGCGCGCTCGGCGTGTGCAGCCGTCGGCGCCAGCTTGGGCGGGTCGAGCACGATGGCGTCAAATTTGCGGCCTTCGCGGTCAAAGGCACGCAGGCTGGCGTTCACATCGGCATCCAGCCAAGTGGCTTGGCTGGCGTCAAAACCGTTGAGCGCCACGTTGCCCCGACCTTTGTCCAGCGCCGGACCGGATGAGTCGATGGAAGTGACGTGCCCCTCTTCAGACCGCATGCCGGCGGCACGCATGCCCGCCAACGCGGCCACGGTGAAGCCCCCGGTGTAGCAAAAACAGTTGAGCACCTGACCCCAACGGGCATGGCGGGCCGCCTCGAAAAAAACTTGGCGGTTGTCGCGTTGGTCCAAATAGAAGCCGGTCTTGTGCCCCTCAGCCACGTCCAGTGCCAGCTGCCAGCTGTGCTCTTGCAGCACCACGGCGGTGTCGCCCTGCCCCCGCAGCCAGCCGGTAACGCGGGGCAAACCCTCCAGCTCGCGCACACTGGCATCGGACCGCTCATACAGGCGCGTGAGGCCGGTGAGGTCCAGCAGCGCGTCGGCAATCGGCTGCTTCCAACGCTCGGTGCCGCAACTCAAAAACTGGGCCACCAAGGTGTCGCCGTAGCGGTCCACCACCAGGCCGGGCAAGCCGTCTGACTCGCCATGCACCAGCCGCACACCGTTGCTTTTGACATCAAATAAGCCTCTTGCGCTTATTGCGATTGACAAGTTTGCTCTAAAAAATGCGGAATCTATGCGCTGCTTTTCATCGAAGCTCCACACCCGAACGCGAATTTTGGAGCTGGGCGACACCGCGCCCCAGGCCAAAAACTGGCCCTCGGCACTTTGCACGCGCACGGTTTCACCGGGGTCGCCGCCGCCCTTGGCCACGGCACCGTCAAACACCCAGGGGTGGCGGCGCAACAGCGATTTTTCTTTGCCGGGTTTGAGGGTGATGGTTTTCATGGGGAATGAGGGTGTGGGCGCAAACCGTGCATTGTCGCTGCCACCGCACGCCGCCATGCGGACTGCGCGTACGCCCCACTCAGCGCAACACCCCCAAAGGCGTGCCGTCCGCCGAACGGAGAATGGGGCAGTTGACCACGATGCGGGTCATTTCCAGAGCGACATCGCCCGACTCTTCGGCGGCCAGCAGTTCTTCTTCAGAGCGCAGCTCGCGCACGCGGTCGGGCTTGACCCAGCGCACCGCCACCATGCGCCACAGGGGCGTGTAAGCGCGGTCGGTGTTGTCAGCCCCCGCTGGCGAGGGCGCAGACTGAAAGATGCTGATTTGCTCACCGCCGGGAAATGCGTACACACGCTCCAGCAACGCGGGCTGCCCGGGGGCGGGCAAGGCATCGGCCAAGCGCGGTACATGGTTGGCCCCCATGGCGCGTGCGGTGGCGGCATCGGACACATCGGTGGTGATGTAGTCCACCGTTCGGCCCTCCACCCATGCGCGGCTGATGGCCACCGCAGCCACCACCGACTGGCTTGGCCCAGCCGAGGGTGGTGCACTGGCACACCCACCCAACACCAGCGCGAGACACGCGCCACACACCGCCCACCACTGCTCACGGACCATGAAAACACTCCTTCATTGAAACCACCTGGACCCACCTCACACCGCCAGACCGCGCCGGTTGACCAGCCCGGGCTAGGCAAGCAAAGGATGGTGACACAGTGTGTACCGCGCACTACTGGGCCGGCCCTGCGTGTATGAGCTTGCGCAAAAACGTGGGGGCCACATTCCACTGCTGCCCGCCCTCGGTGATGAGGGTGACGGTTTTGCGGTTGTATTTGATGATGGTGGCAAACAGCAGCGGGTGGCCATCGGGCTGAAACGACACCCGCTCGCCCACGCTGAAATCCAGCATGCGGGCGTGCAGTTTCATCTCGTGCAAAAACTTGAGGCGAGTCACCACCCGGTGGTTCAGGTCCACCAATTCGGCCTCGGTCAGGTGGTCAATGGGAATGGGGTTGGGCATGGCTGTGGGGGCAATGCAAAAGACAAGAGCTTACCGAGAGGAGGGCCTCGACTTGAGGCCCCGTGCGACCTTTGGATACTCAAAATATGTTGCGATTTCATTTTCGCGCCATTAACTCAAAATAATGGCGCGAAAACAAGATTCGCGACACAATGGCACATGGCCAGACCTCGCCCCACCCAAGCCCACCACGCTGTACTGGCAGCCATCCGCGCACAGCAGCATGGTTTGACGATTCAGGACACAGAGGCTGCGCTGACCCCTCGCCCCAACCGACGCACCCTGCAACGCTGGCTGCGTGACTTGGTGGCGCAACAGCAACTGCGCCAAACCGGGCGGGGCCGGGCCACACGGTATGTGACCACCAACGTTGTCCATTTCCAAGCCGAAACCACCCTCAACCCAGTGACCACCACGGGCCATTTTGACGTGCTGCTGCCCCTGTCCGAAGCCGGACGCAAGGTGGCCGGGCATGTTCAGCAACCCCTGCCCATGCGCAAGCCCGTGGGCTACAACCGTGCATTCCTGGATGGCTACCGCCCCAATCAGCACCACTACCTGCCAGAAACCGTTCGCCAGCAACTGCACAGCCAGGGTCAGGCGGCCAGGACCAACGAACCAGCGGGTACCTATGCCCGCCACATTGCGCACAGGCTGTTGATTGACCTGTCATGGAACTCCAGCCGCCTGGAGGGCAACACCTACTCACTGCTGGAAACAGAGCGTCTGATTTACGCTGGCCAAGCCGCTACGGGCAAAAATGCCATGGAAAGCCAGATGATCCTCAACCACAAAGAGGCCATTGAGTTCCTGATTGCATCGGCCAGCGACATCGGCTTCAACCGCTACACCGTGCTGAACCTGCACGCCCTGCTGGCCGACAACCTGTTGGCCGATCCCAGCGCCAGCGGTCGCTTGCGACGCATCGCAGTGGGCATTGGCCACACTGTGTTTGTGCCGCTGGAAGGGCCGCAGCTGGTTGACGAGTGTTTTCAGCAAGTGCTGGACACGGCAGCCGCCATAGCCGACCCGTTTGAGCAGGCCTTTTTTGTCATGGTGCACCTGCCCTACCTCCAGCCGTTTGAAGACGTGAACAAACGCGTGTCGCGCCTGGCGGCCAACATCCCGCTCATCCAACGCAACCTGTGCCCTCTGTCGTTTGTGGACGTGCCGCAGGCGCTGTACATCAGCGCCATGCTGGGTGTGTACGAACTGAACCGCGTGGAACTGCTGCGCGACGTGTTTGTGTGGGCCTACGAACGCTCGTGCGCGCGTTACTCTGCTGTGCGACAGTCGCTGGGCGAGCCCGACCCGTTTCGCATTCAACACCGCGCACTGATTGCCGACACCGTGGCCCAGGTGGTGCGCCAGCGCATGACCAAACCGCAGGCCATCAGCCATGTGCGTGATGTGGCTCTGCAATCCCTGACCACATCAGACCAGGCACGGTTTGTGGAAGTGGTACACGACCAATTGATGAACCTGCACGAAGGCAACATGGCCCGCTACCGGCTGCGGCCCAGTGAATATGCCGCGTGGCGGGTGGCGTGGGAGCTGCCATGACCGCATTGACCTTGCGCCTGCCCGATGAAAAACACCGCCGCCTGAAAGCCTTGGCGCAAAGCCGGGGCACGCCCATCAACCGCCTGCTGGAAGAAATGACCACCCTGATGCTGGCGGAGTTTGACGCAGAAACCCGCTTCAACGTCCGCGCTGCCCGTGGTGCCTCGCGCGATGAGCGCGGGCTTGAGCTGTTGCAAAAGGCGCGCACCGAATCGAGGTGAGCTGGCGAAATTCAAAGCTAAGGAACATGTTCAAAACTCCCCCGTCAGCATGACCGAGGCACGTAACTTGCGGTGGTTTTGGGTATGAAACAAACCGATCTT
>CAYNGJ010000005.1:0-199067 GCA_964396895.1 uncultured Hydrogenophaga sp. | reverse complement strand
AGCTGCCGCGCGCGCCCGGCGCCCGCGAACAGCGCTGGGCGCACCTGTTGTGCGGCGAGGTGGACATGAGCCAACCCACTGGTGGCGCAGGTACATCGGGCGCAACCGAAGAAGACGTGATTGCCCTCACCCGCCGCGTGGGCACGCTGGAGGCCGACCTGCAGCGCCTCAACGCCACCCTCTCCCGCCTGTGCGAGCAGCTGGGCGTGGCGCCCGACGCCGACTGAACCCGCGCCCCTGGACAACGGCCATGCGGCACCCTCGTTTACCCTGATCTGTCCCTTGCTGGACACGCCAGAAACGAACGGGCGTGCTAAAAATGATGCCTTCACGCCACGGCACCGCCACAGGAGAGACACGCATGGATTTGGCCTTCACCCCCGAAGAGCAGGCATTTCGCGAGGAGGTGCGCGACTGGGTGCGCACCCACCTGCCCGCCGACATCGCCCACAAAGTACACCACGCCCTGCGGCTGAGCCGCGACGACATGCAGCGCTGGGCCAAAATTCTGGGCAGCAAAGGCTGGCTGGGCTTTGGCTGGCCCAAGCAGTTTGGCGGCCCCGGCTGGACCGCCGTGCAAAAGCACCTGTTTGAAGAAGAATGTGCGCTGGCCGGTGCGCCGCGCATCGTGCCCTTTGGCCCGGTCATGGTGGCCCCAGTCATCATGGCGTTTGGCAACGCCGAACAGCAGCAGCGGTTTTTGCCCGGCATCGCCAGCGGCGAGGTGTGGTGGAGCCAGGGCTACAGCGAACCCGGCTCGGGCTCCGACCTGGCCAGCGTGAAATGCCGCGCCGACAAGCAGGGCGACCACTACATCGTCAACGGCCAAAAAACCTGGACCACCCTGGGCCAGTACGGCGAGTGGATTTTTTGCCTGGTGCGCACCAACAGCGACTGCAAGCCCCAGGCCGGCATCAGCTTCTTGCTCATCGACATGAAAACCCCGGGCGTCACCGTGCGCCCCATCAAGCTGCTGGACGGCGAGTGCGAGGTCAACGAAGTCTGGTTTGACAACGTGAAGGTCCCCGCCGAGAACCTGATTGGCGAAGAAAACAAGGGCTGGAACTACGCCAAGTACCTGCTGGCCCACGAGCGCACCAACATCGCCGACGTCAACCGCGCCAAGCGCGAGCTGGAGCGCCTGAAGCGCATCGCCAAGGCCGAAGGCGTGTGGGAAGACGCCCGCTTTCGCGACCAGATTGCCCTGCTGGAAGTGGACGTGGTGGCCCTGGAAATGATGGTGCTGCGCGTGCTGAGCGCCGAAAAGAGCGGCAAGCAAAGCCTGGACATAGCCGGTCTGCTGAAAATTCGCGGCAGCGAAATCCAGCAACGCTATGCCGAGCTGATGATGCTGGCCGCCGGCCCCTACAGCCTGCCCTTCGTCTTTGACGCCATGGAAGCGGGCTGGCAGGGTGATGCGGCCTTGGGTCTGAGTGAATTCCCCGGCGGCAACGTGGCCAACGCGCCACTGGCCAGCACCTACTTCAACATGCGCAAAACCACCATTTACGGTGGCAGCAACGAAGTGCAACGCAACATCGTCGCGCAGACCGTGCTCGGCTGAACAGGAGACACGACATGGATTTTGATTTTTCCGACGACCAAGAACAGCTGCGCGAAGCCGTTTCGCGCTGGGTTGAAAAAGCCTACACGTTTGAGCGCCGCCGCGCCACCGAGGCCGCCGGTGGTTTCGACCGCGCCACCCACGGCGAGCTGGCCGAACTGGGCCTGACCGGCTTGTGCGTGCCGGAAGAGCACGGTGGCATGGGCATGGGCGCGGTGGAAACCATGGTGGTGATGGAGCAGCTGGGCCGTGGCCTGGTGCTGGAGCCGCTGGCCCAAACACTCATGGTCAGCACCGTGCTGGCCCAGTGCGCCCCCGCCGACGTGCAGGCCGAGTGGCTACCCCGCATCGCCAGCGGCGAAGCGCTGGTGGTACTGGCCCACCAGGAGCGCTCAGCCCGCTATTCACTTGAGAAATGTGAATCAAAAGCCACTCCATCGCAAGGTGGATGGGCTGTCTCAGCTACTAAAAACATGGTGCCTGCCGGTGATTTGGCCGATGCCTGGCTTGTCCCTGCCATGGTGGGTGAGGGTGACGCCGCCCGCCTGGCGCTGTTTCTGGTGGCACGCGACGCCGTCGGTGCCACGGCCCAAGGTCACGGCTGCCAGGACGGCAGCCGCGCCGCCACCATCACACTGGTCAACACCCCGGCCACCTTGGTCAGCACCGACGGCCTGGCCGCGCTGCAACTGGCGGTGGACGTGGGGCTGGCCACCCTGTGCGCCGAAGCCGTGGGCGTGATGGACGCCACCCTGGCCTACACGGTGGAGTACATGAACACCCGCAAGCAGTTTGGCGTGGCCATTGCCAGCTTCCAGGCGCTGCGCCACCGCGTGGCCGACGTGAAGATGCAGCTGGAACTGGCCCGCAGCATGAGCTACTACGCCACGCTCAAGCTGGGTGCCCCGGCAGCCGAGCGCAGCCTGGCGCTGTCACGCGCCAAGGTGCAACTGGGCCAGTCCATGCGCTTTGTGGGCCAACAGTGCGTGCAACTGCACGGTGGCATTGGCGTGACGGACGAGTACATCGTCAGCCACTGCTTCAAAAAGCTCACCCAGCTGGAAATGACACTGGGCGACACCCTGCACCACTTGGGCCAGGTGAGCGACCACATGGGCGAAACAGCGGGCGTGTTCGCGTAAGCCTCTGCGGCTGCACCCCGCCAGACCCCGTGGCTGGTTCGGCACCGGTCAGCGGGGTGGTTGCGCCCCGCTCAGGCGCACAAGCGGGAATGACGCGGCACATGCGCCATCAAAAAGGCCATCTGGTCGGCCAGGATGCGTCGGTTGCGCAGAATGAAGTCCTCCCACAGGCTGGGCACATATGGCGCGTACAGCAGTGGCATGTGGGCCTGCTCAGGCGTTCGGCTCCCCTTGCGGTGGTTGCAGCCACGGCAGGCCGTGACCACGTTCATCCAATGGTCGGGGCCGCCCTGGCTCACCGGACGAATGTGCTCGCGCGTCAGCAGGTCTTCAGGAAAATGGTCGCCGCAGTAGGCACACAACTGGCGGTCACGGGCAAACAGCTTGTGGTTGGTGAGGGCGGGGTGCACGTCAAAAGGGTTGATGCGGGGCACGCCGTGGGTGCCGATGATGGAGTTGACCGCGATCAGCGACTGCAGCCCCGTGACGGCATTGTGCCCGCCATGGAACACGGCCACCTCCACCCCCATTTCCCAGCGCACCTGGTCGGCGGCGTAATGCAACACCGCCTCTTCCAGGCTGATCCAAGACTGGGGCAACCCCTGAGCCGAGAGCTTCAATACCTTCAAGACGACCTCCGTGCCAATACACCGAACCATCTGCCGCAATGCCGCTGCGGTGAGCCCCGCCACCGCCCTGGCAGGCGGCTTGTCCACGGCAGGTGCCGGGGGCAGGATCTAATGTGTCAATATACCCCCGTGCCATGACAGGCCGATGGCGGCCTGGGCAATTCCTTGCAGACACCCATGAAAATCATCCGTGGCCTCCACGCACTGCTCTCTGACCCTGCCAGCACAGCCACCCCGACCAACGGCTGTGCGCTGACCATCGGCAACTTTGACGGCGTGCACAGGGGTCACCAGGCCATGCTGGCCCTGCTCAACAACGAGGCGCGGCACCGGGGCATCCCCAGCTGCGTCATGACCTTTGAGCCCCACCCCCGCGACCATTTCGCTGCAGCGCACCACAAGCCCGAGCTGGCACCCGCCCGCATTGCCACCCTGCGCGACAAGCTGACCGAGCTGGAGCGCTGTGGGGTGGACCAGGTGGTGGTGCTGCCCTTCAACGCGCGGTTGGCGGCGCTGGACGCACAGGCATTCATCCAGCGCATCCTGGTCGAGCAGCTGGGCGTGCGCTATGTGCTGGTGGGCGACGACTTCCGCTTCGGCGCCGGCCGCCGGGGCGACTACGCCATGCTGGACGCCGCTGGCACAGCCCAAGGCTTCGATGTGGCGCGCATGCAGTCCTACGAGGTGCATGGCCTGCGCGTGTCCAGCTCTGCCGTGCGCGACGCCCTGGCCGCCGGCGACATGGATGCCGTGGCGGCCCTGCTGGGTCGACCCTACAGCATCTCGGGCCATGTGGTGCACGGCCGCAAGCTGGGGCGCGAGCTGGGCGCCAGTGCCCCCGGCCAGGGCGACGGCTTTCGCACCTTGAACCTGCGGTTCTCGCACTGGAAGCCCGCCGCCAGTGGCATTTTTGCGGTGCAGGTGCACGGCCTGCACCCCGACCCCGACGCCCCGCCCCTGCCCGGCGTGGCCAACCTGGGCGTGCGCCCGTCGCTCGACCCCAACGATGTGAACGGAGGGCGCGTGCTGTTGGAAACCCATTGCCTGGACTGGCCCGCCGACATGGCCGACGGCCTGCCCCTGTACCAGGGGCAGCGGGAGGCCTACGGTAAAATCATCCGCGTGGAACTGCTGCACAAACTGCATGACGAACTGAAATACGCCAGTCTGGACGCCCTGACAACGGGCATTGCCAACGACTGCGCCCAGGCGCGTGCGCATTTCGCCGACCACACCCAGACCCGTCGCCAGACCACGCGCGACCGAATTTAACGCTGGCACAGCGGGGCATGCCCCCAAGGCCGCAGTCAACGGCCCTGGAGCCTGGCACCTGCGCCTCCCCTACCTCCACACCCGCGGGCACCGCCGCCATGAGTTGACCGGTGCCTTTTTGTCCCCGTCTGTCACTTCTGTTCCGCCCGCCACCATGTCCGACCCCCAAGCCACCGCCGGCAAAGCCGACTACCGCGCCACCCTCAACCTGCCCGACACACCCTTCCCCATGCGCGGCGACCTGCCCAAGCGCGAGCCGGGCTGGGTGCAAGGCTGGGACGACAGCGGCCTGTACGCCCAGTTGCGCCAAGCCCGCCAGGGCGCACCCAAATTCATCCTGCACGACGGCCCGCCGTATGCCAACGGCCAGATCCACATCGGCCACGCGGTGAACAAGGTACTGAAAGACATGATCGTCAAGGCCCGCCAATTGAAGGGCATGGACGCGCAATACATCCCCGGCTGGGACTGCCACGGTCTGCCCATTGAAAACGCCATCGAAAAACTGCATGGCCGAAAACTCAGCCGCGATGACATGCAGGCCAAGGCCAGGGCCTTTGCCACCGAGCAAATCGCGCAGCAAATGGCCGACTTCAAGCGCCTGGGCGTGCTGGGCCAGTGGGACAAACCCTACCGCACCATGGACTTTGCGACCGAGGCCAATGAAATCCGCGCCTTCAAACGTGTGATGGAACGCGGCTTTGTGTACCGGGGCCTGAAGCCCGTTTACTGGTGCTTTGACTGCGGCTCAAGCTTGGCCGAGTTTGAAATTGAATACGCCGACAAAAAGAGCGACACGCTGGACGTGGCCTTTGAGTCCAACGACCCCACCGCGCTCGCCGCCGCCTTTGGCCTGCACGCCTTGCCCGGTGATGGTGCCAAAAAAGCCTTCGCCGTCATCTGGACCACCACCGCCTGGACCATTCCTGCCAACCAGGCGCTCAACGCCCACCCCGAACTGCATTACGCGCTGGTGGACACCCCACGCGGCGTGCTGCTGCTGGCCGAGAGCCTGGTGGACAAATGCCTGGAGCGCTACGGCCTGACCGGCACCGTGCTGGCCACCGCCGAGGGCAAAAAGCTGGCTGGCCTGGTGTTCCGTCACCCGCTGCACGATGTGGATGCGGGCTACCAGCGCGTGTCGCCCTTGTACCTGGCCGACTACGTCACGGCGGGAGACGGCACCGGCATCGTCCACTCATCCCCCGCCTACGGCGTGGACGACTTCAACAGCTGCGTGGCCAATGGCCTGGCCTATGACGACATCCTCAATCCCGTGCAGGGCAACGGCCAATACGAGGCCGAGTTGCCGCTGTTCGGTGGTCTGAACATCTGGAAAGCCTGCCCGCGCATCATCGAGGTGCTGGGCCAGAGCGACAGGCTGATGGCCACCCAGACCATCACCCACAGCTACCCGCATTGCTGGCGACACAAAACGCCCGTCATCTACCGCGCCGCCGCCCAGTGGTTTGTGCGCATGGACGAAGGCGAGGGCATTTTCACCACCGACAAGGCCCCGCAAACCCTGCGTCAAACTGCGCTGGCCGCCATTGAAGACACCAGCTTTTTCCCCGAAAACGGTCAGGGCCGCCTGCGCGACATGATCGCCAACCGGCCCGACTGGTGCATCAGCCGCCAGCGCAGCTGGGGCGTGCCGCTGCCGTTTTTGCTGCATGTGGACACGGCTGAGCCCCACCCCCGCACACCCGAGATCGTGGACTTGGCGGCGCAGGTGGTCGAGCAAGGTGGCATTGAGGCCTGGAGCAAGCTGTCTGTGGCCGACATTTTGGCCCAATTGCCCGATTCGGCTGATGCTGCGGACCCTTCTTGCTACACCAAAAGCACCGACATTCTGGAAGTGTGGTTTGACTCTGGCACCACCCACACCACCGTGCTCAAAGGCAGCCACGGTCAGCGCGATGCCCACGGCCAGCTGCTGCACGCCCACACGCAAGGCTGCGAGGCCGACCTGTACCTGGAAGGCCACGACCAGCACAGGGGCTGGTTCCACAGCTCGCTGCTGACGGCCTGCGCCATGTATGGCCGCGCGCCGTACAAAGGCTTGCTGACCCATGGATTCACCGTGGACGGCAAAGGCCTGAAAATGAGCAAAAGCCTGGGCAACGTGGTGGCCCCGCAGACCATCAGCAGCAAGATGGGCGCGGAAATCATCCGCCTGTGGTGCGCCTCCACCGACTATTCGGGCGACCTGGGGATTGACGACAAAATCCTGGCCCGCGTGGTGGATGCCTACCGCCGCATCCGCAACACGCTGCGCTTTTTGCTGGCCAACATATCCGACTTCGACCCCGCCACAGATACCGTGGCCGACGACCAGTTGCTGGAAATCGACCGCTGGGCGCTGGCGCGTACTGCCCAGTTCCAGACCGAGGTGCTGGCGCACTACGAACAGTACGAGTTCCACCCCGTGGTGGCCAAGCTGCAGCTGTTCTGCTCGGAAGACTTGGGTGGCTTTTACCTCGATGTGCTGAAGGACCGCCTCTACACCACTGCACCCAACTCGCTGGCCCGCCGCAGTGCCCAGACCGCGCTGCACCGCATCACCCACGCCTTTGTGCGCTGGATGGCGCCGTTCTTGAGCTTCACCGCTGAAGAAGCCTGGGGCTTCATGGGCCAGGCCGGCCAGCCGCACAGAGCGTCCATCTTCATGGAGACTTACACCACCTGGCCGGCCCCCACTGCCCAGAGCGAGGCTCTGCTGGACAAGTGGACCCGCATCCGCGAAATCCGCGACCTGGTGAACAAAGACATCGAGGCCGTGCGCACCACCGGCGCGGTGGGCTCGTCGCTGCAAGCCCATGTGTCACTGACCGTGCCCGGTGACGACCACGCGCTGCTGGCCTCCTTGGGCGATGACTTGAAGTTTGTGCTCATCACATCCAGCGTGGAATTGATAGCTGGAAATGCATTGCAGATAAGCGTTAAAGCCTTAAAAAGCTTGAAATGCGAACGCTGCTGGCACTACCGTGACGACATGGGCCACGACGCCGACCACCCCACGCTGTGCGGGCGCTGCACCAGCAACCTGTACGGCTCGGGCGAAGCCCGTGCCGTGGCCTGAGGCTGGCGCACATGGCCACCCGAAAAGCCACCAAGCCCCACCCCGTTCACCGCCCCACCCCACCCGGCTCGGCCAGCGTGCTGCCCTGGCTGGTGTGGGCCGCCATCGTGCTGGTGCTGGACCAGTTCACCAAAACACTGATCCTGGGTTACTACCAGCTGGGTGACAGCACACCCATCACCTCGTTCTTCAACATCGTTCGGGTGCACAACCCTGGGGCCGCGTTCTCTTTTCTGGCCGACGCGGGGGGTTGGCAGCGCTGGTTCTTCACCGGCGTCGGGGTGTTGGCATCTGGTCTGATGCTGTGGATGCTCAAAAGCCACCCCGGGCAAAAGCTCTTCTCATTTGCGGTCAGCAGCCTGCTGGGCGGGGCGGTGGGCAACGTGGTGGACCGCATGCTGCACGGTTACGTGGTGGACATGCTGGACTTCCACTGGCCCTGGCTGAGCCCCATGTTCCACGGCGGGCACTTCCCCGCCTTCAACCTGGCCGACGCCGCCATCACCCTGGGGGCCTGCTGCCTCATCGCTGACGAGATTCGCCGCGTCCGGCGCAGCCACTGAAACCGCCCACACACCCATGTCACCCCTTCGCACCACGCCCACAACCCTCCCCACCGTCCGGGCCATCCGGTGCTGGGGGTTGGCCATGCTGGTCGCCGCAGGGGTTGGACCCGCCTGGGGACAAAGTGTGCAATGCCACGTGAACTACGGCGGCGAGGACCGCCTCATCACCGCGGCCCCCACGCAGCACCCCTTGCAGGCGCCTGCTGCGGAAATTGGCTCCTACTTTCTGTTTCGGGTCGTCAACACCTTGGGCAGCCCCCAGCCCTCCGTGAAGGTGTACACCTACGCCAGCCAGGCCTCAGGACCCGTGCCCATCCACCAGGCCACCCACACCGCCACCCAGGTGCACGTACCGGGCACGCCGGTGCACGGCTTCACCGGCCTGCAACGGGTGTATGAGCCGGTGCGCGACGGTGAACTGACCTACTGGTGCGAACGCGCCCACCCCGTGTCACCCCGCTCCCGGCGTGCGGTGACCCCCGCCACCGCCGACACCACCAACCAGGGCCCATTGGCCACCGCATCCCCCCTGCCACCCCTGGGCGCACCGGGCACCTTGCGGCTGCTGTTCGCGGGCGATGTGATGCTGGCCGATGGCCCGGGCAAGGTCATTGCAGAGGGCAGAGACCCGTTGGCACCATTTGCCGCGCTGCTGCGCGAGGCCGACTACACCATCGGCAACCTGGAGTTGCCCATTGCGACCGTGGGACAGCCACTGGAGAACAAAATCTACAGTTTTCGCGCCCCACCCGAGGTGCTGCACGTGTTGCAGGGCCGATTCAACGCCTTGGCGTTGGCCAACAACCATTCTGGCGACTACGGGCAGGCCGCCTTTTTGCAAACCATGCAGTACCTGGACGCGGCTGGCCTTGCCCACTTTGGCGGCGGTCACGACCTGAGCGAGGCCCACCGACCACTGTGGGTGGAGCGCCAAGGGTTGCGTGTGGCCGTTCTGGCCTACAACGAGTTCAAACCGCGCTCCTTTGCCGCGGGTCCCACTTGGCCAGGCGTTGCCTGGAGCGAAGACGACCGCGTGGTGGCCGACATCCGAGCCGCCCGTGCCGCTGGGGCAGACTTGGTCATTCCCTTCATGCACTGGGGTTGGGAGCGGGAGCGCCAACCCACACAGCGCCAGCGCGACCTGGCCAGGCGCATGATCGACGCTGGGGCCGATGTGGTGGTTGGCGGCCACCCCCATGTGACGCAGGGCGCAGACCTCTACCGTGGCAAGCTCATCGTGTACAGCCTGGGCAATTTCGTGTTCGACGGGTTCGAGGACGTGCCCGGCGGGCAAACCGGCTGGTTGTTGCGCCTGGCGCTGGGCAAGCACGGCCTGCTCGCCTGGGACACCCTGGCCGCCCAGATGGACAGCGAAGGCATCCCCCACCCCAGCCCGGGCGTGGCCACGCCCTGTGGCCGGATGCGGCCGGTGGCGCAAATCACCCTCTGCGCCAACCCCTGAATGGACAGTGCGGTGTGCCCGACCACGGCAAGCCCTGGCGCCTGACAAAAAAAGACCTGCGGATGCAGGCCTTTGTGGGGTCGAATGTCGCCTCAGTGGACTCAGGCAGCGGCTTCCACCTTTTTCAGGTGCGCATACAGCTCATCTTTCAGCGCCAGCTTCTCTTTCTTCATGGTCTCAATTTCCACCGGCGTACCGGGTTGGATGTGACTCTCCATGTTCTTGATTTTCTGGTCCAACTCGTTGTGCTTGTCGAACAAACGGGTGAAGTGGGCGTCGTTGCCCTTCAAGCTGGAAATCAGGTCGCGGTACTCTGGAAACATGGGCTCTCCTTCAGGTTAAAACCAGCACCTCACGTGGGGTGAGGGGGTATGTCCATTGTGGCTCAGAAAATCCAACAGGCATTTGACGCAATCGGCATCGACTGTCCGCGCCCCTGCCTGCACCCGGCCACCCCCTCACACCACAGTCGCCAGTTCGGTGGGCAAATACGTTGCACACCGGGTGTCGTCCGACGTGGCGGCCAACCACGCCGCTACCTGGGGTGAGCCCCCTCCACCATCCCGCTTCAGGGTGTCCAGCCACAGGATCAATGCTTCGTCGGACATGGGGCGCGCCACCAAATAGCCCTGCAGGTGGGTCACCCCCAGATCCAGCAAACTCCGGAGCTGCTCGGGGGTTTCCACCCCTTCGGCCACCACATCCAGTCGCAAGGCTTTGGCCAGATCCACCACCGTGCGCACCATCACCTGGTCGCCGTGCTGCAAAGGCTTCACAAAACTGCGATCGATTTTGATGGTCTGGAAGGGCAACCGCTGCAAGCGGTGCAAAGATGAGTGGCCAGTGCCAAAATCGTCCAGCAAAAAATCGAAGCCCTGGGCATGCATGGCATGCATGGTGTCCACAATGGGAGACTCGACATCGGCCACCAAACTTTCCGTCACCTCCAAGCGCAAGGCAGATGGCATCAGCCCATGAGCGGCCACCCGGCGTGGCAAATCCTCCTGCAAATTGAACTCGGTGAACTGCCGCACACTCAGGTTGACGCTGCAACTGAGGTCGTGCCCCTGCGCGCTCAGGCGGGCCAACAAGGCACAACTTCGGTCCACCACTTGCATGCCCAGGCGTCCGATCAGGCCATTTTCTTCGGCAATGGGGATGAACTCGGCAGGTGAAATCACCTCCCCGTCCGACGACCAGCGGGCCAGTGCCTCCATGCTGGTCACCCGGTTGGTTCGCACGTCCAGCACGGGCTGAAAGGCCACCTGCAACTGCCCTTCATCCAGCGAGCGACGCAACGACTGGGCCAGGCGGGAACGCCGCTGGGCCTCCACATGCAATGCCTCATTGAAAATGACCCAGCCGTTTCGCCCCCGCTGCTTGGCTTGGTACATGGCCAGATCGGCGTGGCGCAACAGGCTCTGGGCGCTGGGGGCGCTGTCGGAAAACGCCAGCCCCACAGAGCCACTGGTGGCCACCTGCAAGCCCCCATGGACCAACGGCAAGCGCAGCTGTTCCATCAACGTTGTCACCAGGGCCAGGGCCTGCTCGCGAGACAGTCCGTGCAGCAACAGGGCGAACTCGTCGCCTCCGGTGCGCGCGGTGGTGTCACCGCTGCGGCCAACGGCCTCGATCTGGTGTGCCACACGGCACAACAGTGCGTCACCCACCTCATGACCAAAACCATCGTTGATGGTTTTGAAGTTGTCCAGGTCCAGCAACACCAGACAGGCCAATGGGCCACTGACATCACCAAACTCAAACGACACCGCGGCCAGCGCTGCCTCCAACCCTCGGCGGTTGCTCAGGCCGGTCAACGCGTCGTGGTGGGCCGCGTGGTGCTGGTGCGCCCTGACCTGGGACACCAACTCGTTCAGTGACAGACCCAAGCGGTCAATTTCGTCCTCCCCCTGGTCTGGCCAGACGATGGGCGCGTCGGGTGTGCGCCGATAGCCGTCGGCCAGCTGCGCGGCGTGGCGCAGCCGCTTCACCACCTTGCCTTGCACCAAAGCGTACAGCACGCCCACCGCCATCACCGTGACCAACACCAGCGCCAGCATCAACCAGGCCATGATTGTGCGGCGCTGCTCCCCCAGCTGGGATTGGTAGTGAACACTCAGAGAACCCGCCACCAGGGGCAAGTGAGCGCTCGCCACCCACATGCCATCGGCCTGTTGCACCAGCGTTGGGTCGGCCATGCCCGGGGTGCGGGACAGAGAGATGCGGATGCCAGAATATTGCTCCATGCCCGACAGGTAAGCGGCGTTGACCTCCCGGACAAACACCATGCACCCCACTGGCGGGAGATTCCCTGCCGTGTTGGAGATGGGCATGCGTGCCACCATCAGCAGCGTGTCATCCACCCAAACACCGGCTTCACGGGTGTCGGCACAGCGCAGAGGCTTGTTCGCCTGCACCAAGGCACTCAGCCACGCCGGTTGGATGCGCGGGACAAGTCCTTGAGGTCCGTTCTGAACATCGGCCAGCCAACGGCCCTGTCCGTCCAACACCAGCACGGCATCCAAGCGCAGGTTGCGCATGGATGCCGACGTGAAGTTGTCGGCCATGAAGTTGGGCTGTTGACCCCGCACAAACCGGTGGGCGTCGTCCCACTGCGCGTAGTCCTGTACCACCTCACCCAGAGCACGGCCATCTTGTTGCAGGGCCGACTGAACCCTGGCCAGTTGCTGCCGAGCGGCCGATTGCTCGAATTCGTCGAACAGGGTCGACAAGGCCTGGTGGCTGAGCAACAAGACGCCGCCCACGGCCACACACAGGATGACCACCATGCGCACGACCAGCCAACGTCCCAGCGCGCCCCGGGCGAGGTGGGCAGCGCTTGGCCTCGGCCGCGCCGATGAAATTTCATCCGTCATGTTTGATGCAAATCCCAACGATGTGTTGTGCGGTCAACCCATGGCTGAGCTGCCGTGCCTTTGTGGCGTGGCCATTCTGCCATGGCGTTTGACACGGGAACAGTCCATGCGACGAGCTTCGTCGGGTATTGCGAATGAGCGAGGGACATGCCCTCAGCCCCCATCACGGCAGGAGAATGGTGCAGCCCGTGGTTTGCCTGGCCTCCAGGCTGCGGTGTGCCGCTTGCACGTTGGCCAGCGGAAAACGCTGGTCGATGCGGATGTTCACCGCGCCACTTTGCACCACGGCGAACAGGTCGTCGGCCATGGCCTGCGTGCGCTCGCGGCTGGTGATGTGGCTGAACAGCGTCTGGCGCGTGACGTACAGCGATCCCTTGGCCGCCAGCACGGCGGGGGCAAACGGTGGCACTGGCCCGCTGGCATTGCCAAACGTGGCCATGAGGCCAAACGGTTGTAGACAGTCCAGGGACTTGTCCCAGGTGTCTTTGCCCACCGAGTCGTAAACGACCTTGACGCCTTGGCCACTGGTGATGTCTTTCACCCTGGCGGCAAAATCCTCAGTTTTGTAATTGATAGCAAACTTTGCACCATTTTCGAGCGCCAGGGCACATTTTTCATCTGAACCAGCGGTCCCAATGAGTTGCAATCCCAATGCCTTGGCCCACTGGCAAGCGATGAGACCCACACCACCTGCAGCCGCGTGAAACAGCACAAAGTCACCGGGCTGCAAGCCGCCTTGAGGCAGGGTCCGTTTGAGCAGGTACTGGGCGGTCAGGCCTTTGAGCATCATGGCCGCACCGGTTTCAAACGAAATGCCGTCGGGCAGTCGGCACACATTCATGGCGGGCATGACGCGACGCTGGCAATAACTCCCAGGCGGGTTGGCGGCGTAGGCCACGCGATCACCCACGCTCAGGTGAGTCACACCCTCACCCACCGCCTCCACCACGCCAGCCCCTTCCATGCCCAGCTGCAAGGGCATGGGCAGCGGGTACAGGCCGCTGCGTTGGTACACATCGATGTAGTTCAATCCAATGGCCTGGTGGGCCACCCGCACCTGGCCAGGCCCGGGCTCACCCACGGGTACGGTCACCAATGACATGGCCTCGGGACCACCGGGTTGTTGAATCTGAATGGCCAAAGAGGTGAGGTTGCCCATGGTGTGTCTCCTGTGGTGGGTCAGTGCATTGGGGGGGCACCGACTGCCCGCCCACGAAGGTCAAACCCGCACTTTACCAACCCACATATGCCAGGCTGACCTGTGCGGTTGTTCCGCTGCGCTGCACCGTCAGGGGGCTGTGTGCAGCGCCACCCAACAGGGTGCTGCGCCCCACACTGGCGGCGAAACGCCAGTGGGCACTCAACGCGCGAGATGCACCGACACCCCAATGCCACTGCTCCAAGCCAGCACCGGGCTGCCACGCGCTGCGCCCGGCCCGTGTCTGATCCGCAAGCACCCCGTAAAACGTGTTCATGGCTGGGGCATTGGCCCAGGTCACCCCGGAGCCCGCGTCCAGCGTCCAACCTGAAGCCAAGCGACGCGACCACCCCAAGCCCACCGTGGCGTGCAGGCCCTGCCCACGCTGCAGGTCTTGTTGCAGGCTGCCGGTGACCCGCCAGGTCGGCGTCAGCACCCAGTGGCTGGATGCCCGGATGGCCACCGAGCCTGGTACGTCCGGCAACCCCGTCAGCAACGGGTTGTCGGCGCTGTCGCGCCCGTGGGTGAGGCGAACACCCACCCCCAATTGCCACCGATCAGAGTCGACCACCGTGGTGCTGATGCCCCCCGCGAGCGACAAGCCCGCCAAGCGGCGGGCAGACGAGGTGGACACCATCCACCGCCCCACCCGGCCCGCCAGCACAGGGCGAATGCCCCATTGACGGTCGGAAGCGCCGGCGTAAGAGGGAGTGGCACTGGCCGTCAGCCCCAGCACCCACTTGCCATCACCGTCGGGCATGGCCTCGGTGTCGGGCTCTGTGCCAGGCGCATTCAGTGCATGCACAGGCGCAGCCTTTGAGGGGACTGCCGATTGGGCCATCGCTTCTGGCAGGTGGAGCAGGCTGGTGGCACCAACCGCGCACACCAACCATCCGTACCGTTTCGTGCCACCGTTCACATTTGGGAGTTCCATGGAATGAGTATGCCGCATGCAGGGCAAGACTGGACAGTCCAAAGCCCTTCCTGTCCGAGTCACCCGGTCCATGCCTTACATTGACTTCCCCTGCCCTGCTGCACCACCCATGACCCAACGCCTCACCGCCCGCACCGCCCTGCTGCTCACCATTCCGCCCATGCTGTGGGCGGGCAATGCCGTGGTGGGCCGGTTGATGAGCACCTCGGTTCCCCCCATCACCTTCAACCTGCTGCGCTGGATGGTGGCTTTTTTGCTGTTGCTGCCCCTGGCCAGCTGGGTGCTCCGCCGTGACAGTCCGTTGTGGGCCCACTGGCGACGGCTGGCGATACTGGGCCTGTTGGGCATGGGCTGCTACAACGCGCTTCAGTACATGGCACTCAAAACCTCGTCACCACTGAACGTGACACTGGTCGCGGCCAGCACGCCCATCTTCATGCTGGGCCTGGGACGTCTTTTTTTTGGAGCCACCATTTCGCGCCAGCAGTGGTGGGGGGTGACCCTGTCCACCGGCGGCGTGCTGACCGTTCTTACCCGGGGCGATTGGGGGCAATTGCTGGCGCTGCGCCCGGTACCGGGAGACTTGCTGATGCTGCTGGCCACGGCCACTTGGAGCCTGTACAGCTGGCTGTTGACGCGGCCACCCGTCCACCAACCCGACCCGGTAACCTTGCGCAACGACTGGGCAGCCTGGTTGCTGGCGCAGATGGTGCCCGGGCTCATCTGGTCTGGTTTGTTCTCGGGCATCGAATGGGGCTTGCTGCCGGGGGCCCACATCGCCTGGGGCTGGCCGCTGGCCGTGTCACTCGCCTACGTGGCCTTGGGCCCCTCGTTGCTGGCCTACTATTGCTGGGGCCATGGGGTGGCCGCTGCCGGGCCACAGGTGGCGGGCTTCTTCATCAACCTCACGCCACTGTTTGCGGCCGTGTTGTCGGCCGCAGTGCTGGGTGAAATGCCCAAGCCATTTCACGCCATGGCGTTCGCCCTGATCGTGGGAGGCATCGTGGTGTCGTCCAGAAACCGCCCGGCGGTGTTGCCCCCCGATCAGAAAGCGCCTGGGTAAGCGCCACCGTCGGCCAGGATGTTCTGCCCGGTGATGTAACCGGCGTGCATGCTGCACAAAAAAGCGCAGATACGGCCAAATTCTTCAGGTGTGCCGAAGCGGCGGGCAGGTATGCCGTTGCGCCGACCTTCCACCACCGCGTCCATCGGCTGGCCCGTTTTGGTGGCCGCACCTTGCAAGGTGGTGCGCAACCGGTCGGTGTCAAATGCACCTGGCAAGAGGTTGTTGACGGTGACCCCATGCGCCGCCAGGCCGGGGTTGCGCGCCACACCGGCCACAAACCCCGTGAGCCCGCTGCGCGCGCCATTGGACAAGCCCAGGATGTCAATGGGTGCCTTCACCGCGCTGCTGGTGATGTTGACCACCCGCCCAAAGCCCCGTGCCGCCATGCCGTCCACCGTGGCCTTGATGAGTTCGATGGGGGTGAGCATGTTCGCATCCACCGCCTTCAACCAAGCGTCCCTGTCCCAATCCCGAAAATCGCCGGGTGGCGGCCCCCCGGCATTGGTCACCACCACGTCGAAATTCCGACCAGGTCCATCGGGCACGCTGAACGCAGCCTCCCGCCCTTCGGCCGTGGTGATGTCCGCCGCCACCGTCAACACCTGCGGCAATTGCAAGGGGTTCAACCCAGAGGGGTGCGAAAAATGTGCCAAATAAGCGCGCAACTCGGCAGCCGCCTGTTGCAGCGCCGGAGCGCCACGCGCCACCATGACCACATGCACACCCTCTTGCGCAAGGGCCTGGGCGCAGCCCAGCCCCAACCCCTTGCTGGCCCCACACACCAGCGCCCATTTACCCGTCAGTCCCAAATCCATACACTGTGCCTCTGATCGTTGTTGATGACTCAAGGGACCATCATGCACCAAGCCCCTCTTCCTTTCGCCCGTCTGGTCTTGTTGGCCCTGTGCCTGGGTCCTTGGGTAGCCCAAGCACAAACCGCCCAGACCCTCACCGTCAAGCGCGACACCGAGGTTCGCAAACAACCCGATGCCACCGCCGAGTCCCTCATGCCCATCGCCGCCAGCAGCACGGTGGTCCACCACGGTGAGCGCCAAGGTGCCTGGATGCGCATCAAGGCCGAGGGTGGCCAGCAGGGCTGGATGCGCCTGTTCGACCTGAGCGCTGCGTCAGCAGCGGCAGGCGCCAGCAGCAGCGGCGCGGGCAATGTGCTGCGCGGCGTGGGCAGTCTGTTTGCGCCAGCGTCGTCCAAGCCCGTGACCACCAGCACCCTGGGGGTGCGCGGACTGGATGCCAACGACGTGGCCACTGCCCAACCCAACCCGGCGGCAGTGACCCAGGGCGAACGCCTGCGCACCAGCGAAGCCCAGGCCAAACAGTTCGCTCAACGCAGCGGCCTGAGCCCGCGCCAAGTGGCCGAACTTCCCGACAGCGCTGCACCCGCACCCCGCGGCGGCAACGCCAACTGAACCCTACCCGCCGCAACAGGAGCATCACCATGCGCGCACCCTTGAATTCCTTGCTGCTGGCCTGCCTGGGCGCACTGCTGGCAGGCTGTGTCACCAACCCACAGGCGACCGGTTCGGGTGGCGCAGGCGCGCTGATGGGCACCCTCAGCGCCCTGGGTGGTGGTGCGGGCACACCGCTGCCACTGGGAGTGGCTGCACCGGCCGGTGGCGGCAACCTGATCGAGTTGTTGGCGCAGTCCATCAACAACATAGACGAACCCAAGGAAATTGACATTGGCCGTCAACTGTCGGCCATCCTCCTTGGCAGCAAACCCCTGCACAAAGACATGGCCCTGCAGGCCTACGTGAACCGCCTGGGGCGCTGGATCAGCCTGCAGTCGGCCCGGCCCGATCTGCCCTGGACCTTCATGGTGCTGGACGACGCCGGCTTCAACGCCTTTGCGGCCCCGGGCGGCTACGTGTTCGTGACCAAGGGCTTGATAGACGCCGCGCAAGACGAGGCCGAGTTGGGTGGGGTGCTGGCCCACGAAATTGTGCATGTGGTGGAAAAACACCACCTCAAATCGCTCAACAAAACGGCCCAGACAGCCTTGGCGGGCCAGTTGCTGGCCAGTCAGGCCAAGGGAGCGCTGGGCTCGTTCGTGGCCTCTCAGTTGGTCAGCATGGGCAAGGAGCTGTACGCGAAAGGTCTGGACAGGGGCGATGAATACGAGGCCGACCGCAAGGGTGTGACCCTGGCCACCCGCGCCGGCCTAGACCCCTTCGGCTTGCCTGCATTGCTGCAGACCCTGTCGGCCGCCAAGCCCACCGACCCCGGCTACTCGCTGGTGTTGTCGACCCACCCGCCGACAGAGCAGCGCTTGGCGGCATTGGAAACCACCATGGGCAACCGCTTCGATGCGCTGACCGGTGGCAAACCCGTGCTGATCAGCGCCCGCGTCAAAGGCAGCACAGGACCGGCGACCGACACGGCGCCCGCCAAAGCCCCCACCAAACCCCGACCGGTCAAAAAACCCGCCGCCTGACGCCCCATGCGGGCCCCAGTGGCGGGCACATTCAGCCGGTTTTTTGCCGCGTGACCAGCAACACGCCCGCCACCACCAACACCGTGCCCGCGATGATCCAGGTGTTGAAGGGCTCACCCAAAATCCACACGCCCATGGCCAGGGTGGACATGGGGCCCACCATGCCGGTTTGCGCGGCCAGGCCGGCACCGATGCGCTCGATGGCCATCATGACCATGAGCACCGGTGCCGCCGTACACGCCAACGCATTGAGCACCGACAGCCACACCACCTCAGGCGCCACCACCGCCGCCGACAGGGGACGCAACACCACAAACTGTGCCATGCACAGCACGCAGGCCACGGTGGTGGCCAGGCCCACCAGGCGCAGTGACCCCAGGCGCTTGACCATTTCCCCGCTGTAGACCAGGTACACCGCGTAGCTGATGGCACTGCCAAACACCAGGGCACCACCCACCAAGGTCTGCGCACCGTCAAAGCGCACCTCGTGCCCCAGCACCAGCAACACCCCCGCGTAACTCACACCCATGGCCACCGCCTGCAAGCGGCTGATGCGGCGCTGGTACAACACCCAGCCCAGCACCAACACCAAGGTGGGGTTGAGGTAGAGAATGAGCCGCTCCAGGCTGGCGCTGATGTACTGCAAGCCCCAAAAATCCAGAAAGCTCGCCAGGTAATAGCCCGTCACGCCCAGGCCGAGCACACCCAGCCAGTCCTGGCGGCTCAGCGCAGGCTTGCCCCGACTGGCCCACCACGCCATGCCCGCGAACAGCGGCAATGCAAACAGCATGCGGTACATGATGAGCGTGACCGCATCCACCCCGTGGCGGTACGCCAGCTTCACGATGATGGCCTTGCCGCTGAACGCCACCGAACCTGCGGCGGCCAGCATCAAACCAATTGCTACGTTTTTAGGATCTGAAACACCAATATCAGAAAGCGCTGAATGACTTTTTTCCATGAATTTTCACCAACCAGCCACCAAACCATCCCGGCGAGGATCGCTGGCGGCCACGTAGCCCTGGGTGGCGGGGTCACCCAAGCGCCAGATGAACTGGCCTGCTCCGAAATCTTGGTAAGAGTCAGCCACCACCTCCACCTGGTGACCCAAGGCCTGCAGCCCAGACACGGTGCGGGTGTCCATGCCTGCCTCGACCTGAACCGCCAGCCCGCTGGTCAAGCGCCAGCGCGGCGCGTCACACGCGGCCTGCAGTGACTGACCGTGGTCCAGCAAGCGCACCAGGGTTTGCAGGTGACCCTGCGGCTGCATGTTGGCCCCCATGACCCCAAAGCTCATGACAGCCTCCAGTTGCGTGGGTTGCCCGGGCACGGGCCGGGTCAAAAACGCCGGGATGATGGTGTGAAACGGCCGCTTGCCCGGCCCCACCAGGTTGGCCGGGTTCAGCGGACTGGCGGGCAAACCAAAGCCGTGGCCCCGGTTCTGCAGGCTGATGCCAAACGTCGGCTCCACACACCCCGAGCCAAAGCCCATGTAGTTGCTCTGAATGAAGCTCACCATCATGCCCGCCTCGTCGGCGGCGGTGAGGTAGATGGTGCCGCCCTGGCGGTGCGGGTCGGCAGGACTGCCCGCCTGCGGGGCAAGGGCGCGGTGAGGGTCGATCAAGCGGGCTCGCTGGGCCAGGTAGCCGGGGTTCAACAGCTGCGCCACGGTCACGTGCATGGCCACCGGATCCGCCACAAAGCGGTACACGTCGGCAAAGGCCAGCTTCATGGCCTCGATCTGCAGGTGCTGGCTGGCCGCCCCGTCCACGGGCAGTTCGGCCAGGTTGAAGTGCTCCAAAATGCCCAGCGCCAGCAATGCGGCAATGCCCTGGCCATTGGGTGGCAGCTCATGCAGGGTGTGACCACGGTAGGCGCGGGCGATGGGGGCCACCCATTCGGGCGCGTGTGCGGCCAAATCCGCCTCGGTCAGTGCCCCACCATGCTCCGCGCAAAAGCGCACCATGGCTTGCGCCACCTCGCCCCGATAAAAAGCCTCTCCCCGCGTCGCCGCAATGGCCCGCAGCCCTTTGGCCGCGGCCGGAAAACGAAACAATTCACCCACCAACGGCGCTCGGCCCTCGGGCAAAAAAGCCTGGGCAAAACCGGGCTGGTGCTGCAATTCACCCACCACAGCCGCCCACTTGCCTTGCACCACCGTGGGCACCGCGTAACCGCGCTCGGCGAGCTCAATGGCGGGCTGCATCAGGTCGGCAAACGGCAAACGACCAAAGCGCTCGCTCAACGCCACCCAACCACTGACGGCGCCGGGCACTGTCACGCTGTGGATGCCACGCTTGGGCGGCGCGAGGGCGTCGGCCCCGAAACGCGAAGTAAAGAATTCGGGCGTCCAAGCCTGGGGCGCCCGGCCCGAAGCGTTCAGCCCGTGAAGTTGCTGGCCATCCCACACTTGGGCGAACGCATCGGACCCCAAGCCGTTGCTCACTGGCTCCAGCACGGTCATGGCAGCGGCGGCGGCCACCGCCGCGTCCACCGCATTGCCCCCCATGCGCAACATGTGTAACCCGGCCTGCGCCGCTTGCGGGTGGGAGGTGGACACCACATTGCGCGCGAAAACCGGCAGTCGAACGGAGGAATAGGGATTGGGCCGGGCAGAAAAACCACCCAGAGGGGATGCAGTGCTCATGACGATCCATTGTGGGACAACAAACACAAACCCCGCCAGCGCCACCCCAATGGGCGGCTGCGTGGCGGGGCGATGGGCGCGCAGCGGCCCGCGTCAGTCTTCGACGAAGGCTTCTTCGCGCTTGTTCTTAATGCTGGGCATCATCACCACCACCAGCAAGGCCACGGCCAGCGCCAGCAGGGTGCCCGACAGCGGCCTGGTGACAAACACACTCCAGTCACCGCGCGACAGCAGCAAGGCCCGGCGCAGGTTTTCTTCCATCATGGGGCCCAAAATGAAGCCCAGCAGCAGCGGCGCGGGCTCCAAGCCCAGCTTGATGAACAGATAACCCACCGCACCGAAGGCCGCCACCATCCAGACATCGAAGGTGTTGTTGTTGGTGGAGTACACGCCCACCGCACAAAACAGCACGATGGCTGGGAACAGCCAACGGTAGGGCACGGTCAGCAGCTTGATCCAGATGCCGATCAGCGGCAGGTTCAGGATGACCAGCATGGCGTTGCCGATCCACATGGACGCAATCAGGCCCCAGAACAGCTCGGGGTTGCTGGTCATGACCTGCGGGCCGGGCTGGATGTTGTGGATGGTCATGGCCCCCACCATCAACGCCATCACCGCGTTGGGCGGAATGCCCAGCGTCAGCAGCGGAATGAACGAGGTCTGTGAACCAGCGTTGTTGGCCGATTCGGGCGCGGCCACACCCCGGATGTTGCCCTGGCCAAACGGCACCTCACCGGGCTTGAGCTTGGTCTTTTTCTCGATGGTGTAGGCCGCAAAGGCCGACAGCAGCGCGCCTCCGCCGGGCAGGATGCCCAGTGCCGACCCCAGGGCCGTGCCGCGCAGCACGGCGGGCACCATGTTCTTGAAGTCTTCTTTCGTGGGCATCAGGCCTTGCACGTTGCCCGTGAACACCTCGCGTTTTTCTTCGCTGTGCGACAGGTTGCTGATGATTTCGCCGTAGCCGAACACGCCCATGGCAATCACCACGAAGCTGATGCCGTCAGACAACTCGGGAATGTCAAACGTGAAGCGGGGCACACCCGAGTTCACGTCGGTGCCCACCATGCCCAGCAGGAGACCCAGCACGATCATGGCCAGCGCCTTGAGCAGCGAGCCCGAGGCCAGCACCACCGCGCCGATCAGGCCCAGAATCATGAGCGAGAAATACTCGGCCGGGCCGAACTTGAAAGCCACTTCGGTCAGCGGCGCGGCAAAGGCCGCCAGAATCAGGGTGCCCACGCAACCCGCGAAGAACGAGCCCAGGCCGGCCGCGGCCAACGCAGGGCCTGCTCTGCCCTTGCGCGCCATCTGGTAGCCGTCAATCACCGTCACCACCGAGGACGACTCGCCCGGCAAATTCACCAGAATGGCGGTGGTTGAGCCCCCGTATTGCGCACCGTAGTAAATGCCAGCCAGCATGATGAGCGCGGCCACAGGCGGCAGCGCGTAGGTGGCGGGCAGCAGCATGGCGATGGTGGCCACGGGACCAATGCCAGGCAGCACCCCGATGAGCGTCCCCAACAGGCAGCCAATGAAGGCGTACATCAGGTTTTGTGCCGTGAAGGCCACACCAAAACCCAGCGCAAGGTTGTCAAACAATTCCATGGTGTCTCGCCCTTAACCAGTGATGAACGCAGGCCACACCGGAAACTGCAGTGCCAACAGATACACAAAAGCCGCGTAGCTGCCAATCGACAGGATCAGGGACAGCACCACCACCTCTTTCAAGATGAACTTTTCTCCAGCGAAGCTGGCAATGAACACCAGCGCAAAGATGGCCACCACCAGCCCGAACTGGGGAATACCCAAGGCAGGCACCCCCACCAGCAGGGCGCCGAAGGCGATGTTGGCACTCAACACCAGCAGCAGCGGCTTGAAAGCCCAAGCGCCGATGCGGTCGCCACCGGGCGTGCCGCTGACGAACGACTTGAACGTGATGACGCTGCCCATCAACGCCAATATGACGCCCAGCAACAAAGGGAAGTACCCGGGCCCCATGCGGGCGGCATCGCCCACGGCGTATGTGGTGGCACCCCAGGCGAACGCGCCGCCCACCGCGACAAACAGCAGCCCCGAAAAGAAGTCTTTCTGACTTTTTAGCAACACAACACACTCCTGAGGTGAATGTTTCAAAACACCCGGGATTGTCTGCGCGATTACCCATCAGGCGCTGTGGATAACACGCACTTTACGCGTGGGGTAAACCCTCGAAAACGGGGTTTTGGTGGACTCAGTGAACCCAAAGCGGTCAAAAACGTCAGGGAGACGTCAACTTCTGCACGCTCAAAATTCGATACAAACGCCCCTGCTTGTCCAGCGGCAACAGCAAACCTTCCCGCACAAAGGCGTTCAGGGTTCGGCTCACCGTTTCCAGCTTCAGGTCGAGCATGGCCCCCATGTCCTCGCGCGAAAACAAGGTGGCCACCGATTCATCGGCGTCCGGATTCCGTGTCAGATTGGGGCGCATTTTCAGAATCAGGCCCGCCACACGCTGACGGGCGTTGCCGAAGTTCAGATCGGCCAACCAGTCGTCGGCCTCTTTGAGACTCTGGTGCCACTTGGCCATCAGCTTCAGACTCAGTCGAGGGGTGTCGCGGTTCAAGCGCTCGATGACCTCCAGAGGCAAGCGACAGACCTTCACCGGGGTGAGCGCCACCGCCTCGGAATCGTAGGTGGCAGAGAACAGGGCCTCCAGACCCACCACATCGCCAGGGCGCAGGACACGCACGATGCGGTGGCGGCCATCCGACATGTTGCGCACCAGCTTGACCATGCCTGAACGCAGGGTCATGAGGCTGTTGGCCGCGTTGCCCATGCGCTGCAGGCTGTCGCCGGGGTTGAACTCCAGATCGTCGATGGGCGAGTGGATGAGCCGGAAATCCTCTTCGTTGAGGTCGGCAAACAGCACCATGTCACGGATGCCGCAACTGCGGCAATCCACGGTGCCCCGCCAAGTCGATTCGGTTTTGATGGGAATCATGGGTATCCAGCGTCAAAAGAAGCGGCACCAGTCCGCATGACAAAAATCAAAAATGTACCGCAGATACAAACATGCGCATAAGCAAATATTTAAACCCCGGTCACCACCCTCGCTGTCAGAGCACCGTCAGACCATTGGCGCAGGCCCTGTCAGTGACGCGGCCAAGATTCCCCGCTCCTCACCGGGCGGGGCGGGCACGGTGTCGGCGCCCAAAGTGCTCACGTCTTGCACAGCATCCAACCGCGCGACACGGACCCTCGCGCCCCCCTCCCGGCGTGCACGCTCCACGCCCTGGCGGCACAGATCGAGCCAGGTTTCACCATCGATGCCAGCACTCACACGGCTGCACACGCCCATGCTCAGGGTCAACCCCACCGATTGACCGTTGACCAACAACGGGTTCGCTTTGACGGCGGCCTGGGTGCGCTCCGCCACCAGGGTGGCCCCTACGGCGGGCGTGGCGGGCAACAACAGCACCAGCTCCCCCTGTGGCGTGCGCCCCAACCGGTCGGTCTTGCGCAGGCTGCGGCCAATCACCGCCGTGGCGTGGCGCAACGCCGCATCACCAGACGCAAAACCGAGTTGTTTGTTCAGGGCGGCGAACTGGTCCACTTCGCACAGGAGCAGCGACTGCTCCTGTGGGGTGCGGCGCAAGCGCTCTCCTTCGTCCTGGAGGAGCGCCAGGAATGAGCGCATGTTGAGCGCACCGGTGACCTCGTCTTCGGTGCTGAGCTCGCGGATTTTGTCGATGAGTTTGAGAAACAGCATGCCCACGGCACCGGCATTGAGCAACCCCCAGGACAACCACCACACCACCATTTGCCAACCGTCCAGTAAGCTGGTGTGGGCCGCGCCGGACACCAAGCCCGGGCTCAACACCACGGGCTCGCCCACACCCAGCATCCACGCGGCACGCACCATGCCCACCAACCAGCTCAGGCCAGTCAGCGCAAAAGGCAGCAGCACCCAGCGCGCCGTGCGCGCACCCGTCTGCGCCATGAGCGAGGGAAACACCTGCTGCAGGCTCACCCCCAGCATCCACAGACCGGCGCTGAACGAGGCCAACATCAGGCTGTGGCCAGAGGGGTCCAGCCAAGCCGAGCCCACCATCACCAGGGCCAGCACCGGCAGCATCAGTGGGGAAATGACATAAGCTGGCTTGGTGTCGTGCAGCTTGTGCACACCCGCGCACAGCCATTGCACGGCGGCCAGCAGGCCGATCAGCCCCAGCATCAGCCGGTAGGCGGGGGGCAACAGGTCAAGCGCTGACCAGGGCCACCAGCTCAGGGTGGCCAGCGCCACCAGGGCATTGAAGCCCAGAACGTCACGCGATGTGCGGCTGAAAATGCGCAGCGGCCCTGCGGCCAGGGACCACCCCAACACCGCCATGGCCGCTCCCAGCGTGAGGGCTTGCACCCACACCAGCACATTCATGTGTCAGCTCTTTCCAAAATGTTGTTGACGGCGTAGCTTAACAAGCTTGCCTGAAAGCCGGGGCGGACGGGCGGATGACCGGCGTCAGGTCAGCGGCGGTGTGCAAGCCAGCACCTCGTCCAGCGTGGTCAGGCCCTCAGCCACGCGCAAGGCGCCAGCCACCCGCAACGGGCGCATGCCATCCACGACGGCCTGGCGGCGCAACGCGTCCATGCTGGGTTCACGGTTGACCTTGTCTTTGAAGGCCTCCGAGGTCGTCATCAGCTCGTACAGACCCATGCGACCCTTGAACCCAGTCATGCGGCAGTCCACACACCCCACCGGCCGGTAGGGTGCGTAGCTGCCGCTGGCCTGCCAGGGCTTGATGACGTCGTCCAGCGCGGCGCGACTGGCCTCGGTGTCGGGCACTTTGCAGGCCGGGCACAGCGTGCGTACCAGCCGCTGCCCCAACACCGCCAACGCGGTGGCATTGATCAGGTAGGGGGGCACGCCCAGCTCCATCAACCGCATGATGGCGCTGGGCGCATCGTTGGTGTGCAAGGTGGAGAACACCAGGTGGCCAGTGAGGGCCGCCTGCACGGCCATGTCGGCGGTGGGCAGGTCGCGGATTTCGCCCACCATCAGGATGTCGGGGTCCTGGCGCATCAGGGCGCGCAGGCCCTGTGCAAAGTCAAAGTCCAGGTGGGTCTGCACCTGCGTCTGGTTGAAGGCCGGTTCGATCATCTCGATGGGGTCTTCAATGGTGTTGACGTTGACCTCCTCTGTGGCCAGGCGCTTCAAGGTGGCGTAGAGCGTGGTGGTTTTGCCGGAACCGGTGGGTCCGGTCACCAGAATGATGCCGTGCGGGCGCTTGACCAGCGCCTCCCAGCGGCGGGCGTCGTGCACTGAGAAACCCAACGCATCCAGGTTCTTCACCGTGGTGTCGGGGTCAAAAATGCGCATGACCATTTTTTCGCCAAAGGCGGTGGGCAGTGTGGACAGGCGCATTTCCACCTCGTCGCCGCTCGGGTTCTTGGTTTTGATGCGGCCGTCCTGCGGGCGGCGCTTTTCCACCACGTCCATGCGCCCCAACAGCTTGATGCGCGCCGTCATGGCATTGAGCACACCACCAGGCAACTGGTACACCGGGTGCAGCACCCCGTCGATGCGAAAGCGGATCACACCCTTCTCGCGCCGGGGCTCCAGGTGGATGTCGCTGGCGCGCTGGTCAAAGGCGTACTGCCACAGCCAGTCCACCACCTGCACCACACCTTGGTCATTGGCGTCGAGCGGGCGGTTGCTGCGGCCCAGCTCCACCAGCTGCTCAAAGCTGGCCTGGTGGCCCGTGCCAGCCTTGACGGCCGCGCGCACCGACTTGGCCAGCGCATAGAACTCGCCCGTGTAGCGCTTGATGTCCAGCGGGTTGGCCACCACCAGGCGCACGGTGCGCCGCGTCTGGCGCTCGACCTCGGGCACCCAGTCGGTCAGGCCGGGCTCGGCGGTGGCCACCACCACCTCGGTCGGACTGACCTGCACCGGCAGCACCTGGTGCCGCTCGGCGTAGGGGGCGGACATGGCTTCGGCCACCCTTCCCACATCGACTTTCAAAGGGTCGATGCGCAAAAACGCCAGACCCAGGTGTCCGGCCAGCCACTCGGCCAGGGCGTCCAGGGTCAGCACCACGCCGTCGCTGGCGCGGCCCATGCCCACCACACTCAGGCGTTGCAGAGGCGGCTGGGCACTTTGTGCCGCCGAGCAGCGGGCCACGGTGCGCTCGGCCTCCTGGGGCGTGATGACGCCATCCTCGGCCAGCCAGGCGACCAGCGTGCGCCAGTCCAGCGGCCCTTGGAAGGGCGGGTGCGACGGGGTCTGGGTGCGGGCTTTGGACATGTGCTTCATTCTTCCAGCGGTTTGAACACCTTGAGCCACTTCTGGGCGGGCAAACCCCAGCGGGTCTGGATGTCGGCGGCGCGGGCCTCCAGCGTGGCACGGTCGGGGCGGCTGGGCGTGCGCTGGGCCAACACCACGGTGTTCAGCTCTTTGGTGGGTTTGAACAGCCACACCGCGTCGCGGCCAAAGGCGGCGGCAATTTCTTCCACACTGTCGGGGTATTGGTTTTTGTCACCAAACAGGTTGACGGTCATGCAGCCACCCTCAGTGAGGGTGTTGCGGCAGTCTTGGTAGAAGTCGAAGCTGTCGAGCACGGGGGCGGCGGCTTCGTGGTCGTACAGGTCCACCTGCAGGGCATCGACGTCGCCCGCCCACACAGGGTTGCGCACCTCCACCCCGGCATCGGCCAGCACCACCAGCAGCTTGCTGTCGTCGGGCGGCAGCTTGAACCAGAAACGGCAAGCGGAAATGACCTGTGGGTTGATCTCGACGGCGGTGGTTTTCATGCGCAGCTTTTTGCGGCTGAACTTGGTCAGTGCCGCTGCGCCCAGGCCCAGTTGCATGGCGTGTTTCTTGGGCGCCTTGGCAGGATCATCGAACAGCAGCCAGGCCATCATGCGCTGCACATATTCCAGCTCGATGTCGTAGGGTTTGTCCAGCAGCATGGAGCCTTGCACCCATTCGGAACCCAGATGAAGGCAACGCACGTCGCCGTAATCGGAAAAGTTCACATCGGGCAAGGCCTGGGCGGCGGCGCGGGGACGGGCGGCTCGGCCTGCGGAAGACTTGGGTGGTGTGGATGACAAAAAAATGGCCCCAGGTGGTTTCCCGGGGCCGGACTGGCACGGTGCCAATCTCACGGGTGTTGAGGGTGGTCAACCCTTTGCGGGCTGGGCACCGCAGCGGCCCACGGGTGGAAATGGGGAATTATGTGCCAGCCAATGCGGGCAGGATGGCCTGCGCCCAAGCCTGGCGTTTGCGCGCCAGCGACCAACTGGCGTTGGCTGGGCTGGTGGAAGGCAGGCGCACCACAGGTACCCCCAACGCGTGGGTGTGGCGAGCGTGGCGAAAACTCTCCCCACCGTTGTGCACCACCAATTGCAGGCGGGGGCAGCGCTGCAACAGCTGGGAAAAGTCATTCACCTCTGGGTGGCGGATGTGGGCATCCAGGCTGCCCTGGCGCTCGCAACTCGCGTACACATCCCACAGCCCCACGCCATGGGCCTGCAACCACGCACAGCGCTCGGCATAGGTGGCCGGCAAGGTTGGCCCAGCAACACCCGATGCACAGTTTTTTACAGAGCAAACAGTTGAATCCAGCAAAGCGATGGGTGCCAATATTTCTTGAAATATGGGCCAAAAATGGTTACGGGGGTGGCCGTAGTACTGCTGCGCCGCCAGCGACGCCGCCCCCGGAAAGCTGCCCAGCACCAGCACCCGGGTGCGCGCGTCGATCACGGGCGACAGGCCAACCAAGCGCGGCGCGTGGATGGGCGGTGCGGGCACCGCGCTGGCGGGTGGGGTCATGGCAGGTGACTGACGATCACACCGCGCAAACGCGGCATGGCAGCGAGTGCATTGGCGCTGGTGCGCTGGGCCCAGACCTCCACTGCCACGCCGCGCAAAGCGGCCAGTTCGGCACCGATGCGTGGCAGCTCCAGCGGGGTGTTCACCCCTGGCGGCTGACCGGCGGCGCGCTGGGCCGCGGTGACGTACCGCCACTGCGGGGGCATGTCGGGCGCATCGGTTTCCATCACCAAGGCGTCGGCGGGCAAGGTGGCGGCCAGGTGGCGCAATTGGCGCGCTGCGTCGAAGGTCATGGCCCCACCAAAACCCAGGCAAAACCCCATGGCCACCATGGCTTGCGCCTGAGCGTCGCTGCCGTTGAAGGCGTGGGCGATGCCGGTTTGCCCCGGTGGCGGGCGTCCCCCTGGCGACGAGGCCCACACCTCGCGCAGGTGCTTGAGCAGCAGGTCAGCGCTTTTGCGCACATGCAGCAACACAGGCAGCTGGTGCCGACGGGCCAGCTTGAGCTGTGCGCGGTAGAAAAACTGCTGGCGTGTCCGCATGGTGGGGGTGCACAACTCAGGCACAAAAAAATCCAACCCAATCTCTCCCACCGCCACCAGGCGGGGGTCCCCCGCGTGCTCGGTCAGGGCGGCGTCCAGCGTGGCCAAATCGGCCTCGCTGGCCTGGGGTACGTACAGGGGGTGAATGCCCAGCGCGTAGGCATCGCCCAGTTCATGGGCCAGCTGCCGCACGGCAGCGAAGTTGCCCACTGTGACCGCCGGGATCACCCCGCACACCACACCGGCTTGCCGCGCGGCGGCGCGCATGAGCGACAGCCCGCCAGGGAGCCGCGCCAGCTCTGGCGCGTCCAGGTGGCAGTGGGTGTCTATCCACATGGCCCGTGCAGGTACACCGCCGAGGCGTCAGCCCAGCGCCTGGGCCAGGTCGGCCTGCAGGTCGGCCAAGTCTTCCAGGCCCACCGACAGGCGGATGAGCCCGTCGGCAATGCCCATGGCGGCGCGCACCTCAGGCCCAGCCTCCCAAAAAATGGTCTGCGCCACGGGTATCACCAGCGTGCGGGTGTCGGCCAGGCCAGTGCCCATGGTGGGCAGGGTGAGGCGGTTGATGAATGCCAGGCAGTCGTCGGCCTTGGCCAGTTCGAACGACAGCAGCCACGACCCCGCGCTGAACAGCGTGTGGGCCAGCGCGTGTTGGGGGTGCGAGGGCAGCATGGGGTAGTGCACCCGGGCCACGGCGGGGTGCTGCTCCAGAAACCGCGCCAGCGCCAGCGCGGTCTCGCTGGTGCGCTGCTGGCGCAGGGCCAGGGTTTCGGCCCCGCTGCCCAGGGTGTGGGCGTGCTCTGACGACAACGAGCCCCCCATGTCGCGCAAGCCCTTTTTGCGAATTTGCACCAAACCCCACTGCTTGGCATCGCCCTTGCGGTAGGGCTCGAAGATGTTGGGGTAAGTGGCCCAGGGGAACAGCCCCGTGTCGGTCACCGCGCCGCCCAGTGCCGTGCCGTGGCCACCGATGGTTTTGGTCAACGAGTTGATGACCAGGCTGGCCCCCACGGTGCGCGGCTGAAACAGCGCGGGTGAGGTGACGGTGTTGTCCACCACGTACACCAGCCCCTTGTCCTGGCACAGCTGGCCGATGGCGACCAGGTCGGCCACTTGGGTACCGGGGTTGGCCACCGTTTCGACGAACACCATGCGCGTGTGGGGCTGAACCGCCTCGGCCACGGCGCTGACCCGGGTGGCGTCCACCGTGGTGACCTGCACACCCAGGTCGCGCAAGGTGCCCAACACGCTGTTGGTGTTGCCGAACACGAACTGGCTGACCACCAAATGGTCGCCCGCCTTGAGCAGCGTCAGAAACGTGGCGCAGATGGCGGCCATGCCGGTGGCGAAACAAATGGTGCCCAGTCCGCCCTCCAGCAGGTTGATGCGCGACTCCAGCGCCGCCGTGGTGGGGGTGCCCTGGCGGGCGTAGTTGTAGCCCTTGAGCGTGCCCTGAAACACGCCCACCAATTCCTCCACGGTGTCAAAACCGTATTGGACCGAGGTGTGAATGGGCTTGCGCACGCCACCGTGCTCCACGCCAAAACGGCGGTCAGCGTGGACGATTTGGGTGTTGATGCCAAGGTTTTTCATGGGGATACATCAATGAAATGAAAGTTACAGACGCCACTCAAGCGGTTTCGGCCAACACGCCACGCACCAACCGTGCGCGGCGGCTGCACCGCTGGGCCAGTGCCTCGTCGTGCGTGACGACCACGAAGGCCGTGCCCTGGTCCCGCGCCAGTTGCAGCATGAGCTCGAACACACCATCGGCGGTGCTGCGGTCGAGGTTGCCGGTGGGCTCATCGGCCAGCACGCAGGCGGGCTGCGTGACCAGCGCACGCGCCATGGCCACCCGCTGGCGCTCGCCGCCCGACAGCTCGGCGGGGCGGTGGTGCAGGCGCTCGGCCAGGCCCACGCGTGCCAGCATGGCGGCTGCCGTGGCGGCGGCTTCGGTCCGGTCGGTGCGGCGTATCCACAGCGGCATGGCCACGTTGTCCTGCGCACTGAACTCGGGCAGCAGGTGGTGAAACTGGTACACAAACCCGAGGTGCCGGTTGCGCAGCACGCCTTGCTGGGCGGCGCTCAGGCCCGCCAGCGGCTGGCCCATGAGTTGCACGCTGCCACTGCTGGGCGCATCCAGGCCGCCCAGCAGGTGCAGCAGGGTGCTCTTGCCCGACCCGGACGCGCCCACGATGGCCAGGGTGTCGCCGGCACGCACCGTGAGGTCCACGCCTTGCAGCACCGTCACATCCAGGCGGCCTTCGACAAAGCGCTTGGTGAGGGCCGTGGCTTGCAGCACAGGGTTTTGTTCACTCATAACGGAGGGCTTCTGCGGGGTTCACGCGGCTGGCGCGCCAGCTGGGGTAGAGCGTGGCCACAAAGGCCAACACCAGGGAAATGACGGCAATGGGCACGATGTCGGCCTGCTGTGGGTCACTGGGCATGCGGCTGATGAGGTACACGTCGCGCGGCAAAAAGCTGGCCCCCAGCGCGTGTTCCAGCGCGGGCACGATGACGTCGATGTTGAACGCCACCAGCAGCCCCAGCGCCAGCCCGCTGAAGGTGCCAATCACCCCCACCATCGCGCCCTGAACCACAAAAATGCCCATGATGCTGCGCGGGCTGGCCCCCAGCGTGCGCAGGATGGCGATGTCGGCGCGCTTGTCGGTCACCGTCATCACCAGCGTGGACACCAGGTTGAACGCGGCCACCGCCACGATGAGCGTGAGGATGATGAACATCATGCGTTTTTCGAGTTGCACCGCCGCAAACCAGGTGCGGTTCTGGCGCGTCCAGTCGCGCACAAACAGGTCGCCGCTGAGCGTACCCACCAGTTGCTGCGCCACCTCGCGCGCCTGGTGCAGGTCCTTGAGCTTGAGACGGATGCCGGTGGGGCCTTCCAGGCGGAAGATGCGCGCCGCGTCGTCCTGGTGCAGCAGCGCCAGGCCCGCGTCGTACTCGTAGTGGCCTGAATTGAAGGTGCCCACCACCGTCATCTGCTTCAGGCGGGGCACAACGCCCGCCGGGGTCACCTGGCCACTGGGGGCAATGAGGGTGACCGAATCGCCCTCGATGACGCCCAGGTTGCGCGCCAGGTCCAACCCCAGCACGATGCCGAACTGCCCCGGCACCAGCCGGTTCAGCACGGGGGACTCGGCGAACAGGTCGGTCACCTCGCCCTCCAGCGCCGGGTCCACCCCGCGCACCAGGGCACCTTTCATGTCCTCGCCCCGCGCCAGCAGGCCCTGGGCGGCAATGAACGGGGCAGCCCCCACCACTTGGGGGTTGGACTTGGCTTCTTTCAGGGTCAGCGCCACGTCGGGCAAGGCCGCGCCGCCGGGGGCAAACACCTCCACATGCGCCAGCACGCCCAGCATGCGGTCGCGCACCTCTTTCTGGAAACCATTCATCACACTCAGCACAATGATGAGCGCGGCCACCCCCAGCGCAATGCCCAGCATGGACACGCCCGAGATGAACGAAATGAAACCATTGCGCCGGGTGGCACGACCCGCACGGGTGTAGCGCCAGCCCAGGCTCAATTCATAGGGGAGATTCATGGGGTGATGGAGTGTGGCAAGGTCGGGCATTTTGGCATCCTCGACAATCGGCCCCATGTTCCCCACCCCGCAAACCCTGGGCAGCGACACGGCGTCTGCCCTGCGCCTGTGCGTCGCACCCACCCAGGCCGACCAGCCACCGGCCCCCACGCCGCACCTGCTCATTCCCTGCGTCACCAGCACCGACGACGCCTGCCAGGCCCAGCGGCCCACGCTGGCGCTGCCGCACCTGCAGCGCCTGCTGGCACTGCCCAGCCACCGGACACACACGGTGCACGCCGCCCCCGGCACGGACCCCGAACTGACGCTGACCCCCCCACACGAATGGGCGCTGGCCATGGCACTGGGCCTGCTGCCCCCCGACCGCGACACCCACCCCACCCTGTCCGACGGCCAACTGCCCTGGGCCGCGTGGGCAGCCCAAGCCCAGATGGCCACCCCGCACAGCGCTGCGGCGTGGTTCACGCCCTGCCACCAAGAGGTGGGCGCGGGCCAGGTCACCCTGCACACGCCCGACCGGCTGGCCCTGAGCGACGCCCACTCCCAGGCGCTGGTGGCGTCGCTGCAACCCTTGGCCGCCGACGACGGCCTGCGCTTGACCTGGGTGGCCGCCGACCGCTGGCTGGCAGAGGGAGACGTGCTGACCGACCTGCCCACGGCCTCACTGGACCGGGTGGTGGGCCGCCACATCGGCCCCTGGCTGAGCACCGGCCCACAGGCCGCTGGCCTGCGGCGGCTGCAAAGCGAGGCCCAAATGCTGTTCTACACCCACCCCGCCAACGACGGGCGCGAGGCCCAGGGTCTGGCACCCATCAACGCGTTCTGGATCAGCGGCAGCGGTGTGTGCCCCGACCAGGCCCGCCGCCAGGCCCCAGAGCTGGTGCTGGTTGACGCCCTGCGCGCCCCCGCCCTGCAAGGCGACTGGGCCACCTGGCAACAGGCGTGGCAGGCGCTGGATGCCGACGTGCTGCCCGCCTGGTTGGCCCACGCCCAGCAGGGCCTGCCGATGCGGCTGACCCTGTGCGGCGACCGTGCCAGCCTTAGCCTGACGTGGGCACCCCGCAGCCAATGGCAAACCATTGCGCAACGTTTTTTAAGCTTTTTTGGCACACAGCGCTTATCTGTATTCGATTTAAAGCTATGAAAATCATTGACCGATCCGCGCCCCCCCGCGCCCAGTGGGCACTGGAACAAGCCGGTGTGCACCCCCTGCTGGCGCGCCTGTTTGCCGCCCGTGGCATGGCCCACACCGACGAACTCGACGACAGCCTGGCCCGCCTGCTGCCCCCCGCCACACTCACGCACGCCGATGCCGCCGCCCGCCTGCTGGCCGATGCCCTGGCACAGCGCCTGCGCCTGTGCATCGTGGCCGACTACGACTGCGATGGCGCCACCGCCTGCGCCGTGGGCCTGCGCGGTCTGCGCATGTTGCAGACCGCCTGGGCCACCCACCAAGGCCAGGCCCCCGAACCCGGTCTGATCGGCTACTGGGTGCCCGACCGCGTGGCCGACGGCTACGGTCTCACCCCCAGCATCGCGCAACGGGTGGCGGCCACCGGTGCGCAGGTGCTGGTCACGGTGGACAACGGCATTGCCAGCTTGGACGGCGTGCGCGCCGCCCGCGAGCTGGGTCTGCAGGTGCTGGTGACCGACCACCACCTGCCCGCCCTGGTCAACGGCCAAGTGGTGTTGCCCGCCGACTGCACCATCGTCAACCCCAACCAGCCCGGCTGCGGTTTCGAAAGCAAGTCCATCGCCGGAGTGGGCGTGATGTTCTATGTGCTGCTGGCCCTGCGCGCCGAGCTGCGCGCACGCGGCGTGTTCGACGCCAAAAGCCAACCCAAAGTGGACAGCCTGCTGCCCCTGGTGGCGCTGGGCACCGTGGCCGACGTGGTCAAGCTCGATGCCAACAACCGCCGCCTGGTGGCCCAGGGCTTGAAGCGCGTGCGCGCCGGTGCCCTGCCCGTCGGATTGGCCGCGCTGTTTGCCGTGGCCAGCCGCCAACCCGAGGCGGCCACCGCCTTCGACTTCGGCTTTGCCGTGGGGCCGCGCCTGAATGCGGCGGGCCGCCTGTCGGACATGACGCTGGGCATTGAATGCCTGACCACCGACGACCCCACCCGCGCCCAGGAACTGGCGCGCACACTGGACGGCATCAACCGTGAGCGAAAAGCCCTGGAAGGCGACATGCGCGAACAAGCCCTGCAACTGGCCGACGCCATGCTGGACGAGTCGGAGGAGCCACCCCCGGCGCTGTGCGTGTTCGACCCCGACTTTCACGAGGGCGTGGTGGGCATCGTCGCCTCGCGCCTGAAAGACAAGCTCCACCGGCCCACCTTCGTGTTTGCCATGAGCCAGGCCGATGGCAAAGACAACGAACTCAAAGGCTCGGGCCGCAGCATCCCCGGGTTTCACCTGCGCGACGCGCTGGACCTGGTGACCAAACGCTGCCCCGGCGTGCTGCTGCGCTTTGGCGGCCACGCCATGGCGGCGGGCTGCACCATCGACGCCGACCGGCTGGACGAGTTCGAGGCCGCCTTGCAACAAGTCGCCCACGAACAACTGGACGCCGCCACCCTGACCCGCCGCCTGGAAACCGACGGCCCGCTGGACAAGGCCTACAGGCGGCCGGACGTGGTGGACACCCTGCACAAAGAGGTGTGGGGACAGGGCTTTGCCCCGCCCGTGTTTGCCGAGGTACTGGAGGTGGTCAGCCAGCGCCTGGTGGGCGAGAAGCACCTGCAACTCAAGCTCAAACACCAGGGCGACGCGGTGGACGGCATCTGGTTCAGCCACACCGAGCCCCTGCCCGCCCGGGTGAAGCTCGCCTTCCGACTCGATGCGGACGAGTGGCAGGGCCAGCGCCGGGTGCGGTTTTTGGTGGAGGGCGCGGAGCTGTAGACCTGCAGGCACCGCAGCCGGCGATGCACCGCCTAAAATTGACCGATGAGCACCACCTTGAACGCCGACCTCCATTGCCACTCTGTGGTGTCAGACGGCACGCTCACGCCAGAAGCACTGGCCAGCCGGGCCAAGGCCAATGGCGTTGACCTGTGGTCATTGACGGACCACGACGAAATCGGGGGCCAGCACCGTGCGCTGGCGGCGGCCCGGTCGGTGGGCATGTCCTACCTCACAGGGACTGAGATTTCAGTCACTTTCGCGCACACCACCGTGCACATCGTGGGTTTGGGCTTTGACCCCGACCACCCCGCCCTGGTGCAGGGGCTGAAGGCCACGCGGGGCGGCCGTGACCAGCGCGCCAAAGACATGGCCGAGCAACTGGCGGCCGTGGGCATCGCCGGCGCGTTCGAGGGTGCACTGGTGTACGCCGGCAACCCAGAACTGATTTCGCGCACGCACTTTGCCCGCTTTCTGGTGGAAACCGGTGTCTGCCAGGACACCTCCGAGGTGTTCCGCAAGTACCTGACCGAAGGCAAGCCTGGTTTTGTGCCGCACCGCTGGGCCAAGCTGGGAGACGCCATCCGCTGGATACGGGAAGCCGGTGGCATGGCCGTGGTGGCCCACCCCGCCCGCTACGATTTCACCCCCACCGAGGAATACGCCTTGTTCTCCGAGTTCAAGGCGCACGGCGGGCAAGGGGTCGAGGTGGTCACAGGCAGCCACACGCCCGCCGAATTCATCCGCTATGCCGACCTGGCACTGGAATTCGACCTGGCCGCCTCTCGCGGCAGCGACTTCCACAGCCCCAGCGAAAGCCACTGCGACCTGGGCGAGCTCCCCCCCCTGGAAGCCCGACTCACCCCCGTGTGGGCGCTGCTGGCCGACCGCATCCACGCGCCTTGAGGCGCCAACCAGCGCGGTTTGTCCCTGCGGACGGGGCCTTGTCCGCGCTTGGTGCCTCTCCCATCATCCGACTGCCCTCCTTCAGCCCCATGCAACCTGTTCGCACGCTCCAGGGCATTGCCTTGGCCATCGCCGCCGTGGCCTGCTTTGCGGTGCTGGACAGCACGGCCAAGTGGGTGAGCGCCACGGTGCCAGTGATGGTGGCCGTGTGGTTTCGCTACATGTTTCAGGCTGTGGTGGTCACGGCTGCCATGCTGCCCCTGCGGGGGCGGCGCCTGTGGCAGACCGCCCACCCGCGTTTCCAACTGCTGCGTGGCCTGCTGCTGCTGACGGTGAGCATGTTGAGCTTTTGGAGCGTGAGCCTGATGCCCGTGGGTGAATTCACCGCCATCGTCATGCTCACCCCCTTGGCGGTCACCCTCATGGCGGCGCTTTTCCTGAAAGAAAAGGTGACGCCGCTGCGGTGGGTGCTGGTGGCGGGCGGTTTTGGCGGGGCCATGCTCATTGTCCGGCCCGGTGGCGAATTGTCCGGCTGGGTCACCCTGCTCCCATTGCTGATGGTGGCCACCTACGCCGCGTTTCAAATCCTGACCAGCCGCTTGGCCCGCACGGAGGACCCCATGACCATGCACTTCTACACCGGCTGGGTGGGCGCGCTGGCCATGAGCTGCGTGGTGCCGTGGGTGTGGACCCCGCTCACCCAATCCACCACGGTGATGCAACTGTGCCTGGTGGGCCTCATGGGCACCGTGGGACATTTCCTGCTCATCCTCGCCTACGGCCGTGCGCCAGCCAGTGCCCTCAGCCCCTACCTCTACACGCAAATCGGTTTTGCCATGCTGGCGGGTTGGCTGGTGTTTGAACACGTGCCTGGGGCGCTGGAGTGGGCCGGCATCGGGCTGATCACGGTGTGTGGGGCCTTGGCTGGCTGGTTGTCGGCCCACGAACTGCGCCAGGCCCGCCGCTCAAGGCTGTTTGCACGACACCCACATTGAAATGGCACACTGTGGCATCACCTAAAAGGGCGTGCCGTGCCACCGACAGCCGGGTCACAACGCCACTTGTTTATCCCTTCCTCCGCAACCCGGGGGCCGTCTGCCATGAGAAAAATCTGGACTTTGTTTTCCCAAGCAGTCACCGTGCTGCTGGCCATGTACTTTGTGGTGGCCACCCTCAAGCCCCAGTGGCTGGATCGGCGACCGCGTCTGGCATCGGTGGTCCCCATTCTGGAGGCGCCCGCCGACGTTGGCTCGGCAGCAAATGGCATCTCTTTCCGACACGCAGCGCAGGTGGCATCGGCGGCGGTGGTGAGCATCAGCACCAGCACCGCACCGCAGCGCAACCCACAAAACATGGACCCGTGGTTTCGCTTCTTTTTTGGCGACCAGGGCCAGACCCAGCCCCAGTCTGGCCTGGGCTCGGGCGTGGTGGTCAGCCCCGAAGGCTACATACTGACCAACAACCACGTGATCGAGGGCGCTGACGACATCGAGGTCATGCTCAACGATGGCCGCGTCATCAAGGCCAACGTGATCGGCACCGACCCCGAGACCGATCTGGCCGTGCTGAAGGTGAACCTCAGCGGCCTCACGACCATCACCCTGGGCAACTCCGACGCGCTGGAGGTGGGCGACCCCGTATTGGCCGTGGGCAACCCTTTTGGCGTGGGCAAAACGGTCACCAGTGGCATCGTGAGCGCATTGGGCCGGTCACAGTTGGGCATCAACACCTTCGAAAATTTCATTCAAACCGACGCCGCCATCAACCCAGGCAACTCGGGTGGCGCACTGGTGGACGTGAACGGCCACTTGGTGGGCATCAACACCGCCATCTACTCCCGCTCGGGCGGATCCATGGGCATTGGTTTCGCCATTCCGACATCCACCGCCCGCTCGGTCATGGAGTCCATCGTGCAAGACGGCCAGGTGACACGGGGTTGGATTGGGGTTGAACCCCGCGAACTCAGCTCGGAACTGGCCGAAACCTTTGGTGTGGCTCAGGGCAAGGGGGTGGTCATCACCGGCGTGCTGCAGAACGGACCAGCTGCACAAGCCGGGTTACGCCCCGGCGATTTGATTCTGGCCGTCAATGACCGCGCAGTGAACACCGTGCCCGAGTTGCTGAGCCAAGTCGCCAGCCTGAAGCCAGGGGAAAAAGCCACGCTGAACATTGTTCGCCGACAGGTGCCGTCCACCCTCACCGTCGTGCCGGGCCGCCGCACGGCGGTGCGGCAACGGCAGTGACCACTCCGACCTCCCCAGCAGCGCTACCCACTGACCGGCCCCAGAGTCAGTCGGCGGCTGTCTCTTCCGGTGGCTTGTTTTGGTGCATGTAGCGTGCACCCAGAATGCCCAACTCGTAGAGGATGCACATGGGTACTGCCAAAGCGAGCTGGGAAATGACGTCGGGAGGTGTCACCACCGCCGCAATCACAAACGACAGCACCACAAAGTAGCCACGGAAATCCTTGAGTTTTTCCACCGTCACCAGGTTGAAGCGTGCCAGCAGCATGACCACAATCGGCACCTGAAACGCCATGCCAAAGGCCAGGTACAGCGACAGGATGGCCTCGACGTACGACGCAATGTCGGGTGTGGCGGCCACACTCTCCGGGGTGAAGTTCTGGATGAAGCCGAACATCTTGTCCAGCACAAAAAACTGGACGAACGCGATGCCGCCGTAAGCCAGGATGCTGCCAAACACAATCAGCGGCAGTGCAAAGTGTTTTTCATGGCTGTACAGCCCGGGGGCGACAAAGGCCCATGCCTGGTACATCAGCCAAGGCAAGGCCAGCAGCACACCGGCCATCATCAGCACCTTGAGTGGAATGAAAAACGGCGAAAACACGCCCACAGCAATCAGCTTGGCATCGGGGGGCATGTGGGCGCGGATGGGCACGGCAATCAGGTCAATCAGACCCGATGGCCCTGGCCAGATGGCCAACGCCCCCATGCAAAGGGCCACACCGATGACGCTGTAGATCAGGCGGTCACGCAGCTCGATGAGGTGTTGGACGAAAGGCTGCTCGGTGCCCGCCATTTCGTCGGGGGCCCCTGTGTTCGGATCAGACATGGATCAACTCGCGCTAGAACGGGGTTTTGGCCGAAAACGGGCCACGCGCGCCGCGCCGGACTGCACACGCGTGCGCACCCCACTGCGCGATTTGTACCACTGGGGCATGGCCGCCTGCTTGACGCGCCACTTTTTGCCAGGGTGCTTGTAATCTGGCACAAAAGGCTCGCCCAGCTCGGACAACGCGTCGTTGCTGCCCAGGGAAGGCACCGAGTTGTATTCGGAGGTGGCGTCGGCCCAGGATTTTTCGAAATCGGACGCCGTGGTCTGCATGGAAGATTCGACGTCTTTGGCCGCGCCCTCCATGGACTCTTTCATTTTCTTGAGCTCTTCCAGTTCGATGGAGCGGCTGACCTCGGCCTTCACATCGGACACGTACCGTTGCGCTTTGCCCAGCAATGCCCCCACCGTGCGGGCCACCTTGGGCAATTTTTCAGGCCCTATCACCACCAACGCCACCACGCCGATGAGCGCCAGCTTGGAAATACCCAGATCAATCATGCGTCAGGCACCCTCGGCAGCAGACAACGACAGCACCGTGTGCGCCATCAGCTTTTGGTTTTGGCTTCGACGTCAATGGTGGTTTTTTCTGCCGCAGACTGGGCCACCTGTGGCTTGGGCGCAGATGCCGCAGCCCCCTCTTCGGCGGCAGCGCCACCTTCCTTCATGCCATCTTTGAAGCCTTTGACCGCACCACCCAGGTCAGAGCCGATGTTCTTGAGTTTCTTGGTGCCAAAGACCAACACCACGACCAACAGCACGATCAACCAGTGCCAAATCGAAAGACTGCCCATGAAAAACTCCTTGTAAATGTGCCATACACCCAGGGGTGAACTGCTTGGGATTCTAAGCGCTGGGCTTGGTTCATTGCCCGCGCAGGAAAGTTGACCCGACACCGGCGCCAAGCGCCATCGCATCAGCCTTTCAGCCAGGGACGAGGCCCACCCATGACATGGATGTGCAGGTGGTGAACCTCTTGTCCGCCTTCGGCGCCTGTGTTGGTGACCACGCGAAAACCACCCTCTGGATAGGGCCTACACCCTTGCTCCAACGCCAGACGCGGAGCCAGCACCAACATGCGTCCCAGCAGGCCCTCGTGCGCCGCACCCGCCTGGGCCAGCGAGGGAATGTGCAGCTTGGGCACCATCAGGAAATGCACCGGCGCCCACGGGTGAATGTCGTGAAACGCGAAGATGTGATCGTCTTCATAGACTTTGCGGCTGGGGATTTGCCCCGCGACAATTTTGCAAAACAGACAATTCTCTTGAGAGGACATGCGTCAACGCTCCATGACTTGGCCCGCGTTCATGCGCACCATGCCTTTGATGATCCGGTACAAAAACCAGAAGGAAATGAGCCACCAGGCCACCATGCCTGGCAACAGAAAGAGCAACCACAAGGGCACGGTCACGAGGTAGAGCACACCCGCGATCAGCAGTGTGCGCAAGCGCCAGTCAAAATGGCTCTCGTGCCAGGTCCCAACGGCATCGGGGCGTTTGATGAGATCTATCACCAGGGCCACCAGCAGCAGGGTCACACCCATCTGGGCACCGGGCACCACACCCGCGACGGCCACAATGAGGTGCAACACATAGCTGATGACGCCCACTGTATTGAGGGCCTTGAGCCGGTCGAGTTCGTCGTTCATGTCCTCACCTTTCAGGGACCGCGATGGCCCAGTTCGCTCAGATTTCACCCGCCCGGGCCTTGGCCTTGCGCAAGGCCTTTTCTTCTAGACCACCCAGGCCCTCCCGGCGCACCAACTCGGCCACCACGTCGGCAGGGGTCAAGCCATAGTGAGCCAGTGCAACCATGCTGTGAAACCACAGATCAGCCACCTCGCCCACCAGTGACTGCGGGCTGCCACCGTGGTCCAAGTCCTTGGCAGCCATGACCACCTCCGTGGCCTCTTCGCCGATTTTTTTCAGGAAAGCATCTGGGCCCTTGTGCAGCAGCCGGGCCACGTAGCTCTTGTCAGGGTCGCCGCCATTGGTCGGCTTGCGGCTTTCAATCACCTGGGCCAGGCGGTCCAGTGCGTCAACCTCGGTCAATGAGGCGGGGACATTCGAAGCGGGATGGGTCATGTCTGAGGGGCCGAACAGCGGCACTTTCTCATTGGTAGATGTGTTCAGGGTCTTTGAGCACGGGGTCGGTGGCCAGCCACTGACCGTCGCGCCAAGCTTGGTAGAAACAGCTGTGACGCCCGGTGTGACAGGCAATGCCGGGTTCGTGGCCCAGTTGGGTGACCTTGAGCAGCACCACGTCGTTGTCGCAATCGAGGCGGATGTCGTGCACGGTCTGCACGTGGCCAGACTCTTCCCCCTTGAACCACAGCTTGCCGCGCGAACGGCTGAAGTACACCGCCCGGCCCAAGGCGGCTGTCTGAGACAGGGCCTCGCGGTTCATCCAGGCAAACATCAGCACGTCACCGGTGCTGGCCTCTTGGGCGATCACGGGCACCAGCCCTTGCGCGTCCCATTTCACTTGATCTAACCAGTTCATGTGTTGAATCTACCATGCGCCCCAGACAGCGCTGTCCCCATCCCCCAGCGCACGGCGGGTATCATGGGTTCAGAGTTGTTCACGGGTGGATACCACGGTCCAGCGTTGCCTTGGCGGTAGTCGTGGCCCTTGACGCCACCCACCGAAAAAGGAATACCCATGAAACTTCGAACACTGGTGTTGGTCATCGGCATTTTGTTGCTGGCCGTGTTCACCGCGCTGAATGCGGATGAAATCCTGCGCCCCACCACGCTGAACCTGGGGTTCTCACAGACGGAAGCGCCCCTGGGCTTGGTGATGCTGGGGGTGGTGGTGGTGGTACTGGCGTTTTTTCTGGTTGCGCTGGTTTTTTTGCAGACCAGCCACCTGTTGGAACTGCGCCGCGCCACCAAGGAAGCCAGCGAGCAGCGCCACTTGGCCGACAAAGCCGAGCAGTCGCGCTTCACCGATTTGCGCCAGTACCTGCAAACCCAGTACCAAGAAACGCTGGAACGCGAAAAGTCCCACACGACCCAAGCCCAGGCCCACCTGAAAGCGCTGGAAGACAAGCTGCTGATCACCCTGGAACAGACCGCCAACGGTCTGGCGGCCAGCATTGCCGAAGTGGAAGACCGACTGGAGCGGCAAATTCAAAAAATAGAGCAAGCCAAGCAGCATTCATAAGCGACAAGGCCACTTTTTCATATTTTCACAGGCGAACCGGTATGCCCCGTTCTGCCATGCGCGCCTTGGCCTGACCCACCGTGTATTCGCCGTAGTGAAAAATGCTGGCGGCCAACACCGCATCAGCCCCGCCTTGTTGCACACCGTCGGCCAGGTGATCGAGGTTGCCCACACCGCCTGAGGCGATGACGGGCACATCGACGGCATCGGACACGGCACGGGTCAATGCCAGGTCAAAGCCTGACTTGGTGCCGTCACGGTCCATGCTGGTCAGCAAAATTTCACCGGCACCCCGCCTGGCCATGTCCACGGCCCATTGCAAGGCGTCGAGTCCGGTGTTCTGCCGGCCGCCATGGCTGAACACGTCCCAACCCGGTCCCATGGGCAGGCCCAGGGCACTGAGCCTTGCCTCGTCCAGGGGGGTACGGCGCTTGGCGTCAATGGCCACCACAATGCACTGCGACCCGTACTTGAGGGACACGTCGTCAATGATCTGGGGGTTGGCAATGGCGGCCGAGTTGAAGCTGGTTTTGTCAGCCCCCGCATTCAACAAGCGGCGCACGTCTTCCACGGTGCGCACGCCGCCGCCCACCGTCAGCGGGATGAACACCTGGCTGGCCACCGCCTCGATGATGTGCAGGATGAGGTCGCGCCCGTCGCTGGTGGCGGTGATGTCCAGGAAAGTGAGCTCATCGGCCCCCTGGTCGTTGTAGCGGGCGGCAATTTCCACCGGGTCACCGGCATCGCGCAGCTCCACAAAGTTCACGCCTTTGACGACGCGACCGCCGGTCACGTCCAGGCAAGGGATGATGCGTTTGGCCAACATGGGAAAACTCCAAAGATCAAAACAATGTGTGCATGGCGCGACGCCCCTCGGGGCCATCGCGTCGGATTCAGGCCGCTGTGAGCTGCTGCCACCCCTGCCAGACCTGCCCAGGGACAACCGTGATGGGCGTGAACACCTGCGCGGCCTCGACACACAGCATCTGTCGGTAACCCTGGGGCGGCATGTCGGCCAGCCGGGCGCACTGTGTTGCCCCAGGGGTCCACACCACGGTGTGCTCAAAACTGGGACTTTGGGCAATGTGCAGGCTGTGGGTGGCATCGCTCAGCGTCAGTGCCTGCGGGGCCGCCGGGTACACGCGGTCAAACTCCCCATCAAAGCCCAGCACGCCAGCGGCCTGCCCGTGAACGTCGGTCACCGCGTCCCACTCTGGCTGCCCCCCCAGGCCACGGAGTTGCGCCGCCGCGATGTCATCCACCGCGAGGTAGGTGTGCAGCGCGCCCGTGAACGCCAAATCCTGCGCGCCGGTGTTGTGCACGGTCAGGCTGACCCGCAACTGCGCCGGAGACAAGGCCACCGACAGCCGCGCCACAAAGGGCTGCGGCCACAGGGCCAAGGTGTCGACATCGCTGCTCAGCGTCAGTTCGCAGGTGGCTGTGCCTTTGGGGAGCACATTTGCCGAAACGACATCGGGCGCCACCGACCAAGTGCGTTGGCGGACAAAACCGTGCTTGGGCAAAGTGCCGCGCTGGTTGAACTGCGGGAAACAAACGGGAACGCCACCACGGATGGCGGAGTGACCGTCGAGCACGCTGCGCGAACTCAGGTAGAGGCGCTCTTTCCCCCCCGCCACCCAGGACAACACCTGGGCACCGTGCTGGCTGATCAGGGCCGTGTCACCCTGGTCCAGGCGGAGCTGCAGGCAGGGCAAGCCCTGGTGAACCACCGCCACACAAGCAGACATGGGCAATCAGCCGTTGAGGTCGTCGGCCAGCTGCTGGGCAGCTTCAAAGTCCAAGTCGCCGCTGTAAATGGAGCGGCCACAGATGACGCCTTCAACACCCTCGTCTTCCACCTCGCACAGAGCGCGGATGTCTGCCAGGTTGGACAAGCCACCGGACGCGATCACCGGAATGCTCAACGCCTGGGCCAGCTTGACCGTGGCATCGATGTTGATGCCGCTGAGCATGCCGTCGCGGCCAATGTCGGTGTAGATGATGGATTCGACACCGTAGTCTTCAAACTTCTTGCCCAGGTCCACCACCTCGTGGCCGGTGAGTTTGCTCCAACCATCGGTGGCCACCTTGCCGTCTTTGGCATCCAGACCCACGATGATGTGACCGCCAAACGCGGTGCACGCGTCTTGCAGAAAGCCGGGGTTTTTCACGGCGGCGGTACCGATGATGACGTAGCGCAAGCCCGCGTCCAGGTAGCGCTCAATGGTGTCCAGGTCCCGGATGCCGCCACCCAGTTGCACATCCACCTCAGAGCCGACTTCCTTGAGGATGCGGCGGATCGCGGCCTCGTTTTTCGGCTTGCCCGCAAAGGCCCCGTTGAGGTCCACCAGGTGGATGCGCCGTGCACCTTTGTCCACCCAGCTTCTGGCCACCAAGGCGGGATCCTCCCCAAAAACGGTGGTCTGATTCATGTCACCCTGTACGAGGCGAACACACTGGCCGTCTTTCATGTCAATGGCGGGAATGAGCAACATGGCAGGAAGTTAAGTTGGATGGAGGTTGAAAAGGTTGCAGGGACGGAAAACGGAGTGGCAGTCTCAAGGCTGCCAGTGCAAAAAGTTGCGGTACAGGCGAAGACCTTGGTCAGCACTTTTTTCGGGGTGAAACTGGGTGGCAAACAGGTTGTCGCGGGCTATGGCGGCGGCGAACCGCCCGCCATAGTCTGCTTCGCCCACGCTGTGCGTCAATTCGGTGGGGTGGGCGTAATAGCTGTGCACAAAATAGAAGTAGGCCCCATCGGCCACGCCATCCCACATGGGGTGGGAGGTGACAGCACCCCGCCCGCGGGCCAATGCGTGGTGAACCTGGTTCCAGCCCATCTGTGGCACTTTGAACCGACTGCCATCGGGCTGGGTCCGACCTTGCAGCTGAAAGCGTCGCACGTCACCGGCCACCAGCCCCAAGCCGGGGGTGTTGCCCTCTTCGCTGCGGTCCAGCAGCATCTGCATGCCCACGCACACACCGAACAGGGGCTTGTGGGCAGCGGCGTGCAACACGGCGTCCAGCAGGCCGGACTCGCTCAGCTCGCGCATGCAGTCGCCCATGTGGCCCTGGCCGGGCAACACCACGCGCTCGGCATCCAATACATCCTGGGGCTTGGCGGTGACACGCACCTCCACGTCGGCCAACTGGGCCACGTGCATCACGGCCTGGGACACGGAGCGGAGATTGCCGCTGCCGTAGTCCACCACGGCCACCATCTTTCGGGTCATGAGAGTCGACGCATCACTGGTAAATGGAACGGAACAGTGCCAGAAAAACGGCACCTGGCATCAGAGCGAACCTTTGGTGGAGGGAATGGTGTTGCCCATGCGGGGGTCAATTTCCAGCGCCATGCGCACAGCCCGGGCGAAGGCCTTGAACACGGTTTCGGCCTGGTGGTGGGCATTGGTGCCCTTGAGGTTGTCGATGTGCAGGGTGACACCGGCGTGGTTCACAAACCCCTGGAAAAACTCGAACGCCAGTTGGGTGTCAAAGGCCCCCACCATGCCCGCCGTGAACGGCACGTGCATGTGCAGCCCTGGGCGACCGGAAAAATCCACCACCACGCGGGACAGTGCCTCGTCCAGTGGCACATAGGCGTGGCCGTAACGGCGCAGCCCTTTTTTGTCCCCCACGGCCTTGGCCACCGCCTGACCGAGGGTGATGCCCACGTCTTCGACGGTGTGGTGGCCGTCGATGTGCAGGTCGCCCTGTACTTGGATGTCGAGGTCGATCAGGCCATGGCGGGCGATCTGGTCCAGCATGTGGTCAAAAAAACCAATGCCGGTGCCCAGCTTGGCCTGGCCGGTGCCATCCAGGTTCAGGACCACCCGGATTTGGGTTTCGGCGGTGTGTCGCACCACGTCGGCGCAGCGGGCCTGCATGGGGCTGGAAGGGGTCACGGCGGGAGACTGGGGGGAGTTCATAAGCTGGATTGGAGGGCCTGAACCATGCGCTGGTTTTCGGCTGGTGTGCCCACCGTCAGTCGAAGACAGTTGAGCAACAACGGGTGCATTTTAGAAACATTCTTCACCAACACCCCTGACAGCTTCATGCTGTCGAAACACTGTTGTGCATTGGGCACACGCACCAACAGCATGTTGGCCTCGCTGGGGTAAGCGTGCACACCGTTCAACTGAGCCAATTCGGCCAGCAACCAAGCGCGCTGTTCACGGATGGCACGGGCCTGTTCGGCGAACACGGGGGCATGTTCCAGGGCAAACAAGGCGCATTCGGCATTGAGCACGCTGACGTTGTAGGGCGGACGCACCTTGTCCACCTCGGCCAGCAGCGCCTGCGGACCCATCAGGTAACCCAACCGCACACCCGCCAGACCGAACTTGGACAGGGTGCGCATGAGCAGCACATGGGCGTGCCGCTCGGGGTGGGCGCGCATGGGGTCCAGCCAAGTGCGGGCGGCAAAGGGTTGATAGGCCTCGTCCATCACCACCAGGCCGCCCAGTTGACCCTGCAGGGCCACGATGCGTTCGATGGTGCCGTCGTCCCACAGGTTGCCGGTGGGGTTGTTGGGGTAAGCCAGGTAGACGATGGCTGGCTGGTGCTGCGCCATGGCCGCCAGCATGGCCAGCTCGTCCAACTCGAAATCAGCCGTCAGGGGCACCCCGTGAAAGTCCAGGCCCTGGAGTTGCGCACTCATGGCGTACATCACAAACCCCGGCACCGGCGCCAAGATGGACGCAGGACGTCCATTGGGCGTGGCGCCAGCGGGCACGTCGCACGCCATGGCCAGCAGGCTGATGAGTTCGTCGGACCCATTGCCCAGCATCAGGCCCCAGCCCTGGGGCAAATCCACATGGGCGGCCAGCGCGTGGCGCAGGTCATCCACACGGGCGCCGGGGTAGCGGTTGATGGCCACTTGACCCAAGCGCTGGCCAAGGGCGGCCTGCAGTTCGGACGGCAGGCCATAGGGGTTCTCCATGGCGTCGAGTTTGACCATGCCGGTGGCGTCCTGCACGGCATATGCGTGCATGGACTGCACATCCTGGCGGATGCGTTGCAAAGGTGAGGGAGCGTTGGCAGAGACAGTGGCTGGGGTGGTCATGGTGTGGTCGAAACAAGGCGGTGCGCTCAGGGCGTACCACGCATGGGGGGCACAGGGTCGAGGCGAAGTTCGGCCGCACGGGCATGGGCCTGCAAGCCCTCCCCGTAGGCCAGTTCGGCCGCCACGGGCCCCAGCACCTGAGCGCCAGCGGCGCTCACTTCAATCAGGCTGCTGCGTTTCTGGAAGTCGTACACCCCCAGTGGCGAACTGAAGCGCGCCGTGCCACTGGTGGGCAGCACGTGGTTGGGGCCAGCGCAGTAGTCGCCCAGGCTTTCGCTGGTGTACGCGCCCAGAAAAATGGCCCCTGCGTGGCGCAGCAACGGCTCCCAGCGGTGGGGCTCGGTACTGCTGACCTCGAGGTGCTCGGGCGCCACGCGGTTGCTCAGCTCACAGGCCTCTTCCATGCTGCGGGTGTGGATGAGGGCGCCCCGGTCGTTCAGGCTTTTGGCGATGATGGCGGCGCGGGGCATGGTGGGCAGCAAGCGGTCAATGGCCCGCTGCACGGCGGCGATGTAGGCGGCGTCGGGGCACAACAGGATGCTCTGCGCCAGTTCGTCGTGCTCGGCCTGGCTGAACAGGTCCATGGCCACCCACTCGGGCGGCGTGCTGCCATCGGCCAGCACCAGGATTTCGCTGGGGCCGGCAATCATGTCGATGCCCACGGTGCCGAACACGTGTTTTTTGGCACTGGCCACATAGGCATTGCCGGGACCGGTGATTTTGTCCACCTGGGGAATGGTGGCCGTGCCGTAGGCCAACGCGCCCACCGCCTGCGCCCCACCGATGGTGAACGCCCGGGTCACACCGGCCACAAACGCCGCGGCCAGCACCAGTTCGTTGCGCTCGCCCCGGCTGGACGTGCCGCCCGCGCCGGAGCCCCCCGTGGCCACGCTGCCGCGCACGGGCGTGGGCACCACCATGATGATTTCGGGCACGCCGGCCACATGGGCAGGTACCGCGTTCATGATGAGGCTGGACGGGTAGGCCGCTTTGCCGCCGGGCACATAGATGCCCACGCGATCCAACGGAGTGACTTTCTGGCCCAGCAGCGTGCCGTTGTCGTCCCGGTAGTGCCAGCTTTCGCCGTTGGCCTTTTTTTGCGCCTCGTGGTACTGGCGAACCCGGCGTGTCGCGTCTTGCAGGGCTTGGCGCTGGGCGGCGGGCAGGCCGTCAAACGCGGCCTTGAAATCGGCCTGGGTCAACTCCAGCTCGGCCACACTGGTGGCCGTCAAACCGTCGAAACGGGCGGTGTAGTCCAGCACCGCCGCGTCGCTGCGCAGGCGCACGTCGGCCAAGATGTCGGCCACGCGGGACTCTATGCCGGCATCGGTGTCGGCCGACCAGTGCAAGCGCCGCTTAAATTTTGAATCAAAATCGGCTTCAGCGCTTGACAGGTATAGAGGTTTAGCTTCCATTTTGAATTATCCAGCGGCCCGTGCAAAGGCATCGATGATGGGGCGCAGCGCCTGCTGCTTGACCTTGAGCACCGCCTGGTTCACCACCAGGCGCGAGCTGATGTCCATGATGTGCTCCACCTCAACCAGGTGGTTGGCCTTGAGCGTGTTGCCGGTGGACACGAGGTCAACGATGGCATCGGCCAGTCCGGTGAGCGGGGCCAGCTCCATACTGCCATAGAGCTTGATCAGGTCCACATGCACGCCCTTGCTGGCGAAAAACTCGCGGGCAATGGCCGTGTACTTGGTGGCCACGGCCAGCCGTGCGCCCTGGCGAACGGCATTGGCGTAGTCAAAATCGGCCCGCACCGCAACGCTCATGCGGCACTTGGCAATTTTCAGGTCCAGCGGCTGGTACAGGCCCTGGCTGCCCCACTCAGCCTGGTGCTCAATGAGCGTGTCCTTACCACACACACCCATGTCGGCACCGCCGTACTCCACGTAGGTGGGCACGTCGGATGCGCGCACCAGCACCACCTGCACGTCGGCACGGTTGGTGGGCAATATGAGCTTGCGGGATGTGTCGGGGTCCTCCAGGACCTCGATGCCGGCGGCCGACAGCAGCGGCAAGGTTTCTTCAAAAATGCGTCCTTTGGACAGGGCCAGCGTGATCAAGGTGGAACTCCAGCGGGTATCGGGGGTGTCTGTGCGGGTGGGGGTAGCGACGAGGTCAGCCGACGCGGTGGATGTGGGCACCCAGCGCGCTGAGCTTGGACTCCATGCGGTCGTAGCCCCGGTCCAGGTGGTAGATGCGGTCCACCAGGGTATCGCCTTCGGCCACCAGACCGGCAATGACCAGGCTGGCCGATGCGCGCAAATCGGTGGCCATGACGGTGGCGCCACTCAAGGACGGCACCCCCTCAATGGTGGCCACTTTGCCTTCGACGTGGATGCGGGCACCCAGGCGCTGCATTTCCTGCACGTGCATGAAGCGGTTTTCAAAAATCGTTTCCGTGACGTTGGACGTGCCCTGTGCCACCACGTTCAGCGCCATGAACTGCGCCTGCATGTCGGTGGGGAAACCGGGGTATTCGTGGGTGCGGAAAGTTTGCGCCTTGAGCTGGGCAGCGCCGGGTGAGGCCACCCGCACGCCGTCGGCCTCGCGCGTGACGGTGACACCCGCATCGCGCAGCTTGTCAATGACGGCTTCCAGGTGGTCGGCGCGGGCGTGCCGGAGCAGTGCATCACCACCGGTGGCGGCCACGGCACACATGAAAGTGCCCGCTTCGATGCGGTCAGCCACCACCTGGTGCTGACAGCCGCGCAAGCGCGACACCCCTTGGATGCGAATTTTGCTGCCGCCGTGGCCTTCAATGCGGGCCCCCATGGCGATGAGCATGTTCGCCAGATCGGTGATTTCCGGCTCTTGGGCGGCGTTCTCCAGCACCGTTTCGCCCTCGGCCAGCGCAGCGGCCATGAGGAAGTTTTCGGTCCCGGTGACGGTGACCATGTCGGTGGAAATGCGCGCACCGCGCAGGCGCGTCTGGCCAGGCGGCAACGACGCTTCGATGTAGCCATGCTCAACGCGAATCACCGCGCCCATGGCCACCAGGCCCTTGATGTGCTGGTCCACCGGACGCGAGCCAATGGCACAACCACCGGGCAGCGACACGCGGGCGTGGCCGAAACGGGCCAGCAAAGGCCCCAGCGCCAGGATGGCGGCGCGCATGGTTTTCACCAGCTCGTAGGGGGCCTCAGGGTTCAGGTCATCCGGGGCTTGCAGGTGAACGGTGCCGTCGGGCATGCGCTCGGCCCGTGTGCCCATGTGGGTCACCAGCTTTTTCATGGTCAGCACATCGTGCAGGTGGGGCACGTTGTGCAGCACCACCGGCTCGGCGGTCAGCAGGGCCGCACACAACTCGGGCAGCGCCGCATTCTTGGCGCCGGAGATGCTCACCTCACCGTTCAGGCGGCGACCACCGGTAATCAGCAATTTATCCATGGCGGCAATGCTCAGCTGGCCCGTTGGGCGGCCCATTCGGTGGGCGTGAGGGTTTTCATGGACAGCGCGTGCACCTCGTCGGTCCGGATGCGCTCACCCAGCGTGGCGTACACCTGCTGGTGGCGCGCAATCAGGCGCTTGCCCTCGAAAGCGGGCGACACGATCACGGCCGACCAGTGGCGGCCATCGCCACTGACCTCAAGGTGATCACAGGCCAGTCCGCTGGCGATGATGGTTTGAAGTTCCTGAGGGGTCATGGTGCAGATGAAAAAAAGAAATGAATGGGGTCAGGGCTGCGCGCTGCAGGAGATTTTGGTGGCAGGGACTGGCGGCCCCTCGTCACCGGGGCCAGGGCCAGGGCCGTCAATGTCGAATTTTGTAGCCTGTGCGCAGCAGCTGTATGGCCACGGTGCTGACCAGCGCCATGGCGACCGACACCACCCCCAGGCTGAGCCAGGGCGACACGTCGCTGACACCAAAGAAGCCATACCGGAAACCGTCAATCATGTAAAAAAACGGGTTCAGGTGGCTGACGGTCTGCCAAAACGGTGGCAGGGAATGGATGGAGTAAAACACACCCGATAAAAAGGTCATGGGCATGATGATGAAATTCTGAAAGCCCGCCAACTGGTCAAACTTTTCGGCCCACAGGCCTGCCACCAGACCCAGCGCCCCCAACATGGCCGCCCCCAGCAGCGCAAACACCACCACCCACAGGGGGGACACCATGCCCGGCTGGCCGAACCACAGCGTGACCATCAACACCCCACAACCCACCACCAAGCCGCGCGTGACCGACGAGGCCACATAGGCCACGAACCAGGCCCAATGGGACATGGGCGTGAGCAACACGAACACCAAGTTGCCCATGATTTTGCTTTGGATGAGCGAGGACGAGCTGTTGGCAAAGGCATTTTGCAGCACGCTCATCATCACCAGGCCCGGCACCAGAAACGCGGTGTAGCTCACCGTGTCGTACACCTTGACGTGGTCTTCCAGCACGTGGCCAAAAATCATCATGTACAGCACGGCTGTGAGCACGGGGGCCGCCACAGTCTGGAAGCTTACCTTCCAAAAGCGCAGCACTTCTTTGTAGTACAGGGTTTGCCAGCCGGTCATGACGAACTGCCCTCCATGGTCGGAGTGGCGACTTCCGCCATCACATCCAGGAACACATCTTCCAGGTCGGCCTTGCGGATTTCGATGTCGTCCACCGCCGCACCCGCCCGCCGCACGGCGGCCAATATCTGCTCCACCTCCAGTGCGTTGTGAGCCGGCAACTGCACCACACGGCCCGTTACCCGGGCAATGGCTTGCAGCTCGGGTGGCAGGTTGCCATCGGTTTTGAAGCGCAGCACGTTGGACGAGGCCCGGCTGAGCAGGGTGGAGGTTTTTTCAAGGGCCACCACCTGGCCGCGCTTGATCATGGCAATGCGGCCACACAGGGCTTCGGCCTCTTCCAGGTAATGCGTGGTCAGCAACACGGTGCTGCCTTCGCGGTTCAGGCGCGACACAAACTGCCACAGGGTCTGGCGCAGTTCCACGTCCACACCGGCTGTGGGCTCGTCCAGCACGATGACCCTGGGCTTGTGCACCAGCGCCTGGGCCACCATGACGCGGCGCTTCATGCCGCCCGAGAGCTGGCGCATGTTGGCGTTGGCTTTGTCGGCCAACCCCAGGCTGTGCAGCAGGTCGTCTATCCAGTCGCCATTGTTCTGGATGCCAAAGTAGCCCGACTGGATGCGCAAGGCCTCACGCAAACTGAAAAAGGGGTCAAACACCAGCTCTTGGGGCACCACGCCCAGTGCCCTGCGGGCTTGTCCGTAATCGTTCACCACGTCGTGCCCCAGCACGCTGGCATGGCCACTGGTGGCGCGGGACAATCCCGCCAAGATGCTGATGAGCGTGGTTTTGCCAGCGCCATTGGGGCCGAGCAAACCAAAAATTTCGCCCTGCTCGACGTCGAAGCTGACACCCCCCAGCGCCTGGAACGGACCTTTGGGTGTGGTGTAGGTTTTGACCACGTCGCGAAAAGCGATGGCCGGGCCCGAAGTGGACCGGGAAATGGGTGCTGGTGCGGACATGAACCCGCTATTTTAAGTGGCGAGCAGTTCGTCCACACCGTACAGGGTTGCCAGCTCGCCCAGGCGAGGGGGGATGGCCTCGAGTTGCAGCACCTGACCGCGCCCCATCAGGTGGCGCCGCAGCTCCAGCAACAGGGCCAGTGCCGTGGAGTCAAACTGCCGCAGGGCGCTGCCGTCCACCACCACCGGACCGGTGCCCATGGGCAGTTGCGACACCCACTGCGCCAGGCAGGCATCGGCCTGCGCGTGGGTCAGTTCGGCGGGCAGGTGGAGCATGGTGTGCGCTTGCTGCATCAACCGGCGCGCTGCGCGGTGGCGTTGTTCTGGTTGCGACGCACCAGGGCGGAGATGAGGCCGTCAATGCCCCTGGCGCTGATTTCCTGGGCAAACTGGGTGCGGTAGGTTTCCACCAACCAGATGCCCATGACGTTCAGGTCATAAATTTTCCAGCCAGCCGCAGTTTTCTCGACGCGGTAGTCCAACTGAATGGGCTCGCCCCGGCCGCGCAGGTCGCTGCGCACCACCACGTCCGTGGCGTCCGGTGCGGCCCGCAGGGGGCGGAAGGTCAGGGTCTGGTCCTTGACCTGTGCCAATGCACCGGAGTAGGTGCGCACCAACAGGGTTTTGAACTCATCCTGCAGCAGCTGTTGCTGCTGGGGCGTGGCCTGGCGCCAGTACCGGCCCACGGCCGATGAGGTCATGCGGCTGAAGTTGACGTTGGGCATGATGAGCCCATCGACCAGCGCGGACACCTTCTGCGCGTCGCCGGCCTGGATGGCCGGATCGGCACGCACGGCGTCCATGGCCGCAGTGGTGACGCGCTGGATGAAGGTGTCTGCGGCCTCAGGAGCTGCGGCGGTCGCCAGCAGCGGGTGCAGGGCCAGCGCAGGGGCGGCCAGTGCGAGGGCCAGCAACTGGCGGGTGAGGTGTCGTCGGTTCATGAGAGGGGTCCTTTCCATCCTGGGAGTGTCATTCGTCGTCGCGGTTGCGTTGCTCGTCGATCACGTTCTGGCGACGCTTGAGAAACACCTCGCGGGCGAAGCTGTATTTGTCCAGGGCTGCCTCGTCGAGCACCGCGCCTGCGCGCAGCAACCCGGCCCGGGTTTCCACCGCCCTGAGCAGATACAGGCCATTGCGGTTGCTGACGTTGTCCAGGTTCATGATGAGATCGCCGCGTGACTCCACACCCATGCCCACGGTGTCGCGCACGGTGGAAGGCCCCAGCAGCGGCAGCACCACATAGGGACCGGGTGGCACACCCCAAAAGCCCAGGGTCTGGCCGAAATCAGCTCGGTTGCGGTACAGGCCCACGTCGGAGGCAATGTCGATCAGACCGCCCAGACCGAACACGGTGTTGATGTTGACCCGCATGAAGTTGGTGGCGGTGTCTTCCCCCCGCAACTGCAAGGCCGTGTTCAGTGTGGACCAGATGTCGCTCAGGTTGCCAAAAAAGTTGCTGATGGCGGTGCGCAGCGGATCGGGCGCCACCTGCGAATAGGTGGTGGCCACGGGCTTGAGAACGGCCTTGTCAACGGCCTCATTGAACTGGTCCACCTGGCGGTTGAACGACTCAAAGGGGTCGCGCGGATCGCGAGCCGGACTGGTGGCACAACCGGCCATGACCGCGCACAGCAGCAGGGCCGGCAACACCCGCCAGCCTCCGAGGGTCAGCAGGCCACCCAGGGGACGGCGGTAGAGGGAGGGGGCGTTCATGACAGGACTCCGGAAGACGGGTATTTGGATGGGACGGGTGCGAATGAAGGCCTGGCTCACCGGGTGGCGGCAGGCGCAACGGCGTCGGCACCGCTGGCCTCGGGCGCAGGCGCGGGCTCTGCGGCCTTGTTGAACAGAAACTGGCTGATCAGATTTTCCAGCACCACCGCCGACTGGGTGGTGGTGATCACGTCGCCACCCTTGAGGTTGGCCATGTCACCACCGGGCTCAATGCCGATGTACTGCTCCCCCAGCAAGCCACTGGTGAGGATTTTCAGCGAACTGTCCTTGGGAAATTTGAAGCGGGACTCCATGTCCAGCGCCACACTGGCCTGGAAGGTCACGTCATCGAAGGTGATGCTGTCCACCCGGCCCACCACCACGCCGGCGCTTTTCACAGCGGCACGGGGCTTGAGGCCACCGATGTTGTCAAAGCGGGCCACCACGCGGTAGTTGTCCTGGAAACTCAGGTGCAGCAGGTTGGCCGATTTCAGCGCCAGGAACAGCAATGCCGCTGCCCCCAGCACCACGAACAGGCCCACCCACACATCATTTTTAGACTTTTTCATGACCTAACGCTTTAAATATATAAATAGTTTGCTATCAAATACTGAACATCATGGCGGTGAGCAGGAAATCCAGCCCCAGCACCAGCAACGAGGCCATGACCACCGTGCGCGTGGTCGCCCGGGACACGCCTTCGGGCGTGGGGTGGGCCATGTAACCCTGATAGAGCGCCACAAAGGTCACGGTCACGCCAAACACCGCGCTCTTGACCACGCCATTGCCCACGTCTCGCCACACGTCGACACCGCCTTGCATCTGGCTCCAGAACGAGCCCTCGTCCACGCCGATCATGACCACGCCGACCAGCCAGCCCCCCATGACGCCCACGGCGCTGAACACCGCCGCCAGCAGGGGCATGGCGATGATGCCGCCCCAAAAGCGGGGTGCCAGCACCCGGCGCACGGGGTCCACGGCCATCATTTCCATGGCGGCCAACTGTTCCCCGGCCTTCATGAGGCCAATTTCAGCGGTCAGCGCGGTGCCGGCACGCCCGGCGAACAGCAACGCCGTGACCACCGGCCCCAGTTCACGCACCAGACTCAGCGCCACCAACAGCCCCAAGGCCTCGGACGACCCGTAGCGCTGCAGGGTGTAGTAACCCTGCAAACCCAGCACAAAACCCACAAACAGTCCCGACACGCCGATGATGGCCAGCGACAGATTGCCCAAGAAAAACATCTGGTCCCGCACCAGCCCGAACCTGGTCAGGGCAGGAGCGCTCAGTTGCACCAGGCGCACAAACAGCAGGGCCGCTTCACCCAGGTGGTCCAACTGGCGGCGCACGGCAAAGCCCAGGTCAGCCAAGCCCATCATGACGCCCCCCCGGTGTGCCCGGAGCCAGTGCCCTGGCCCTGCCCCACCGGACCAAAGTCGTCGGCCAGACTGGGCCCCGGGTAATGGAAATGCACAGGTCCCTCGGCCTGGGCCAGCACAAATTGCTGCACCAGCGGGTCGTCGGAATGGCGCACCTCGTCGGGCGTGCCCTGTGCCGCGATGCGCCCGTTGGCCAAGATGATGACCTGGTCGGCGATGCGAAAGGTTTCTTCCAGGTCGTGTGACACGATGACACTGGTCATGCCCAGCGCGTCATTCAGGCGGCGAATCAGCTGGGCCGCCGTGCCCAGTGAAATGGGGTCCAACCCAGCAAAGGGTTCGTCGTACATGATGAGTTCCGGGTCCAGCGCAATGGCGCGGGCCAGCGCCACGCGGCGGGCCATGCCACCTGAAATTTCGCTGGGCATCAGGTCGCGGGCGCCACGCAGGCCCACGGCGTTGAGCTTCATGAGCACGATGTCGCGGATCAGCGCCTCCCCCAGGCGGCTGTGCTCGCGCAGCGGGAAGGCCACGTTGTCGAACACGCTCAGGTCGGTGAACAGGGCACCAAACTGGAACAGCATGCCCATGCGACGGCGGGCGGCATGCAGGGCATCGCGCCCCATGCGGCCCACGTCCTGCCCGTCGAACAGCACCTGCCCGGCATTGGCCACCTGCTGGCCGCCGATCAGGCGCAGCACCGTGGTTTTGCCACCACCGGAGGCGCCCATCAACGCGGTGACCTTGCCACGGGGGATGGCAAACGACATGCGATCCAGGATGACCCTGTCCCCCACCGCACCGGGGTAGGCGAAGGTCACGTCGTCAAACTGGATGAGGGTGGATGGATAGAGCAAGGTCATGAACGGGGTTGGGCGCACCAAACAAAACGCCGACCAGATCAGGCTATCAGGTCGGCGATTCAGTCGGTCGGCAATGATAAAGGGTTTACCCCGACCCTGCTGGTCAGTGGCTTTGGGGCTTGGTAACGAAGTGCAACACCACGCCCCGCCGGACCCACGGCACCCGTGGCCGTCAGCGGCCCTGGCACAGGGTCATCAACGGGGCAGGTCGGAAAAACCCATCAGGAATTCGTCCACCGAACGGGCAGCCTGGCGGCCCTCGCGGATGGCCCACACCACCAGGCTCTGGCCCCGGCGGATGTCACCGGCCGCAAACACCTTGGGCACGTTGGTGGCGTAGCCACCGTCGAACTCGGTGTGCGCCTTGGCATTGCCGCGCGCGTCCTTGTTCACACCAAAAGCCTCCAGCACCGTCGCCACGGGGTTGGTGAAGCCCATGGCCAGCAGCACCATGTCGGCCTTGTATTCCTTTTCAGAGCCAGGAATTTCGACCAGCTTGCCGTCTTTGAACTCGACGTGCACGGTGGTCAGACCCTTGACCTTGCCCGCGTCCTTGCCCGTGCCGGGAATGAAGGCCTTGGTGGAAATGGCGAACTCACGCACACAGCCCTCGTCATGGCTGGAGCTGGTGCGCAGCTTCATGGGCCAGTAGGGCCAGACCAGGGGCTTGTTTTCCTGCTCGGGGGGCTGGGGCATGACCTCGAACTGCGTCACGCTGACCGCGCCGTGGCGGTTGCTGGTGCCCACGCAATCGGAGCCGGTGTCGCCGCCACCGATGACGATGACGTGCTTGCCATCGGCGCGCAACTGACCCTTGAGCTTGTCGCCCGCATTGACCTTGTTTTGCTGGGGCAGGAATTCCATGGCGAAGTGCACGCCATCGAGGTCACGGCCAGGCACGGGCAGGTCACGGCTTTGTTCGGAACCGCCGGTGAGCAGCACGGCATCGAAGTCTTTCTTCAGCTGCTCGGGGCTGACCATCTCTTTGGCCCAGTTGGTGACCTTGCTGGCAGGGCCATCCTTGGGCAGCTCACCCACCATCACGCCGGTGCGGAACACCACGCCTTCGGCCTCCATCTGCTTGACGCGGCGGTCAATGTGGGTCTTTTCCATTTTGAAGTCGGGGATGCCGTAGCGCAGCAGGCCCCCGACGCGGTCGTTCTTCTCGAACACCGTCACCGCGTGACCGGCACGGGCCAGTTGCTGGGCGGCGGCCAGACCTGCGGGCCCGGCACCCACCACCGCCACCGACTTGCCGGTCTTGATGCGGGCGGGCTGCGGCTGCACCCAGCCCTCGGTCCAGCCCTTGTCAATGATGGCGTGCTCGATGGACTTGATGCCCACCGCGTCACCGTTGAAGTTCACCACACACGCTGCCTCGCAGGGCGCGGGGCAGATGCGGCCGGTGAACTCGGGGAAGTTGTTGGTGCTGTGCAGCACGGTGAGGGCGTTCTGCCAATCACCCTGGTAGACCAGGTCGTTGAAGTCCGGAATGACGTTGTTGACCGGGCAGCCGTTGTTGCAAAACGGTGTGCCGCAGTCCATGCAGCGGGCACCCTGCACCTTGGCCTGCGCGTCGGTCAAGCCAATCACGAACTCTTTGTAGTGCTTCACGCGCTCGGCAACAGGCTTGTAGCCCTCCTCGATGCGCTCGTATTCCATGAAGCCAGTGACTTTTCCCATGATTCAAATCCTTTGACGGTGCGTCTTCAAGTGTCAGCGGGCCGCCGCATCAGCGCGCAGGAACGGCATCTGATTTGGTAGCAGACTTAGCTTTATCCAATTGCGCTGCAGCCTCTTTTTTTGCGGAAATTTCGCCCAAAGCACGCTTGTACTCATTGGGGAACACCTTGACGAACTTGGCGCGGCTGGTGGCCCAGTCGTCCAGCAACTCGCGGGCGCGGCGGCTGCCGGTCCAGCGCAGGTGGTCTTCCAGCAGCTTCTTGAGCTGGACTTCGTCGGTCTGGTCGCGGTGCCACACGGCGCGGGGCAAGCTGGCCTCCTGCTCGGCGCTGGTCAACACCTTCTCCAGGCTGACCATGGCCGTGTTGCAGCGGCGGGCAAACTGGCCGTCTTCGTCGTACACGTAGGCCACGCCACCGCTCATGCCAGCCGCGAAGTTGCGGCCGGTTTTGCCCAGCACGGCCACGGTGCCGCCGGTCATGTACTCACAACCGTGGTCACCCGTGCCCTCGACCACCGCCGTGGCGCCCGAGAGGCGCACCGCAAAGCGCTCGCCGCCCACACCGGCGAAGAATGCCTCACCCGTGGTGGCACCGTACATGACGGTGTTGCCCACGATGATGTTCTGGTGGGCCACACCCCGGAAGTCCAGGCTGGGGCGCACCACCACGCGGCCACCGGACAGGCCCTTGCCGGTGTAGTCATTGGCCTCACCGATCAGGTACAGGGTGATGCCGCTGCACAAGAACGCACCGAAGGACTGGCCCCCTGTGCCTTCGAGCTGGATGTGGATGGTGTCGTCGGGCAGCCCGGTCGGGTGCACCTTGGTCACCGCACCGGACAGCATGGCACCCACCGAGCGGTTGACGTTGCGCGCGGCCTCCATGAAGCGCACCTTCTCGCCCTTGTCGATGGCCGGGCGGCTCTTGGCAATCAGCACGTTGTCCAGGCTCTTGTCCAAGCCGTGGTTCTGCTCTTCCGTGTGGTAGCGCTGGGCGTGGTTGTCCACTGCGGGCAGGGCAAACAGGCGTGCGAAGTCCAGGCCCTGTGCCTTCCAGTGGCTCAGGCCCCGTTTCATGTCCAGCAGGTCGGCGCGGCCAATGAGGTCGTCGAACTTGCGGATGCCCAGCTGCGCCATGATTTGGCGCGCTTCTTCGGCAATGAAGAAGAAGAAGTTGACGACGTGCTCGGGCTTGCCGATGAATTTTTTGCGCAGTTCAGGGTCTTGCGTGGCCACACCCACCGGGCAGGTGTTGAGGTGGCACTTGCGCATCATGATGCAGCCCTCGACCACCAGCGGCGCGGTGGCAAAGCCGAACTCGTCGGCCCCCAACAGGGCACCTATGACCACGTCGCGGCCGGTTTTCATTTGGCCGTCGGTCTGCACACGGATGCGGCTGCGCAAGCCGTTGAGCACCAGGGTCTGCTGGGTTTCGGCCAATCCGATTTCCCAAGGGCTGCCTGCGTGCTTGATGGACGACCAGGGCGAAGCACCCGTGCCACCGTCGTGCCCGGCGATCACCAGGTGGTCGGCCTTGCACTTGGCCACGCCTGCCGCGATGGTGCCCACGCCAATTTCAGACACCAGCTTCACGCTGATGGAGCTGTGGGGCGCCACGTTTTTCAGGTCGTGGATGAGCTGGGCCAAGTCCTCGATGGAGTAGATGTCGTGGTGCGGTGGGGGCGAAATCAGGCCCACACCGGGCACGCTGTGGCGCAGGCGCCCAATGTAGTCCGACACCTTGCCACCGGGCAGCTGACCGCCCTCACCGGGTTTGGCGCCCTGGGCCATCTTGATCTGCACCTGGTCGGCGCTGGAGAGGTACTCGGCGGTCACACCAAAGCGGCCCGACGCCACCTGCTTGATGCGGCTGCGCATGGAGTCACCCTCGTTCAGGGCGTAGTCCACCTCGAACACGTCTTTGCCCAGCAGGTCGGACATGGTCTGGCCCTGCTTGATGGCAATGCCTTTGAGCTCGTTGCGGTAACGCAGCGGGTCTTCGCCGCCCTCGCCCGTGTTGCTCTTGCCGCCGATGCGGTTCATGGCCACGGCCAGCGTGGCGTGCGCCTCGGTGGATATGGAGCCCAGCGACATGGCACCGGTGGCAAAGCGCTTGACGATTTCCTTGGCGGGCTCCACCTCATCCAGTGGAATGGCCTTGGCCGGGTCGACCTTGAACTCGAACAGGCCACGCAGCGTCATGTGGCGGGTGTTCTGGTCGTTGATGATCTGGGCGTATTCCTTGTAGGTGTTGAAGTTGTTGGCACGCGCGCTGTGTTGCAGCTTGGCAATGGCGTCGGGCGTCCACATGTGCTCTTCGCCACGGGCGCGCCAGGCATACTCGCCACCGGCGTCCAGCATGGTGGCCAACACGGGGTCGTTGCCGAAGGCGGCTTTGTGCATGCGGATGGCCTCTTCGGCCATCTCGAACACGCCAATGCCTTCCACCTTGGAAGGTGTGCCGGTGAAGTACTTGGCCACGGTGTCGCTGTTGATGCCGATGGCTTCAAACAACTGGGCACCGCAGTAGCTCATGTAAGTGCTCACGCCCATCTTGGACATGATCTTGGACAAGCCCTTGCCCACCGCCTTGACGTAGTTGTAGATGGCCTTGTCGGCGCTCAGGTCGCCGGGCAGCTCTTGGTGCAGCGTGACCAGGGTTTCCATGGCCAGGTAGGGGTGGACGGCTTCCGCGCCGTAACCCGCCAGCACAGCAAAGTGGTGCACCTCGCGGGCGGTGCCGGTTTCGACCACCAGGCCGGCGCTGGTGCGCAGACCGGCCAGCACCAGGTGTTGGTGGATGGCAGACAGCGCCAGCAATGCTGGAATGGCCACCTGGGCGGGGCTGACCGCCCGGTCACTGACGATGAGGATGTTGTTGCCACCCTTGATGGCGTCCACCGCTTCCGCGCACAGCGAGGCCAGCTTGGCCTCCACACCCTCGTGGCCCCAGACCAGCGGGTAGGTGATGTCCAGCGTGTGGCTGTTGAACTTGCCCTGTGTGAACTTGGCAATGTCGCGCAGCTTGGCCATGTCGGCAAAGTCCAGCACGGGCTGACTCACCTCCAGGCGCATGGGCGGGTTCACCTGGTTGATGTCCAGCAGGTTGGGCTTGGGACCGATGAAACTCACCAGCGACATCACGATGGCTTCGCGGATGGGGTCGATGGGCGGGTTGGTCACCTGCGCAAACAGCTGCTTGAAATAGTTGTACAGCGGCTTGTTTTTGCTGGACAACACCGCCAGCGGGCTGTCGTTGCCCATGGAGCCAATGGCCTCTTCCCCGGCCTGCGCCATGGGGGCCAGCAGGAACTTGATGTCTTCTTGCGTGGTGCCAAAGGCCTGCTGGCGGTCCAGCAGCGACACATTGCTCTCGGGCACGGCCACGGTGGCGGGGCCTTCCACGTCGTCGATCTTGATGCGCAGGTTCTCGATCCACTGCTTGTAAGGCTTGCTGGCGGCGAGGTTGGCCTTGAGCTCCTCGTCGTCGATCATGCGGCCCTGCTCCAGGTCGATGAGGAACATCTTGCCGGGCTGCAGGCGCCACTTGCGCACAATTTTGGCCTCGGGCACAGGCAGCACGCCCGACTCGGAGCCCATGATGACCATGTCGTCATCGGTGATGCAGTAGCGCGAGGGGCGCAGGCCGTTGCGGTCCAGGGTGGCACCGATCTGGCGGCCATCGGTGAACACGATGGACGCGGGGCCGTCCCATGGCTCCATCATGGCGGCGTGGTACTCGTAGAACGCTTTGCGACGCGCGTCCATCATGGTGTGCTGTTCCCACGGCTCGGGGATCATCATCATCACGGCCTGGGCCAGCGGGTAGCCCGCCATGGTCATCAGTTCCAGGCAGTTGTCGAAGGTGGCGGTGTCGGACTGGCTGGCAAAGCTGATGGGGTAGAGCTTTTTCAGGTCGTCGCCCAGCACGGGGGACGACATCACGCCTTCGCGCGCCTTCATCCAGTTGAAGTTGCCCTTGACGGTGTTGATTTCACCGTTGTGCGCCACGTAGCGATAGGGGTGGGCCAGCGGCCACTCGGGGAAGGTGTTGGTGGAAAAACGCTGGTGCACCAGGCCCAGGGCCGAGGTGCAGCGCTCGTCCGCCAGGTCCAGGAAATAGGTACCCACCTGGTCGGCCAGCAGCAGGCCTTTGTAAATGATGGTGCGGCTGCTCATGCTGGGCACGTAATACTCTTTGCTGTGGGTCAGGCCCAGCGCCGAGATGGCCTTGCTGCAGGTCTTGCGGATGACGTAGAGCTTGCGCTCCAGCGCATCTTGCACGATGACGTCGTTGCCGCGGCCAATGAACACTTGGCGGATGACAGGCTCTTTGGCCCGCACGCGCGGCGACATGGGCATGTCGAGGTTGACCGGCACGTCGCGCCAGCCCAGCAGCACCTGGCCCTCGGCCTTGATGGCGCGCTCCATTTCCTGCTCGCAAGCCAGCCGGGAAGCGTGCTCTTTGGGCAGGAACATCATGCCCACGCCGTACTCACCCACGGGCGGCAGGGTCACACCCTTTTGGGCCATGTCGTCGCGGTAAAGCGCGTCGGGCAATTGGATGAGGATGCCCGCGCCGTCGCCCATGAGCGCGTCCGCGCCCACAGCGCCCCGGTGGTCCAGGTTTTCGAGGATTTTGAGCGCCTGCGCCACGATGGCGTGCGACTTGTCACCTTTGATGTGGGCCACAAAACCCACGCCACAAGCGTCGTGTTCGTTGGCGGGGTCGTACAGGCCTTGTTGCTGCATCTGCTCAATGGGTGTGGGGTTGGTCATGCCAATCTCCTCAAAATGGTTCGCGGGAAGCCAGGAGCATATTGCATTGCAGCAAGCATGCCAAGCAATTTAAATAGGGTCAGGACCCATTTAAAGAATGGAGTTACAAATTCTTTATTATTTGGGGACATATCAATTATGATAGCAAACATACAATATAAATAAAGCGATAGATGCATTTTTTATTCATTTTTTACTTCCTCGCCACTCGCCGCACGGGGTGGACGGCCTGGTTTGGCCTTTTCCAGCCGACGGGGCGACTCTGCCTGTAACTGGGCCACAAACGGCGCCGACCCCAGCACCCAACCGTGGAGGGCTGCGTCGGCCAGTGCCCGGGTGCTGGCGGCGTCGCAGCCCTGCTCCAGCAAGGTGCGGTACGCGGCCTCGCGGGCAAAAGGCGTGTTGCCCAGCGCCCAGAATTGGGGCGGCACCGTCAACCCAGTCAGGGTGCGCAATCCCAGGTAATGGGCCGCCGTGGTCCAGGGGTGTGCCCCTGTCTGGGGGGCCAGGCCCGTGCGCCAAGGATGGCTGTCCATCCACACCATGGCGCGCAGCAACCACGGCTCCGGCTCCAGCACGGTGGAGCGGTATCGCCCTTCCCACAGCGTGCCCCGGCGGCCATGGCGGCGGTTGAAGGCCTGCACATAGCGCCGCCCCACGGCCTGCATGAACGCGCTGAGCGCACCCTCGCGCAGTGGGGTGAGCAGCAGATGAATGTGGTCGGGCATGAGGACCCAGGCGTGCAAGGACACACCGTGGTCGGCGGCCAGATCGGTCAAGAGTTGGGCCAACAACTCCCGATCGACCTCATCCACCCACACCGGCTGGTGGTGGTGACCACGCCACAGCACATGGTGCAACTGGTCGGTCAGGCTGAGTCGGGGTTGGCGGGCCATGGGTGTGCAGGGGACTGAGGGTGGTGTGGCGAAGTCGCTGGCCTGCGGCCGCTCAGCCAAACACATTTGGTTGACCCACGATGGCTTTGGCCAGCTCATCCAGGCACTCGGTGGTGATGGCCGCAGCGGGCATGCTGAGGTTCTGGGTGTGCCAGTCCCGCACGCACACCAGGCGCACGGTGAACACCGCTTGGTCGTGGTCAGGGGTGAACACCACGCTGGCACGGGTTGCCAGGTCGTGCTCAAACACCACCGACACCAGCTTGTGCGTGTCGGGGTGGCGCTGCTCCAAGCGCTCGTGCCGGACCTGCCCGGCCCGCAACCGGCACTCCACCCGCTCCAACTCGGGCGGGAAGTTCACCGCCACCCGGCCACGCGCCGAGGTATCCACGCGGGGCAGCTGCCGCCAACCCAGGGCCACATGGTTCATCACCTCGCGCTGGCGCAGCAGCTTTTGGCGGGCGTCGAAGCGAAAATCAGCCAGCTTCATGTCGGGCCAAGCGCTTTTACCGTCCAGCGACAGTGACTGGGCCGCCGGTTGAATGACGTTGAGCTGGGTGGCCAGTTCGGACAGGTACTGCCACAGCAGCTGGCAGGCCTGCTCGGTGGCGTCGACGTGGGCGTCGAGGTGTCGCACCTGCAGGCCTTGCTCCGCCTGAACGGCTTGCGCTTGCTGTTTGAGCTGTTGCAAAAAGCCCATCGTCTGTCCACCCCTTCGACTTCACCGTTGAACATCATGCACCGCCACAGCCCCTGGGCCAAGTCAGTCAAACAGCGATTGTCCACTGAGCTGCTGGTGCGCCGAAATGGCGTAGCGGTCGGTCATGCCCGCAATGTAGTCGGCCACGGCGCGTGCCGGACTGTCGCCGTCTCGGCGGGTCAGTGCAGGGGGTGGCTCGGCCACGTAGAGCGCAAACAGCTCCTGCACCACCCGGCGGGCGCCGTCCATGGTGGCCACCACCTGGGGATGGCGGTAGAGGTTGTGCAGCAGGAACTGCTTCAATACCCCGGACGCGGCACGCATCTCGGGTGTGAAGCGCACCAGTACCCCGGCTTGGCGCACCCCCTGGTACGTGTCCAGGCCCGAATCTGCAATGGCCGCGCGGGTGGCGTCGATCACGTCGTACACCTGCGCGCTGAGCATGAGGCGGATGGACTCGAACAACAGGCGGCGCCCATTGAGTTGGGGGTGCGCCTGCAAGGCCAACCGCATGAAACCATCAAACAGGGGAACAGTGGCCACCTGCTCCAGCGTGATGAGGCCGGAGCGCACGCCGTCGTCCACATCGTGGGCGTTGTAGGCAATTTCGTCGGCCAAGTTGCACAGCTGCGCCTCCAGCGAGGGTGAGCCGCCCACCAAGAAGCGGTGCCCCACACCATGGGGCTCCATGGCTTCCAGCGCCTGAGCGTTGGCGCGCGAGCAGTGCTTGAGGATGCCCTCGCGCGTCTCAAAACACAGGTTCAGTCCGTCGAACGCTGGGTAGCGCTCTTCCAGCACATCGACCACGCGCAGGCTTTGCAGGTTGTGCTCGAACCCGCCGTGGTCGCGCATGCAGTCGTGCAGCGCGTCCTGTCCGGCGTGCCCAAAGGGGGTGTGGCCCAGGTCGTGCGCCAGCGCAATGGCCTCCACCAGGTCTTCGTTCAGGCCCAGACTGCGGGCGATGCTGCGGCCCAGCTGCGCCACCTCCAGGCTGTGGGTGAGGCGGGTGCGGAACAGGTCGCCCTCGTGGTTCAGAAACACCTGGGTTTTGTACACCAGCCGGCGAAATGCCGTGCTGTGCACGATGCGGTCGCGGTCGCGTTGGAAATCGCTGCGGGTGGGGGCTGGGGCTTCGGTAAAGCGGCGGCCACGAGTGAGGGCTGGATATGCGGCCAGGGGGTTCAATGCGGCGGGTGCCATCGAAGGGATGGGGGGTTGGGGCATACCGCCGTTTATAGCCTGCGGCTGAAGCCGCAGTTGCCAAGCCTCTGAGGACGGTCAGAAATCCCACACCAATGATGCATTCAGATGTCGACCCGTTTGGGTGTAGGCATCTGCGACCTTCGTGGAAGTGTCCAGCCCACGCACATCCGACCACATCCAGTACTTGCGGTTGGCCAGATTGACCAGCCCCACATTGAGCCGCAGGTCTTTGCTGATGCGCCACTGCCCCAACAGATCCAGCGTGGTGGCCGCCTGGGTGGCGATTTGCACCTTCGGTGCTTTGACCAAACCCTCACTGTCAATGTCCTCAGCCCGCTTGGCGGCATGGTGGCGCGCCACCAAGCGAACTGACCATGTGCTACTTTGACAGTCAATGCCAACCGTGAATTTGGATGGTTCTATGCCATTCAGTGGTGCACCGTGTTGATTCCACTCTCCAAGTGAGCCAGTTTTAGGGGAATTTCAATCCAAATCTGAGCCACGTTATCCATATACCCTGCTGAATTTTTGGGCAGGGGTAAACAGGAGTGATCAACGTGGGAACCCTCAGCAAATTGCGTCGCCTGGTGCTACGCGACAACGTATCTGTGCGGGAGGCAGCCAGACGGCTCAACATCTCCCGAAACACCGCCAAGAAATACCTAGACCAGCCCGAGATGGCCGAGCCACGGTATGCCAAACGACAAAGCGTGCCGGGATTGCTCGATCCGTACAAAGAGCAGTTGAAGCAGTGGCTCAAGACCGATACACACCGCACCCGGCGGGATAGACGCACCATCGATGCCCACTACCAGGCCATCCGGGCCATGGGCTACAGCGGAGGCAAGACACAGGTCTACACCTTCTGTCGTCAATGGAAAGAAGAGCAAGGCCAGAGCCCCAAGGGGACGGGCTTCGTTCCCCTCACATTCGAGCCCGGTGAAGCCTTCCAGTTTGACTGGAGCACCGAATATCTGGTCATTGGCGGCCTGCACAAGCGCCTTGAGGTCGCCCACGTCAAGCTCGCTGCCAGCCGAGCGTATGTGCTGGTCGCGTATTACGCCCAAGCCCACGAAATGCTCTTTGACGCCCATGCCCGCGCCTTTGCAGTATTTGGCGGCGTACCCAGACGCGGCATCTACGACAACATGAAGACCGCAGTGGACAAAGTCGGCAAAGGCAAGGCACGCAACGTCAACGCCCGATTCCACGCCATGACCGGCCACTACCTCTTCGAGGCCGATTTCTGTAACGTCGCCAGCGGCTGGGAGAAAGGTCAGGTGGAGAAGAACGTCCAGGACAGGCGCCGCCACATCTGGCGCGAAGCCGCCGAGCGGCGATGGGCGTCACTGGACGAACTCAACACCTGGTTGCGTCAGGTGTGTGTGGACAGTTGGCAGGAACTGCCTCATCCCGAGTGGGGTGAATTGACCGTGGCAGATGTCTGGGAGCAGGAGCGAGGCCACCTCATGGCCCTACCCAAACCCTTTGACGGGTATGTGGAGCAGCCCGTGCGTGTCACGACCACCGCACTGATTCACTTCCAGCGCAACCGCTACAGCGTGCCCTGCGAATGGGTCAACGCTGTGGTGAGTCTGCGCGCCTATGCGGGCAAGCTGCGCCTCATCGGCCCTGGTGGGGCGGCCATCGAGTTACCACGCAGCTTTGATCGGGATCAGACTTTTTACGACTGGCAGCACTACATCGGCTTGCTGGACCGAAAGCCCGGCGCCTTGCGCAACGGCGCCCCATTCAAGGAGATGCCAGCGCCCTTGCAGGAATTGCAGCGTCAGTTGCTCAAGCACCCGGGTGGTGACCGCGTCATGGCGCAGATTCTGAGCGCCGTTCCACTGCATGGGGTGGAGGCTGTGGTGGTGGCCGTGGAGTTGGCCTTGCAGGCTGGGCGGGTCAGTGGCGAGCATGTGCTCAATACGCTGTCGCGCCTCAAGGAGGCCCCGGTAGTGGTGGCGGCCATCGACACACCGTTGAAGCTGCAAACGCCTCCCGTGGCCAACACCGCCCGCTATGACGGGCTGCGCAGGACGGGGGTGATGGCATGAGCGACATCGTCTCTGCACTCAAGGCCTTGAGCCTTCATGGCATGGCCAGTGCCTGGCCGGAGGTGTTGGGTACGGCACGAATGAAGGCACTCGACCATGAGGCCGTGCTCCACCAATTGCTCAAGGCCGAGGCCGCGCAGCGGGAGGTGCGTTCCATGGCGTACCAGATGCGGGTGGCACGGTTTCCTTCGCACCGTGATCTGGCCGGATTCGATTTTGGACAGGCCAGTGTCGATGAAGGACTGGTGCGTGAGTTGCATCAGCTCAAGTTCGTGGAATCTGCCCACAACGTGGTGCTCATCGGTGGGCCGGGTACGGGCAAAACGCATCTGGCCACGAGCCTGGGTGTACAGGCCATTCGTCACCACGGTAAACGGGTGCGGTTCTTCTCCACGGTGGAACTGGTCAATGCGCTGGAGCAAGAGAAGGCCCAAGGCAAGCAGGGGCAGTTGGCCTTTCGGCTGATGTACGTGGATCTCGTTGTGCTGGATGAGATGGGCTATCTGCCGTTCACCCAATCGGGTGGAGCACTGTTGTTTCACCTGCTGTCCAAGCTCTACGAGCGCACCAGTGTGGTGATCACGACCAACCTGAGTTTCTCGGAGTGGAGCCGTGTGTTTGGCGACGAGAAGATGACCACGGCGCTGTTGGACCGGCTGACCCACCACTGCCACATCGTGGAGACCGGCAATGAAAGCTGGCGGTTCAAGCACTCCAGCACACAGGCTCAGACCCAGCAACGATCCAAAACACCCCGATCGAAAACCAACCCAGGAGTACCCTCAAATGTAGACTTATCCACAATCCAGTCCGCCAACTAACCGGCAAATCGGTGGCTCAGATTTGAAACGGAAACTGGCTCACTTGGAGAGTGGAATCAACACCCTGATTTTGTTCTGGACCTTCCTGGTCGCTGGCGCATTGACCATCGTCGGCTACCTGGCAGTGCCCTATGCCAAGTTGGCTGAGCTGACCGGCAACGACCTGCTCATGACCATGGGCCGTGAGTTCCTCGAGCAACCTTTGCCCACCAAAGTCGGCATCGTGGTGGTGATGCTGGGCTTCCTGTTCAACATCACCATGACCGTGCTCAAGGGCCGCAAGACCAGCATCAGCACAGTGTTGCTGATCGGTCTGTGGGGTCTGGCGCTGTTGTTCCTGTTCAGCTTCGTTAACCCCCACAACCTGGTGCGCGACAAGATGTACTGGTGGTTCGTGGTTCACCTGTGGGTGGAAGGCACCTGGGAACTGATCATGGGTGCATTGTTGGCCTTCGTGCTCATCAAAACCACCGGCGTGGACCGTGAGGTCATCGACAAGTGGTTGTACGTCATCATCGCCATGGCGCTGATCACCGGCATCCTGGGCACTGGTCACCACTTCTTCTTCATCGGCATGCCCGGTTACTGGCTGTGGATCGGTTCTGTGTTCTCCGCCATGGAACCCATCCCCTTCTTCATGATGACGGTGTTCGCCTTCAACATGGTGCAGCAACGCCGCCGTGAGCACCCCAACCAGGCCGCCCTGCTGTGGGCCGTGGGCTGCTCGGTCACCGCCTTCCTGGGCGCTGGTGTGTGGGGCTTCATCCACACCCTGAGTCCTGTGAACTACTACACCCACGGCAGCCAGGTCACGGCCGCCCACGGTCACCTGGCGTTTTACGGCGCCTACGTGATGGTGGTGCTGGCCATCATCAGCTACGCCATGCCCATGCTGCGCGGTCGCATCGCCAACAGCCAGTCTGCCCAGAACACCGAGATGTGGAGCTTCTGGCTCATGACCATCGGCATGGGGGTCATGGCACTGGCCCTGACCGGCGCAGGCATCCTGCAGGTGTGGCTGCAACGCATGCCCACGACCGGCGCCATGTCGTTCATGGACACGCAAGACCAGCTGCGTTTCTTCTACTGGATCCGCATGGCGGGTGGCGTGAGCTTCCTGCTCGGACTGATGGCCTACCTGTACAGCTTCTTCATCGGGGGCACACCCGCCGCTGAACGTGGCAGCCAGTCAGGCCTGCGTGCTCAAAGTGCCTGAGTCACGGAACACCACCATGTCTGTCACCGCTTTGCGCGCCAACGATGAAGCCTCGGCACCCGTGGCCGAGGCCTCATCCGGGAACGCCCCCTTCTACGCCGAACAGGGCCACGAGTGCACGGTGTTCAACCATGCATGGCTCCAGCAGCTGCCGCTGCTGATCAAGGGCCCGACGGGGTGCGGCAAGACACGGTTGGTGGAACACATGGCGGCCCGCCTGGGCCGCCCGCTCATCACCGTCTCCTGCCACGACGACCTGAGCGCCGCCGACTTGGTGGGCCGCTTCCTGATCGGTCAAGGCAACACGGTGTGGTCAGACGGCCCCCTGGCCAGGGCGGTGCGCACCGGCGCCATCTGCTACCTTGACGAGGTGGTCGAGGCCCGCAAAGACACCACGGTGGTGCTGCACCCTTTGGCCGACGACCGACGCACACTGCCCATTGAACGCACCGGCGAGGAACTCGTGGCCCCGCCCGGCTTCATGCTGGTCATGTCCTACAACCCCGGTTACCAGAACCTGCTCAAAGGGCTCAAGCCCAGCACCCGGCAGCGTTTTTTGGCCGTGGACCTGGGCTACCCCACCGCCGCCATCGAACAACGCATTGTTCAAACCGAAAGCGGCTTGAACCCCCACCAATCCGAGCAACTGGTTCGTTTGGCCCACGCGCTGCGGGGCCTCACGGAACACGACCTCGAAGAAACCGCCAGCACCCGCTTGCTGGTGGCCGCGGCGCGGCTCATCCGCTCCGGCCTGCCGATGTTGCTGTCTTGCCGCGTGGCCATCGTCAATGCGCTGACCGACGACCCCGGCACCGCCGACGCCTTGTTCGAAGTGGTTCGCGCCCTGGTGGGCGACGACCACTGACACCGCCCGGGCCCCTGGTGGGCCCGCTGGCATTGCCGCCATGCACCCCGAGGCCACCGCCACCACCTCCCACACAGCCACCGACACCGGAGCAACCGCGCGCCGCACGGCTCGGCTGCAAGTCTGGCGGCGGCGCACCCAAATGGGGTTCTTCGGGCTGTTTCTGGTGGCACCCGCCCTCAACCTGCTGCGCTTTGACCTCTACGAGGCCCAGCTGTGGCTGCTGGGTCACCGCTGGACCCTGGGCATTGACGACCTCGTGGCTGGCCACATCAGCGCCACCCAAGCCGGGTGGAACTTCGTCTGGCGCGCGCTGCTGCCCGTTCTGGCGCTGGTCGCGGTCTTCCTAGGTGTGGCCTACCGCTACGGGCGCCTGTACTGTGGCTGGTTGTGCCCGCATTTTTCGATGGTCGAGGGCATCAACCACCTGCTGCACCGCGCCTGCGGCAAGCTCAGCCTGTGGGACGCCGCGCCCACCCCGCGCCTCGGCACCACACCCCAACCCGGCTGGTGGCCCCTGTTTGCCGTGAGTTGTGTGCTGGGTGGCTTTGTCTGGGCCATCACCCTGCTCACTTATTTGCTGCCCCCTGACGTCATCTGGGGCAACTTGGTGGCCGGCACGCTCACACCCAACCAGTTTCGCTTTCTCGCCATCGGCACCGCCGTTTTTGCAGCCGAATTTGCCTTTGCACGCCACCTGTTCTGCCGCTTCGGCTGCGCGGTGGGCCTCTTTCAGAGCCTGGCCTGGATGGCCAACCCACGGGGCATGGTGGTGGCCTTCGACCGCCCGCGCGCCCGGGACTGCAAAACCTGCCAGTCCGAGCACAGCTGCGCCACAGCGGCCCCGACCGCCACCGCTCTGGGCAGCGCCTGCGAAAGCGTGTGCCCCATGCGCCTGAAGCCGCGCACGGTCAAGCGGCGCATGTTCTCGTGTGTGCAGTGTGGCCAGTGCCTCAACGCCTGCGACGCCACCCAGTCCGCCCAGCACCGCGAGCCCACCTTGCAATGGCAAATTGGCGAAGCGGCCCTGCGCGAAACCCTCAGGCAACGCCGCGAAGCACAACAGGAGAAGCACTGATGGAAGAAATGGTGGGCCGCTGGTGGCACGTGGCCCTCACGCGGTGGACTCCGCCGTCCAACGCGGCCGCCGCCGTGCAGCTGTCCGACATGCAAAAAGCGGTCGGGCTGATGTTCCGGGCCGCCGGTGGCGCCCCTCAGGTGCGGGTGGCCGAGGCCAGCATGCGGGCCACCACCGGCCCCCGCCATTGGTTGCACCGCCTGGCAGGCAGCGGCGACCGGGCCGCGCTGCCCAGCCTGGAGCCCGACGTGCTGTCACTGCCCCCCAGCGTGGCCGTGTTCAACGAGCCGGTACTCAACCGCGACCTGTACCTGTGGCTGGCCCTGCTGTCGGCCCACTGGACCCACGGTGACCCCTGGATGGCGGGCAACCTGCGTGCCACGCAGCGCGCGCTGGCAGTGTTTCCGGGTTTTCGCCCGCGCTACGAGGCGCTGTGCGCCCTGCACCTGGCCCAACGCCCCGCCAGCCACACCCTCAAAGGCCGAGCCGCCCAGGCCGAAGCGGCGGTGGTGTCGGCCCTGCGAGGCCACCCGCCCGGCCCCGACCACTGGCTGGCCAACGAGGTGGCCCCCGTGTGGCTGTGGACGCAGTGCAGCACCGTGGCCGATGTCCTGACGTCAACGCAAGGCGATCGCCCACCCCCCACCGACCCCCAACGCCGCCCCGGCACCCAGGATGCGCAGCGGCGCCGCGCCCAGGCGGCGGCACTGGACAAGAACGGCAACCCCATGGTGCTGCCGTTCCGCGCCGAGGCCCTGATGTCCTGGAGCGAAATGGTGCGCGTCAACCGCAGCACCGACGACGAAGACGACGGCCACGCCCTGCCCGCCGCCAACGACATGGACGTGCTGTCGGTGGCCCCCGACGGCCAGACCCTGGCGGCCAGAGTCAAGTTCGACCTGGACCTGCCCAGCAGCAGCGCCGACGACACCCCACTGGGCGAGGGTCAAAAGTTCCCCGAATGGGATTTCCGAAAACGCCTGCTGGTGCCCAATCACTGCCTGGTGCAAGAAATGCGCGCCCGCCAGGGTGTGGCCTACATGCCCACCGCCGAGCTGCGCCAAACCGCCCGCCAGGTGCGCCGCCGCATGGAAGTGCTGCGCCACGCGCCCCAACTGGTGCGCGGGCAGGAGCACGGCGACGACATCGACCTGGACGCCTGGATCCGCCTGCAAGCCGACGGCCAGGGCCCCCATGCCCGGCGCAGCGCCACCCCGGCCGTGTACACCCGGCGGGTGCCCGGCGAGCGCAGCCTGGCCACCTGGCTGCTGGCCGACCTGTCGCAATCCACCGACGCCTACGCCAACAACGAACTGCGCGTGATCGACGTGATCCGCGATGCGCTCTACGTGTTTGGCGAGGCGCTGCACGCCGTGGGCGACCCGTTTGCCATGTGGGGCTTCAGCTCGGTGCGGCGCCAGCATGTGCGGCTGCAACAACTCAAAGGCATGGACGAGCCCTGGAACGAAGCCGCCCGCGCCCGAGTGGGCGCCATCCGGCCGGGCTTTTACACCCGCATGGGTGCGGCCGTGCGCCACGCCACCGCTGGGCTGGCGCACAGCCCGCAGCGCCGCCGCCTGCTGATGCTGCTGACCGACGGCAAACCCAACGACATGGACCAGTACGAAGGCCGCTACGGCCTGGAGGACACCCGCCAGGCCATCCACGAGGCCAGGGCAGCGGGCATCACCCCGTTTTGCGTGACCATCGACCGCGCCGCCAACGACTACCTGCCCCTGCTGTTCGGCCGCCAGGGCTATGCGCTGGTGCACCGCCCGCCAGATCTGGCCCACCGCCTCACCCAGGCCTGGACCCTGCTGGCCCGCCACCATTGAGGCACCCGCACCGCGCCTTCTGGCGCAGTGGCGGAGACCAGCGCCCTAAGCCACCACCGCCTCACCCCAGTAGTGGTAAGACACCACGCGTGGGCCCCACAAGTAGCCCTGTTGCCCGCCGTCACAGGCAAAGCCCGCTTCGGCCAACAGGGCGGGCATGTCGCGGTCCAGGTGGCAGCCACCGGCCAGGGGCTTCCAGTAGGGCTGCAGCCGGGTTTGCCAGCGGGCCACAGCGGCATCGGGCGCGCGCCCGTGCTCAGAAAACAGCAGCTTGCCGCCGGGCTTGAGCACCCGGCGCATTTCGCGCAGGGCCGCCACCGGGTCGGGAATGCTGCACAGCGTGTAGGTGCTGACCACGGTGTCAAAGCTGGCGTCTTCGGCGGGCAGCAGCTCGGCGCTCAGGCCCATCAGGGTCACGTCCAGGCCCGAGGCTTTGACGCGCCGTGCCGCCAGCGGGTGCAGGGCCAGCGCCGGGTCCACCCCCACCACCTGTTGCACGCGCTGCGGGTCGTAGTGCGGCAAGTTGCGGCCAGTGCCCAGCCCCACCTCCAGCACCCGGCCGTGGGCGCGGGGAATGATGAGCTGACGTTGGCGCGTGAACAGCGGCACGCCACACGCCCAGTCAATCAGGCGGGGAAGCACGTGGCGGTCGTACCAGGATTCAGTCATGCAGCAAAATTATTGAATGAAATTGGCACCCAACGCTTATCTCAATTGTGGTTTCAGCTATATAAAATCAAAGAAATTTCACACACGCCGCAATCACTTCCCGCACCACCGCTTCGGGCGCACCCTTCATGCGCGTGGTGCCGGGGCCGTGGCCGCCTTGGTCCAACGGCGCATCGCCAATCAGCACGAACTTGATGTCGCCGCCCTCGCTCTTTTTGTCCACGCGCATCAGCGCTAGGTAGCGCTCTGCGCCCAGGTCGGGGGCCACGGTGGGCAAGCCAGCGGCCTGCACCAGGCGCGTCAGGCGCTGCACAAAGGCGGTATCCACGTGGCCCAGGCGCTGGCTGAGGTGGGCGGCCATGACCATGCCGCAGCCCACACCCTCGCCGTGCAGCCACTCGCCGTAGCCCAGCCCGGCCTCAATGGCGTGGCCAAAGGTGTGGCCGAAGTTGAGGATGGCGCGCAGGCCGCTTTCCTTCTCGTCTTGCCCCACCACCCAGGCCTTGATTTCGCAGCTGCGGCGCACGGCGGTGGCCAGCAGGGTGGGGTCACGCTGGCGCAGCCCGGCGATGTTGGCCTCTATCCAGTCAAAAAACGCCATGTCGGCAATGGGGCCGTACTTGATGATTTCGGCCAGGCCCGCGCTCAGCTCGCGCTCAGGCAGGGTATTGAGGGTGTCCAGATCGGCCACCACCAGCTGCGGCTGGTAGAAGGCGCCGATCATGTTTTTGCCCAATGGGTGGTTGATGGCGGTTTTGCCACCCACGCTGCTGTCCACCTGCGCGAGCAAGGTGGTGGGCACCTGCACGAAGGGCACGCCGCGCATGTAGCAGGCGGCGGCAAAGCCCGTCATGTCGCCCACCACGCCGCCGCCCAGGGCGTAGAGCACGGTTTTGCGGTCGGCCGCGCTGCCCAGCAGCTGGTCGTAAATCAGGTTGAGGGTGGCACCGTCTTTGTACTGCTCGCCATCGGGCAGGGCCAGCACATCCACTTGCTGGTACAGCGGGGCAATGGCCGCCTGCAGTGCAGCGGCATACAACGGCGCCACCGTGGTGTTGCTGACGATGAGGGCGCGTGTGGCGCGCGGGCAGCCCGCGTAGGTGCCAGCCCGGCCCAGCAGCCCAGGCCCGATGGCGATGTCGTAACTGCGCTCCCCCAAGTCGATGGCCACGGTTTGCCGGGACTGGTCCAACTGGATGACAAAGGGTGCCAGGGCGGCAGAAGTGGGGGTAGGCATGGCAAAAATGGGGCTGAGGGTGTGGGTAAGCAACAACGGCGGCGTGGCGCGCACTGGCCCGAGTTTAGAACCTGTGGGCAAGGCATACTGTGCATGGGCTGGCCCCTGCCGGGGGCCACGCCCCCACCCGCCACCAACCCGAGCCAACGCATGGACAAACTCCGCATTGACAAATGGCTGTGGGCCGCCCGGTTCTTCAAGACCCGGTCCTTGGCCACCGACGACCTGCACAAGGGCCGGGTGCAGGTCAATGGCCAAGAGGCCAAGGCCTCGCGCGAGGTCAAGCCCGGCGACATGGTGACCCTGCGCAGCGGGCCGGTGGTGCGCACCGTGCGCGTGCTGGAGCTGAGCGCCATGCGCGGCCCCGCCCCCGTGGCGCAAGCCCTGTACGAAGAAACCGCCGACAGCCTGGCGGCCCGTGCCCTGGCTGCCGAGCAGCGCCGCCTGGCCCCCGAGCCCGCCCATGCGCTTACCCAAGGTCGCCCCACCAAACGCGACCGTCGGCAACTGCAAGGCCTTGACCCCGCCAGCGGCGCCCCCCCGTGGGATGACCGCTGGAGCGCCTCCCTCTGACCCCCGCCGCAAGGAGCACACACCATGTTCAACTGGATCAAAAAGTGGCTGACACCTGCACCGGTCCAAGCGCCCTTGACCACCCGCCCCACCGCCCCGCCACCAGGCCAGACCGCGTGGACAGTCGCGCCTGAAGTCACCCCTTCAACGGCACCTTCACCGGCCCAGTCGACCCTCCCCCCTTCGCCCGAAGCCCCCCCCCCGGCGAGCACCTTCACCGAATTCAATGCCCAAACCGCCAGCCTGCACTGGGTGTTTGGCCTCGACGAGCCCAGCAACACCCATGGCCTGACGCTGGACACGCTGGCCGACATCGTCGAACGCATGAGCCTGGACACCAACCGCGCCGCCGATTGGGTGCCCCGCGTACCCACCGTGTTGCCCGGTTTGCTCAAGAGCCTGCGCGACGAACACAGTTCCGCCCACGACTTGGCACAGCAGATCGAGCAGGACGTGACCCTGCTGTCCGAGGCACTGAAGGAGGCCAACAGTGCCCTGCACCAGCGCAGCACCCCCGTCACCCAGACCGAAGAAGCCGTGCGCCTGCTGGGCAGCCATGGGCTGCGGCTGCTGATTGCGCGCGTCGCTTTTCGGCCCGTGCTGGGCCCCGATGCCGGTGCCCTGACCCGCTTGGGTGCCAGCCGAGTGTGGCAGCTGGGTGAGGCCTGTGCCAACGCCAGCAAGGCCCTGGCCACTGCGCGCGGGGTGGATCCGTTTGAAGCCTTCCTGGCCGGCCTGGCCCTGAACGTGGGACTGCTGGTGAGCCTGCGCATGGCCGATCGGGTGGCCCACCTGAGCAAGCCAGACACCCACGGCCTGGGCCCCCGCAGCGTGCCCGTGGGCGAAGACAGCGTGCTCGGCGACGACAACCACGCCGCGCAAGACGTGTCGAACGCCGCCACCATCCTCTCGCACCGCGTGGCCGCTCGCTGGGAACTGCCCGAGAACGTGGTGGGCGCCATCACCGCCCAGGTGGATGCCATGGCCCAGCGCCGTTGGCACGCCGCTGCAGAGCTGCTGGGTGTGGCCCAGGAAACCGCCCGCCTGCACCTGCTCTACGAGGCTGGTCTGCTGCCCGGCTCTCTGGCAGACTGCAGCCTGCACCTGCCCGACGACGCCCGCCAGTGGCTGCTGCACCCGCCCCCATCGGTCAATGCCGATGACACGCCAACCCCCACCCACCCCACCCAACCCAATACCCCCTGATGGCCACACAGCCCCCGATTTTTGCCCCCTGACATGTCCACCGCCACCGCGTCCGCCACCACCACCCCCATCCTCATCGTCAAGTTGGGCGACACCCTGCCCGAACTGAGCACCCGCCTGGGCGACTTCGAACACTGGATCGCCCAGGGCCTGCAAGCGGAAGACGCCCCAGTCCACATTGAGGTGGCCGACCCACGCCCCGTGCACTTGGGCCCCACGGTGCCCGAACCCAGTGGCAGCCCCCACCACCCCACCCCACCCACCCCCCTGCCAGCCCCCGACACGGTGGTGCAACGCCGCATGGGCGTGGTGGTGACCGGCTCACACGCCATGGTCACCGACCGCGAACCCTGGAGCGAAACCACCGCCGCCTGGCTGGCCGAGCTGGTGGCCCGAGGCGTGCCCGTGCTGGGCATTTGCTACGGCCACCAGTTGCTGGCCCACGCGCTGGGCGGCGAGGTGTGGCCCCACCCCCAGGGGCTGGAGGCCGGCACCATCCGCGTCGAACCCACCGAACACGCCGCCACCGACCCGCTGCTGGACCACCTGGACGGCCCGTTTGCCGCCCCCAGCGCCCACCGCCAGTCGGTGCGTGTGCTGCCCCCCGGTGCCACGGTGCTGGCGCGCAATGCCTTCGAACCGCACCACGCCTACCGGGTGGGTGAGTGCGCCTGGGGCGTGCAGTTTCACCCCGAATTTGGCCCCGACGCCACGCGCGCCTATGTGCACCACCTGGCCGACACCCTGCGCCACCAGGGGGTGGACACCCAGGCCCTGGTCGATGGCGTGGCCCCCAGCCCACAAGCCACCCGCGTGCTGGCCCGCTTTGCACAGTGGGTGGCCCAACGGGCATGACCGAGGTTGCCCGCAGGGCGCACAGGCGGCATGGCCCCCGCTGACCCTACCGCCCCCGCGCGCCGCATCGCCCACCTGGACATGGACGCGTTCTTCGCGTCGGTGGAGTTGTTGCGGTTTCCCCAGCTCAAGGGCTTGCCCGTGGTCATCGGCGGCGGGCGGCGCCAGGGCGAGCGCTTTGACGCCGAACTGCTGGCCGCACACCACGCCGCCCAGCCCGAACGCTTTGAGGCAGCGCCCAACACCCTCCCCCCCGACGAGCAGGCCCAACGGCTGCAGCGCGTGCCCCCCGACTGCTTTCCGCGCCTGCGCGGCTACACGGGGCGCGGCGTCATCACCACCGCCACCTACGCCGCCCGCCAGTTTGGCGTGGGGTCTGCCATGGGGTTGATGAAAGCGGCGCAACTGTGCCCCGACGCCATCCTGCTCCCGGTGGACTTTGACGAAGTGCGCCGCTACTCGCGCTGGTTCAAATCCATCGTCACCGACATTGCCCCCGTCATGGAGGACAGGGGGGTGGACGAGGTGTACATCGACTTCACCCACGTGCCCGGTGGCCAGCGCGAGGGCGGGCGGGTGCTGGCCCGCCTCATCCAGAAGGCCATCACCGACGCCACCGGCCTGACCTGTTCGGTGGGGGTGGCGCCCAACAAACTGCTGGCCAAAATGGCCAGCGAGTTCCACAAGCCCAACGGCATCTCCATCGTCCACGAGGCCGACGTGGCCACCCGCATCTGGCCCCTGCCCTGCCGAAAAATCAACGGCATTGGGCCCAAAGCGGAGAGCAAACTGGCGGGCCACGGCCTGCACACCATTGGCGAACTGGCCGCGCGCGACCCGGTCTGGCTGCGCCAACACTTTGGCCAGAGCTACGGGGCCTGGCTGCACGAGGCAGCCTGGGGCCGCGACGACCGCCCGGTGGTGACCGAGAGCGAGCCCGTCAGCATCAGCCGCGAAACCACCTTCGAGCACGACCTGCACGCCGTGCGCCACCGCGCCGAGCTGGGCGCCATCTTCACCCGCTTGTGCGAGCAGGTGGCGGCCGACCTGGCGCGCAAAGGCTACGCGGGCCGCACCATCGGCGTGAAGCTGCGGTTTGCCGATTTCAAAATCGTCACCCGCGACCACAGCCTGGATGAGCCGGTGCGCCTGGCCGCCGACATCCGCCGCGCCGCCGGGCAGGCCCTCAAACGCGCCCCGCTGCAGCGCCCGCTGCGCCTGCTGGGCGTGCGCGTGGGTCGGCTGTGCAAACTGGGGCCAGACGGCTTGCCCCTGCCCGACGACCAGCCCGAGGCCCCCACCGCCCGCACAATCCGGCCACGCCAGCCAGAACCAGAAACTCCAGATCTTTTCGGCCCCTTGGGCACAATTGACGGTTAAAGTTTGCTATCACCACTGAAACACCTCGATCAGCCCCCGTGGTCTGCGGCGGGCCAAGGGGGCGGATAATCGAAGCACCCAAGCCCCCAACCTTTCGCTTCCCGCCATGCCCATTTACGAATACGCCTGTGGTGGCTGCGGCCACGAGTTTGAAACCCTGGTCCGCGCCAGCACCGTGCCCGAGTGCCCCCAGTGCCACTCCACCACCTTGAACAAGCTGCTCTCTGTGCCCGCCAAGCCCACCGATGGCGGCCACACCATGCACCTGCCCGCCAACCCCTGCGGTTCGTGTGACGCCCCAGGCAGCCACGGCGGCTGCCCCTTCAGCAGCGCGCTGAACTGAAGCTCATGCCATGCCATGCCATGCCATGGTGATAAATTTCAAACGAATGTGCTTCCAGCGCTTACCTGACAACACTTTTCAGCTATTCATTCAATAAAACTCCTTCATGTCCACCACGCCAGCATCCGCCCCCCAGAAAAACAACCCCCTGCACGGGGTGACGTTGGAGGCCATGGTGGTCGCCCTGTCCGAACACTACGGTTGGGAGGAGTTGGCCCAACGCATTCCCGTGCGGTGTTTTGCCGTGGACCCCAGCGTGGCCTCCAGCCTCAAGTTTTTGCGCAAAACGCCCTGGGCACGCGACAAGGTCGAAGGCCTGTATCTGTTCATGGGGCGCGAGCAGCGCCGCGCTGGCGGGCGCTGACCCGCTGCGCCGCGGTACCAGGGCTTTTCACCTGCCGATGGCCGCCACACGGGTTGCGCCACCCACGCGACAGGCCAAACGCACAGACACCTTTAGAGTGGTCAGCCCTCACCCGTTGGCCTGCCCACGCCAGGCTGCGTTTTTGGAACCAACCCACCTGTCCCCATGCTGACCTGCTTCACCCTCACCCAGACCAACCACGTGGCCCACTTGGTGCTCAACAAGCCCGAGGCCATGAACACCATGCACCCCACCTTCTGGCGCGAGCTCGACGAAGTGCTGACCCAGATTCACCGCGAGGGCACAGCCCGTGCGCTGGTCATCTCCAGCACGGGCAAGCACTTCAGCGCAGGCATGGCGCTGGAGGTGTTTGCCGGTGCCGTGACGCTGGACGACCAAACCGCCACGGGCCGCGCCGCCGTGTTCGACCTGCTGGCCGACATGCAGGCCACCTTCACCAAGCTGGAGGCGCTGCGCATCCCGGTCATTTGCGCCATTCAAGGCGGCTGCATCGGTGGCGCGGTGGACATGGTCACGGCGGCGTGCATTCGCTACGCCACAGCGGACGCCTTCTTTTGCATCCAGGAAATCAACATCGGCATGGTGGCCGACGTGGGCACCCTGCAGCGCCTGCCCAAGCTCATTCCGCTGGCGGTGGTCAAAGAAATGGCCTACACCGGTCGCCGCCTGCCCGCTGCCAAAGCACTGGCCCACGGCCTGGTGAACGAGGTGTTCGACACACCCGAGGCCATGCTGGCCGCCGCGCTGCAATGCGCCACAGACATTGCCAGCAAGCCGCCCGTGGCCATCTGGGGCACCAAGCAGGCCATTCAGTACGCGCAAGACCATTCGGTGGAAGACAGCCTGCGCCAAATGGGCTGGCTGCAAGGCGCCATTTGGAGCAGCGCCAACGTGCGCGAATCCATCACAGCCATGCAGGCCAAGCGCGCGCCGCAGTTTGACCCGCTGGCCCCGCTGAAGTCTTTCCGCGAGTTGGGCTGACACAAGGCCCGCTTCGCCCCGAAAGCGGGCCGAACATGGTGGCCAGGCAAAGCCACATGGCGCTGGCACACTGGTGGCATGAAAACCTTCCACAACCCCGAACACACGCGCCATGTGGGCCAGCACGAGATGTTTCGCGGCCAACTGGTGGCCTGCCACGAGGTGCCCGCCCGGCTCGACCATGTGCTGGCCGAACTGCAGCGCCGCCCTCTGGGCCCCCTGCTCACCCCTGACCTGAGCAGCCCCACGGCCAACGCCGCACTCGACGCCGCGCTGGCCCGCGTGCACAACCCCGACTACCTGGCCTTTCTGGCCGGGGCCTGGGCCGAGTGGGTGGCCATGAACCCGGCCAACGCCAGCCAAGACGCTCTGCCCTCGGTGTGGCCGCTGCCCCACCGACACGGATTTCGCACCGACAGACTGCCGCGCAACTTTGCCGCCCGCCTGGGGGCCTACAGCTTTGACTCGGGCTCACCGCTGACGGCGGGTACCTGGGTGGCCGCACGCGCCGGGGCCGCCTGTGCGCTGGCCGCTGCGCAGTGTGTACTTGGCACGACCGCAGCCGCACCCACGGGCACAGATGCCGCCCTCGGCACCACCACGCCCAGCGGCTGCCACGGCGAGCGCGCCGCCTTCGCGCTGACGCGCCCGCCCGGCCACCACGCCGGGTCTGACTTTTTTGGGGGTTACTGCTTCATCAACAACGCCGCCGTGGCCGCTCAGGCGCTGCGCGACGGCGGGGTGGACCGCGTGGCCGTGCTGGATGTGGACTACCACCACGGCAACGGCACCCAAACCATCTTTTACGAGCGGGCCGACGTGCTCACCGTGTCCCTGCACGGCGACCCGGCCACCGAATACCCGTTCTTTCTGGGCCATGCCGACGAGCGCGGTGCGGGCGCAGGCGAGGGGTTCAACCTCAACCTGCCACTGCCGCGCGGCACCGGCTTTGCCACCTGGCGTGCCGCACTGGACACCGCCCTGCACGCCGTGGCCCAGTTTGGCGCGCAGGCCCTGGTGGTGCCGCTGGGGCTGGACACCTTTGCGGGCGACCCCATTTCGGGCTTCACCCTGCAAAGCGCCGATTACCTGGCCGTGGGCCAGGCTCTGGCCAGCGCGGGCCTGCCCACGGTGTTCACCTTCGAAGGGGGTTACGCAGTGGCCGAAGTGGGTGTGAATGCGGTGAACGTGCTGCAAAGCTTCCAACAGGCCACTGCACCCTGAACCAAGCCCTGAACAAGGTGTCCCAGCCAGCGCGGCCGCATGGGCAGGCAGCGACCCCACCGGGCCGCGGCCTCAGTCGCAGCCTGGCACCCGGCTCACCACACGTTGGCCGGGGCCAGCAATCGCTCCACAGGCTGGCCGCCTTCGAGGTGGCTGGTGAAGATGTCGGCCACATCCTCGGGCGTCACGCCCCGGTACAGCACGCCTTCGGGGTAGACCAGCACATTGGCCCCCTGGTCGCACGGGCCAATGCAGCCCGAGTAGGTGATGGACACCCCCTCGTAGGCCTGGCGCTTTTGCTGCTCGGCCCACAGGGCCTGCAACACAGCGGTGGAGCCCTTGGCCGCGCACGACCCCCTGGGGTGTGCGGGCGGGCGGTTTTGGGTGCACACGAACACGTGGCGTTGGGGCTTGGGCATGGGGCCTCCGGTCAACCAAATTTGAACAAAATGCCGTGCCCACCGCGGGGGTAGTCCCAGTCCACGTTCTGGTGCTCGGAGCAGATGATGCGGCAGCTGCCGCACTCCAGGCAGCCATCGGTGATGAGCGTCACGTTGCCATTGCCCTCGGTCTTGTAGCAAGACGCCGGGCACACGTAGGTACACGATTGGTCGGCACACTCGGTGGCACAGACCTCAGGCTGGCGAATTTTGATGTGCGGACGACCGGCGTCCACGCGGTAGCGGTTCTGAAACAGCTTGTCTTCGACATTGACGGCGATCATCGGAAGGCCCTCCAGAGTTTGACGGCGTCACCCACCAGGCCGGTGAGTGAGCGCGACTGGCGAAAGCTGGAAAAAATCTCGCGTTCCTTGGTCTTTTTGTCCACCCCATCGACGGTGAACATCTTGTGGGCGGCCTTGGAAACGAGGTCGGGGTAAGTGGTGAAGAACTGGCTGTTCTGGTGGAACACCTCGGGCATGTCGCGGTACTTGTGCAAGTCCTTCATGACGAAGCTGCCGTCCAGCGCCACTTTGTAGGGCTTGAGGGCGTCGGCCCGAAAGCCCTTGCCCGCTTCCTTGGCGGCTATCACGGTTTCGGCGGCCAGGCGGCCCGTGGTCATGGCCAGATTGGAGCCTTCGCGGTGCACGGCATTCACAAAACCGCCGGAGTCGCCCACGATCATCCAGCCGTTGCCGTACACCTTGGGAATGGCGTAGAAGCCGCCTTCGGGAATCAGGTGAGCGGCGTACTCCTTCATTTCGCCACCGGCAATCAGCGGGGCAATGGAGGGGTGGCGTTTCATCTGCTCCAGCAACGTGTAGGGCGATGTCTTGTTGGGGCTGGCCTTGAAGTCGCCCAACATGCAGCCAATGCCAATGGTCAGCGACTCCTTGTTGGTGTACAGAAAGCCCGTGCCCATCATGCCGTCGGTGATCTTGCCCACCATCTCGATGACCACGCCCTCTTCCTCGCCAATGTTGAAGCGCTGGCGAATGGTGTCTTCGGGCATGAACAGAATTTCTTTGACCGCCAGGGCCACGTTGCCCGCCTGGATCTCACCATGGAAACCCGCCTTGCGCGCCAGGGTGGAGTTGACCCCGTCGGCCAGGATGACCACGTCGGCAAACACCTCACCCGCTTCGCGGTCGCAGTGCACGCCCACCACCTGGTCGCCGTCCATGATGAGGTGATCGACCGTGGTTTCGCAAATCACCAGCGCGCCGGCCTCGCGCACCTTGCTGTTGAACCACTTGTCAAACTGCGCCCGGATGATGGTGTAGCGGTTGTAGGGGGGTTTGTTGTATTCGTCGCTGCGGTAGTGCGTGCCCACAAAGGAGTTGTCGTCCAGCACCCACACGCGTTGCTCAATGATGTGGCGCTCCAGCGGCGCGTCGTCGCGGAAGTCGGGGATGATCTTTTCCAGCGCGTCGGAGTACAGGATGGCCCCCTGCACGTTCTTGCTGCCGGGGTATTCCCCGCGTTCAATCTGCAGCACCTTGAGGCCCGCCTTGGCCAGGGTGTAGGCGGCGGCGTTGCCCGAAGGCCCCGCCCCCACCACGATGGCGTCGAATTGGGATGGTTTTTTCATGTCAGTTCTCCGTTCAGGCCACCTGGCGGCTGCGCTGCGCGAGGTGCGCCGCAAAAGCCTGGGTCAGTGCGGGCAGCACCTGCATGGCATTGCCGACGATGCCGTAGTGGGCAAAGTCAAAAATGGGCGCGTTGGCGTCGGTGTTGATGGCCACGATCACGTCCGACGCCTCCATGCCCACCCGGTGCTGGATGGCCCCGGAGATGCCTGCGGCGATGTAGAGCTTGGGCCGCACGGTTTTGCCGGTCTGGCCCACCTGGCGCTCGGCTTCCACCCAGCCCGCCTGCACCACCGGGCGGGTGGCGCCCACCTCGGCCCCCAGCACACGGGCCAGCTCGAACACCAGCTTGAAGTTCTCAGGGTTCTTCAGGCCCTTGCCACCGCTGACGATCACGTCGGCATACGGCAGGTTGATGGTGTTGCTGTTGGCATCGGCGATGAAGTCCAGCAGTTTGGTGACGATTTGCGTCTCCACCATGCCCAGGGTGTCGTGGGTGGTGGTGCCCGTGCGGCTGGTGTCGGCCTGAGGCATGGGGGCCGTGCGGGGGCGCATGGTCGCCATTTGCGGGCGGTAGGCCAAGGTCATGATGGTGCACAGCAGCGAGCCACCAAAGGTGGGCCGCGTGGCCGCCAGCGCCTTGGAGACGGGGTCGATGCGCAGCTCGGTGCAGTCCGCCGTCAGGCCGGTCAGCAGCGTGGTGGCCACCGACCCGGCCAGGTCACGGCCCATGGACGTGGCGCCCAGCAACAAAATTTCGGGCTGGTACTTGTTCACCAGGTCGGTCAGGCCCTTGGTGAAGGGCTCGTTTCGGTAGCCCTTGAGCACCGGGTCCGTCATGGTGAAGGCCTTGTCCGCACCGTAGGAGAAGGCCTCGACGGCGAACTTGTCCAGGGCCTCGTCGGGGCCGCCCAACAGCACGGCACCCACGTAACTGCCCAGGGTGTCGGCCAGCTTGCGGGCTTCGCCCAGCAGCTCCCATGAGACGCTGTGCACATGGCCCCGGTCGTGCTCGATGAACACCCACACGCCCTTGTAGGCCTTGAGGTGTTCGGGCAGCTCGGTGTTGCGGCCCGCACGGCCCGCAGGGCGTTTGACCGGAGGGGCGGCGTTGGCGGCGGCGGGGGTGGGTGCTTCACTCATGATGGTTCCTTCATCAGCAGGTCGGACTCCAGCGTCGGGTGGCGCGTGAAGATTTTTTGCAACAGGTTGAGCGACACGTCGCGCAGGTTGGACGTTTCCAACTCCAGCATTTCGGCCTTCTCACTGCGGGCGGTGGGGCCAAACACCTTGCTGACCACCGTGGGCGAGCCTTTGAGGCCGATCTTGTCCAGGTCCTCGATGGCGGCCTGCTCCTTGCTCCACTTGCGCACCGGGTAGGCGGCGGCGTGGATCATGGCGGGCAGGTTGGCGAACCGCATTTCGTTGGTGTTTTCCAGCATGGTGATGAGGCAGGGCAGCGCCGTTTTCAGCACCTGCACCCCACCCTCGGCGCGGCGCTCCACCGTGATGGTGCGGGCCTCCAGGTCGGTTTCAACGATGCGCGACACATAGGTCAGCAACTGCAGGCCCATGCGCTTGGCAATGCCGGGTCCCACCTGGGCGGTGTCGCCGTCAATGGTCTGTTTGCCCGTGAACACCATGTCCACCGCCTGCTCGCGGGCAATCTGGCGGATGCCGGCGGCCAGCGCGTACGACGTGGCCAAGGTGTCGGCCCCGGCAAACGCGCGGTCGGTCACCAGCACGGCATCATCCGCACCGTAACTGATGCACTTGCGCAAGGCCTCTTCGGCCTGGGGTGGCCCCATGCACAACGCGGTGACACGGCCACCGAACTGGTCTTTCAGCCGCAGCGCCTCTTCCAGCGAGAACAGGTCGTAGGGGTTGACGATGGCCGGCACCCCCTGGCGCATGATGGTGTTGGTGACCGGGTGGACGCGAATTTGCGCCGAATCGGGCACCTGCTTGATACAGACGACGATGTGCATGTCAATCTCCGCTGAGCCGCCTCGACGAGGCCGATACCCCTTTTGGGGGCTGTGAACGATGTGAACCGGGCAAAGTCATGGGGAGGGCCCGCTCAGGCCACCGCCCGCATGGGCATGGAGGCACGCAGGTTGTCGATGGAGACATGCTGCTTGCCATCGATGTCCTGGAAGACCTTGAACACCTTCTCTTTGGCCGGGGTGGAGGTAACGAAGTCGGCGTAGGCGCGGGTCAGCAACCCCCGGTAGGCCGTGAACATCTGCACCTCGTTGGCGTCGCTGCCCAGGTTTTCCTGGCGGATGTACTGAAAAAACCGCTTCAGGATGTGCAAGCGGCTGACGTTGACGACACCCTGGTCAAACGGCACACCAAAAAAGTTCAGAAAGTCCTCTGCCGAAGACAGCGCCTTGAGTTGAAGCAGGAAGTTTTCCATCAGAGTGACTCCTCGGTGACGGGGGTGGTGAAGGGTTTGTCAAACACGGGCAGGGCGCACTCGTCGTCGCAAGCACCGCAGGCGGCGCCCGAACCTGCGCCAAACACAGCGGCGTGCGAGCCTGGCGCGGCCTGGGCCTGGGCCTGTGCCCGCTCCAGCTGCGCCACCCGATCCAGCAGGCAGGCCATGGCCTTGCCCACGGGGTCGGGAATGAGGTGGTGGTTCAAATCGAACCCGTGGGTGCGGCGGCGGCGCGGTGCCACCACCCGCCCCGGAATGCCCACCACCGTGGCGTCGGCGGGCACCGCGTCAATCACCACCGAGTTGGCGGCCACACGGGCACGGTCGCCCACGGTGATGGGTCCCAAAATTTTGGCCCCCGCCCCCACCACCACATGGTGGCCCAGCGTGGGGTGGCGCTTGCCAACACGCCAGGTGGTGCCGCCCAGGGTGACGCCGTGGTAGAGGGTGACGTCGTGGCCAATCTCGGCGGTTTCGCCGATCACGACGCCTGCGCCGTGGTCAATGAACAGCCGCGCACCGATGGTGGCCCCAGGGTGAATATCCACCTGCGTCCACCAGCGAGCCCAGAACGACAGCCAGCGCGGCAGGTAACGCCAACCCCTGGTCCACAGCGCGTGCGCCAGTCGGTGCATGGCCACGGCCTGCACACCGGGGTAAATGGTCCAGACTTCCAGCAGATTGCGGGCGGCCGGGTCGCGGGCCAGCACGCAGTGCACGTCTTCGCGCACCAGCCGCCACCAGGCAGCGCGGGCGCTGGCGGGCGCGTCACCAGCGGCGTCGGACAGGGTGGCGGTGGGCTCGGGGCTCATGGCAGTGCGGCGCTCAGGCGGCCAGCGGTTGAACGCCGCAGCGTGCCTGTGCGTCGGCCCAGAAGCACTGCAGGTCTTGTGCAGACGGCGGCTGCTTGGTCTGCATGGCGTGCTCGCGGATGCGCGAGAGCAGCCCACCGACCAAGCCATCGTTGTCCAGCGCCAGCCCCAGCGCGGCATAGGCCTGGCGCACGGCTTGCGAGCCCGAATGTTTGCCCAGCACCGTGCGCCGCTCTCGGCCCAGCTCGGAGGGGTCAAAGCTCTCGTAGGTGGCGGCGTTTTTCAGCAGGCCGTCGATGTGGATACCCGACTCGTGGGTGAACACCGCCTCGCCCACGATGCTTTTGTTGAACGCCACCTGGCGCCCCGAGGCATGCGCAACCAAGCGGGAGATGGCCACAAGGGCCTGGGTGTGGATGCCCGCGTCGGCACGGTGCAAATGGCGCAGGCCCATCACCACCTCTTCCAGCGCGGCGTTGCCGGCGCGCTCGCCCAGGCCGTTGACAGTGGTGTTGGCGTGCGTGGCACCGCCGCGCAGTGCGGCCAGGGTGTTGGCCGTGGCCAGGCCCAGGTCGTTGTGGGCGTGAATTTCAATGGCCATGTCCACCGCATCGCGCAGGCGGGCAATGGCCTCGTAGGTGGAAAACGGGTCCAGCACACCCAGCGTGTCGGCAAAGCGCACGCGCTGTGCCCCGCAGGCCTGGGCACGCTGCGCCACCTGGGCCAAAAAGCCTGCATCGGCCCGCGAGGCGTCTTCTGCCCCCAGCGACACATAACGGCCCGTGGCCGCCGCCGCGCTGATGACGCGGGTGACTTGCGCCAACACCCACTCGCGGCTCTGGCGCAGTTTGTGGCGCAGGTGAATGTCGGACACCGGCACCGACAGGTGAACCATGTGGACATCGCAGCGCAGGGCGCTGGCCAGGTCGGCATCGGTCAGGCGGCCCCACACCATCAGGCGGGCGGGCAGGTGCAGCGCGGCCATGGCGTTGATGCAGGCCACCTCTTCCTCGCCCATGGCGGGAATGCCGATTTCCATTTCAGGCACACCGGCTGCGGCCAGCACCCCGGCAATGGCGCACTTCTCTTCAACGGTGAACGCCACGCCAGCGGTCTGTTCGCCGTCGCGCAGGGTGGTGTCGTTGATGACGAGACTGTGGGCCATGTGGGGTGCGTCCTTTGCCCCCTCCATCGCAATCTGCGTGCCATGCCCAGCGACCTTCAAAATGCATCCAAAGGCCGCCAAAACCAGCGCTGGCAAAGCGGTTTTGTCGCGTCTGGTCGCCTTCACGCCAGCGGCGCATGGCGCAGGGCTGTCGGGATTGTGTGGTTTCGGACAGGGGGCCGACAAGGCCAGTGGCCAGACAGCAGGCGCTGGACGTGTTGGCTGGGCATCCATGAGCAGGAGGGGTAACTGCTGAGACAACGCACCGACCGAGAGCTTCTGGGGTCGACAGAATACGGCCAGCGTGCATGGGCACAAGTTCGCCAACCGAGTGCAGGCCAGGCAGGCGGTGATGGACCGGATGGCTTTCTACAATCACCGCAGGCTACATTCGTTGCTGGGCTACCTCAGCCCGATGCAGTTCGAGCAACGCTGGTACGAGGCACAGCGCAAAAAGGCCGCGTAACCGTTGGGCTAAGACCTACACGAAACAGGGGCAAGGTCAGTTGTGATCCGGTCATCTTCACGTTGAGCGACTGGTCTCCCGCCTGACCGATGAAGGCTTCTGGCCGATTCCTGCCACAAAACTGGCTGCGTTGCGGCAGCACATCTGTTGGCTCACCGGCTCGATGGCTCCGCGCCGGCCGGTGGTATCGAACCACCACACAACACCCTACCCCACCAAACGCCCAGCCTTCATCCCCGCAAAGTCGTTTTCAAACGCTATGCTTTTGATCACGATTTTTGCGGTCAAAAATACGCTTCACCGCATGATTTGACGATGATGACAGCTATCTAAAAATATCCATTTTTTTGCAAATTTTAGCAAAATAGCAGCCATCAAACACCCCCGCCATCGCCCCTCAAACCCCAAACCGCCTCCCCAAACCTCACGCCTCCCGCGCATGGTTGCGGGTGTGGCGGGGCAGTTCGATGGTCAGGTCGGCGTCGCGCACTTTGACGCAGCAGGCCAGGCGCGACTGGGCGTCCAGGCCCCAGGCGTTGTCGAGTTGGTCGTTTTCTTCGTCGTCGGGCTCGCCCAGCGACGCGCTGCCTTCGCGCACATGCACGTGGCAGGTGGCGCAGGCGGCCACCATGTCGCAGGCGTGCTCAATGGCCACGCCCGCCTTCACCATGCTTTCGCACAGCGAGACGCCGCGGCGGACGTCAAATTCGGCCCCCTGCGGGCACAGGTCGGGGTGGGGCAGGATGCGGATGTGGGGCATGGTGTGGGCTCCGTGCCTTCAGGCCAGGCTGTCTATGGCGCGGCCCGCCAGCGCCTGCTGGATGGAGGCGTTCATGCGCCGGGCGGCAAACTCGCCGGTCGCGGCCGACAACGCGGCGGTCACGGCACGCAAGGGGTCCACCTCGGCCTCGGTCTCCAGCGCGTCGGCCACTTTGAACATGGCCTGGTGAATTTGGGCCAGCTCGGGCGGCGACAGCAACTGCGCATCTTTGGCCAGGGCCGATTCGGTGGCGTCGAGCAGGCGGCGTGCATCCAGTTGCACTTCGCGCAGGGTGCGCAGCAGCATGTCGGCCTTGGACGAGCCAATGGCGTCTTGCAGCATGGCGGTGATTTGCGTGTCGTCCAGCCCGTAGGTGGGCTTGACCTCCACATGCGCTTCCACCCCGGTGGTTTGCTCGCGGGCGGTGACGGACAGCAGGCCGTCGGCGTCAATCTGAAAACTCACGCGTATGCGCGCCGCACCGGCCACGGCGGGCGGAATGCCCTTCAGCTCGAAGCGGGCCAGCGAGCGGCAGTGCGCCACGGCCTCGCGCTCGCCCTGCACCACGTGCAGCGTCATGGCGGTTTGGCCGTCTTTGAAGGTGGTGAACTCTTGCGCCCGTGCCACTGGCAATGTGGAGTTGCGGGGGATGATTTTTTCCACCAACCCGCCCATGGTTTCCAGGCCCAGTGACAGCGGGCACACGTCGAGCAGCAACCAGTCGTCGCCCGTGCCGTTGCCCGCCAGCACGTTGGCTTGCAGGGCGGCGCCGATGGCGACCACCTGGTCGGGGTCGATGTCCACCAGCGGTTCGCGGCCAAAAAAGTGGCGCACCGCATCGCGTGCCACGGGCATGCGGGTGGAGCCGCCCACCAGCACCACGCCGGTGATGTCGGCCACGTCCAGCTTGGCATCGCGCAATGCACGCCGCGTGGCGGCCATGGTGCGCGCCACCAGCGGTGCGCCCAACTCGGCAAACTGGGTGCGCGACAAAATGGCTTGCAGCGTTGGGCCATCTGCCGGGTGCAGGGCCACCGCAGCGGTGTCGTGCAGCGACAGGGCTTCTTTGGCCGCCCGCGACGCGGCCAGCAGGCTGCGCTGCGAGGTGGCGGGCAACGCCGCCAGCCCGTCAATGCCGTGCTGCGTGCAAAACCACTGGGCAATGGCGTGGTCAAAGTCGTCACCACCCAGGGCGGAGTCACCGCCCGTGGCCAGCACTTCAAACACGCCCTTGCTCAGGTTCAGCACCGAAATGTCGAAGGTGCCACCGCCCAGGTCGTACACCGCAAACGTGCCCTCGGCGGCTTTGTCCAGCCCGTAGGCAATGGCGGCGGCGGTGGGTTCGTTCAGCAGGCGCAGCACGGTCAGCCCGGCCAGGCGGGCGGCGTCTTTGGTGGCTTGGCGCTGGGCATCGTCAAAGTAGGCGGGCACGGTGATGACCACGCCGGTCAGCGGCCCGCCCAGCGTGTATTCGGCGCGCTCGCGCAGCGCCGTGAGGATGTCTGCCGACACCTGCACGGGCGAGCGCTCGCCGCACACGGTGTCAATGCCCACCATACCGGGCGCATCGGTGAAGCGGTAAGGCAGGCCGGTGGCTTCTTTCACATCGGCCAGGCGGCGGCCCATGAAGCGTTTGACCGACACGATGGTGTTTTCGGGGTCCAGCGCCTGGCTGTCTTGGGCCTCGCGGCCCACCACGATGCCGTTGCCCGGCAGGTAGCGCACCACCGAAGGCAGCAACAGCGCGCCGTCGTCATCGGGCAAGGCACGCGCCACGGCGCTTTGCACGGTGGCAATCAGCGAGTTGGTGGTGCCCAGGTCAATGCCTGCGGCCAGGCGGTGCTGGTGGGGGGCGGCGCTTTGACCGGGCTCGGCGATTTGCAACAGTGCCATGGCAACCTCAGGTGGAAGACCCGGGCACATTGCCGGGTGTGGGGAAAGACCGTTTGGCCTTCAAACCGCGAAGCTTTCGCCGCAGCCGCAGTTGGCCTTGGCGTTGGGGTTGTTGAACTTGAAGCCCTCGTTCAGGCCTTCGCGCACAAAGTCCAGCTCGGTGCCGTCCAGCATGGCCAGGCTGCGCGAATCCACGATGAGCTGCACGCCATGGTTCTCAAAGCACTGGTCGTCGTCATTGACCGCGTCCACGAACTCCAGTGCGTAAGCAAAACCCGAACAACCACTGGTTTTGACCGCCAGCCGCAGCCCGATGCCGCTGCCGCGCTTGGTCAGCGAACGGGCCACGTGGCCCGCTGCTGCGGGGGTGAGGGAAACGCTCATGGTGCCTCCTCAAACCGAAAACGAGCTGCCGCAGCCACAGGTGGCCTGGGCGTTGGGGTTGTGGATGACAAAGCGGGAGCCTTCCAGGCCGTCCTCGAAATCCACACGGGCACCCAGCAAGTACTGCTGGCTCATGGCGTCCACCACCAGAGTCACGCCCTCGGTGACCACTTGCACGTCGTCTTCTGCCACCTGGTCGTCAAAGGCAAAACCGTATTGGAAACCCGAGCAACCGCCACCGGTGACGTACAGGCGCAACTTGAGTTCGGGGTTGCCCTCTTCGGCAATCAGCTCGGACACTTTGGCCGCTGCCTGCGCCGTGAATTCGATGAGCACGGGCATGTAGCTGGGAATGTCTGCTCTGGCGGTGGTGGCGTTGACTTGCATGGTGAACTCCTGTGTTCGGGCGGCAAAAGGGGAGGAAGGGAAGGTGAGGGTGTGCGGTCAGCGCGCGCCCGACTCGCACACGGGCTGGTCGGCGAGCACGGGCGCCCCCTGGGCGGGGGTTGCCGTGGCCTGTCGCGAGCGGAAGTCGGCCACAGCGGCCTTGATGGCGTCTTCGGCCAGGATGGAGCAGTGGATCTTCACGGGCGGCAGGGCCAGCTCTTCTGCAATCTGGGCGTTCTTGATGGCCAAGGCCTCATCCAGCGTTCGCCCCCGCACCCACTCGGTGACCAGGGAGCTGCTCGCAATGGCAGAGCCGCAGCCATAGGTTTTGAACTTGGCATCCTCGATCACCCCCTGGGCATTGACCTTGATTTGCAGGCGCATCACGTCGCCGCAGGCAGGCGCACCCACCATGCCCGTGCCCACGCTGGCATCGTCTGCCTCGAAGGCACCCACGTTGCGGGGGTTTTCGTAGTGGTCAACCACTTTGTCGCTGTAGGCCATGAAGTGCTCCGTGTGTCGGTGAAGGGATGAATGAATGCGGGGGTGTCAGTGCTCGGCCCACTGGATGGTGCTCAGGTCCACGCCGGCCTGAACCATGTCCCACAGGGGGCTCATGGAGCGCAAGCGGTTGACCACCTCCGTGACCTGGCGAACCGTGAAATCAATGTCTTCTGCAGTGGTGAAGCGCCCCAGCGAGAAGCGCACCGAGCTGTGGGCCAGTTCGTCACTGCGGCCCATGGCCCTGAGCACGTAGCTGGGCTCCAGGCTGGCCGAGGTACACGCCGAACCCGACGACACCGCCACGTTCTTGATGCCCATGAGCAGTGACTCGCCCTCGACGTAGTTGAAGCTGATGTTCAGGTACTGAGCGGCGCAGTGTTCGGGGCTGCCGTTGACCTCCACGGCCTCCAGCTCGACAAATCCGGTCAGCAGGCGGTTTTTGAGCGCCAGGATGCGGGCGTTGTCGCTGGCCATGTCCTCGCGGGCCAGGGCAAAGGCCTTGCCCATGCCCACAATTTGGTGGGTGGCCAGCGTGCCCGAGCGCATGCCCCGCTCGTGGCCGCCGCCGTGCATCTGCGCCTCGATGCGCACTTTGGGCTTTCGGCGCACATACAGGGCACCAATGCCCTTGGGACCGTAGATTTTGTGGGCCGAGAACGACATCAGGTCCACCGGCAACGTCGCCAGATCGATGGGCACCTTGCCCGCGGCCTGGGCCGCGTCCACGTGCAGCAGCACGCCACGCGCCCGGCACAACACCCCGATTGCCGCAATGTCCTGGATGACCCCGGTTTCGTTGTTGACCATCATCACCGAGGCGAGCACGGTGTCGGGGCGCAAAGCCGCCTCGAACACGGCCAAGTCCAGCAAGCCACTGGGCTGCACGGGCACCACCGTGACCTCGCAGCCCTGGCGCTCCAGTTCGCGCATGCTGTCGAGCACGGCCTTGTGCTCGGTGGCCACGGTCACGAAGTGACGACCCCGTGACTTGTAAAAGTGCGCCGCACCCTTGATGGCCAGGTTGTTGGACTCGGTGGCACCCGAGGTCCAGACCATTTCGCGGGGGTCGGCATTGACGAGCGAGCACACCTGCTCGCGCGCCAGCTCCACCGCCTCTTCGGCGGCCCACCCGTAGGCGTGTGACCGGCTGGCGGGGTTGCCATACATCTCGGTCAGGTAGGGCCACATTTCGCGTGCCACCCGCCTGTCCACGGGGGTGGTGGCCGCGTAGTCCAGGTAAACGGGCATGGCTGCACGGAAAGTTGCACTGTGTTGGCCTGGGTCCTGCATGTCGGGCTCCTGGGTGGGTGAATGGGTTCGACGGGCTGTCCTTTGCAACTTCGGTGCCACCCGCCGTCACCCCTCCAATCGGCCAAAAGCACCCTGAATTTGTCGGTTTTGTTCCAGCCACGACACCATTGGCGGCACGCATCCTGTCGGCTTCAACACAAACCATCCGCTGGGTCGGTTGTGCACGGGCAAACCCCTACACAAGGTATGTTTTTTGCTTGCGGCGGTGGCCAAATTCCTTCTGCATGAAAGCGGTGCATCCATGGTCCATCCCCAAACCGTTGCGGCCCGGCGCGAGCTGGAGGCGGTGTATGAGGTCAGCAAAACACTGGCCACATCACTGGACGTTGGCAAAACCTTTCGCGAGGCCCTGAACTACCTGGTCCACGCGTTCGACTGGCGGCGTGCCTTTGTGGTGCTGTCAGAGGCGGACGGCCACCTCAAAGGCCTGTGCGCCATCGGCCTGTCCCGGGAAGAGCAGCAGCGGCTGACCTTCAAGTCGGGGGAAGGCATTGTGGGCAGGGTGTACGTCAGTGGCGTGCCAATGGTGGTCCACGACGTCCGGACCGAACCCCTGTTTCTGAACCGCACCGGTGCGGCCGATCAATCGCCCGGGGTCACCGTGGCGGTGCTGGTCACCCCCATCCGGGCAGACAGACGCACCGTGGGGGTGCTTTCCATCGACTGCCTCAACCCAGGCGACCAACGGGTGTTCTCCGACGACCTGCGGTTGCTCAAAATGGTGGCCACCCTCATGGGACAGGCCTTGCTGCTGCACCGCAGCGTCAGCCAGGCCCACCACCAGTTCCAGGACGAAGTGCGGCGCATGCACAAGGTGCTCAAGCCAGCCCAGCAGCTGGACCAGGTCATCGGCGTGTCGGTGCCCATGCAAGCGGTGTTCGAGCAGGTGCACCTGGTGGCGCCGGCGCGCACCACGGTGTTGCTGCGGGGAGAGAGTGGCACAGGCAAAGAGGTGATTGCGCGCGCCATTCACAACCTGTCGCCGCGCAAGCGGGAGGCCTTCATCCGCGTGAACTGCGCGGCGCTGACCGAATCGCTGCTGGAAAGCGAGCTGTTCGGCCACGAAAAGGGCTCGTTCACCGGTGCGCAGGGCCAGCGCAAAGGGCGCTTCGAGCTGGCCCACGGCGGCACCTTGTTTCTGGACGAGATCGGCGACATTTCCGCCTCCTTCCAAGCCAAGCTGTTGCGCGTGTTGCAAGAGCGCGAATTTGAGCGGGTGGGCGGCAACACGCCGGTCAAGGTCGATGTGCGGCTGATCCTGGCCACCAACCGCAACCTGGAGCGCATGGTTCAGGCGGGTGAGTTTCGGGCCGACCTGTACTACCGCATCAACGTGGTCAGCATCCAGCTGCCGCCGCTGCGGGAGCGGCGCGAGGACATTCCGGCCATGGCGCAACACTTTCTGGAGCGTTTCAACGCCGACAACCAGCGCGAGACCCGCTTCAGCCCATCGGCCATCCGCGTCCTGACCAGCTGCTACTGGCCGGGCAACGTCCGGGAACTTGAAAACTGCGTGGAACGCACCGCCACCATGACGCACGACGGCGTGATCAGCGACCTGGCCTTTCCGTGCCGCGAAAACCGCTGCCTGACCCAGGTGCTGCACCACATCGACCGGGAAGACGCCGTTCGCCCCCTGCGCTTGGGCGAAATCCCCATTGCCGAAGTGCCCGGCAACACCCCCTCTGAGCCCGCACCCGAGGTGCTGGATGCCGAGCCTGCCGACCTGTCGCCCCATGAACACAGCGAGCCCGTGCCACCAGTGGCCACCGACCACGAGCCCGACAAACCCGACGGCGAACGCGAACGCCTGGTGTGGGCCATGGAGCGCTGCGGCTGGGTACAGGCCAAGGCCGCGCGTTTGCTGAAAATTTCCCCACGGCAAATGGGCTACGCCCTGCGCAAATACGACATCGAGGTGCGCAAGTTCTGACAACCGCCACGCGCTGTGGCCTTTGTCCGAACACCGACAGGGGCTTGCAACGTTTGTCGCACACGGGGCACGCCCAAGACGCGACAAAACCAACGATTTCGGGCCTTTTGAAGGGTTTTTCGGGTGGCACGGATTTGGCATAGAGGGGGCAGGCGGCCACATCTGGCCGCGAGGAAGGCCCCTCATGCAACTCAGTGCGAACACCCAATCCCTGCCGGCTGCAACCTACGTTGGCATCGGTCAAATCAAGCCCCTGGGCGCCAAACTCGACCTGCCAGAAACCGGTGGTGGGTGTGGCACCGAAGGCGGCGACGGCAAAGCCAGTTGCGGCTCTTCCGGTGGCCCAGAAGACATGCCCACCGAAATCTGGGACAAGATCAAGAACCACCCCTGCTACTCCGAAGAAGCCCACCACCACTTCGCCCGCATGCACGTGGCGGTGGCGCCGGCCTGCAACATCCAGTGCAACTACTGCAACCGCAAATACGACTGCAGCAACGAAAGCCGCCCCGGCGTGGTCAGCCAGAAGCTCACACCCGAGCAGGCGGTGAAAAAAGTGGTGGCCGTGGCCAGCGAAATCCCCCAGATGACGGTGCTGGGTGTGGCTGGCCCGGGCGACTCGCTGGCCAACCCACAGAAGACGTTTGACACCTTCCGCATGCTCCAGCAGCAGGCGCCCGACATCAAGCTGTGCATTTCCACCAACGGTCTGGCCCTGCCCGACCTGGTGGACGAAATCTGCCAGTACAACATTGACCACGTGACCATCACCATCAACATGGTGGACCCGGCTGTGGGCGAAAAAATCTACCCCTGGATTTTCTGGAACCACAAACGCGTGACCGGTTACGAGGCCGCCAAAATTCTGCACGAGCGTCAGATGCTGGGCCTGGAAATGCTGACCGCACGCGGCGTGCTGACCAAGATCAACTCGGTGCTGATTCCTGGCATCAACGACGAGCACCTGATCGAGGTGAACCGCGAAGTCAAAAAGCGCGGTGCCTTCCTGCACAACATCATGCCCCTCATCTCCGAGGCCGAACACGGCACGGTGTTTGGCCTGACCGGCCAACGCGGCCCCACCGCCCAGGAGCTGAAAGCCGTGCAGGACGCGTGCATGGGCGGCGCCAACCTGATGCGCCATTGTCGCCAGTGCCGTGCCGACGCGGTGGGACTGCTGGGCGAAGACCGCAGCGAGGAGTTCACCCTCGACAAGATTGAACAAATGGAAGTGGTCTACGACCTGGACCGTCGTCGTGCCTACCAGGACAAGGTGGAAGATGAACGCCAGGCCCAACACGCCGCCAAACAACAGGCCCTGGCCGATGCGCAGTCCCTGACCGGGCTGGACGACATGAAGGTGCTGGTGGCCGTGGCCACCAAGGGCGGCGGACGGGTGAACGAACACTTTGGCCACGTCACCGAGTTTCAAATCTTTGAAGTTTCGGCCGCCCAAGCCCTGTTTGTGGGCCACCGCCGGGTGGACCAGTACTGCCAGGGCGGTGCGGGCGACGACGAGCAATTGCCCTCGGTGGTGCGCGCCATCAACGACTGCCATGCCGTGCTGGTGGCCAAGATCGGCGCCTGCCCCAAAGACGAACTGGCACAGGCGGGCATTGAGCCGGTGGACCAGTACGTGGGCGAGTTCATCGAGAAGGCCGCGCTGGACTGGTTCAACGACTACCGCCAGCGCGTCGTCAGCGGAACCACCACCCACCACACCCGTGGCGATGCCCAGATCCGCCAGGGTGCGTTCACCAGCGGCACCATCGACATGGCCCAGGCCGCCTGACGCCTGACATTCCCTGCCATCCCCCCTTTTTCCACCACCACGACCACACAGGAGAGTCACCATGGCCTTGAAAATCATCGCTTCCACCTGCACCGCCTGCTCCGCCTGCGAGCCTGAATGCCCCAACGTGGCCATTCGCGAAAAAGGCGGCACCTACGTGATCGACCCCAAGAAGTGCACCGAGTGCGAAGACCAGTACGACGAGCCCCAGTGCGTGGCCGTGTGCCCGGTCGATGGTTGCATCGTCAAGGTCTGAACCCGTTCACCACCCCGAACCAAGGCCCACCATGCTGCCCAACGTCACCATCACGCCCGCCGCCGAGAAGTTCATGAACCGCATCGTGCGCTTCTCCGGCCTGCCCGCCGGGGCCGGTTTTCACCTGCTGGTCAGTCCTGGAGGGTGCTCCGGATTCAACGCCGAGTTCAGCGCCCAGGCCGCACCGTTGCCGGGGGACCAGACCCTGGTGTACAACGGCCTGTCGCTGTTCCTGCCCGCCGAGAGCCGCTTGCTGCTCGAAGGCGTGACCATCGACTTCGTGGACCGTCCCACGCAGTCCGGCCTCACCTTCATCGACCCCAAACAAGAGGCGTGTGCCTGCAGCAGTGCCGCAGAAGCAGCGCCCCCTGGCGTCGCAAAGATCGAGATCGGCGCCATCACCCGTGGCCGCCCTGCAGTGGCCACCCTGGGCTGAGCCAAGGCAGGCCACCATGGACGCAGGCAACCTCGACATCAACGATGCGGTGGCGGCCTTCGCACACACCGCCATCGGGGGTGGCCTGAGTCCGCTGGCCACCCAGCTCATCGAACAGGCCGGGCTGCTGCGGGAGCAACCCGCGCAGGCCTTGGCCTTGCTGCACCAAGCCCAAGCGGCGGCCCCCCGTCACCCGGCACCGCTGATTGCGCTGTACCGGTTCTATTTTTACGGCCACCAGCTCGACGAGGCCCGTGCCGTGGCCGAAAGCGCGCTGGCCATTGCCCGCACCGCGCTGGGCCCGTGTTTTGGCGACCAACCTCCCAGCGACGATGATGCCCGTCACAACGCGGCCGTGCGTTTTTACCTGTTCACCCTCAAAGGGCTGGCCTACCTCAGCCTGCGCCTGTCCGATGTGGAAGCGGCCCAGCTGTGGATGGGTGAACTCCGCCGTCTGGACCCGCAAGACCGAGTGGGCGGCGCCCTGCTCGCCCATGTGCTGGCCCGCCACCTCTCGTCCGACCCGGCGTCTGACGAAGCGCTGGACTACCCCGTGCGGGGCTGGGGATCCACCCCATGAGCGCCGACCACCGGCTGCGCAGCGGCACCGACAACATTGCCCCGCTCCATTGGCAAGGTGGGCCCATTGACTGTGCCGCCTGCCCGCACGCGGCGCTGGCCGCTCTGCCCCAACCGCAAGGCTGTCAGCCCGGCCATGCCTGCATGCAAGACGCCTATGCGCTGCGCATCGTGCGCTTCTTCCGCTGGCACCCCGAGCTGGCCGTACAAAGCCTGACACATCCCTATTTCGAGGTGCGCGCCATCGCAGCCCGCCACGCCAGCGTGTTCCACCTACCCGCCCTGGTCAACGACCCCGATGAAACCGTGCGCATGCAGGTGGCCCTGCGCCTGCCCGTGACCCAGCTGGCCCCATTGGCCCACGACCCGCACCGCGAGGTGCGCTTGCGCGTGGCCCACCGACTGTCCCCCATCGGCCTGGCGGCGCTGCTGGACGATCCGGACTACGGCGTGCGCGAACTGGTGGCCCGTCGGCTGCCGCTGGCCCTGCTGCTCTCGCTCAAGCACGACCCCGACCGCACGGTGCGCATGCGCGTGGCCCAGCGGCTGGAAATGCCCGCCTTGCTCTCCATGGCCAATGATCGCGAGTCCGAGGTGCGCCGCGTGGTGGCCGAACGCCTGCCCGTGGACCTGCTGGCGCACCTGGTGCACGACCGCGACTGGCGCGTGCGCTGGGAGGTCGCCCGGCGCGCGCCCCTGGCCGTGGCGCTGACCCTGGCCAACGACCCCGATCCCGAGGTGTGCGCCCAGTTGGCCGAGCGTCAGGAACGGGCCGAGCCCACGGCACCCGTGGCCTTGTTCGCGCCAGCCCAACGGACCCACCCGCCACACCCACACACCGGAGCACCCCATGGCTGACATCAACCGCGATGACGACGTGATCGAAGTGGCCTTTCCGCCGCGCTTCAGCTACGGTGAGCGGGTGGTGGCGCGCAGCGTCATTCGCAACGACGGCACTTACAACGGCAAAGACATCGGGGAGGTGCTGGTGAACAAGGGCGAGATCGGCTACGTCACCAACATCAACACCTTTTTGCAGCAGTTCTACATCTACGCGGTGGACTTTGTGGATTCCGGCCACCGCGTGGGCATGCGGGCCAAAGAGCTTTGCACCCTGGACAACCTGCCCGACGAGGTACTGGCGCAGCTGGGGCAACACGCCAGTCTGCTCGACACCCTCGGCACCACCCCCGCCCCACAGGAGCACGCACCATGAACCACCCCACATCCATCGAACCCCGCGCCCCACTGTACGCCTGGGGCCAGTACGTGGTGGCCCTGTGCGACCTGGTCAACGACGGCAGCCACCCCGAGCACCCGCCCATGGCCGTGCTGGTGACGGCGGGCGACGTGGGTGAAATCGTCAATGTGGGCCACAACACGGAAGCCAACGAGCCCGTGTACCTGGTGGAGTTCGGCCGCTGCGTGGTGGGCTGCCTGGAAGAAGAACTGGCCCCGGTGCCCAAGGGCTGGCTGCCCGAGGTGGCGCTCGCCACCGATGCCGAGGACATGGCGTGAGCCTGCACCGCCAATCCCACCCGGAGGCCACCGTGAGCACCCTGCCCTGCACCAGTGCCAACACCCAGGGCCCCGTGCTGGACTTTGTGCAACGCCACCTGACCCAGGCCCTGCGCGAGCGGGTGCGCTACCGCTACGTACAGCCCATGGTGTGGCACGAGGGCAAGGGCTACCGCATTGAAAGCCCGTGCTGCTCGCGCAACGTGGACCCACAAGGCGGCCTCATCGACATCGCCTGGCTGCTGCCCGCCGACAGCGAAGCCGCCCGCACCCTGCTGCCCCAGCTGACCGACGAAGACGGCTGGCTGCTGTGCGCCCGCGACCACCAGACCCACACCTGGGTGCCCCGCCACACCAGCCCCCACCTCAACCCGCTGCTGGACCTACTGTGTGTGGACAGCGATCGCGTGTTCTGGCCCTGAGCCACCCCACGCCGAGCACACCCCCATGATTTACTGGGACCACAACGCCACCACCGCCCCGGCCCCCGCCGTGGTGCAGGCCATGACCCAGGCACTCACCACGTTTTGGGCCAACCCCTCGTCGCCCCACGCCGCCGGAGAGGCGGCCAAGCGGGCGCTGGGCGCGGCACGGTCCACCACCGCCCAAGCCTTGGGCTGCAAGCCCCAGGAGGTGGTGTTCACCAGCGGGGCCACCGAGGCCAACCACCTGGCCCTGCGTGGCCTGCTGGGGGCAGCCCCTCCCTCGCGCCAACGTGTGCTGCTGAGCGCCGTGGAACACGCCGGTCACCTCAAAATGGCCCGCGCCCTGGCCGACTCGGGCGTGGCGGTCGATCTCATCCCCGTGCACGCCGATGGCAGCCTCGACCTGGGTGCCGCCGCCGACCTGCTGGGGTCCGACGTGGGCGTGGTGTCCCTCATGGCCGCCAACAACGAAACCGGCGTGCTCATGCCCTTGCCCGCCATGGCCGAGCTGTGCCACCGCGCCGGTGCGCTGCTGCATGCCGATGCCACCCAGTACATCGGCAAGCTGCCGTTTGACTTTGCCAGCCTGGGGGCCGATGCGGTGTCGCTGTCGGCCCACAAATTCCATGGCCCCAAGGGCGTCGGTGCCCTGCTGCTGCGCCAGGGCGTGCCCTTGCAAGCCCAGACGCTGGGCAGCCAAGAGCGCGCCCGCCGGGGTGGCACCGAAAACCTGCCCGGCATCGTGGGCCTGGCCGCTGCGCTGGCGCACCTGGGCGATGTCGCCACCCAGGCCCAGCACACCCGAGCCCTGCGCGACGCACTGGAAGCCCGCTGGCTGGCCGCGCTGCCCACCACACACATATGGGCCCGTCACACCCCGCGCCTGCCCGGCACCACCTGCCTGCGCGTGGGCACGCTGCAGGCCGAGGTGGTGCTGCAACGCCTGGGCCGTCTGGGCGTGGCGGCGGCCTCGGGCGCGGCCTGTTCGTCGGACGGCAGCCAGCCTTCGCATGTGCTCAGCGCCATGGGCGTGCCCGCCGACGAGGCCCTGGCCGCCGTGCGCCTGTCCCTGGGGCCAGACAACACCCTGGCCGAGATGGCGCAGGTGCTGGAGCCGTTGCCTGGGCTGCTGCGCTCCCTGCTGGACACCGCCGAGCAATCCCCGCCCCCCGAACACCCCGGCGCAGACCAGCGTGCCGTGGCCTGAACACCCCGCCCTTCCCCTTTCACAGAACCCACCGGAGCCTCCCCATGAAAGTCATGATTCGCAAAGACAGCAAGGGCGCCCTGACCGCCTACGTGCCCAAAAAGGACCTGGAGGAGCCCATCGTGTCCATGGTCCAGCCCGCCATGTGGGGGGGCCTGGTCACGCTGGGCAACGGCTGGCAGCTCGACCTGCCTGCCATGCCCGCCGACACACCCCTGCCCATCACAGTGGAAGCCCGGCGCATCGCAGAGGTCTGACTTTCGCCCCACCCACCACCGCACTGGAGTACACCATGGCCCTGACCTCAGACCACCTGCAAACCGCCTGCACCCTGTTTGGTGCCGCCACCAGCTTGCGCGATGGCGCGGCCCTGTGGCGGGCGCGCTACCCCGACATTCGCACCATCATCGTGGATGCCATGGACATGCGCGATGAATCGCCCGCGCTGGAGCTGGGCCACCGCCGTGTGTACCTGGCCGCCTCCGACGGCCATTGCTGGCAACTCACCCAGCGGCCAGAGCTGGCCGCCGTGCTGGTGCTCACCGAGGAGTAAACCCATGGACATTGACCTCATTCCCCTCGCCGAACCCGATTGCGGTGAACGCGACATCGAGCTGGTGAATGCCGTGCTGAATTCTGGCCAGTGGAGCGATGGCCCCATGCTGGAGTCGCTCGAACAAGCGTTTGCCGGTTGGGTGGGTCGCCGCCACGCCATTGCCGTGGGCAGCGGCACCCTGGGCGTGTGGATCACCCTGCGTGCCCTGGGCATTGGGCCTGGCGACGAGGTGGTGTGCGCCTCGCACACCTGGCACCAGGTGGCGCAGGCCATCACGCTGGCGGGTGCCACGCCGGTGTTTGCCGACATCAACTACTGGAGTGGCTGCCTCAGCCCCGAGAAGGCCGCCCTCAAAGTCCGGCCCCAAACCCGCGCCATCCTGGCGGGCAACACCAACGGACATCCCGCCGCCTGGCACGAGCTGCGCCAGCTGGCCACCACCCACGGCGTGCACCTGATCGAGGACAGCACCGAGGCCCTGGGCTCGCGCTACCGGGGGCAGCAGGTGGGCACGTTTGGTGACGTGTCGGTGTTCGACTTCTCGCAGCCCTCGGCGTTGTGCACTGGGGAAGGCGGCATGCTGGTGACCGACGACGACACCCTGGCCCACGAACTGCGCTACCTGCGCCAGCGCCGCTTGTCAGACCGCTCGTCGGTCTCGGTGGGCTCACGCGTGCCGTTACAGGCCGGCATGAGCGAAATCACCGCTGCCCTGGGGCTGGCCCAACTCTCGGGGCTGGACGAGCGCCTGCTGGCGCGCAAACGGGTGGAAACCTGGTACCACCAGCAGATGCAGAGCTTCGAAGGCGTCAAACCCCCCTACCTGGGCGACGACGTGGACGAGGTGCACTGGATGCTCTACGTGGTTCACCTGGGCAAGCGCTTCACCCGCAGCGCCCGTACCCAAATGATCGACGACCTGCGGTCGTGTGGCATCGAATCGGCGGCCTACAGCCACCCCCTGCACCAGCAGTTTTTTTACATGAACCAGGGCGACGCCATTGGCCACAAGCGCGGCGCACTGGCCGACACCGACCGCATCGGCGACCGTGCCCTGGCCCTGCCCCTGCACAGCCAGCTGGAGGCCGACGAGGTCAAGTACATCGTCACCACACTCAAAGACACCGCCACCAACGTGGGAGCGGGTGCCGCCATTTACCTGTGATGCGCCACCGGTCCCCACACCCCCACGGAAAGCACACCATGACCACCACCCCTGACAACCACCTGGTTCCCGAGCTGGCCCGCCTGCTGGATGCGGGCAGCCTCATCCCCTACCTGGGGCCGGACATGCTCAGCCTGTGTCACCCCATCACCGTACCCGCCCTGCCCCTGCAACTGGCCGAGTTCATGACCAGCCGGGTCAGCGTGCCGCACAAAATCCGCAAGCGCCTGACCCAGGCGGCACAGTTCATTGAAAACTTCAAGCACCGCAAATCGGTGGTGCACCTCATGAACGAGGCCTTTGCCTCCACCCCAGAACCCTCTGACCTGCACCGCGCCCTGGCCACCTGCGGCACCGGCCTGTGGGTGGACACCTGGTACGACGACACCCTGGCCACCGCGCTGGCCCAAACCCGACCCACCGGCGACTGGGCACAGGTGCAAGGCCTGTCGCAATCCGAACACTTTGGCCGCTGGACGGGCGGCTACAGCGCCGACGGCGACACCCTGGCCGACGGCGAGGCCACGTCGCCCGCCCCTGCGCGGCCCCTGCTCTACAAGCCCCTGGGCGGCCACGCCCCAGCGGGCAACTACCTGGTGTCCGACAGCGACTACGTGGAGGTGCTGACGGAAATCGACATCCAGACCCCCATTCCCGCTGCTGTGCAGGCCTGGCGCACGGGGCGCAGCTTTCTGTTTCTGGGCTGCCGCTTTGACGACCAGCTCACCCGCAGCTTTGCCCGCCAGATCATGAAGCGCTCCAGTGACCAGCACTGGGCCGTGCTGCCCGACGAGCCCACCCGCATGGAAGCCCGCTTTCTGCAGGAGCAGGGCATCACCCGCATCCCGCTGTCGCTGGCCGAGTTCGCCCCGCAACTGGTGGGTGCCCTGCGTCCCGCCCTGGCCGCCTGACGGCTGCGGTTTCCCCCCCTTTCCCAACCCATGGCCTTGTGGCCGCTTTGCACCATGACCACACTCACCGTTCTCCCCTCTGGCAACACCCACGAAGTGGCCTCCGGCATCACCCTGCTGCAAGCCCTGATGATGGCTGGCGAGCCCGTCCACCACAAATGCGATGGCCAAGCCAAATGCGGTTCCTGCCACCTGTTTGTGCAAGAAGGCCGCAAAACCCTGTCCAAAATCCAGAAGCTTGAAAACGAGATGCTGGACACCCTGGTGGGCATTGGCTCCAAATCGCGCCTGGCCTGCCAGACCGTGCTGGGCACCGAGCCCGTCACGGTGGAGCTGCTCAGCTTCGTCTGAGCGCCACCACCGCTGCTGCCCCCACACCGCCCCGAGTTCGTCATGCCCTCGCCTGCGGCTGTGGCCGCCTGTCCCCCATCCGCTGGCTCAGCAGCCCCCCCGTCCAGCGTGCTGGACGTGGTCATCGTCGGTGCAGGCCTGGCCGGACTGACCCTGGCCAACACCCTGTGCGCCCGCGGGCTGAGCGTGCGGGTGCTGGAGGCCCGCGACCGCGCCGGGGGCCGGGCCCACACCGTGGTGTGCCCACACACCGGCCAGGCACTGGACATGGGCCCCACCTGGTGGTGGCCCGACACCGAGCCCCGCATGGCCAGACTGCTGTCCGAACACGGCCTGGCCAGCCACCCCCAACACGACACCGGCCAAGCCCTGTGGCTGACCGATCCCCAGCGTGCACCCGACACCCAACACCAGCCCGATGGCACCCACGCCGGGGCGCAACGCATCGTCGGTGGGGTGCACACGCTGGTCCACTCACTGATCAACGCCCTGCCACCCGGCGTGCTGCACACCCTCACCACGGTGCAGGCCGTGCGCGACGCCGGGGCCTGGCTGGAGGTGCAAGCCGCCCGCCCGGCCAACGCCCCGTGGCGTGCCCGCCAAGTGGTGCTGGCCCTGCCGCCCCGCCTGGTGCACCAGCACATCCGCTTCCAGCCCGAGCTGCCCGCCGCCGTGGACCAGGCCCTGCAGGCCACTCCCACCTGGATGGCCGCCCAAGCCAAGGTACTGACGACTTACGAACAGGCCTTCTGGCGCCACCAGGGCCAGTCCGGCAATGCCTTTGTGCGCCACCCACAGGCCGTGCTGGCCGAGGTGTTTGACGCCAGCCCGCCTGAGTTATCCCCCCACGCACCCCCCAGCGGCGGTGCCCTGGGTGGCTTCGTGGCGCTGAGCCCGGCACAACGGCAGCACTTCCAGCGCGGCCTGCCCCTGCTGGTGCAAAGCCAGCTCACCCAGCTGTTTGGCCAGGACGCGGCCCACGGGCACGCCCACACCACGGATTGGGCACTGGAGCCCTGGACCTGCAGCGCACTGGACACCGAGCCCGTCCAGGCGCCCCCACAAAGCCACCCGCTGCTGCGCCAAGGCGTGTGGGGCGGACGCTTGTGGTGGGGTGGCAGCGAAACCGCCACCCACGGCTGGGGCCACATGGAGGACGCGCTGGACAGCGCCGACCGCCTGGGCCATGCCCTGACGGCGGCCATGGCACGGCCCGCGCCCGCCACCCAAGCACCCACCACTCCCACCAGCCCGGCTGCGGCCCTGGCCACCCACGCCCAGCGGGTGCACACACTGGTGGGCCAAGCACCCGCGCTGTACCAAGGGCATGTGCGCCAGCTGCTGTCGGCCCAGGACCACACCCAGCTCACCCAGCGCGCCCTGCTGGCCACCGCAGACCAGGTGTACAGCCAGGCCCTGACCGAACTCGACGCCCTGCTGCCCTTGCTGGCCGCACACGGTGCCGAACCCAGTCAGGGCCGCCACCCCCGCACACCCGAACTGCTGGCCGCGTTCGAGGGCTGGAACAAAGGGCTTATGGATGCGGCACTGGCCTTCAACCAGGGCTCATGCGCCCTGTCGCGCCTGCCCGACCTGGCCGACGAGGTTGAGCCGGGCCCGGAACTGCGCCAGACCATTGCCCGCGACCTGGCGGCCGCCTGGCGGGAATTCGCCCTCACCCTGAACACCCGGCTGCTGTCGGCCACGCCGCTGGCCGAGCTGCCCTGACCCCACCGCCCCCAAAAGCCCGCCCCCCATGCCCACCACGCCACCCTGCACGCCCCCGGCCCCGCCACCGGATGGGCCGACCACCTCACCCATCGTCAGCTCGGCCTTGTTGGGGCTGGTGGAACAGGCCGGACTGGCGGTGGCCACCCTGACCGAGGGCCTGAGCGAGGCCGAGCTGCTGCGCTCCCGCCTGACGCGCACCGAGGTGTTGCGCCAACTGCGGACCTTGGCCAACAGCGCGGCCCTGCTGCCACCGGACGTGCGCGCCCTCATGCCCGAGGCCGACTGGCCAGGCTGGGACCACCTGCGCCCCACCCTGCACGGCAGCCACGCCCCGGCGCTGGACGAGGCCCTGTGGTTTGCCAGTCACTCGCTGGTACCCGCACTGCTGCTGTGGCTGCGTGTGTACCAAAAGAGCCACCCAGAGCTGTTCCGGATGTCAGCCTGAATGGCCAAAATTATTGGCCAAAATGCCGCCCAACGCTTTTAAACATTGATGAGTTTGCTATTTATTTATAAATATAGCAAAACATTGAATACCAATAAGCGCTGGACCATCATTTGGTCACGAATTTATCGGCAACCACGGATCACGCACCCTCTGGGGTGTCGAGCACGGCCTTGAGGTTGAGGCTCATGTTGTTCTTGGTGGCGTCGGCAAAAGGGCAAACGCCCTTGGCGCGCGCCGCCAGGCTGTCGGCCGTGACCTGGTCAAGCGGACCGGCCATGAAGATCACCAGGCTGAGGGCCATTCGGTAGGCGCCTTCAAAGTTGACAAAGGTGGACAGCGTCGCCTCGGTGTAGCAGCCACGCAGCGGCAGTTTGTCGGCCCTGGCGATGTGGCGAACGGTGTGTTCGAAACACGCCGCAAACGCGCCCGCCAAGAGCTGCTCGGGGTTGGGACCGCCGCCGGGGCCACCCATGTCCGTGGGCACGGCCAGTTGGAGTTTGAAGCTGCCGTCGTCGGACTGCACCTGCCCGCCGCGACCGCCCTGGGAGAGCATGGTGGTTTTGTAGACGAGGTCCATGTCAGATGTTCTTTTTGCCTTGCAGCAGTTTCGCTTTGTCGGACGGGCTGTAGTGGTCCAAGTGACCCTGGGCGGCGGCGGCACGCCGGTTGGACAGGCGAATGGCCTCAATCTTGCCGAGCGGGGCCACCAAGGACACGGTTTTCTCCAGCGCGGTGCTGGCGCACAGGGGGCATGCGGGTGTGGCACCGTGGCGCACCAGCGCCTCAAAGCCGTGGCCGCAGGCGCTGCAGCGGTAGTCGTACAAGGGCATGTGGTTCTCCTGAGAGGGGTGGCAAGGGTCTGTGCGGTCAGTGGTGGGGGGACGCGCAGGTTTCACGGGGCGAGGCGCAACCTTCCAACCGTGGAGCCGTTGGTGCCTGGGGCCCCAGGCCCACCCAGGCGTGAACACTGGCGGTGTCAAACCCCACATGGCGTGCGCCGGTGTCGGTGCGCTGCATGAGCGGGCGGCGAATCAGCAGCGGCTCGGCCAGCAGCAGCGTCAGCGCAGCGTCGGCCGACAGCGCCGAGGGCACCACCTCACCGCTCTTGACACGGGGTGCCGCCAAGTTGAACCAGTCGGCCACGGGCAGCGGTGCCAGAAAGGCCAACAGGCCCTCCCGCTGCCAGTGGGCTGTGAGCAGGTTGCGGCGCTCCAGGGTGTGGCCAGCGTCCTCCAGTGCGGCACGCTGGCGGGCGTTGCCACCGCAACCGGGTTTTTCATAAAACACCAGGTGGGTCATGTCGGTTTCCCTTGGGGGTTCAGGCCACGCGCCGGGTGGCGGCGCGCAGCAGTTGCAAACATTCCAGCGTGGCGGCCATGTCCTGGGCATTGAAGCCGTCCTGCGACTGCAAGTGGGCATCGGCCCCAAGGGCAAGCAGCGCAGAGGCCACCGCCGCCTTGCCGCTGGAGGCGGCGTACATGAGGGCGGTGGCCCCCGTGAGGTTGAGGTGGTTCACTGGCACTCCGGCCTGCGCCAGGGTGCGGATGAGCGGGGCGTCGCCGTGCACACAGGCCAGCCACAAGGCGTTGTTGCCATCGCCATTGACAGCGTCCAGCGGCACGCCCAGCGCCAGCAGCTCGGCCACCACCGCATGCGCACCGCGCCAGGCTGCGTGCATCAGGGGCGTGTTGCCGTGGCGGGCGGGCGCATCGGGTCGCTGCGGGTCAAAGCCCTCGGCGCTGAGCCAGAGGGACAGCGGCGTCTGCGGCCCCTCCAGCCGTGCGCCAGGGTCCAGCGCCTGCCACCCACCGACCACGTCTGCCACCAGGACAAAGCCAAAGTCGCGGAACATGCTGGCATAGGTCTGGCTGGCATGGCCCCTGTGGCAGTAGATAAGCACCGGTCGGTGTTTGGCCACTCGCAGCAACAGCGGCTCGTGGTTTCGACCGTCCAGCCGCCGGGCGCCCACCAAGTGGCTGTGGCCGTGGTGGTCGGCGTCGCGCGCATCCAACACCAAGGCATTCGGGTGCGTCGCCAGCCAATCGGGCAGGTGCACCGCCGACACGCGCAGAAAGCCCGCGTCGTCCTCGCGCGCAGGGGCTTGGACCAGGGTCTGATCGGTGGCGTGGTCAGGGTTCATGCGTGTGGATCTTTCAAGGGTCTGGCGTCCCGGGGGACGAGGTGGGCGTAGGCGGGCTGGGTGGCGATGCGGTCGTCCACCACGGGCACCCCCACGGTGAAGTGGTACACCGACTGCAGCGGCGCCCCCAGCACAGCGGACTCGGGCAGGTCGACCATGCGGTGCAGGGCATCATCGAAAAAGCAGCCTATGCCCGTGCCGCGCAGGCCAACGGCCTCGGCCTGCAGGTAAAGCGCCTGGCCCAGCAGCCCGGCCTCCTGCAGGCGTTCGCGGTAGGCGCTGGCGCAGTGCCAGGCGGCAAACTCGGCCAGCAACGCAAAGCCCACCACGGCATCGGAACCCAGGGCCTGGTGGCAATTGAGGGTGCGCAATGTGCCGGCCAGCGCGGGGTTGTCGGCCAGGTGCAGCAGTGGTGCATCGCTCGGGGCACCGGGCACGGGGACCATGTCGAGCTCAGAAGACAGGTGCTGCGCCAGCAGGGCCTGCCCAGACGCCGAGCGGGGCAGCAAGTAGGCCCCCGCCGCCAACCCATCCACCCGGTGGGGAAACACCAGCAGGTGCACGCGGGGGGGCAAGTGCCAAGCGTCCAACGGCGGGTGTGCCGGGTGCAAGGCGCGCAACAAAGACCAGAACGGGTCCAGCGCACACCGGGCGTGGCCGTCAAACCGCTGGGCGCTGCGGCGCTGGCGAATCAGGGTGGCCGCAGGGATGGGGTCGGGCGGGTTGACCGCTGAGGGCGTGTGGCCCTGCGGGGGCACAGGCGGTGTGACAAAGGCCGCCACCGCGTTGGGCTCAGGCACGCGGGTGGCACTGGCCACCTCATCCACCACAGGCCAGTGGTACATGGGGTGGCGGTCGATGCGGTTGGGCACACCGTGCCAGGTGGTGGCCACAGGCCAGCCTCGCAGTGCCAGGGGCTCGGGCCACAAGGGGTCAAGGGCGGTCAGCAGGGCGTACACCGCTTCGGCCTCTTCGCCCTCGGTGGCGGCGAAATCGGTGGCCCGATCCAGGCCCAGAGCGTGGCCCAACTCGGGCGTGGCGCAGGGCACGGGCACCACCCGCCAGCCCAGCGCAGCGGCGGCAAACCGCAAGGCCCCCAAGGCATGGCCCGCATCCAACTGCACGTAGCGAAAGGCGCGCTCACCGTACTTCCAGGCCTCGCGCCACGCAATGCTCCTCAGCGCCACCCAGGCCCGGGGCTCGGGGTGGTCGGACGGCTCGGGCGTGCCCCGGCGTTCCAGCGCGTGCTCGTGGGGGGCGTAGTGGTGCACACCATCAACCACCCCGGGCACCCCCAGGCACAGCAACCAGGCCTCGGTGGGGTGGAGGTTGCCGCTGGAGGGGTTGACACGCACGGCCCAGCGGTCTGGCCCGGCTTGCTTCCAGGCGGCCAAGGCGAAGCTCAGCTCAAACAGCAAGCCCAGCGAATTCAGGTTCAGCGCCTGGGGCGTGACTTTCCCCGGCACGAACAGGTCAGCCCAGGGCGTGGCCAACTGGTCGGCCAGCAGAGGCAAGGGTGTACTGGGGGCACCTGTGTAGCGCCGAAACGGGTTGGGCTGGGCGTCCCAGTCCAGCGTGTCCGGCCCGGCGGCGTAGCCGTTGAGCCGGTGCTTGGTGCGGTCATGGTAGGCCTTGGCCAGGCCCACGGCGCGGGCACCGGCGGCAGAGGTGGTGGAGTGGGTGTCAGGCATGGTGCGTGTCCCTCGCCGCTGCGGCCAATGCCAACAGGCCACTGGTCTGGTCGGTGATGGCCTGGCGGGTGTCGGGTTGCAGGCGGTTGAGCCAGCGTGCGGGCAGGCGCGACGCACCGCAGCGCGCCCCCGCCAGCATGCCCACCAGGGCGCCGGTGGTGTCGGCGTCATCACCCCGGTTGACGGTGGCCACCAAGGCTTCTTCAAAGTCCTGGTACAGCAGGAAATGGTGCAGCACGGTTTGCACGGTGTCCACCACGTAGGCGGTGGCCCGACCGCGGTAGGGGTGGAAGACGAACTGGGGGTGCTGCGCCACCCACTGCGCCACCCAGGCGTCGCACGCAACCCTGTCCTGCCCCGCCAGCACCTGCCGCAGCAACTGGCCCAGGCCCAGCACAGCGGCGTCAGACAGCGGGTGGTGGTGGGTGAGCCTGGCCTGGGCCAGCGACAGGCGCTCAAACGCGCCGGCGTCGTGCCAGGTGGCCACCACCACGGGCAGGTTGCGCATGGCGGCGCCGTTGCCACCATCGCCGTCGTTGAGAGGCCCACTCAGGCTGCCCTCGTGCAAGAAACGCAGAATGCCCCGGCGGCAGGTATTGCCGCAGTCCACGGGTTTGCCCCGCCACCAGCGCACAAAGGCCTGACCCATTCCATGCACCAGGGCATCATCGCCTTGCGCATGGGCTTGCAGTGCAGAGGCACCTCCGGCCAGCAGGGCATCGCCCAGGGCCAGGCTCATGGTGGTGTCGTCGGTCACCTGGCCGCGCGCCAGCTTGAGCCAGCCGCCGCCCACCATGTCGCGGTGCACACCGTATTGCGCCTGGATTTCGCGTGGGCGCATGAACTCCACGGTGGCGCCGAGGGCGTCACCAATGGCCAGCCCCAGGTAGGCGCCCAACGCGCGGTCCAGCAGGTCACCGAGGGGTTCAGGCATAACGGGCCTCCACTTGACATTGACCACCCAGCACCAGCACCTCCTGCTCGCCGGCCAGCACCTGACCCGGCAGCAGGCCGGGAAACACCAGCACCTTGCAGGTGGGCACTTGGGCTTGAAAAATCCAGTCTCCAAAGCAACTGGCTTCGTCGCGCGACACGCTGAACGACACCAGGTTGTTCAGCCGCACCATGCATCGCCTGTCCTTCAGGCGGCCAAGCACCAGCTGTTCTTCACACCGGTTGCTGCCTCGCCACAGGGTCAGGTGTTGACCGGCCAGCGGCAGCACAGACTCACACAACGCCTTGCGATCCAGCGCCCATTGGGCGTAGGTGTAGAGCAAGTCCAGTTGCTGGTAAATGTTGTTGTTGTGGTATCGGCTGGAGAGCTTTTCTTCCAGGTAGGCCAGCCAGACGGGCGACGGAAAACGGGCCAGCACCGCCTTGTGGAAGCTGGGCACCAAACCAAAGCGGCTTTCCACCCAGCCCTTGAGCACGGCACCCGCAGCACCGTTGGCATCCATGCCCCAGCCTTGCAGCAGTTTGCGCCAACTGGTGCGCCAGCGCCGTTGTTCGGCGGGGCCAAGGCGGCTTTTTTCTGCGGGGCCGGGTTTGCGCAACCCAAAGCTGACGTCCATATAGTGCACAAAGACCTCTCCCGCTTCGTTCAGGTGCTGGCAGTTGTTGAGCAGGGCGAAAAGGCCGGTGTGGGCCTCTCGCACGCCGGCAATGGACAGCGGCACCGGGTGCTCATTGAACACGGCACTGCCCAGCACCTGGGCGGGCACACCGACCAGGTTGGTGCTGTACCAGCGGTGGGGCTGGTCGTGCGCATGGTCCACGTCCACGGCACCGCGTCCGGCGGGATCAGACGGGACGGTTTTCGTTGGGGTTGCGCACGGGGCCCATGAGCGTGAGGCCTTCAGCGTAGGTGATGGTGTCGAAGGTCACGTCGTACTTCAGAGCAGCATCGGCCACGGCGTCCAGTTTGCCGGCGGTGTCCTTTTTCTTCAGCTCGTTTTTCTCCAGGTACAGCAAGGCCAGCAGCTCGTTGTACACGGTGGACTCGTCAATGGGCAGCACGTAGAACATGGCGCCTTTGTAGGGCACTTGATACTTTTTCGACAGATCAATGTTGTTGCAGAACAGGAAGTACTTGCCCCCGGCGCTCAGGGTCTCGCCCAGCACCTCGGCCACATCCTTCAGGTGCTCGAAACTCAGCAGGTAGCCCGCAAAGAAGGGCAGCTGTTTGTCACCCACCTGCGACACGGCCATGACCTGGTCGCAGGTCAGCTCGGGGGGGCGTGCTTCGTCGGCCAGCTTGGCCGAGAAGCGCAGGGCCAACTCGCCCCGGAATCCCACACGACCGGGCTTTTTGGTGGGTGCTTTGTGCACGGGGTTGAGCAGACGGCCCTCTTGCTCCAGACGGGCAAAGGCGGTGTCGGCAATTTCGGTGCGTTCCAGGGTGGCGGTCATGGGGAGTCCTTGGGTTGGGTTGAAGGTCAGTAAAGGCAAGCGTTGTCTGACACCCCTTTGTCAGCAATGAACGTACCAGCCCCACTGCCCGCACATGCCGCTGCAAACCCGACACAAACCCACCCGTCAGCGACGGACACAGGCGGTTTCACGACGCTGAGCGCGTGGTTTGTCGGGAACCGTACAAAGGCCATGACACCCTCTTCCTCACCCCAAAATTGATCATTTTTTCTTTTACAAACAACAACTTGCATTCGTTTGAACACCGCAGAGATGACCTGGCACGGAAGCTGCGAAGAGGGCAGTGCGCGGACACAAGTCCGGCCGATGCGTGATCCACAAGAAGAAGACTTATAGGCACGTCAGGCTGAGCTGGTCGCGGCTACGCAACCTTGGTTCTCAACCCTTCCTGAATGGAGTATGCAAATGGCTAAACTTCGGCAAATCGCCTTCTACGGCAAAGGTGGCATCGGCAAATCCACCACTTCCCAAAACACGCTGGCTGCGCTGGCCGAGATGGGTCAAAAGATCCTGATCGTCGGTTGCGACCCCAAGGCGGACTCCACCCGCCTGATCCTGCACGCCAAGGCACAGGACACCATCCTCTCCTTGGCCGCTGAAGCCGGCAGTGTGGAGGACCTGGAGCTGGAAGACGTCATGAAAATCGGTTACCGCGACATCCGTTGCGTGGAATCCGGCGGTCCAGAGCCAGGTGTGGGTTGCGCCGGTCGCGGTGTGATCACCTCCATCAACTTCCTCGAAGAAAACGGTGCCTACGACGGCGTGGACTACGTGTCCTACGACGTGCTGGGTGACGTGGTGTGCGGTGGCTTCGCCATGCCCATCCGCGAGAACAAGGCGCAGGAAATCTACATCGTCATGTCCGGCGAAATGATGGCCATGTACGCCGCCAACAACATCTCCAAAGGCATCCTGAAGTACGCCAACAGCGGTGGCGTGCGCCTGGGTGGCCTGGTGTGCAACGAGCGCCAGACCGACAAGGAACTGGAGCTGGCCGAGTCCCTCTCCAAGATGCTGGGCAGCCGCCTGATCCACTTTGTGCCCCGCGACAACATCGTGCAACACGCTGAACTGCGCCGCATGACCGTGCTGGAGTACGCACCTGAAAGCAAGCAGGCGCAGGAGTACCGCACCCTGGCCCAGAAGGTTCACGCCAACGCCGGCAACGGCACCATCCCCACCCCCATCACCATGGACCAGCTGGAAGACCTGCTGATGGAGCACGGGATCATGAAACAGGTCGACGAGTCCGAAGTCGGCAAAACCGCTTCCGAACTGGCCGCCTGACAGGCCACTGGCGCGCCCGCTGGCACTGGGGCCATTCCCTGGTCAGCGGGCGCCCCCGCCCCCCAAACAACACCACTGGAGTTATCCCATGACTGCCACCGTAGAAGAGCGCAAGGCCACGAACAAGGCCCTGATCGATGAAGTGCTGAAGGCCTATCCCGAAAAAATGGCCAAGCGGCGCGCCAAACACCTGGGGACGTTCGAAGAGGGCAAGCCCGACTGCGGCGTCAAGTCCAACATCAAGTCGCTGCCCGGCGTCATGACCATCCGGGGCTGCGCCTATGCAGGCTCCAAGGGCGTGGTCTGGGGCCCCATCAAGGACATGATCCACATCAGCCATGGCCCCGTGGGCTGCGGCCAGTACAGCTGGGCGGCCCGCCGCAACTACTACATCGGCACCACGGGCATCGACTCGTTTGTGACCATGCAGTTCACGTCGGACTTCCAGGAAAAAGACATCGTATTCGGCGGCGACAAAAAGCTGGACAAGATCATCGACGAGATCCAGGAGCTGTTCCCGCTGAACAAGGGCATATCCATCCAGTCGGAGTGCCCCATCGGCCTGATCGGTGATGACATCGAAGCCGTGTCCAAGAAAAAGAGCAAAGAGTACGAAGGCAAGACCATCGTGCCTGTGCGCTGCGAAGGTTTCCGTGGCGTGAGCCAGTCGCTGGGCCACCACCTGGCCAACGACGCCATCCGCGACTGGGTGTTTGACCGCACCGACCCCAACAAGCGTCCCGAGTTCGTCTCCACCCCCTATGACGTGGCCATCATCGGTGACTACAACATCGGTGGCGACGCCTGGTCCAGCCGCATCCTGCTGGAAGAAATGGGCTTGCGCGTCATCTCCCAATGGTCCGGCGACGGCTCCATTGCCGAGATCGAGAACACGCCCAAAGCCAAACTCAACGTGCTGCACTGCTACCGCTCGATGAACTACATCAGCCGGCACATGGAAGAGAAGTACGGCATTCCATGGGTGGAATACAACTTCTTCGGCCCCACCATGATCGAGAAGAGCCTGCGCGAAATCGCGGCCCAGTTCGACGACACCATCAAGGCCAATGCTGAGAAAGTCATCGAAAAATACAAGCCGCTGATGCAGGCCGTCATCGACAAGTACAAGCCCCGCCTGCAAGGCAAGACTGTGATGCTGTACGTGGGTGGCCTGCGTCCCCGCCACGTCATCGGTGCCTATGAAGACTTGGGGATGGAAGTGGTGGGCACGGGCTACGAGTTCGGCCACAACGACGACTACCAGCGCACCACGCACTACATCAAAGACAGCACGCTGATCTATGACGACGTGACCGGCTACGAGTTCGAACACTTTGTGGACAAGGTCAAACCCGACCTGGTGGGCTCGGGCATCAAGGAGAAGTACGTGTTCCAGAAGATGGGCGTGCCCTTCCGCCAGATGCACAGCTGGGACTACTCCGGCCCCTACCACGGCTACGACGGCTTTGCCATCTTCGCCCGCGACATGGACATGGCCATCTCCAGCCCGATCTGGGGCCTGACCCAGGCACCCTGGAAAAAAGCCGCCTGACACCCGGTTGCGCCCCACCCCGCCCCGGGACTGCGCCAGGGGTTGGGTGCGGCCCACCGCCCTTGCCACCTTTACTTTTCTGGAGTTTTCCATGCCCCAATCAGCCGACAAGATCCTCGACCACGAACTGCTGTTCCGTGAGCCCGAATACCAAGAACTGCTGGCCAACAAAAAGGCCCAGTTCGAGTTTGGTCATGGCGACGAAACGGTCAAACAAATCGTCGAATGGACCAAAACCGAAGACTACAAACAGAAGAACTTTGCGCGTGATTCACTGTCCGTGAACCCCGCCAAGGCTTGCCAGCCCCTGGGCGCCGTGTACGTCGCCAACGGCTTTGCCAAGACCCTGAGTTTTGTGCACGGCAGTCAGGGCTGCGTGGCCTACTACCGCTCGCACTTCAGCCGCCACTTCAAGGAACCCACGTCCTGCGTCAGCTCGTCCATGACGGAAGACGCCGCCGTGTTCGGTGGCCTGAACAACATGGTCGATGGCCTGGCCAACGCCTACAGCCTGTACAAGCCCGACATGATTGCGGTGTCCACCACCTGCATGGCCGAGGTGATTGGCGACGACTTGAACGCCTTCATCAAGACCAGCAAGGAAAAAGGCAGCGTGCCCGCCGAATTCGACGTGCCCTTTGCCCACACCCCCGCCTTCGTGGGCAGCCACATCACCGGCTACGACAACGCCCTGGCCGGTGTGCTGGCCCACTTCTGGGACGGCAAGGCCGGCACCACCGAGAAGCTGGAGCGTGTGCCCGACGACAGCATCAACTTCATCGGTGGCTTCGACGGCTTCGTCGTGGGCAACATGAAGGAAATCCGCCGCATTTTCGACCTGTTCGGCGTGAAGGTGAACGTGCTGTGTGATCCGTCCGGCAACTGGAATACCCCCACAGACGGCCAGTTCCGCATGTACGAAGGCGGTACCACCAAAGAAGAGGTGATTGCCGGCTTGCACGCCAAGGCCACCATCGTGTTCCAAGAATTCTGCTGCGAAAAAACCAGCAAACTCATCGCCGAGCACGGCCAGGAAGTGGTCAAACTCAACGCCCCCGTGGGTGTGGCTGGCACCGACGCCTTCCTGATGGCCATTTTCCGCCTCACCGGCAAGCCCATTCCCGCCCAATTGGAGCTGGAGCGCGGTCAACTGGTGGACGCCATGGCCGACAGCCAGGCCCACCTGCACGGCAAACGCTACGCGCTGTACGGCGACCCTGACCAGATGTTGGGTTACACCCAGTTCCTGCTGGAGATCGGTGCCGAGCCTGCCCATGTGCTGGCCACCAACGGCAACGAAACCTGGGCCAACAAGGTGCAGGCCCTGTTCGACGCATCGCCCTATGGCGCTGGTTGCAAGGTGTACCCCAAGCGTGACCTGTGGCACCTGCGCTCGCTGCTGTTCACCGAGCCGGTGGATTTCCTGATCGGCAACACCTACGGCAAGTACCTGGAGCGCGACACCAAGACACCGCTGGTGCGCATGGTGTTCCCCATCTTCGACCGTCACCACTACCACCGTTACCCCACCTGGGGCTACGAGGGCGGCCTGCGCACGCTGGTGACCCTGCTGGACGAGTTCTTCGAGACCTTGGATGCCAACACCATCGTGACCGCCAAAACCGACTACTCCTACGACATCATCCGCTGATCGCGGCCCGTGAAAGCCGGGGCGCCGCCCCGGCTTATTTCCATCTCAACCCATTCGCACATCCACACCATGGCCAACGTGACCTTCAGCTCCCCGAGCATGAAAAAAGACCTGACGGTGTATGCCGTCGCTGGCGACACCAAAACCCTGTTGGCGGTGGCCAAAGCCAACCAGGTACCCCTTCACTTTGAATGCGAAAACGGCGAGTGCGGCTCCTGCCAGGTGGAGGTGTCCGTCCTTTCCAACAACACCCCCACGGGTGTGGCCCTGACGGAAAAAGAGAAGACCGTGTTGCGCTACGCGGGCAAGATCACCGCCCAGCAAATCGCCGATGCGGAGACCAAAGACCTGCCACCGCCCTGGCGACTCGCTTGCCAGTTCGTGGTTCGCAACGAAGACATCCTGGTCAAGTTCTGATCATGACCACCACCCTCGTCAAAACCACCCTGGATGGCCGTCGGGTGGAAGTCATCGACGGCTGGGTGTGCCTGGCCGGTGCCCGCGAGGCCGACAGCCTGGTGCCGATCATTGAGCACCCCAACCGCCAGGCCATCGCTCAACAGGTGCCAGGGGCCACCCATGTGGCTGGCCGCTTGCCTCTGAACCACCAGGAGGCGTCCATTGCGCAATCGGCCCTGACCGAAGCCCAGCGCAACTTCGATGCCAGCCCTGCGGGCATCACCCAGCGCATTCGCCGCACCGTGTGGGCCAAATCACTGGCCGACGGCGTGGAGTGACCCTCACCCCCACTGGGAGCCGACCATGATTCATGTGGTGGAACTGCCCTTGCACGCCACACCCCGGGTGTGGTTTGCCTATGGCGACGACGACCTGGAGCGCAAGGTATTGGCCGAAGACCCCCTGCAAGCCTGGGAGGTGCACGACGAAGTCAGCGCCCAGGAGTTGCTGGAGGCAGCAGGCCATGCCGAAGTCACCTCGGGTGCGCGGGCCCAGTTCCCGTTGCTGTGCCAGCTGGGTGACCAACATGGCTGGCAAACCCCCCTTTACCGGGCCGACCACCTGTTGGGTCGGGGCATGCTTCGTCCACAACCCGTGACCCTGCGGGAGGCGCTGACCGCTGCGCTGGAAGCCCGGGGCCACCCCTGTCACATCTTCTGGAACGACCGCGATGCCGTGTCGGCGGCGGAAGGCACCCACCCCCAGCTGGGCGAACGCCAGCAGTGGCGCGCCCGACACGCCCTGCACGAACAACTCGTGGCGCTGGAAGTGGTGGCCGACGAATAAGGAACACGCCCATGCTGCACCGCATGCAAGCCGACATCCTGCAGGTGCGCGGACAGGCCATAGGCGTGCTTCTGTCCGAAATGCAGAGTGAGGCCGAGCTGTTTGCCAGCGCCGCCACGCTGCAATGCGTGGAGGCCGAACTGCTGGTGATGGCACAGACCCTGGCCCACCTGGCCGCGCCCCTGCATGACCGCCTGCCCACGCTCGACTGGCACGGCTGGCAACACCTGCACCACCTGCTGGAACACCAGCTGCAACCCCGGCGTGAGGCGGTGTGGTACGGCATACAGGCCCTGGTGCCCGCCACGCTGGCACTGGTGGCACAGCTGCGCCGCCAGGAGCCCCAGTGGTTCGGCAACGGCTACTGACCCACCACGAAAGACCCCCATGGACACCGTAGAAGAATTTCTGGCCCACGCCGTTCAGCTGGAAACCGATGCCGCGCTGCGCTTTGGCCAGCTCGCCGATGCCATGCAGTCGGCCGGCAACCGCGAAGTGAGTCGCCTGTTTCGCCGCCTGGCGCACTACTCGCAGCTGCACCTGGCCGATGCCAAGGAAAGGGCGGGATTTCGCCAGTTGCCCACCTTGTCGCAAACCACGTTCCGCTGGCCCGACATCGAAAGCCCGGAATCCGCCGCCATCTGGGCCACCGACCCCTTTGTGGGCCGCGAAGAAGCCTTGCAGGTGGCACTGGACGCCGAAACCGCCGGTCTGAACTACTACACCGATGTCATGAACACCACGCAAGACCCCGAAATCCGGGCCTTTGCCAAGGAGTTCTCTGACGAAGAGGCCGAACACGTCGCCGAATTGCAGCGGTGGATGGCACTGCACCAGGCTGGCGAACCCCTGCCCACGGGCGAGTGAGCCGCCCTGCGCCTGACCAGGGGTGTGTCGCAAACCGACTGTCGCAAACCCTTCAAAAGCGCCGACGTCACCCACCCTCAGGGGCCTGCCCCGCCCCACAACCCCTGAAACCCTCTGAAACCGGCGGTTTTGTCGGCATTCAAAGCTGGCACCAAACCTGCGATGCAGGGTTTACCCACCCGTCAGGAGTCGTCCATGTCCGTTTCGCTCAAAGCCAAGATTGCCGAAGTGTTCGAAGAGCCCGGTTGCGACAAAAACCAGGGCAAAAGCGAAAAGGAACGCAAAAAGGGCTGCACCAAGCAGCTGTCACCCGGTGCCGCCGCCGGTGGGTGCGCGTTTGACGGCGCCAAGATTGCCCTGCAGCCGGTGGTGGACGTGGCTCATCTGGTGCACGGCCCCATTGCCTGCGAAGGCAACTCCTGGGACAACCGACACAGCGCCTCGTCGGGCTCCAAAATTTACCGCACGGGCTTCACCACCGACATCAACGAGCTGGACGTGATTTACGGCGGCGAAAAGCGACTCTTCAAGTCCATCCGTGAAATCATTGAGAAGTACGACCCGCCGGCGGTGTTTGTGTACCAGACCTGCGTCACGGCCCTGGTGGGCGACGACATCGAGGTGGTGTGCCAACGCGCCAGCGAAAAGTTTGGCAAACCCGTCATCCCGGTCAATGCTCCCGGCTTTGCCGGCCCCAAAAACCTGGGCAACAAGCTGGGCGCCGAGGCGCTGCTGGACCACGTCATTGGCACGGTCGAGCCCGAGTTCACCACGCCTTACGACATCAACATCATTGGCGAATACAACTTGGTGGGAGAGCTGTGGCAAGTCAAGCCGCTGCTGCAAGCGCTGGGCGTGCGCGTGCTGAGCTGCATTTCGGGCGATGGCCGCTACCACGAGATCGCGAGTGCACACCGCGCCAAGGTGAACATGATGGTCTGCTCCAAGTCGATGATCAACATCGCCACCAAAATGGAGCAGCGCTGGGGCATCCCGTACTTCGAGGGTTCGTTCTACGGCATTGGCGACATGAGCGACACGCTGCGCCAGATCGCCCGCCTGCTGGTGCAGCAAGGGGCCGAGGCCGACCTGATGGAGCGCACTGAGCGGCTGATCGAGGTGGAAGAGGCCCGCGCCTGGAAGCGCATTGCCCAGTACAAAGCCAGGCTCACCGGCAAGCGGGTGCTGCTCATCACGGGCGGGGTCAAGTCCTGGTCGGTGGTGGCGGCGCTGCAAGAGGCGGGCATGGAAATTGTCGGCACCAGCGTCAAAAAGAGCACCAAGGAAGACAAGGAAAAGATCAAAGAAATCATGGGCGAAGGGGCCGACGCCCACATGATTGACGACATGACCCCGCGCGAGATGTACGCCATGCTGCGTGATGCGCGGGCCGACATCATGCTGTCGGGTGGGCGCAGCCAGTTCGTGGCGCTCAAGGCCCGCATGCCCTGGCTGGACATCAACCAGGAACGCCACCACCCCTATGGTGGCTACGAGGGAATGGTGGAGTTGGTGCACGAGATCGACCGCGCCATCTTTAACCCCGTGTGGCAGCAAGTTCGCATTCCCGCCCCTTGGGGCGACGACAGTGAAACCTTGGGTGCCGTGCCCGCACCGCTGGCCACCGCGCCCACCGCACCAGCGATGGCCACGCCCGCCCACCCCACGCCCCAGCAGGCGGGCTGCGGTTGCGGCTCGGGCGGCTGCGACACCACCTTTTTGAGCAGTGTGGCCGCACACGCCATGGGCCTGGAGCCCGATGAAGTGCCCGTCTGATCCCCAGGCGCCCACACCACCCTTGTCCATCAATGGAGTTGCCCATGGCCCGCGCTGTTGAATCCAAAAAAGCCTGCTCCGTCAACCCTCTCAAGATGAGCCAGCCCCTGGGGGCCAGCCTGGCGTTTCTGGGTCTGGATGCCTGCATGCCCGTCATGCACGGCTCGCAGGGCTGCACCTCGTTTGGGCTGGTGCTGCTGGTGCGCCACTTCAAAGAGGCCATTCCGCTGCAGACCACGGCCATGAACGAGGTCACCTCCATCATGGGCGGCTACGACAACCTGGAGGCCGCGCTGCTCAATATCCGCAAGCGCAACGCGCCCAAAATCATCGCCATCTGCTCCACCGGCCTCACCGAAACCAAGGGCGACGATGTGGATGGCTACCTGGTGACCGCCCGCCAGCGCCACCCCGAGTTGGCCGACACCGAAATTGTTTACGTCTCCACCCCCGACTACGTGGGTGGCTTGCAGGACGGTTTTCAGCACGCCGTCACCGCCGTGGTCAAAGCCCTGGTCAAGCCCTTGCCGGTGAACCCCACCCAAGTCACCTTGTTGCCAGGTTGCCACCTGTCGCCCGGTGACATTGACGAGCTGCGCGACATCGTCCATGCCTTTGGCCTGGACGTGGTGGTGGTGCCCGATCTGTCGGGCTCGATGGATGGCCACATTCCGCCCGACTGGCGCGGCACCACATTGGGCGGCACCCCACTGGAAGACATCCGGGGCGCCGGTGCCTCGGCCCTGACCCTGGCCGTGGGCGAGCACATGCGCGAGGCCGCGCAGGCCCTGCTCGACACGTCCGGCACGCCCTTCGAGGTGTTCGAACGCCTCACCGGCATTGCTGCCAACGACCGCCTGCTGCAATGCCTGGCCCAGCTCTCGGGTCGCCCCGTGCCCGCCAAATACCGCCGCCAGCGCAGCCAGTTGCTCGACGCCATGCTGGACGGTCACTTCTACACCGGCGGCATGAAAGTGGCCATCGGTGCCGAGCCCGACCTGCTGCTGGCCATCGGCGGTTTGCTGCACGACATGGGGGCTGAGCTGAGCTGCTGCGTCAGCCCCACGGCATCGCCCTCGCACGCATTGCTGCCTGCCGACACCGTGGTGCTGGGCGACCTGGAAGACTTCGAAAGCGGGGCTGCCGATTGCGACCTGCTCATCACCCATGCCCATGGCCGCCAGGCCGCCGAGCGCCTGGGCAAGCCGCTGATGCGGGTGGGCTTCCCCGTGTTCGACCGCCTGGGCAATGCGCACCGCTGCCAGGTGGGCTACCGCGGCAGCATGAACCTGATTTTCGAGGTGGCCAACCTCATGATCGACCAGATCCCCCACCACCACGACACCGACTGGCCGTTGACCCCGGAAGCCAGCCGCGCCGCTGCCCGCACCATCCCCACCCCTCAGTCCGTGACCCAGCCGCACGGCTTGTCGGCGGCCAGTGCCTGAGCCCCACCTTTTCAACCCCCAGGAGTGCACCATGAAAATTGCCTTCTCCACCCAGGACAAAGTGCGTGTGGACGCGCACTTTGGCTGGGCCAAAAGCATTGTTGTTTACAACGTCACGCCCGAAGGGCACCGCTTCATCGAGAGCTTCGAGTTTGGTGACAAGCTGGAAGAGGACGGCGATGAGGACAAGCTGGCCCCCAAGCTCGATGCCATCAAGGACTGCGCCATCGTGTACGTGGCCGCCATCGGCGGCTCGGGTGCCGCGCGGGTGGTGGCCCTGAAGATTCACCCCATCAAGGTGCCCCAGCCCGAATCCATCCTGGACATTCTGGACAAGCTCCAGGATGTGCTCAAAGGCACACCTCCCCCTTGGTTGCGCAAAGCCATGGCCAAAGACGGTGCCCGCCAGTTCGATTTTGAAGAAGACGAGGCCCCCCATGTCTGAAACCTTGGACTCCCCCACCACCGCCCCCGCCGCCAGTGACCTGGAACACCTGGGCTCCCCTTTTGTCCAGCAGCTCATCAAGCAAATGCGCGCCCAGGACACGCACGGCACCTGGGACGGCAAAACCGACCTGGCACTGCTCAAGCCCTTCATCCTGACGCCCGAAGAGCGGCGGGCCCTGCCCATCATGGGTGACCCCGACCCGGAAGTGCTGTGGCACTTGGAGCTGTTCTACAACGCCATTGCCGTGGCCATTGAGCGTGAGACCGGCCAGATGGTGTCGCCCATGATGAAGATGAGCCACGAAGGTTTTGGCCGCATGGTGTTGATCGCGGGCCGCCTGGTGGTGGTGAACAAGCAGCTGCGCGACGTACACCGCTTTGGTTTTCCGTCGCTGGCCAAGCTGGCCGAGGCGGGCAACAAGTTCCTGACCGAAGCCGTCACCATGATCCGCACCTACCCCGACGTGGCGCAGTACGGCGCCTGAACCCGGAGCCTGAGATGAACACACCCACTGCCGACGAACTCAAGCTGCGGCTGAAGAAGCTCAATGCCCAGGCCACGCAGGCCAAGATGGACCTGCACGACCTGTCTGAAGACCTGCCCACGGGCTGGGAACGCATCTTGGAGGTGGCCCAGCGCTGCCACGACACCCATGCCGCCCTGATGGCGGCGCGCCAAGCCGCAACGGCTGCACCGACCGCCTGACCGGAGGACCACCGCCATGACCCAGAATTTCACCGTCACGCTGCCCAGTGGCGCCACTTGGACGCCCACCTTCGTGGCGGCGCTGGACGACGAAAAATGCATAGGCTGTGGCCGCTGCTTCAAGGCCTGCCCCCGGGGCGTGCTGGAACTGGTCGGCGTCAACGAAGACGGCGAGTACGTTCATGTGGACGAAGATGACGATGACGATGACGGCGAGTACGTCAAAAAGGTCATGACCATCGCCCACCAGGAACTGTGCATTGGCTGCACCGCCTGCGCCCGCATCTGCCCCAAGAAGTGCTACACCCACGCTGCGGCGGGGGCCTGAGCAGGAGCACCACCATGGACGCCCCACTAGGCACACGCTCGGTCCTGCTGACCTGCGCCGTCCACCCCGACGACCCAGCCACCTTGGCCCTGGCCCGGGTACTGGCCGAAGGCTTCGACACACATGGTCACCACCTGCTGCCCCTGCCCGGCCTGGATGGTCCCACCACCCAGCGCCTGATGGCGCACTGGTTCCCCCAGGCCGATGCGCTGCTGGGCCTGAATTGGCTGACCCTGGCCGACGCCCAGCGGGCCGAGCCCCGGCTGGACGAAATCGACGACGTCGGCGGCCTGCTGCGCGACAACGCTGGTCACCCCAGCGCCAGCGCCGAGCAGGTGGCCGCCGTGGCCCATGCCCTGGCCTGCGCCTGCCTGGGCCACAACCACCTGTGGCAAGACCTGGGCCTGCCCTCTCGGGCGGCGCTGTCGGCCCTCATCGACACCTGGTTTCCGGCGCTGGCCGAGCGCAACGACCAGAACATGAAGTGGAAAAAATTCTTCTACAAGCAGCTGTGCCTGCGCGAAGAACTGTTCATCTGCAAGGCCCCCACCTGCGGCGTGTGTACCGACTATGCGGTGTGCTTCGGCCCCGAAGATGCCAGCACGGCCACCATCACCCTGCACCCCACTGCGTCGTGAGCGCCAGCTGCGCAGTGCGGCTACTGCCGCGCGGTGCGGATGTGCGGTGGCAGTGCCTGCGGATGGCTGCTGCGCCAGGGGCTGATGTCCAGCCCTCCCCGGCGTGTGTAGCGCGCATAGACCGTGAGCTTGGCGGGTTTGCAGCGCGTCCAGATGTCCATGAACATGCGCTCCACGCACTGCTCGTGAAACTCATTGTGGTTGCGAAAACTCACGATGTACTGCAGCAACCCCGCCTGCTCGATCTGCGGCCCGCTGTAGCTGATTTGCACGCTGCCCCAGTCGGGCTGGCCGGTGACCAGGCAATTGCTTTTCAGCAGGTGGCTGGTCAGGGTTTCGGTCACGGGCTGCTCGCCAATGGCGGCACCCAGCAGTTCGGGTGCAGGCTGGTAGCGGGTGCACTCGATGTCCAGGCGGTCCAGGTTGACGCCGTCGAGTTCGTGCACCGGCTCGCGGTCGAACAGCTCGGGCGCCAGCAGCCGCACGCCCACACTGGCCCCCACAGCCGGTGCGCCACGCCAGGCGGCCTCGGTCAGATCGGTGCGCAGGATCTGACGCACGGCGTCCATGTCGGCAAACACGGTATTGTTGAAGCTGTTGAGGTAGAGCTTGAAGCTCTTGCTCTCGATGATGTGGGGCGTTTCAGCGGGCACGGTGATCTGGGCCAGCGCCACCTGCGGCTTGCCTTTGGGGTTGAGCCAACTCACCTCAAAAGCCATCCACAGATCGGCCCCCAGAAACGGCAGACTGCCGGTGATGCCCACCTCGGCCCGTTTGGGTGCACGCGGCAGTGGAAACAACAGGCTGCGGTCGTACTGGTCCACATAGGCGCTGGTTTTGCCGAGCTGGGACTGTTCAGGCTGGCGCTGGTCGCAGGGCCCAGCGGCGGGGGAATCGGGGGTGTGGTCGGTCATGGCAACGCCGTTCAGGCAGGGTGGTGAAGCGCCGCAGCCGCATCGGCCGTGCGCAAGTGAGGCACCAGCAGCGCCAACCAGCGCGGCAGCACTGCGGGGGGCCAGTCATGGCCCATGCCTTCGATGGCTTCAAAACGCGCCCCAGGGATGCGCCGGGCCGTGTCCTGGCCGCAGGCCATGGGCACCAGCGGGTCGGCCGTGCCGTGGATGACCAAGGTGGGGCAGCGGATGTCGGCCAGCAGCCGGTAGCGGTCGGTATCGGCCATGACGGCCAACATCTGCCTCAGCATGCCCTGGGGGTGGTAGCTGCGGTGCACATCGGCCAGCAGCCGCTGGTAGAGGTGGTCGCGGTCTTGCCGAAAGGCAGGGCTGCCGATCATCTCCAGCTGGGCCAGGGTGTTGGCGGCGATGTCGGCGGGGTCTTTGCTGGCCGGGCGGGTCATGAGGCTGCGGCTGACGTCTGCGCTGGGGCCGGGCAGGCCTGTTGCGCCACTGCTGCTCATGATGCTGGTGAGGCTGAGCACGCGCTGCGGCGCGGTGGCGGCCATGCGCTGGGCAATCATGCCCCCCATGCTCACGCCCAGCACGTGGGCGCGCGCCACGCCCAGGCCATCAAGAATGCCCAGCGCGTCGTTGGCCATGTCTTGCAGGCTGTAGGGTGGGTGCATGCCCATGCCGAAGCGGTGTTTGACCATCGCCCAGCCCAGGTTGGGCTTGCCCAGGTCGTCCAGGTGGGTGGACAGGCCGATGTCGCGGTTGTCGTACACCACCACCCGGTGGCCCGCCTGGACCAGGCCTTGCACCAGCGCGTCTGGCCAGGCCACCAGTTGCATGCCCCACCCCATGGTGAGCAACACGGTGGACGGCTCCGGGCTGTCCGGTTGCCCCACGGCCACGGGGGCCGGGGCCGGTGAGTGCACCACCACCTCGAAACGGAGGCCTTGGCTGTCAATGTTCATGGCGTGAAGGCCGCTCCCCGTTGCCGGGGTGGGTCGTTTTGTGAATTAAATAGCTTAAAACCCATACCAATAAAGCGCTGTTGCACTTTTTTATATGAATTCTCGCTCGCGCAACCATTTGGTGGCCACCCACTTTTCACCGGCCAGCACCGGCGCACCGCCGTGCAGGGTGAGGGTGCTGGGGTGGGGCTTGGCGTAACTGAAGAACACCGCATTGCCCCGCTGCGGCGCCACCACCAAGCCGGTCTCGGGAAAGGTGGTACCCCCGCCCCGTTCCGGCTGGTTGAGGTACATGACCAGGGTGCCCACGCGTTGCCCGCCGCGTTTGAGAATGGTCGGCGTACCGGGTTGGCTGGGGTCAAAATAATCGTGGTGGGGCTTGTATTCGGCGCCCACGCCGTAGTGCAACACCTGCAGGCCTTCGCCATTTTCCAGAGGCCAGCGCAACAGGCGGGCAATGCGACTTTCGATGCGGGCCACCAGTTCGCTCTCGGCTCGCTTGAAGAACATGCCCTGGCTGGTGCGGTCAGCATTCACGGTTTCGCCACCTGTTTGGTTCTCCACCGTCAGCGACCTGGCCATGCGCGGCGCGGCCGCGGCCACCAGGGCCTCGCACTCTTCGTCACTCAGCAGGTTGCCAAACACCACCACACGGGGGTTGTCCAGCGTCAGCAACACCTGCACCTGGCGATCGCCCACGTCCACCACACAGGGACCGTGGACCAGGTCAGGCTCTGGCACGCGTGAAGGGGTGGCTGCGGTGGACGCGCCAGACCCAGCGGAGACCCCAACGCCCCTGGCGCGGATGGACACGGGCTGGGCGGGCGGTGTGGTGCTGACTGGGGTGGCCACCACGGGCTGGGTCACACCGTCGGGCGCCCTCCCCGCCAAACGGGCCTCCTGCTCGGCCACGTGCTGCGCCAGGGTCGACTCCATGGCCGACTCGGCCACGTCGGCCTGCCACCCGGCACTGGCCATGGCCTGCAGCACGGCTTCCGGCGGGTGACCGGCCAGCACCTGGTCAACGATCCAGCGGCGAAGTTCAGGGGTAATGGTCTGGGACATGGTTTCACTCGACTGCCGCCATTTCACCACGGCCTGCGGGGTGAAAGGGGTGGACATCGGGGGTCAGCTGGCCAGGGTGTCGCGCCGAAACACCAGCTCGTCGGGGGTGGACAGCGCCGGTTGCCACGCATACCCCTCAGCGCCGAAACCGCGCAGGGCTTCTGGCGTGGCCGCGCGCTGCTGCACGGCGTAGCGCACCATCAGCCCGCGCGCCCGCTTGGCCATGAAGCTGATGACCTTGTACTGCCCCCCGCCACGGTGCTCCTCAAACACGCAGCGCACCACGCGGGGTTTGAGCACCTTTTTGTCCACCGCCTTGAAGTACTCGTCGCTGGCCAGGTTGATGACCACGGGCGAGGCATCGGCGGCGGCGCGCTGGTTCAGGTAGTCGGCAATCTGCCTGCCCCAGAATTGGTACAGGTTGCGTCCCCTGGCGGTGGGCAGGCGGGTTCCCATCTCCAGGCGGTAGGCGTGCATCAGGTCCAGGGGGCGCAACACCCCGTACAGACCGCTGAGGATGCACAGGTGGTCTTGCGCCCAACCCAGCTCGGCCTCGCTGAGGGTCTTGGCGTCCAACCCTTCGTACACGTCGCCATTGAAGGTCAGCACGGCCTGTTTGGCGGTTTTCGGGCTGAACTTCGGGCGCCAGGCCTGGTAACGGCCCACATTCAAACCCGCCAGCGCGTCACTCAGGCCCATGAGGCTGGCGATTTCCTGCGGCGACTGGTGTTTGAGCACGTCGATCAACTCGGTGGCCTGCGGCACAAACAAGGGTTGGGTGTGGACAGACGTGGTGGGCGGGGACTCGCAGTCCAAGGCCTTGGCGGGGGAAATGAGGAACAACATCCGGCCATTTTGTCACGCCACAGGGGGGCGGGCAGCGCCCGCTTGAAAGCCCAACCACCGCGAAATGCCCCCATTAACTTGTGCACAATTGAATTGTGAGAAACTTAAAAACATGCACCCCACCGCCGAACCCACACCCCGCACTCACCCAAGCAGCCACCCGGCGCTGTTGCTGGACAACCAGCTGTGCTTTGCCCTGTATTCGGCCTCGCTGGCCATGACCAAGGCCTACAAACCGCTGCTGTCTGCGCTGGGCCTGACCTACCCGCAGTACCTGGTGCTGCTGGTGCTGTGGGAGCAGGACGACTGCCCGGTGAGTGAGCTGGGAGAGCGCCTGTTTCTGGACAGCGGCACGCTCACGCCCTTGCTCAAACGCATGGAAGCGGCGGGGTGGATTCGCCGCCAGCGCCACACCAGCGATGAGCGCAAGGTGCACATCCTGCTCACCCCCGCAGGCCAGGCTTTGCAATCCCAGGCGGCGTGCATACCGGGACACATGGTGGATGCACTGGGTTGCAGCCTGCCCGAATTGGCGCAGCTCACCCAGTCCGTACAAGGCCTGCGCGACCGATTGCAAGCCACCCACGCGGTGACCCCCGCCTGAACCCCCGCACCCCGCCCTTCTATTTTCACCCCCGCTCAGGCCTTGCGCCGGGCCCAACCCCGAAAGGAAAACACCATGACCATTTCCCTTGACAAAGTGCTTTACACCGCCGTCGCCACCTCCACCGGTGGCCGCGATGGCCGCTCCGTCAGCTCTGACGGCTTGCTGGACGTCAAACTGTCGCCCCCCAAAGAGCTGGGCGGCCCTGGCGGCGCCACCAACCCCGAGCAACTGTTTGCCGCCGGTTACTCCGCCTGCTTCATCGGCGCGCTCAAACACGTCGCCAGCATGCAAAAAATCGCCGTGCCCGCCGACACATCCATCACCGCCAGCGTGGGCATTGGCCCCATTCCCCAGGGCTTTGGCATCAACGTCAAACTGGTGGTAAGCGTGCCCGGCGTGGACCGCGCCGTGGCCCAAAAGCTGGTGGACACCGCCCACCAGGTGTGCCCCTATTCCAACGCCACACGCGGCAACATCGACGTGGTGATCGAGCTGGCCTGAGGCAGCAACCACCAGCGGCCCACGGTGCCGCTGGTGTATTCGTAAAATCGGGGGTTCACCTTTTTTCAAAGGCCAGCCCCCACCGCCTGCACCACGCAGCGGCCCAGGGGTGGCTTGTCCAGCCAGAGACCCCCCATGTCAGACCTGACCACCCCCACCACCCCGCCCGAGCAACCCGGCCTGCAATCGCTGTCCAAATCCTTCGAGCCCGTGGCGCTGGAAGCCCAGTGGGGCCCTGAGTGGGAGCAACGCGGCTACGGCACAGCCGGCTTTCGTGGCACGGGTGCCCCACAGCCCGACGCACCGGCGTTTGCCATCCAGTTGCCGCCGCCCAACGTCACAGGCACGCTGCACATGGGGCACGCGTTCAACCAGACCATCATGGACAGCCTCACCCGCTACCACCGCATGGCCGGATTCAACACCGTGTGGGTGCCTGGCACCGACCACGCGGGCATTGCCACGCAAATCGTGGTGGAGCGCCAGCTGCAAGCCCAAGGCACCAGCCGCCACGACATGGGCCCCACGCCCGCCGAGGCGCGCAAGAACTTTGTGGCCAAGGTGTGGGAGTGGAAAGAGCACAGCGGCAACACCATCACCACCCAAATGCGCCGCATGGGCGACAGCGTGGATTGGAGCCGCGAGTACTTCACCATGGACGACAAGCTGAGCAAGGTCGTCACCGACACCTTTGTGAAGCTGTACGACCAGGGCCTGATTTACCGAGGCAAGCGCCTGGTCAACTGGGACCCGGTGCTGCAAAGCGCGGTGTCCGACCTGGAAGTGGAAAACGAAGAAAAAGACGGCTCGCTGTGGCACATTGAGTACCCGTTTGCCGACGGCCCGCAGACGGTCAACGGCGAGCTGGTGAAAGGCCTGACCGTGGCCACCACCCGCCCCGAGACCATGCTGGGCGACGTGGCCGTGATGGTCCACCCCGAAGACGAGCGCTACCAGCACCTGATTGACAAGCGGGTCAACCTGCCACTGTGCGACCGCACCATCCCCGTGATTGCCGATGCCTATGTGGACAAAGCCTTCGGCACTGGCGTGGTGAAGGTCACGCCCGCGCACGACCCCAACGACTACGCCGTGGGCCAGCGCCAGAAGCTCCCCATGATCACCGTATTGGATCTCTCGGCTTGTGTCATCTCTCATCCCTCCGGAGACGATGCGGCTCAGATGCAAGACATGATTCGGCGCATTAACGCTGGGGATACATCTTTTCTTCTTGCAAATCAGCTTGAGAACCTTCGTGGACAACAAGCAATACCTGCCAAATACAGGGGCCTGGACCGCTTCGTGGCCCGCAAAGCCATCGTGGCCGACCTGGAAGCCTGCGGCGCGCTGATCGAGACCAAAAAGCACAAGCTGATGGTGCCCATCTGCACCCGCACCGGCCAGGTGGTGGAGCCCATGCTGACCGACCAATGGTTTGTCGCCATGAACAAGGTCAGTCCCATCGACCCCACCGGCAAAAGCATCGCCCAAAAAGCCATTGACGCGGTACACAGCGGCCAAGTGAGTTTTGTGCCCGAAAACTGGGTCAACACCTACGACCAATGGATGAACAACATCCAAGATTGGTGCATCAGCCGCCAACTCTGGTGGGGCCACCAAATCCCCGCCTGGTACGACGAGTCGGGTGAGGTATACGTAGCCCGAAATGAAGAGGATGCACTGGCCAAATGGCGAGAAAAACAAATTGCAAATGGAAATGCCGTAGAAGCAACCACTCAACGTTTGCTAGGTGAATCACCCCTGACCCGCGACGAGGACGTACTGGACACCTGGTACTCGTCGGCCCTGGTGCCGTTCAGTACCATGGGCTGGCCAGAGCCCACCGAGCACCAACAAGCTGGTGGGCGTACCGGGCAGGAACCGAGCGATTTGGCGAGCGCAGCGAGTATGAGCACGGGCGAGTCCGGCACGCCCGCCAGCGCTCCAGCCAACGCCAACCCAGCCGACACAACCGGCACGGCCAACGCCAACCTGCAAGACTACGACCTCTACCTGCCCAGCACGGTCCTGGTCACCGGCTACGACATCATCTTCTTCTGGGTCGCCCGGATGATCATGATGACCACGCACTTCACCGGCAAGGTGCCGTTCAAGCACGTCTACATCCACGGCTTGGTGCGCGACGCCCAGGGCCAGAAGATGAGCAAGTCCGAAGGCAACGTGCTCGACCCCGTGGATCTGATCGACGGCATTGCCCTGGCACCCCTGCTCGACAAACGCACCACCGGCCTGCGCAAACCCGAAACCGCACCCAAGGTGCGCAAGCAGACCGAAAAAGAATTCCCCGACGGCATTCCCGCCTACGGTGCCGACGCACTGCGCTTCACGTTTGCCGCACTGGCATCCCTGGGCCGCAGCATCAACTTTGACAGCAAGCGCTGCGAGGGCTACCGCAACTTCTGCAACAAGCTGTGGAACGCCACCCGTTTCGTGCTGATGAACTGCGAAGGCCAGGATTGCGGTTTGAGTGAGCACGCCGCCGATGCCTGCGTGCCAGGTGGTGGCGGCACAAGCCCCCACGCTTCGCTGCCCCCCGAGGGGGCTGTAGCTGCCTTGGGACGGCCCGGCGGCGGCTACCTGGCCTTCAGCCAGCCCGACCGTTGGATCGTCTCGCGCCTGCAGCGGGTGGAGGCGGAAGTGGCCAAGGGCTTTGCCGAGTACCGCCTGGACAACGTGGCCCACACCATTTACGACTTCGTGTGGAACGAGTTCTGCGACTGGTACCTGGAAATTGCCAAGGTGCAAATCAACACCGGCACGGCAGAAACCCAGCGTGGCACGCGCCGAACCCTCATCCGCACGCTGGAAACCATACTGCGCCTGCTCCACCCCATCACACCCTTCATCACCGAAGAGCTGTGGCAAAAGGTGGCACCCGTGGCGGGCCGCAGCGGCCCCTCGGTCAGCATTGCCGAGTACCCGGTGAGCCAGCCCAGCCGCATCGACGAAGCGGCAGAGGCCCATGTGGCCAAGCTGAAGACCCTGGTCGATGCCTGCCGCAACCTGCGCGGCGAAATGAACGTGTCGCCCGCCACGCGCCTGCCGCTGTTCGTGGTGGGCGATGCCGACTTCATGGCAGGCGCCGGACCGGTGCTGCAAGCGCTGGCCAAACTGAGCGAAGTGAAGGTGTTTGCCGATGAAGCCAGTTGGGCCGCCGCCGCTCAGGCCGCGCCCGTGGCCGTGGTGGGCGAGGCCAAGCTGTGCCTGTTCATGGAAGTGGACGTGGCCGCCGAGAAAGTGCGCTTGGGCAAGGAAGTGGCCCGGCTGCAAGGCGAAATCACCAAGGCCAATGCCAAATTGGGCAACGAGGCCTTTGTGGCCAAGGCCCCGCCAGCGGTGATTGACCAGGAAAAGAAGCGCGTGGCCGACTTCGGTGCCACACTGGAAAAGCTGCAAAACCAGCTGACCCGCCTGGGCTGATCCGCCGGTCTTGCCGGGACCTGGGCCCTCAGGCTGCGGGGGCCCGGCGCTGACTGACGCCGACCGCCATCGGCGTCAGCAGCCCCTCACCGGCGCTTGAGCACCGTGATGTGCTCGCCGCCAGTGCTCTCTTGGTGCACCAGGTCGTTGCCTGTTTGTTTGGCAAAGGCCTGGAAGTCGCGCACCGAACCGCTGTCGGTGGAAATGATCTTCAGCGTCTGACCGCTGACCATGTCAGCCAGTGATTTTTTGGCCTTGAGGATGGGCAATGGGCAGTTCAGGCCGCGGGCATCAAGTTCTTTGTCGGTGTTCATGGATGTGTCCTGGAGAGGTGGCGGATTCTACGGGCGAGCGGCCCAACCCTGGCTGACAGCCGGCATTGAACCGGCTCATAAACGGACGAACCACACGACTCAGGCCGGGAACACGCCGGTGGACAGGTAGCGATCCCCGCGGTCGCACACCACAAACACAATGGTGGCGTTGTCCACCTGCTTGGCCAACTCCAGGGCCACATGGCAAGCACCCGCGGCGGAAATGCCCGCGAAAATGCCCTCCTCCCGCGCAAGGCGGCGGCACATGTCTTCGGCGTCGGCCTGGCTGACCAAGGCCAGTTCGTCAACGTTGGCGGGGTCATAAATTTTGGGCATGTAGGCCTCGGGCCATTTGCGTATGCCCGGGATGCGCGACCCCTCGCTGGGCTGCGCGCCCACCACCCGCACCGCCGGGTTCATGGACTTGAGGTAACGCGACACCCCGGTGATGGTGCCGGTGGTGCCCATGGCGCTCACAAAATGGGTGACGCGACCGGCGGTCTGGTGCCAGATTTCTGGACCGGTGGTTTCAAAATGCACGCGGGGGTTGTCACCATTGGCAAACTGGTCCAACACACGGCCCTTGCCCTGGGACTGCATTTGCTCGGCCAAGTCCCGTGCGTATTCCATGCCGCCACTTTTCGGCGTGAGGATCAGCTCGGCACCAAACGCCTTCATGGTTTGTGCCCGCTCGATGCTGAGGTCCTCCGGCATGATGAGCACCATGCGGTAACCCTTGATGGCCGCCGCCATGGCCAGCGCAATGCCGGTGTTGCCCGAGGTGGCTTCAATCAAGGTGTCGCCGGGCTGGATGTCGCCGCGCTCCTGGGCACGCTGGATCATGGACAACGCAGGTCGGTCTTTCACGGAACCAGCCGGGTTGTTGCCTTCGAGCTTGCCCAGAATCACGTTGCCCCGCTGGCGACACACCTCTGCCCCCAGGCGCTGCAAAGCCACCAAGGGCGTGTTGCCAATGGCTTGCTCAATGGTCGGGTAGGGAGATGCCGCAGCGGGTGGGATGGAGATGGTCATGCCAAGGGCCTCAAAAGTGATCGGGTAGTATTTTTTTGATGGATTTTGGCCCATTGAGGGAGCCATCGAACAGATTGCGTGTTGCACTGTGCCATAATTTCGTTTTTCGTCGTTGCCGGAGTGGCGAAATTGGTAGACGCAGCAGATTCAAAATCTGCCGGTGCTAAACACCGTGCCGGTTCGAGTCCGGCCCCCGGCACCACACCTTTTGTGTGGTGACAGCAACGACCCAAAAAAGCGAAAAGCGCCCTTGAGGCGCTTTTTTGTTGCCTGTGCGCCGGACATCACCCCGGCGGCGCCAACCCCTCGCGCACTGTCGGGTAGCGCAGCACCAGGCCCAGCTCCGCGCCCATGCGCTGGTTGTCCAAGCGCCTGGACTCGCTCATGAAACTCAGCAACACCAGTGGCAACTGCGCCTGTGCGGTGCCACGCCCCACCCGGGGGGGCCGGGGCAGCCCGTACAGGTCTGCCGCCAGGTCAAAGTAATCACCCATTTTCAGTTCGGTGTGATCACTCACGTTGATGCAACGCTGGTGCCCACCCCGCCACAGCGCCAGCACGCAGGCACGGGCCAGGTCGTCGGCGTGGATGTGGTTGGTGTAAACGTCATCGCTGGCTTGCAGCACCGGGGTGCCCCGCAGCAGGCGGTCACGGGGCGTGCCACCGGGCCTGTCATTGGCGTAAATGCCGGGGATGCGCAACACCACACACGCCACACCGGCGCGCTGGCCAAACGCACGCACGGTGCGCTCCGCGTCCACACGGCGGACGGCCCGTGGCGTGTGCGGCTGAGCGGGACGGCTTTCACTCACCCAGTCGCCCTGACAGTCGCCATACACCCCGCTGGTGGACCCATACACCAGCGACCGTGGCGCGGCGCGGCGCGACAACACTCGGGTGAGTGTGCGGGTACGGGGGTCGGTGTGCCAGTGGGGCCCCTGCTCGGCCGGTGGCGGGGCCAGGTGCAGCACCCGCGTGGCCAGGCCGCCCAAGCGCCGCACGGAGGCGGCGTCATCCAGATTGCCCACCAGCGGTGTGATGCCTGCAGCACGCAACACCGCCTGGCGCTCGGGTGAGGACGTGAGCGCCAGCAAGCGCACCCGCCCGTTGAGCAACTGCGCGGCGCGCAGCCCCACGTCGCCACAACCCACCACCAACACCCGCTCGCGCCGAAAGCGCGCGGGCAATGCACCCATCCATGCCATTGCAATTTCCAGATTTGAGACAATTTGAGGCTGTTGGTGTGGCTGTGTGCCAAGCCACTTCCCCCGTTTGATGGATTGAGTATGACATTTCAAATCACCGTGCAGCCCAGCGGGCGCAGCTTCTCCACACAGCCTGGCGAGGTCATTCTGGCCGCAGCCATCCGCGAGGGGGTGGGCATGCCCTACGGCTGCAAGGACGGCGCATGTGGTTCCTGCAAATGCCAGAAGGTGTCTGGCGAGGTGGTGCACGGTCCCCATCAGGCCAAGGCCCTGACACCCGAAGAAGAGGCCGCCGGCTGGGTGCTGACCTGTTGCGCCGCACCCCAGTCGGACGTGGTGCTGACGTCACGGCAGGTGACGGAAGCGGGCGCCTTCCCCATCAAGAAAATGCCAGTGCGGGTCACCAGCCTCACGCGCGCGTCGGACGATGTGGTGGTGATGCGCCTGCAACTGCCCGCCACCGACCCGCTCCAATACCACGCCGGTCAGTACGTGGAATTCCTGCTGCGCGACGGTGACCGTCGCAGCTATTCCATGGCCAACGCGCCGCGCAACCAGGGCACTCCCGCTCACCTGGAGCTGCACCTGCGCCACATGCCCGGCGGCAAGTTCACCGATCAGGTGTTTGGCACCCTGAAAGAAAAGGACATCTTGCGCATCGAAGGGCCTTACGGCAGCTTTTTCCTGCGCGAAGACAGCGATTTGCCCATGGTGTTCCTGGCCTCAGGCACCGGTTTTGCCCCCATCAAGGCACTGCTGGAACACCTGCAACACCAGGGCATCACCCGCCCGGTGGCGGTGTACTGGGGCGGTCGCCGACCTGCTGACCTGTACCTGCACGACTGGATGCAGGCTCAGGCCGCCGCCATGCCGCAATTGACCTACGTGCCGGTGGTGTCCGATGCGCTGGTCGCCGATGCGTGGACGGGGCGCACAGGTTTTGTACACCGAGCCGTCATGGCCGACTTCCCCGATCTGAGCGGCCACCAGGTGTATGCCTGCGGCGCTCCCGTGGTGGTGGACGCGGCCCGCGCCGATTTCACGGCCCGCTGCGGCCTGCCGGTCGACGCGTTTTTTGCCGACAGCTTCACCTCGGCCGCCGACAAAGCCACGGTCTGAGCCCCAAAGCGGCTCACCACGGCCTGTGCCCAGGGTGAACCCAGGGGTGAAAAACCATGGTGGACAATGGGCGTTTTGCACAGGAGACACACATGCAACGACGCCAATGGCTCTCAGCCACCGCCCTGACCGCTGCCAGCCTTTGCTTGGCCCCGGCATGGGCGCAGAACAAGGTCACCCGCATCATCGTGCCCTACGGCCCTGGCGGCCCGATTGACGTGACCGCCCGGGTACTGGCCGAACGGCTCAAGGACAGCGTGGGCACCGTGGTCATTGAGAACAAGCCTGGCGCGGGCGGCAACATCGGTGTGGACCTGGTGGCCAAGGCCCCGGCCGACGGGCTGACGCTGGGCATCGCGGCCGTGGCCACCCACGCCATCAATCCGTGGTTGTTCAGCAAAATGCCCTTTGATGCGGCCAAAGACTTCGCCCCCATCAGCCAACTGGTGCGTGTGCCCAACGTGCTGGTCATGAACGCCGACGCGGCCAAACGCCTGAACATCCACACATTGGCCGATCTGGTGACCTATGCCAAGGCCAATCCCGCCAAGCTCAACTTCGGCTCGGGTGGCAACGGCAGCGCCGGTCATCTGGCGGGTGAGCTGTTCAAAGGCCGTGCGGGCATATTTGCCCTGCACATCCCCTACAACGGCGGCAATCCCGCACAGCTGGCGTTGCTGAGCGGCCAGGTGGACTTCAACTTTGACAACCTGGCCACGGCAGCACCCAACATCCGCTCGGGTCGGCTCAAGGCGCTGGCGGTGACCACCTCGCAGCGCAGTGCCGCGCTGCCCGATGTCCCCACCATTGCAGAAACCTACCAAGGCTTCGAAGTGGACACCTGGTGGGGCCTGATTGCCCCGGCTGGCACGCCCAAAGACGTGGTGCAAAAGCTGAACATCGCCGTCACCGAAGCCCTGGCTAGCCCGGAGGTGAAAACCCGCTTTGCCTCACTGATGGCTGAGCCCGCCCCCACCAGTGCCGATCAGTTTGGCCAGTTCATGGCGGCCGAGCGCGCCAAATACGGTCCGGTGGTGAAGGCCAGCGGCGCACGGGTGGACTGAGCACCCGCCACAGGGGCCATCCGCAATGCCGATGGCCCTGATCGCTCAGGCCTTTTCGGCCAACAGCAACTTCAGGTCAGCGGCCAAGGCCGCTGCACCGCTGCCATAGCGGTGATACAGCCGGATGCGCCCACGCGTGTCGTACACGTAGCTGCCCGCTGAGTGGTCCATGGTGTAGCTGGTGGGCGTGGTGCCGTCCACCTTTTTGTAGTACAGCTTGTAAGACTTGGCCAGCGCGGGCAAATCGGCCAGATCGGCGTGCAGCGCCAGAAAGGCGGGGTCAAAGTTGGCCATGTAGGCCTTCATGATCTCGGGGGTGTCGCGCTCGGGGTCCACACTCACGAACAGACCCTGCAAACGTTCACCGTCGGCACCGAGCAAGCGCTTGGCCTCGGCCAGTTCACCCAGCGAGGTGGGGCACACGTCCGGGCACTGGGTGTACCCAAAAAACACCACCACCACCTTGCCGGCAAAGTCGGCCAGGGTGCGCGTCTGGCCGTTGTGGTCGGGCAGCGTGAAGCCCTGCGCGTAGTCGGCACCGGTCAGGTCGATGCCCGAATACGACGGTTTGGCATCAGAACATGCATAAAATAACGGTATAGCGCTCATTAATATTGATGTTTTAGCTATATTTTTCGCAAATCGCCTGCGCGCAACGGAAAAACTCATGACGGTTTCAACCCAACAAGTAGTGGTCCAACAACAAGGCCGCGAACAGCAGTGACAGGTGGATCAGGGAAAAACGGAAGGTTTTGCGTGCCAGGGCATCGGAGTAGTCACGCCACAGCCACCAAGCGTACAGACAAAACCCGATGGACAGCAGCACCGCTGCGGCCAGGTACAACCAGCCACTCATGCCGTACATGAAGGGCATGAGGCAAGCCGCAAACAGGATGAAGGTGTAGAGCAGTATCTGCAGCCGTGTGAACTCGGAGCCGTGCGTCACCGGCAGCATGGGCAAACCCGATTTGCGGTAGTCCTCCACCCGGTACAGCGCCAGCGCCCAGAAGTGCGGCGGCGTCCACAGGAAGATGATCAGAAACAAAATGCCGGCTTCCGGCCCCACGTCACCGGTCATGGCGGACCAGCCCAGCACGGGCGGCATGGCGCCCGATGCACCACCAATGACGATGTTCTGGGGGGTCAGTGGCTTGAGGATGACGGTGTAAATGACGGCATAACCGACAAAAGTGGCAAAGGTCAGCCACATGGTGAGCGGGTTGACCCACAGGTACAACAACACCGAGCCGGCGGTGCACAGCGCGGCTGAAAAACCCAGCGTCTGGATGTTGGTCAACTCGCCCTTGGCGGTGGGGCGCCAGGCGGTGCGGCGCATGCGCGCGTCGATGTGCTGTTCCACCACACAGTTGAAGGCAGCGGCCGCACCTGCCACCAGCCAAATGCCCAGACAGGCCACTGCGGCCCGCTGAACTTGCGCCCAACTGGGCAAGCCTGGCACGGCCAGCACCATGCCAATCAGGGCGCAAAACACAATCAGCTGAATGACCCTGGGCTTGGTCAGTGCGTTGAACTGCCGCCAAGTGGACAGCGTGTGGCCCATGGGCGGTGTGGTGGCGGTACTCATGCGTGGATTCCGGCAGGGCGGACAGAAGGGGTCAGAGAAGGGTGTGGTGGGTGCGCGGCGCGGGGCAAACCCACGCCCGCCAGCACCACCACCAGGGCCGCCGCGCCGCCGGTGTGGGAGACGGCGGCCAGCAGCGGCCAGTCCAGCACCACGTTGGACAGGCCCGTGGCAAATTGCCACAGGGCCAGCCCGGCCAGCCAGTGCGCGCCGCTGCGGGTGGACGGGTCACGGTGCAGCGCCCAAGCCAACCAAGCCAAGCCAAGCAACACCGCCCAGGCGCTCAACCGGTGCACATAGTGAATGGCGGTGAGTGCCGCAAACGGCAAGGCATCGCCCCGCGCGGTTTCGCCCAGGTCACGCCACAAGGCGAAACCATGAACAAAGTCCATCTCCGGCCACCAACTGCCTTGGCAGGTGGGAAACTCAGAGCAGGCGAGCACCGCGTAGTTGGTGCTGACCCAGCCCCCCAAGGCAATTTGCACCCAGACCAGCGCAAAGACACCCAGCCACAGACGACGGTTGGCCGACCGTGCACGCCAAACGGTCTGTGCCTGTGCCCATCCCTGTGCGTGCTGATAGCGCAGTGCCTGCACCTTGAGCAACCACAGCAACACCATGCCCCCCAACAGGTGCAGTGTCACGATGGCAGGAAACAACTTCATGGTCACCGTCAGGGCGCCAAATGCGCCTTGCACACACACCCACACCAGCGTGAGGGTGGGCCACCAGGGCGACACCCGCAGACGCGCCCGCCCCACCCAACTGGCGACGGTCAAGGCCAGTATCAGCACGCCCACCCCCGTGGCCAGGTAGCGGTGAATCATTTCCACCCAGGCCTTACCCAAGGTGACGGGGCCGGTGGGCATGGCCGTCTGCGCGTTCGCAATGTGTGCGCTGGCCCCGACCGGGCTGGCATGGCCATAGCACCCTGGCCAATCCGGGCAACCCAGACCAGAATCGGTCAAGCGGGTAAACGCACCGAAGAGCACCAAGTCGAACGTCAGAAACAGGGTGACCAGCGTCAACAGCTGCAGGTGTTGACCGGGAGCACCCCGGCGACTTTTCAGCCACACCCACGCCAGAGGCAGCACGGCCACCAACAAACCCATGACCATCAGCCGCAAAGTGGGGCTGAGGTCGTAAAGCGCCTGCGCATCCATGTCAGGGTCGCCCAGACTGATCCCAAGAACTGGAGGCACGCATCAGACGCTCCAGGTCTTTGCGCGCCTTGGCTGCGTCCAGCGGCGCGGGGAAACGCATCATCCAGTTGCCCATGGGATCCACCACATAGAGGTGGTCGCTGAGGCGCTTTCCTGTGGCAGGCGTGAGCCAACTGGCCACTGCCTCTTCGGGCAACTGGAGCACGGTGGCGGTCTGCAAACCCGCTTTCAACGACTCAGGCACAGCGGCGTCGCCCGTGCGCAACCAGACCCAGTCAAGCCGATCTTTGTCTTTGCCCAGCGCCTCACGCAACTGCCGGCTGAAAAACAAATGAGATTCACATTGCGCATCGCAAGCACTGTCCGACACCGATACCAGCAACCACTGGTGCCGCAACCCTTCCAATGGCTTGGACACACCGGCCATGTCCACCCCTGTCACTGCGGGCAGGGGACGTTGCGGGTCGATCAGCTCGCCGTAATTGCGGCGCCCTTCGGGGCGAATCACGTAGTAGGTGAAATACGACGCCACGATGGGCGAGGCGCTGGCCAGAAACAGCAACAGCAACTTGATGCGCGAACGCTTGGTGCGGTGGGTGTGTGCCAACGCCTGTGCATCCGGCGTCGGCAAGTTGTGCACCGTGAGACCCAGGGGTTGATCGAAAGCGCCCGCTGGCGGCTCAGACACGGGCTTGTCGCCAGGGGGAAATGATTTGGAACCAGACATACAAAAACACAATCAGGGCGCTCAGGCCAAACCATTGAAAGGCATACCCGTGGTGCTTGTGCACGTCGACCGCCACAGCGGGCCAATGGCGCTCAAGCCCGTCATCGGGAGAGGAAGCGACGGGTGCCAACTGCACCAGTGACCCGTCGATGACATTGGCATCCAAGGCTTTCGCCACGTCGCCAATGTACAGATTCTGCCGGATTGGTCCGGACCCGGAATGGCCCAGCTCGTATACCTTGGCTGGAGCTGCTGCCATTCGCCCCGACACCACCACCTCGGTGTTCACGGGCGTGGGCACCTCAGGCACCTTGGTGCGGTCCTGAAAGTCCCTGGGTACCCAACCGCGTTGCACCAGCAGCAAACGACCGTCGGAAGTCAGACGCAGTGGCGTGACCACGTAAAACCCTTGGCGCTGGTCCATCTGGCGGTTGTCCAGAAACACCGTGGCCTCAGCCACCCACAGGCCGCGCAGCGCGGCTGGTCGGTGCCACATCGCCTGCGTGTCGTCCGATGCACGCAGGTCGGCATTGCTCAGCGGCGGCAACGCCTGGCGCTGCGCCATGGCCGCTTGCAGCCCCAGCTTTTGATCGGCGCGACGGAGCTGCCACAGGCCCAGCGAGACGGTCAGGCTGGCGGCCAACAAGGCAGCGAGCCCGATCACCCACGGTTGGTGCTTGATCCAAGAACGGGTCATAGGGGGATAATCTGGCACATGACTTATGCGGTGATACTGGCTTTCGTGGCCATTGTGGGCAGTTTGGTGGTGGCCATGGTTTTCATGATGCGTGGTGGCAAGCCGGAAAGCGCTCAAGCCCCCCCACGTAGCCGGGGAATGGCCAAAGCCTTGGCCGTTCGTGTTGGCTTATCCATTCTCCTGTTTGCCTTCATTTTGCTCAGCCACTGGATGGGCTGGATACAGCCCACAGGCATCGCGCCAGGCAGGTAATGCTGCGGCCTCGGCCTTCAAGCAACAAAAAAGCGCCCATTGGCGCTTTTTTGCATTCTGCGACAGGCTTTCGGCCTGTCGTAGACATCACATCCAGTAAACCAGAACGTACAGACCCAACCAGACCACATCCACAAAGTGCCAGTACCAAGCCGCCCCTTCAAAACCGAAGTGCTTGTCGGCCGTGAAGTGACCTTTTTGCAAGCGCAGGGTGATGAACAACAGCATCAGCATACCCACCAGCACATGAAAGCCGTGAAAGCCCGTGAGCATGTAGAAGGTGGAACCGTAAATGCCGGAGGACAGCTTCAGATTCAAATCACCCCAGGCGTGGGCATATTCGTACCCTTGCACGCCCAGGAACGTGACACCCAGCAACACCGTCAACCACATGAAGGCAATGGTCTTGGTCCGGTTACCGGCCTGCAGCGCATGGTGGGCGATGGTGAGGGTCACACCGGAGGTCAGCAGCAGCGCGGTGTTGATGGTGGGCAGCCAAAACGGCCCCACTGTCTGAAAAGGCTCCACCATGCCTGCAGGAGAAGCGGTGGCACCGGCCACGACACCGGGCCAGATGGCTTGGAAATTGGGCCAGATCAGCGCATTCTCGATGTTGCCAAGTTGCGGCACGGAGTGCACCCGGGCCCACCACAACGCAGTGAAAAATGCGCCGAAAAACATGACCTCGGAGAAGATGAACCAGCTCATGCTCCAACGGTAGGACAGGTCAATTTTGTGACCATACAAACCGCCTTCGCTCTCGGCCACCGCATCGCGGAACCACTGGTAGAGGACAAACAGCCACCACATCAGGCCAAATGCCACTGAGTAGGCGCCCCAAGCAGCACCGTTCACCCATTGGCCTGCGCCCAAGATGAGGAAGAACAGCCCGATCGAGGCCATGACGGGGTGCCGGGATGGACCCGGCACAAAGTAATAAGGCGTACCGCCATGTGTTGCTGCTGACATGCTTACTCCTGTTTTTCTAACGATACAAAAAATTCAACGCCTGAAACCAGGCAAACACAACCAGGTCTTCGCCACCGGGCCACCCGTCAAGCCACCTTGACAGCCCAACTGGCCAAGACCATCAATCCGATGACAAACAAAAAGGCCAGCACCACCCCCACCGCCATGAGGTGAAGGGGGTTGAGCTTGTTGATGTCTTCCTGGTAGTCCGACTTGCGACGCACGCCCAGAAACCCCCAAAGCACTGCCCGCACTGTGGCCAGCAAGTTGGGTTTTCGACGGTGGACAGGGGGCGTGCTCACACCGCACCCCGCTGCAACACCACCACCGGAGCAGGCACTGCCGCCGCACTGGTTGACGCCGGTGCGGCAGGCACCTTGCCCCCCACTTCGAAGAATGTGTAAGACAAGGTGATGGTTTTCACATCCTTGGGCAGCTTGGGGTCAATCACAAACGCCACAGGCCATTCTTTCTTTTCGCCGGGCGCCAGTGTGTACTGCGTGAAGCAAAAACACTCCAACTTGTTGAAATGCGCCATGGCCTGGGTCGGTGCATAGCTGGGAATGGCCTGAGCGGCCATGGTGCGGTTCTGGGTGTTCTGGAATTCGTACACCACAGTGGTGAGTTGACCCGGATGCACCTCCAGCGACCGCACCTCTGGCTTGAACGACCAGGGACCGCGGGAGTTCACGTCGAATTCGACGGTGATGACACGCGACGTGTCCACCTGCGTGTTGGCTGGGAGCTTGGCGGCAGACTGACCGTTCACCTCGCGCTCATTGAGGGCCAGGATGTTGATGCCCGTGGCCTCGCAGATGGCGTTGTAAATCGGCACCAGCGCGTATCCAAAGCCAAACATGCCTGCGGTGATGATCACCAGCTTGCCCAGCAGGTTGACGTTCGCGTGTTTCAAACCCATGTCAGCGCCAATTGATCATTTGCCCAAGAACACCAGCTTCGCCATGAACCCCAGAAAAAAAACAACGGCGACAGAACCCAGGATCAATCCCAGCTTCAGGTTATTTTTCTTTTGCTCAGGTGTCATGGCAGTGCTCACCCGATCACGCGGGTAGCGGTCGCATCCAGCTTGGGTGGGTTTTCGAAGGTGTGGAACGGTGCCGGAGACGGCACTTCCCACTCCAAGCCCTCAGCGCCTTCCCATGGCTTCTGGGGTGCTTTTTCACCCTTGCCTTGCATGGCAGGCAGCACCACGGCCAGGAAGAAGTACACCTGTGCGATGCCGAACGCAAAGCCACCGATGGACGCAATCATGTTGAAGTCCGCGAACTGCATGGGGTAGTCGGCATAACGACGGGGCATGCCTGCCAGACCCAGAAAGTGCATGGGAAAGAAGGTGACGTTGAACGAAATCATGGACCACCAGAAGTGGATCTGACCGCGCGTTTCGCTGTACATCACGCCTGTCCACTTGGGCAACCAATAGTAGGCACCGGCAAACATGGCGAACAGGGAACCGGCCACCAACACATAGTGGAAGTGAGCCACCACGTAGTAGGTGTCCTGGAAGTTGATGTCAATGGGCGCCATCGACAGAATCAGACCAGTGAACCCGCCGATGGTGAACACGAAAATGAAACCCACCGCCCACAGCATGGGCACCTCAAAGGTCATCGAACCCTTCCACATGGTGGCAATCCAGTTGAAGATCTTCACGCCCGTGGGCACTGCAATCAACATGGTGCTGTACATGAAGAACAACTGACCCGTCACCGGCATGCCGGTGGTGAACATGTGGTGGGCCCACACGACAAAACTCAGGATGGCGATGGAACCCGTGGCGTACACCATGGAGGCGTAACCAAACAGTTTTTTGCGGGCGAACGCAGGCACCACTTGGCTGACGATGCCAAACGCTGGCAGGATCATGATGTATACCTCGGGGTGACCGAAGAACCAGAAAATGTGCTGGTACATCACGGGGTCACCACCACCGGCGGGATTGAAGAAGCTGGTGCCAAAGTGGCGGTCCGTCAACGTCATGGTGATGGCTCCGGCCAGCACAGGCATCACGGCGATCAGCAGGTAGGCAGTGATGAGCCATGTCCAGCAGAACATGGGCATCTTCATCAGCGTCATGCCGGGGGCACGCATGTTCAGGATGGTGACGATGATGTTGATGGACCCCATGATGGAGGAAGCACCCAGGATGTGCATGGCAAAAATACCCGCATCCATGGATGGGCCCATCTGCAAGGTCAGGGGGGCATAGAGCGTCCAACCTGCCGCAGGTGCACCACCGGGCATGAAGAAAGAACCCGCCAGCATCAGACCCGCAGGAATCATCAGCCAGAAGCTGAAGTTGTTCATGCGGGCAAAAGCCATGTCGGAGGCGCCAATCTGCAACGGAATCATCCAGTTCGCAAAGCCCACAAAGGCCGGCATGATGGCACCGAACACCATGATCAGGCCGTGCATGGTGGTGAGCTGGTTGAACAGCTCAGGGTTCACCAACTGCAAACCGGGCTGAAACAACTCGGCGCGGATCAGCAGGGCGAGCACACCGCCGATCATCAGCATGACAAAACTGAACATCAGGTACAGGGTACCGATGTCCTTGTGGTTGGTGGCAAACACCCACCGCCGCCAGCCCGTGGGGGCGTGGTGGTCATGGTCGTGGTCGTGTGCGTGGTGACCGTGATGATCGAGAACTGCACTCATGTTGACTTCCTTGAAAACTCAAAAACTTGACGAAGCACGTGGTGCTTATTTGCGCGCGGCCAACACCTCGGCAGGCTGAACCAATTGGTCGGTCTTGTTGGACCAGGTGTTCTTGGCGTAAGTGATGACAGCGGCAATTTCCGTGTCGTTGAGCTGCTTCCAAGCGGGCATCGCACCGCCAGCCGCACCGTTCAGCAAAGTACTGATGACTTTGGCAGATGCCGCATCGGTCACGATGGCAGAACCATCGAGTGGCTTGATGGGGCCCGCACCCTTGCCGTTGGCCTGATGGCAAGCCACGCAGTTGGCGGCGTAAACGGATTCACCGCGCTTGACCAGATCAGCCAGCGCCCACACCTTGCTGGGGTCATCGGCGGCAGCGGCCATTTCTTTTTTCTTGCCGTCCACCCAGGCGGTGTACTCGGCATCGGTCACCACCTTGACGTGAATGGGCATATAAGCGTGCTCCTTGCCACACAGCTCCGCACATTGGCCGTAGAAGTCGCCGGTTTTCTCAGCGCGGAACCAGGTGTCCCGCACAAAGCCGGGAATGGCATCCTGTTTCACACCAAATGCGGGAATCATCCAAGAATGAATCACGTCGTTGGCCGTGGTGATCATGCGGATTTTTTTGCCCACGGGCACCACCATGGGGTTATCTACTTTCAGGAGGTAGTCGTCGGTGGGTGTGGGCTTACCGCTGTTGGACATGACGCGATGGCTGTTGTCCAGCGTGGCGACGAAGCTGATGCCCTCGCCGGGACCCTTGATGTAGTCATAGCCCCACTTCCACTGCATGCCCGTGGTTTTGATGGTGATGTCCGCGTTGGTGGTGTCCTTTTGCGCCACCAGCACCTTGGTGGCCGGAAGGGCCATGCCAATGACAATGAGCAGCGGCACAATGGTCCAGCCCAACTCCACCCAAATCGGCTCTGGCAACTCCTGGGACTTGTGACCCACCGACTTGCGGTGTTTCACGATGGAGTAAAACATGACACCGAACACCAGCACAAAAATCACCGCGCAGATGATCATCATGAACCAGTGCAGCCAGTGTTGCTGTTCGGCAATTTTCGTGGCTGGAGGCGCAAAATTGAGCTGATTGACAGCGGGGCCACCAGGGAGATCGTTCACGGCGGCGTGCGCGGCAGAAGCCATCCACACCCCTGCGGCCAGCGATGCTTGGGCCACAGCCCGTGAGACCGCTTCGAACCCGGATTTCGCAGGCTCGCCTGCCAAGTTTGTTTTGCTCACTTCTTTACGCCTCAAAAACATAAGCATTGATTTATATCAATGCCAATTACACCAAAATTTTTTAGTTCTCCGATGGGGAAAACCCTTCAAACCCCACCCAGCGCCGCCCCCGCCAACCAGCTGCGGGCGCACGACACCAAAGAACGAAAATCGTCTTTGATTTATGTCAATTGTAGCGAGGGAAATGCAGCCCCATTTCCTGAGGTCTGGCGGGGGAGTTACCCCCGCGCTTCAAGGCTTGACCATTGGCCTGGGCGCACCCAGCATGTCGCGCATGTCTCCCAAACTGACCGTGCTGGTGGCCGCCACTTTCGGGCGTGGTGAGGGCTTGTAAGCATGGCCATACACCACCTCGAAACTCAGGCGCATGTGCCCTTCTGGCGTTTTGGGCAGGTGCGTGCACAAGGCCTCGTGCAGCTGCGACAGCCACCCGCGCGTCCGGGTGACGGCGCCACGCTGCACATGCAGATTGCGCCCCATCGCACGCAAATCGGCCAGCAGGGTGGCCACGCTGCCATAGGTCAATGTGATGGTTTCGGCGTCCATCACCGGCTCCGCGAAGCCGGTCTGCACCAGCATGTCGCCCCAATCGTGCATGTCTGTGAAAGGGTGACTGGGAGCAGGCCACCCCATCTGGGCATACACCGCGGACAACTCCTGCAACGAGTCCGGTCCCAGGCAGGAAAACATGACGAAACCGTCGATCTCCAGGTGCTGGTGCCAGCGCTGCAACAGGGTTTGTGGCAAGTGGCTGGTGTGCAGCCCCATGTTCGCCCAGACCAGGCCCACGCGGCTGTCCGCTGAGGCGATGGTGGGCGCACGCCCTCGCAGCCGGGTCCACCAGGACTGCCCGGCCGATGACGCGCCGTCAATGGCGGCCAATGCCGTTTCAGCGTGCGCGGAGGCCACCAACCGCTTGGCATCCGGCAGCACTTGGCGCACCGCGTGGTGCGCGGCCACGCCGCCCACGACGGGCTCCCAATCGAGCCAGCTCGTGGGGCGCTGCTTGATCCACTGCAGCCGTTCGGCCATGCGCGAACCCACTTCCTCGTGCAACCAGGGGCTTGCCGGTGACGGTCGTTGGGCCCAGCGCAGCGCAGCCACCGGGTCCATTCCGGGCACGGGCAACTCCGCAGGCGAGGACAACGCCGCAACCCTTGCAGGCGCGGCGGGTGCGATGGGAGACGGGATGACCATGGTTCGCGGCAGTATAGTGACCCATGCTTTTCCGACGCTGGCCCAGCCCATTCGGTGTGCTGACGCACCTTGGCCTGCCCACCCGCTGTGAGGTGTGCGGGCAATGGCCATCCGTCCCCGCCGGGCAAGCGGTGTGTGCCGACTGTGTGGCCCAGTTCACCTCCACCGTCCACCGCTGCCACACCTGTGCACTGGCCTTGCCGCTGCCAGCCATCCCGTTGGGGGCCGTCGGCGACTGCGCGCAGATCAGCACCCCCTTGGTCTGCGGCGCGTGCACCCTTGACCCACCCCCACTCAACCGCTGCGTGGCCGCGTGGGACTATGCCTACCCCTGGGACAGACTGATCCACCGCTTCAAGTTCCAAGGCGACCTGGCCTGGGCCGGTGGGTTTGCCCAAGCCCTGCGTCAGGCCCCTGGCGCGGCCGATTGCCTTGCCCAGGCCGATTGGTGCCTGCCCATTCCCTTGGCCCTGCACCGCCTGGGCGAACGGGGCTACAACCAGGCTTGGGCGCTGACACAGGCGCTCACGCGCGACCAGCCCCACAAAGCCCGCAGCGACTGGCTGCTGAAACTGGCCGACACCCCTGCCCAGCACCAGCTTGGCCGCGCCGAGCGCCAGCACAACCTGCGCACCGCCTTTGCCACCGCCGCCCACGCGCAGGCAGCGCTGGCCAACCGCTCGGTGCTGCTGGTGGACGACATCATGACCACCGGTGCCACGCTGCACGCGGCAGCACTGGCGCTGCGGCGTGCAGGCGTGGCGCGGGTGGACGCGCTGGTGCTGGCCCGCACCCCGCCGCCAGGGGACTGACTGGCCGCCTCAATCCCCGCCATGCCGCAGCGGTGCGGCAGCGGCCTGCGCAGGCCCGACAATCGCGGCACTGTTCACCGCCACCGCCATGCTCAACATCGTTCTGGTTCACCCTGAAATTCCGCCCAACACGGGCAACGTCATCCGCCTGTGCGCCAACACGGGCTGCGCACTCCACTTGGTCGAGCCCTTGGGCTTTTCCATGGATGACAAGCACATGCGCCGCGCCGGACTGGACTACCACGAGTACGCCGACGTGCAACGCCATGCCAGCTGGGAAGCGTTCCTGGCCAGCCAACGGCCCCTGGCAGACAGGCTGTTCGCCCTGACGACCAAAGGCACCCGCCGGGTGCACGACGTGGCGTTTCAGGCTGGTGACTGGCTGGTGTTCGGTTCGGAAACCCAGGGCCTGCCCGCTGACATCCGGCTGCAGATTCCCAGCGCACAGTGGCTGCGCCTGCCCATGCGCCCAGGCCAGCGCAGCTTGAACCTGTCCAATGCCGTGGCCGTGACCACCTACGAGGCCTGGCGTCAACTGGGCTTTGGTGGCGCCAGCTGAACCCTCACCGCACGGATTCGCTCAGGGGTAACGCCTGACCAGCGATTCGGCCACGCACACGGGCTTGTCATGGCCCTCGCGCTCCACGGTCATGCCCCAGACCATCTGACAGGCACCGGCCTCCAGCCAATCGAAGGCCAGCAGCTTGAAATGGGCCCGCAACCGGCTGTTGACGGGCACCGGTGCCGTGAACCTGACCTTGTTCAAGCCCGCATTGACCCCCATGCTGGAGTGGGTGATGGTCATGGCCGACTCGAAAAACTGTGGCATCAACGACAGCGTCAGAAAACCGTGGGCAATGGCGGTGCCGAACGGCCCCTGGGCCGCACGCTGCGGATCGGTGTGTATCCATTGGTGGTCGCCGGTGGCCTGGGCAAACAGGTCAATTTGCGCCTGGGTGATGGTGACCCAGTCGCTCACGGTCACCGTCTGGCCCACCAGGCCTTCGAGTTCGCTGAGGGTGTCAAATGTTTTCATGGCCTGCATGGTGGCGCGAACCACCGGCCACCAAGGTCATGCAGGCGACAAGGGGAGTCCACTCAGGCGGCGGCGTCCACCCAGTGGCAAATGCCCTCCCACTGCGCCAGGTCGCGCGCCACGCGGGGGGCGGCGACGTCGAACAGGCTCAGCCCCTGGGCGGCCAGGTGCACATAGTTCTGGGTGTTGCGCAAATGGCCCAGCACTGGCAGGCCGGTGGCCTCGACAAACGCGCGCAGCCGGTCGGCGGCGATGGTGCGCACATCCATCCGCATGCCCACAATGCCCACCTGCGCACGGCCACTGTGTTTGTGCTCGGCCAATTCGGCCAAAAAGTCGCGGGTGGCGTGCAGGTCGAACACGCTGGCTTGCAAAGGCACCAGCACCCGGTGCGCCACCCGCAGCACGCTGCTGAGCTTTTTGCCACGCAGACCGGCGGGCGTGTCAACCACCACATGGGTGGTTCCCTTGGGGGGCTTGACCCCGTCCTCCCCCGTCATGTCCCAGCCGCGGATGGGCGCGGCGTCCGCAGGGCGCAAACCCAGCCAGAGGCGAGAAGACTGTTGCCTGTCCATGTCCCCCAGCATGACCGCGTGGCCTTGGTTGGCCAGGTACCCGGCCAACTGGGTGGACAGGGTGGACTTGCCTGCACCCCCCTTGGGATTGGCAACGACAATGACGGGCATGGTGAACTCCACAAACAGCCCCCGGCACCCGCACACCCGTGTGCGGGCCGCCCCGGGTTTCGGTGCATGTTAGCAAGGCCGTGTGTCAGGCTGCGGGACTGCTTTTCGCATTAAAATTGAATCAAAAAGCACTCCAGCGCTTATCTGTCAATCATTCTTTGCTATCACAACATTCAGCCATGTTCAACCCCAGCCAAGCCGATGTTCGCCGCTTCTTCTGTGACGTGTACCGCAAGCAGCGCAGTGGCGAGCCCATGGAGGCCATTGAGGTGCTCAGCGGCCAGTGGATCGATGAGCACCCCGAATTCCACACCGCCCTGGCCGACGTGGACCAGGCCCTGCGCGACATGGCGCAACCCGGCAACACCGAGCTGAACCCGTTTTTGCACCTGTCCATGCACCTGAGCGTGAGTGAACAGTGCTCCATCGACCAACCCCCTGGCGTGCGCCAGGCGGTGGAGTTGCTGGCCGCCCGACTGGACTCCTTGCACCAGGCCCACCACGCGGCCATGGACAGCCTGGGGCGCATGGTGTGGGAAAGCCAGCGTTCGGGCCGACCGCCCGACGGCAACGCCTACCTGGACGAGCTGCGCCGCCGCGCCACGTGCGACTGACACCCGCCCGGCCAACCGTCAACGCGCTCAGGGGCGCAGGTACACAAACCCTTCGCGCGCCTGCAAACGTGCGGTTTCGGCCACGCCGGAGGGCACCACCTTGGCCTCCATCATGACCTTGGAGGGGTCAATCTTGCGGGACACCAGCGTGTTGTTGCACACGCGGAATTCCACACCCTTGGCCGCCAGGTCGGCCACGGCACCGGCAAAGGGCTGCTCCATTTGGTTGACCGCGCCATCCAGCAAGAAGTCAATGCCCAGGCCGTGGGTGACCACCACAATTTTGGCGGTTGGGTCCGCGGCCAGGTGGTTGCGGATGTTGTTGATGGCACGCGAAGCCTGCGGAATGCCTTCGCTCATGTGGTAGACCACCTTGATGGGGCCTTGCGCCGCCACGGCGGCCACCGGCGCCGGGAACGGCGACACGTTGGGTGCGGGCGCGGCAGCGGCCGACAGGGCGGTGCCCAGCGACGGAGCGACCGGACTGGCCGCGTGGGCGGTCACGGCCCCGGACAAAGCCAGCGCCCACAGGCTGGCGCGGAAGGATACATGCTGGTTCATGGGAGTCACCTCTTCAAAAAAATACGGGTGGGGGTTCGTCCACCCATTCTGCGTGGACCGCTGCCATGGCGCATCGGGTCATACCCGGGCTGACCATGGTACGCCCCACGCCACAGGTTGCGCATCATGCCTTGCCAGGCTGGCCCGGCACTTCGACGGCTGCGGGGATGCCCTCACCGTTGGCAGTGTCTTGGCCGCGACCGGTGGTCGGCGTGACCCGTTGGGCGCGGGGATGGGCCGCGTCGTAGGCCTTGGCCAGGTGCTGAAAATCCAGCCGGGTGTACACCTGCGTGGTGCTGATGTTGGCGTGGCCCAGCAACTCCTGCACCGCCCGCAAATCCCCGCTGGACTGCAGCACATGGCTGGCAAACGAATGGCGCAGCATGTGGGGATGCACCGGCGTGGTCAGCCCCGCCTGCAAGGACAGTGCGCGCAAGGCCAGGCGCGCTGCCTGGGGTGACAGCCTGCGCCCCCGGCTGCTGATGAACAAGGCACGCTGCCCATCGGCCCACACGCCCCCATCGCCATCGGCTTGCCCCAACGCCTCGGCGGCCACCCACTGACCGCGCAACACCTGCCACTGGGCCAGGGCCTGCAGGGCGGCAGTGCCCACGGGCACCGTGCGGCGTTTGCCCCCCTTGCCCAGCACATGCACCTCTGCGGCCTGCACGTCCACCCAACCCTTGGCGGGTGGGCGGGCGTCCACGTCCAAGCCCAACAGTTCCCCCAGGCGCAGGCCAGAGCCATACAGCAGTTCCACCAGGCAGCGGTCCCTGGCCGCCTGCACGGGGTGTGCCGATACCGGCACATGGTTGGCCAGTTGCATGGCCTGGTCCACGGCCAGGGCCTTGGGCAAAGGCTTGGGGGCTTTGGGGGCACGCACGCCTTGCAAGGGGTGGTGGGGCATCAGCCCCTGGCGGCACAACCACCCGTAAAACCCCCGCCAGCCCGACAACACCAGCGCAATGCCCCGTGCCGAGCGGCCGCCCGAATGCATGTGCGCCACCCAGCGGCGCACCTGGTGCGGGTGCACCTCGGTCAACCCCAAGCCCGCCGAGCGCGCCAAGGCGGCCAGTTTGGACAGGTCGGCTGTGTACAGCACCACCGTGCGCTCGGACAGGCGTTTTTCCACCGCGACATGGGTCAGGTAGCGTTGGACCAGCTCGGCGTCGGCCGGTGACAGTGCACCAAGCTCGGCCGACGCGGGCGTGCGGTCCATGGCCAGGCCGCCTCGCGGACCGTTCAGGCGGGTGTGCGCAGGCGACTGAGCGCCGCGCTGGCGAGTTCGCCGATGCGCTCCAAGAAGTCGGTGCCCATGTCCACCTGGAAGCGTTGCAGATCGGGTGAGCCCAACACCAGCAGGCCAAAGGCCTTGGCGCCTGGCTCTTCGCGCAGCGCAATCAGCGCCAGCGAGCGCACGCTGGCGGGGTCGGCCAACCACCCGGCGGCCTCCAGACCTGGGTTGGGTCCGCAGTAAGGCTGGGTGAGTGACGAGGCAAAGCTGCGCACGTCCTCGCTGCACCCCTGGGCAAACGGCTGACCGGTCCAGGCGGGGTCTGCGCCCCACACCCGCACCGCGGCCTGGGGCATGGCAAAACACAGCTCCAGGTCGCGGGCCAAGATGTCGGGCAACTGGCCGGGGTCCACGGCCTTGAGCAAGCCAAAAGTCCAGCCCTGGAGTTTGTCGCTGATGGCCATGTTGTCATGGCCGTGGCGAATCAGCTCCGCTGTTTTGTGCTCAAGCGCCCGGATTTTTTCGCGCAGCATCTCGGCCTGGCGTTCCTGCAGGCTGACGGCACGCCCGCCATGGGGGCTGCTGAGCTGTACACTGGCCAGCACTTCCGCATGGCGCTCGAAAAAGTCGGGGGTCTGCAGCAGGTAGTTGGCGATGTCGTCTTCCGTGATGGGTGACAAAGCCTGGTCGCTCGGCGGGGTGGAAACGGTCATGGCGGGGGGTGGTCCATTGGGTTCAAAGGGTTCACAGTGCGGGCAGTTCAATGTCGCCGCGAAACACAGTGGTGGCCGGTCCGGTCATCAGCACCGGGGCCAGCAAGCCTGCCGGGCCATCCATGGCCCAATCGATGGTGAGGCGGCCACCGTGGGTGTCCACGTCCACCGGGCCTTTCAGCAGCCCCCAGCGAATGCCCGCCACCACGGCCGCGCAGGCACCCGTGCCACACGCCAGGGTCTCGCCCGCCCCGCGCTCATACACGCGCAGGCGCACATGCGCCGGGTTCAGCACCTGCATGAAACCGGCGTTCACGCGGTTGGGAAACGCGGGGTGCGACTCGATCAGGGGGCCCACGCTGGCCACCGGCGCAGTGTCCACGTCGGCCACCAGGCACACCGCATGCGGGTTGCCCATGGACAAAACGGAAACAAGAGCTGACTCATCAATTCCAGCAAGCGCCAGAGGCCATTTTTGCCAATTTTTTGTGGGCTCGGGCGTCAGGCCGTCGGCCACAAACGGGATGCGGGCGTGGTCAAACACGGGTGCGCCCATGTCCACCGTCACCCGGCCATCGTCGTTCATGCGCAGCTCGATGACACCGTGTGTGACCTTGACGCGCACCACCGCTTGGTCGGTCAGGCCTTGCTCGCGCACAAAGCGCACAAAGCAGCGCGCGCCATTGCCACAGTGCTCTACCTCACCGCCATCGGCGTTGTGGATGAGGTATTCAAAATCTGCCTCCGGGCCAGGCGCGGGGCGGACGGTCAAAATCTGGTCGGCCCCCACACCAAAGTGGCGGTCGGCCAAGAAGCGGTAGTGGGCGGTGGTCAGGCCCCAGCGGTGGGCGGTCTCGTCGAGCACCACAAAGTCGTTGCCCGCGCCCTGCATTTTGGTGAACGGTATGCGCATGTCCAGTTCCTGTTCAAGCCTGCGCCTGCGGCGGCGCCAGGGCGACGGACGCTTCGTCGGCGGCGTTGACCCAGCACAGGCGGTTGCGCCCTGCCCCTTTGGCCGCGTACAGGGCTTCATCGGCCAGGCGGACCAAGTAGGTGGACTCCTCCGGCGCCTTGGGTTGCACCGATGTGGCCCCCACACTCACGGTGACCACCGGCCCCAGGGGGCTGGCGTCGTGCGGCAGACCCAGCTTGCGCACGCGCTCCACCACTTCACGGCCCACCTCGATCACCCCTTCCAGCGGTGTGGCGGGCAGCAGCACCGCAAATTCTTCGCCGCCATATCGGGCCAGGCGGTCACGCGGTCGGCGGACCACCTTGCGCAGCAGTTCGGCCACATCGCGCAGGCAGCGGTCACCGGCTGGGTGGCCATAGTGGTCGTTGTAGTTTTTGAAATGGTCGATGTCGATCATCAACAACCCCAGCGGGGCGCTGTTGCGAATGGCCGCGCGCAGCTCGCTGTCAAGGGTCTCACTGAACTCACGCCGGTTGCCAATGCCGGTCAGGGCATCGAGCCTGGCCATGTGGTGCATCTGGTCCACACGGGTGCGCAACAGCGATTCGCGGCGCACCGTGGGGGTCACATCGGTCACCTGCACCAGCGTCAGCGGCAACGGCGTGTGGGGCACGGCCGCCCGACCCAAGGGAATGATGTGCACGGTCTGGCTCAGCACGGCCTGCGGATGACCGACCAAGTGCGGCATGTACAGCGGCAAGGGCGGCGCGTGCAGGCTGTGGGACAGCATGGCGGGCAGTCCGGTGGACTGGCTCAGTGCCAGGCGGCGGGAAAAATAGCTGCCGATGAGCTGTGGAAACACGTCGGTGATTTTGTGTCCCAGCACCGAAGCGCGAGACCGCCCGCAGCGGTTCAAAAACCACTGATTGACGAACACCACCTCGCCCGTGTGGTTCAGCACCAGCACGCCGGCCTGCAGGTGTGCCAGCGCCCCCAGGGCCCAGGCCTGGCTGGGGTCGTCGGTGGGGGGCAACGTGCTCGGGCACTGAGAGGGCATTGCGGTGGTCATACGCCTGACAGAAAACGGTTCAACATGTGCTCCAACATGTCTTGGGAGGGCACATCCAGCAAAAACGCCAACATGCCCTGCACCTCGCGGGTGGCCACTTCAAACTGGATGTCCACCAACAGCACAGAACCCTCGGCGGGGGCATCACCTTGAAGCACTTCTTGTGCCTGGCTCAATTCCACCGTGGGCAAGGACCCTTCGAGTTGAATCTTCAGTGTGTCGGCCACGCTGGCCATGACAGAGTTCAGCAGGATGTTGCCAATTTCAGACAAAGCCTCCTGCTCCATTTCCGCGAGTTGGTTCAGGGGCAGTTCGCCCCCCACCATCATCTGCACCAGTTCCAGGCCGCGCTCGGCCGGGAACATGAGAACCGCCTCGGCGTTGATGGCGCCGGAGTAATGCTGGCGCACGGCGCTGACCGCCGACAGCGCACCCACACCGACGTACAGGCTGACCTCGCTGCGCGACAGCACCACCACCTTGGGCACGGTGAGGGTGACCGAGTCCCCCGAAATCTGGCTCAGCGCATGGGCCGCCTGCCCGACACCGAGATTGAACATCTCGGTCAACGCGTCCATGGCCAGTTCGTCGAGCTTCATGGCTGGGCCGTGAAAAAGCCCAGCACCTGGCGGATGCAGGCATCGGTGATGGGTTTTTGCACAAACTGCACCCCCAGGTCATGCGCCTTGGCGTGGCTGCTTTCCTGGATGTTGGCCGTCAACATCACCACCTTCACCGAGGGCGCGGTGCGCCGGATCTGGTCGGCGGCGTCAAACCCGTTGAGCCCAGGCATGTTGACGTCCATGGTCACGTAGTCGGGTGGGGCTTTGGCCACCAAGGCCACGGCTTCGTCGCCCGTGGCCGCCTCGGCACACTGCCAGTCCGGGTGAGCGGCCTCGATGCGTGTGCGAATCATCATGCGGGATACACGGCTGTCATCAACTATCAGCAGGCTGGGCATCGAACATTGGCTCCGGAGGGGATTGCAGCGGCAGCACGCCACAGGGGTGATTGAACACAGCGGGGTTTGAAACCGAGCAGGGGATTCTAAAGACCTGGGTGCCCTGGTGGGGTGGCGCTGACAAAAGTGGCTGCGCGTGAAGCTACCATGCGCCATGGTCAGACCCACCCAACTCCTCCACACCCAGCGCGAGCCTGCGCCCGTACAACCCGCCGCCACCGTGCTGCTGCTGCGCGACACACCGGCTGGCTTCGAGGTGCTGATGACGCGCCGCAGCGCCACCGCCCGCTTTGTGCCCGGTGCCTACGTGTTCCCTGGCGGCGCCATTGACCTGGCCGATGCCCAGGCCCACGCGCTGAGCACCCGCCGCCCCGGCCAGAGCGACCTGACCCTCACCCAGGCCGTGGCCGCCATGCGCGAAAGCTTTGAAGAAGTGGGGGTGCTGCTGGCCCGCCACGCCGATGGCCGCTGGGCCAGCATGGCCGACATTGCCCGCATGGACAGGGCGGCGCCGTTCAACCCCCAACTGACCGCACTCGGCCTGACCCTGGCGGGCGCCGATGTGCACCTGCTGGCCCACTGGGTGACCGACCGCGATGTGCCCCGCCGCTTTGATGTGCCCTTTTGGGTGGCCCGCATGCCCGAGGGCCAGGAGCCCGTGGCCGACAACACCGAGCAGTTCGAGCCCGTGTGGGTGCAGCCCGCCCACGCGCTGGCCGAGCACGCCGCTGGCCGCTTTTTCATGATTTTTCCGACCATTCGGACCCTGGAACGGCTGCAGCACCACACCACCGTGCAACAGGTGCTGGACGCGTGTGCCGCCAGCGAACCCCCCTTGTTTGCCAGCTGCCCCCGCGCCGGCCTGCTGGGCGGCAAGGAGGCCCGCTACATGGAGCACGAGCCGCCGTTTGGCGAGCTGGAACTGGTGTGCCCCGACGGCCAGCTGCTGCACCCGCTGGACTGGGACAGCCAGCGCCCCGTGAGCCTGCTGAAAAACGTGCAGCGCCTCACCGCCCCCAACCCCGGCGTGATGACCGGCCCCGGCACCAACAGCTACGTGGTGGGCGACCCGGGCACGGGCCATGTGGTGATCGACCCCGGTCCCGACGACCCCGAACACATCGAGCGCCTGTGGCGCGCGGCGGGCGGGCGCATTCAGGCCATCGTCTGCACCCATTCACACCCCGACCACTCGCCCGGTGCCCGGCGGCTGCAGGCGCTGTGCGCGGCCAGCGCCCCGTCGGGCGACGCGCCCCCCCCCATCCTGGGCCTGGCCAGCGCCCCCACCGCACGCCCCGGCAGCCACTTTGTGCCCGACCGAGATACACAAAATGGAGAGCTGATAAGCCTCACCAGTCAAGCGACAGGGGCCAAAAACATCCATACATTGAAGGTGATACACACCCCGGGGCATGCCGCCAACCACCTGTGCCTGGTGTTGCTGGAGGACGGGCTGCTGTTCAGTGGCGACCACATCCTCAACGGCAGCACCACCGTCATCGACCCGCCCGACGGCAACATGGCCGACTACCTCGATTCTCTGGACGCACTGACTGCGGCCTGTGCCGAACACGGCATCACCCACATCCTGCCCGCCCACGGCTACGTGTTGGGCCAAGCCAGCGAGGCCATTGCCCACCTGAAGCAACACCGCTTGAAGCGCGAGGCCAAGGTCATCGCGGCCATGCAGGCCCTGCCCGAAGGCAGCCTGCAAGACTGGGTCAAACTGGCCTACCAAGACGTGCCCGCGCGGCTGTGGCCCGTGGCCGAACGCTCGCTGTTGGCCCATGTGCAACGCATCTCCGCCCTGGGACTGACATGAACACACCGACCCCACCCGCCCAGCCCACCCCCCCCGATGCAACCGTGCCGCCTGCGCCGGTCACCGCGTCGGGGGCTCGCCGCATACGGGGCACCCCCCCAACGCCCGCGACACCCCAGCCACGTCCCAGGGCCGCCCAGCCGGGCAAAGACCGCAGCGCCCCCCCCCGGGCGGCCGCACCGCGCCGGGCCACCCGCGCGCCAGCACCCGCCGTGCCTGTGGACTCCCCCACCGCCGTGCGCCTGTCCAAGCGCGTGATGGAAGTGGCCGTGTGCTCCCGCGCCCAGGCCGAGCAACTCATCGAAGGCGGACGCGTCAGTGTCAACGGCAGCCTGGTCCAGGAACCACCCGCGCGGGTGGAACCACACGACACGGTGGAAATTCATGGTGAAAAAGCCCCCCAGCGCTTGGCCCCAGCCACCTTCTTGCTTCATAAACCTGCGGGTTGCACCACCCAGGCCATGCTGGCCTTGCTGACCGAGGACAACCACCTGCCCAACGACCGGTCCGGCCTCACCTTGCTGAAAAAGCACCTGAGCGGCCTGCAGTGCCTCACCCCGATGGAGCCCGCCGCCAGCGGCTTGGTGGTGTGGAGCCAAAACCCAGGCATTGCCCGCAAGTTGCAGGAAGAGGCCATCAGCACCGAACACGAGGCACTGGCCCAGGTGCGGGGCGAGGTGGCCCCTGCGGCACTCAAAGTGCTCAACGCCTCTGCCGTGGTCGATGGCCGCGCCATGCTCCCGGCGCGCGTCAGCGTCAACCAGAGCCAACCCGAATTCACGCGGCTGCGCTTTGCACTCAAGGGCTACCACCCCGGCCAGATCGTGCAGCTGTGCGAGCAGGCCGGGCTGGAACTGATGGCGCTGCACCGCGTGCGCGTCGGCCGCCTGCCCCTGGCCAGCCTGCCCGTGGGGCAGTGGCGGTTTTTGCTGGGCTACGAGCGGTTCTGAGGGGGGAATCTAGGCCTGCGCCAACGGGCAGGCCTAGCAAGAAGTTGTGAAGCGGGCCGATACGCCGGATTTTGTGCACGGTGGTTGCCCACCGCGTGACCGTCATTCATCTGGGCCGGGGGTCGCCCACCCGGCTCGGTGCTACCTACCCGCACACTCCGCGGAACCACGTCAACGTGTGCCTATTTGGTATTGCTGCGCGCAGAGATTGCCCGTTTCACCCGGACTGAACCGGCTCGTCTCTGTTGCTCTGATCCTCACCTTAGGGCCTTGCGGCTGGTCGGTGGAGAGGTGTTACCTCCTGCGCTGTCCTGTGCAGTCCGGACGTTCCTCCAGTGCGGCCTTTCGACCCGGGGCTTTGCAGCCCGCCCTTTCGGGATTGCACCAGCGACGGCCTGGCCCGCTTCACGCCGCTATTATCGCAGCCCGGCCTGCCACGGGCCGAAGCCACCTTGCTTGATGACCACAAGCCCCGGAGTACCCCCATGATTCGCCTGACCGAACTCAAACTGCCGCTGTCGGCGCTCCCTGTTGACGAGCGACTGGCGGTGGACGCCGCACAGCCCACCCGCGAAGAAGCGCTGGACCCGGCCCGCATTCACCCCCTGCCCGCACTGCGCGCCCTGGCCTGTCAGACCCTGGGCATCGCCCCCACCGAGCTGGCCGACCTGCAGGTCTTCAAGCGCAGCTTCGACGCCCGCAAGGCCGACCTGCTGGCGGTGTTCATCGTGGACGTGGCATTGACCCATCCCGACCAGGAAGCCGCCCTGCTGGCCAAGCACGCCGGCCACCCCCACATGGGCCCCACGCCCGACATGCAGTGGCGCCCCCCCGTCACGGCACCGGCGGGCTGGCCCACGCCGGACGACGAAGCGCAGCGCCCCGTGGTGGTGGGCCTGGGGCCGTGCGGGCTGTTTGCCGCGCTGGCCCTGGCACAGATGGGGCTCAGGCCCATCGTGCTGGAGCGGGGACAGCCCGTGCGCCAGCGCACCAAGGACACCTGGGGCCTGTGGCGCAAACACACCCTCACGCCCGAGAGCAACGTGCAGTTTGGCGAGGGCGGCGCGGGCCTGTTCTCGGACGGCAAGCTCTACAGCCAGATCAAAGACCCCCGTCACCTGGGCCGCAAGGTGATGCAGGAGTTTGTGGACGCGGGCGCGCCGCCCGACATCTTGTACGCCGCCCACCCGCATGTGGGCACCTTCAAGCTGGTGAAAGTGGTGGAGTCGCTGCGCGACACCATCACGGCGCTGGGCGGTGACATCCGCTTCGGCCAGCGCGTGGTGGGGGTGGAGCTCACGGACGGACCGGTGAACCCCATCGACCATAATTTTGAAGCTTTTTCGCCTTCTACCGCTGGCCATAAAAAGGTTTTCAGCTCTCAAAAACACATCAAGGCCTTGCGGGTGCAAGACCTGGCCAGCGGCCAAACCACCACCCTGCCCACCGCAGCGGCCGTGCTGGCCCTGGGCCACAGTGCGCGCGACACCTTTGCCATGCTGTGGGACAGCGGCGTGTTCATGGAGCCCAAGCCGTTTTCCATCGGGGTGCGCATCGAGCACCCGCAAAGCGTGATCGACCGCGCCCGCTGGGGCAAGCACATGGGCCACCCGCTGCTGGGGGCCGCCGACTACAAACTGGTGCACCACGCCGCCAATGGCCGCGCGGTGTACAGCTTTTGCATGTGCCCGGGCGGCACCGTGGTGGCCGCCACCAGCGAGCCTGGCCGGGTGGTGACCAACGGCATGAGCCAGTACTCGCGCAACGAGCGCAACGCCAACGCGGGCCTGGTGGTGGGCATAGACCCGAGCGACTACCCGCAGGACACCGCCGCATGGGTGGCCGCCTGGGGCCAGGCCGACGGCACGCGCTACGCCGAACAGGCCAGGGCCCTGGTGGCGCAGCAAAAAACCCACCCGCTGGCCGGGGTGGTGTTCCAGCGCCAACTCGAGAGCCAGGCCTTTGAGGTGGGCGGCGGCACCTACGACGCCCCCGCCCAACGCGTGGGCGACTTCCTGGCCGCCCAGGCCTCCACCCAGTTGGGCACGGTGGAGCCGTCCTACCAACCCGGCGTGAAGCTGGTGGACATGGCCCAGGTGCTGCCCGACTTTGCGGTGCAGGCCATGCGCGAAGCCTTGCCGGTGTTTGGCCGAAAAATCAAAGGCTACGACATGCCCGACGCGGTGCTGACCGGGGTGGAGACCCGCACCTCGTCACCGCTGCGCATCACCCGGGGCGACGATTTCCAAAGCCTGAACGTGCGCGGCCTGTTCCCGGCAGGCGAAGGGGCGGGCTACGCGGGCGGCATTCTGTCGGCCGGGGTGGACGGCCTCAAGGTGGCCGAGGCGGTGGCGCGGGAACTGCTCGCGCCGTTACAACCTCTTACACCCATGTGAGTCCAGCTTCACATGTCAGTGGCATGCTTGAACGCTGACACAGGAGAACCCGCATGACCCACTCACCCGCCCGCACCGCCGCCCACACCCGGGCCAGGTTGGCCCCCAGCCCCATCACCACCCCCACCCGCTGGGTCTTGCTGGCCAGCGTGGCCGTGGTGGCCGGCGTGGCTTGGGCGCCCCGCGCCCAAGCCCAGTCCAACCCCGAGATGGGGCGCGTGCTCAGCAGCGTCCCCGTCATCCAGCAGACCGCCGTGCCCCGGCAGGTGTGCACCAACGAACAGGTGACCGTGCCCGGCCAGAAATCGGGGGCGGGTGCCGTGCTTGGCGGCGTGGCCGGTGGCGCCATTGGCAACCAGATTGGCGGGGGCAGTGGTCGCGCAGCGGCCACCATGCTGGGCATTGTGGGCGGGGCCATGCTGGGCAACAGCATCGAAGGCGGTGGGCCACCCCAGGCGCAGTGGGTGCAACGCTGCACCACCCAGACCATGTACGAAAACCAAACCGTGGGCTACAACGTGACCTACGAGTACGCGGGCAAAACCTACACCGTACAAATGCCCCAGGACCCTGGCCCCTGGGTGCGCTTGCAGGTCAGCCCCGTGGCCGCACCACCCAGTGGCTACCAGCCCTATGCCCCCCCGGCCACCTACTTTGCCCCTCAGTCGGGCAACTACCCGCTGGACGTGCAGCCCAGCGTGACCTACGTGAACCCACCGGTTTACACCCAAGAAACCACCTACATCGTGCCCGCGCCCGTGTATGCGCGGCCTGCGCCGGTGTATGTGCGACCCTACCCGGTGGCCGTGCCCCCCAGTGCCAGCATTCACCTGAACTGGTCCAACCAGCGGGACCACGACCACTGGCGCCCAGACCGTGACCGCGGCGGACGCGGCGTGTCCGGCGTGCGTGACCGAGACGGAATCCGCGACCGGCGTGAGGTGCAAGGCGCGCGTGACCGCGACGACCGCTGGGACCGAGGCGTGCGCCAATACGGCAAAGACCCGAGCGAATTCCTGCCCTGATCCAACGGCAGTTCCACCAAAAAAGCGACCCCAGGGGTCGCTTTTTTGTGTCGTCGCGCCCACCGAGTGGCGCGGCACCCACCCGCCCCGCTCAGGGGCCGGGTGTTTCATCAGCCCTGCTGCTGCAGGGCTGCAATGCGCTCTTCAATGGGCGGGTGGGTGGAGAACAGCTTGCCCAGGCCCCCGGCAATGCCCAGGGCCGCCATGCTCTTGGGCAACTCCGCCGTGTGCAAGCCGCCCAAACGGGCCAAGGCATTGATCATGGGTTGCTTGCGGCCCATGAGCTGGGCGGCACCGGCATCGGCGCGGAATTCGCGCTGGCGGCTGAACCAGGCCACGATGATGCCGGCCAGAAAGCCCAACACCAAGTCCAGCACCATGGAGGTGATGTAGTAGCCCATGCCGGGGCCAGAGCTTTCGCTGTCGCCCTTGCGCAGGAAACTGTCCACCGCATAGCCCACCACACGGCTCAGGAACACCACAAAGGTGTTCATCACGCCCTGGATCAGCGTCATGGTCACCATGTCGCCGTTGGCGATGTGGGCCACCTCGTGGCCGATGACGGCCTCCACCTCTTCACGGGTCATGTTGCGCAGCAGGCCAGTGGACACCGCCACCAGGGCGCTGTTTTTGAAGGCACCGGTGGCAAAGGCGTTGGGGTCGCCCTCAAAAATGCCCACCTCGGGCATGCCGATGCCGGCCTTGTCGGCAAAGCGGCGCACGGTTTCCACGATCCAGGCCTCGTCGGCGTTCTGCGGCTGCTCAATGATCTGCACGCCCGCGCTCCACTTGGCCATGGGTTTGCTCATGAGCAGTGAAATGATGGCGCCGCCAAAGCCCATGACCAGCGAGAACCCGGCCAGTGCCGTCATGTTCAGGCCGTTGGACGTGAGGAAGCGGTCCACCCCCAGCAGACGGGCGGTGACCATCAACACGGCCATCACGGCCAGGTTGGTCAGCACAAACAACACAATGCGTTTCATCGTTTCACTCCAAAGTGAGAAATAAGCTGAATATAAACCGACAAAATTCAGTTTTTATCTAAGCATTTGTCCGGTTCAGGCAGACAAACGGTGATGCCTGAGACACGGGCACCGGCCAACAGGCTCACCCGCCAACGGACAGGGCCATTGGGCCACATCTGGGGTTGGGCTTGTGGCATTTCAAGCAACGGGCAAGGGTTGGCGAGCGGTGCGCGGTGGCCGGAACACACCTGCATCGGCGTAAAACGCCGGGTCGGCGTTGGCCGGCCACCAGCCGGGCACGCCCAGCGCCGGCAGGGGCGTGAAGGGTTTGCGGGCCAAGCACTCGGCGCTCAGGCTGGCGGCCAGCGCCGCGTCCAGCGCCGCGCAACCGGGCCAGGCCGCGTCCCCAGCGAACGCCAAGGGCTGGACCAGCACATGGGCGGTGATGTTTTTGCGTGGCGTCACCAACTGCTCCATCAGCGCATGGCCAAACAGCACCAGCCTGGCCTGGGCCCACAGGCTGCGGTGCGTCACGAACAGGGCGTGCCAGTCGCGCGCGCGCAGCGCCCGCCACAGCGGCTCGGGTGCGAGCAGCACAGCACCGTTTTCGTCGAACAGGGTGATGGCGTCGCGCACGGGGCCGCGCACTGCACCCACACCCTGGCGCGCAATTTCGGCCGCCTGCAACACGTTGAGCTTGGCCTTGGTGCGCGGAAAGTGCCACCACACCAGGCCATTGAACAGGTCATGCAGGTTGTCGCGGGTGGGCACTTGGCCTGTGCGACGGATGAAGGCCTCGTAGGCCTCACCTGGTGGCGCGGCATCGCCGCCCACAAACCGCACCGGGCAGGGCTGGACCGCGTTGAGGGTGTCGGCCACGGTGGCCGCACACGGCCGGTCGGGCCAGGGCAGGTGCGCCAGCCAGGGCTTGCTCCATTCCACCTGGGCCAGCAATGCCGCAGTGCTCATGGTTTTTTTTACGTCAAAACAGGCTTCAGCGCTTTCATCCATTGGATTTTCAGCTATTAATAAATTAAGCCACCACGCGCCACGCCAGCGCCTCGCCGCCGCGCAGGGGCTTGACCACGGCGTCGCCAAAGGGGTAGCTCTCGGGGGCGATCCAGGCCTCGCGCTTCAGGGTCACGGTGCCGCTGTTGCGCGGCAGGCCGTAAAACGCGGGCCCGTTGAAGCTGGCAAAGGCTTCGAGTTGGTCCAGCGCATTGGCCTGGTCGAAGGCTTCGGCGTACAGCTCCAGCGCGGCGTGCGCGGTGTAGCACCCAGCGCAGCCGCTGGCATGCTCCTTCAGGTGCGCGGGGTGGGGAGCGCTGTCGGTACCCAAAAAGAAGCGGTCGCTGCCACTGGTGGCGGCCTGCACCAACGCCAGGCGGTGGGTTTCGCGCTTGAGGACCGGCAGGCAGTAGTAGTGTGGCCGGATGCCGCCGGTGAAGATGGCGTTGCGGTTGTACAGCAGGTGGTGGGCGGTGAGCGTGGCGGCGGTGAATGGCCCGGCCTCGGTCACGTACTGCGCAGCCTCTTGGGTGGTGATGTGCTCGAACACGATTTTCAGCTCAGGAAAATCGCGGCGCAGCGGAATGAGTTGCTGGTCAATGAACACGGCCTCACGGTCAAACAGGTCGATCTCGGGGCTGGTGACTTCGCCGTGCACCAGCAGCAGCAGGCCGGCGCGCTGCATGGCTTCCAGGGTTTGGTAGGTTTTTTTCAGGTCGGTCACGCCCGCGTCGCTGTTGGTGGTGGCACCAGCCGGGTAGAGCTTGGCGGCCACCACACCCGCGTCTTTGGCCCTTGCAATTTCGTCGGCGGGCAGGTTGTCGGTCAGGTACAGCGTCATCAGCGGCTCGAACGCCACACCGGCGGGCACGGCGGCCTGGATGCGCGCCTTGTAGGCCAGCGCCTGCGCGGCGGTGGTGATGGGCGGGCGCAGGTTGGGCATGATGATGGCGCGCCCGAACTGGGCGGCGGTGTGGGGCACCACGGTCTCCAGCGCCACGCCGTCGCGCACGTGCAGGTGCCAGTCGTCGGGGCGGGTGATGGTGAGCGAATTCAGGACTGTGGGGGCGGTGTGGGGGGTGTTCATGCCCCGCATTGTCCCAAATCCGGGGGCTTTTTCAGGCGCTCTGGCGGCTGACCACCTGGCTCAGGTTGTCCCAAAACACCTGCACGGGCCCTTTGCCTTTGACCCCCGCCTGCGGGCGCTCGCGGTAAATGCGGATGTCCAGCGTCATTTCCCGGCCCGATCCGGCGGGCACCAGCTTGCCCGATTGCACCTCTTTTTGCACCGCGCTCAAAGGCAGAAAGGCGATGCCGTGGCCTTCGCAGGCCATGGCCTTCAAGCCCTCGGCCATGTCGGTTTCGTACACGCGGTCGAGGTGCACAGTGGGGCCGTCCTGTTTGAGGATGAGGTCCACCACCCGGCCCAGGTAGGCGCCGGGGGCATACCCCAAGTAGGGCAGGGGGTGTGAGGCGGTGCCGGGCAGGCGGTACAGGGGCTGCCCCAGTTCGTCGGGCTTGACGCAGGGGGCCAGCACCTCTCGCCCCAGTTGCATCATTTCGTAGCGCTCGGTGTCCAGCTGTATGGGCTGCGAAGCGTGGTGGTAGGCGATGAGCAGGTCGCAGTTGCCCTCGACCAGGCGCAGCACGGCATCGTGCACGTTGAGCGCAATCAGGCGGCTCTTGATGGGCCCGCAGGCCTTGCGCAACCCCGACAGCCAGGCCGGAAAGAAGGTGAACGCCAGGGTGTGGGGCACGGCGAACTCAATCACATCGCCCGCCGCCGTGTTGTGCGCCCGCAGCATGGCCCGGGTGGTTTGCAGCGAGTGCAGCATTTCCAGCGACTGCTCGTACAGCGTTTGCCCGGCGGGCGTCAGGCGGGTGGGGTAGGAGCTGCGGTCCACCAGGTCGGTGCCCGCCCAGGCCTCCAGCGCCTGGATGCGCCGCGAGAACGCGGGCTGGGTGACGTGGCGCAGCACCGCCGAGCGGCTGAAGCTGCGCGTTTCGGCCAGGCTGACGAAGTCTTCAAGCCATTTGGTTTCCATGGGGCACCCGGAAGTGGTTTTATCAATTAAATAGCTGAAATCCTAATCCAAATAAGCGCTGGAAGGCCATTTGATCAGATATTTATGCGGGCTGAAGCGCGCGGACGGGTGGAGAGACCTCACCCTCCTCGCCCTGCTGCTGCAAAGCCCACATGTGCGCATAGCGCCCGTTGGCCGCCAGCAGCTCGGCGTGGGTGCCGCGCTCGGTGATGGTGCCGTGCTCCAGCACCAGGATTTCGTGAGCGTCCACCACCGTGGACAGGCGGTGGGCAATGACCAGCGTGGTCTTGTTGCGGGCCGCCGTGCGCAGCTCGGCCTGGATGGCGCGCTCGTTGGCCGAGTCGAGTGCGCTGGTGGCCTCGTCAAAAATGACGATGGGCGGGTTTTTCAGCAGCGTGCGGGCAATGGCCACGCGCTGCTTTTCGCCACCCGACAGCTTCAGGCCCCGCTCGCCCACCGGTGTGGCATAGCCCTGGGGCAGACTGGTGATGAAGTCGTGGATGCGGGCGGCACGGGCCGCGGCGTGCACCTCGTCGGTGCTGGCGTCGGGGCGCCCGTAGCGGATGTTGTATTCGATGCTGTCGTTGAACAGCACGGTGTCTTGCGGCACGATGCCGATGGCCGCGCGCACGCTGGCCTGGGTGACGTGGCGGATGTCCTGCCCGGCAATGGTGATGCTGCCCCCTGCACCCGCGTGGCCAATGTCGTAGAAGCGGTACAGCAAGCGCGCCAGTGTGGACTTGCCCGAGCCCGACGGCCCCACCACCGCCACCGTTTTGCCGGGCGGAATCTCGAAGCCCACACCGTGCAGGATTTCCCGGCTGCTGTGGTACCCAAAATGCACGTTCTCGAAGCGCACGGAGGGCTGGTTTTCAATCAAAAGCGGCTGCGCGGCCACATCGTCGGCCACTTCTCGCTCTTTTTCCAGGAGCGTGAACATCTTGTCGAGGTCGGTCAGGCTTTGCTTGATTTCGCGGTACAGCACGCCCAAAAAGCCCAGCGGGATGTAGAGCTGGATCATGAAGGCGTTGATCATCACCAGGTCACCCAGCGTCATCTGGCCCGCCGCCACCGCCGTGGTGGCCCGCCACAGCATGGCCACCAGCGCGGTGGCGATGATGAGCTGCTGCCCGGTGTTGAGCAGGCTGAGCGTGGTCTGGCTTTTGATGCGGGCGCGGCGCAGCTTTTCCAGGCTGCTGTCGTAGCGCTGGGCCTCAAAGCCCTCATTGTTGAAGTACTTGACCGTTTCGTAGTTCAGCAGCGAGTCGATGGCCTTGCTGTGCGAGGCCGAGTCCAGCTCGTTCATCTCGCGCCTGAACTGCGTGCGCCACTCGGTCACCGCCACGGTGAAGCTGATGTACAGCACCAACGCGATCAGCGTGGTGTAGACGTACCAGGCCTCGAACTTCACGCCCAGCAGCGTCAGCACCATCACCACCTCGATCAACGTGGGCACGATGCTGTAGAGCGAATACGAAATGAGCGACTGCACACCGCGCGTGCCGCGCTCGATGTCGCGGGTCATGCCGCCGGTCTGGCGCTCCAGGTGAAAGCGCAGGCTCAGGGCATGCAAGTGCTCAAAGGTTTGCAGCGCAATGCTGCGGGTGGCCCCTTCGGTGGCCTTGGCAAACACCAGTTCGCGCAGCTCGGTGAACAGGCTGGTGGAAAACCGCAAGGCCCCGTAGGCCAGCAACAGGCCCACCGGCACGATGAGCAGCCCCTCCATGCCGGGGGCCAGCCCGGTGGCTTTACCCACGGCGGGGGTCATGGTGTCCACCAGGTCTTTCAGCAGCAGGGGCACGCTGACGTTGGCGGCCTTGGCCCCCACCATGAAGCCCAGCGCCAGCATCACCCGCCACTTGTATTGCCACAGGTAGGGCAGCAGGCGCTGGAGCGTGGCCCAGTCTGAGCGCCGGGCGGTGCCCGCAGAGGGGGGCGAATGGGGGTAAGCCCCCGCCGACGAAAGACCTGATGGGCGCATGGCTGACAATGGTGTTTTGTTGTTCGCCGATTGTGCCCATGTCCGACACCACGCCCCACCACCTGCCGCCCGTCCCCCTGCCTTCCGATAAGGAATTGGTGCTCAAGGTCATTCCCATGCCCGCCGACTGCAATGCCAGCGGCGATATTTTTGGCGGCTGGGTGATGGCCCAGGTGGACTTGGCTGGCGCCGTGCTGCCCGCGCGCTACACCCAAGGCCGCTTTGTGACGGTGGCGGTCAACGAGTTCATCTTCAAGCAGCCGGTGAAGGTGGGCGACATCCTCAGCTTTTTCAGCAGCGTCACCCGCATGGGTAACACCTCCATCACCGTGCAGGTGGAGGTGTACGCCGAGCGCTTCAGCCACCAGGGTCAGTACCTGAAGGTGACCGAGGCCTCCCTCACCTACGTGGCCGTGGACGACAGCGGCCACCCCCGCCCCATCCCCCGCCCAGCCCACTGAGTGTCTGCGGCCAGCGCCGCATCAGCGCTGGCGCAGTGTCACCGGCCCGTACACGGTGCGTGTGGCCGCGCCGGTGTTGTCGGTGTCGGTCATCAGGCCCAGGCTCAGCAAGGGGCCGGGGGCTTCACCGAAGGCCTGCACAAAATCGGCCTGCACGTCGCGCCGGTGGCTGACCCACTGGCCCAACTGTTGTGCACCCTGATTCACCACCAGATAGCGGATGCGGCTGGTGCGCGGGTTGGGCACCACGGTGCCCACCGGCACCTGGTTGGACCACACATAGACCAGCGTGGCGTAAGGCAACTCGTCACCCGTGACCAGGGCGGTGAGCTCGGAGATCAGGTGGTCGCGCGGGCTGAAGCGGCTGCGGTTCCCATCAAAACTCAGGGCCACGCGCGCCGGGGCATCGCTGGCTGAGGCATCGGTCAGGTCTGCATCGGGCAGGGTGCGCTCCACCCACCATGAAAACCCCAGCACCCAAGGTCCGGGTATTGGAGCGTCCAGTTTTTTGCGCAAGATGCTCAGAGACGATTGGGCGACCACCTGCACACCGGCACGGCCATCCTGCTCCACCGGCTGGAATGCCGCCCAGCGCTTGCCCGGCATGGGCAGCGGCACCCAGCCGGGAAACAGGGCCTGGGTGGCACTGGCGTCCACCGTGGGCAGGCTGACCCGGGGGGGGTCGTCCGCATCCTCGTTCGGCACTGTTTGGCAGGCGGACACCAGCAGGGCCAGGCCCAGCCAGCCCAGCGTGCGCCAGCGGTGGCGCGGGGACGGTTCGGGGACGGGCATTCGGCCCGGATGGACAGAGCTGTGGCGGCGGTTGTGTGCGGACAAAACGTGTTTCACACCCATGGGATGGGCCTTTTCTGGGGACGGTGTGGGGAGTCAGCCCGCATTGTCCCCTGCGCCCTGCCGCCTTCCCATGCGGGAAAGCACGGTCAGGCCCAAACGCCGGTGGAGGGTCACTGCCCGGTCAAGGACGCGGCCAACGCCCGCCGGAACGGGGTCAGACGCTGCCCGACGCGCAAGGCCAGGTGGCGCAGCACCCGCGCAGGGGGAGTTTCCCGGGTGAACAGACCGGCCACCCACTGGGTGGCCAAATAGGTGGGGCGGCTGGCCAGCCAGTGGGTGCGCTCGTAGCGGCCCAGCACCGACGCATCGGCCAGCGAACGGCCCAGGCGGCGGGCCCGTTGCAGCTCGTCCACCAGCGCCTCCACACTTTTCAGGCCCAGGTTGAAGCCGTGCGCGGTGACGGGGTGCATGCCACAGGCGGCGTCACCCACACACGCCAGGCGCTGACCCACCAGGCGGCGCGGGTACACGGCCACCAGGGGATAAACGTGGCGGGTGCTGGCCAGGGCCATGGGCCCCAGGCGCTGGGCAAACCGCCGCGCCATGTCGGTGTTGAAGGCGGACTCGCTCAGTCGCTCCACGGCCAGCATCTCGCTGGCGGGCAGGGTCAGCACCACGGAAGAGCGGTGCATGCCCGTGGCGGGGCAGGGGTTCATGGGCAGCAGGGCCAGGGTCTGGCCGTAGTCGAACCATTCCCAAGCCTCGTGGTGGTGGGGTGCGTCGTGCGTCATGGTGCACACCAGCATGCTGCGGCCGAAGTCGTGCATGTCTGCGGCCAAGCCCAGGGCGCGGCGGGTGCTGGAGTGGCGGCTGTCGGCCGCCACCAACAGGTCGGCCCGCAACACCTGGCCGCTGGCCAGCGTGACCTGGGCACAGGCGTCCGAGGTGGACACGGCCTGCACCGTCTGCCCGGCCATCAACCAAGGAGCATCATTTTCGGTAGCTGAAAAACCAATTACATCAAGCGATGGAAGGTCATTTGATTCAATATTTTTGACAACCACTGGCTTCAGGGCTTGGTGAGCGGCCCGGCGAATGTGGTGGTTGCCCACCAAAAACCCCAGCTCGGTGGGTGGCGCGTGGGCCGCTGCCACGGCGACGTCGGTGTGGCTCACGGTCATGGCGAAGGGATTGGCACCGTCCATCACCCTGGCCTGGCGCAGCGGCGACACGGCATCGGCCGGCAACAGCGCCCACATGCCCAACTGCTTGAGCAGGGTGACGCTGTGCTGCGTCAGGGCAATTTCGCGGCCATCGAACGCGGGCTCGGCCAGCGACTCGGCGCTGGCCTGCTCCACCAGCGCCACCTTCAAACCCAGGGGTTTGAGCCGCTGCGCCAGGCACAGGCCCGCCGGCCCCGCCCCCACCACCAGCACGTCAAAGTGCGGGGGACTGGCGCAGGCTGTGGGGTGGGCCAGGGTGTGGTTGGGGGTGGCGTTCAGCATGGCGTGGCAGCTTAGCGGGCCGCCACCCGGTGGCGGTTGACGCAGGTCAACGCTGTGGGCAGGGGCCGCGGCCGCCCCCCACCTCAGGACACGATGTAGGCGGCCGACCCGCAGGACAGCAGCTTGCCATCGGCCCCCAGAAACTCCATGCGCGTGGTGGCCACGCGGGAGCCCAGGCGCATGACCTCGGCGGTCAGCTCGAACGCCTCGCCAATGCCCGGGCGCAGGTAGTCGATGCGCAGGTCAATGGTGCCCAGCTTGCCAAAGCGGTGCAGCCGCTGTTCGATGCTCTCGTCCATGTGGCGGGCGCCGATGGCGGCCATGACGGCCAGCCCGCCCAGCGCGTCCAGGCTGGCGCTGATGACGCCGCCGTGTATGCGGTTGTGGGCGTAGTGGCCAATCAGCTCGGGGCGCATGGCCACTCGCCCCACCACGCGCTCGGGCGTGACGCTGACCACCTTCAGGCCCAGCACCTGGTTGAACACAATGCGCTGCTCGAAAATGTCGCCCAGGGCGGTCACAAACTCGGGCTCGAACACCACCGGTGCCGTGTCCGGCTTTTTGCTGCGTGTCATGGGTGCGGGCCTCAGAGTTGGGAAAAGTCGGGCTTGCGCTTTTCCATGAAGGCGCCAAACGCCTCTCGCGCAGCGGGCTCACGCAGCATGCGGCCAAAGCTCGCACCCTCCTCTGCCATTTGCGCCTGCACCAGGGCGGCCTGGGGTTTTTTCATCAGCCGCTTGGTTTCCACCAGGCTGGCCATGGGTTTGGCCGCGAGCTTGCGCGCCACGGTCTGGGCCAAGCTGTTGACTTCGGTGGGGGGCACCACACGGTTGACCAGGCCCACTTCCAGTGCGGCCTCGGCCATGAAGGGTTCGCCCAGCATCAGCGCCTCTGCGGCGCGGTGGTGGCCCAGCATCTGGGTGGCCAGCAGGCTGGACGCGGCCTCGGGGCACAGCCCCAGGTTGACAAACGGCAGGGAGAACGCGGCGTTGTCACCGGCGTACACCAGGTCGCAATGGAACAGCAGGGTGGTGCCAATGCCCACTGCCGGGCCGCACACCGCGGCCACCAGGGGTTTGGGAAAGGTGCTGAGCGCGCGCAGAAAACGGAACACCGGCGCATCGGCGGCGGTGGGCGGCGTGTTCAGGAAATCGGCGATGTCGTTGCCCGCGCTGAAAATGGTCTCGTGCCCTTGGAACACCACCACCCGTGTGGCGGCATCGGTGGCGGCGGCCTCCAGGGTGTCGGCCAAGGTGGCGTACATGGCGGCGGTGAGCGAGTTCTTTTTGTCCAGCCGGTTGAAGGTGATGGTGGTGATGCCAGCTTCTGGGTGAATCAGGATATCGGTCATGGGCACGGTTCGGGGTGGGTTGCAAACCCAAACAAACTACCATGAAAGCACCCCGGGCTTTGGAAAAGCCTCTCCAGTGCTGCCCCCTGGGCGACACACCGGCAGGCGACAATCCAGCGCGGGCTTGGCACCCGTGGGACAACCACCCCAAACGCCTCACTGCCCGTCCCCGCACAGCCCCTTTGCCCCACCTGTCCCCATGCGCCCCCTGTTTGCCCTGCTCCGCCTGCCCTTGGGGCACCTGTGCGCCGCCACCTGCTCACTCTGGCTCGTCACGGGAGCCATGGCGCAGTCGCTGGCGCCCGCCAGCGTGACGGCCGAATCCCCCTCCCGACCCCGCGTGGCCTTGGTGCTGTCCGGTGGGGGGGCACGCGGCTTCGCCCATGTGGGCGTACTCAAGGCGCTGGAAGCGGCCCGGGTGCCCGTGGACTGGGTGGTGGGCACCTCCATGGGGGCCATTGTGGGCGGGCTGTACGCCAGCGGCATGAACGCCCAAGCCATGGAACGCGAGCTGCTGGCCATTGACTGGGCGGGCCTGTTCGTCAGCCGGCCGGCCCGCCAGCACCTGTCGCAGCGGCAGAAGGAAGAAGACTTCGAGTTCTCCCCCGTGCTTCAGCTGGGCTTTCGCGACGGCGAATTCCGGCTCCCCACCGGGGCTGTGTCCACCCGTTCGCTGGAATGGCTGCTGCGCCGCTACACCCTGCCCACCCGCCACCTGAGCAGCTTTGACGCGCTGCCCATCCCGTTTCGGGCCCTGGCCACCGACATGGAAACCGGCGAGGCCGTGGTGCTGTCCCACGGCGACCTGGCCGCCGCGCTGCGGGCCAGCATGTCGGTGCCCGGGGTGTTTTCGCCGCTGGAGGTGGATGGCCGACTGCTGGGTGACGGTGGCCTGGTGAACAACCTGCCCGTGGACGTGGCCCGGGCGCTGGGCGCAGATGTGGTGATTGCCGTCAACATCGGCACCCCGCTGGCGGGCCGCGAAACGCTCAGCAGCGTGCTGGGCGTGAGTGCGCAGATGATCAACATCCTGACCGAGCAAAACGTGCAGCGCAGTGTGGCCAGCCTGACCCGCCACGACCTGCTGCTGGCCCCACCACTGGGCAAGGTCACGGCGGGCGATTTTGCCCAGGCCGCCGACATCGCTTTGCTGGGCACCCGTTACGCCGAGACGGTGCAGGCCTCGCTGGCCCGGTTCTCGGTCAGCCCCGCCGAATACGCCGCCTGGCAGTTGCAACGCCAGCCCGTGGGCGAACCCACCCCCGCCGCCCTGGCGTTTGTGCGCATCGAAGGGGTGGATGCCGACCGGGGTCGCTACCTGGTCCGCCAGATGGACACCGCGCCAGGGCAAGCCCTGGACACCACCCAGCTGGAGGCCGACCTGCGCCAACTCAGCGCCAGCAGCGACTATGGCCGGGTGGACTACCACCTGGCCCCAGATGGCCGCACCCTGGCCGAGGGACTGGTGGTTCAGGTTCAGGACAACCCGCTGGGGCACAACTTTTTCCGCGTGGGGCTGGACCTGCGCACCGACTTCCAGGGCGAGGGCGCGTTCAACCTGCGCATCAACCACAACCGCCACTGGCTGACGCCCAACGGCACCGAGTGGCGCAACCAGCTGTCCATCGGCGACACCACCGGCCTGCGCACCGAAATTTTCCACCCCTGGGGGGGCGACAGGGACCGGTTTGTGTCGGCCTACGCGGGCGTGCACAAGACCAAAGTGGAGCTGTTCGACGCCGACGGCGTGGCCCAAGCCCTGCTGGGTCGGCGCACCCTGCGTGTGGGGCTGGACCACGGCTGGACCACGGGCCGCGCCGGCCAGCTGGGCGATGTGCGGGTGGGCCTGTTCGCCGCCCGCCGCAACATTGACCCAGAACTGGTGCGTGGCGACGCCCAAACCACCTACCTCAAGCAAGCCTGGTGGGACCGGGGGGCACGCGCCAGCCTGGTGGCCGACCAGCTCGACCACGCCAACTTTCCGCAACAAGGCTACCGCCTCAAAGGCCTGGTCGAGGCGGGTCAACGCCGCATGGATGGCGTGAGCAGCCCTTTTGCGCGGTTGGATGTGGACGGCACCCAGGTGTACAGCTGGGGGCCGCACACCCTCAACCTCCACGCCCGGGTGGCCAGGGCCAGCAACGTGCCCGCCGCCGCCGCCGATGAGCACTCGCTGGGTGGGTTCCAGCAGCTGTCCGGCTACAAGGTGGGTCAGGTGACGGGCAATTACCTGGGCCTGCTGCGGCTGGGCTATTACCAGCGCCTGGCACTCAGCCCCGGCATGGCAAGGGCGCTGTTTGTGGGGGGCACGATGGAAGCGGGCAACGCCTGGAAAACGCCCGCCGAATTCCGCCAGGGACAGCTGAAAACCGGCTACAGCCTGTATGTGGGGGCCGACACGGCACTGGGACCCATCTACCTCAGCCTGGTGCACGCGCCCCGCATGGGCAGCGGGCTGTATGTGTTTGTGGGCCGCCCCTGACCGGGCGCGGTGGACGGCCACCCGGCAGGCGCAAAAAAGCCGCTGCGGATCAGCGGAAGCGGCTTTGCGGCACCACCTTCAGCTCGCCGTCAAGGGTGGCCAGGTAGTTGGCCATTTGCTTCAACTCGGACAGCTTGAACTGCTGAGCCGTACCGCCCATGATGGGGTTGCCACGGCCGATGACGTGGTTGCCCTGCACGGTGTACGACTTGAGGGCCACATACAGATAGTCGGCGTGCTGGCCGCCCAGCTTGGGGTAGCTGGGGTCAATGGGTTTGCTGAAGTTGGCACCGTGGCAGCTGGCGCAGGCGCCTTTTTCGATCAGGGCGGCCACGGCGGCTGGGGCGGCTTTGGACGGGGCTTCTGCCACCGTGGCATCACCCGCATGGGTGGCGTAGAAAGCCGCCAAGTCAACCATGTCTTGCTCCGACAGGGAGGTGGCAATACCCCGCATGGAAGGGTGCTTGCGCTCCCCTTTTTTGTAGGCGGTCAGGGCAGACACGATGTAGCCCGCCGATTGGCCCGAAATTTTGGGCACTTTGTGGATTTCGGGGAAACTGTTCTGGTAGCCGACAATGCCGTGGCAGCCAATGCACATGGATGCCTTGCCTTCACCCGCTTTTGCATCACCCACTGGGGCCTGTGCCGTGGCGCTTGCAGATGCAAAAAGAAGGGTCGCACCGGCGACAAAGGCGGCAATGGGCATGGGCAGCAGTTGTTTCATTTTGAAAGCACAATGAATGTTGATTGACAAAAATCAACGCCGGATTATATAGACTCGGTTAAACGGTTTTTCCATCGTTTTCCCTTGGTTGAGGGACCCGGTTTTCCCCCTCGCCAGCCGGGACTGTGGCCACCGCCGCCCCGGCCGAACCACCACCGCGCGCCTCACTGCAACCCTCCCCTTCTCAGGACACACGCATGAAATTTCAGGGCTCCCAAAACTACGTCGCCACCGCCGATCTGATGCTGGCGGTCAACGCCGCCATCACCCTGAAACGGCCGCTGTTGGTCAAGGGCGAACCCGGCACCGGAAAGACCATGCTGGCCGAGGAAGTGGCCCAGTCGCTGGGCATGCCGCTGCTGCAGTGGCACATCAAGTCCACCACCAAGGCGCAGCAGGGCCTGTACGAATACGACGCGGTCAGCCGACTGCGCGACAGCCAGTTGGGCGACGAAAAGGTCAAGGACATCACCAACTACATCGTCAAAGGCGTGCTGTGGCAGGCCTTCACGGCGGACGAACCTGTGGCCCTGCTGATCGACGAAATCGACAAGGCCGACATCGAGTTTCCCAACGATTTGTTGCGTGAGCTCGACCGCATGGAGTTTTATTGCTACGAAACCCGCGAGCTGGTGAAGGCCAAAAAGCGCCCGTTGGTGTTCATCACCTCCAACAACGAAAAAGAACTGCCCGACGCCTTCTTGCGCCGCTGCTTCTTCCACTACATCAAGTTTCCCGAAGCGCCGGTGATGCAGCAAATCGTGGATGTGCACTTCCCCGGCCTGAAAACCGAGCTGCTGACCGTGGCCATGAAGACCTTTTTCGACATCCGCAACTTGCCCGGCCTGAAGAAGAAGCCCAGCACCAGCGAACTGCTGGATTGGCTCAAGCTATTGATGGCCGAGGACATCCCGCTGGCCGCACTGCAAAGCGCCGACCAGAAGGTCAGCGTGCCCCCACTGGTGGGCGCGCTGCTGAAAAACGAGCAAGACGTCACGCTGTTCGAGAAACTGGTGTTCATGAACCAGAGGAACCGTTGACCCCCACGTCCCCAGGAACACCCATGGCTTTTGTCGAACCCGTCACCCTCACCGCCAACGGCATCACCCTGCGACCGCTCACCCTGGACGACGAAGCTGGCCTGCAAGCCGTCGCCGCCGATGGCGAGCTGTGGACGCTGCGCGTCACCTCGGTGCCTGAGCCCGAACACACCCGCCAATACATTGCCGACGCGCTGACCATGCGCGAAGCGGGCCACCGCTTTCCCTTTGCCGTGACCGACTCCGCCACCAGCGAGGTGCTGGGCTGCACCAGCTACCACGACATCGTCCCAGCGGTGAAGCGCGTGGAAATTGGCTGGACCTGGTACGCCAAGCGCTGCCAGCGCACCCACGTCAACACCACCGCCAAGCTGCTGCTGCTGACCCATGCCTTTGAAACCTTGGGCTGCCACGTGGTGGGCTGGCGCACCGACAACTTCAACTTTGCCAGTCAGCGCGCCATCGAGCGCCTGGGTGCGAAGAAGGATGGCGTGATTCGCGGCCACGCCCTGCGCCGCGACGGCACCATCCGCGACACCGTGATGTACAGCCTGACCCGAGGCGAATGGCCTGAGGTGAAGGCGCAGTTGCTTTATTTAATGAAGCAGAAAAACTAATAAATATAAGCGTTAGAGGACAAAAATATGCTGATCTCCTTCTTCTACGCCCTGCGCGACGCCAAGCTGCCGGTCTCTGTCAAGGAATACCTGACGCTGTTGGAGGCGCTCAAGGCCAATGTGGTCGGCCCCGCCAACCCCGATGCCTGCAGCATGGACGATTTTTACTACCTCAGCCGCACGGCGCTGGTGAAGGACGAAAAGCACTTTGACAAGTTCGACCGCGCCTTTGCCGCCTACTTCAAGGGTGTGGAGATGGTGGCCGACTTCACCAAACCCATTCCGGCGGACTGGCTGCGCCAGGAGCTGGAGCGCATCCTGAGCGATGAGCAAAAGGCCAACGCACCCAAAATGGATTGGGACGAGCTGATGGAAACGCTCCAAAAGCGGCTGGAAGAACAGAAAGAGCGCCACGCCGGTGGCAGCAAATGGATTGGCACCGGCGGCACCAGCCCGTTTGGTCATGGCGGCAGCAACCCGCAAGGGATACGCATCGGCGGCAAGGGGGGCAACAAAAGCGCCGTCAAGGTGTGGGACCAGCGCGCCTACCGCGACTACGACGACACACAAGAACTGGGCACGCGCAACATCAAAGTGGCGCTGCGGCGGCTGCGCAAGTTCGCCCGCATCGGCGCGGAAGACGAGCTGGACCTGGACGGCACCATCCAGGGCACAGCCGCCAATGCGGGCTACCTGGACATCAAGATGCGGCCCGAGCGCCACAACCACGTCAAGGTGCTGCTGCTGATGGACGTGGGCGGCACCATGGACGAGCACATTCACCGTGTGGAGGAGTTGTTCTCGGCCGTAAAGGCCGAGTTCAAGCACCTGGAGTTCTATTACTTCCACAACTGCGTCTATGACTTCATGTGGAAAAACAACCGCCGCCGCTTTGCCGAGAAATTCCCCACCTGGGACATCATTCGCAAGTACAACAAGGACTACAAGCTCATTTTTGTGGGGGATGCCACCATGAGCCCTTACGAAATCTTGCAACCCGGCGGCAGCGTGGAATACAACAACGAAGAAGCCGGGGCAGAATGGCTGCAACGCCTCACGCACGCCTTCCCCAAGTTTGCGTGGGTCAACCCCGAACCCCCCGGCATGTGGCAGTACCGCCAGAGCATCAGTGTGATTCAGCAAATCATGGGCCAGCGCATGTACCCGCTCACGCTCAAAGGCCTGGAAGACACCATGCGCATGCTCTCCAAATAAGTACACAGGCGCCCGCTGCAGATGCTGTTTTCGAGTTCGCCGCGCCGTCCGGCCCCGCTCCGGACGACGTGGGATGTCCGTGCCCGTCACCGCCCCACCCTGGCGGGCCTGACGCTGTCCGCACTGCTGAGCCTGCTGCCCACAGCCGTCGCACTGGCCCAAACGTCCCCCGAAGCCCCTCCCCCCAGCGCCACCAACAGCACCACGCTGCGCTTTGTCACGGTGGTGAAGGCACCGCCAGCGCTGCAGTCACTGCTGGAGCGCCACCTCAACATCCAGCGGTTTCAGGCCTTGCCTGACCTGGACGAGCCTGAGCTTCGTCGCCTGGTCAGCCAGTTGCCCGCCGATGTGCGCGGGCTGCTGGGGACCCAAGGCCACTTTTCCCCGATCATCACCACCCGGCTGCTGCCGCCTGCGGCTTCCCCAGCCCCCACGCCCGCCACCCCATCGACGGCCAACGCACGGCCCCCTGCCGCCCCCGCCTGGACGGTGGAGGTGGACGTGACGCCTGGCCCCGCCAGCCGGGTGGGCAATGTGCTGGTGGCCTTTGCGCAAGCCCCTGCCGAGTCAATGGGCATGCAACAGCGTGTGCGCGCGCAATGGGCGCTGGCCAGTGGTGAGGCATTCACCCAGGCCGCCTGGGACGAGGCCAAGGCGGCCGCCCTGCGTACCCTCACCGTGGATGGATTCCCCAAGGCCCAGCTGGCGGGCAGTCTGGCCGACGTGGACACCGAAACCCACCAGGTCAACCTGGCGGTTGAAATTGACACCGGCCCGGCCTTCACGCTGGGCCCCATCGAGGTGGAGGGCCTGTCCCGATACCAACGCCAGTGGGTGGAAAACCTGGTGCGCGCCGCTGGCGCCCTGCCGGGCAACCCCTACCGACTGCAGGACCTGCAAAGCGCCCAGCAACGGTTGGCCCAGAGTGGCTACTTCGACTCGGTGTTTGTGTACGTGGACCCTGACACCGCCCCCACGGCAGCCCCCATTCGCGTGCAGGTGCGGGAAGCCACGCGGGGACGCTTGCAGCTGGGCGTGGGCATCAGCACCGACAACGGACCCCGCCTGAGTGCCGAACACGTCTGGAACCGGGTGCCCGGACTGGACTGGCGCGCCCTGTCCAAACTCAAGCTGGAGCGCGACGACCGCCTGCTGCAAACCGAAGTGCGCTCCCCCGTGGACCCCCACGGCTGGCTGTGGAGCGCAGGCATCAAGGCCGAGCGGGTGCACTACAGCCTGTCCACCACCACCAGCCAACAGGTGCGCTTTGGCAAAGCCCACGAAAGCGAGTCGCTCAACCGGGGCTACTTCATCCAGTACGACCGCGCCTTGACCGACAACGACCTGCTGCGGGCCGCCGGCCCTTTGCAGGCGCAACAGTCCATCAGCGTCAATTACCTGTGGTCACGCACCGCATTCGATGCCATGCCCCTGCCCTCGCGCGGGCACGGTCTGGCCGCCGAGGTGGGCATTGGCACCACCTTGGGCCAGCAGCGTGACCCCTACCTGCGCACCCGCTTGCGCTGGCAGGGCCTGCTGCCCTTGGACGGACTGTGGGAGTTGGTGCCGCGCTTGAGACCTGCATCGGCTGCCCCCTTGCTGCCCAGCACGGCCACGCGGGCGGCCCCCGAGCTGGGTCGCCTGTCGCTGCGCGCCGAGGCAGGCGCCATCGTGAGCACGCCGCTCGCCCCCGTGCCCGACTCACAGCGGTTCTGGGCCGGTGGCGACCAGTCGGTGCGTGGCTACGGCCCGCGTGAGCTGGGCGTGACCCAGTCCGACGGCTCCGTGCGCCCAGGCCGGGTGATGGCCGTTGGCAGCCTGGAATGGCAGCGCCCCTTGCTGGAAGGCGGCCAGCCCACTGCCTGGGAATCCACCGTGTTTGTCGATGCCGGTGCCGTGGCCGACAGCGTGTCCCACCTGCGCGCCAAAGTCGGTGTGGGGGCCGGTGTGCGCTACAACAGCCCGGCAGGCCCGCTGCAGATGGACCTGGCCTATGGCCTGGACACCCGGCGCTTTCGCATCCACCTGTCCGTGGGCTTTGCGTTCTGATGGCACGCCACCCACCCCTGCGCCACCGCGTGCAACAACTCAGCCAGGTGCCTGTGGCACTTTGGCGGCGCCTCGTCAACGGTGTGGCGTTTGTGGTGGCGTGGTTCACGCTGTGGCTGCCTGGGGCCGTGACGGCCACGGCCGCCGCCGGCCTGTTTGCGCTGTGGGTCTGGTCGGGCTCCGACAACTCGCTGCAACAAACGTTGCAATTGGTGCGCCCCTGGGTGCCCGCCCTCGACGCACTGGAGCTGGACGACACCGAAGCCTCGCTGCGCGAGGGTGGCCGCATCGCACGGCTGTCGTGGACCGACGGGCAGGGCCTGAGCGCTTCGGCCACCGACGTGACGCTGACCTGGGACTTTCTGCCGCTCATCAAGGCCGAGCCGCTGGCCGTCACCGTCAAGGCCGCCACCCTCGAGGTCAGCGACAACAGTCCCGCCTCTCCCACGCCACCCACACCACCGGACTCACTGGTTCTGCCACTGGGCCTGCAGGTGGCGTTTGACATCGGGCGGCTCACGCTGGCGGGCCAGCAGCCCGTCCACATCGACCGCATCCAGGGCACTTACTTGTACGAGGGCGAAGACGAAGAAGCCCGCCACCTGCTGCAAGACCTGCAGTTGGAAGCCGCCCAGGGGCGCTACCAGGTGGACGCCGTCCTGCAGGCAGAAGCCCCCATGACCCTGAGCGCCGAGGTCAAGGCCAGCATTCAAGGTCAATTGCCAGCGCTGGGCAGCGACCCAGCCCAACCCTGGCAAGGGCGCCTGAACGCCCGCATTCGGGGAGAGTTGGCGCCCACCCCTGGCACGGACGGTGCCCCCAAAGAGGCGGCGCTGACCGTGCAGGCCAAGCTGCTCGACGAAACCGTGGGTGCCCGTGCGGTGCGCCCCGGGCTGGACGCCACGGCCACCCTGCACCCGTGGCGCCAGCAGCCACTGCACGCCTTGCAGGCGCAGGTCAAACAACTGAACCTGGCCGCGTTCTGGCCGCAATTGCCCACCACCCTGCTCAATGGTCAAGCCTCGGTTCAACCCGCTGCTGCCGATGCGTGGCAAATTCAACTCTCGCTGGCCAACGCCGCTGCAGGCGCCTGGGACCTGGGCAAACTGCCCGTGTCTGCACTGCAACTGGCGGCCCATGCCAGCCCCAAAGCCGTTGACGTGACGCGCCTGCTCGCCAAGGTGGGGGACGGCAGCGTGCAAGGCCAAGGGCGCTGGCAAGCGGGCCACGCCACCGCCCAGGCCCAACTGACCCTGACGGGCGTGCCGCTGCACCAATTGCACACCAGTCTGGCGCCCGGTGGGCTGTCGGGCCAAGTGCTGCTGCAGCCCACCTCCCGGTCCGATACCCGCCTGAGCGTTGACCTGAAAGGTGGCCAAGGGCCTGCACCCGGTGAACCTCGGACACGCCATGGCCAACGGGGGGTGAGCCTGCGTGCATTGAAGGCACAAGGCGTGTGGACGGGGCAACAGCTCAGGCTGAGTGAGCTGCAGCTGCGCGCCCTGGGGGCCGAGGTACAAGGCAGCGCCGACGTGGCCACGCAACCGTTGGCCTTCGCGGGCCAGCTCCGCCTGCGCACCCCTGGGGCGGATGGCGAAGTCAAGGGCCAACTGGCCGCAAACCAAGGCCAAGGCCAGCTCAGCCTACAAGCAACTGACCTGGGCAAGCTCAAGGCCTGGGTGCAAGGGCTGCCCGGCATGGCCCAGGTGCTGCCGGCCCAGCTGGCACTGACCGGCAACGCCAAACTGACCGCCGACTGGCGGGGCGGCTGGGCCCAGGCCGATGGCCCCAGCCTGCAAGCCCAGTTGAGCAGCGAACAACTCAGCGCCCGGCCACAGGCCGAGCAGCCCGAACTTCGGGCCAGCGGCCTGCTGCTGCAACTCGATGGCAACCTGAAACACAGCCGCCTTCGCGCCTCCGGCGACTTCAGCCGAGGCCAGTTGCGCGCGCGCCTGTCCGCACAAGTCCAAACCAACGGTCTCAGCGCCGACGGCGGACAAGCGGTGCTGGACCAGTTGCAGGCCCAGCTGCACGGCCCACAGGCTACCCAGGCACTGACCGTGCAAACGGCACAAGCCATCACCCTGGGGTGGAAAGACACCCAGTGGGAAGTGGGCCCCGGCGAACTCAGCCTGCAGGCCGTGCCACGCCAGACGGCAACGCCCCAGCGTGCCGCGTCCACCACGACCCCGCTGACGCGGTTCAGCTGGCAACACCTGTCCTCCGACAAGGGGGTGCTGCGCACCGAGGGACGCATCCACCAGCTCGGTCTGAACTGGCTGGACACCGCCGCCAGCCTGCTGGGCAACGGCGAAGAACGCTGGTTGGCCGACGCGGGACTGAGCACCGACCTGCAGTTCCAAGGCCGCTGGCAACTCAGCTGGCCGCTGCAGACGCCCCCCCGTGGCACGCCCGCCGAACCCCAGCTGCGGCTGGAGCTGCAACGCCAGCAAGGTGACCTGCGGGTGCGCAACCCCGAGGCCACCGACGCCAGCACCCCTTGGGTGCCCGCCGAACTCAAGCAAGCCCAGTTGGTGGTGCGCACCCAAGGCAACGCTTTGCTGGCCGATCTGGAATGGGACAGCCGCCTGGGAGGGCAGCTGCAAGGCCAGGTGCGCACCCAGTGGCAACTGCAAGAGGGCGTGTGGGCACTCACCCCACAGGCACCGTTGACGGCCAGCCTGCGGGCCAGCCTACCGGAGCTCAGTCTGTGGTCGTCGCTCATGGCGCCGCCGGGCTGGCGGGCCAAGGGGCGGCTGCTGCTCAACGCCCAGGCAAGTGGCACCTTGGGCCAACCCGATTGGCAAGGCCAGCTGGAGGCCACCGACCTGGCCCTGCGCTCGGTCGTCGAAGGCCTGGAGTTTGGCAATGGCCGCCTGGTGGCCAAGCTCTCGGGGGAGCAAATCGACATCACCCAGCTTTCGTTGGAAGGCGCGGGCGGCGCCAAACAGGGCGGCACCTTCACCGGCACCGGCCAGGTCCAATGGACCACGGGTGCCAACGCCCTGCCCCAACAACCCCGCATTCGGCTGCAAGCCAAGGCCGACAAACTCCGAGTGTCCGCCCGTGCGGACCGCCGACTGACCCTGTCGGGCGACGTGTCGGCCACGCTGCAAGACCAGTTGCTGCGCCTGCGCGGTGACTTGGCCGTGGACCAGGCCCTGTTCATCCTGCCCGATGAATCCGCGCCCTCGCTGGGCGACGACGTGGTAGTGCGCCAAACCCGCGTGGCCACGCTGGAGAAAGGCAGCCGCGTCAAAACCGATTTGCTGGTCAACATTGCGTTGGGCGAGCAGTTGCAGGTGCGTGGCCAAGGCTTGCAGACCCGCCTGGGTGGCAAAGTGTCGCTCGTGAGCACACCCAGCGCGCCCACGCTGCGGGTGCTGGGTGAGGTGCGCACACTGGATGGCAGCTACCGCGCCTACGGCCAGCAACTGCGCATCTCGGAAGGGGTGATCCGATTCTCCGGCCCCTACGACGACCCCAGCCTGAACATCCTGGCCGTGCGGCCCGCCAGCGCCTTTCGCGACAGCGACACCCAGGTGGTCGGCGTCAAGATCACGGGCACCGCCCGAGCCCCCCGCGTCAGCTTGTACGCCAGCCCCGACATGCCCGACAGCGAAAAACTCGCCTGGCTGGTGCTGGGGCGCAAGGCCTCAGGGGGGGGCGCGGAAGCCGCCATCCTGCAACAGGCCGCGCTGGCGCTGCTCAGCAGCAATGGCGGTGCCATGGATGCCAGCCTGGCCAGCCGCCTGGGGTTGGACGATATTTCATTCCGCGGCGCCAGCACCCAGGCCGACGGCACCACCCAGGCGGCGGGGGTGGCGCTGGGCAAGCGCTTGTCCAACCGCCTGTACATGGTGTTTGAGACCGGGCTCAACAGCGCCATGGGCACGGTGTCCTTGTTTTACGACGTGTCGCGCCGCCTCACCTTGCGGGCCCGGGCGGGCGAGGAAAACGCCATTGACCTCATCTTCACCCTGCCCCACGAATGAGGTTTGCTGACGGGGCTTGGGTAGAATCCGCGCCTTGTGCCGCCATAGTTCAATGGATAGAACGAGTGCCTCCTAAGCGCTAGATACAGGTTCGATTCCTGTTGGTGGTACCAAACTCAAGCCCGCATGCTTCCATAAGCATCCGGGCTTTTTCTTTTCTCACTCTGTGGCCTTGTTTTCGATTCCGCACAAGTCCACATAAAACCGCTTCAAGCCGGGGCAACGTGGGGGCACATTTTGGGGCACAAATCCAGAAGCTGGGGGCACATCCTTTGCTGCCACGTCCCCAGGCACTTATCCACAGCGACTTATGGCGGCATCGCGCCGATCTGGTGTGACCCAAAATAGGTGGGACCTATCACTCCCCCCCTCAAAACCCAAAATAAAAAAAGCTCAAAACTTGCGCACGTGAAAAAATGGTTAACCGGTCGGTCTAGCGGCTGAAGGTCCAGAGATTTGACCACCCCTCCCGTGGCGATAGTTTTTGACAATGCACCAGCCCATTGCCTCACGTTTTGCGAACAGCTTCCACCCGGGTGTCGTTCTTTTTTAGTGGGAGCCATGGGAACCTGTTGTGGATAACTCACTCAACCCAATGATTTAATTAAAGAAAATAGGTTCCCATCAGAGGCGGGAACCTGGTTCCCAGCAGGTGGGAACATGGGAACCTAAGCCGCTTGTTTTGCCTGTTTATTGTGCAAAATCGGCAAATAACGACTTGGCTTATGGTCGGCGGCATCAAAAACTGGTCAGCAGCGGCATCGGCCCAAGCACAGTAATTTTCGCGCAACTGGTCATCGCGATAGCTTTTCTCAATAATTGAGCCACCCCACACCACTGGATTGAATGCCAAGCGGCCACCAACAGCGCGGAGGGAAACCCGCACCGCCCCCATCGGCGGCACCGACATACACGGCGCATGGGCCGATGCACGGCACCCAGTTGCACTGACAAGCCCGCTGGCCATAACCTGGTATCAGGCGGTCAACTGGTGGGATTCGGTCGGGCTGTGGGCTATCGCTTGGTATCGGCAATTGCCACTGCAGGCTATTGCCCGGGCATATGGGGCATGCACGACACGACACTGCGTGCGTGCACACGGTCAGGTCAACGGCACATCACTGGCCAGCATCGTCGCTAGGTGTAGGGGTCAGGGTTAAAACTGCCTGCAACCCCACCAGGTCATCCACTCGCACACCGTCAACGGCTGGCGTTGGCTTCAACCCCAGCACATGGGCTGCATGCAGGGCATTCAGAGCGGCCAACACCTCCAGGTGCCGGGCGACCACGCCAGGTACGGGCACGCGGCCAGTTGCCCAGGCACTCACTGACTTTCCCGTGACCTCGATCAGTCTGGCATAGGCGCTCTGCCTGATGCCAAGGGCTGCTAAAGCCTCTGTAAACTGGGTGTTTATCATGCTTGAATGATAAGCCGTTTAGACGATAGGTGAACGATAGTTTGATTTTATATCCCGAATGTTCTACAACATCCATTATGTAAAGTCATGTCGTACATCATGCTTCAGCATAGGTACCACCTATCAGGGAAACAGCGCCAGCAGGTAAGGTGTTGATTCATATGGGTTTGCGAAACGGCCAACCGCTGAAAAACAGCGGTCAACATGCACAGATCCTCCCAGTCACACTTCAAGTTCGAAGATTTTCGCCGGGATGTGATAACACCGGGTCTGCCCCAGGGTGGGTAGCTTGACCTTCTTGGCATGCCTGCCGGGCTCGTTCATCACCAGGCATTCATGATCGGCCAGCACCTTGCACACAGCTTCATGCGCGAAGCCCTTGCACAGCTCTGAACGGAACACCTCTGGCAACACAAAGAACTCTGATGATGTGCCCTCGCCGTCAACCGGGTGCATCTTGTCGCCAAACTCCCCCAGGTGCTGGCTATTGGACTTGATGGGTTCGCCTTGCTCGTTGACCATGCGCCTGAACCCGGCCCGCTGCAACGTCTTGGCGTTGTGGTCATCTGCCGCACGGTGCCACCAGGTAAACCGCCCTTCCCCGTTCGCTTCCAGGAACTGGCGCACCTGCCGCAGCATGGCCGTGACCTCACCATTGCCAGTCCCCCCACGTGCGGCCAGCCAGGCATTGAAGCATGCCCGTGCGGCACGGGTGCTTTCGCCCTTGGGCCAGCCCGTCAAGCCCGCCTCTGTGGCCAGCTCACCAGCAGCGCCAACCAACGCAAAGCGGGCACCCACGCGGTGAACCTGCCCGCTGGCAGATTCGGGCACCAGTTGCATGGCCAGTGCATCGGCATCGGTGCGGATGCGCCGTTTCAGGGTGTCGGCTTGCTCGGTCAGCCACTGCAACCAGGCATAGCCCACAGCCCCGTAAACGCTGCCCGCCTGCCCTGTAATGTGCCGGGCAAAGTCGGCCCCACCTTCCAGGCCGTGCAGCGCCTCAAACGCCCCCATGCCAGCGCCAGCATCGGCGGGGATGTCGGCCATGCGCACTTCTTGGCCCGTGCGGGTGCGCTTCATGCCTTCGGCCATGTGGTCGGCCAGCCCCAGTTCGCCCGCACTGAGGAACAGCAACCGCCAGGACAGACGGGCACGCGGTGCACCGCCACGGGTCGCACGGGCTTTGCTTTGCTCGTTGGCCAGCATGTAGGCGCATTCGCCCGCCGTCTTGGGGTCAACCTGTGCCAGTTCGTCCAGGATCAACAGGCCATCACAGTGTTGCGCGGCGATGGCCTCTAGGGCGTTGTCTGTGGTGCGCCACCGCTGCAGGTAGCTGGCACCACCGAACACGCTTGCAGCCACCTTCAGGGCCGTGGTTTTGCCGCTGGATGAGTCGCCCCGGAAGTGGAACCCCCCGCTTTCCATGCCAGCAGGCCGCAGCACAGCGCCAGCAAAGGCACAGGCCACCGAGAAGGCCAAGCGGCTGTTGCCCATGCACAGGGCCGATACACGTTCTTTCCAGGCCTCGACCGTGCCGCGCACGCGGTAGGTGTTCTCCATGGCGTTTTCGCTCTGAAACACGATGCGCTCGGTATCGTCGCCAATGGTTTCATGGGGCAGCACGAACGAGCGGCCGTGCCAGCCCACGCGGTCGGTGCAGGTGGCGTGCTCGCTGGGTTGGCGGGTTTGTATGTACTGGGTCAACAGGTTGCGGGCGCGGCTGCTGGATGACAGGCGAAGGCCCATACCCAGCAGCACAGCCCGGTATTCGCCACCATCACCGGCCAGCATGCGGGCGGGCATGGCCCATTGCTTGAGTTTATGCGCGGAGTCGGTAAAGGCCAGCAGGTAGCCCCAGCCTTGGCCCTCCTGGTCGCGTGTGAGGGCTTCCACGTCCAGACGTGTGCACACCCATTCGGGGGTGGTGGGCTTGCCGTCTTTGTCCACGCCTTTGTAAAACACGCCTTTGTCACTCACGTGGAAGCGGTCCCACTCGGGCTCAGCTTCGGGCGGGTTGCCACTGCTGGCGCTGGTTGCCGCAGGGTGCGTGCCGGCCTTTGGCATGCGTGCAGCCTGTGTGGCCTGGTAGGCCTGCAGCCCCGCCTCAACGATGGCACGCACCGCAGCCAAACCGGCTTCACCGCCCACATGCATGTGCAGGTCGTTGAAGTCGGTGCCACCGGGTGGCAAGCCCTCGGGTAGCAGCGCCAGCCCCTTGACGGCCTTGGCCGCTGCTGTGGCTTTTTGCCTGCCTGGGTTGGTGCTTGTGCGGGCTTCGGTGTCTGCATCGTCATCACCGCACACCACCAGCAACGCACCGGGGCAAAGCTGTTGCAGGGCCTTGGCCACCGCAGCCAGGTTGCCCGCGTCAAAGGCCACTGCCACCGGGTGCCCCGTGGCCATGTGCAGGCTGGCCGCTGTGGCGTAGCCTTCGGCCAGCACCACCACAGCAGGCGCACCAGACGGGCCACCAGCAGCGCCAGCACCTTCATGGGCACCCTCACCCACCACGGGCACAGGCAAGGCCCCCAGCACGTGCCACAGGCCCTGTTTGCGCCCGCCCTTGATGCGGGGCGGGCCATAGCGTTTGTCTGATCCGTCAGGGCCTTTTTGTGGGGCAATGCATTGCACGTTCCACAGCACACCGTCAACGTCGCGCATGGGCACCAGCAGCGTACCATCTGGCAGGTAGCGCACACCCACACCGGCAACGCCTTTGCGTGCCAGGTAGGGGCTGTTGCCGCTGTCGCTGGCGCTGTCCCACAGGTCGGCGGCGGCTTGGGCTGCATGGGCCTGTGCGGCCTCGATGCTGGCCTGTTCTGCCTGTGCACGCTCGGTACGCTCGCGGGCCAGGCGGGCAGCGGCTTCGGGGTCGGGCTGGCTGGCGGGTTGCTGGCCCTTGGGCGGCTCCCAGCCGTTTTGCTTGGCCAGGTGCAGCAGTGTGCCCACCGTCACCCCACCGCTGGCACGAACGCTTTTCCAGGTGTCGCGGGTGGCCTTGGCGTTGTACACGTCACCAGCGGTCTGGCTCCATGCGTCGAACAGGTCAAGGCCGGTTTCGTCTGGAAACTCACTCTTGATGGCCATGGCCACCTTGGCCCATTCGTCGCGTGCCACCAGGGCGGACACATGGGCCAATGCGGAGCGGATCAGCTCGGGGGTGATGGGTGGGTGTGGAGTCATTGGGAAAACAGGTCAGGCACGGCATGGGGCCAGTGCAACTGACGGTAAACGCGAACACGGCGGGTGCGCTGGCCACGCACGCACATCACGGCCAGCCAATCGCGGGCCAGGCCATAGCCCATGCGGGGCATGTCTGACAGCACTTTGGTGATGCACCCCGTGTCACATGCCGCGTCAATCTCTTTGGCTGTGGCCCGTGGATGCGCATCCAGGAACGTGGCTACACGGTGTGCCTGGTCGGGGCGGGTGTCGAACTGGATGGGTGGATGGGACATGGCGATGCCTACAAGTCCGCATCTGCAACGCCATGGTCAGCAGCCCGAAAAACGACCGGAGTCTCAACCACGGGTAGGACATGAAATGTCGTTGTAGCTGGCTCACCGGTAACGCGCTCCAGGCGTACACCTGTCACCAATGCCTGCAACACATGGTCAAGGCCACCAGGACCAGCGCGGTAGCCGTTGTCGTTGACCTGTACCACCACCATAGAACGGAACAGCCCTTCATGCTTCGCTGACTCAGCGGTGATGTGAATGGCGCGAATGGTGCTGACTGTGTTTGCAACCACTTCCCATGGCTCTCCGTCATGCTCAAACTGCAACACGCCCAAACGGTCGGCACCCACGCGGCGCAAGCGGTCGAACAGGGCCTTTTCCAGGGAATCGGGGGGCAGGGCTTCGCGTGTCATTGCGTGGCCTCCTGTGGTTGTGCTTCCAACTCTCCGATGGCAGCGCCAGCGGTCACCACCACGTCATCAGCGGCATCCTGGTAGGTTTCGAGCTGCTGCCCTGCAAGTGCCAAGGCTTGTAGCGTGTCGCTCGCGAAGCCTGCAGTTCGGGTGGGGGCATCATTGGCCTGAAGGCTGGCCACCAACTGGCGCACGGTGGCATCCAGCACGCCGAATGCGGCCACAGTCGATGCCTCGGTGCTGGCCAGGCGGTCAATGGCCTGATCCAAGGCGGCGATGGCCTCGGGCTGTGCCGGGGTGTGCAACACGGCGGTGCTCATGCTGCCCCCTGACGTGCTGCCTCGGCTTCGGTGATGCGAGCCTGAATCCAGGTCAACACCGCAGCTTCAGACCACACAGAGCAGCGACGGGACAACACCACCGGAGGCGGGAAAGTGCCCTCTTTGATCTTGGCGTAAACCCATGATTTTTGCTGCCCTGTGAGGTCTATCACCCGTGGCATGCGAATGAATTTGTCGCGTATCACGACGGGTGCAGCGGAATGCACCAGGTGGATGCTTGGGGCGGATGCTGGTGGGTTCGAGTGCGCCTGTGCAGGGCTCGGGGTCGGGGCTGTTGCCCGCAAGGGGGAAGGGGGGTGAAGGGTGTTCACGGGAGGTTTCCTTTCGCTTCTCTCCGGATGCATCCACGGTGGTGCAATCTCGAATAAACGGAAGTAAATCCACCTCGGAAAGGTTCGAATAGTTGGAACCTTGAATGCGTGTTTGCATGCCTCCGCATGTGCTCGCTCCCCTCTGAAACGCATGCGGCAACCATTGCTCAATTAACCTTTTGTGCGGCTTGGTTATTGGCTACTGCCCCAGAAGCACCCAGTTTTTCAAGCTGTTTCCCTATCCCTTGTGCGGTCATTTTCAAATCGGCGGCCATGGCGTTCTTGGCCGTAGAGTCGGCCAGACCTCGCCCCATGAGGGTTGATCGACGCAAGCCAAGCACTTGCACATCCTCACCTTTCCATTTCGCGCGTGCATTGCCATGCTTCGCTGTGCCGTCTGGATTGGTGTTTGCCGCATTGCGGACGGCGCACCATTCGAGCCACCATGCATCGTTGGTGGCATCACTGGGTAACCCCGCGTTTTTCAATGGAACCACTTTGCTGGCGCTGGTTGCGGCGGCTGCATCAACGTCTACCGCAGGTGCAGCCGTATCCACCCCATACCCCCACAGATCGAACGCAACGAACACGGGCAGGGCCAAACGGTTCAGGGATGCCAACAGCACGTCATCCGCTGGCCAGTAGGCGGGTTCATCCTCCACATCAGATTCAGTCAGGCCCAGCGCCTGCAACCGAAGTCGGCGCCCCTCCTTCTTTCGCTGCTGAATCGTTTGTGCCCGGTCAATCGCTTGGCTGATATCACTGTGCCCAGGCCATACACGCCACCACGCTTCCAGCATCCACGCGGCGACCTCGATAGGTTCACTCATGGGGTGCACCCCAGGCAGGCCCAATGCTGTGGCCGCAGCCATAGACGCATGAAAGCGATCCAGCACCCGTACTGGCTCCCGGTCTGGGTCAAGAACGTAGAACATGCACAGGGGGTACAGATCGGCATCAACCAATCGCCCCAGGCAGCGGCGAAGTACTGCATTCTTTGGCGCAGCCTCCGCCAGCCGTTCGAGAACGTCGCTCAGGCGCACCAGATCGACAGGCTCCGCCATTTCAGCAATCAGGAATCCCTCCGCTACAGCCGGACGCCAGCCCTCGGGCGGTTTGATGCGGGCGTTCAGGTCGAACAGCTTCCGCCAGTCCTTTGGGCGGGGCGGTGGTCCTTGAAACTCGGAAAAATGCCGCATGACCGCTTGTCTCCATGTCTCGGTTTTGCTGGCGCTGGCATCCGGTGGCGGTGTGGGCTTCCTGGTGGTCATGTGGTGCATCCCTGAATGCGGCCCTTCAAATGGGTGCACCCAGCCAGGCGGGAAGGGAAACCGCTTGTCACCACCGGGGATCAGCCGGGGGTTAGGCTGGGTGCGAACTGTCATGGCATGGCCCGCAAATGCGCTTCCAGGTCATGCCAATGGGTGAAGTGTCGGGAGTCACCCGCACGTGTCACGATGTACGACACGCGGCCATCGTCTGCCCGCACGCTGCGCACCAGCTCACGCCCACGCATGGCAAACAGGGCTTGCAGGGTGCGGAAACGCTTGGGGCTGGGTGCCTCGCTGTGGGTGACTGCATGGGCCTTTGCGAGGCCCGTGGTGTGGGTGGTGGGTGTTTGCATGGCCATGCCTCACACCATGCCCAGCTCTGCCATGCTGGTGACGTTCAGGCCACCCACTATGAAGTGGTCAAGCACACGCACGTCCACCAGCGCCAGCGTGTTTTTCAGGGTGCGTGTCAGTGACTCATCTGCTGTAGACGGGGAGGCGTTGCCGCTGGGGTGGTTGTGGGCAAGCACCACGGCTGCAGCCTGGTGATGCAGGGCACGCAACACCACCTCACGGGGGTAGACGCTGGTTTGCGTGAGGGTGCCCCTGAACATTTCCTCGAACGCAATCAGCCGGTGTTGGCTGTCCAGGAACAGCACGGCAAACACTTCATGTGGCTTGGTGGCAAGGGCCAGTAACAGGTAGTCGCGCACGGCCTGAGGGCCTTCAAACGCCACGGCGTGGCTGCGCAGATGTGCAGTCAGCACGGCCAGGGCTGCAGTGACGATGCTGCTTTCTGGCCCGGTCAACTGCGCACCGGCAACGCTGCCCATGTGCCCCATGCGCAGGTAGGGTGCTTCACTGTCTTTGGCAACCGGTTTGCGGCGACGGCGAACAGGGGCGCGGGCTTGGGCAGGTGTGGCGGGGGCCGGGGCTGTGGCAAGGGCGGCGGCCATGGCTCAGCCTCCCACCTGGTTGACCAACGCACTGGCTTGCTTCAGGGCGCTTAGGCCACGGTGTGCACGGGCTGTGGCGGTTGCCCAGGTGCTGGCGCTGGTGTCGGTGGCACTGGGGCTTTGCAGTTGGCGCAGGGCCTCACGCAGGCTGGTGCAGGCTTGGGCGTGCAGCTGGATCAGGTGCAGCTCGTTGGCTTGGGTGGCTGACGTGGCGGGGTGTGCAGACGCATGCACACAGGGAACGGGCGGCGCAGCGCGGCGGCTGGCCAGGGTGACGACTGTCATGGCTTCAGGCTCCTACTTGAGACTTGAACCCACCCACACTGTTTTCAAGCAATGGGGGTGGACGGGATGTTGAAAACACGGAAGTAGCCGTGCGCCAGGCGTTACCGCTGTGGCCATCCCGCCCAAAACCTTGACGGCCCAGCACCACGCACCACAGGTGCCGGGGGCCGGACGTGAAGCGGCACCCTTTCAGGCAGGGGGCCGCAGGTGTTCAGACGTGACAAAACCCCGCTTGTCGGTGGGGGTCTGCAACCGCTACTTCTAAGGTGTTTTCAAGCACCGGGCCTTTCGGCTTGGGGGCATTGTGCCATGGTGGGGGGCTGGGGTGTCAAGGGGGTGGTGTCTGTTCGGCCAGTTCACGCAGCAAAACATCGTAGGCCTTGACCCGACCCACCAACGATTCCGGCACTGGCGTGTCTGGTACCAGAAACCCCATCAAGCCCAGAACAACAGATGACGAAATCTGCAACAACTGAGGGGCGAGATCGGCATGCATGTTGCCGATTCTCACCACTGGCGGATCGTCGCCAATGCCGTCACGCACGTAGTAGTCCAGTGGGTGCAGGGCACCATGCGCACATGAACTGAGACGGCGGTAAATCAAAGCAAACGTCTCACCCTCGCCTGCTCGATCTGCCCAGAACTTCGGGCTAAAGCCATTGCCCTTGCTGTTGGCTTTGGGGCGCGTCACCATTGATCTGGTGGCTTCAATGGCCTCAGGGGTTAACCAGTCAGGGCGGTCGATGGGCAACATGCTGGCCAGCGCATCCATGGCCTTGTGATGCTCCTGTGCAGACTGATTGGCCAGTGCATCGAACAGCTCGGGGTTTTTGGCCACCGCACCCACCACAAACCAGTGTTCCAACATCACACGGGCAACAGCGCCAGCAGGCTCTACCAAACCGCTTTTAACCAGCGTGTGAACACCCCGAAAGTAGATGATGCAGCGAGCCACGGTGGCGGCACAAAAAACACGGAAGTCATCGTCGCGATCAAGCGTCATGCCGTGAAATTGCCCCTTCACATGGCGCTCAACATCGCTGGAGAGTTGCAGGCCATCGGCAGCAAGCTGTTCAAGGTTTGGGGTGGTCGTGTTCATTTGCCCAGCATAACCAGCCAGGGGCACCAATGGGGCAGCACGGACCGTGGCGGGGCGCTGGTGAGGTTTTGGGTAGCTGGGGAGGGTTGGGCTGCACAGGCCCGGAAAGCAGCGCCAGCGGGTGGGTGTGGGCTATGGGCGAAGGTGGCACGCACCAAAGAAAAACCCGGCACGGGGCCGGGCTGAATCCTGCTGTCACACAGGCCCGCTCAGGGAGGTAAAGCGGGTCCCCGTAGATGGGGAGCCGGGAGTGTATCGCCACCATATCGGGGGTGCGTACGGGCTGGCGCTGGTTACGTGTGCCACCACCAGGAGCGGCGGCGCTCTCAACGGCAACCGAAGTACAGCTTCACGTCGCGGCGCACAAGCCGGGAGGCGCAAATGCCCCGCTGCAGCCGGGCCAGCAGCGCCGGACTACAGGGCGTGTGGGCCTGCCAGATGGCCCCTTGCACCATGGCTGTGACGTGTGGCACCCGCTCGATGCGCACATCACGGTAGTAGGCATAGCTTGTGTGCTTGATGAACGGGTGTTCACCTGGTTGCATCACACACGCTTCGTCGTGAGGCACACCGGGGCGCAGTGTGGTGAAGCTGACCATGGCCACGTGCGGCACAGAGCCATAGTCGGGCAACTGCACCGGCCCCAGGATCAATACGAAAAGGTGGTGTCCAGCAGGGCCTGAAGGCACCAGGAGCGTTTCGCCTGGCGCGGGTTGCCAGCCTTCAGCCCCCACGGTCAGCAGGCGGCCATCTGCACGAACAGCGCCTGTTGTTGGGCAATGCGTTCGGCAATGGCGGCGGCGTTTTCAGGCGAATAGCCCAGGTTGCCCAGCACGTGCCTGTAGCTCATGGGCACCATGGATCCGCTGGGGTCTGTCCACTCGGGGCATGCGCCCGAATGGGTGTAGTCACGCAAGCGGAATTTGTCCCAGTGACCAAACTCACCCCACACCTCGGACAGCACTTCAAGGTCGGATTCACTCAAGGCCAACAGGTCTTCTTCAGGTGAGCGAATCATGCTCTTGTCGTTCAGCTCGACATCGTGGCCAGCACGGTCTGACACCCATGTGTCCCACCCGTCTGCACTGGGCTCATACGCGCCCTGAATGAGGTCGTAGGTGTAGGACAGCACCGGCCCATGCGGCATGGCCACCAGACGGTCACCCGTGAGTGTTTCACCGTACCGCTTCAAGGATAGGCGCTCGGCCAAGTACATGAGCTTGATCAGTTTGATCACGGGCAAACGCCCACCCGCCCGGAAAAGCAGGAAGGCAGCAGCCTGGGAGGCCTTGCGTTCGTCGAAATAAGCGGGGGTACGGGTTTCCATGGGAGTTGCAGATTTTAGTTCCGGGCCTGCATTCATGCCAGCGAAGTGGGCTCAAACCCAATAGGGTGTGGATTCGATCCGACAGCAAACCAGGTGCCGGGATGCGAGTCGCCCCCACCCCGTGCACACGCATGCACAGCCCACCCCCAGCTCCAGCCCAGCACGCCCCGCCCGGTCAGGGTGGCCAGCAAAGCAGCCCCGGCGCTCATTTCCGCAAATGTCCGCATGAGCCCAGCACCCGCAACCGGCACCGCACCAGGTGCGAACTGGCCCGATTCAAGGGCCATGGTCGGCAGTCAACACACGGCCGGTTCCCCTGCCAGGCTGTCAGACCCAGGCAAAACCACCCACCAGGCGCAGCCCGGCAGGGCGCGGAAAGTGGGCAGGTGGGAACCTGAAATCCGCCTCAACCGTAGGCAGGGCCACAGGGAAAAAAGGGCCTTGTATATGTATGAATGATTGAATTTCTTTCATCATATAAAAAGGTTCCCGTTTGGGTTCCCACTTGGTTCCCGTCTAGGGAACATGTTCAAAACTCCCCAGTCCGCATGACCGAGGCACGTAACTTGCG